>BBSB01000004.1:0-255333 GCA_000830455.1 Vibrio sp. JCM 19236
TATCTCTCTACCAGAAGGCGTAGAAATGGTAATGCCTGGTGACAACATCCAAATGAAAGTTGAGCTAATCGCTCCAATCGCTATGGATGAAGGTCTACGCTTCGCAATCCGTGAAGGTGGCCGTACTGTAGGTGCTGGTGTTGTAGCTAAGATCTTCGACTAATATTTAGTTGAATCTTGCACACTTCCTCCTTTGAGGAACTGCATCTGAAAAGGGGAGCTTCGGCTTCCCTTTTTGCGTTTATATAGAAGCTGACAGCTAATATCCGATTATTTTTCACTCACGTCTTGCATCCCAATCTGTGATCTGTATAATGCCTCGCACTGACTTAGTCAGTTGTGAACCAATTAGCAACGAGGAGCCAGATTTTATCTGGGTAACGTATACTCCGCTTATGTTCGCGGTTAATACAATTAATAAGATAGCGAAAGCTACAAGTTAATAGAAAATTAGCTGACAACGCTTCCTGATTTTGGAGGCTACGGTTTCACATAAATCAATCGGCATTCCCTTAAGTTTTTAAGCGTGAGTGGCGATATTGTTTGTGTATTTAATTATTAATTGGAGCTCTGTCTCATGCAGAACCAACGTATTCGTATCCGCCTAAAAGCTTTCGATTATAAACTAATCGACGCTTCAACTGCGGAAATCGTTGAAACAGCAAAACGTACCGGCGCACAGGTTCGTGGTCCTATCCCACTACCTACTCGCAAAGAGCGTTTCACTGTTCTTATCTCTCCACACGTTAACAAAGACGCGCGTGACCAGTACGAAATCCGTACTCACAAGCGTTTGATCGACATCGTAGAACCAACTGACAAGACTGTTGATGCTCTTATGCGTCTAGATCTTGCTGCTGGTGTAGATGTTCAAATCAGCTAGGTTAAGGGAGATTAGAAGAATGATTGGTCTAGTCGGACGTAAAGTGGGTATGACCCGCGTATTTACCGAAGAAGGCGTTTCTATCCCAGTAACAGTTGTTGAAGTAGAAAACAACCGCGTTTCACAGGTTCGCTCTGTAGAAACTGACGGCTACGCAGCAATCCAAGTTACTGCTGGTGAGAAAAAAGCTAGCCGTGTAAACAAAGCTGAAGCAGGTCACTTTGCTAAAGCTGGTGTTGAAGCTGGTCGCGGTCTTTGGGAATTCCGTTTAGAAAACGGTGAAGAGTTTGAAGTTGGCGCTGAGCTAAACGTAGAACTATTCAATGACGTTAAAAAAGTTGACGTTACTGGTACATCTAAAGGTAAAGGCTTCCAAGGCGCTGTTAAGCGTTGGAACTTCTCTACTCAAGATATGACTCACGGTAACTCACTGTCTCACCGTGCTCCTGGTTCTATTGGTCAATGCCAAACTCCAGGTCGCGTATTCAAAGGCAAAAAATGGCTGGTCACATGGGTGCTGAGCGTGTAACGACTCAAAACCTAGAGATCGTACGTGTTGACGCTGAGCGCAATCTGCTTCTTATCAAAGGTGCAGTACCAGGCTCAATCGGCGGCAACGTTATCGTAAAACCAGCTGTTAAAGCTTAACGTCTAGGAGTAAGTAATGGAATTGATGGTTAAAGGTGCTGATGCACTAACTGTTTCCGAGACTACTTTCGGACGTGACTTCAACGAAGCTCTTGTACACCAAGTAGTTGTTGCTTTTGCAGCAGGTGCTCGTCAAGGTACTCGTGCTCAAAAGACTCGTTCTGAAGTATCTGGCGGTGGCGCTAAGCATGGCGTCAAAAAGGTACTGGCCGTGCACGTGCTGGTACAATTCGTAGCCCAATCTGGCGTACAGGTGGTGTTACTTTTGCTGCGAAACCACAAGATCACAGCCAAAAAGTAAACAAGAAAATGTACCGCGGTGCTATGAAAAGCATTCTTTCTGAGCTTGTTCGTCAAGAGCGTCTAATCGTTGTTGATAACTTCTCAGTAGAAGCACCAAAGACTAAAGAGCTAGTAGCTAAGCTGAAAGAGCTTGAGCTAACAGATGCTCTTATCGTGACTAGCGAAGTAGATGAGAATCTATTCCTAGCAGCTCGTAACCTATACAAAGTTGACGCTCGTGACGTAGCTGGTATCGACCCAGTTTCACTAATCGCGTTCGACAAAGTTGTAATTACTGCTGAAGCAGTGAAGCAAGTTGAGGAGATGCTGGCATGATCACTGAAGAGCGTCTACTAAAAGTTCTACGTGCTCCACATATCTCTGAGAAAGCAACTATGGCTGCAGAGAAAGCGAACACTATCGTTTTCAAAGTAGCAAAAGATGCAACTAAAAGAGAAATCAAAGCAGCTGTAGAAAAGCTATTTGAAGTTGAAGTTAAGTCTGTAAATACTCTTGTTCTTAAGGGTAAGACCAAACGTCAAGGTATGCGTGAAGGCCGTCGTTCAGACGTTAAGAAAGCCTACGTTACTTTGAAAGAAGGTCAAGATCTTGACTTCGTTGGCGGTGCGGAATAACAGGAGTAGTTGAGAAATGGCTATTGTTAAATGTAAGCCGACTTCCCCTGGTCGTCGTCACGTAGTTAAAGTTGTTAACGCTGACCTACACAAGGGTAAGCCATACGCACCACTTCTAGAGAAAAACTCTAAGAACGGTGGTCGTAACAACAACGGTCGTATCACAGTACGTCACATCGGTGGTGGTCACAAGCATCACTATCGTATCGTTGACTTCAAACGTACTAAAGATGGCATCCCTGCAAAGGTTGAGCGTCTAGAATACGATCCAAACCGTAGCGCAAACATTGCTCTAGTTCTGTACGCAGACGGTGAGCGCCGCTACATCATCGCACCAAAAGGCATTTCAGCTGGTGATACAATCCAGTCTGGTGTTGATGCGCCTATCAAAGCAGGTAACACTCTGCCAATGCGCAACATCCCAGTTGGTTCAACTGTACACTGTGTTGAGCTTAAGCCTGGTAAAGGTGCACAAATTGCTCGTTCTGCAGGTGCATACGCACAAATCGTCGCTCGTGACGGTGCATATGTAACTCTACGCCTACGTTCTGGCGAGATGCGCAAAGTTCTTTCTGAAGGTCGTGCAACGATCGGTGAAGTTGGTAACTCTGAGCACATGCTACGTGAACTAGGTAAAGCTGGTGCTTCACGCTGGCGCGGCGTACGTCCAACCGTACGTGGTGTAGTAATGAACCCAGTAGACCACCCACACGGTGGTGGTGAAGGTCGTACTTCTGGTGGTCGTCACCCAGTATCACCTTGGGGTCAGCCAACTAAAGGCTTCAAGACTCGTAAGAACAAGCGCACTGACAAGTACATCGTACGTCGTCGTAACAAGTAATCTAAGAAAGAGGAATCGCCATGCCACGTTCTCTCAAGAAAGGTCCTTTTATTGACCTACACTTGCTGAAGAAGGTAGAGAAAGCGGTGGAAAGCGGAGACAAAAAGCCTATTAAGACTTGGTCCCGTCGCTCAATGATCATCCCTACGATGATCGGTTTGACCATCGCTGTCCATAATGGTCGTCAGCACGTACCAGTATTCGTAACCGAAGAAATGATCGGTCACAAACTGGGTGAATTCGCACCAACTCGTACTTATCGCGGCCACGCTGCTGATAAGAAAGCTAAGAAGAAATAAGGAGTAGATGATGGAAGCTATCGCTAAACATAACTTTGCTCGTATTTCTCCACAGAAAGCTCGCTTAGTTGCAGACCAAATCCGCGGTAAATCTGTGGATCAAGCACTAGAAATCCTAACTTTCAGCAACAAAAAGCTGCTGTTCTAGTTAAGAAAGTACTTGAGTCAGCAATCGCGAACGCTGAGCACAACGAAGGTGCTGACATTGACGATCTTAATGTCGCTAAAATCTTTGTAGATGAGGGCCCTATCATGAAGCGTATTATGCCTCGTGCTAAAGGCCGTGCCGACCGTATCTTGAAGCGTTCAAGCCACATCACTGTTGTTGTAGCAGATCGCTAAGAGACTAGGAGAATAAGCAATGGGTCAGAAAGTACATCCTAATGGTATTCGCCTTGGCATCGTTAAGCCTTGGAATGCTACATGGTTTGCTAACACCAAAGAATTCGCTGACAACCTAGACGGCGACTTCAAGGTACGTCAGTTCCTTACTAAGGAACTTGCAAAAGCGTCTCTATCACGCATCGTTATCGAGCGTCCTGCTAAGAGCATCCGTGTGACTATTCACACTGCTCGTCCAGGTGTTGTTATCGGTAAGAAAGGTGAAGACGTTGAGAAGCTACGCGCAGCTGTAGCTAAAATCGCAGGTGTACCAGCGCAAATTAACATCGCTGAAGTACGTAAGCCTGAGCTGGACGGTCAACTAGTGGCTGACAGCATCGCGTCTCAGCTAGAGCGTCGTGTTATGTTCCGTCGTGCTATGAAGCGCGCAGTACAAAACGCAATGCGTCTAGGTGCTAAGGGTATCAAAGTAGAAGTAAGCGGCCGTCTAGGCGGTGCTGAAATCGCGCGTACTGAATGGTACCGTGAAGGCCGTGTGCCACTACACACCCTACGTGCTGACATTGATTACGCAACTTCTTCGGCTCACACCCAATACGGTGTAATCGGCATCAAAGTTTGGATCTTCAAGGGTGAAATCCTTGGTGGAATGCCAGCTGCGAATGCAGTAGAGCCTAAAGGCGACAAGCCTAAGAAGCAGCGTAAAGGCCGTAAGTAAGGAGTCGACTGATGCTACAACCTAAACGTACTAAATTCCGTAAGGTTCAGACTGGTCGTAACCGCGGTCTAGCTAAAGGTACTGAAGTAAGCTTCGGCGAATTCGGTCTTAAAGCTGTAGGTCGTGGACGTATTACTGCTCGTCAAATCGAAGCGGCACGTCGTGCAATGACACGTCATATCAAACGTCAAGGCCAAATCTGGATTCGTATCTTCCCAGACAAACCAATTACTGAAAAGCCTCTTGAAGTTCGTCAAGGTAAAGGTAAAGGTAACGTTGAATACTGGGTAGCTCAAATCCAACCTGGTAAAGTGATGTACGAAATGAATGGCGTACCTGAAGAGTTGGCACGTGAAGCGTTCCGCCTAGCGGCTCGCAAACTGCCTATCAAAACAACATTTGTAACTAAGCAGGTGATGTAATGAAAGCACAAGAGCTACGCGAAAAAAGCGTTGAAGAACTTAACGCTGAGCTAATGAACCTGCTACGCGAGCAGTTCAACTTGCGTATGCAAGCTGCAACTGGTCAGCTACAGCAGACTCATACTCTGAAAGCTGTACGTCGTGATATCGCACGTGTTAAAACCGTTTTGACTGAGAAGGCAGGCGCATAATGAGCGACAAAATCCGTACTTCACTAGGTCGTGTTGTTAGCGACAAAGGCGATAAGTCTATCGTTGTTGCTATCGAGCGCATGGTTAAACACCCAATTTACGGCAAGTTCGTAAAGCGCACGACTAAAATTCACGCACATGATGAGAACAACGAGTGTGGCCTAGGCGATACAGTTGAAATCAAAGAGTGTCGTCCACTGTCTAAGACTAAGTCTTGGACTTTGGTAAAAGTTGTTGAAAAAGCGAAAATCTAATTTTCGTTAATTGTTAACAACTTAAAGCGGCTTCCAAGTTTTTTGGAAGCCGCTTATTTTTGTCTACCCAAACAAAAAAGGGTGGTACAATTCGCGTCCCTTTAAAGAGGCAGCCCGACCCGAGAGGTCTAGTTTTTAATATTTAGCGGAGCACTAACAATGATCCAAATGCAAAGTACACTTGACGCTGCAGACAACTCTGGCGCGCGCAAGGTAATGTGTATTAAGGTTCTGGGTGGCTCACACCGTCGTTATGCACACATCGGTGACATCATCAAAGTTACAGTTAAGGAAGCAATTCCTCGCGGTAAAGTGAAAAAAGGTGATGTTCTGAAGGCGGTAGTAGTGCGCACCCGTAAAGGCGTTCGTCGTCCAGACGGTTCTGTCATTCGCTTCGACCGTAACGCTTGTGTATTGTTGAACGACACTACTGAGCAACCAGTCGGCACACGTATCTTTGGCCCAGTGACTCGTGAACTTCGTAATGCGAAATTCATGAAGATCGTTTCACTGGCTCCAGAAGTACTATAAGGAGCACGAAAAATGGCAGCTAAAATCCGTCGTAATGACGAAGTAATCGTTCTTGCTGGTAAAGATAAAGGCAAGAAAGGTAAAGTAACTAAGGTTCTAGCAACCGGTAAAGTTATCGTTGAAGGTATCAACCTTGTTAAGAAGCATCAGAAGCCAGTTCCGGCAATGGGTGTTCAAGGTGGTATCGTAGAGCAAGAAGCAGCTATTGATGTTTCTAACATTGCTATCTACAACGCAGCTACTGGTAAAGCAGACCGTATCGGTTTCCGTTTTGAAGACGGCAAAAAAGTTCGTTTCTTCAAGTCTAACGGCGAAACCGTTTCTAACTAAGATATAAAGTATTTTGGAGTTAACTATGGCGAAACTGCATGATTACTACAAGTCGTCTGTAGTTGCTGAACTGACCAAAGAGTTCGGCTACTCAAGCGTCATGCAAGTCCCTAGAATCGAAAAAATCACCCTTAACATGGGTGTTGGTGAAGCAATCAACGATAAGAAACTTCTAGAGAACGCAGCTTCTGATATGGCGACCATTTCTGGTCAAAAGCCACTTATCACTAAAGCGCGTAAATCTGTTGCAGGTTTCAAAATTCGTGAAGGCTACCCGATCGGTTGTAAAGTAACCTTGCGTGGCGAACGCATGTGGGACTTCCTTGAGCGTTTAATCTCAATCGCACTTCCACGTGTACGTGACTTCCGTGGCGTTAGCGCTAAGTCTTTTGACGGACGCGGTAACTACAGCATGGGCGTTCGCGAGCAAATCATCTTCCCGGAAATCGACTTTGATAAAGTTGATCGTGTTCGCGGTCTTGATATTACTATCACGACTTCAGCTGACACAGATGCGGAAGGCCGTGCTCTGCTGGCTGCCTTTAACTTCCCATTCCGTAAGTAAGGTGAAGGGTTACTGTTATGGCTAAAGAATCTATGAAGGCACGCGAAGCTAAGCGTGCAAAACTAGTAGCTAAGTTCGCTGAAAAGCTTCTGCACTAAAAAACATCATCAGCGATGTGAACGCATCAGAAGAAGAGCGTTGGGAAGCAGTTCTTAAACTGCAATCTCTACCACGTGATTCAAGTGCATCACGTCAGCGTAACCGTTGCAACCAAACTGGTCGCCCACACGGTTACCTACGTAAATTCGGTCTAAGCCGTATCAAAGTTCGTGAAGCTTGCATGAAAGGCGAGATTCCTGGACTTCGTAAGGCTAGCTGGTAATTGCCACTTAATCATTTGGAGTAAATCTTATGAGCATGCAAGATCCGATTTCGGATATGCTGACCCGTCTTCGTAACGGTCAGGCAGCAAACAAAGTTGCTGTTAAAATGCCTTCTTCAAAGCTTAAAGTTGCAATCGCTACTTTGCTAAAGAACGAAGGTTACATCGTTGATTTCGCTGTTGAAGGCGAAGCAAAACCAGAGCTAGAAGTTACTCTTAAGTACTTCCAAGCAAAACCAGTAATCGAGCAAATCCAACGTGTTTCTCGTCCAGGTCTGCGCGTCTATAAAAATAAAGACAGCCTACCTTCTGTGATGGGTGGTTTGGGTATTGCTGTAGTGTCCACTTCCAAAGGTCTTATGACAGACCGTGCTGCTCGCAAAGCAGGTCTTGGTGGTGAGATCATCTGCTACGTAGCTTAATAGGAGTAGAATATGTCTCGTGTTGCTAAAGCACCTGTCGCTATTCCAGCTGGCGTAGAGGTGAAAATTAACGGTCAAGAAGTGACTGTTAAAGGCCCTAAGGGTGAACTATCACGCGTTCTTAACGACGCGGCAGTAGTTTCACAGGAAGATAACGCTATTGTTTTCGCTCCTCGTGAAGGTATCGCTAAAGCTAACGCTCAAGCAGGTACTGCACGTGCACTAGTGAACAACATGGTTGTTGGTGTTACTGAAGGCTTTACTAAGAAACTGATCCTTAAGGGTGTTGGTTACCGTGCTGCTATCAAAGGCAACGCAGTAAACCTAACTCTAGGTTTCTCTCACCCAGTTGAGCACGAAGTGCCAGCGGGTATTAAAGCTGAATGTCCAAGCCAAACTGAAATCGTACTAACTGGTGCTGACAAGCAACTAGTTGGTCAAGTTGCGGCTGACATTCGTTCTTACCGTGAGCCTGAGCCTTATAAAGGTAAAGGTGTTCGTTACGCAGATGAATATGTGCGTACCAAAGAAGCTAAGAAGAAGTAAGGTAACACTATGGATAAGAAAGCATCTCGCATCCGTCGTGCTACACGTGCACGTCGTAAGATTGCTGAACTTCGTGTGAACCGTCTTGTAGTACACCGTACTCCTCGTCACGTATACGCACAGGTTATTGCACCAAACGGCTCTGAGGTTATCGCAGCTGCTTCTACTGTAGAAAAAGCGATCCGTGAGCAAGTTAAGAACACCGGTAACGTAGACGCAGCTAAAGCAGTTGGTAAAGCTGTTGCAGAGCGTGCTCTTGAAAAAGGCATTGAATCTGTTGCGTTTGATCGTTCTGGTTTCCAATACCACGGTCGAGTAGCGGCGCTAGCAGATTCTGCTCGCGAAGCTGGTCTTAAATTCTAAGGTAGGGTTGATCGATGGCTAAAGAACAACAACAAACTTCAGATTTGCACGAAAAGCTAATCGCTGTTAACCGTGTTTCTAAAACGGTTAAAGGTGGTCGAATCTTTAGTTTCACTGCACTAACAGTAGTTGGTGACGGTAATGGTCGCGTAGGTTTCGGTTACGGCAAAGCTCGTGAAGTACCTGCTGCGATTCAAAAAGCAATGGAAAAAGCGCGTCGTAACATGGTTACCGTTGCGCTAAACGAAGGTACTCTTCACCACGCGGTGAAAGGTCGTCACACTGGCTCTAAAGTTTACATGCAGCCAGCTGCGGAAGGTACAGGTATCATCGCCGGTGGTGCGATGCGTGCAGTACTAGAAGTTGTAGGTGTTCACAACGTACTTGCGAAAGCATACGGTTCAACGAACCCAATCAACATCGTTCGCGCGACTATCGATGGTTTGAGCGGCATGAAGTCTCCAGAGATGGTAGCTGCTAAACGTGGTCTAACTGTTGAAAATATTTCGGAGTAAACCATGGCAACTATTAAAGTAACTCAAACTAAAAGCTCAATCGGCCGCCTACCAAAGCACAAATTGTGCCTACGTGGTCTAGGCCTTCGTCGCATCAACCACACAGTAGAACTTGAAGACACGCCAGCAGTACGCGGCATGATCAACAAGGTTTACTACATGGTTAAAGTTGAGGAGTAATCAGAATGCGTTTGAATACTCTAGCACCAGCTGCGGGTTCTAAGCCTTCTAAGAAGCGCGTAGGTCGTGGTATTGGTTCTGGCCTAGGTAAAACTGGTGGCCGTGGTCACAAAGGTCAAAAATCACGCTCGGGCGGTAAAGTTCGTGCAGGTTTCGAAGGTGGTCAAATGCCTTTGAAACAGCGTCTACCTAAATTCGGTTTCACTTCTCGTAAGAGCCTAGTGTCTGCTGAAGTTCGTCTAGCTGAGCTAGCGAAGGTATCTGGTGACGTTGTAGATCTAAACAGCCTTAAAGCTGCTAACGTAATCACTAAGAACATCGAATTTGTAAAAGTTGTTCTTTCTGGTGAAATTAACAAAGCAGTGACTGTTAAAGGTCTTCGCGTAACTAAAGGCGCTAAAGCTGCAATCGAAGCTGCCGGCGGTAAAATCGAAGAATAATCTTCGCGGGAAAGGTACAGATGGCTAAAAAACCAGGACAAGATTTTAGTAGTGCAAAAAGCGGCATGGCGGAATTGAAATCACGCCTACTATTCGTAATAGGCGCGTTGTTAGTATTTCGTGCAGGCTCTTTTGTGCCGATCCCTGGTATTGACGCAGCTGTCCTTGCCCAATTGTTGGAACAGCAGCAGGCACCATCGTTGAAATGTTCAACATGTTCTCTGGTGGTGCACTGGAGCGTGCGTCTGTCTTGGCCCTAGGTATCATGCCGTATATTTCGGCATCGATTGTGGTCCAATTGCTAACCGTGGTTCATCCCGCTCTTGCAGAGCTTAAAAAAGAGGGTGAAGCTGGCCGTCGTAAGATCAGCCAGTACACACGTTACGGCACGCTAGTACTTGCAACATTCCAAGCTATCGGTATTGCAACAGGTCTACCGAACATGGTCGACAATCTGGTTGTTATCAACCAAACCATGTTCACCCTAATTGCTACCGTGAGTTTAGTAACCGGCACCATGTTCTTGATGTGGTTAGGTGAACAAATTACAGAGCGCGGAATTGGTAACGGTATTTCGTTAATCATCTTTGCAGGTATTGTTGCTGGATTGCCTTCAGCAGTTGGTCAAACAATTGAACAAGCGCGTCAAGGTGAATTGCACGTACTTCTTCTATTGTTGATCGCAGTATTGGCATTTGCTGTTATCTACTTTGTTGTATTCATGGAGCGTGGTCAGCGTCGTATCGTCGTTAACTATGCGAAGCGTCAACAAGGTCGTAAGGTATTTGCTGCGCAGAGCTCTCACTTGCCGTTGAAAATCAACATGGCTGGTGTTATCCCTGCAATTTTCGCATCGAGCATTATCTTGTTCCCAGGAACATTGGCTCAGTGGTTCGGTCAGAACGGTGAAAGCAGCACATTCGGTTGGTTAACTGATGTGTCACTTGCTCTAAGCCAGGTCAGCCTCTGTATGTAATGCTTTATGCAGCTGCGATTATCTTCTTCTGTTTCTTCTACACGGCGTTGGTATTCAACCCGCGTGAAACAGCAGATAACTTGAAGAAGTCTGGTGCTTTCGTACCCGGCATCCGCCCAGGAGAGCAGACAGCTAGATATATTGATAAAGTAATGACTAGACTAACCCTTGCAGGTGCTCTATACATTACATTTATCTGTCTGATTCCCGAGTTCATGATGGTAGCGTGGAACGTACGTTTCTACTTCGGCGGTACCTCACTACTAATCGTAGTAGTGGTTATTATGGACTTTATGGCACAGGTACAGACTCATATGATGTCTCAGCAATATGATTCTGTGTTGAAGAAAGCTAATCTGAAGGGTTACGGTCGTTAATTCGACGGTAACTCCAGATCAAATTACGGAGTTTAGCAATGAAAGTTCGTGCTTCCGTTAAAAAAATCTGCCGTAACTGTAAGATCATCAAGCGCAACGGTGTTGTGCGTGTGATCTGCAGTGAGCCAAAGCACAAACAGCGCCAAGGCTAATCCGCAGAAATTTTTACTTGAAATACAGGGTGGGTTCGAGTACATTACTCGGCCTACCTTTTGCGTGCAAAAGAAGTAGTATGCCGCCACGTATCCTAAACGGGCTTTGTGGCGGATAATTCTTTATGAAAGTACTAGGAGTGAATAGTGGCCCGTATAGCAGGCATTAACATTCCTGATCACAAGCATTCTGTGATTGCTCTAACAGCAATCTATGGTATCGGTAAAACTCGCGCTCAAGCTATCCTAGCTGAAGTGGGTATTGCTGAAGATGCTAAGATCAGTGAACTAACAGAACAGCAGATCGATCAACTGCGTGATGGTGTAGCTAAATACACTGTAGAAGGTGATCTACGTCGTGAAGTATCAATGAACATCAAGCGTCTTATGGACCTTGGCTGTTACCGTGGTCTTCGTCATCGTCGCAGTCTACCTCTACGTGGACAGCGTACTAAAACCAATGCTCGCACCCGTAAGGGTCCGCGTAAGCCGATCAAGAAATAGTCGGAAGGGTAGAGTACAATGGCAAAACAACCAACTCGCGCACGTAAACGCGTTCGCAAGCAAGTAGCTGATGGCGTAGCGCACATTCATGCTTCTTTCAACAACACAATCGTAACCATCACTGACCGTCAAGGTAACGCACTAGCTTGGGCTACTGCAGGTGGTTCAGGTTTCCGTGGTTCTCGTAAGTCAACTCCGTTCGCAGCTCAGGTTGCAGCAGAGCGCGCTGGCGAAATGGCTAAAGAATATGGCCTAAAGAACTTGGAAGTTATGGTTAAGGGCCCAGGTCCAGGTCGTGAGTCAACTATCCGCGCACTAAACGCTGCTGGATATCGCATCACTAACATCGTTGATGCAACTCCGATCCCTCATAACGGTTGTCGTCCACCTAAGAAACGTCGCGTTTAAGTTTCGTTTCTAGGAATATTGGAGAAAGAACATGGCTAGATATTTGGGTCCTAAGCTAAAGCTTAGCCGTCGTGAAGGTACTGACTTATTCCTTAAGTCTGGTATCCGTGCGATCGATACCAAGTGTAAAATTGATAACGCTCCAGGTGTACACGGCGCTCGTCGCGGTCGTCTATCTGAATATGGCGTTCAGCTTCGTGAGAAGCAAAAAGTTCGTCGTACTTACGGCGTTCTAGAAAAACAATTCCGTAACTACTACAAAGAAGCTGCTCGCCTTAAGGGCAACACAGGTGAAAACCTACTTCAGCTTCTTGAAGGTCGTCTTGATAACGTAGTTTACCGCATGGGCTTTGGCGCAACTCGCGCAGAAGCACGTCAGCTAGTTAGCCACAAAGCTATCCTAGTTAACGGTAAAGTTGTAAACGTTCCTTCATTCAAAGTTGCGGCAAACGACGTTGTTTCTATCCGTGAGAAGGCTAAAACCCAATCACGCATCAAAGCGGCTCTAGAAGTTGCTGAACAACGCGAAAAACCAACTTGGATTGAAGTAGATGGTAGCAAGATGGAAGGTACATTCAAGCGTATGCCTGAGCGTTCTGATCTATCAGCTGACATCAACGAACACCTGATCGTCGAACTTTACTCTAAGTAAGGTTTAAACTAAAGAGAGGACACAATGCAGGTTCTGTAACAGAATTTCTTAAGCCACGTCTAGTTGATATCGAACAGATCAACACGACACACGCAAAAGTAACTCTTGAGCCATTAGAGCGTGGTTTTGGCCACACTCTTGGTAATGCACTTCGCCGTAATCTTCTATCTTCTATGCCGGGTTGTGCCGTAACAGAAGTAGAGATCGAAGGCGTACTTCACGAGTACAGCACTAAAGAAGGCGTTCAAGAAGACATTCTTGAAATCCTACTAAACCTTAAAGGTCTAGCTGTACGCGTTGCCGAAGGCAAAGATGAAGTGTTTATTACACTTAACAAATCAGGCTCAGGCCCTGTGGTTGCAGGTGACATCACCCATGATGGTGATGTAGAGATCGCTAACCCAGAACACGTTATCTGTCATCTAACTGATGACAACGCTGATATCGCTATGCGTATCAAAGTTGAACGTGGTCGTGGTTATGTTCCTGCTTCAGCTCGTATTCACACTGAAGAAGACGAGCGTCCAATTGGTCGCCTACTAGTTGACGCTACTTATAGCCCTGTAGACAAAATTGCTTACAGCGTTGAAGCGGCACGTGTAGAACAACGTACCGACCTGGACAAATTGGTTATCGATATGGAAACCAATGGCACTCTTGAACCGGAAGAAGCTATCCGTCGTGCAGCAACTATTCTTGCTGAGCAACTGGATGCATTCGTAGATCTTCGTGATGTACGTGTTCCAGAGAAAGAGGAAGAGAAGCCTGAATTCGATCCGATCCTACTGCGTCCTGTAGACGATCTTGAACTAACAGTTCGCTCTGCTAACTGTCTGAAAGCAGAAGCGATTCACTACATCGGTGATCTTGTACAGCGTACTGAGGTTGAGCTACTTAAAACGCCAAACCTTGGTAAAAATCTCTTACTGAGATTAAAGACGTACTTGCATCACGTGGTCTTTCTCTGGGCATGCGCTAGAAAATTGGCCGCCAGCGTCTATCGCTGAAGATTAATCGATACTAGTTAGAAGGATTAGGTCATGCGCCATCGTAAGAGTGGTCGTCAACTCAACCGCAACAGCTCACATCGCAAAGCGATGTTCAGCAACATGGCTAGCTCTCTAGTACGTCATGAAGTTATCAAGACTACTTTGCCAAAAGCAAAAGAGCTACGTCGCGTAGTTGAGCCTTTGATTACACTAGCTAAGACTGACAGTGTTGCTAACCGTCGTCTAGCATTTGCACGTACTCGTGATAACGAAGTAGTTGCAAAATTGTTTAACGAACTAGGTCCACGTTTTGCTGCTCGTCAGGGCGGTTACACTCGTATCCTAAAAGCTGGCTTCCGTGCTGGTGATAAAGCTCCAATGGCTTACATTGAGCTTGTAGATCGCCCAGCTGCTGAAGAAGCTGCTGAGTAATCAGTTCGTAAGAACACGAAAAGCCGAGCGTTAAGCTCGGCTTTTTTGTGTCTGAAAGAAAGTTACTACCCCCAAAGACTGCTTAGAGAACCAAGTAAGCCATCACTTGCCCCCTGTGATGTTAAAAACTGCAGGATTAGCGGAGCAAATTGCGACACTAATGCCGGGTCTATACCTAAGCCCTCAAATGTACTCTTCACCGAATCCATGTTGGTAATCATGTCGGTAAGGCCAGTCGAGCCAGTAAAGTTGCTTAACCCTGGGATTAATGAGCTCAGTTCGCTCGATTGACTGTCTGAGAGTTGCGACTGCGCTAAAGATAACAGAGCGCCAGCGCCACCCGCAGCTTGGGTAGGCGTGACATCAAGTTCACTGGTAAGAAGATCTGTTAACGGGGTACTTTGAGCTGCATTGATCTGTTCGTTTACTGAATTGGCTAAAGCGCTAAGATCCGTCTTCTTTTCCTCTTCATCTGAATCAAATAAACCAAAAAAAGCGAAGCTGGGTGCACTGAACACCACTGAAGCAAAAACTGGAAGCATCCACCCTTTCATTAGTAACTCCTGTAAACCTATTATTTTTAGATGGACTATAAGTCTAGGTGAGGATCACGGGCATTGCTGTTAAAAAACGGCGCTTAAAGCGCCGTTGGTAATTATTGATTTAGTGCCTGATCTAGGTCAGCCAAGATATCATCGATATGTTCTATACCTACCGATAGTCGAATCATTTCTGGGCTTACTCCCGCGCTCTTTTGCTCATCTTCATTCAACTGGCGGTGAGTCGTAGAAGCAGGGTGGCATGCTAGAGATTTAGCATCACCTATATTCACAAGGCGCTTAAAAATCTGTAGTGCGTCATAGAATTTAACTCCGGCTTCATACCCTTCTTTAAGACCAAATGAAAGGATACTGGAAGGCTTGCCCTGCATGTATTTCTTAGACAATTCATAGTATTGAGAACTTTCGAGACCCGCATAGCTTACCCAACTTACCTTAGGATGGTTTTGTAGGAATTCAGCTACCTTAGCAGCGTTCTCGCAGTGGCGTTCCATACGAAGTGATAGGGTTTCAAGGCCTTGCATCAGCATGAAGCATTCATAGGTGATAATGCAGAGCCAGTATTGCGCAGTGGTACAGTGCGAGCGCGGCCAATAAACGCAGCTTCAGCGAATGCCTCGGTATACACCACACCATGGTAAGACGGCTCTGGTTGGTTAAACTCAGGGAATTTATCTGGATAGTTTGCCCAAGGGAATTTACCTGAGTCGATGATCATTCCACCTAGGGTTGTGCCGTGACCACCTACATACTTGGTTAGGGAGTGAACCACGATATCTGCGCCGTGCTCGATCGGCTTACATACTGCAGGTGTGGCGACTGTATTATCTACAATAACCGGAACACCTTTAGCGTGGGCAATATCTGCGATGCCCGCAATATCAGCAATATTACCCGCTGGGTTACCGATAGATTCACAATAAACCGCCTTAGTATTGTCATCAATTAGCTCAGCCAAGGCTTCAGGGCTATCATCTTTTGCAAATCTCACATCAATACCAAGGCTTGGAAGCATATGGGCGAACAGGGTATAGGTGCCACCATAAAGCTGAGGTGTGGATACGATGTTGTCACCATTATGGGCTAGAGTCAGAATTGCATAGTGGATCGCAGATGAACCTGCACTAACAGCAAGGCCCGCTAAGCCGCCTTCAAGGGCTGCCATACGCTTTTCCAGCACATCGTTAGTTGGGTTCATGATTCGGCTGTAGATGTTGCCAGGTACCGCTAGGTCAAACAGATCCGCACCGTGTTGGGCGTCATCAAACTCATAAGCCACGGTTTGATAAATAGGGGTTGCACAAGACTTGGTTGTTGGGTCCGTCTCATAGCCAAAATGGATAGCTAGAGTTTCGTCTTTCATCGTAGTTCCTTCCTTAGTTAGAGCATATTTGTCCGCGAAAACATAAACATGGCATGCTTTAACCAAAAAGAACAACCGGAGTTTTTGAATTTAGAGATTGCATAAAAAACGGCCTCAATGAGGCCGTTTTTAGAGTAGCTTTCGAGTTTGAATTACAGGATGTCTAGTAGTTCAACTTCGAATACAAGAGCAGCAAATGGAGGGATTGCTGCGCCAGCGCCACGCTCACCGTATGCTAGGTCTTGTGGGATGTATAGTTTCCACTTAGAGCCAACAGGCATTAGTTGAAGTGCTTCAACCCAACCTTGATTACGCCAGTTACTGGGAACTCAGCAGGTTGACCGCGAGATACAGAGCTGTCAAATACAGTACCGTCAGTTAGCTCACCGTGGTAGTGAACACGTACTTGCTTGTCTGAAGTAGGGATTTCACCGTTACCTTCAACTAGCACTTCGTACTGAAGGCCAGACTCAAGTACAGTTACTTCTGAACGTAGTGCGTTGTCTTTTAGGAAAGCTTCGCCATCAGCAGCTGCAGCTTTAGCCGCTTCTGCGCGTGCAGCTTCAACGCGAGTGTGTAGCTCTTGAAGAGCTTCGTTGATTTCGTCTACAGCGATAGCTGGTTGCTCACCAGTTAGAGCAGTTGCGATACCTGCAGCGATAGCGTCAACGTTTAGACCTTCTAGCCACTGCCAGCAAGTTGCTGACCCATTTGTAGGCCGATACCGTAGCTAGCTTTTTGCTCTACAGTTTCGAATTTTACTTCAGACATGATTGTCTCTCTTCAGTGTTTAGCGAAACGGCAAGCATAACAGTTTCAGACTATGTTTGAAATTCTGCTGACTACGATTGATTCAAAAGCATTAACTTGGGTAAGTTTTTCGTGAAATTCGACCTAAAATAGCACTTAGAAATAGTTTGTTTGTATTCAATGATTTAATTTTTATATATGCTGATAGATAAGGAATTCTCTAGGGAAATAAGGAATGAATCGGCGTAAACGCTCGAAGCGACATACAGAATTATTGGCAGAAAAGTTTCAGAACATTCAATGGAAGAAACTGCCGAGCAGCATCAAAGGTGTCTTTGGTGGTGTATCTGTTTCCCTGCCTAGCTTTCACCGTCGAGCCTTGATGGTAGCCGTGCCGATCACCTTAATCGCCATATTGATTCCGCTTCCTAAGAAGATCAGCACCGCTGAGAATAATTCGACTCAACCAAATCAGCGCGTCGCGGTACCTATTAATACCCGTGGTCTAAGCGAGCAATCGGTAGCAGCTAAGGGCGTTAAACAGGAGCCGATTACTGCAGAGCAGGTACAGCAGCGTCAAGAATGGGTGGAGTATGAGGTTAAGTCAGGCGACACCCTAGCGAACGTATTTCGTAACAATGGCCTGAGTATGACTGAGTTAAACGCACTGGCTAGGATTGAAGGTGTCGATAAACCCTGAGTCGCATCAGACAGGGGCAACTGGTGCGTTTTAAGAGAGACGACGATGGTCGCCTCGACATTCTTCAGCTAGAAAACGGTAATGACTCTATCATGTTTTTCCGTCTGTCCGACGGTGGTTTTGCGCGTAGCAAATAGTTAGGCTCTGCGACGCATATCCACGTGGGGGATACCATCCTCTAGGTAGACCTCAGAATAGGCCTCAAAGCCGTGCTTAGAATAAAAGTTTCTAAGATGGTTTTGAGCCCCAATCTCAATATCCTGCTGAGGCCACAGGGCTTCACATTCCGACACGGCTTTCTTCATTAGGTCGTGTCCAAGCTTTTTCTCGCGCCACTTCTCTGGTACTGCAACGCGTCCAATACTCACGCTAGGATAAGATACACCTGCGGGCAGTAATCTGGCTACTGCCACTATCTCATCATCTACAAAGCCAATCAGATGGTGTACACCTTCGAGTATGTCTTTATTGTCCAGTTCGGGATAAGGGCAGTCTTGTTCAACCACAAACACATCAACCTGAGCTTTAGCATCTGATAAAGAAGGTGCGGATCTAACTGCTCAAATTTCAATGTTTTCCACTGCAACATGCTTCATACATCCCTATTGGTTATAAAAAATTCAAATATAGAATTTCAGGTTATACCGTTATCGCGTGATAATCGAGCTAAATCTGATAGTGAGACACAGCCATGCTAGATACCGTTATCCCGTTTATGCCCAAACCCGCGTACGACTCAAAGCTTCCTTTTTCAGTGTTAGACAAAGGAGAGGTGGCTTTGATCGGAGCGGGTCCTGGTGACCCTGAACTACTGACTATAAAGGCGCTGAACATGCTCAGACAGGCCGAAGTTATTCTGTATGACTACTTGGTGTCGGAAGAGATCTTATCCTTAGCTCCGAGCGATGCGGTTTTAGTGTGTGTGGGTAAGCGAGCGGGCAAGCATAGTGTGCCTCAGCAAAAGACCAATCAATTACTGGTCGACTTTGCTAAGCAAAATTATCGAGTGGTAAGGCTTAAGGGCGGAGACCCATTTATCTTTGGCCGCGGTGCAGAAGAGTTAGAGGTACTGGTCGATGCTGGGGTCAACTTCCAAGTGGTTCCGGGTATTACCGCTGCCTCAGGTGCAACGGCATACGCAGGTATTCCTCTGACTCACAGGATTATGCTCAATCGGCTATGTTTGTTACTGGGCACTTGAAACAAGAGTCGGATAACCTAGATTGGTCGACCCTATCTCGAAAAAATCAAACTTTGGTTGTGTATATGGGGCTGATGAAGTCCGAATATATTCAAAGCCAACTGCTGAGCTTTGGTCGAGGGGGAAATACTCCCATTGCGGTTGTTGAACGTGGCACAACCTCGGAGCAAAAGGTGTTATTTGGTAGTTTGAATGAGCTTAGTGAGCTTGCCAAGCAAGCTGAAGCGCCAGCATTGTTGGTGGTAGGAGAGGTGGTAGCTTTGGGTAAGAAGTTGGCTTGGTTTGAGCCTGCCCATAACGAACAGGCTCAAGAGATGGCGTTATAGATTATTCGTCATCGTATGGCTGGATCTCAACACCATTGATGAGATAGCCAGTTTGCGCAAGCTCGTGTTCAACGGTTTGCGCCTTTAGTTCACCCACGACATACACCACGTCCCATAGCTGTTGCACCGGTGCTCCGGATGGGAACTTCACATAGATGATCTGGTTTGGCGGCGGTGGCGGAACGTGGATACAGGCACCAAAATAAGGTACCAGCAGGAATTCAGTCACTTTATTTGCATCACCCTCAAGCGGGATAACGAAACCTGGAATTCTAACTTCGCTGCCATCGAGTTCGGTACGCACTGTACCTATCATGTTTTGCTTTGCTTGGCCGCCGTCATGGTTGAGTGCCGCTGGCATACCTTCCGTATCAAACTGCGCGCGCTCACTCTCAGGGATCAAATCAATCCAGTTAAGCTTGAGCGGCTCTGCATGAGCCATTGCACTGCCAACAATGAGTAGCAGTAGCGAAAAAATCTGAGTCAGTCTTTTCATACTTTATCTCTTAGATTCGAATGGTCATACCGTCAGCCAATGACTGTCGATACGCTCTAAATGCTGGGATGAAGCCAATGATCACCCCTGCAATTAGCACCAGTCCCATAAGCATCCATTCGTAACTGGTTAAGAAGTTAAGCTCAATACTGATCCCGTACTGATGCTGAATAAAGGGTTTTATAACCGCAAGCAGTGCATAGAGTCCAGCAATACCAGTTATTATTCCTGCAAATGTCAGGGCGGTGGCTTCACTTACTAAGAGTACAAACACATGTCTCGGTCGTGCGCCCATAGCTCTCAAGATAGCCATCTCTCTGCGTCTCTCTTGCAGGCTGGTAAGAAGACTACTAAGCATACCTAATAGACCGGCGACAACCACGAAACCTGACACAGCCAGTAACGCTTGTTCAGCAACTGACATCATGCCCCAAAGCTCATGCAGAGCAATACCAGGCAAGATAGCCGATAGAGGCTCCTTGTTATAGGTATTGATCTGGCGCTGTAGGGCGAAGGTCTGGATCTTAGACTTCAGACCCAGCATAAAAGCGGTGATTTGCTGGGGTTGAAAGTCCATCTTTTTCAGTACGTCGGCACCTGGGTTACTGCCCATATTAGTGCCTGACTCCCAACCAACGTGTATCGCCTCTATTGCTTCAAGGGAGACGTGTACCGTCTTATCAACTGGTGTGCCTGTTGGTGCTAGGATACCCACAACCTTAAACGGTAGATTATCGTGACGAGCAAATCCTACGTCTGATATACCATGGGCAATGATGATCTCCGTGCCAATCTTGTAGCCGAGCTCTCTTGCGACATCGGCACCGATTACCGTCTCAAACAGGCTGTTAAACTCACGACCTTCGCTCAGTTCAATATGCTGCTTCTGGCCATATTTATAGTGGTCAAAGTAAGCCTGTGTAGTACCCATAACTCGGAAGCCTTTATGGGAATCACCAAGCGAGATAGGAATAGCCCAATCTACCGCGGGGTTTTGACTGAATTCTTCGAAGCTCTTCCAGTCGATATTATTGGTGGCATTGCCGATACGAAATACCGAGTAGAGTAATAGGTTCACCTGTCCAGAGCGAGCACCGACTATGAGGTCAGTGCCTGAGATGGTGTTGGCGAAGCTGTCTTTGGCTTGGGTTCGAATACGTTCTACGCCTAGTAACAGAATCACCGAAATAGCCACAGTCAGTATGGTGAGGATTGCAGTGGTCTTACGGTTGGCGAGACTCTTCCACGCTAAATGTGCGGTCGCTTTCATTTTTAAATAGCTCCCGTCTTAATTTGATTGATGTCTTGTAGGTTTAAACCTGTGTTGAATAGCTTCTCTAGCGTCGGGTCATGGCTGACGAATACTAGGTTGAGTCGGCTTCTTTGGCTTGTTCCATTAGAAGTTCGATAAAGGCAGTACGGTTAGCATAATCCAAAGCTGAGGTCGGCTCATCGGCGATGATGAGCTGGGGTTTTCCGATAATCGCTCGGGCTGCTGCAACACGCTGCTGCTGTCCGATACTGAGCTCAATCACAGGTTTATTCAGCAACTCTTCTGGCAAATGAAGGCGCTTTAGAAGGCGCTTAGCTTCGGCTTTGAGGTCGCAATCGGCTCCCTGTTTACGCTTTTTAGAGAAGTGACATGGCAGAACCACATTGTCGACGACAGAAAGGTAGGGCAAGAGATTAAATTGTTGAAAGATATAGCCAATATTATCAGCTCGAAAGCGGTCTCGCTGGGTTTGAGATAGTGAAGCAAGCTCAGTATCTAATACCTTTAATGAACCGCTGTCGCAGCTAGTAATACCTGTAAGTAGCTGAGTAATGTGGATTTACCACAGCCACTCGGCCCTTGATAAACACGTGCTCGCCACGTTTCACCTCAAGGTTATGGATATCTAGGGTAGGTTTTGGGGCATCCGGCCAAGTAAAACGTACGTCCTTAAGATCGATGACAGTCTCAGACACAAGAGTTCCTAAGTAAAAGGGGGGCTTAAAAAACTGGCCACCTCAGTGGCCAGTTAATCTTACAGCTTTATTACTGTGTTGTTTTTTACAAGCTCAGTGGCTACTTGAGCATTGTCTGTTAGTAGGTTTACATTTACGCGCTCAGTGCTTGGGAATAGGTCAAACCATGCCGTATCAATCTGGCTTAGCTTAGATACGTCTTTGCACTGGAATTGATAAGCGATGTCGAATTCGCCATGACCGCCTTCACCATGGTCGTGATCGTGGTGGTCATGACCTGCGTGATCGTCATGATGGCCGTGCTCGTCATGGTCATGGCCTTTGTGGTCGTCATGATGGTCGTGCTCGTCGTGGTCATGGCCTTTGTGGTCGTCATGATGGTCATGCTCGTCGTGGTCATGGCCTTTGTGGTCGTCATGATGGTCATGCTTGTCATGGTCATGCCCGTGATCATCATGGTCGTCTTGACCTAGAGTGTGGCTGATCTCAGCAGACTGAAGCTCACAGCCAGCTGCCTGAGTAAAGGTTAGGATAGAATCCGCCTTATTTAGAGTTGCGATAGCTGACTCAAGTTGTTGCTTTTGCTCGTCCGTTTTAGGTGCGTGCTCAAAGCCAACTACGTCAGCTCCTGGAGCGATGATTTCTACTAGTAGATCTTGGCCATCTTGAGCGATGTTGAACTCGACGCTACCGTGAACGTGAGCGCCGTGTTGGCGAAAGTTTTCTTCTGCATGAGCTGAAACAGAGGTCACTGCTAGAGCGAGAGCGCTCATAGTAAAAAGGGGTTTTACAGCTTTTATCATTGTTCTAATCACCTATAGATGGAAAGTCGGCGCATTGTAGCGCCGAATTTTTGCATTCATATTTCTTTGCGGCATATCAGCTGCAAAGGTTGGACAGCTAAGCCCTTAAAAAGTTGAGCTTTACAGGTTTTCTTTTAGCAGAGTAATAACCTGTTGTACCTCTGTAGAGGTGAGCTCGCCCTCTTTAGCCCATAGGATGTTGCCGTCTTTATCTTGAACCGCGATCATTGAGGTCTTGGGTTCAAGATCCCACGCCTTAGCCACAGCTCCATCTTCGTCTAGCACGATGGAAGAGTGAGGAAATTCACGCTTACTGTCTTCTGCGCTCGACTTTACAAATGAGCCCGTACCCCAGACAGAATCGTCTTGGTTCACTATGGTCGTAGTCTGGTATTTATCCTGCGGGAAGTCGGCTTCAATAATGGCATCTATCATAGGCTTGTTTAGAGCCTTAGCTGCCGAGCGTCCAGCAATCGCTTGGATCACTCGAGTTTTACCGACCATGCTCGCTGAATCCCAATTATGATATGTTATATCATCTTGTGCCACCATCACTTCACCATGGCTTGTAACACTTACCTCTGGAGCCTGTTCTCCAGTATTAAGATTCAGAGCCCAAGAAGAGAAAGGTAGAGTCATACCCAGCAAGGCGACCAAGTGTTTTGCTTTCATATGTACGTCCGTTGTTGTTCCACAGAATTAATCGGCTTTAAGTATATGTTAAATCGAATATTTTACATCAGAGCTTAGTCATTTTGTGGTGGAAAGCAGACGCCCGTCCCGCCGATCCCACAATAGCCATTTGGATTCTTAGCCAGATATTGCTGGTGGTATTCTTCGGTAGATAGTATGGGCCGGCTAGTTTTATCTCAGTAGTGATATTGGCTATTCCAGACTGAGAGAGAAGTTGTTGATAGGCTGCGAGCGTTGTCTCTGCTGTTGTTTGTTGCTCATCATTGTAAGTGTAAATAGCAGAGCGATACTGAGTACCCCTATCGTTACCTTGACGCATGCCTTGGGTTGGGTCGTGTTTTTCCCAGAACACTTGCAGCAAGCTTTCTAATGAGAGCTTACTTGGGTCATAGATGATACGAACCACTTCAGTATGGCCGGTGCGTCCACTGCATACCTCTTCATAGGTTGGGTTTTGTGTAAAACCGCCAGCGTAGCCTACGGAGGTAGAAATCACGCCTCAAGATTCCAGAACAAACGCTCTGCGCCCCAGAAGCAACCTAAGCCCAATAGAATTTCTTGGCAACCATTTGCCGGCGCTGCGGTCAAATCAGTGTGGTTGACGAAATGCGTCGCCCCGCTCAGGATAGGTGTATCGCGTCCTGGCAAAGCTTCTAGCTCCGAGATCATTGTTTGTTTGTCAAACATAGGGGCTCCTTGCAAAAGATTGAGTAATCGGAATTTTTTTCCCTGTTCAATCCTTTATACTATGGCGTTATCGATTTGGATACACTCCTCATCATAGTCTCACTACAGGAAGTATTGTAACCCTCACCAATGGTTAAGCGTTTCATAAGGAATTGTTTGGCACTCGCTGCTTGGGTGTCAGTCAATGGAGTTTCGCCGAAGCAACTCTCAACGTTGAAGGATTGTCTGGAGAGATCCAAGACAATGTCGACGTGTACCTTTCTGCCATACCGGAAGAGGATTATTCCACTTCACTGCGCTTCCAATCCCGTGTTGAAGAGAGCATCACTCAGGCCCTTCGAGCTATGGGCTATTACTATCCAACTTTGACCTTTATCGTTAATGAAGAAGAGGAAGAGCTGAACGTTACCGTTGAGCTCGGTCTGCCGGTATTAATAGAAGAATTGGATATCAAGCTTAGCGGTGAAGCCAAAGATGACCCTGCATTTCAGAGACTGCTGAAGAATACTCCGCTGAAAGTGGGCGCTCGTCTGAATCATGGTCAATACGATGCCTTAAAATCTGAATTACGTAATCTGGCGTTGAAGCGAGGTTACTTTGAGGGGGATTTTTCTCTTGCCCGATTAGAGGTTGCGCCCGAGCTTAATCAAGCCTTTGTTAGACTTCACTATGAAAGTGGTTTGAGGTATCGCTTTGGCCCTGTAAGGATCTCAGGTTCGCAGATCGAGGAAGATCGTGTGCGATCAGTGGTTCCTTTCGAGCAAGGCGATCCGTATCTTGCCAGTGATGTGGGACAGCTAAACCAGAATCTCTCAAGTACAGATTGGTTTTCATCTGTATACGTAGAGCCTAACTTAGAGGGAGTAGGCTCTGGTAATCGCGAATTGCCAATGACTATTCAGCTAGGGCCTCAGTCTCGTCACCAGGTTGAAACCGGTCTAGGTGTCTCTACCGATGTCGGAGTTCGAGGTAAGCTTTCCTGGAAGCGTCCATGGCTCAATGAACAAGGGCACAGCTTTGACAGTAGCTTTGAGCTGTCAGTGCCTGAACAGCAGGTGGTGGTCGGCTATAAGATCCCGCTAGAGGACGTGCTCAAAGAGTACTATCGAATCCAGTATGGTATGAAATACTTGGATAATAATGACACCATCAGTTTCGAGTCTAGTTTGGGCCTTGAGAGGCACTGGGAACTGGATAGCGGTTGGCACCGCACCGTATTTATCCGCCTACTGAACGAAGACTTTACTCAGGTACTCAGGAAGACAGATTTACCATGTTGCTTCCAGGATCTCATACTCGAAGACGCGTGCTCGAGGTGGTGCTATGCCAATGTGGGGTGATAAGCAGTCGATTACCTTTGAATATGGTGATGAGGCGGTTTTATCTGAGGCGCGTGTGCTTCGCGTGCAAGGACGAAGTGCTTGGATTCGTAGCCTAGGCCGAAACCACCGTGGACTATTTAGGGTAGATGGTAGTGCCAACTTCACTGAGTCAGTATTCGACTTGCCGCCCTCGCTACGTTTCTTTGCTGGTGGTGATAACAACCTGCGTGGCTACGAGTACGAGTCCATATCTCCAAAAGATAGCGAGGGTAAGTTGACCGGTGCTAAATATATGGTCACCAGTAGCCTAGAGTATCAATATAGAGTTTATGGAACTGGTGGTTGGCGGCCTTCGTCGATTACGGTGATGCATGGAATGACACCCCAGATTGGAAAACTGGCTCTGGCTTTGGTATCCGCTGGGCGTCACCGGTGGGGCCGGTGAGGCTCGATTTGGGCTTTGCCCTTGATGCCGAAGAAGGCACAGATAAATATCAGATTCACTTTGGCTTGGGGCCTGAATTGTAATGGCGCAGACAGAAACGCAAACTACAGACAAAAAATCCAAAAAGGATGCGAAGAAAAACCGTCCTTTCTGGAAGCGTTTGTTGTGGGCCATTACTCATTTGTCTCTGGGCATGTTGGCGCTGATCGTCCTTGTTTTAGCGTTACTCTATTTCCTTCTGTTTACTAACTCTGGCCTGCGAAGCATTGTCTGGGGCGCGGAAAAATTTGTTCCTGAATTTAGGGTGCAAGAAGTTGATGGTTCGTTACTCACCGACTTCCGCTTATACAACGTCGAGTACATCAACCCAGACCTGTTTGTAGATTTTCAAGCTCAAAAACTCGAGTTAGACCTGAGGCTCCGCTGTATACCACAAGCACAGTTGTGCGTAGATACCTAGGTATTGAAGGGGCCAAGTTTGCACTCACTGATGTTGTTCCAAGTGAAGAGCCTCAAGCCGAAGAGCCTAGCGAACCATTGCGTTCTGTCTCTATACCATTCGGTATTGGGGTGAAGATCAGTCGGCTTTATCTGGATCACGTGGATCTGGACATCCTAGGAACCAAGGTGGCGTGGCGAGAGTTTGATACCGGGGCGCAGATGCGCTTTGACAGTTTAACCCTAACTCCAACCCGCTTTGACGGTGGGCGAGTTGAACTGCCTCAAAGTGAAGAAACAGCTCCGGCAGAGCCAGAATCTAAAACCGATCCCAATGCTCCAATTGTCCTACCTGAGGTGTGGATTCCGCTGAGTGTCAATATTCAAGATATTACGGTAACTGACTTTAAGCTCATCAATCCAGACGTTGAGATTGAGAGAGCGAATTTGGTGGGTTTTGCTGAGGGCAATAAGGTCAATATCCAGAACTTCGATCTGGCCATGCCTCAGATTGAGCTCAATCTGGACGGGAGTACTGAACTGATTGGGGATTACCCCTTGGATCTTGAAGCAAAAGCTAAGGTCAAGCAAACCGATCTCGCAGGGCAATCGCTGACTCTAAATGCTGAGGGTAGTGTTGTCGACCTCACTCTGCAGGCCACATTGCGTGATCTCATGGTCGCTGACTTGGACGCTAAATTACAGCCTTTAGATCCTAAATTTCCATTTGATATTGACCTATCTAAGGCGCAGTTGCAGTGGCCACTGAGTGGCAAAGCGGATTATACAGCACAGATCGCGTCACTAAAGGCTGCTGGTATTTTAGATGACTACTCGCTCGACCTAATGGGTGCGGCACAGGGAACACAGATCCCAGATATTGATCTGGTCGTTGAAGGGCGAGGCAGCCTAGAGCAGATCGATCTCAGTGATATAGATATCAAGTCCCTAGGCGGCGAGTTAAAAGGCAAGGTTTTAGCCAACTGGGCCAAGCTAGTTTTTTGGGAGGCCGATCTTCAGTTAGATCAAATCCAGCCAGGCACATATTGGCCTGAGGCTGAGGGGAATATCAGTGGTGAACTGCAAACCTCGGGCCGGTTAACCTCGGCTGGTGGTTGGGAGGTAGAACTTCCTAAGCTCGATATCGATGGTATCTTCCGAGACTACCCTCTAAATGTAAATGGCGCACTGGATGCCAAAGATGTTCAGGGAAATGGCCAATTCTGGCTCGATACCCCAGGGCTTGTGGTTGCCCATGGTCAAAACCGTATCCGCTTGTCTGGTAGTTTAGATAAAACCTGGAATATGGATGCCAAGCTGGATATCCCTGAACTGGAACACTCTGTGCCTGAGGTTGAGGGTGCGGTAATTGGTGATGTAGAGCTTCGAGGCGAGCAAAACACGCCAGAGGTCATTCTAGACTTAGCTGTTAACAAGCTAGCTTGGCAAGACCAATTAACCATTGAGACAGTGACCCTCAAGGGCGATGTTGTGCCACTTCCGGCTCCGAAAGGGCAGATGACCCTAGGTGTGAGTCAGCTCGACTATCAAGGCAGAAGGTTAATAGCAGTGAGTTTAATTTCAACGGCTCTCAAGAAGCGCATAGATTTGATTTCAATATCGATTCTGAGATGGTTAAGGGCTCACTTAGCGTTGAAGGTGGAGCGAAGCAAGAGCCTGATTTGGTTTGGAAAGGCCGCCTAAACTCAGCTCAATTTACTACGGTGCAAGGAACTTGGCGTCTTGACCATCCGCCAGAGCTTTCTTTTGATTTAGCAAAACAAGAGGCGTTTGTTCAGGCTCATTGCTGGGTGCAGTCGCAATCTCGTGTCTGCTTGGATAGGGATGTTACTGCCGGCCAATCGGGAGAGGTATTCGCCAGCATTAGTGAATTTAACTTCTCACAGATCCAGTCGCTACTCCCTCAAGAAACCAAGGTTAAGGGTGAGCTCAGTGCCACTGCTCGTGCCAAGTGGGCACCGAATGCCTTGCCTGAGGTGGAGCTTCAGGTTGACTTGCCCTCGGGCAGTGTGACTCAGAAATTAGATAGACCTTTGGTTGTGGGCTGGGATGACATTGCGCTTAACGCTAGCTTGATAAAAGACAATCTAAAAGCGGATTGGATGATCGACCTAAACAATAACGGTGATATCAAAGGTAATCTGGCTCTCAACAACGTCTCGAAAGAGAGTAAGCAGATCGATGCGCGCCTTCAGCTAGAAGCCCTGACACTCAAGATGCTTGAGCCTATGTTTGGTGAGTTCAGTGAGGTGGGAGCTGACATTAATAGTGACCTCAGAATCAAGGGCCCTGCGTTGCAACCCCAAGTGCTGGGCGACCTAAAGATAGAGAATATAGTGGCACAGGGTGATGTGACGCCTATCGATATCAAATCTGGTGACCTCACCTTGAGCTTCTCTGGCTATCAAGCTGTGCTGGATTCTAAGATAGTGACCCAAGAAGGGCATCTCGATCTAACCGGTGACGCGGATTGGACCTCATTAGATGACTGGAATGCAAACGTAAATCTGTCTGCGGATGAACTTTTAGTGGATATCCCGCCTGAGGTAAAAGCCAAGGTTTCTCCAAATATCTCGGTCGCGGTCACGCCGGGGCTTATCGATGTGAATGGTGAGGTGAGACTGCCTTGGGTCGAATCGAGGTCGAAGAGTTGCCACCATCGGCGATTTCAGTTTCTTCCGACGAGGTAATCCTTGATAGAGACCTTAAGCCGGTGAATGAGGGCGATGAGTTCCCATTCGAGATCCGCTCTAACATTAAGGTGATCATAGGTGATGACTTTAAGCTGGTGGCCTTTGGTTTGAAAGGTGGGCTTATTGGTGAGCTGAACGTTTCGCAGAAGAATAACGCGCCATTCATTCTTGGCGAGGTGAACATCGTCGATGGTTCCTATCGCTCCTTTGGTCAGGACCTGATCATCGATGAGGGTAAGGTGCAGTTTAATGGCCCAGCGGACCAACCGTATCTGTCCATTAAGGCGATACGTAACCCTGATAACACCGAAGACGACGTGGTCGCGGGTATTCGTGTTACCGGTCCTGCGGATGAGCCGAGCATCGAAGTATTCTCTGAACCATCCATGCCACAGGCAAACGCCCTTTCTTATATTCTACGTGGTCAGGATATAGATAGTGGTGGTGGTGGTGATACCATGACCACAGCGCTGATCGGTTTGAGTTTGGCACAGAGTGGTCGCCTAGTCGGTGAGATAGGTGAGGCCTTCGGTGTGAGTGACCTGCAATTGGATACTGCAGGTACGGGCGATGACTCACAGGTAACCGTAAGTGGTTATATACTTCCAGGATTACAGGTGAAATATGGTGTGGGTATATTCGAGTCTATCGGTGAATTTACCTTCCGTTACCGAATCATGAAGGATCTCTATCTTGAGGTGATGTCGGGCACAGACAGCGCCGTCGATTTGCTGTATCAATTTGAGTTTAACTAGAACAGGTTTTGGAGCAAGGAAGATGCAACATCTGGTTTTTGTTTATGGAACCCTGCGTCAAGGGGAGAGCAACCATTACTTCTTAGAGCAGAGCGAGTTGCTGGGCATGTTTGAGACCAAGCCAGAATTTGCTTTGTTTGATCTGGGTGCTTATCCGGGACTAGTGGACGGCCATGATGCCATCGTTGGAGAGGTGTATCGCATTAGCGACGAAGTGCTTGGTAAGCTAGATATCCTTGAGGATGTACCAACGGAGTATCGACGTGAGACCATAGATACTCCGTATGGAGAGGCTTGGATCTATTTATACCAGGGCGCAGAGAGCGGTAAGGCGATAGAGTCCGGGGATTGGAATCTAAGGAATTAGCCAGTCCGTCAGTGGTCGCGTCTGTATGCGTTTATCGAGCAGGCGCTGGTCGTGTTTGTAGTCTTGATTCTCAGCAACTACCCAAGGCTGGTTATGGTATTTAGCCAGAGCCTTGACCAACTGCGCAAAGTTCCAACCGGTTTGTGCATTGCTGTCCACATGATACAGTCCAGCTTGGTTTTTCTCGATTAACTTGAACAGTACCTCAGCGGTATGCTTCATGTGAGAGGTTGCTGGGATCCAGGCTGAGCTAGCATCGATCTTACCGTGCTCATCCATCATGGCATGCAGAAATTCCAACATGTTGTTTCCGCCACGCTTGTCTCCTATCTGCCAACCCAGACGAGCTATCATTGCATCTGGGTTTGCCTGCCAGATGGCATCTTCACAGCGGATCTTATATTGCCCATAGGGGTCATTGCCCTCTCTCGGGCTCTCTATCTGGTAAGGGCCATTGTGCTCTGCATCGAACACCATAGCCGTGCTGGTAAAGAGATAGGGTCGTTGATTTTCTTTTGCCCAATTGGCTAGCCAGGCAGCCCACTCTTCACTCCCCATCGCGAGATGACAGATGGCGTCAGGATTAGCTTCAGATATGAATGTGCGACTCGCACTTTCATCGTCAGGAGAGATGCTGTGATGATCCACCCAATAACTTCCCAGCCTTGAGATTTGAAATAGTCGGCAACGACCGGAGCTAAAGTGCCTGTCAATCCAGTGATAAGTAATCTTTTCATCGTTTTTTTCGTAAGGATTTTTTGTCAGATTAATCCTTCAAGGTGTGAGTTACGACAGCAAACGGTGAAATTTTGAAACACCTCGCCTTTGGTAGGGTAATCTAGAAAATGTGCATGGATGCAGAGGAAGAAAAATATGAAGATATGGATAAGTGTATTAGTCACATTACTACTCACAGGTTGTGTGGGCCTACCAGAGAAAGTTACGCCGGTTAATGACTTTGAGCTCGAGCGCTATCTCGGAAAATGGTATGAGGTTGCGCGCTTAGATCATTCGTTTGAGCGAGGAATGAATCAGGTCACAGCCGATTACTCGATGCGAGAAGACGGCGGAGTAAAGGTGCTCAATCAGGGCTACTTGGTGGAGGATGACGAATGGAAGAGTGCAGAGGGTAAGGCTTATTTCGTTGAATCTGAAGACACTGGCTATCTCAAGGTCTCTTTCTTTGGCCCTTTCTACGGCTCTTACGTGGTGTTTGAGCTAGACAAGCAAGACTATCAGTACGCCTTTATATCGGGACCAAACCACGATTACCTATGGTTTCTCTCGCGCACTCCACAAGTAAGTGACGAGCTAAAACAAGACTTTATTGTACAGGCGAAAAGTCTCGGGTTTGATACCGAGCAGATAATCTGGGTTGAACAGAAATAAAAAGATGGGCGTCTAGGACGCCCATTTTTATTATTGGTCTGGGTTATCGCGAAGGAAGCCGTGTAGAGTTTCAATCATGTTGGTCGAGCCCACGAAGAAAGGAACACGTTGGTGTAGTTCTTCTGGCTTGATCTCCATGATGCGCTGAACACCATCAGTCGCCATACCGCCGGCTTGCTCAGCCAGGAATGCCATTGGGTTGCACTCGTATAGCAGACGCAGCTTGCCTTTGGGATAAGCACGTGTGCTTGGGTATAGGAAGATACCACCAAGCAGAAGGTTACGGTGGAAGTCAGATACCAGCGAGCCGATATAGCGAGAGGTATATGGGCGCTTACCTGCTTCATCTTCTTCCTGACAGTATTTGATGTACTTCTTCACACCAGTCGGGAAGTTGATGTAGTTACCTTCGTTGATAGAGTAGATGTAACCCTGCTGTGGAACACGCATGTCTTCGTGCGATAGGCAGAATGAACCGATAGATGGGTCGTAGGTAAAGCCGTGTACACCCTTACCAGTTGTGTAAACTAGCATGGTAGATGAACCGTAGATCACGTAACCAGATGCAACCTGCTCAGTACCAGGCTGTAGGAAGTCACGATCCTCTGCTGGACCACCGATTGGGGATAGGCGGCGGTAGATAGAGAAGATAGTACCTACAGATACGTTTACATCGATGTTACTAGAACCATCTAGTGGATCCATTAGCACCACGTATTTAGCTTTCTGGTTCAGTTCGCTGTCGAAGGCTACTGCGTAATCTTCTTCTTCACTGGCAATACCACAAACCTGATCGCGATTTTCTAGCGCAGCCTTGAAAGTATCGTTTGCTAGTACGTCTAGCTTTTGTTGAGCTTCACCTTGAATGTTCTCTTCACCTGCAGCGCCTGTAATATCAACTAGGCCAGCCTTGTTGATTTCACGGTGTACGACCTTAGCCGCTAGGTTAATCGAGGACAAAAGCGACGAAAGTTCACCACTTGCATGGGGGAAATCATGCTGTTTCTCAATGATGAATTCGCCAAGAGTTCTAAGATTGGACATTGGGGGTAGTTCCGTTCTATTTGTATGACAAGTTCTTTTTTTAAGCGATAGTACACTACAAATCTACACTACAAAACATATTACGAGACAAAAACTAAGCGATCAGACTCACATATTTTTTAATTTTTATAAATTGAGTTGAATGACTACGCTCTCATCTTGAGAGCTGTGTAGTTTTTGCCCGTAATCGGTCAACTGTTTGCAAACTGCCTTGAGCTTAAAATCTTATACACGCACAATAACTTACAGTATGGCAAATACCTTGTAAGCGAATGGAAACACTATGCATATTCACATCTTAGGCATCTGCGGCACCTTTATGGGAGGCGCAGCGGTCTTGGCAAAGCAATTGGGACACAAAGTTACTGGTAGCGACGCCAATGTTTATCCTCCGATGAGCACATTGCTGGAGTCGGAAGGGATAGAGATCATTCAGGGTTACGACCCATCTCAACTAGACCCTGCCCCAGATCTTGTTGTGATAGGTAATGCCATGAGTCGTGGCAACCCATGTGTTGAATATGTGCTTAACCATAACCTCAAATACACCTCTGGTCCTCAGTGGCTTCAAGAATTCTTGTTGCATGACCGTTGGGTACTGGCAGTAGCGGGGACTCATGGTAAAACCACAACCTCGAGCATGCTGGCTTGGATCTTAGAAGATTGTGGCTATCAGCCGGGCTTCTTGGTGGGCGGTGTTCTTGGAAACTTCGACCAATCAGCACGCTTGGTGAGAGTATGTTCTTTGTGGTTGAGGCTGATGAGTATGACAGTGCCTTCTTTGATAAGCGCTCTAAGTTTGTCCACTATCATCCACGCACCCTGATCATGAATAACTTAGAGTTTGACCATGCAGATATCTTTGACGACCTAGAAGCAATCAAACGTCAGTTCCATCACTTGGTCAGAACCGTTCCTGGCAATGGTCGTATCTTTGCCCCTATCGATGATGCGGCCTTGAATGATGTGCTTGAGCGAGGCTGTTGGAGTGAGAAGGAGTTTTCCCACCAAGAGTGGCAAGTAAATAAACTGCGTGCCGATGGCAGTTGCTTCGATGTGTTGTTCCAAGGTGAAGTTGTTGGGCAGGTTAATTGGAACCTAGTAGGGGACCACAACGTGAACAACGCATTGATGGCGATTGCTGCGGCAAGACATGTAGGTGTGGTGCCTGAGCTTGCCTGCGAGGCCTTAGCTAAATTTATTAATACCAAGCGCCGTCTAGAGCTCAAGGGTGAAGTTGGTGGTGTGACTGTCTACGATGACTTCGCTCACCACCCAACAGCGATTGAGCTGACACTCGATGGTTTGCGTAACAAGGTGGGTCAACAGCGCATTCTTGCTGTAGTGGAGCCTCGCTCTAGTACGATGAAGATGGGCGTACATAAGGACAGTCTAGCTAACTCACTAAAGATTGCCGATCAGGTTTATTTATATCAACCAGAGACCATAGATTGGTCTGTGGAAGAGGTTGCGGAGCAGTGTTCTCAGCCGAGTCTAGTATCGGACTCGGTGCAAGAGTTGGTGAATGTGCTGGTGGAGAACAGCCAGCCTAATGACCATATCCTGATCATGAGTAACGGCGGATTTGAAGGAATCCATACTAAACTGTTACAAGCTCTGGAAGCGAAATCAGAAAACTAATGACCATGATTAAGAAGTCAAAACAGATCACCCTTGCAATGACAGGTGCATCAGGTGCGCCTTATGGCTTGGCGTTGCTGAAAAAGCTGGTTGAGGCGGAGTATCAGGTGTTTGTACTGGTCTCCTCTGCGGCGCGTGTGGTGCTTGCCACTGAGCATGGTCTTAAACTGCCTAGCGGTCCGGATGCGATGCAAAGCAAGCTGGTGGAGCATCTGGGGTGCGGCGAAGATTCGATTGTGGTGTGTGGTAAAGAGGACTGGTTTTCGCCAGTGGCGTCTGGTTCTGCTGCGCCTAAGCAAATGGTGGTGTGTCCGTGTTCAGCCGGCACACTTGCGTCTATCTCTCACGGTATGTCAGATAATTTGATTGAGCGTGCCGCGGATGTAGTGCTCAAGGAGCGCGGTCAGCTTATCCTTATGGTTCGCGAAACCCCATTCTCTACCTTGCATCTAGAGAACATGCTTAAGCTGTCTAAGATGGGCGTAACCATAATGCCGGCCGCACCTGGTTTTTACCATAAGCCAGAAACCATTCAAGACTTGGTCGACTTTATGGTGGCTCGAGTTCTGGACCATCTGGGAGTTGATCAGACCCTAGTGCAGCCTTGGGGCTACGACCAGAGAGAGGCCAAGTAATTCTTATAAACTGAAAAGGGGTTGGTATGTCACCAACCCCTTTTTATTACAGGTTCTCTTCCGCAAATTCGGCTAGGCGACTTCGCACCACGCCATTGAGGTGAACGTTAGCACTGCCCTCAAAGTTCTTAAATCTCTCCACCATATAGGTCAAGCCTGAGGTCACCGGTGTTAGGTACGGTGAGTCAATCTGGGCTAGGTTACCCGAGCAGACAATCTTGGTACCTTCACCGCAGCGGGTGATGATGGTTTTGATCTGAGAAGCGGTCAGGTTTTGGCACTCATCCAATAGTACAAAAGCATTCTGAATGGAGCGTCCGCGCATAAAGTTAATAGATTTGAACTGTATGTTGGCCTTTTCGCAAATGTAGCGAAGTGAGCCTTCAGTGCAGTGGTCGTTTTTGTGTAGCGCCTCTAGGGTATCGGTGACCGATGCTAGCCATGGCAACATTTTCTCTTCCTCGTTGCCCGGTAAGAAGCCGATAGATTCACCGATATCTGGGGTGTTACGGGTTACGATGATCTTATCGAAGTTGTTTTGCTCGACGGTCTGCTCTAATGCCGCCGCCATTGCGAGCAGTGTCTTACCACTACCAGCTGCACCTGTCAGGATCACAAGGTCAATATCTGGATCGAGTAGGGCATCTAAAGCCATGCCTTGATAGATATTCTTCGGTTTGATGTCCCAAGCGCGACGACTCATTAGTTTGTCACGATTCAGGTCCTTTAAGGTGACAGACTCAGGGGTTATCTCGGTGACTCTGGCTGCGAAGTCAGTCTCTGAATCCAGCAGATATTGGTTTACATATGGCAGTTCAAGGTGGTTCTGGTCAATCAGGTGATGGGTTTTACCCGCAAGAGAGATAGAGTTTACATCCTCAACGGATTCCCAAAAGTTGCCGTCGTATTGGGCAAAGCCCTTGGTCAGGTATTGAACATCATCGATGAGTTGGTCGGTTCGGTAATCCTCAACAAATCTTACCCCTGCTCCCTTTGCACGAAGACGCATATTGATGTCTTTGGTGACTAGCACCACCTCGCGAGGTGAACGCTTGTTCTGCAGATAGATAACGGCATTAAGAATGCGATTATCTCCCGCTTTATCGGCGAATGCCTTCACCGTTTCTTGAAGCTCAAAGTCCGCAAGGATGGAGAGTGAGCCCGTTGTTTGTGAATCTCTATTAAATGAAATGCCCTCTGAAATCTGGTCTGGTGTTGCATCCTTGAAGATGTCCTCTAGCGCACGAATCGCCACACGAGCATCGCGAGCAACATCGCGCTTGCTGTCTTTGATTCGGTCGAGTTCTTCTAGGACTGTCATCGGGATGACGACATCGTGTTCTTGGAAAGAGAATATTGCGTGTGGTTCGTGGAGTAAGATGTTGGTGTCGAGTACAAAAATTTTGCGTTCGCTATCGCCCATAAGCGACTCCTTTGCTCATGTCTTTTCTTGGATACCTCTTACATTTTGAGTGTAGTTTGGTTTCATAAGTTTGACAGTTTGATTGCATGATTTTTACCCAACAAAATTAAGGTTTTACGTGACCGACTTGGCTCGATGCAATATGATGTCGCCCTTTTTTGTGGGCGACTTAGCTCCTTTTACGAGATGGAAATTGCGTATGATCATGGCGGTTTTCTTCTACTATTAGAGAGTTCATTTTATTGAGGGTTTTAGCTGAATGGCATTTGCGATTGGTCAACGTTGGATTAGTGACACTGAGAGTGATTTGGGCTTAGGTACTGTGGTGGCAATCGATGCCCGTACCGTGACACTGATGTTTGCTGCATCAGAAGAAGAGAGGCTATATGCTATTAGCGATGCGCCTATTACTCGCGTTACCTTCGCAGCCGGAGATCAGGTTGAATCTCACCAAGACTGGTCGCTTCAGGTAGAGGAAGTGATTGAGGAAGATGGTGTGCTGACCTATGTGGGCACCAGAATCGATACCGAAGAGACGAATGTTCAGCTTCGTGAGATCTTCCTTAGCCATCAGATCCGATTCAATAAACCTCAAGATAAGCTATTTGCCGGTCAGATTGACCGAATGGACAACTTTGTACTTCGCTATCGCGCTCTACAAAATCAATATCAACAACTAAAGAGTCCAATGCGTGGCCTGCAGGGTATGCGTGCTGGCCTTATTCCGCATCAGCTATTCATCGCCCATGAGGTGGGTAAACGTTATGCACCACGTGTGCTGCTTGCCGATGAGGTAGGTCTAGGTAAAACCATCGAAGCGGGTATGATCATCCATCAACAAGTACTGGCGGGTCGTGCCGAGCGCGTACTTATCGTGGTACCAGAGACCCTGCAGCACCAATGGCTAGTAGAGATGATGCGTCGCTTTAACCTGCACTTCTCTGTGTTTGATGAAGAGCGTTGTATTGAAGCTTATGCAGATGCGCATAATCCGTTCGATACACAACAGCTAGTGCTTTGCTCTTTAGACTTTTTGAAGAACAACCCTAAGCGTCACCAGCAAGCCCTTGAAGCTAAATGGGATCTCTTGGTCGTGGATGAAGCCCATCACCTCGAGTGGAGCCTAGAGGCACCGAGCGCAGAATATCTGGCGATAGAGTCGTTAGCTAAGATTATTCCAGCAGCACTTCTATTGACGGCAACCCCTGAGCAACTGGGGCGTGAGAGTCACTTTGCACGTCTGCGCCTGCTAGATCCGGACCGTTTTTACGATTATCAAAGCTTCGTTGAAGAAGAGTCCAACTATGAGCCAGTAGCCGAAGCGGTTGGCCAACTTCTTTCGGGATTTGGTCTATCTAACGAGGCTAAAAATCAGATCACTGAGCTCTTGTCAGAACAAGACGTTGAGCCACTGTTTAAGGCGATTGCGGATACCAACCACGAAGAACAGCAGGCTCTGGCGCGCCAAGAGCTTATCGATAACCTGATGGACCGTCACGGTACAGGTCGAGTGTTGTTTAGAAACACCCGTGCGGCGATTCAAGGCTTCCCTGAGCGTCGCGTACACCTGCTACCAATGCCTATGCCTGAGCAGTACACGCGTGCGGTGAAGGTTTCTAAGATGTTTAACGTTGATCTGCCTATCGAGAAGCAGGCGGGCATCATGCTTTACCCAGAAGAGATCTTCCAGGAGTTGGGCGATACCGGTAACTGGTGGCAATTCGATAGCCGTGTAGATTGGCTGATCGAGAAGGTTAAGGCTAAGCGTGCTGACAAAATCCTAGTGATTGCATCTCGTGCGCAAACGGCACTTCAGCTAGAGCAAGCTCTGCGTGAGCGTGAAGGCATTCGCGCTACTGTGTTCCATGAAGGTATGTCCATTATTGAGCGCGATAAGGCTGCTGCTTACTTTGCCGAGGAAGAGGGTGGTGCTCAGGTTCTTATCTGCTCTGAGATCGGCTCTGAGGGTCGAAACTTCCAGTTTGCAAATCAATTGGTTATGTTCGATCTTCCGTTTAATCCAGACCTACTTGAGCAGCGTATTGGTCGTCTGGATCGTATCGGTCAAAACTCTGATATCGATATCTTTGTACCTTTCCTTGAGGGGAGCTCACAAGGGGTGTTAGCCCATTGGTATCATGAAGGTCTAAACGCCTTTGCAGAGACCTGTCCGACCGGTCGCACCGTTTATGAGAAGTTCTCTTATGAGCTGACAGAGATGGTGGCTTCAGGTGACAGCAGTGAGCTTAGCAATGTCGTTGCTGAGTCTGCCAAGTTAAACCAAGAGCTCAAGCAGCAGCTAGAGCATGGTCGTGATCGTCTACTTGAGATGCACTCAAACGGTGGTGAGCGTGCTCATGAACTGGTTAAGCAGATTGGCGCAAAAGATGGCGATACTCAGTTTGTTAGCTTCGCTTTGAGTCTATTTGATTGCATCGGCCTAAACCAAGACGACAAGGGAGAAAATGCTCTGATTGTTTCCCCTTCTGAGCATATGCTAGTTCCTAGCTACCCGGGTCTTCCGTACGATGGTGCAACCATCACCTTTGACCGTGATACGGCGCTATCGCGTGAAGATATGCATTTTATGTCTTGGGAGCACCCAATGATACAAGGTGGTATCGACTTACTTTTAAGTGAGGGTGTGGGTACCTCTGCGGTTTCGCTACTCAAGAACAAGGCATTGCCAGTAGGTACTATGCTGCTTGAGTTGGTTTATCTGGTTGATGCTCAAGCACCGAAGAGCAGTGGTATCGGTCGCTACCTACCGCAAACGCCGATCCGTATTATGTTGGACGGCAACGGAAACGACCTTTCTGCACAGGTAGAGTTTGAAAGCTTCAACCGTCAACTAAGCCCAATCAACCGTCATATGGGTGGCAAGCTTGTTGGCTCGGTGCAGGCGCAGATCCAAGCCTAATCAAAGCGGGCGATGAGAAGATTGGCGTCAAGCATGAGCAGGTTAAGCAGGAAGCACAGGCTGAGATGCGCAATAGCTTGAACGCTGAGCTTGAGCGTTTGCTGGCCCTTAAAGCGGTTAACCCGAACATTCGTGATGAGGAAGTGACCGCTATCGAGACTCAGATTGCTCAACTAGAAGAGTACATTTCTAACGCTCAGATCCAACTGGATTCATTGCGCGTTATCGTAGTATCACACAACTAAGGAGTTAGGTATGGCGATGACGGAATACCGACCTCCTGTCGAACCTTGGACTGAGGTGGTCTATCAAGACGAGCATATCCTAGTCGCCAATAAACCGGCAGGCTTGCTGTCGGTTCCGGGCCGTGAGGAAAAGCATTATGACAGCCTGTGGAGTCGTCTCGTAGAGGAGTACCCGGAGATACAGGTGGTACATAGGCTGGATATGGCAACCTCAGGCTTGATGCTGTTTGCACTGACCAAAGATGCGGAGCGCCACCTAAAAAGCAGTTTCAGTATCGCTTAACCCATAAGGTCTATTACGCCCGAGTGTGGGGAGAGCTTGAAGAAAGAGAGGGCTGGTGGACTTGCCCTTATCTGCGATTGGCCCAATCGCCCGCGTCAAAAGGTGTGCAATCAAGATGGTAAGCCATCCCGCACTGATTACCAGAGAGTGACTCAAGAGGAACAAACCTGCATAGTGCGACTGTTACCTATCACTGGGCGCTCGCATCAACTGCGAGTGCACATGAGTGAGATAGGACACCCAATCGTTGGCGATGAGTTTTATGCACATGATGAGGCAAAAGAGTTCTCTGAAAGATTACAGCTTCATTCTACAGAACTGTGCTTTTATCATCCCAAAGACGATAAATTGGTATCTATGTTTGTGCCATGCGACTTTTTCCTGAGGCAAAACCCGTAGTATTAGACATCTATTCTGCACCGCAGACGCTCCCAGATTATAAGAGTATGCCTAAGCACTAGAGGTCAGCATGTACAAGGTCGTTTTTCTCGATCAGGAGACCATTCCTGAGCATATCCAGTTTCGTCAGTTAGATTTTCCACATACTTGGACTAGCTACCCCTCAACCTCACTCGAACAGATGGATGAGAGGTTACAGTCGGCGGATATTGTTATTACTAACAAGGTAGTGCTAGACGCCAGCATCCTGGCAAAACACCCAAGTATCAAGCTTATCGCCGTGTCTGCCACGGGCACTAATAACGTGGGTTTAGACTACTGTAAGCAAAATGGTATAGGGGTGTGCAATGTTCAAGGCTACGCGACGCGCTCTGTACCGGAACATGTCATTGCTATGTTGTTTGCCCTAAGGCGCAATCTATTTGCCTATCACCAGGATATTCAAAAGGGTGTGTGGCAAGAGAAAAAGCAGTTTTGTTTCTTTACCCATCCCATCTCAGATATTGCAGGCTCAACCTTGGCAGTAGTCGGTTCTGGTAGCTTAGGTCAGTCGGTAGCCAAGCTTGGTGGGGCGATAGGGATGCAGGTTATCTTTGCTGAGCGCAAAGGAACCACAGATGTACGTGATGGCTACGTGTCCTTTGAAGAGGCGTTAAAGCGAGCTGATGTACTGACTCTGCACTGCCCTCTGAATGAGGAAACTACCAATCTCATTGGTAGCAAAGAGCTTAAAATGATGAAAGCGAGCTCGGTATTGATAAATACCGGACGGGGTGGTCTGGTTGAGGAGTCTGAGTTAGTAGAGGCATTAAAAAAGGGTGAAATTGCTGGAGCAGGCTTTGATGTGTTTACCCAGGAGCCAGCCGATGAGAGTAACCCTTTGATAGCTAATGCTCATCTGCCAAACTTACTGCTCACACCACATGTGGCTTGGGGCAGTGATTCGGCTATACAGAGCTTGGTCAATATCCTGTTGGATAATATCGAGAGCTTTGTCGCTGGTGGAGATAACAACCGCCTAGTATGAAAAAAGGGTCGCTGTAGCGACCCTTTTTGTATTAACCGTGTGGCTTAATTACCAGAACGTTTATCTGCGAGTTTTCTACCACTTTGCTTGCTACAGAGCCCAGCACTACCTTATCGATACGCGAGCGTTTATGACTTGGCATCACGATAAGATCGGCGCCTAGCTTCTCCGAGTAGTCGATAATGGTGGCGTACGGCTTGCCCTCGGCAATGTGCACGTTGTAAACCAATTCTGGGTCGATGAACTCATCAGCAAAGGCGCGAAGTTGTGCCTCAACATCTTTCTTCATCTTTTTAACCGCGTCTTTGGGAAAGTAGGTGGCGACCATCGACATATGGATCCCCGGCAATACATTTAAAAGGTGCAGTTGTGCGTTGCTTTGTTTAGCGTGCCAAACTGCAGCCTTCAGTGCTTTGTCGCTGAAGCCTTGTTCGTTGAGATCGACAGGTACTAGAATCTGTTTATACATGTTCGTGGTGCTCGTTATTATTTGTCCTACTATTGCCCCATAGTGCGACCCATGGGGCATTGAGCGAAATCAAGTTATCCCGAGATCGCACCTTTCAATGCGCGTCTGCGCTGATTTAAGCCAAGTAATACCACTAATAGTAGCGCAGGTACGAAGACCCACTCCTTCATCGGACGATCGGCAGGTTGAATGATGTGCTTGATTTCCCAATCAAAATCGATCCCAGCCGACTCTGCAGGAGAGCCAAATTCCACCATATCAACGGTAACTTTATCCTCTGCTTGAGACAGCATTAGACCCATGGAGGAAATGCGCTCTTCGCCTCCAGATGCATCTTCTTCAAATGGCAGTCGTACCGTTTTACTGATGAACTTACCTTCTAGGTTTTCACCTTCAACCCGAAGTTCGATAGGTGTACCTATTGGCAACTGCTCTACAACTTCACTTATTTGAGTTGCGGGAACCTCAAGCTTGGCTGGTAGATCATGTCCCACCAGAAGCCTGGGCGGAAGAAAGAGAAAACCAGCACTAGCAAGGCAATGGTTTCCCACCACTTGTTGCGGGTGAACCACCAACCTTGTGTCGCAGCGGAGAACAGCAGCATGGCTATGGTTGCTGATATCACGGTCAGGAACAGATGCCACCATGAGTCTATGCCTATCATCAGAAGCTGGGTGTTAAACACGAACATGAATGGCAAGATCGCGGTTCGGATATCGTAGGTAAAACCTTGAATACCAGTACGTATAGGGTCAGATTTAGCGATAGCCGCGGCGGCAAATGCGGCCAGACCTACAGGTGGCGTGTCATCCGCAAGAATACCGAAGTAGAACACAAACAGGTGCACTGCGATAAGTGGATGATAAGACCGTGAGCGGCGCCTAGAGTTACGATAACTGGGGCCATTAGTGTGGATACCACGATGTAGTTTGCTGTGGTAGGCAGACCCATACCCAATACAAGGCTAATAATCGCAGTAAACAGCAGCATCAAGATAATGTTACCGCCCGAGATGAATTCGACGAAATCGGTCATTACTAGGCCGATACCGGTTAGGGTAACCACACCTACAACCGTACCTGCGGCCGCGGTCGCCACACCTATACCTATCATGTTTCTCGCGCCAGATACTAGTGCTTCCAATAGGTCGGTAACCCCCTCTTTAAACGACTCAACTAGCGTATCTTCTTTAGCAAATATCGCCATCAGAGGCTTCTGGGTTAGCAAAATGAAGATCATAAATACGGTGGCCCAGAATGCAGACAGACCCGGAGAGAATCGCTCTACGGTCAAACACCATACTAGCACTACGATAGGTAGTAGGAAGTGCAGTCCAGATTTTACCGTAGGGCCCGGCTCTGGGATCTCATTAAGGTCTGGATCCATCTCAGCATGGTGTCTGAACTTAGATGAGATGCGCACTAGTGCCACATAAGCAAGAAGTAAAGCCACCGCCACGATAGGGGTAGCGGCTGCTCCAAATACATCCTTGGTCCAGCCAATACCGTAGTAAACCGCTGCACTGATAATACACAGACCTAAAATAGTGCCGGTAAACGAAAGCATGCTTTGCAGTAGTGTAGGGTTGTGGCGACGAGGTAGGCCTTGCATGCCTGCCTTACATGCCTCTAGGTGCACTATGTAGATAAGGGCAACATAAGAGATAAGAGCTGGAAGAAGAGCAGCTTTGATAACCTCAACATATGAAATACCCACGTATTCCACCATCAAGAAAGCCGCCGCACCCATGATAGGCGGGGTAAGCTGACCATTGGTTGATGCCGCTACTTCTACCGCACCAGCTTTGGTGCCGGGGAAGCCAACACGCTTCATCAGCGGGATGGTGAAGGTACCTGTGGTTACTACGTTTGCAATAGACGAACCAGACACTAGACCCGATAGACCTGACGCAACCACTGCCGCTTTCGCCGGACCGCCACGCATATGACCAAGCAGAGAGAAGGCTACTTTAATAAAGTAGGCACCCGCACCCGCACGCTCAAGCATCGCACCAAACAGTACAAACAAGAATACGAATGAGGTTGAAACCCCAAGAGCAACACCAAACACACCCTCTGTAGTTAGCCACAGATGAGACATGGCCTTGTTCAGGCTTGCCCCTTTGTGAGCGATAACATCTGGCATGTGTGGGCCAGCAAAGGTGTAGGTAAGGAAGACTGCAGCAACCACCATCAGCGGTGGCCCGAGTGCACGTCGAGTCGCTTCAAGAAGCAGTAACATACCACACACAGCAATCACAATATCTGGCGTGGTTGGTGCACCTGAACGACCTGCTAATTGGGTATAAAAATATATATGTAGGCGGCTGAGAAGCTACCTAAGAGAGCCAACACCCAATCGATCAAAGGGATTCTATCTCGGGCTGAGGTCTTCATGCTGGATAAGCGGTAAAGGCAAGGAAGATAGCAAAGGTTAGGTGTATCGCTCGCGCTTCGGTGTCATTGAGTATGCCGAAATTGAAGATAAACGGCAGTGGAGAGGCATACCACAGTTGAAACAGTGACCATAGTAAAGGCACTAGCCACAAGATGCGTCCTGGATACCACTCGGGTTTCTCGCTCCAGTATCAGCCTGAGCGACCATCTCCTGAACATCTTGGGAGGGAGTCGTTGAATGTGTCATTAGTGTGTCCTAATTTGTTGACGCACAGGATTGGTTGTTTTTTATCTGTGCACAAAGTCTAGCCAAAATTTTCATCTTGTTGTGATAGATGAAATTCCCCGACTGAAATGTGGGCTAGGAAAGAGGCGGGGAGTTGCCATCAAACAAATGGCAAAAAACTAAGGAGGCGTTGTGCCTCCCTAGTGTTAATCGGTCTTATTTGATTAGGCCGATTTCGCGGTAGTATTTCTCTGCACCTGGGTGAAGAGGAATAGATAGGCCGTCTTTCACCATGTTTTCTTTCTTAAGGTTTGCGAAAGCAGGGTGTAGGCGCTTAAAGGTGTCGAAGTTTTCGAATACGGCTTTTGCTACTGTGTAAGCGACTTCGTCAGATACGTCAGCAGTGGTTACCATAGTTGCAGCTACACCGAAGCTGTTAACGTCTTGGTCAGTACCACGGTACATGCCAGCTGGAACTGTACTGAACGCATAGTAAGGGTTATCTGCAACGATCTTGTCGATCTGCTCACCAGTTGCTGGAACTAGCTTAGCGTTACAAGAGGTTGTCGCTTCTTTGATTGAGCCGTTCGGGTGACCAACCATATAGATGAATGCATCGATCTTGTTGTCACATAGAGCTTGTGAACGCTCAGAGCCTTTAAGCTCAGAGGCTAGTTTGAAGCTGTCGTTAGTCCAGCCCATAGCATCCATAACAACGCCCATAGTTGCGCGGTCACCTGAACCTGGGTTACCAATGTTCACGCGTTTGCCTGCTAGGTCTGAAACGTTGCTGATACCAGAGTCTTCACGAGCAATGATGTTAAACGGTTCTGTATGAAGAGAGAACATTGCGCGAAGTTTCTTGTAAGGACCTTGCTCAGAGAACTTGCTTGTACCGTTGTAGCCGTGGAATTGCCAGTCAGACTGAACGATACCGAAATCAAGCTCGCCAGAGCGGATGGTGTTTACGTTGTAGATGGAACCGCCTGTAGATTCAACCGAGCATCGCACGTTGTGGTCGTTACGGTCTTTGTTTACCAGCTTACAGATAGCACCACCGGTTGGGTAATAAACACCGGTTACTGAACCTGTACCTATGGTAATGAACTCTTGAGCGGAAAGTGTGCCTGCACTCATTGTAGCTGCAGCGATTGCGCCCAGCTGGATTACTTTTTTCAATGCCATGATAGCTTTATCCTTATATCCATGATCATATCAACAGCCTTCTTTGTGCTGTTGGTTTCCTACTTGGAAACGGCATCTTTTTCTCCATCGTTCCTGCCCAAAGCACAAAAAAGAGATAGTCACCTCAAAGTGCCTTAAGTGTAGTTGTTGATGTGATTAACGGTTAAGAAAACATCAACAAAACGTATCAAGAACTCGAAAAAGTGGCTGAATGATAACAAAAAAATATGGATAAATAGGCTGGGTAGGCGACAAATGCACCAAAAATAGGCAATTAGATGAGCAGTGTTAGAAGGGTATAGGAGGTCTAGCCCTTACCGAATAAAGGGTTACAGGATGTAACTTGAGGTGTATGGCAATTTCTGAAAATGCGAAAGGGGTCACAATATGCTGTTCTGATTGTGACCCAGCTAACGGTTAGCCAGTGTATTCAAATAATTCGCATACCGATTCGAACAGCTGCTGTGTGCTGACATCTAGAGTCGGAGTAATGAAGATGGTGTCATCACCGGCGACAACCCCAAGAATCCCCTCGGCTTTTCCTAAAGAGTCTAGTAAACGAGCGATCAGTTGCGCACCAGCCGGTCCAGTGTGGATGACAACTAAGGCATTGTTATAATCGATGTCCAATACCAACTCACGCAGAGAGCTAGAAACGGTAGGTACACCCAGTTCAGCTGGTAGGCAGTACACCATTTCCATTTTTGCATTTCGCGTACGCACAGCACCAAATTTGGTTAGCATACGAGACACTTTTGATTGGTTGATGTTCTCGAAGCCTTCGTGCTTAAGGCTTCGACGATCTCTCCTTGAGACCCAAAACGCTCTTGTTTAAGTAGGGATTTGAATTCGCGGACTAGTTGATCTTGTTTTTCGCTGTTTCGCATTGGTGGTCCCAGTTAATTCTTGCTGGAGGTGAGAATCCAGCAGAAAGGTTAATTACAAATAATTGTCTCACATAAGATTGTAGATACCAATATACAGCCTAGTAGAGAAGGTGATGAGCCTCGAAAATTGAATACTTATTTTGTTTTAGTGACTGAGGACTGTTTGCCATAAGTGAGTAAGGTCGCAAACATAGCGTTGTGTAATTGTAAAAATTAAGTGAATCCGATAGCGTGGGTGGCATAACAACTATTACCTCTATTTTACCCAAGGAGATTGTGATGAAAGTTTCTGTAATCGGAGCGGCTGGTGGTATCGGCCAAGCTCTAGCTCTACTACTGAAGAACCGTCTACCTGCAGGTTCTGATCTTGCTCTATATGACATCGCGCCAGTAACCCCAGGCGTTGCAGCGGATCTAAGCCATATCCCAACCCCAGTATCTATCAAAGGTTATGCGGGTGAAGACCCAACTCCAGCACTAGAAGGTGCTGATGTAGTTCTTATCTCTGCTGGTGTAGCTCGTAAGCCAGGTATGGACCGTGCTGACCTGTTCAATGTAAACGCAGGAATTGTTAAATCTTTGGCAGAAAAGATTGCTGTAGTATGTCCTAAGGCATGTGTAGGTATCATCACTAACCCAGTAAACACGACTGTGCCAATCGCAGCAGAAGTCCTGAAAAAAGCAGGCGTTTATGACAAGCGCAAGCTGTTCGGTGTAACTACTCTAGATGTGATTCGTTCTGAGACTTTTGTTGCTGAGCTTAAAGATAAAGATCCAGGCGATATCCGCGTTCCTGTAATCGGTGGCCACTCTGGCGTGACTATTCTTCCTCTACTATCTCAAGTAGACGGCGTTGAATTCACCGATGAAGAGATCGCAGCACTAACTCACCGTATCCAGAATGCGGGTACAGAGGTAGTAGAAGCGAAAGCGGGTGGCGGTAGTGCGACTCTATCTATGGGTCAGGCAGCATGTCGCTTTGGTCTAGCTCTTGTTAAAGCGCTTCAAGGCCAAGAGAACGTGATCGAGTGTGCGTATGTAGAAGGCCCAGGCGAGCATACCCCATTCTTCGCACAGCCTGTACGTCTAGGTAAAGAGGGTATCGAAGAGGTACTAGATTATGGCCCACTGAGCGAGTACGAGAGAAACGCGCTTGATGGCATGCTAGAGACACTATCTGGTGATATCACTAAAGGCGTAGAGTTCGCTAAGTAATCGAACTTGAGTTTTGATAAAGCGAGTCTTGATGGCTCGCTTTTTTGATCCCCTCTATATTTTTAAGCGTAATCATTATTGGTCACTCGTTAAAGGGAGAGCAGTATGGACGTTTCAAAATTAGAGAAAGGAATGTGGGTCGAGTCTGAGCTTGGAGTAGGTAAAGTCTTGGTGGTGGATAAAGAACACCACACAGTACTTCTAGAAGGTCTCAACGACGAACAGTGGGCCGAAGACGCACAAGCAGTCGAGCTCAAGAGCAGATGCACATGGGCTGCGACAAATATTACTAGGCCGAAAGCATAAAAGAGAGCCACGACTAAGGTCGTGGCTTTTTACTATTTGTTACGCTTAACCGATAAATGCGCTAGGGCTATCAAGGCTTGCTTTTCATCGCTATCAGGAAGGATATCTAGGGCGGCAATCGCTTTATCGGCTTCCTGCTCAGCAACCTTTGTGGTGTACTCTAGAGCACCTGTATCGCGCATGGCTTGCAGGATATCTTCAAGACGCTCCATACCATTGGCCTTTTCTATCGCTTCGTGAATCATCTCACGTTGCGTTTCATTGCCATGTTGCATCGCATAAAGAAGAGGAAGGGTTGGTTTACCCTCTGCAAGGTCATCACCTACATTCTTACCCATCTCTTTGCCATCGGCAGTGTAATCTAGAACATCATCGATCAATTGGAATGCAGTACCTAGGTAGCGACCGTAGTCTTGCATTGCCGTTTCTACTTCCGCTGGGGCATCGGTTAGAATAGCAGCAAGCTGTGAGGCTGCTTCAAACAGGCGAGCAGTCTTTGAGTAGATCACCTGCATATAGCTCTCTTCAGTGGTAGAAGGATCGTTACAGTTGATCAACTGCTGAACCTCACCCTCGGCGATCACGTTTACCGCTTCGCTCATAAGTTCAAGGATCCTCAAAGATCCTAGGCTAGTCATCATCTGAAATGAGCGAGTGTAGATGTAATCCCCAACCAAGACGCTTGCCGCGTTACCAAAGGCTGCATTGGCGGTCTCTTTACCACGACGCATATCCGACTCATCAACCACGTCATCGTGCAACAGAGTAGCGGTATGGATAAATTCGATAAAGGCAGCTGCCGTGATGTGTTTATTCCCTTCATAGCCCAAAGCACGAGCAGAAAGCAGGGTGATTAGTGGGCGAAGGCGCTTACCTCCACTACCGATGATATAAAAGCCAAGTTGGTTAATCAGGCTACGTCTGAGTTCAATTGAGCATGGATAGTTTGGTCGACCTTAGCCATGTCATCTGAGGTCAGAGTTTGGATAGCACTAAAATCCATTTTTATTCCGAAGTGAGTGGCTACGATCTAGGTAGCTAAACTGATAATTAATGTCGGATTTTATACTAAAAATCGTTGCCAAATATACCCGTAAAGGCATCATTCACGCACTTTTATGTGGCGATTATCTTTTCGCCAATTTTTTTAAAATATGGCTTGTCTTATGTGAAGCATTCACGTAGAATCTGCGCCCTATTGATGAATTAGTTTAGCGCACACCCGAACTGCCAAAACAGGCATAGGCTGTGCGGAAAAAGCGGAGTAAAATATGTACGCTGTTTTCCAATCTGGTGGTAAACAACACCGTGTAAGCGAAGGTCAAACTCTTCGTTTAGAGAAATTGGACGTTGAAACTGGTGCAACTGTTGAGTTTGACTCAGTTCTAATGATTGCTAATGGTGAAGAAATCACTGTTGGTGCTCCTCTTGTTGAGGGCGGCAAAGTTGTAGCTGAAGTGGTTAAGCACGGTCGTGGCGATAAAGTTAAAATCGTTAAGTTCCGTCGCCGTAAGCACTCTCGTAAGCAACAAGGCCACCGTCAGTGGTTCACTGAAGTGAAAATCACTGGCATCAACGCTTAAGTTTTAGGAGAGTTTAACAATGGCACACAAAAAAGCTGGCGGTTCTACTCGTAACGGTCGCGATTCAGAAAGCAAACGTCTTGGTGTTAAGCGTTTTGGTGGCGAATCAGTTCTAGCGGGTAACATCATCGTTCGTCAACGTGGTACTAAGTTCCACGCTGGTACTAACGTTGGTATCGGTAAAGACCACACTCTTTTCGCTCTTACTGAAGGTAAAGTGAAATTTGAAGTTAAAGGTCCTAAGAACCGTAAATTCGTAAGCATCGAATCTGAGTAATCTCAGTTTCAAGCTGAATTCAAAAGCCTGCCGATTCGGCGGGGTTTTTATTTATAGGATACTTATAAAGAAAGGAAGACTAGGTTTCTTGGCCGTGCATCTTTGCTTAGGGTGCAGTGCCCAGACCCCTAGATCCTTTTAGGTGGTGGATCTGCTACAGTAGATTCAGCGGGGTATCACACCGAATTGGAGTGAGAAATGAAATTCGTAGATGAAGCAACAATTAAGATTGAAGCAGGCGACGGCGGTAACGGCGTAGTTAGCTTCTGGCGCGAGAAATTCGTAGCCAAAGGTGGCCCTGACGGTGGTGACGGTGGTGACGGCGGCGATGTATATATCGAAGCCGATGAGAACCTGAACACACTGATCGATTATCGATTCCAGCGCTTCTACGCTGCCGAGCGCGGTGAGAATGGTCGTGGTGGTAACTGTACCGGTAAACGCGGTAAAGACTTGACCCTTAAGGTACCTGTAGGTACACGTGCGGTAGACATCCACACTAACGAAATCGTTGGTGAGGTTGCTGAGCATGGCAAGAAGGTTATGGTTGGCAAGGGTGGCTGGCACGGTCTGGGTAACACCCGCTTTAAGTCATCAGTAAACCGAGCTCCTCGTCAAAAGACTATGGGTACCAAGGGTGAGGTGCGTGAGCTTCGCCTTGAACTACTGCTACTGGCTGACGTGGGTAGCTAGGTCTACCAAACGCAGGTAAATCTACCTTTATCCGCGCGGTTTCGGCAGCTAAGCCTAAAGTAGCGGACTATCCGTTTACTACGCTTATCCCAAGCCTAGGAGTGGTATCTGTGGTACCTGAGAAGAGCTTTGTGGTTGCAGATATTCCAGGCCTTATCGAAGGTGCTGCGGACGGTGCTGGTCTTGGTATTCGTTTCTTGAAGCACCTTGAGCGTTGTCGTGTTCTTTTGCATATGATCGATCTTATGCCGATCGATCAAAGCGATCCTGTACAAAATGCGCTGACCATTATCGATGAGCTTGAGCAGTACAGTGAAAAGCTTGCAGGCAAGCCTCGTTGGTTGGTATTCAACAAGGTTGATCTCATGCCTGAAGAGGAAGCAGAAGAGAAGATTCAAGAGATTCTCGATGCTCTTGGTTGGGAAGACCAATATTTCAAGATCTCTGCAATCAACAAGAAAGGTACCAAAGAGCTGTGCTTTAAGCTTGCTGATTTCATGGAATCTCTGCCACGCGCAATGGAAGAGAAGACAGAAGAAGAGAAGGTCGACTTCATGTGGGACGATTACCACAAAGACGCTATGTCTGGTAAAGATGTAGTGACTGAAGACGACTGGGATGACTGGGACGATGATGATGAAGATGACGGTCATGTTATCTGGGTTCGCGAGTAAGCGTGGACATTTAATCGCCGATTTATCATAATTCAAGAAAGAGTCTGAACGAGGTTCAGGCTCTTTTTTATGTATATGCACAGAGTCTCACGGAAAGAGTTCATGCGCCTTAACCAAGCAATTTCAGATCTAGATAACTTCGTTTTCTCTAATTACCGCATAGTTCATGGTTTTCGAGTGGCTATCGCTTTCGTCATCACTATGTTGCTCACGGGCTATTTTGACATCCCGGAGCGTACTTGGATCTTGATTACCCTAGTGGTGGTGATTGGTCCTATATCTTACCTTGGAAACGTGCTCCCTCGAGCTTGGCATCGTGTTCTGGGCACCTTGATAGGGGCTGCCTCTGGTGTTCTCGCCATAGTTCTCAGTCAATATTCTTTAACCGCTATGTATGCATGGTGCGCAGTGGTGATCTTTGCTAGTGCTTATTACTCTCTTGGCAAGCGCTTACGTGGGGATACTGATTGGCATCACTCTAGCCGTTACCATAGGCGGGGGTGATAGTGACGTGAGTGTGGCATTGTGGCGCGGATTCGATGTTTCCGTTGGCTGTGTTATCGCTGTGCTATTCTGCCTTATCTACTCAACGCGCCTTTATTCACTGGCGTATGCGCATCAACAGCGTGCTTGGTAACTTTGCTAAGGTTTATCATCTCTCCTATTCTCCGAACGTGTTAGAAAAGCCTGATCTTGAGCCCTTCCAGAAAGCACTGGTAAAAGAGATGGCCAAGCTGAACTCCTTAGGTAAGCCATCGGAGAAAGAGACCAAGCTTAACTATCAGCTTATCTATGCCATCCAGGTTCAACTGCGCAATATGCTATTTACCATAGAGCTTCTTAACCATAGCTATTGGAGCGACAGAGAAAGCCACTTGAATATGTTGTGGTCTAAGTCTTTGAAGCAATGCCAAGAACAGGTCGAAAAGAAACTCAATGACCTAGCGCATATGGTTAAAACCGGTCAGCTTGTTGAAGATAAAGAAACCTTGCACAGTAAAGAGATTATCCGAGAGCTTAAAGAGATCATTGCCGATATAGACGGTCATGAAACCGAGATCTATGGCTATATCTGGCTCAACGTAAAGCTGATTGAAGATCTAGCAAACCTGAAGCGTTTGCTGATTCTGGCGCTTAATCTATCTGACAAGACCAAAGCCAATTGATATGAATCAAGCTTGGTAAGATTGATGCTATCTCACGCGCAGCAAACTCAATAGAATGATGCAATTTCAACCAGCACAAAGATAAGAATGGATACAAAACAAAGAGCGGTGAGTCGCCTCATTGCTCAAGCTGGCCAGATGTTGCATGCCCATGGTGCTGAGAGCGCGCTGATTGGTGGAATAATGCAACGTATCGGTTTGGCTTGTGGCATGGATGAGGTTGAGGTCTCTCTTACTGCGAATGCCCTAGTGGTGACCACCCTTTATAAAGATCACTGTATAACCACTACTCGTCGCTGTCCCGACAGGGGCATCAATATGCGCGTAATCACTGAGGTTCAGCGCATCTGTATTATGTTAGAGAAGGGCATACTCAACTTCGAACTAGCTCAAACCAAGCTAGACAACATTACCCCAGAGCGTTACAACCGATGGTTAGTCGTAGGCATGATAGGGCTTTCTTGCGCCTCGTTCAGTCACCTCGCAGGAGGAGATCTACAGGTCTTTATTATGACCTTCATCGCCTCGGCTATAGGTATGATAGTGCGCCAAGAGATAGGACATCGCCACTTTAATCCACTTCTCAACTTTGCTGTAACCGCCTTCGTTACTTCCTTTATCTCAGCTCAAGCAGTGGTATTTCAAATTGGCAATCAGCTCATATTGCTATGGCATCATCGGTATTGATGTTAGTACCAGGTTTTCCTTTGATTAACTCGGTTGCCGATGTACTCAAAGGCTATATCAACATGGGTATCGCTCGATTTGTGATGGCGAGCCTTCTTACCTTAGCAACCTGCCTCGGAATAGTAGCCGTGGGCGGTATCTTGGATATCTTTGGGGCGAAATTATGACGTTTTGGCTTGAATTGTTGCTAGGACTGCTAGACGATATGTTTTTTGCCGCGATTCCAGCGGTTGGGTTTGCGTTGGTGTTTAATGTGCCAAAAAGCGCTTTGATTTATTGCGCTCTCGGTGGTGCTATCGGTCATGGCTCACGCTATTTGATGATGCAGTTTGGTCTCTCTATCGAGTGGTCGACTCTGTTTGCTGCTACCTTAGTCGGTTTTATCGGTGTGCTCTGGTCACATCGCTTCTTGGCTCACCCTAAGGTATTTACTGTAGCGGCCATGATTCCTATGGTTCCGGGGGTCTACGCGTTTAATGCTATGACGGCGTTGGTTGAGATAAACCAGCTTGGGTACACCCATGATCTATTTGCTAGTTTGATAGAGAATTTCTTGAGTGCCATGTTTATCATCGCGGGATTGGCCATAGGTCTAGCTATGCCGGGACTATTTATCTACAGACGCAAACCTATAGTGTGATAAAGACAATCGAGGTTTTATGATCATCAGTATGATCGCAGCAATGGCGCAGGATCGCGTCATTGGTAAAGACAATCAGATGCCTTGGCATCTTCCAGCCGATTTTGTATGGTTCAAGAAATGCACCCTCGGCAAGCCGGTTATTATGGGGCGTAAGACCTACGACTCCATTGGTCGTCCACTACCGGGTCGCCAGAATATCGTTATCAGCCGTGATCCCGAACTAAAGATAGATGGTGTATTAACCACGACCTCTATCGATAAAGCTCTAGAGCTCGTATCTGGAGTGGACGAGGCTATGATCATAGGTGGAGGTTCTATCTATGAGAGTTGCTTGCCGCTTGCCAATAGGCTTTATCTGACTCATATCGACTTAACTGTTGAGGGTGATACCCAATTCCCAGATTGGGGAGAGGGTTGGCAGCAAACTCATTCAGAGAGCTTCTGCTCTGATGAGAAGAATGCTTATGATATGCAGTTTGTAATCCTAGAAAGGGAATAAAATGGCTAAAGATCGCTTTGCTAATCTGGACTTGAATCTGCTGAGAACCTTCTTGGTACTCTCTCAAGAGCTCAATATGCGCAAAGCGTCTGTACGCCTCAACGTTTCCCAGCCCGCAATTAGCCAAGCCCTGCAACGCCTGAGACATCATTTTGATGATGAGCTATTTGTAAAGGTGCGCAGTGGGCTTGAACCTACCGCTTATGCAATTGAATTGTCGAATACGGTTACTCCTTTATTGGATGAGCTGGCTGCTGCGATAAATGGCGTCGAGAACTTCTCTGAACAAGAGATAGATCAGAAGCTTTGTATCAGCATGAACTCCATAGCAGAGATAGCTATTGGCGGTAGCTTATTTAGTTCTATAACCCAAAAGGCACCCAATGCAACTCTCGAGTTCCAAAGCTGGACCTCATCGGCTTTGGAGAAAATCCTTGAAGGACAAACTCTGCTGGGTGTTGGTTATCATAATGAGGATTTTAAGGGTGTATATAGTGAGAAGTTAGTTGATCTCACAGGGTTGTTGGTTGCAAGAGAAAATCACCCTTTAGCTGGAAAAAAGCGACAGCTTCAGGAGCTGGAAGGCGCGTCTATTGCTTCGTTGGTTGCTAAAGGTTGGAATGAAAATAGAGCCATAGCGGTAGATTATCTCAAACAGCACAATGTTAATATTAACGTAGGTTTTCGCTCCGATTGATGCTTCCCCTAATCGATGTGGTTCGTCGCAGTGATATGCTTTTGGCCGTCTCCACACTTTTTCCAGTTTCACAGCATGATGGTTTGGTTGCGTTAGATATCGATATTGCACCAGAGACCATACAAGTCCCTCTATACGCTCACTATCACGTCAAAAACCGCAATAACCCTCTTATTCACTGGTTAGTAAAACTCATTAGGGAAGAGCTAATAGAACAAGCTGGTAATAAGTAATGCTTATGACTGTAATAAGGTTTTAATATTTCCTCTTATTAGCACAACTCCTTACACTTCCTCGCAACTTGAATCGCAAGGAGCGACATAAACGTCAGGGATTATCTGATATTTGTTTGTGAGGTTTGTATGAAAAAACTGTTGCTCTAATTGCTTCTCTTTCCCTTCTATCTATTCCAGCTATCGCACAGGATGAGGTTGCAGAGCCTAAGGCTCAAGGGCATCGCATTGGTTTGGGCTTTGCCAGTACAGAGGAGCCAGATCTTGAAGTCAGCTTTGGTAAGGGCCTAAAACTTGAATACGGCTATGAGTTTAACAACATCGTAGGTATTAACTTGTCGTATGCTGGTTTTGGTGAAGATGTCCTCGGTGGTTTATTTAAGGTCGAGGGCTCAACTTTCAAACTAGATACAGATCTTGGCTATACCTTCCACTTTGATAACTTTGCTATTAAATCTTACGGCGCTATCGGTGTGCTCAGAATCGATGAAGAGTGGACAGCGCTTGGAGAGAAAGAGAGTTATGACGATACTACTATTTTTGTGGGTATCGGCGCACGTGCAACTCTGTTTGAGCATTACTACACCGATATTCGATTCGAAGTCTTTGCTTCAGAGATTCTGGACTATGACCAGTTCTCAATGACTTTTGGCTACCGTTTCTAAAGCTCTTACAGCGCTGCTTGATGGAAGTAGCGCTTGTCTTCCCATCTCAGCATAGTCATGTGATTGCCCCAGACACATCCTGTGTCGAGGCCAATAGCCTCTTTTGAGTTTAGTCCCATCAGGCTGCCCAGTGACCAAAGATAGCGGTCTTTTCAAGCTCAATACGCTCAGGCAGTTCGAACCAAGGTATTAATACTGATTTATCTACATCTTCAGGTGGTAACTTGCTATCCATATCCAGTCTGCCATCGCTGTAGCAATAGCGCATTCTAGTGAAGGCGTGATGATGAAGCGTGAGCGCTCATAACCGGTCAGGTTTCATCCAAGTATCGGCTTATTCGCGTACATATTGCGAATAAGCTCTTGCCAATTCTCACCTTGAAGCTGCGCTTCAATCTCTTTAGCAGCATTGCGACTGGTGGTGAGATCCCATAGAGGGTAGATGCCAGCATGGCTCAAGATAAACTCTGGGTGTTCAGCCAATAAAGGCTTTTTTCTAAGCCACTCTAAAAGCTCATCTCTATCTTCTGCTTTGAGGATGGGAATTGTTTTGTCTTTCTCTTTTGCTCTATGCACACCTAGAGACACTGCTAGCAAGTGCAGGTCATGGTTCCCTAGTACTACTTTTGCGCTGCTTCCAAGGCCTTTAACAAACCTAAGTGTCTCGAGAGACTCAGGGCCACGAGCTACCAAATCGCCGGCAATCCAAAGTGTGTCTTGTTGGAGATTGAAGTCGACTTGTACAAGCAGGAGTTTAAGCTCAGAAAGGCAACCTTGAATGTCGCCGACGATATAATTGGACAAGTCTAACCTCGACTAGTTGATGATATTAGGCACTGCAAGATTAAAGGGAGCGATCTCAGCGGTAAAGGTCTCACCATTCTCACATTGCATAACATACTGGCCCTGCATTACGCCGACGGGAGTCTCTAAAGCAGTGCCACTGGTGTAGGTGTAGTCATCGTTGGCTGGAATAACTGGCTGTTCACCGACTACACCATCGCCTTCAACGGTGAGTTGTTTGCCATTGCCATCCGTGATTAACCAACGACGGGAAAGGAGCTGAACGGATTCGAATCCGAGATTTTTATGGTGATCATATACGCAAATACATAGCGCTCATTATCAGGATCTGACTGAGCCTCTATGTATTTGGTGTGTACGTGGCATTTGATACAAGGTTGACTAACGTCCATGTGGTCTCCTTGGTTTCTGGTTTAGCTGTGTTTGTCAGCCAGCCAGTTTGCTAGGTCTACAAATTGCTCAAGAGTTAGGTTCTCTGGGCGCATTGAAGGTGAAATACCTAGCTCTTCTAGTACTTCCGCTGAAACTAGAGACTTGAAGCAGTTACGTACTGTTTTACGTCTCTGGTTGAAGCCATCACGACACACTCTGTCTAGCCATTTAAGGTCTTTAGCAGGGTAAGGCAGTGTTTCGTAAGGAACCAGACGAACTACTGCAGAGTCAACCTTAGGTGGTGGAACGAATGCTGTTGGCGGCACTTCTAGTACAGGCACAACCTTACAATAGTACTGCGCCATTATTGTTAGACGGCCATAGGCCTTAGTGCCCGGACCTGCTGCAAGACGATTTACTACTTCTTTCTGAAGCATAAAGTGCATGTCTTGAATATCTGCATGGAACTCGAACAGATGGAACATCAATGGTGTCGAGATGTTGTAAGGCAGGTTACCGAAGATACGCAGCTTATTGTTTGGCTTAACCAGTTGCTGGAAGTCGAAGCGCATGGCATCGCTTCGTGGATGGTTAGCTTTTCAGCCAGGTCAGGGTGTGTGCGAAGACGTTCAGCTAGGTCACGGTCAAGTTCGATAACGGTAAACTTGTCGACTTCTTTACCTACAGGCTCCGTAATAGCGCCAAGACCGGGACCGATCTCTACTAGATTTTGACCTGGCTTTGGATTGATCGATGAAACGATACCATCAATGATATAAGGATCGTTTAGGAAGTTCTGACCAAAACGTTTACGCGCTTTGTGTCCTAGATGGACATCATTTCTCATTGTTTTTTCTCAACTAATTCTATCGCATGGGAAAGTGCAGTCTGGAAGCTTCCTGGATCCACTTGACCGGTTCCCGCTAAATCTAATGCCGTCCCATGGTCCACTGAGGTACGAATAAATGGCAAACCTAGGGTGATATTTACTGAATTGCCGAACCCTTTGTATTTTAGCACCGGTAGTACCTGATCATGGTACATCCCCAAAACTACGTCAGCATCCTCTAGATATTTCTGATTGAAGATGGTGTCAGCTGGTAGAGGACCGACAATGTCCATTCCCTCAGCTCGCAGTTTGTCTAAGGTTGGCTCTATGGTGTCTATCTCTTCAGTGCCCAAGCAACCATCTTCACCGGCGTGTGGGTTTAAGCCACACACATAAATCTTAGGATTTGTAAGAGCAAACTTACTCACCATATCCTGATGCAGGATATGCATGATGCTGGTCAGGCGCTCTTCGGTTACGGCTTTAGATACATAGGCTAGAGGTATGTGAGTAGTCACTAGCGCTACACGCAAGCCCTCAGTTGCAAGCATCATTACCACCAGTGGCGTATTTGACTGCTCTGCAAAGAACTCAGTATGGCCACTAAAGGCGACACCTGCTCGGTTTATCACCCTTTATGCACAGGGCCGGTGACTATAGCGCCAAACTCATCACTAAGGCAACCTTGAGCCGCTCTTTCTAAGGTTTTTAGAACATAGTGACCATTCGCCTCATTAAGCTCACCAATGACAGCAGGTGCTGCCATTGGAATATGGTCAACGACTAATGTGCCTTTGGTGTGGGGTTGAGGCTTTGCATCAGCATCGTAGTCGATAAGATCGACATCAATACCAAGGTGCTTGGCGCGATCGGCTAACATCTGTTTATCAGCGCATACCACTAGCTGGTGGTTCGACTCAGAGTTAGCAAGTGCTAACACCAAGTCAGGTCCAACACCGGCTGGCTCTCCGGCGGTGACAACTATTCGCTTACACGTCATTGTTGACCTCTTCTAGGTCTTCGTCCTCTGGCTGTACCATTTCAACGAATGCGCTAGCTCGTAGCTCTTGTAGCCAAGCGCTCGCTTCTTCATTGAACTTGCGGTTGAACAAGATGCGGTAAGCCTTGTTCTTCATAGCACTGTCTGTACGGTCAACCTCGCGGCGATCCATAACCTCAACAATATGCCAACCATGAACGGTTTCAAATGGCTCACTGATTTGGCCTTGTGGAAGGGTTTCAACCATGTGTTTAAACTCCGGAACATAAAGGTCTGGAGTTTGGTAGCCTAGCTCACCACCACGGGCTGCAGAGCCTGGGTCCGCACTGTATTGTTGAGCCATATCCGCAAATGAAACCTCGCCAGATTGGATGCGACGCTTGATGCCATCTAGTTCTCGCTTAGCACCTTCATCGCTTAGGATTACAGAGGTCTTGATTAGGATATGACGAGCGTTTACTTCGGTAACCGCGACAGTTTCTAAACCCTGAACATCCTCAATCTTAAGGATGTGGAAACCAATACCACTACGGAATGGACCGATAATGGCATCCTTACCTTGCGTAGTGATTTGGTCAGCAAAGATAGTTGGCATCTCCTCTTTGCGCATCCATCCCCAGTCACCCCCTTCGAGAGCTTTAGGACCTTTTGAATATTCGATTGCAAGGTCAGAGAATTTCTCACCGTCGTTCAGGCGTTTCACTAGCTCTTCTGCTTGTTCTTGAACCTCGGTCTTGCTCTGCTCGTCATTGAATCGCAACTGGATATGGCCAACGCGGTAGTTCACAGATTTGTTGGTCTCTTTCGCCAGCATACCCGCCATAGTCTCTACCTCAGCAGGTAGGATGTTGATACGGCGACGCACTAGGCGTTTCGAGCCTCAGAGATGGCGACTTCTTTGCGGATTTGTTCGCGGAATTCAGCGTAGGTCATGCCTTGCGCACGAACACTCTCTAGCAACTGCTCTTGAGTTTGCTTGTTGTTTTCAGCAATAGACTGAATTGCATCATCTAGGCGATTGTCATCGATTCGTACACCGATACGCTTCGCTTCTTGAGCTTGAAGCTCATCTACGATCAGCTTCTCAATAACCTGATCATGCAGAACATCATCTGCCGGCAGTTTTTGATCTTTTTCTACAGCGCCCGCTTTAACGGTCTTCATCGCTGCATCGATATCACTCTGCAGGATCACACCGTCGTTTACGATCACAACAACCTTGTCTAGCTCTACTGGAGCTGCAGTTGCCAATGTCGGGATCAGCGTGATTAATGTCAGAGCGAGAAGTTGTTTAAACATCTTCATTTTGTTTCCAATACTTCTTTATTAAGAGGTTTAATTATTCAGATAGAAAGGTCGACCGTACCCTAGAGCATTGCCGCCGTCACCATAGTCGGTACCAAAGTTTGTGCCGAAGCCGATAATACCTATGTTAAAGCTAATATTTTCTTCGTATTCAGGGCCTGGGTTAGGTGTGCCTACACCTCCAGGCCAAGAACGGAGTTGGTCGGTATAGGTGATACCTACATACCAACAGTCGGAGGTGTATTGGATACGAGCCAATGCCTCAAGCATGATGTTTTCTGTCGCATCATGGAAATATTGAGCGTTGAAATTCCAGTTGCGGTTAAAGCGATAGCCACCAAGCAGACCGATCTGAGAGATACCATCATTGGTCACACTACCAACATTAATACCATCTACCGAGTCCTCGATATATTGACGAGAAACATAGCGATAGTTGGTTTGTACATAACCCGCCCCTTGGCGATATTCCAAGGTGCTGTTTGCAAGCTGGATCTCTTCGTCACTGATGTCGTATTGAATACCACCGTGATAGAAGAGGTAATCGTTAAAGTTGAAGTCTGTCTCTATCGCCCAAGCAGAATAGTTGGAGTCGTCTTGGCCTGAACTGTTATCACTACCATCCTCGATATAATAAATTTGACCAAAAGATAGGTTCATTCGTTCCCTAAAGTTTGAGTCGTAGAATCGGGTGGTTGCGCCATAACTCACCTGGTTAGCAGAGACTATCTTGTCCACACCACTGAACTTACGGGTACGGAACAGGCCGTAGTAGTCTTGCTGTAGCAAGGTAGTGTCATAGTTAAAAATATTTGACTGGTCTTCCTCTGGCACATATAGGTACTGGACTCGTGGCTCTAGAGTCTGGGTATAGCCACCCAAGAAGGTAGTGTCACGCTCGAGATACAGGGTACCAGCAGTGCGGAACTCAGGTATTACGCGTGTAACGTTCTCTTCTAGGTCGCCCACACTGCCAGGGTTCATACTAGAGATGTCTTGATTGTAGTAGGTAGCCAGCAATCGACCCTCTGTTTCCCATCCACCCCAAGTAGTGGTGAGTGGAATTTTTATACCTGGTTCGATATGTACGCGAGTTGCTGAATCTGGTTTTTCTCCGCGCTCATCGTCTGTCGCAAATTGAGTGATATGACTGATGACATCGAAGTCGAGGTAGTCAGTTATCTGCGGAAGATAATAGTTTGCGCGAAGCTGAGGCATCATCTGATACGGTAGATCTTGCGTCGTAGACAACAATTGGAAATCACGAACTAACAGACTCGTATCCCAGTTATTGTTACGCCAAGAGACCTTACCTTGTTGCAGTAGCTGACCGTCTTCACGCTCACCTATGCTCGAAGATACATCACGGAAGTAATAGATATCACTAACCTTGGCGTAGTCTACCTCGAGCTTCCAGTTCTTATCGAATACACCATAGTGTTTATATCCAACACCCCAACGGTCGCCCAAGTCTGGATATTTTTGATCATCGGCAAGATACTGTGCCTGTATTTCACCACGACCAAACTGGCTCAAATAACGAAACTTGTTATCCAGCTGAACACCACGTTCGGTCATGTACTTAACCGTGGTTTCAAGGTCGTAGTTTGGTGCCAAGTTCCAATAAAATGGAACCTCAAGCTCAAAGCCGTCACTTGTGCCATAGGAGGCGGTTGGGTAAAGGAAACCAGTTTTACGGTTATCACCAATGGGTACGGTCAACCAAGGTAGATAGAATACAGGTACCTTCTGTATCTCGAACCTTGGGTTGTACAGCGTAGCTTCTTCTTTCTCGTTATCTATTTCGATTGAAGAGGAAACAAGACGCCAAGAGTTGTCGTCTTCCGGGCATGAGGTAATGGTGCCATCCTCAAGCTCGTAATAGGCCTTGCCCTCGACGCGAATCACTTTCGCATCACCGCGCCCGTTTTGGCACAGCAATTGGTAGTTGGCCATCTCTAATGTGGTGACATCCGAGTCAAGGTTAGTAGTGGCTTTGTCTGAGACAGACTTGATCTGGCCATTAGCCATCTCCACATTACCTTCAGCAACGATCACGTTTTCTTGTTGATACAAGGTGACCGTATCTGCATTTAGGCGCTTAGTGCCTTGTGTAACCTGAACATTACCTCTATATGTGGCTTCTTGGCCGTTGATGCCGTCTAGAGAGTCGGCTTCAACATTGGTTGGTAACGAGTTTGGCTCAGCGTCATCGGGAGCGAGACATTGAGCTGTTAAATCAAAGGTTTGGTCTTCGGCTGCAGACAAGATTGCCTGCAACTCGGCCGCGGGTTCTGCATCCTCTTCTGAGGCTTCATCGGAAATTTGTGTTGAAGAGGTATTTGCCGCATCATTGATGGACGCGTCCGGTGATTCTACCTGAACGCCTTGTTCTTCAACTGGATTTTCCTGCGCACTTGTTTCAGCTTGAGCGCTCGCAGCCACAAGGGCGGTTGATACAGATATAGCGAGCAAGGTGCGGGGAAAAGTTGACATCGGGTGGAAACTTCCTTGATGGTAAATAAGTCCGTAGACTGTAGTTGACCGTATTCTCGGCAGAATGTTCCTAATGATAATAGAATTTGGAACGACAGGCACTAAAGAGAGCGCATTACTCTTTAAAAATTAGTAGATTGAGAGAGAACATGTTTGTTTTTGGTAAAATTTTAGGCGCCTTTTTTGGGCTTCTTTTCGGTGGACCATTAGGTTTGTTATTTGGCCTAATTATAGGTCATAGCTTCGACCGCGCAAAAGCAAGACAAGCGGGTTATCGTGGCGGGTTTGGTGGCTTTCAAAATAACGTCAACCCAGCCCAGAAAGCAGAGTTCTTTGAGGCTGCATTCTCAGTAATGGGTCACGTTGCTAAGGCCAAAGGCCAAGTAACAGAAAGCGAGATTCAGCTGGCAACCATTATGATGCAGCGCATGAACCTCTCATCCGAGCAAAGACGTGTCGCACAAGAGGCGTTCAGAGAAGGCAAATCGTCATCTTTCCCTCTTCGTTCTGTGCTTAAACGAGTAAAGGGTGCGGCCGGTGGTCGACACGACCTGCTGCAATTCTTTCTTGAGCTTCAAATCTCAGCTGCATTTGCCGATGGCAGTATTCACCCGAATGAACGTGATGTTTTGCATGTCATCGCTGAAGAACTTGGTTTTAATGCTGCGCAACTGGAAAGACGTCTGCGCATGCAAGAAGCAGCGTATCGCTTCCAGCAAAGCGGCGGTTACCAAGGCCATCAGCAAGGTGGAGGTTTTCAACAAGCTCCATCTCAAGACCAGCTTGCGGCAGCTTATGACATACTAGGTGTGGAATCGGAAGCTGATTCCAAGCAGATCAAGCGAGCTTATCGCAAGCTAATGAATGAACATCACCCAGACAAGCTATCAGCCAAAGGTCTTCCTCCTGAAATGCTTGAGGTAGCTAAAGAGAAAGCGCAAGAGATCCAAAGCGCTTATGACTTAGTGAAAAAAGAGCGTGGCTTTAAGTAGGTAGAATATGCAATACAAGGACGTATTAGATTTTTGGTTTAATGAGTTAGAAGTAAAAGACTGGTTTGCGAAGAATCTAGATTTAGATGAGCAGATTAGACAGCGCTTTGGTAAGTTACATCAAAGTGCTGTGCAGTGTGAACTTTATTCTTGGCGAGAAATGCCAGAGGGTCGCTTAGCCGAGATCATCGTGCTCGATCAATTCTCAAGAAACCTATACCGAGACAGTGCCAAGGCTTTTGCTGCCGACGCATTGGCGTTGGCTCTGGCACAGCAGGCTGTACAACTAGGCGAGGACAACAAGCTCACTTCTGAGCAAAAGAGCTTTTTGTATATGCCTATATGCATAGCGAGTCCTTGCTAGTGCATGAACAGGGGCGAATCCTGTTTGAGCATGCGGGCCTGACCTCTAATCTAGAGTTTCACGATAAACACACCGCTATCATCAACGTTTCGGACGCTATCCTCATCGCAATTCAGTGTTGGGAAGAGATAGCACTGCTGAGGAGAAAGACTTTCTCACTCAGCCAGGTTCTAGTTTTTAGCCTGATTTAAATTCCAGTCATATTCAAAGCGCACCTTGCCCGAAAAATCAGCCAGCTCAGGGCGATATTTGGCAAGGTGAGCAAGTACTCGCTTTTCTCCGCCAAAATCCACCGCAAACCAGTCATAGATTGATGAGAGCTCTAGGCTATTGCCCTTAAGGTTTGCGCCTTTATTGCTGTTGATGAAGGTATTCGCAGCCTGTTCAAGAAGCGCTTCTGTATTGTCTGCAGTAAAGGCTTGAGTTTGCAGGTTCGGACACCCTAGGCTAGCGCAATTCACTGCATAATGGGTCCTCGGGTCGTTCCAAATTGGTCTCAGAATTTTGTGCTCGATGTCGTTGAGGGTTAGCTCTTTTCCTTGCACCGTTATCAGCTCTTGATCCCAAGGTCCAAAGCTAAATAATCCACCTAACTTGGTAATGGACTTTACAGGGTACTCTTTAATGATGAGGTTTACGGTTAGGGCGTTGTACAGATTTACCCAGTAAGCGTATTGTTCGGCCTTGGTATACTTACGTGGGTCTACTTCAGATAAAGTCTTGAGATAGTTCTGTAGCTTAGATTTATCCTGCTGACTTACCTGACCGTAACGAAATAGTGTGTACTCACCTTCAGTGACTAGATACTTATCTAAAATATCCTGCCAAGCTTGATGCTGATACCTGTACTGCTGCCTTGTTTATCCCAAAATGACCAAAGCTCAGCTTTTGGAGCAGCTAGAGCTGAGAAGGATACTAGGGTGGCTAACAGTAGCCATAGAGAGCGCAAAGTCGTTCGCATAACAATCTTCTTCCATTAAAAAAGGCCGTATGAAGCACACGACCTTTTTAGTATCGACTTTATTTCACCTTTTGGTAAATTAGCGCATAAACGCTGGAATCTTCTGCTCGTACTCGGCAATCTTGTCTGCGTGCTGCAGAGTTAGACCAATGTTGTCCAGGCCATTTAGTAGACAGTGACGACGGAACTCATCGATTTCAAACGAGTATTGCTTACCGTTTGCAGTGACTAACATAGCTTCTAGATCGACGGTTACTTCAGCACCTTCATTAGCTTCAACAAAAGTGAAAATCTCATCCACTTCTTGTTCAGTCAGACGCACTGGCACCATCTGGTTGTTGATAGAGTTACCGTAGAAGATATCGGCAAAGCTAGGTGCAATCATCACCTTAATGCCGTAATCCGCTAGAGCCCATGGAGCGTGCTCTCGAGACGAGCCACAGCCAAAGTTTTCACGAGCAAGTAGGATGCTTGCGCCTTGGTATCGTGGTGCGTTCATTACAAACTCTGGATTCGCTTGCTCACCCGCATCATCTAGGAAGCGCCAGTCGTGGAACAGGTGTTTACCAAAACCTACACGAGTTACCTTTTGTAGGAACTGTTTCGGGATGATGGCATCTGTATCTACGTTCGCTGCATCAAGAGGAACGACCAAACCGGTATGTTGTTTAAAACCTGACATTTTTATTTCCTCTTACTGCTCAAATTCACGAATATCGACGAAGTGACCTGCGATTGCAGCGGCTGCTGCCATAGCTGGGCTTACCAAGTGGGTGCGACCTTCACGGCCCTGACGGCCCTCAAAGTTACGGTTACTGGTAGAAGCACAACGCTCTTTTGGACCCAAGCGGTCGTTGTTCATCGCTAGACACATTGAGCAGCCAGGAAGGCGCCATTCAAAGCCAGCTTCTACAAAGATCTTATCCAGACCTTCAGATTCAGCTTGTGCTTTAACTTGCTCCGAGCCAGGTACGATTAGAGCTTGTACATGCTCAGCTACCTTGCGACCTTTCGCTATCTCAGCAGCGGCGCGCATGTCTTCGATACGTGAGTTAGTGCAAGAGCCCACAAATACTTTGTCGACCTTGTAGTCTTGCAAAGAGGTGCCTGCTTCTAGACCCATGTAGGCCAGTGCTTTTTCAGCCGATGCTTTCTCTACAGGGTCTGCAAAGCTTTCTGGTGCTGGGATAGGTGTATCAACAGAGATAACCTGACCCGGGTTGGTACCCCAAGTAACCTGAGGTTTGATGTCCGCAGCATCTAGCGTTACGACTGCATCAAACTGCGCATCTTCGTCGGTCTTAAGTGATGACCAGTACTCAACCGCTTCATTCCAGTCTTCACCTTGCGGTGCGAACTTACGACCTTGGATGTAATCGAAAGTAGTCTGATCTGGTGCGATTAGGCCAGCTTTGGCGCCTAGCTCGATAGCCATGTTGCATACCGTCATACGGCCTTCCATAGTAAGGTCAGTAATAGCCTCACCACAGAACTCAACTACATACCCGTACCGCCAGCAGCAGTCGTCTTGCCGATGATAGCTAGTACGATATCCTTAGCAGTAATGCCAGGAGCAACCTTACCTTTAACCTCGATCTTCATGGTTTTAGCGCGAGCTTGTTTCAGGGTTTGAGTCGCAAGTACATGCTCAACCTCTGAGGTACCGATACCGAAGGCTAGAGAGCCGAATGCACCGTGTGTAGCTGTGTGTGAATCACCACATACGATAGTTTGGCCTGGCAGGGTGATACCTAGTTCAGGGCCCATAACGTGAACGATGCTTGATACTTGTGGTTTAGGTCATACAGACGAACGCCAAACTCACCACAGTTTTTAGACAGGGTTTCCATTTGGATGCGAGCCATCTCACCAGAGGCATTGATGTCCTTTGTAGTGGTGGATACGTTGTGATCCATCGTCGCGAATGTCTTGCCAGTTTGACGAACGCGGCGACCTTTTTCACGTAAACCGTCGAACGCCTGCGGAGAGGTTACTTCGTGTACTAGGTGACGGTCGATGTACAAAATAGGGTTTTCACCCTCCGCTGCTACTACAACGTGCGCGTCATAGATTTTTTCATATAAGGTTTTAGCCATGATTGATTCCTTACGCGCCTAAGATGTACTGAGCGATCTTGTCACCCATTTCTGATGTGGTTAGAGCTGTGTTTTCGCCTGCTAGGTCTGCAGTTAGCTCGCCTGCAGCAAGTGCTTTACTTACTGCTGCTTCGATGTCTTTAGCTGCTTGCTCTTCACCTAGCTATAACGAAGCATTAGTGCTGCAGATAGGATCTGAGCAACAGGGTTAGCAATGTTCTTGCCCGCGATGTCTGGTGCACTACCGCCCGCTGGCTCATAAAGGCCAAAGTTGCTCTCGTTTAGACTTGCAGAAGGAAGCATACCCATAGAGCCGGTGATCATTGCGCATTCATCAGATAGGATGTCACCAAAGATGTTCGAGCAAAGCATGATGTCGAACTGAGATGGGTCCTTGATAAGCTGCATGGTCGCGTTATCTATGTACATATGGTTTAGAGTCACGTCAGGGAAGTCCTTCGCTACCTCTTCTACCACTTCACGCCATAGGATAGAGCTCTGCAGTACGTTTGCTTTGTCGATAGAGTAAACATTCTTGTTGCGTAGGCGCGCTGATTCAAATGCGATGCGAGCGATACGCTCAATCTCGTAGCGATGATAAACCTCAGTATCGAACGCTTTTTCGTTCGCACCTTCGCCCTCACGGCCTTTTGGCTGACCGAAGTAGATACCGCCGGTTAGCTCGCGCACTACCACGATATCAAAGCCGCGGTCAGAGATATCTGCACGCAGTGGAGAGAAACTCTCTAGGCCTTTATGGATCTGTGCAGGACGCAGGTTACAGAACAGTTGGAAATGCTTACGCAGAGGTAGCAGAGCGCCACGCTCAGGCTGTTCGTTTGGCGGTAGGTTTTCCCACTTAGGGCCACCTACAGAGCCAAATAGGATGGCATTAGACTCTTCACAACCTTTAAGGGTAGCTTCTGGAAGTGGGCAACCGTGGTTGTCGATAGCGATACCGCCTACATCGAATTCGTTGCGCTCGAACTTGATTGCGTGCTTCTGCTCAATTGCGTCCAATACCTTGTGTGCTTGTTGCATTACTTCTGGACCAATGCCGTCACCAGGTAAGACTGCAATTTTGTAAGATTTATCTGCCATGAAATGGGCTTCCTTCAAAAATAAAATAAGAAATTTCCCCTCTTGCGAGGGGAATAAAATTTAAACGGTTTCAGTAAGTTTGTTCTGTTTGATCTCTTCGATCTGATCAGCGCGATGGATGCTATTGATCACGTGAAGTAGCGCTTGGCCTGATGCCTCAACGATATCGGTAGAAACGCCGGTACCGTGGTACTTGCGACCTTTATAATTGGCGATGATATCCGCCTGACCTAGACCATCTTCACCTTCACCTTTTGCGGTTAGGTCAAACTTGTCTAGTACGATGTCATAGCCGGTAACACGATAGATACATTGATAAAGGGCATCAACAGGACCGTTACCTACAGCTGCTTCGCTCTTCTCTTCATCACCACACTGAAGCTTAATGCTGGTGGTTGCCATTACGCTACCAGATTGCACGCTTAGATAGTTCAACTTGAAGAAGTCGTCTTCGTCACGAAGGTTAGCAAAGTGCATCAATGCTTCTAGATCGTAATCAAATACCTGGCCTTTACGGTCAGCCAGCTTCAAGAAGTCTGCATATAGAGTATCTAGATCGTACTCTTCTTCACGGTAACCCATACTATCCATATGGCTCTTAACCGCAGCACGACCAGAACGGCTAGTTAGGTTAAGGGCTTGGTTCTTAAGACCGATAGACTCAGGGGTCATGATCTCATAGGTGTTCTTATTCTTAAGCATGCCATCTTGGTGGATACCTGAAGAATGGCTGAATGCGTTGGCGCCAACAATCGCCTTGTTGCTCTGAATAGGCATGTTACACAGTTGGCTAACTAGCTTACTGGTGCGGTGGATTTCATCGTGCTTAATGTTGGTCGACACGTTAAGTAGACTTTCACGTGTCTTGATGATCATCGCCACTTCTTCTAGTGAGCAGTTACCTGCACGCTCACCGATACCATTGATGGTACCTTCAATCTGACGAGCACCCGCTTGCACTGCTGCAATAGAGTTAGCAACCGACATGCTAGGTCGTCGTGGCAGTGTACAGAGATGATGGCTTTGTCGATATTAGGAACGCGATTGAAAAGGGTTTGGATAATGCCACCGAATTCGTTCGGTACTGTGTAACCAACGGTATCTGGGATGTTGATGGTGTTGGCACCGGCATCGATAGCCGCTTCTACCATACGACACAGGTTATCGATTGGAGTACGACCTGCATCTTCGCATGAAAACTCGACATCATCAGTGTATTTACGCGCATGTTTAACGGCGTTCACACCCATTTCGATAACATCATCGTAACTGCGGCGAAGTTTGTCTTGGACGTGAATAGTAGAGGTAGAGATAAAAGTGTGGATTCGGAATTGGTCAGCAACCTTCAAGGCTTCGGCTGCGGCATCAATGTCTTTGGCAACGGCGCGAGATAGGGCACAGATGCGAGAGTTTTTGATGTTTTTTGCGATGGTTTGAACTGACTCGAAATCACCCGGAGAAGAGATAGGGAAGCCAGCTTCGATAACATCAACGCCCAAGCGCTCAAGGGCATATGCGATTTGCAGTTTCTCTTTGACCGTTAGACTCGCTGACAGTGCTTGCTCACCGTCACGTAATGTAGTGTCAAAGATTATCACCTGATCACTCATGTTGGCTTCCTTATTCCGTTGTTTGATTTAAATACAAAAAACCCGCATTCTCTTTGCGGGTTTGTTTGTTGATGGTGGCGTTTTCCGCCCACTAGCTACCCGCGCGATTAAGTCACGATCAGGAGGAGCAGTAGAGAAGTGAATACACCAAATTTCATATTAAAAAACATTCCATCAACGAAGTTAACAAATTAGTACCGCACTTCCGGCATGAGCGTCAAGCATAAAGTGGAATAAATTTGCGCAAATTTAAAATTGCAGAAATATAGGCCATATCTGCGCTGGGATAACCAAATTATCCAAAACTGCGGTTTGTGGTTAATTTTGTTTGTTAATCAGTTGGTTAATTTATCGCTATAATTAATCAATTGATTAATTAACAGAGTGAATAGGGTGAGAAAAGCAGGACGTCCGACCTCTGAAACTAAGGCAAGAGATGCACTGATAGAACAGGCGCAACATCTGTTCACTAGTATGCCGTATGAGAAAGTCTCTACACGAATGCTAGCGGAAAAGGCAGGGGTTAATCCTGCATGATTCGTTATTACTTCGGGAATAAAGAGGGGCTGTTCGAGGCCATGATTCTGCATGTCATGGCTCCTATCTTGGCGCACGCTCGTAATAAACTGTCTAACTCCGATTCTAACACCTTAGTGGAGATGATGAGGTTGCATTTTGAGGTAATGAGCCAAGACCTAGCATTCCCTCGATTGTTGTTTCGTGTATTGGGAATGCCACCCTCAGAGGTTCAGAGAAGACTTACCGATAAGATGTTCGAGCAGATGGTAGGGAACATGAATGAGCGTATGTTTGATAGCGGAAAGGGAATCGTCAGGGATGGTCTGGACCCACAGAAGTGTAAACTCAATATCCTTAGCTTGATGTTATTCCCCTTTATCGCTCCGAATGCGCTATTAGAAAAGCATGGAATCGAGCTTGATCCCGAGTTCTTAAATGACCTTTTCGCTCACAACATTGACGTCATGTTTAATGGCATCCTGCAGCAACCCGCTGATAAAACGAGTTTGACCAATGAAGATTAATAAAAAGCTGTTGTTTTTCCCTGCCTTAGCGGTAGGGGTGATTGTACTTATCATCATGATGGAGACTCGACCTGAGGTTGCGACAAAACCTGCCGGAGACCGCTCTCGCGTAGTCGAGGTGATGGAATTAGAGCCTGTAGAAATAGCTCCTGAGGCCATAGGCTTTGGCAAGGTTGCGCCTAAGTTTGAATGGAAGGCGATCGCCGAGGTGTCGGGTAAAGTAGTTTATCGCCATCCTAATCTAGAGCGTGGTCGCATCTTGCCTGCGGGGACACAAGTGATTCGTATCGACCCATTGGATTATGAGCTTAAGCTGACTCAAGCAAAGGCGGATCTAAACAGCAGTGAAACCCAGCTTAAGAAGTTGGCACTAGAACATAAAAATCGCCAAAACACGGTCAAAATAGAGAGAAATCGTTTAGTTCTATCGCAAAAAGAGCTTCAGCGTAAGCAAGACCTGAGAAACAAGAAGGTTGCCTCTCAATCGGATGTAGATACTCAGCAGCAGTCTTATCTTGCACAGCAAAAGGTCGTTCAGGATATCGAGAATCAGCTCGCACTGTATCCCGACGAGAAGCGTGTCGCGGAAGCGCTTGTTGAAGTGAATCGCTCCAAGGTACAAGAAGCAGAGCGACAGCTGGAGAAAACCTCTATTGTTCTGCCTCGCGATCTCAGGATCTCCGATGTGGGAATTGAGCTCAATCAGGTGGTCAATCAGCAGCAAGAGATGATCATGGCGCAAGGTTTGGATGTGATGGAAGTGGAGGCACAGCTTTCTATTCATGACGTGCAGAAGCTGATTGGCAGTATCTCAGCAGATAGTCGTGATGATGTGGGCTCTCCATTGCCAAGTATCGGCAAGCTAAAAGCAGAAGTGAAGCTGTCTAGTGGCAGCTTTGAAGCTACCTGGCCTGCAAAGGTTGCTCGAATCTCAGACTCTATCGACCCTAGCCAAGCCACTGCAGGGGTTATCCTAGAGATCACTCAAGACTACAGTCAATTAAGTGCTGAATCAGGTCCACCGCTTGTGAGTGGTATGTTGGTGCGCGCTGAAATTGAAGGCGCGCCATCAGCAAGTTGGGTGGTGCCTGAAAGAGCACTGCACGGTAATAAGATCTATCTATTCAAAGATAAGAAGCTGGTGATATTGCCAGTGAAGGTTCAGTATCGCCGTGATCAACAGGTGGTGATTGAAGGTGAGATCCAGCAAGGGGACAAACTGATCTTAAACGATCTCTTACCTGCAATCCCTGGCATGGCACTTAAGCTCGAAGAACATAAGCAGGAGGACGAAGCGTGATTCGTTTTTTTGCGAGACACCCAACCGCCGCCAACCTGTTGATGTTCTTGTTGCTCTTGGTCGGTGTGCTGACCCTTGGCACCATCAAGCGTGAGACCTTCCCTGAGTTTTCACCTCCGTACATCATGGCCACCATTGTCTATCCTGGGGCTTCTCCGATGGAAGTTGAAGAGAGCCTGTGTGTGCGTATGGAAGATGCCGTCGATGGCCTCTCTAACATTGAAGAAACCAAGTGTGAGGCAATCGAAGGCAGTGCGCGTTTAACCTTGAAGTTGGATGAGAGTGCTGATATCGGTCGCATGCTGGTTGACGTGCAAACGCAGATCAACGCCATCAATGACTTTCCTGATCAGATTGAATCGCCAGTGGTTCAGGAGCTAGATTGGAATGAGCCGGTTATCGATATCGCCATTACCGCAGATACTAGCTGGCCTGAGCTTAAGGCTTATGCTGAAAAACTAAAGCGTATTTTAAAGCTGGACTATGGGGTTTCACTGGTTCAGGTATCAGGCTTTTCTGATCATCAATACCGAGTTGAGCTCGACACCCAGATCATGCGCCAACTTGGCCTTAGCGTCAGTGATATTGCAGAGCAGATTGGTAGACAAAACGTAAAATTGCCCAGCGGTAATGTAGAAACACCAGATAAAAACTTTCTGATTCGATTCGATGAAAGACGCATTACACCGACCGAGCTTGAAAGCATAGTGGTGGGCTCTGGCCCCAATGGCTCTCTGATTCGTCTTCGTGATGTAGCGACTATTACTGACCGCTTTGAACTGGATGAGCAAAAGGTGCTGTTTGATGGTAAGCCATCGGCCATCCTTAAGGTGAGCAAGAACAAGGAAGATGATGCCCTGCGTATCAAAGAGCAAGTAGTTAAGTTTGTCGATGAACAGCGCCATATTGCGCCAGATGGCGTCACAATCGAAACCACCAACGACCTATCCTCTGTGCTTTGGGACCGTTTAACCATGATGGTGAAGAACGGTTGGCAGGGTATAGTGTTGGTGTTCTTGACCATGTGGCTATTCTTCAGCTTACGCTATTCCTTCTGGGTAGCGGCTGGCCTTCCCGTGGCCTTTCTTGGTGGCATCTTCTTGATGGCTAATTTAGGTATATCCATCAATATCATGTCGCTGGTGGGTCTTCTTATGGCGATAGGTATCATGATGATGATGCCATAGTAATCGCCGAATCCATTGCCTCCCACCTTGATAGGGGGCAGAGCATAGATGATGCCGTGTATAACGGGGTGCGTAAGGTCTTCCCAGGGTATTGTCGTCATTCCTAACCACCATCTGTATCTTCGGTAGTCTGCTGTTCCTAGATGGTGAGATGGGTGCCGTGCTTAAGGCTGTGCCTCAGGTATTGATACTGGTGCTCTCTTTGAGCTTGGTGGAAGCCTTCCTGATCCTGCCTCACCACCTTGCGCATTCTTTACACGCAAAGAAGAAAGAGCGCCCAGACCTTAAATTCAAGCGAGTATTCCTTGAGAAGTTTGAACACTTTAGAAATACCACGCTAGTAAACGCAGTCGATAAAGCGGTTGAGTATCGCTACCTATTTATGGGCGGAGTGATTGCCACCTTGCTCATCTCTATCTCTCTATTAGCCGGTGGGCATCTTAAGTTTGTGCCTTTTCCAGAGCTAGATGGTGATATTGCCGAGGCTCGTATCATTTTGCCTCCGGGCGCATCATTGAGCCAAACGGAAGCAGTAGTGGATAAGCTTATTGCGTCAGCGGAAAAGCTAGACAAAAAATGGTCTCAGGAGATGGAAGGCGGTGAGCCTTTGGTGCAGCACATTACCGCCAGTTTCAATACCAATGCTGATGCCAACGAATCTGGTCCGCACCTAGCTACAGTGCGGTTAGACTTTCTTGGCGCGGAGATTCGAAATACTCTTATCGATGATTTTGTTGATGCTTGGCGTGAGGATGTGAGTGAGTTAGCCACACCTATTTCTATGGTGTTCAAACAGCCAACCATGGGCCCGGGTGGCCGAGCCATTGAGATCCGAGTACAGCACGATGATCTGCGTGAGCTAAAAGCCGCTTCCATTGAGATTCAGTCTTACCTGAATGAGTTCGACGGCGTACACGGTGTATTGGATGATATGCGTATGGGTAAGGAAGAGGTGTTGGTTAAGCTTCGTCCCGGCGCTGAAACCTATGGTGTGAACGGACAGATGATTGCTAATCAGCTCCGTGCTGCATTTTATGGTCAGACTGCCGATGAGATTCAGGTAGGTGTAGAGAACATCAAGATAGAGGTGCGTCTCGATAAAGAGGTTGCGGGAGATATCGAGCGCTTAGCTAACTTCCCTATCATCACCAATGATGGCGCACAGATACCTCTAGCCAGCATCGCGACCTTTGATTTCCAGCGTAACTATGTGCGTATCGAGCGAGTTAATGGTCTGCGTACGGTGAGTGTATTTGCCGATGTTGATAACTCAAAAGCAAGCTCAGGGGAAATCCTAAATACCTTTATGAAGCGGGAACTGCCAGAGCTTAAGAGCAAATATCCGGGGCTGCGCTTTGATTTTGAAGGTGAGTCTAAGGACTCGGCTAAAACCGGCGCATCCATGGGTAAGGGCTTCTTAGTAGGCTTGTTTGGGGTGTTTGCCATCTTGAGCTATCAATTCCGTAGTTACCTAGAACCTTTCGTGGTAATGCTTGCTATCCCGCTGGCGTTTATCGGGGTTATCTGGGGCATTTCCTACTCGGACACAATATGAGTATGCCGAGTATGATGGGCTTTGTGTCTCTTGCGGGTATCGTGGTTAACGACTCCATACTCTTGGTGCAGTATATCCGCCATCACGTGGATGAAGGGGATAGTGTGCACGACTCAGTGGTCAAGGCGAGCCGTGAGCGCTTCCGCGCCGTGTTCATTACCTCTATGACCACGGCAGCAGGCCTATTACCTCTATTGCTAGAGACTAGCCTTCAGGCACAGGTTATCCAACCTCTGGTTATCTCTATTGTATTCGGTATCTTCGCATCCACTATCTTGGTGCTGTTTATGGTGCCGTGTGCCTACGCCATCCTCGCGGATTTTGGCAAGGTAGTGAAGCACGAGGATTTGAGTGCTTAGCTAAACAAACATAGAAACCAAAACTTTTTAAAACTGTAATCTAGCTGATCGGAAAACGTCACCTCTCTGTCACTTGCGATGATTAACTTGCTTAGTAATTCATCGCAAAAGGACAGGGAGGTGCCATGAGCAGCTTTGACCTACAAACGCAACAAATTACGCGCATCAACCCCATAGTTAGGTTCGATCTAGCGTTCTCACATCTGTGTGTTGGGCATAGATATGCCAATCAGGTTGGGCAATTTAGCCGCGCAGTTTCTCATTCTGGCGATGGGCACCTATACCCTGTAATTGCTTGATGGCTTGGATTGCCGATCCGGTTCTTGGCAAACTGCTACTCGTGTGTGGCCTGATAGCCTTTGCCATTGAACTGCCTATCTATTGGATAGCGAAGAACAGCTTCCGTCGCCGTCGCCTCATGACCTCTCAACGCAAATCTGTAACTTTATTGAGCCGTCGGACAAATACAGCATGCCTTCTGGGCACACTGCAGCTGCAACCATAATGGCGACCTTGATCTGCGTGTTCTTTCCTAGTTTGGCTCTGATTGCCGTGCCTTGGGCAGCCATGATAGCCCTATCTCGTATCCTGCTTGGGGTGCATTTCTTTAGCGATATCGTAGCGGGTGTGATTCTGGGCGTTTCTGCGACCTTGACCGCAATGTGGATTGTAGGAGTTTAAATTGAAGATTCTATATGGCGTCCAAGGGACGGGAAACGGTCATATTGCTCGCGCGAGGGCGATGGCAAAAGCGCTAAAACGTACCGATGGCATTGAAGTCGACTTTGTATTCTCTGGTAGAGAGAAACAGAAGTACTTTTCTATGGATGTGTTTGATGATTACCGCACCTTCTCTGGGCTGACCTTTAACTCCAGTAAGGGCAAGGTGGATTACATCAAGACAGCGACTAGCAATAATTTGGTAGAGCTGTTTCAGGATATCAGCGCAGTTAACGTCAAGGAATACGATCTAGTGCTGAATGACTTCGAACCTGTTACCGCTTGGGCTGCCCGAAAGCAAGACGTGCCATGTATCGGTATCAGCCACCAGAATGCATTCCGATATCATGTGCCAAAGAAAGGCTTTGGTTTGATGGATAAGACCATTATCCATCACTTCGCACCAGCCGATTTCCATCTAGGACTGCATTGGTATCATTTCGACCAACCTATATTGCCACCTATAGTGCACATAGATGCGCCTATGGAGGTGAGTGAACAAGACTTTATCTTGGTGTATCTGCCTTTTGAGGATCTCAAGCAGGTGAGTGAATTGCTGCAACGCTTCGGTGAGTATCAATTCCGTTGCTATCACCCGGATGTGCGAAACGCGGATGACTATCAGAATATTCAGTTTCGTCCTCTCTCTGTGGGTGAATTTCAAAGAGACCTGTTTGCCTGTCAAGGGGTGATCGCCAACGGCGGATTTGAGTTGCCATCTGAGGCGTTGAGTCTAGGTAAGAAATTATTGTTGAAGCCATTGGAAGGTCAGTTTGAGCAGCAAAGCAATGTTGCTACTATCGACTATCTTGGCCTGGGTAAGGCAATGCTGGAGCTTGAACCTAGCATAGTGCGAAGCTGGCTCGAAGAAGATAAGCCGGATCCTATCTCTTATCCTGATGTCGCCTCTGCGATCTCACAGTGGGTTGTGGAAGGAGAGTGGGATCAACAACAGAAGTTGAGTGATGCTTTATGGAAACAGGTCGATTTTCCTAGCCACTGCACCCACCTGATGGATTGATAGAATAGAGTTATAGCTCTCGTTAAATATGCAGAACCGACGCTGACAAACGTCGGTTTTTTTGTCTCTTTCGTTACTTAAATGGAACGCTGATTTTCATTTTTGCATCAAAAAGTCTACTAAAAGCTAATTTATATGTTTTTACACTTATATCAACGCCTTGATCTAAAAGGGGTTTTATAAAGTGGTGCTAAAATGTACTGATTCTTTGTCAAATCGTTTGGCACGGTGAATGTTTTTGCCAGATAGTAGCCGTCGTTGATTATTCATCCAGTTGATGACTGAAAGATAAATGAGTACTTACAGATATGTATGTACTCGCATAAATCCAGTTCGGTGAACTTATTTGAAAGAGACAAACGATATGTTGACTAGCAATACCCAAAACACAGTGACAAAAGGAGTTCGTCAAGAGAGTAACTTGCGTGGTGTGGATCTAAACCTATTGACGGTTTTTGATGCAGTAATGCAAGAGCAAAACATTACCCGTGCGGCACAAAATCTAAATATGTCGCAGCCAGCGGTGAGTAACGCAGTGGCACGATTAAAGGTAATGTTCCAAGACGAACTTTTCATGCGTCAAGGTCGCGGTATTGCGCCAACGTTGCGTGCACGCCAACTATTTGGCCCAGTGCGTCAGGCGCTGCAGCTAATTAAGAATGAACTACCAGGCGCAAGCTTTGATCCTGTGACTTCGACTCGCAACTTCTCAGTGGCTATCTGCACACCAAATGATGTGCGTTTTGCCCCTCGTCTGATGCGTGATGTAGCGGCACAAGCTCCGAATGTTACCCTTAAGCTAGACTCTCTAGCGGGCAATACATTAGAAGAGAAGCTCAAGTATCAGGATATCGATTTTGTTATCGATTACGCGAAGTTTGAAAAAGAAGGCTTTGTAAGCACAGAGATCTTCTCTGATGAGCTAGTAGTAGTGTGTTCGAAAAACCATCCTCGTCTTGGTGGCGTAAGCTCGATGAATCTAGAGCAGTTCCAAAATGAAAAGCACGCTCGTCTATCTCGCGTGAATGGCATGGTGAGCTTTAACGAGCTTATCTATAAGAATCTAGACTGTGAGACAGCTATCAAGGCGCAACCCTAGGTAACCTTATTGCAGTTGCCGCTCAGTCTGAGCTTATCTGTGCGGTACCAAGCTGGATCACTAAGTACTTCCCAGACAGCCTAGGCATCCAAACCATTCCTTATCCGAAAGCAGAGAAGCAAGTGAAGGCATATCTGACCTGGCATGAGTCTATCCAAAAAGATGGCGCTCACACCTGGATGCGTGACCAATTGATGGCGATTTGTGGCGAGGTTGCATCGGAAGAAGCTACTGGTTTCTAAGCCAAAAGATTACATTCAGTTACAAAAGCACTGTAGATCAAATTTACAGTGCTTTTTTATGTCCAAATCCTTGTAACTACTACCTTATGGGGAAAAGAGAACGTGGCGGATGTCGCATTTTGTATAGCGTTCAACGCAATATAATTGCGTTTTATTTACTCGGATGTAGACTAGGCGCTCACTCAGCTTACAGGTGTAAGCCAAAAGGTAAGGTTATGACCATCACAGAGTTTCATATTGTCAAAAAAGTACGTCAGCGCGCCATTGACGGAGGAGATAAGATCGCCCTAAAACACAAGGTTGGGGGTGATTGGCAAGGTATCTCTTGGAAGCAATTTGGACAGCAAATGGATGCTGTATCGCTGGCTCTGATGGCTCAAGGATTGAGTGTTCAAGATAAGGTAGGTATCAATTCCAATAACATGCCAAAGTGGAGCATGGCTGATTTGGGATCGCTGCAAGCACGCCTAGTGACTGTGCCTATCTATCCAACCAATACCGCAGAGCAATCTGCATATGTAATTGAAAATGCGGACGTTAAGGTGCTGTTTGTTGGTGAACAAGAGCAGTACGATGCGGCCGTATCTATCTTCGATGAATGCCCTCAACTAGAGCTTATCGTGGCAATGAGCGAGGACATCAACCTTGGCGAACACTCAAATGTTCTGTCTTGGGATGCTTTCATCGAGCAAGGTCAACAGGCATCAGCTGAAAAGCCTGAGCTGCAGCAGGAGCTAGATCAGCGCATTGAAGATGCCAACCTAGATGACCTAGTTACCCTTATCTATACCTCAGGTACGACAGGCCAGCCAAAGGGCGTAATGCTAGATTACGCTAACTTTGCCTCGCAACTTAAAGGCCATGACGAGAGATTGAGCCTAGGCGAAGATGACGTATCTCTATGTTTCCTTCCGCTTTCTCACGTGTTCGAGCGCGCTTGGACCATGTACGTGCTGTATAAAGGCGCCACTAACTGCTATCTAATCGACACCATGCAGGTGCGTGAAGCCCTAGGTGAGGTTAAGCCTACGGTAATGTGCGCAGTACCGCGTTTCTACGAGAAGATCTTCTCTGCTATTCATGAAAAGGTATCTCGCGCTTCATTCGTGAAAAAAGCTATGTTTACTTGGGCGGTGAACATGGGCGCACGTATGGCACTATGCAAGCAAGAGGGCCGTGAGCCTTCATTGATGCTGAAGAAGAGCCATGCTCTAGCGGATAAACTAGTGCTAGCTAAACTTCGTGAACTGCTCGGTGGTCGCATTAAGATGATGCCGTGTGGTGGTGCGAAACTGGATGAGACTATCGGTCGCTTCTTCCATGCACTAGGCCTAAACGTTAAGCTTGGCTACGGCATGACAGAGACTACCGCAACTGTATCTTGTTGGGATGAGCCTGCCTTCAACCCTGATTCTATCGGTACCTCAATGCCGGGTGCACAGGTGAAGATTGGCGAGAACAACGAAATCCTAGTGCGTGGTCCTATGGTGATGCGCGGCTATTACAAGCTACCTGAAGAAACAGCTAAGACCTTCGATGAGCACGGCTTCTTGAAAACCGGTGATGCAGGTCATTTCGACGATAATGGCAACCTATTCATTACCGATCGCATCAAAGAGCTAATGAAACCTCGGGTGGTAAGTATATCGCTCCTCAGGTTGTTGAAGGTACTATAGGTAAAGACCACTTTATCGAGCAGATCGCGGTTATCGCAGATACGCGTAAGTTTGTATCGGCGCTTATTGTTCCTAGCTACGAAGCGCTAGAAGAGCACGCCAAAGAGCTGAACATCAAGTATCACGACAAGGTCGACCTGATTAAGCACAGCCAGATCGTTGAGATGCTTGAGGCGCGTGTTGCAGAGCTACAACAGAACCTAGCTAAATTTGAGCAGGTTAAGAAGTTCAAATTGCTACCTAAGGCGTTCTCTATGGAGAAGGGCGAATTAACCCCTACCCAAAAGCTACGTCGTAAGGTGATCAACGAGCGTTATCAGGACGAAATCGAAGATATGTATGATGAAGGTGGCAACCATAAGGCAAAACCTAAGCATTAATTTCTAAAAAGTTAAGATTTAAAGGCCACTGAGTGTGAATAACCTCAGTGGCCTTTTTGTTTTATATCAATGGGTTATTAATGCTCTTTATCTCTAAAACCAGTTTCTGTGAAACCCTGTTAATGAATTGTATTTTTTACGTAGACATTTGTGGGTTAAAAGCGTTATCTTGGACAGGTTATTCTGCACCTGCTATGGCAGGTTCAGAAACATAGTAAGAACAGGCTTCACATGAGCTTATAGCCCCTGAGGAAGCGAGGATTTCACGATTAGGCTACGAATAAGCCCTAAACTATGTCAAACCGCTTAGTTCATACACCAATGGCTAATGACGGTAAGGAGAAGTTAATGGAAATGCTATCCGGCGCTGAGATGGTCGTCCAGTCATTGATTGAAGAACAAGTAGAGCAAATCTTTGGCTATCCGGGCGGTTCAGTTCTCGACATCTACGATGCCCTTCACGCAAAAGCAGATCAGATCAAGCACGTATTGGTTCGACACGAACAAGCGGCTACCCACATGGCAGACGGCTATGCCCGAGCTACAGGTAAGCCTGGCGTGGTTATGACCTGCTCTGGCCCTGGCGCAACTAATACCATCACAGGTATCGCAACCGCTTATATGGACTCTATCCCTATGATAGTGATCACCGGCAACGTACCGAACAACCTTATCGGTAATGACGCCTTCCAAGAGTGCGATATCGTGGGTGTATCTCGACCTGTGGTAAAACACAGCTTCCTAGTCAAGCGCGCTGAAGACATCCCAGAGACTATTAAAAAAGCATTCTATATTGCATCCACCGGTCGCCCAGGCCCTGTGCTTATCGACCTGCCAAAGGATGTGATGAACCCGCTAATCAAACTGCCATACGAGTATCCTGAGTCGGTTAAGATGCGTTCTTATAATCCGACGACCTCAGGTCACAAGGGACAGATCAAGAAGGCGTTGAAAGCGCTTCTTGAGGCGAAGAAACCTGTCCTTTACGTTGGTGGTGGTGCGGTAATCTCCGAATCTGACGAATACCTAGTTCAGCTTGCTGAAGAGCTGAATATCCCTGTAGTAAGTACGCTAATGGGACTTGGTGCCTTCCCTGGAATGCACAAGAATTCTCTAGGCATGTTAGGCATGCACGGTACCTATGAAGCCAATATGGCGATGCATAACGCCGACCTTATCTTCGGTGTGGGTGTACGCTTTGACGACCGTACCACCAACAACCTAGAGAAGTATTGTCCAAACGCTAAGGTTATCCACATCGATATCGACCCTTCTTCTATTTCGAAGAACGTACGTGTAGATTTGCCAATCGTGGGTTCAGCGGAGAAGGTACTGCAAAGCCTAACTTCACTGCTGAGCACTAATGACGCGCGCAACGATAAAGAGGCACTGGATACTTGGTGGAGCGAGATCGAGACCTGGCGTGAGAAAGAGTGTCTTTCTTATGAAACCTCTGCAGAGCGTATCAAGCCACAACAGGTTATTGAAACCCTACATAAATTGACCAATGGTGATGCCTATGTGGCATCGGATGTGGGTCAGCATCAGATGTTTGCAGCGCTTTATTATCCGTTCAAGAAATCACGTCGTTGGATCAACTCTGGTGGCTTAGGCACCATGGGCTTTGGCCTGCCTGCTGGTATGGGAGTTAAGTTCGCTCACCCTGAAGAAGAGGTAGTGGTGGTAACCGGTGATGGCAGTATTCAGATGAATATTCAAGAGCTATCTACTGCGCTGCAATACGATATTCCAGTTAAGATCATCAACCTGAACAACCGCTTTTTAGGTATGGTTAAGCAGTGGCAGGACATCATCTATCAAGGTCGTCACTCCAACTCATATATGAGCTCAGTACCAGACTTTGCCGCTATCGCTGAGGCCTATGGTCACGTGGGTATCAGAATCCAATCTCCAGATGAACTAGAGTCGGGCCTTGAGAAGGCGTTGGCGATGAAAGACAGGCTGGTGTTTGTGGATATCAGCGTAGATGAGACAGAGCACGTATACCCAATGCAGATCAAAGGCGAGGGTATGGATAAGATGTGGTTGAGCAAGACGGAGAGAACCTAACATGAGACACATTATTTCGCTGTTAATGGAAAACCAATCAGGGGCCCTGTCTCGCGTTGTAGGTCTGTTTTCTCAACGTGGTTACAACATCGAATCCCTGACCGTATCTCCGACTGATGATGAAACCCTATCGCGTCTAAACATCACCACTGAGACCGATGAGCTTCAGCTAGAGCAGATCCAAAAGCAACTGCATAAGCTTATCGATGTGCTCAAGGTGCAAGAAGTCACTGAGTTTGAACACATCGAGCGCGAGCTGATGATGGTGAAGCTCAAGGCATCAGGTTTTGCTCGTGCAGAGGTAAAGCGTACCGCAGATATCTTCCGAGGGCAGATAGTGGATGTGACGGCATCTCAGTATACGGTTCAACTTGCGGGTACCAGTGAGAAGCTGGATGCCTTTATCAAGGCGGTATCAGAGATCACCGATGTTATTGAGGTGGCTCGAAGCGGAGTAGTAGGTATTGCTCGTGGTGAGCGTACACTCAAGCCTTAATCACACCCAAACAAAACTGTGATACAACAAAAGTTACTTCTGAAAAGGAGTGGCTTTTTTAGTGCAAAAATTTGAGTGAAAACGAATACTCAGTTGAAGGTGCTTGATTGTTTGAAATTTAACCGATAAGATTCGTGCAAATTTTAATCGCCCAGACAGAAACGGAATTGTGCTCTGGTTAGAAGAAGAGGCGAGATATGCTAAAGAGTGCGTTTGTTCGATTGATTGTTGGTGGCTTGATGTTGATGGGTATGACGGTGAACCCTATCTATTTTCTGGCGATGGCGCTTCTGATGAACACCCATAGGCGAGAGCTGTTCGCTTATTAATTTTCTTTTCTAAGAAAACAAAAAAGAGAGCCAATTGGCTCTCTTTTTAGCATCTAAACAGGTCTGTAAATTACAGTACGTGTACAGAAGCAGTGTTAGTAGTGCCTGAAGCAACTAGTGCACCAGAAACCATGATTACGATGTCGCCTTTCTTACCAAGACCAGTCTCAAGAGCAATCTCTTTACCAGCCATGTAGAACGCATCAGTGCTCTCGATAGAGTCAACAACTACTGGAGTAACACCTTTAGTTAGAACTAGCTGAGCAGCAGTCTTAGTGTTAGTAGTTACAGCAATGATGTTTGCAGTTGGGAAGTATTTACGTACAGAACGTGCAGACTTACCAGCTTCAGTAGCAACAACGATTAGAGGAGCAGCTAGCTTCTCAGCAGTGTCTACAGCGCCTTTACATACAGCTTCAGTGATACGTAGACGTGGGCTGTCTAGACGAGAACCTAGTTCAGCTTTTAGAGCGCCGTCAGTACGTGCACAGATTTGAGCCATGATAGTAACAGCTTCTACTGGGTACTTACCTTTAGCAGTTTCACCAGAAAGCATTACTGCGTCAGTACCGTCCATTACTGCGTTCGCAACGTCACCAGCTTCCGCACGAGTAGGACGTGGGTTTTGGATCATTGAGTCAAGCATTTGAGTTGCAGTGATAACCATCTTACGAGCGCGGTTACACTTCTCAATCATCATCTTCTGAGCGAAGATTACTTCTTCAGCTGGGATTTCAACACCTAGGTCACCACGAGCAACCATGATGCCGTCAGAAGCTTCAAGGATAGCGTCGAAGTTGTCTACACCTTCTTGGTTCTCAATCTTAGAGATGATGTGGATGTTCTCGCCACCGTTCGCGTTTAGAAGCTCACGGATTTCTTTAACGTCTTCTTCTTTACGAATGAAAGAAGCAGCAACGAAATCAACGCCTTGCTCACAACCGAACTTAAGGTCAGCTTTGTCTTTCTCAGAAAGAGCTGGAAGCTGTACAGATACGCCAGGAAGGTTAACACCTTTGTTTTCGCCTAGTGCACCGTTGTTAAGAACTTTACACTTAACTTCAGTTTCAGTAGTAGAAAGCACTTCCATTTCGATTAGACCGTCGTCTACTAGGATAGTGTTACCAGCAGTTAGGTCTTTAGCGAAACCAGCGTAAGTTACCGCTACAGTTTCTTTGTTACCAACTACAGAAGTGTCAGTAGTGAATGTGAACTCTTGACCAGCTACTAGATCAACGTCATTGCCGCCTTCTAGCTTGATAGTACGGATTTCTGGACCTTTAGTGTCAAGTAGGATAGCTAGTTGCTTACCTGTGTTCGCCATTACTGTGCGGAAGTTCTCGATACGCGCAGAGTGCTCAGCGAAGTCACCGTGAGAGAAGTTCAAACGCATTACGTTCATGCCAGCGTTCACTAGCTCAGTTAGCTTCTCTACAGACTCAGTTTTAGGGCCAATCGTACATACGATTTTGGTCTTTTTCATGGAAAATACTCTCCGGTAAGTATTATGTAAGTTCAAATAGGATACTGGCGGCTATATTACTTCATTTGTAATTAAATTACAAAATTTACCGTCAGCACTTACATCGCTGTGCCTGTACGGTTACCAGGACCCTATTGGGAAATTCTGACGAATTTTGCTTTGAAAGCAGCTTTGAAGCCGATTCTAAAGCGGTTCACCTCTCAGTTTTTTGCTTTTGCTCACATTTTCAGTGAAGTAATAGACAAAATGAGAAATGTAATAAAATTTCTTGATGGTGTCGGATTCTAACACCTTACGAGACTGAATTCACGGCTCAGATTTGTCTTAGAACAAGGTTTTAGCGCAAAATATTTATTTTTAACAATGAAATAATTATTACCCCCAGTTTTGCTCAAATTTGGCGACCCCTAGCATGCTATAGTGCCTCGAAATTAAAATGCTCCAAGGTAGGAAAAGATGTTGAAACTGGCCATCGTTGGCACCAACTGGATCACTGAGCGCTTTGTGCGCGCCGCCCTAGATACTGACCAATTTGAACTGTTCGCGGTTTATTCTCGCAATCAAGACTCAGCCAAAGCGTTTGCTAGTAAGTTTGATGTCACTCGCACCTTTACGGATTTAGAAGAGCTCGCGAGTAGTGAGGCTGACTGCATTTATATTGCGAGCCCCAACTCGCTACACGCTCCTCAAGCGATACAGATGATGGAAGCGGGTAAGCACGTCATCGTTGAAAAGCCAATGGCATCCAATTTCGCACTTGCCAAGCAGATGTTTGAGGTAGCAGAGCGTTGTGGTGTGGTGCTGTTTGAGGCGTACATGTCTGAGTATCTGCCAAACTTTGTGGTACTAAAACAGAACCTAGAGCGCCTAGGACAGGTGAGAAAGGCGAATATTCACTATTGCCAATACTCTTCTCGCTATCAAAAGTATCTCGATGGGGAGAACCCGAATACCTTCAATCCAGCTTTCTCAAATGGCTCCATCATGGACATCGGCTTCTACTGTGTCTCAGCAGCAGTTGCGCTTTTCGGTGAACCAAAGTCGGTTAAGGCGGATGCGGTTAAGTTGGACACAGGTGTGGATGGCCACGGTAGTGTCATTCTGAACTATGGTGAATTTGATGCGGTTCTGACTCACTCTAAGGTCAATGACAGCTTCTTGCCTTGTGAGGTGCAAGGAGAAAAAGGCACATTGCAAACGGACATGATAGCTCTTTGCAACTCGGTTTCATTTCATCAAAGAGACAAAGCGCCTATTGACCTCACTCAGCAACAACATTCAAACCCTATGTACTATGAGGCGCTTGCGTTCGCAGATTGCATAAAAAGTGGTGAGATAAAAGAAGAAGCCAAACAGCGCGCGCTAACTGTGTCTAAACTGATCACTGAGATACGTCGCCAAACTGGCGTCACCTTCCCAGCTGATGAGAATCTATGAGAACTAAGAGTAAACATTTTGACCTGAACCTTTTGCGGGTGTTTGTGGCTGCTTATCGCAGTCAGTCGGTAACCAAAGCAGCCGATGAGCTGGATATGACCCAGTCTGCGGTGAGTAATGCTTTGGCGAGACTTAAAGAGGGGGCAGGTCAGGAGCTCTTTTCTCGCACAGGACGAGGCATCAAGCCGACTCGCTTTGCTCAAGACCTTTATCAACGAGTCTCAATGCCACTATTAGATATCGAGAGGTCCCTTTCGGGCATCGAGACCTTTGAGCCAGAGCAGAGTCTGCGAAGCTTCGAGGTGTACTGCAATGAGGGGCTTTTGTATATCTTGCAACAGGCGCTGCAAGACAATCCTATGCCGGAAGGGCTAGAAGTAATAGTCAAAGAGTTGCCGCCTACCGAGCAAGAGATTTATGAGCACCTTAGTGATGACAGAGTCGATTTGGTTTTAGACGTCATCAAGCCGTCTTCTCGAATCTATCAGTCTCAACTGTTAACCGACAACCTGCTCTGCTGTGTGGTTCGAAAGGACCACCCAAGGCTGACCCAAGATAGCATTAGCAAAGAGAGCTATATGGCAGAGAAGCATGCCATGTTGAACCTTCGTCGCCATAGCCTTTCCTTTGTGGGGATGTTGGTGAGTGAGGTGCTACCTATGCGAAAGGTATACAGTGAGCATGCCTCTTTGGTCGGTATTATGGGGGCGGTAGCGCAAAGCGAAGCGGTAGGCACGGTTCCTATGCACCTAGCTAAGCAGTACAAAGATATCTTTAATTTGGATATTTTGCCGTTTCCGTTTGAGGAGGATAAATACCACACCTATCTTGTGTGGAACACGCGCTTGAGTGACAACTCAGCCAACCAATGGCTAAGAGAGCATGTCACTAAGGTGATGCATAAGGCGTTGGCATAAAGCCCTAGCTTTGAAGTAAACCTTCTATACCTTGTGGCAGGTGAATAACACCAAGTTGTTTAGCCTGCTCAAGATTTATTTGATTCTGCAGTATTGCCGCTAATGCATCCACATCGATTAGGATGGCGTCCTCTACATCACCAGCGGGTACTTCATGCTGTTTGATGTCTAACTTACCTTCATTGATATCGAGTCTAAGGTAGTGCCCTTCGCTGGTTTCAAACAGATACCAACTGCCTTGAATTGCGGGATTTAGCTTACCTTGCATGCGTTGCTTGAGTTGATACACCAACATCATCATCTTTTGGTCGTACCTGGCTCCTTGAGCTGCTGAAAACTTTTGCTGTTTTAGGGCTTTGTGGGTGGCAAGTTGAACGGAAAAGGTTTGCTTTGGCACTGTATATAGCGCTCCTGTGCCCACACCATCCATGACACATGCAAACAGGCTAGAAGAGAAAAGGGCGGTAATCGCGGCGATAGTGATAATCGACTTCATGGTATGTCCTCTTTACTAATAAAGGCCCCTTTCGGGGCCTTAAGTCAGCCAATGACGCTGTTATTATTATCTGTTGATTGGCGATTCACCTGTGCTTGAGTAACCTACGCTATAGCCTGAATGGTCTTGAGGCTCGATAACGTTGAAGTACATCTCGAAGTTATCTAGGTAAGCCGTCAGTTCGCCCAATTTCTCTAGCTCACCATTTGCTTGAATTTCACCTGACTTGATCAGCTGTTGCATGGTGGCTTGTTGGGTAAGAAGCTTATCTAGGGTCTTACGTTCCATGCTCAAGCTAAAGTGCGGGTTTTGCACATCATAGCCTTCGATAGAACTCATGCGACCGTTCTTAACCTCGATAGCAAACTTCTGTTCTTCATCTTGAATTGCCAAATTCGCACGCATCTCAAACTTATCTGCAGCTGCTTTTGGACCGTTTAGGCGCACGCCATATAGTTAAGGAAGTCCTCGGTTGGCATGTTTTGAATCATGTCAGCAGAGGCCGTCTTGGTCGATGCGCCTTAACGATGCCGCGGCGAAGCTCATCCGCACCCACCAAGAATACGTTGCGCTCACCAGAAGATTCACTCTGATAGCCGAGCTGTTCTAGACAGTCTGCTTGTAGGAATCGCGCTTGCTTGTTTTCTGGCTCAGCAAATACCACCTTGTTTACTATCTCTGCACACCAGCGATAGTCACCACGTTGATAGGCATCAAAGCCTGCACGCATGATGTTGTCGGCACCAAAATCTTCAACATATCGCTTTGCTGATTCCGTGGTATTGTGCGGGATAAGGTTGGCTGGATTCATATCAAAATAGCAAGGTACTTATTGAGCACCGCTTTTGCGTTACGGTGATAAGAGCCGTGATAGCCTCGTAGATACCATTCGTTAGCTAGGGCATCAGGTACCACAAACTCATCTTGGATATCGTTGATGTTTACACCGTGGTTTGCCAGACGCAGGGACTCATCGTGTAGGTAGCCATACATATCCCGCTGCTTCTCAAGGAAGTCCACCACGTTGTCATTGCCCCAACGTGGCCAACTGTGAGAGGCGATAAGTACCTCTGACTTATGACCGAACTCGTACAGGCTTCGTTGATGACATCTGCCACTGCAGTGAGTCACGTACGAATGCGCCGCGCAGTGTGTATAGGTTGTGAAGGCCACCAACGGTAGTTTCTGCACCCCAGTAGGTCTTGTACTCTGGGATATAGGTGTTCATCTCAGATGGCGCTTCTGTCTCAGGAGCATTCTGCATTACTAGCTCTAGACCATCTACTTCAACCGAAGCGATATCTTCTTGTACCTCAATAGTTGGTACGATCAGAGACAGTTCACCAGAGGCCACACTCTTACCAATAGCCGCATCTACCTGACCTTGTGCACCTTTTTCAAGCGAAGTACCGTATTGATATAGCACTCGACGAGCCATCGCGGTACCAGCTAATACGTTTTCTGAAATAGAGTGCTTGGTGAAACCGCGTGGTGCGATGATCTCTACCTCACCCGCGTCCACTTGTGCTTGAGATACGATGCCTTTAACCCCACCAAAGTGGTCAGCGTGTGAGTGAGAATAAACTACGGCCTTGATGGGTAGGTCACCACCTGGAGTGTTCTCTTTAAATAGCTTATATGCTGCCTCTGCCGTTTCTGGAATAGTCAGTGGGTCAAATACGATCCAACCGTTGTCTGAACGAACAAAGGTGATGTTAGCCAAGTCGTAGCCACGCACCTGATACACGCCATCACGCACTTTATACAGACCGTGTTTCATGTTCAGCACCGCTTGACGCTGCATACTTGGATGGATGCTATCGAAGTCTTTGCCCTCGAGCAGAAACTCGTAACTACCAGTTCCCAAGCAACCTTTTTACCATCTTTGCTCATGATCTTTAGGTTATCTTCACGAGCGATAAAGCCCTTGTCGGCCAAGTCGAAGTCTTTTTTATCAGCAAAGTTAAGCTGGCTACGTAGAGAGTTGTTGAACTCTGTCGTGTATTCGGTCGCTTGCTTGGACTCTGCATTGAAGTTCGGTAGGGCTTCACTTGCGCTGGTTGAAGCAATTGAAGTTGTAGCGGTAAGTGCAGTAATGATTGCTAGTGACAATGGAAGACGTTTCATCATATCTCTCTTTGTGTCGTGGAATCTGATGCGCTTAATGTAAGGAGATGTGACTCGGCAATCATTAGTGTCAACTAGCGATCAGATATTTCAAATATAAATATCAGTTACGAGGCATGGATATTTATTAAAGAAATATCAGCTATATTCTTTGCGATCTATTTTGAATCTCAGGCTGGTGGTTAAATAGGCACCGTTACCAGAGACAACGAGGTTGCTATGAAAATTCGCTCTAAATCTACTCTACTTTTACTTTTGGCTTCACTGTTCACCGTGACAGGCTGTGCCTCTAATGATGCACTGGATGCTGAGAATAAGAATGCGAGTCGCAACCGAGGTGCGGTAGGCGGTGCACTGCTTGGTGCGACAGCCGGTGCTTTGACTGGCGATGCGAGCCTGGCAGCTAAAGGCGCGGCAGCGGGCGCTGTAGCAGGTGGTGTAGCAGGCTCGATGAAAGATGTGGATGATGCGCGTCAAACAGAACGTAGCCAAATCCAAGCCGATGGTTTGAGCCAAGATAACCGCTCTGATGCCGAGAAGCGTGTAGCTGAGCTAGAAGCAGAGATTAAGATCAAAGAGTTAGAGGCTAAGCTGGCTGAGATGGAGTCTGAAGACAAAAAATCAGAACAGAGTGAAGGCTAACTCCTTACCTTAAATAGATAAATTCCCGTGGAAAGGTCCTTGAACTTCGGTTTGAGGGCCTTTTTTTATGGAACTGCATACTTGAGCTAGGTCAATAGCATTGCCATCTGGTACCACGACTTAAAGGTAGTGGCGCAAAATGGGTATGTGCAACTAGGCTCACTGAGTAAAAATTCGCCCAATTCCTTTTTCTAACTTCGAGATTGGTGCGAGCTATGACACTGAACAATCCTAATTTCCTCTCAACATTGGGAGGCGCCTATGTGGGCTAAGCATAAAAAGAAGGTCTATATCCTAGTGGGTATCTTGGCTTTCCTAGGTCTAGCCAAGTTCTTTGGTTTAGCCTTTACCGTGCATGGCAATGATATCCCTGCAGAGTATTGGACAAACGTCTCTCCTTTGAAGGCAAAGCTATTTGATAAGCCAGTATTTATGGGCTTTCTAGCAGCCATGACCTTGTTAACCCTAAGCCTTGCGGTCTGGGGGTACTGGGTAGTGCACTCTATGCCAAAGAAACACTCTGAACATACCGGACAGGCGAAACTGGTGTTTTGGCTTTGTATGCTTGGCTTCTTCTGGGGCTGGTTGTGGATTGCTGCCATCCTTATCGTGGTAACCGATTGGAGCAAGATTGCCAATGTTATTAAAGGGAGAGCCGCATAATGAAAGAGCTACTCTATCCCTATATCTTTATCTGCTGGCTACTGATCAAGACCAAGCTAGTTAAGCCGACTAAGGTTAACTACGGCATCATGATCTTCATAGGCGTTGCGATGAATGTGGCGGTGTATTTTGCTCACAGACACTACTCGCCAGTGGACCTGACCAACAGTGCGGTCGTTCGCGCCCAGTCAGCTATCCTGAGTCCAGCCACAGATTCAGTTGAAACCTATTTTATTGACCACAACCAGAAGGTGAAGAAGGGACAAATCCTTTATACCTTGGTGGACAATAACGAAGAGAATCAGCTTGCTGACTTAGAAGCCAGTTGGCTATGACCGACAATTCAGCCGAGCTTAAGGCTAAGCTGAAGACCATCGATATTAGTAATGAGCTTGAGGCCAGAAAGTCGCAGATCAAGGTAAAGATCAAGCAGACTAAGAGGGATATCGAGCGTATGAAGTCTACTAAGGATGCTTATTCCCCTCGTGATATTGAGAATGCTGAGGGCATGTTAGAAGACCAAAAGCTTGAGCTATTGGTACTTCAGGCCAAGATTGACCAGATCTACTTCCAGCAGATGGAAATCAAGGCTCAGATTGCCAATATCGAACACCAGAAAGCCTCTATCGAAGCTAAGATTGAGCAGGTTGAGTTCGAAAAAGATCGCCTAGTTGTTCGCGCGCCGTTCGATGGTGTGGTGACTAGGCTGGATACTGCAGCAGGCTCTCGATTTGGTAACGTTCAGATCTGGAACACAGATACTAAAATCCTAGAGATGCGTGTGCCGGATCAGCTATGGTCAAAGATAGAAAAAGGACAGTTTGCTGAGTTTTATGTAGACGCGTATCCGGGTCATATCTTCCGTGGCCGGGTGCACTCGTTAACTGGAGCAACGGGTGAGGCGCAGGCACTCACTTTAGTGGTGAGTCTAATGTTGCGCAGCAGATCTTCCGTAACTCGCGTAATATCGGTCGTACTATTTTGATCGAATTTGAAGAGCCGGAGGGTATAGATATACCAGTAGGTGCGCGCGGTTCGGCATGGGTAAGTGCTAAGAAACCATTTAGCCTGTTTGGTCCTATCGATATGCTAGGTGGTGCCACTTTGAGGCTATCGGCCATCAAGAGTTATCTTGGTGCATTCTAATCAGATTAAAGTCGGACCTAGTGTCCGACTTTTTGTTTTTAGCAGGGAGCAATAATGACCGCAGATTGGCAACAGGTAGAGCAGGGAGAGATCTTATTTAAATCGAACTTCTTCTCGCATCAAGAATCTGACCACTTGTTTAAAGCTTTAAGGGCCGAGCTTCCTTGGGAGCAACGCTCGATAAAGATGTTCGGTAAATCGGTGCTTCAGCCTAGATTACAGGCCTGGTGTGGTGATGCCAACTACACCTACTCCGGTCTCACTATGCGGCCAACCCCTTGGACTCCGGAGCTTCTATTTATTAAATCTAGAATCGAATCTGTGTGCGATGTTCAGTTTAACTCTGTACTGGTTAATCTTTACCGCAGCGGTGAGGACTATATGGGTTGGCACAGTGATAATGAGAAAGAGTTGGGTAGGAACCCAGTGATTGCCTCAGTGAGCCTAGGCGCGAGCAGGCGTTTCTTGCTAAAGCACAAGTCCAGCGGAAAGACCCTTGAGTACCTTTTGGATCATGGTGATCTTTTTACTATGGGTGGTCAATTGCAAGAGTATTGGAAGCATAGCTTGCCAAAATGAGAAAAGTTAATATGGAGCGTATTAATCTTACCTTTAGGAGTGTGATAGGCTAGCCCGCATACTTATTACAAAGGAAGCCCCATAATGCAGCAAGCACACACTTACCCAATCGGTACACCTGGACAAAAATGGACAGAGAAAGAAGTTCAACAGTGGCGTGAGAGTCGCCAAATTCAGCGCTCTTATCAACAAGAGGTGGTCACCAAGATGGATACCATTGGTGATGAATTTGAACGCGTGCAGTATGGTGAGTTAGCTTATCCATCGGGTCCGTACCATTTGTATGGATTCAAATCTAAGTCGTGGGATACGAGTAAACCAACGGTTCTTGTGACTGGCGGGGTACATGGCTATGAGACCAGTGGTGTTCACGGTGCTCTGCTTTTTCTTAAAGAAACTGCGTCCCAATACCTAGAGCAGTTTAACCTCATAGTGGCGCCGTGTGTGTCTCCTTGGGGCTATGAGATCATCAACCGCTGGAACCCTGAAGCCATAGACCCAAACCGCTCTTTTGTTGAAAACAGCCCAGCACCTGAGTCTGCTCAGGTGATGAAGTTTGTAAAAGACCTTGGTGTTGAGATCCTGGCGCACATCGATCTGCATGAGACTACCGACAGTGATGAGCAAGAATTCCGCCCAGCACTAGCCGCTCGCGATGGTCTAGATTTCTTTGAAGGTTCTATCCCTGACGGTTTTTATACTGTAGGTGATACTGAAAACCCTCAGCCAGAACTGCAAAAGGCTGTGATTGAGTCTGTGTCTAAGGTTACTCATATTGCACCCGCAGACCCTGACGGCACCATCATTGGCTCTCCAGTGGTTCAGTTTGGTGTGATCAACTATCCGCTAGAAAAGTTGGGTCTATGTGCTGGTTTTACTGGCGCCCAGTACACCACAACCACAGAGGTGTACCCGGATAGCTCAAAGGCAACTCCTGAGGAGTGCAATCTAGCGCAGGTCGCGGCAATTACAGGTATGCTGGATTATCTGAAAACCGTTATCTAAAGAAATGGCTCCGAAAGGAGCCATTCTTCTATGTGGTTTGCGCTGCCGGAGTCATTTCCAGTTCTGGGATGAGTAATCCCCTCAGGTCTTTCCACAGCATAGGTGCAACCACTAGGGTTAATGCTAGGTTTGAGAGTGGCACCGCTAGCCATACTCCTGTTACCCCTAACCACTGCGGCACTAAGTATAGGAATGGGAACTGAACCAGCATATTACCCATAGAGACAAACAGTGCCTTACCCCCTTTACCTACCGCCATGAAGTAGACAGAGGCTAGGAATAGGAATCCATCCAAGAACAGCATACTCAGGTGCAGTCTGAGCCCCTCTACCGTAGCGCTCATCAGTGCTTCATCTTGCGCTGCGAACAGTGAGATAAAGAACTCTGGGAATAGGTTTAGCAAGATCACAGTAGCCACACCAGAGATCAGAATCACTTTACTTGCTAGCGCGACGGTTTGTTTTACGCGCTCAGGTCTTTGATTACCGTAGTCGTAGCTCACCGGTGGTTGCATGCCCGACGCGATACCCTCGGCAAATAGGTAGTACAGGGTTGCGATATAGCCAATGATGGCGAACGCACCCACATGTATCTCACTGCCATACTTCATCAGCAGCAAGTTATGTAGCGCGATAACAAATGAGAAGTAAGCGAACATCATTAGGCTTGAACTACCTAGCTTACAGATCTCGATGGCTGATTTGATTTCAATACTAAGTTTAGTAATGCGTATCTTCGCCATCGGGGTGAAGAAGTAGATCAGCCCAAGCGTAACAACGATAGACTGAGAGATAGCGGTTGCAATGGCCGCTCCCTGAAGCCCCTGCCCTAGAATACCAAGGTACAAATAGTCCAAACCGATATTGAGCACAGCACCTAAGATGGTGAGCACAGTTGCAACCTTAGGGCTATCATCGTTGCGAACTATGATGGGCATAGCGGCAGCCATGATGGCAAACGGCGCGGCATAACTAAAGATATTGATATAGTCGAAGCCGTGCTTGAGTGAATCACCACTCGCACCTTGCAGTTGCAATAGGTCGTAACCGTAGAACAAGACGATAGGTATCGAAAGAGCGGAAAACAGCAGCAGCAGGCCGATAGTCGTGTTCAGCACTCGCTGCGCTTGAGGAGTATCACCGGCCCCGCGAGCCATAGAGATCAGGCTACCTGCGCCCATACCCGCAAGGATACCAAAGCCCATTATGGTCGCTATGATAGGCCAAGCCATGTTGATGCCGGCAAGGCCCGAATAACCTACGTAATGACCAACGAAGATCCCATCGATAATTTGGTACAGGCCATTGATGAGCATGGCAGCTACCGAAGGTATGGCAAAGCGCCAGAATACTCGGCTTACAGATTCATCTTTTTTAATCGCTTCAGTGGTCATGTTTCAAAAGGCTATGAATAAATTTGACACTATTATCTATCAAAATATGATTAATAAAAGTTAGTTACTATCCGCTATTCGGATGGAAGGTGAGTGTGAACTGGACATTAGATCAATTGCAGGCATTTGTGATGGCCGCTGAGCTAGGCTCATTTTCGGCAGCAGCAAGAAAGTTAGATAAAGCGCAATCTCGAGTGAGTACTGCGGTTGCCAACCTAGAGGCTGACCTCGGCTTTGAGCTTTTTGATCGTAGTAGGCGATTACCTGAACTAACGGCTCTAGGACATGAGATGCTTCTGGAGGCAAAGGCGGTTTTAGAGCAGGCAGAGCGTTTGCAATCTCGGGCGTTGACCGCTTCTCGAGAGGAAGAGATTGAGTTGGTGCTGGCCTTTGATGAAGCGGTGCAGGTATTGGCCTTTCAGCCGGTCATCATTGCCCTTGCCAAAAAGTTTCCCCATCTTAAGCTCACCATTATCAACGGCTCAAGGGATGACATCTCTCAATACGTACTGCAGAAAAAAGCCGCTATGGGTATCTTGTTTCGCACAAAGGAGATAGATGCGCAGCTCGAGTTCACGGCTCTAGGGCAATATCAAATGCGATTGGTGGTATCAAACGACCATCCACTGACGCATATCAAGTCACCGAGTCTGTCAGATCTGCAAAAATATCGACAGTTTGTTATCTGTGACAAAACCGGTCGTGGTCGGGATAAACCGCTGGTGGCTGACCATTGGTACATAGATAGCTATTACGTTATCAGTGATTTAGTCGGCAATGGTTTGGGCTGGGCCTTGATACCCGAACATATCGTTAACTCGGAATTTTATGTGAAGGCGCTGAAGCCTTTGAGCCTAAAAAGCCTGCCTCTGAGTGAGACCACCGAAGTGGGTTTGATTCGTCGTCGCGATACTGGCTTTGGTGTAGTAGGCGAGTGGCTACATACCGAGTTGCCGAAGATGTTTTTAGTTGAGGAGTGATTATGAAGTTTAAGGGCTTGCTGTTTGACCTAGACGGAACCTTAGTGGATTCCTATGAGTCCGTGATGCGCAGCTGGAGGAAATGGGCTAAACGAAATGATCTAGATGTAGAACATACCCTAGAGTTTATTCACGGCAAGCCGGCGGTAGATTCAATTACGCAGTTATTGCCACAGGCAACTCCCGAGCTGATCGAGCAAGAATGTCTATGGCTAGAGCAAACCGAGGTGAATGATGTGGAAGGTGTGGTTGCATTGCCGGGTACGCTTGAGTTTATCCAACACTTGCAACAGCTAGATATAAAGTGGGGCATAGTGACTTCGGGTACAGAAAAGGTTGCCCATGCCCGAGTTAAAGCCGCAGGTTTACCAACTCCGGAAGTCTTCATCACCAAAGACGATGTGGAGCAGGGCAAGCCAAATCCAAGGCCTTACTTAATGGCGATGGAACAACTTGGATTAACCCCAAGTGATTGCATTGTATTTGAAGATGCTCCTGCGGGTGTGCTCGCCGGAGTCAATGCGAAGATGTCGGTTGTGGGGATTCTTAGTCATTTCGATGCAGAGGTTTTGCATCAAGCGGATCGCTGTGTGGCAAATCTTTCTCAGATTAGCTTGGAAGGCAAAGACAGCTTAGTGTTTAAGTAGGATCAGCAAAGCGCTCTTGATCCACAGTAATACAGTCATCATGGCGCACATAGCTAACGAAGATAGCTAGCAATAACAAAACAATATCGGGTATGACGGCGTTCGGTGGAAAGTAACTCCAGTGATAGTAGGTGATCCCAAGGATGATCACTGTCATACCCAGCGCAGACATAGAAGCAAACGACTTCACTAACACGCCAATTGCAAAACTCACCTCCATTATCGCTATCAGGTAGCCATACCAAGGGGAAAGCCCGAGCTCGACAAAAGGGTAATGCATTACACGCACACCTAGCAGTTTGGCGAGTCCACCCATTCCAAAGAAAATAGCCAGAACCATAGAAAATACCCGAGTCATGGGCTCTATATTTCTGTTCATAATTATTCTCCTTTATGGAACGTCGTTCTTTATGCTGAATACTACCTTGTTGTACATATATGAAACAATATCTATTAAGTGTTAATTTTAAAAAATTCAGGCACTTGCGATATTTTCTAGGGACAAAGGCCTATTCAATCCCGTCGTTTTCGCAGATAAAGCGAGTCTGAAATAAAATCTAACCCTTTAATTTCTTTTGTATAGAGCATTTAATCTAAATTGTTTTTCAATAAAAACAGATAATTAGCTCACACTTCTTTAGGCGAGGATGAGTTTGTTTTGATTGTTCATCATGTTCTAGCCACGATTTAATCTCATTTTCATAAAGCTGAACTATCTTGCGAAGCCAATTTTCCTTGAGCCAAAACGAATTAAGTCCATGTTGAGCAAAGCCCTGAGTGTCGTTATGTGTCTTTTATCGAGCTTGTTATTGGTAGGTTGCAATCAAACTACCCAGAGCACGGAAGTAAGAGAGTTGCAGTGGATGGATCTTATCCCTGAGCAGGAACGAACCAAGCTCAGTGCTAGGCTAGAGCAACTGAAAGCCATGCCACTTCATGATGAGAGTGCACCGGCGGTGGCTCAAGAATATGGGTTACAAGAGGTGGGTCTAGAACACGCGCTTAATAATCAAGAGGTTCGCATTGGTGGTTTTATTGTGCCCCTAGATGGTGACCGAAAGACTATTAATGAGTTTATCTTGGTGCCATTCTTTGGCGCTTGCATTCACGTGCCGCCTCCGCCAGCGAATCAAATGATCCATATAAAGCTAGATAAAGGTGTTCCGGTAAGCTATTACTTCGATGCGGTTATGGTAGAGGGCACACTTGAGATCAGTGAGTTTGAGACCGATGGCATGGGGGTGGGCTATCGTATTACCAATGCGAAAGTAGCCCCGGCTGGCTAATCAAAGCTTATAAAATTTAGGGTTTTAATCTGCGCGTCTCGGAAAGGTAAATATAAAGTTGCAGAAACGGCTATTTGCAATCAAAAGGTGTGGGAGTAAATTCTGCGTACTCTTTGACCTCTTATTATGGAACAGATTGCAATATGGCGGACTCAAATCTAAACCCTTTCGACTCATTTATACCACCTCAAATGGCAGAGCGTGCTGCAGAGGCTGGGGCAAGTAAAGCGAAGAAAAATCAGTTTAAATCTTTCCTTTTAGCGCTTACTGCTGGTGTCCACATTGGTATCGCATTCGTGTTCTATACGGTAGTGACTACTGGTAGTGCAGATATGGCCTATGGCATGAGCAAGCTTGCTGGTGGTCTAGCATTTAGCTTAGGTTTGATCCTTGTGGTTATCACAGGTGGTGAGCTGTTCACCAGTAGCGTACTTACTCTGGTTGCGCGAGCCAGTGGCCGTATTACTTGGGGTGAGCTATTCAAGAACTGGGCAGTTGTTTACTTTGGTAACTTCGTTGGTGCAATTACCCTAGTTGGCATCATGATGGTAACCCGTGAATATATGAGCGATGCAGGTCAAATGGGCCTCAACGCTATGGCTATCTCTCAACATAAGCTGCATCACACCTTCTGGCAAGCACTCGCTCTTGGCGTTATGTGTAACCTGCTTGTTTGTCTTGCGGTTTGGATGACCTACAGTGCTCGATCACTAACCGATAAGATCCTTGTTCTTATCCTTCCTGTTGCTATGTTTGTTGCTTCTGGCTTTGAGCACAGTATCGCAAACATGTTCCAAGTGCCTATGGCTATCGCTATCAAGAACTTCGCACCGGCTGAGTTCTGGCAGATGACAGGTGCAAACATTGCCAACTACGCAGACCTAAACGTAATGGGCTTTGTGATGAACAACCTTATCCCAGTTACCCTAGGTAACATCATTGGCGGTGGTGTCTTCGTTGGTATGTACTACTGGATGGTTTACCTACGCGACTAATCGCAACCCTAAACCTATTCTAATATCCGCGCATGGCGCGGATTTTTTTGCCCTGTCTTTTTGTTGCTCAAGTAGCACCCTCTCGTGTGAGCGGAAGAAGGGTAGGTACATAAAGTAAGAATTCACCATGGCAAGGATAACCATGAGTCCATTGGCAAGGCTGCCGTTTCCGGTCCACATGGCGCCTATCGGGGCAGGTACTGACCAAGGAATAATGCCCAATGCTCTATCCAGAATACCAAATTGAGTGAGATACCAGGCTAAGGTGGCGTTTAGCATAGGTACCAGCACAAAAGGTATCAGGAACAAGGGGTTAAGTATGATCGGGAAGCCAAACAATATAGGCTCATTAATGTTAAACAGTGACGGTACTGCGCCCACTTTTCCCACTGACTTGAGGTGATGGGAGCGACTCTTTATTGCCATATATACCAGTGGTAGGGTAGAGCCCACACCACCAATCAATAGAAAGAAATCCCAAAACCCTTGCAGAAAGATATGAGGGAGCACAGCTGCACCAGCCTCATAGGCCTCTTGGTTTTTGAGTAGCATCGACATCCAGAACGGATTCATAATACCTGTGACTATCAATGAGCCATGGATACCGATAAACCACAGCAACTGACAGATAAGTATCGCTACAAGTAGTGCTGGCAAGCTATCAGAGGCCAGAACCAAAGGCGTAAGAAGCTGTTCAATCAACTGCGGGAAATGCAATCCAAAGCGTGCCTCAACCAGTGCATTGAATATCGAGATGCTTAGCATCACGGCGGTGATCGGTAGGATGAGCTTAAAGCTCTGTTGGGTGAGGATAGGTACCTCTTCCGGCATCTTGATTATCCAGCCTTGCTTCACAAACAGGCGGATTACCTCAACGGCAAATACCGCACCAATAAGCGCAGTAAAAAGTCCCGCACCACCAAGGTATTCAAAGCCCTCACTGCGATCGCCGTAGAATCCCGATAGCAACAGAAACGCCATGCCACCAGTTAGCCCAGACAGCCTTTCAGGCAATTGATACTGCTTGGCCAAACTCGAAGAAACCCCAAATGAGACAATCAGAGCTACCACACCTAAGGTGAGTTGGTAAGTAGGCAGAAGAATCTTGCCAAGGGAATAGCTAAGGTCTAGCCAAGCTGAAGCAAAGGCATTGCTGGCGTGTTTGAACGGTGGAAACAGAATGGGAACGAATAGGCAACCAACGAAGATAAACGGCATTGCTAGCTGAAAGCCATCACGAATAGCGGTGAGGTGCTTGTTTCGCATTAGCACCTTAGCAACAGGCTGAATATACTGCTCGACACTGCTAGCGAGGACTCGAATGCGAGATTGATCCATTGTGGGTTACCTAATCATGATCTGCTTGGCAGGATACCCAAGTTTTTGCACCTCCGGAAACTAAGGAAACTAAAAATCACGCCTCGCGCACATTTATGCCGTCAATGGGTCCGTAAGCCCCTGATTTACTGTTGCTAAAACTCATACACCTTCTGTTTCACAGATAAATATTTCCTTACCTATATCACTCTGTAGCCCCTTTTATTTCGAATCGATCACGAATTTTGTCGGATTTAACCGGATCTGAATGATCCTAATCACACAAGCGTTGAAACCACTTGGAAACCGGTTTCCAAATGGTTTCATTTGAGCAATATTAAAAAGGTACTTAAACAGGGGATTACCAAAAATGAAAAAATTATGCTTTGCTGCTCAGCTGGAATGTCGACTTCGCTACTGGTTAAAAAAATGGAAGCGTCTGCACAGCAGCGTGGAATCGAGGCTGAGATCAAGGCCTTTGGCGCAGCTGAATTTAATAACCAAGTGGGCAACTACGAGGTAGTGCTACTGGGCCCACAAGTGAAATACATGCAAGCGGATCTGCAGAAGGTTGCCGACAAGCACGGCATCAAGGTTGAGCCAATCAACATGATGGATTACGGCATGCAGAAGGGCGATAAGGTGTTGGATTTCGCACTAGAACTTATCGATTAATCCGCTTTTCACGTGAACAAAAATAGATAACAAACGAGAAAAACAATGAGTGCCCTATACGACAAAATGGTCAATATAATCGAGCAAAAGGTAACCCCGATTGCCGGTAAGATTGGCCAACAAAAATACGTCACCTCTATAAGAGATGGCTTTATCGCCGCGCTACCCTTCATGATTGTTGGTTCATTTATGTTGGTGTTTATCTTCCCTCCGTTCTCGCCAGATACCACCTGGGGGTTTGTCCAAAACTGGCTGAGTTTTTCTGAGACCTACCGTGAGCAATTGATGCTACCGTTTAATCTCAGCATGGGAATAATGACCGTATTTATTGCGGTGGGAATTGGCTCCAGTCTAGCTACGCATCACAACCTTGACCCAGTGACGACTGGCCTGCTTTCTCTGATGGCGTTCTTGCTGGTGGCAGCACCGCTGCAAGACGGCTCTATCTCGATGCAGTACTTCTCGGGGCAAGGCATCTTTACCGCAATTATTTCAGCGATTTACGCAACAGAAGTGTATGCCTTCTTGAAGCGTAATAACGTGACTATCAAGTTGCCGCCTGAGGTTCCTACTGGTGTGGCTCGCTCTTTCGAGATCTTGATTCCTGTAATGGCAATCATCTTGACTCTGCACCCGCTGAACCTATTCATCGAAGCTAAGACAGGCATGATCATCCTGAGGCAATTATGTCTCTAGTGCAGCCTTTGGTTGCGGCATCGGATACCTTGCCAGCGGTTCTATTAGCGGTACTTGTGTGTCAGATCCTTTGGTTTGCGGGCATCCACGGTGCGCTTATCGTGACCGGTATCATGAACCCATTCTGGATGGCGAACCTTTCGGTGAACCAAGCGGCTATGGCAGCAGGTGAAGCGATTCCACATATCTTTGTGCAAGGCTTCTGGGATCACTATCTACTGATTGGTGGTGTAGGTTCGACCCTACCATTGGCTTTCCTATTGATGCGTAGTCGTGCAATCCACCTTCGCACTATCGGTAAGATGGGCAGTGTGCCAGCTATCTTCAACATTAATGAGCCAATCCTATTTGGTGCTCCTATCATCATGAACCCAGTGTTCTTCCTGCCATTCATCTTGATCCCTATGGTTAACGCAACCCTAGCTTGGTTTGCCCTAGACCTAGGCCTAGTAGAGCGTGTGGTATCTCTAACGCCTTGGACAACACCTGGACCTATAGGGGCATCTTGGGCAGCGAACTGGGCATTCAGTCCTGTGATCATGTGCTTCATCTGTATGGCTATGTCGCAATCATGTATCTGCCATTCCTAAAAGCCTATGAAAAACAGTTGCTTGACCAAGAAGCGGCTGAAGAAGAAAAACAAGCTACCTCAGAAGTAGCAACTGCTTAAACATTATTTCCAAACATAAGTGGGCGGCACCGCTGCCCCAATAAGAGGTTTATTCAATGAACTTTCAATTTCCACAAGGTTTTAGCTGGGGAAGCGCAGCATCGGCAACACAAACCGAGGGCGAGGCATATACTCACGGCAAGGGCGATAACATCTGGGACCATTGGTACAAAGACCAACCAAACCGTTTCCACAATGGAGTATCGGCTACCGAAGCTTCGACCTTCTACAACAACTACAAGGCTGACATCCAGTTGATGAAGGATATTGGTCACAACAGCTTTAGAACCTCTATTTCTTGGTCTCGCCTTATCCCACAGGGAACCGGTGAGGTTAACCCAGAAGCGGTGGCTTTCTATAACCAGGTTATCGATGAGCTAATCGCTCAAGAGATTGAGCCTTTTATTTGCCTATTCCACTTCGATATGCCAATGGCGATGCAAGAAATTGGTGGTTTTGAAAACCGTGAAGTAGTGACGGCCTACGCTGATTTTGCTGAAACCTGTTTCAAACTATTCGGTGACCGAGTGAAGAACTGGTTTACCTTCAACGAGCCAATCGTACCAGTAGAGGGTGGTTATCTATATGACTTCCACTATCCAAATGTAGTGGACTTCAAGCGTGCCGCAACTGTGGCGTATCACACCATTCTTGCGCACTCTGAAGCGGTAATTCGTTATCGTAGTCTTGAGCAAGAGGGGCAGATCGGCATCATCTTGAATCTAACACCATCTTACCCACGCTCGCAAAATCCTGCAGACCTGAAAGCTGCAAACATCTGTGATTTGGTGTTTAACCGTAGCTTCCTAGACCCAGCAGTGAAAGGTGAATACCCAGTAGAGTTGGTAGAACTTCTAAAAGAGCACGGACAACTGCCTGAGACTCAAGAGTCTGATTGCCAGATTATCGCAGCCGGTAAGGTGGATGTGCTAGGCGTGAACTACTACCAGCCGCGCCGTGTTAAGGCTCGCGAGAATGCGGTACATCCAGAAGCGCCATTCATGCCAGAGCACTTCTTCGATTACTACGAGATGCCGGGGCGCAAGATGAACCCGCACCGCGGCTGGGAAATCTACGAGAAAGGTGTGTATGACATCCTAACTAACCTGCGCGAGAACTACGGCAACCTGCCTTGTTATATCTCTGAAAACGGCATGGGTGTTGAAGGAGAAGAGAAGTTCCTTGTTGATGGTCAGATCCAAGATGACTATCGCATTGAGTTCATTCGTGGGCACCTAGAGTGGGTTCACAAGGGCATTCAAGAGGGCTCGAACTGCTTTGGTTATCACCTATGGACCTTTATTGATAACTGGTCTTGGTCAAATGCATACAAGAACCGCTACGGCTTCTATCGCTTGGACCTTGAGACGCAACAGCGCTCGGTGAAGAAGAGCGGTGAGTGGTTTGCAACTGTCTCGAAAGAGAACGGCTTTAACTAATTCTGGGAGAACAATAATGAGTATTGAACTTGAAGAGCAGGTAATGGGCATCATCATCAATGCCGGTGAGTCACGCAGTCTGTGTTATGAGGCGCTTCGCCAAGCTAAGCAAGGCCAGTTTGAAGAGGCTGAATCTCTAATCAAAGAAGCACAAGAGGCGGCTAACCGCGCGCACCTAGTGCAGACCCAATTGATTGAAGCCGATGAGGGTACTGGCAAGACTAAGATGACACTTATCATGGTTCACGCGCAGGACCACCTTATGACCTCTATGTTAGCTAAGGAGTTGGTGGTTGAGATGATAGAGCTTCACAAACGTGTAGCCGCCTAACAACCTCCTGATTAGCCGGATGATGATGTAGCTCCCGTCATTCAGCATTTTTTGCGGCCTGCTTGAGGCCGCTTTTTTATTTGTGACCTAGATAAGGTACAATGCTGAAATTAGATTGAAACCGCTTTCCATGACTAAGGAAAGCATGATTGCAAGGATTGTATATGGCAACCATCACAGACGTATCGCTATTAGCGAACGTATCCAAGGCGACCGTTTCTCGCGTGATGAGTGGCAGTCGTGGAGTGAAGCCAGAGAGTCGAGATGCGGTACTGCGTGCTGCAGAGCAGCTTAATTATCGTCCCAATGCAGCGGCGCAAACCCTAGCTAACAAGCGTTCTGACTATATCGGCGTAATCCTCTCTTCTACCGATGCTGGGCAGGTATCTACCTACTTGCCACTATTAGCTAAGGCATTGAAGAGTCGCGGTAAACATATGTTGGTGCAGTTTGCTGAAACTACACAGGAGCATCAAAGGCTGGTGGATGAGTTGTCGCAGCGCCACTGCGATGCCATTATCTCCGTAGGAGGCAGCTTTGCTTCAGAATCCGACAGTCGTGTGATTGCGGTAGATTCGATTGCTGAAGATGCAGAGAGTCGAGTCAACTATGACTATCTATTTGCTGCCGAAAGCGCGTGTCGCTTCTTGTCGAGTAAAGGACACACCAGTATTGCAGTTGTGCTTGATGATGAGGGGTATGCGTCAGAGCAGGTTCTGCAAGGCTATAAACAAGCACTACAGAATATGGCTATCCCAGTGAATCGTCAGCTTATAGTCACGGCTAACGGCTCTTGTGAGCAGGCAATCATGTCACTACTTAACAGCTTTAGTCAGTTTAGCGCTCTAGTAGTAATGCGTGACAGCCAGGCTGCGATTGCCATGAATCTATTTAGAAGCTTTAACCTTGCAACACCGCAAGAGGTTTCAATTATCTCTCTTGAGGACTCACAGCTTGCCAGCCAGCTCAACCCACCGTTGACCTGCATCAGCTATCCATCTCAGACCATTATCGACAACGCAATGCAAAAGCTCGATGCCTGTCTAGATGATAAGGTGGTTGAGAAAACACCACTGATAACAGGTCGCTTGGTTACGCGAGAGTCGGTTATCGACAGAAATTAGAAACATAGCCCTAGCAACTGCTAGGGCTATTTTTTATCCGCAACAAGAGGTCGACTTTTCTGTGCAAGATTGCTGACCATGACACTCTTCACCACGAGCCAGTTTACCTAGATAGGTATCGCCTAGGTAAAAGCGACTGAATACTTCTTCAAAGTCTTCTGGTACGGTCTTGGCTGCCAAGCCCGATTCAACGAGTGTCTTTTGCCACTGTTGCACCTTTGCAAAACCGTCTAGTAAATCAAAGCCGGAGCGTTTTTTGATAACGTGGGCACGGTGCAGGATAGGAAGCCAAGCGATATCGATATTTGATAGCTGTTCACCCTTAAAGTAAGGTCCATCAGCAAGCTGCTTTTCAGCCTTAGCAAAAGACTTAGCAAGGTTTTGCAGTCGCGTTTTAAAGGTCTGCTTGTCCTTGGCGCTCATGGTGCCACACTGGGGCATGTAGTGCTTTGAGGCTTGATACGACCAAGCGCGATCTAGTGCTTTCTGTTCCGGTGAGACCTGCTCGATAGGTGCGTACTTATCATCTAGGTATTCTACGATGGCATCGGATTCGAACAATACGGTCTTATCTTCAGTGACTAGCACGGGCACTTGACCGTTTGGTGAGATATCTAGGAACCACTGTGGCTTGTTAGAGAGCTCGATATATTCGATCTCAAACTCAATATTCTTAGCAATGAGAGAGCCCATTACACGCTGTACGAAAGGGCAGTTTTTAAAGCTGATTAATTTGATCATCATGACTCCATCGAGTGTTTTTCAATTTACACCCATAAGACGAAGCCATGATGAGAAAGACGAGATTAATTTGAAATTTTTCTCTAACACCCTGAACAATCAGAGCTTTTTTGTTCATAGGTCATGATGTTGCCACGACTATCGATAGAGAAATCGCAGCATTGCTTGAATAGACTGAGAAGATTCTGACGGCTTTTCTGCACCTGAGATTTTAGGGTGGAGTACTTGATACCTTGCTGCTCCGCATACTCTTTTTGCGAAACGCCTTCAAGCTCGATAGCCCTCAATAGCGCCGCTTGATTGTCAGGAAGTGCATCGATAAAGGGCATGATGCAATCTGAAAGCTCCCCAATAATGCTCTCTTCACTCTCGCCATGCCACAGGTCCTCCTCATCGATATTGTGAGTTTTACCACGCTTGCGGTAGAAATCTATAAGTGTGTTGTTCGCTACCTGAAACAGCCAAGACTTCATCTTGCTGGCATCTTTGACCGCACTGAGGTTATTGAAAGATTTAATCAGCACCTCTTGCAGTAGATCATCAACGTCATCAGGATCGGATACGTTCTTGTGCAAAAAGGCCTTAAGGCACTCTGATATTCGGACCAGACAGCTTCTATCTTCATCTTGGCTAATAACCTCAATTATATCTTTAGAGATGGTGGCACTTTAGCTATTTAGATGCAAAAAATTTACTAGGCACTCGCGGTATCTGGACTCACTTGAGTCGGAGCCTTAACCCAGCGACGAACCTTGGTTAGCCATACTCCATAAGGGGCACCAAGCACAAACAGGGCTAGGGTTTGAGTAGTCGCCGCTGTAGCAATACTAGGTAAGTCCATGCCAATAATTAATAAGATAGCGATATACAGTGGCAACTGAAAGCTGATATAGGCAAGTACATCACCCACAGCCGATATTAGCCAGCCAGGGCCATGGAATGGAATTGCTCTAAGCACGCTATCGCGATAACGACCGTATAGTCTGCCGGTTAGGATATTGATCGGCTGACACAGCAATCGAGACATCAGAGACTGCTGGATAGTCATCTGTACGATAACCACTTCGATGAACATACCAGTGACAATGGTGAAGCTCATGAGAGCCAGGGTATCGGCCAACCAGATGCGACTAATCTTCATTTTTATACCTATTTTCAAAAACGCACGAGGAGTAGCACCATCACTAGCGTGAGGCGCAAAATTTAGAGGGTGTGTTTTGGGCTGCAGAGCGCAGCTAGGCGTTAATCGTAGAAAACAGAAATGCAGCGGCCACCGAACAGAGTCGATGTCACGGAATAATCACTATCTGGATGTGTTTGAGGAAAGCGCCAAGTGTTCACGGGCTTTATGGTTTTCTAGTCAATAATTGACGCGCATTCTAGGGTAACTATTGGGCGCAGTTCAACAAAAATGTGTTAAAAATTTCAACCTAGAAAATCAGAGTGCTTTGAGCAGAAAAAAGCCCAACCATTTACATGGCCAGGCTTTGTTTTTAGGTTAGTTTTGTAGCGTTAAGACTCAGTCTTAGGCGTTAGAGCTCGATATTCTGATATCTCGGTTCTAAGGCCTTTTATCAGGCTTACACACATGAGTAGCAATACCAATGCAAATGGTAACGCCGTGGCTACCACGCCGGACTGCAGAGCTTGTAGGGCATCCTTACCACCTACCCAAAGCATTACAGCAGCGATGGCACCACCAATACAGGTCCAGAATACCCTCTGTGGAACAGGAGCATCTATCTTGCCCCCGGCTGTGATGCTATCAATAACCAACGAACCAGAATCGGCCGAGGTTACAAAGAAAATCAGGATCAGAGCAACCGATAGTATCGACAATACCGAGCTAAACGGCATTGCATCGTATACATGGAATAGGGTGAGGGAGATATCGGTCAGTCCATTCGCACCCAGTAGGCCGATTTTGTTCGCTACTTGGTCGATGGCGATGCCACCAAATACTGACATCCACACCAGAGTTACCGCGGTTGGGATAACAATGACTGCAATCAGGAACTCTCGTACTGTGCGGCCTTTAGAGATGCGAGCGATAAACATACCCACGAATGGTGACCAAGAGATCCACCATGCCCAGTAGAATACAGTCCATGCATGCATCCAAACGCTGTCTTCACGACCGTGAGGGTTACTAAGCTCTACAAAATTACTGGCGTATCCTTCGATGGTGTACCACAAAGATGACAGCACGGTATCTTTGCCAACAAAGATGACAAAAACCAATAGTGCAAATGCTGCCAACATATTGAGATTGCTCAGTATTTTTACGCCCCCATTGATACCGCGCATTACAGATAAAGAAGCGATAAAGGTTACTAAGGAAATAACAATCAACTGGGTTCCAATACCACCATTTAAACCAAACACATGGTTAAACCCGCTGGTGGCTTGCTGTGCGCCTAGGCCTAGTGATGTTGCAAGTCCAAATAGGGTCGCTAATACAGCGAGAATATCGATCACGTGCCCCATCCAACCCCAGGCTCTATCACCAAAGATAGGGTAGAAAGTAGAACGGATTGAAAGGGGAAGGCCCTTGTTGTAGGTAAAGAAAGCCAATGAAAGCGCGACGATGGCATAGATGCTCCAGCCATGCAGTCCCCAGTGGAATATGGTCGCGCCTAGAGCCATCGATTTGGCTTCTTCACTATAGGCAGTAACGTTTAATGGAGTTCCGTACCAATCAGTAAAGTAGGCGACGGGTTCAGCTACACCCCAAAATAGCAATCCTATACCCATGCCAGCAGCAAATAGCATAGCTATCCAAGATAGAGTACTGTGTTCAGACTTTGCTTCTTTGCCACCAATACGAATCTTGCCCAGTGGTGAGGCTATAAGTATCAATGCAAATAGAAGGAAGAAATTGGTTGCCCACATAAAAAAGGAATCAAACTGATTGATGATGCCATTTTTGAGAGCGTTGAGTGAGTTAAGGGCGGTTGTTGGTCCCACCAAGAGAAGACTTACGAGGGTTACTATGATGAGACTGCGCTAGTTCCGAATACGGGGTTATGTATGTCAAAGCCCCACTTTTGAATATTGTCCTGACCCACCTCATAGTCGGTGGTTTCTATACTGTACTTTTTATTAGTATCATCCATAAATTCTTAAAATCACGTCGCGTGCCTAGGACTTCATCACTAGAGAAATACGACAAAACCGTCCTCCGTTTAGGTTGCGCAGGAAATTCTGCGCGCAAATTTTAACATTTGGTCACCTAGTGTTCAAATTTGTATGATGAATGAGCAACGGCAGACATATGGACATAAAAAAGCCTGACGAATTTCTTCATCAGGCTTTCTAGAATGTGGTGGCCCCTCGCAGACTTGAACTGCGGACCAATCGATTATGAGTCGACTGCTCTAACCACTGAGCTAAGGGGCCGTGTAGGTTGAAGATTATATGAGATGCTCGGGAGAGTGTCTAGGGAACACCTCTACCAATCTACTGATTTGCGTATGGTTTTTAAGCGATTGAACAGACTAAAAACAAAAAAGGTGAGCCTAGGCTCACCTTTTACGCTTATAGGTCTAGCTTTACTCGTCTAGGAAGCTGCGCAGGGTTTCTGAGCGGCTTGGGTGACGCAGTTTACGTAGAGCCTTAGCTTCGATCTGACGGATACGCTCACGGGTAACGTCGAACTGCTTACCAACCTCTTCTAGGGTGTGGTCTGTGTTCATGTCGATACCAAAGCGCATACGAAGTACCTTAGCTTCACGAGGAGTCAGACCCGCTAGAACGTCTTTAGTTGCGAACTTCAGGCTAGTAGAAGTTGCAGAGTCTAGAGGCAGTTCTAGAGTGGTATCCTCGATAAGTCGCCTAGATGCGAATCTTCGTCATCACCGATTGGTGTCTCCATTGAGATTGGCTCTTTAGCGATCTTCAGTACTTTACGGATCTTGTCTTCTGGCATCTGCATGCGCTCAGCCAGTTCTTCCGGTAGTGGCTCACGACCCATCTCTTGTAGCATTTGACGAGAGATACGGTTTAGTTTGTTGATGGTCTCGATCATGTGCACTGGGATACGATCGTACGTGCTTGGTCAGCAATCGAACGAGTGATCGCCTGACGGATCCACCAAGTTGCGTAAGTAGAGAACTTGTAACCACGACGGTATTCAAATTTATCAACCGCTTTCATTAGGCCAATGTTACCTTCCTGGATAAGGTCAAGGAACTGTAGGCCACGGTTGGTGTATTTCTTCGCGATAGAGATTACAAGACGTAGGTTTGCCTCTACCATCTCTTTCTTCGCACGGCGAGCTTTCGCTTCACCGATAGACATACGACGGCTGATATCTTTGATAGATTGAACCGTTAACGACGTTTCTTCTTCAATCGCTTTTAGCTTTTGAATTGAGCGACGGATGTCTTCTTCGTTACGACGGATCTTCTCTTTGTAAGCTACGTCTGAAGACAGAGTTTGGTCTACCCAAGCTTCGCTTGATTCGTTGCCAGTGAATAGCTTAACGAAATCTTTCTTCGGCATGCCACCATATTCAACGGTTTGACGCATGATCAGACGCTCTTGAGTACGAACGCGCTCCATAGAGGTGCGAAGTTCGTTAACCAAGTGGTCAAACTGCTTAGGAGTCAGACGGAACTCGCGGAATACGTCCAGTACCTTATCAGTAGCTACGCGATATGCATCGCTACCACGGCCTTCAGAGTTAACAACTAGCTGTAGGTCTTGATAGGTGTTACGAAGTTCAGTGAATTTCTCCAGAGCAAGCTCAGGATCGATACCTGTATCTTCCTCTTCTTCCTCATCGTCAGACTCTTCGTCTTCGCCATCTTCATCTTTAAGGTCAGTTTCAGCAAGCTCAGAACCAACGTGGGTCGCTGTAGGCGCTGTAGTCTCTTCATCGTCAGGATCAACGAAACCAGCGATAACGTCGGTTAGACGTAGCTCTTCAGCTTGAACCTTGTCGAACTGCTCAAGGATATATGGGATAGTGCCAGGAAATTCTGCAACAGAAGCCTGTACTTGGTTGATACCGTCTTCAATGCGTTTAGCAATGTCGATCTCGCCTTCACGAGTAAGAAGCTCAACGGTACCATTTCACGCATGTACATGCGCACTGGGTCTGTAGTACGACCAATCTCACTTTCTACGCTACTAAGAGCAGCAACCGCAGCTTCTGCAGCTTCTTCATCGACTTCAGTGGTGGTTTCATCGATGGTGTCGTCATCAATTTCTGTAGCGTTTTCAACTACTTTGATGCCCATGTCGTTGATCATCTGGATGATGTCTTCGACCTGCTCTGAGTCAACGATTTCAGGTGGCAAGTGATCGTTTACTTCAGCGTAAGTTAGATAGCCCTGTTCTTTACCTTTAAGAACTAGCGCTTTAAGCTGTGACTGCCTATTTTGATCCATAGATGGTATCCAAATTCTGGTCTGTGATGGAACTAGTTTGCTTCGAATTGCGAACCGCTAAGTATAGCAAAGTTTCAACATTACAAGCGATCAGGGTCTCACGCTTTTAAATCTAGCATTAGTGCTAGCAGCTCCCTTTTCTCATCGACTGATAAGCCGATACTTCTTTCTTTTGCTTGCAGAGTTTCTATTTGCCTTTCGATACACTGATAAATGACCTTATCTAGTGAATCGCAAAATATATCTTCTAGGTTGTCTTCTTCTTTATAAGTAGGGATATCCCAACTCGCCAGAAGCGACAAGATTCTTTCGTCTTTTTGATTTCGCCAGTGCTCTAATAACTGGCCTGTGCTGATATGGGGATGATTTAGACATTTATCAACCACATCGAGTAATAAACTTAGTCCAGGCAGGTTGGTTTGCCTAATGGAATCTAAATTCGGGACAAAGCCCACAAATTGCGGGTTTTGTAGCAATAATGCAATAACTACCCGCATCGGTGTTCGCTCTATCTTTTTATGAGGAGCAGGGCGAGTCTCTTGCTGATTATTTTTCGACAGCAGCTGTTGAAGCTGGCTCTCTTCAACTAGACCTAGTTTACGCCCAAGCAGTTCCCTCAGATAGAGACGAAGTGTTCCGCCTGGAACCTTGTCGATTAACGGTACAGCGAGGTACTCAACTTCGCCATACCTTCCTTACTGCTAGTGTCTACCTGGGACAGTAAGGTTTGGAACATAAAGTCCGACAGAGACATGGCCTCAGTCACTTGCTGTTCAAATGCCTCTTTACCGTGCTGACGAATATAGCTGTCAGGGTCCTCGCCATCGGGCAGGAACATAAACTTGAGCTGACGGCCATCGTTCAGGTAGGGAAGGGCATTCTCCATCGCGCGCCATGCGGCATCTCGGCCTGCACGGTCACCATCGTAACAACAGACGATAGTACTGGTTTGACGGAACAGCATCTGCAGGTGATCGCCCGTGGTGGAAGTACCTAGGGAAGCGACCGCATAGTCCACACCAAACTGCGCCAGAGCCACCACATCCATATAGCCTTCAACAACCAGTACCTGCTCGGGGGAGCGGTGGGTTTGAAGAACCTCGTAAAGGCCGTAAAGCTCTTTCCCCTTATGGAAGATAGGGGTTTCTGGTGAGTTTAGGTATTTTGGAGTGCCATCACCTAGTACTCGACCACCGAATCCAATTACTCGACCGCGACGGTCTCGAATCGGAAACATCACACGTCCGCGGAAGCGGTCGTAGCGATTACCTTTGTCGTTCTCGATCAGCATGCCCGCGCTAACTAGCGCATCTTGGGTCTGCTTTTGCTGACCAAAGTTCTTACGAACCGAGTCCCATTCATCTGGGACAAAACCAATATCAAATTTCTGCGCTATCTCTCCACTGAGACCACGCCCCTTTAGGTAGTCCACTGCTACCTTACCTGCTGAAGTCTTTAGCTGGCTTCGATAGAAGTTAGAGATACTGCCTAAAAGATCATATAGAGAACGTTTTTGTTCAGAGTTTGCCGATGGGCCTTGGCCATTAAATCCACCTTGGCGCTGTTCTCTTGGTACCTCAACACCTAGGTGAGAGGCGAGCTCTTCAATGGCTTCAACGAACTCAAGACGTTCGTACTCCATCATAAAATCGATAGCATTACCGTGTACGCCACAGCCGAAGCAGTGATAGAACTGTTTCTCTTGGCTTACGCTAAATGATGGGGTTTTCTCGTTGTGGAATGGGCAGCAAGCACCGTAGTTTTTGCCTTGTTTCTTTAGTTTTACGCGTGCATCAATGATGTCGACGATATCGAGTCGAGCGAGCAAATCATCTATGAAGCTACGAGGGATGTGTCCTGCCATAAATCCTAAAGAAATTGCCGATTGCGAGATACAAACAAGCCGCGCATTCAAAGAATAGCACGGCTTGATTTAAATATTGGCTTGGGAATTAAGCAAGTTTAGAGCGAACTAAACCACTTACTTTACCCATGTCTGCGCGCCCTTGAATTTGTGGTTTCAGAATGCCCATCACTTTACCCATGTCTTGCATGCCCGCAGCACCTGATTCAGTGATTGCACCTTCAATGAGGGCAGCAACTTCTTCTTCGGTAAGCGGTTGAGGCATAAATTCCTCAAGTACTGTGATTTCTACTCTTTCTACCTCTGCAAGGTCTTCACGACCTGCTGATTCGTATTGAGCTACAGAATCGCGACGCTGTTTAACCATTTTGGTCAGCACTGCAATGATATCGTCGTCGTTCAGAGTAATCTGTTCGTCAACTTCACGTTGCTTGATTGCTGATAGAGCTAAACGGATAGTGCCAAGGCGCGGTTTGTCCTTGGCCTTCATCGCTAGTTTTTGCTCTTCTTTGAGTGTATCAATCAGAGCCATTACTAATTCCTGATTAAACGGGGATTAGTAAAGACGAACGCGACGTGCGTTTTCGCGAGCTAGCTTCTTAGCGTGACGCTTTTGAGCCGCTGCTTTAGCGCGTTTGCGAACTGTAGTTGGTTTCTCGTAGTGCTCACGACGGCGCACTTCAGAAAGAATACCTGCTTTTTCGCAAGAGCGTTTAAAGCGACGTAGAGCTACGTCGAACGGTTCGTTTTCACGTACTTTAACTACTGGCATATGCCTTTCACCTCAGGGGTTATTCGTTACTACTGGTTTTCACGGTTCCAAGCAAATATTTATGCGTGGAGAATAACCAGCTTGATCAAAATGGTGCGGAATTTTAATCTGAAGTGACCGTGTTTGTAAAGCACTTTATTGGGGATAAAACGATCAATTATTTGGTAGCGGATGTAGGACAGTGCTAATATGCGCCAAATTGTCAGCATCTCGAGAAAACTATGCGAATTTTAGGAATCGAAACATCCTGTGATGAGACAGGCATTGCTATTTATGATGATGAGCAAGGCTTGTTGTCACACCAACTCTACAGCCAAGTAAAACTGCACGCCGATTATGGTGGCGTTGTACCTGAGCTGGCATCTCGAGATCACGTTAAAAAGACTATTCCTCTTATTAAAGAAGCGCTAGCCGACGCCAATCTTACCTCAGATGACATCGATGGCGTAGCCTATACCGCAGGCCCAGGTCTTGTTGGGGCGCTTCTGGTGGGTGCAACTATTGGTCGCAGTATCGCTTATGCTTGGGATGTTCCAGCTGTGCCTGTGCACCACATGGAAGGGCATTTGCTGGCGCCTATGCTAGAAGATAACCCACCCCCGTTTCCTTTTGTCGCGCTTTTGGTTTCTGGTGGCCACACCATGATCGTTGAGGTGAAAGGGATCGGTGAGTATCAGATCCTTGGTGAGTCTATCGATGACGCTGCCGGTGAGGCCTTTGATAAGACAGCAAAACTTATGGGCCTGGATTATCCTGGTGGCCCGCTACTTTCTCGTCTTGCAGAAAACGGTACGCCGGGTCGCTTTAAGTTCCCACGTCCAATGACAGACAGACCTGGCTTAGACATGAGCTTTTCTGGCCTTAAGACCTTCGCTGCTAATACCATTGCGGCAAATGGGATGATGACCAGACTCGCGCTGATATTGCCTATGCCTTCCAAGAGGCGGTGTGCGCGACTCTAGCCATTAAGTGCAAGCGTGCCCTCGAGCAAACCGGTATGAAACGTATCGTGATTGCAGGTGGCGTGAGTGCGAATAAGCAACTACGTAAAGATCTAGAGGCACTAGCTGCGAAAGTGGGCGGAGAGGTTTACTACCCTAGAACAGAATTCTGCACAGACAATGGTGCCATGATGCGTATGCGGGTATGCAGCGACTGAAGAATAAAGAAGTCTCTGATCTTTCAGTAAAAGCTCAGCCACGTTGGCCGATCGATCAGCTCCAGCCTATTAGTGAATAATCTGTATTAAACGCTCCCACGTGGAGCGTTTTTTTTGGCTCTGACATATTAGCTAAACTTTTTTTTAATGATTAAAAATTATTTTAACAATAAGCTTGTAATACAGACTTAAAGTTGTATATTTAATGCATCTTAATTATTGAGGGGAAAGAAACATGGCGGAGTTTCAATTAAAACATAGAGATACCAGCAAGCTGAGTGACTACATTGCTTACAAGATCACTCAGGTGTTGAAGTTTTGTCTCAATATCTTCTATGGCAAGAAGTACGCTAAGCGTGCCGTGATACTAGAAACTATTGCTGCGGTTCCAGGTATGGTTGCGGGTATGTTCAATCACCTTAAGGCACTGCGTCGTATGCGTGATGATGAGGGTTGGATTCGTGAGCTACTGGATGAGGCAGAGAACGAGCGTATGCATCTAATGATCTTCCTTGATATTGCTAAACCAAGCTGGATCGAACGCTTACTAGTGCTGTTAGGGCAGGGTGTATTTATCGTGGTTTATAGCGTGCTTTACTTGCTTTCCTCTAAAATCGCTCACCGTATCGTAGGTTATTTCGAGGAAGAGGCGTGTAAGAGCTACACCGAATACCTTGAGAAAATCGATAGCGGTATCGTTGAAAATGTCGATGCTCCAGAGATCGCAATCAAATACTATCAATTACCAGCCGACGCCAAGTTAAGAGACGTTGTTCTGCGTATCCGTGAAGACGAAGCCAAGCATAGAGACCGCAACCATGGCTTTGCAGACTCTTATCAAGCAAAAGACCTACCAGCACATCAAAGCTAATTCTTTTCAGGCCAATCTTAGGGTTGGCCTGACATCTCTACTTTTTTTTCAGGCCTACCTTAGGCTCCTCACCGCTGATCAATCGCTTTATATTTCCTTGGTGACGCCAAATGATAAGACAGCACAGCATAGCAACGGGTAAAGTGTACTGAGCTTGATAAGCCAGGTATAAAACGGAGCGACCAGTGCTGTAATTAGCGCTGCTAGCGAGGAATAGCGGAATAGAAAAACCGCTGTTAGCCAAGTGCATAAGCATACCTGTCAGATCCCAGCCGATTGGCGCAATTGCCCCGATAGCCGTAGCCACTCCTTTGCCCCCATTAAAGTGAAAGAAGATGGGGTAGATGTGGCCAATGCAGGCGGCGATACCTATTAACCCAAGCATCACAGGATCAATATCGAGAAAGTAACCTGTCCAAACCGGATGATGCCTTTTGCCATATCGCAGAACAAAACCAAGAAGGCAGGGAGTTTCCCGCCGATGCGCAGTACATTGGTAGCCCCCGGGTTGTTCGAGCCGGAGGTTCTAGGATCAGGCAGTTTGAATATGCGACAGATCAGCACGGCACTGGAAACTGAGCCTAATAGATAGGCGCAGATAATCATGATCAGTACCATTGCAGACATAGATATCCTTTACAATTTTGTCTTGGCCTGTCCACAAATCAGGATGATAGATGGACGCTGGATGTAGTATATTACGTTTTTTTCTTAATTGGGCTTATCCGACCTCAAACTTTAGCGGATGAGAGCAAGGAGCAGGGATATGATTCAAGACCGCGTATTTATTGAGCAGCTAGAGGTTATCACCACTATTGGGGTGTACGACTGGGAACAAGAGATTAAGCAAAAGCTGGTGCTTGATATCGAAATGGCCCATGACAACACTAAAGCTGGTCTAAGCGATGACGTGAATGACGCCTTAGATTATTTCTCAGTGAGCCAAGCTATCTTGAAGCATATCGAAAATGGTCGATTCCTATTGGTTGAGAGAGTAGCCGAAGAGGTTGCTGCTATCATAATGAATGATTTTAGCGTCCCTTGGGTGAAAATCCGTGTTCGCAAACCAGGCGCAGTACCACAAGCCACTAGCGTGGGTGTGGTGATTGAGCGAGGAAGCTTGTGACTCGAGTCTACCTCGCGTAGGTACCAATATAGATAGGCAGCGTCACGCTGTTGCTGCCGTCACTGAATTGAAAAAACTAGATGCTAATCTGCAAGTGTCTACCGTTTATCAATGCCCAGCCAGCGGCTTTGAAGGTGCTGAGTTTTTCAACTTTGTAGTAGGTCTAGAGGTTTCTCTTGAGCTAGACCAACTCAGGCAGCACCTGCGCAACCTTGAGGTTCAATATGGACGTCCCTTGGATGCGGAAAAGAATAAAGACCGCACCTTAGATATCGATATTTTGTTGTTTGGTGAGGAGGTTTGCACCGATAAACCTCAGTTACCGAGAAGCGATATCTTTAAGTTTAATTTTGTTCTGCAACCATTGAAGGAGCTTTGTCCTGAACTGGTGATCCCAACTGACGGCCGCACAGTGGCACAGCTTTGGGAGCAGACTTTTGAATCCATCGGCGGAGATGCAAACCTCTCGCCTGTATCAATCTACTTTAAGTGATTAATAATTAATGAGTTATTTTGAAGCTTTTGTCTTGGCCTTGATTCAAGGTCTTACTGAGTTCTTGCCTATTTCAAGTTCTGCTCACCTGATCCTACCTTCAGCTGTATTGGGCTGGGAAGACCAAGGGCTGGCATTCGACGTTGCGGTACATGTAGGTACCTTGCTAGCAGTTGTTATCTACTTCCGTAACGAGGTTGTTAGCCTGCTAAGAGCCTTCTTCGCATCTGTGTTTAAACAAGAGCACAGTAAAGAATCGAAACTGGCGTGGATGATTATCCTAGCAACCATTCCGGCAGGTCTTGCAGGTCTGTTCCTGAATGACTTGATTGAGCTTTATCTGCGCAGCGCTTGGGTGATCGCGTGTACCACTATCATCTTTGGCTTGCTTCTATGGTACGTGGATAAGACCTCGGCTCTACGCGATGACGAGTACCAGACCACGTGGAAGAAATCTCTATTTATCGGTGTCGCTCAAGCGATGGCGATGATCCCTGGTACTTCTCGCTCTGGTGCAACCATCACTGCTGCACTTTATCTTGGCTTTACCCGTGAAGCGGCGGCTCGCTTCTCTTTCTTGATGTCTATTCCTATAATCACCTTGGCGGGTGGTTATCTAGGCACTAAGCTAGCGTTGAGCCCAGAGCCTATGCACCTTGGTGTGCTATCAACCGGGATTGCAGTTTCCTTTGTCAGTGCTTATTTCTGTATTCACTACTTCCTGAAACTGATCTCTCGTATGGGTATGACCCCGTTCGTTATCTATCGACTCATTCTTGGTGTAGGTCTATTTGCCTTCCTAATGACTCGCTAAGGAACAGACAAGAAAGTGGCTCTAGGGCCACTTTTTTGTGCCTGCCACTCTTCCTTGATACCTTGAATCGCATCGATTCGTCTCTGAGACAGCTGATCGCGGATATCCTTGCCCTTAAAACCATCGGCAATGATGGATTGTACGTCGACCTCGAGCGCGGCTTGATGGGCCTGCTTAAAGTAGTCTCGTTGTGGATAGTCGATATCTTCAAAGCCAGTGCGGCCGCGAGAGTCCGCCATACAAGATAGAAGAACCTGCTCCAGTCGCTCCGGCTTGCGCCATACATCTAAGCTATCCAGCACCTTTAATACGGTTGCCGCCTTCAGCTCTTGAGCTCTATGTACGTTAGAGTGTTGAGCACAGACATTAAGAGCCAGCTGCTTAAATTGATTAGGGAGCCTTAAACGAGCGCACAATTTCTCGATTAGCCCAAGGCCTGTGTGGCAATGCATCTTGTGGCTTGGCCATTCGCTTTGCGGCGTAACACCTTTGCCTAGGTCGTGTACCTGTGCAGCAAATCGCACCTCTTCAGAATCGCTCAATAAAGAGGCCTCTCTTGCTACCATCAAGGTGTGGACACCTGTATCTATCTCAGGATGCCATTTCTCGGGTTGAGGTACACCAAACAGTTTATCTATTTCGGGAATAACTTCTGCTAGGGCGCCACAGTCACGTAGTACTTGCAGAAATACTTCTGGATTCTTTGTGGTGAGAGATTTTTGCCACTCTTGCCAAACGCGTTCAGTAGTAAGGGTTTTGAGCTCACCAGAACACTGATGTGCTCCATTAAGGCCATAGTTTCATCTGCCACTTTAAAGCCAAGGTGATGTAGCTTGGCGGCAAATCGTGCCACGCGAAGTACTCGCAATGGGTCTTCGACAAAAGCTTCAGACACGTGTCTGAGCACGCGAGCTTTAAGGTCTTGAGCGCCGCCATAAGGGTCGGTCAGCTCTCCGTTTTCATCTTCTGCGATAGCATTGATGGTGAGGTCACGCCTGATAAGGTCTTCCTCTAGGGTGACATCAGGGGCGAAAAAGCACTCAAAGCCAGTATAGCCAGCGCCGGATTTGCGCTCGGTGCGAGCAAGCGCATGTTCTTCTTTAGTCTCTGGATGCAGAAAAACAGGGAAGTCTTTGCCTACCGCCTGAAAGCCTTTCTGTTGCAGTTCTTCTGGGGTAGAGCCCACCACAACCCAGTCTCTGTCGTAGTTTTTAATGCCCAGCAGCTTATCTCGAACTGCACCACCTACTAGATAGCGTCGCAAAATGTTAACCTTAATCGAATACCCTACATTAATTATGTTCAATGGTAGCTTGAGGCTAACTAGAAAAGAAGTGGAGTTAGGCTTCTCTTATGTATAAAGATTATTTTGGTTTTGTCGAGGAGCCATTCTCGATAGTACCAAGCTCTAAGTTTCTGTTTTTGAGCGCGCGTCATCGTGAGGCGTTGACACATCTGCAGATGGGGCTAGGTGGGGGCGGTGGCTTTGCCATGCTTACCGGTGAGGTAGGTACAGGTAAAACCACAGTGTCCAAGGCAATGCTGGCCAACTTGGAATCAAATTGGGTAGCTGGGCTTATCCTCAATCCGACCTTCTCTGAGCTTGAACTCTTGGAGGCTATCTGCGATGAGTTCTCCCTTATCTATCAGCAGCCGACAACGCTAAAACAGCTCTCTCAGCTTCTTTATCAATATTTGCTAGAAAACCATCAGCAGGGCAAACAAACCCTGCTGTTTATCGATGAAGCGCAGCATCTTTCGCCTCAGGTACTAGAGCAGCTTCGCCTATTGACCAACCTTGAGACTGAGAACCATAAGCTTCTTAAGGTGCTCCTAATTGGTCAGCCGGAGCTTCAACATAAACTGCAAACCTCAGAGCTTCGTCAGTTGGCTCAGCGCATAACCGGGCGTTATCACCTACTGCCATTGGTGGAAAAAGAGGTGGCGGACTATATCCAGTTTCGTCTGCACGTAGCTGGCTGTAATAAGAAATTATTCAGCCTAAGGCTATTCGCACCATTGCCAGTCAGACTCAAGGGGTGCCTAGCTGATTAACCTAGTGTGCGATAAAGCACTTCACTACGCTATGCTCAGCCAAGCTCAAGAGGTTGATGGAAAACTGGCTACTCAAGCAAGCCAAGATATCCTCTCTTTTCAGGCTCCGAGTCTCCAATCTCAGCAGCAACAGGTGAAGAAGAGTGCTTTTCGGCCAGCTGTACTTGCTCTGCTTTTAGCTTCTGTGGGTGTTGGCTTCACCGCCATGTCTGCATGGCAACAGATGCATCGAGTTGAGGTGGAGAACAGTCAATTAGCTGAGCAACGTCAGCAGCAGTTAGAAGCGAATAAAGCAATATCGCAGAAGGTGCAGGCGCAGGATAATCAGCTCAATGCTTTGATTGAGCGCAGTCGCTCTCCTATGGGAGCGATGCAATCTCTATACGCATTGTGGGGCTATCAAGCTTCTATCGTGAACTCTGATTGCCAGAGCGGCACTCGAGCGCCATTTCATTGCTATCGAGCAATGCCTCTTTAGAGCAGGTAATTGCTTCCAATCGCCCTGTGGTACTAACCCTTTATCAAGAGGGGCTGCCATTCTTTGCCGTGTTTAGTCACATTGAGCAAGAAAGAGTTGAGCTAGTGCTTAATCAGCAGAGGGTAGAACTACCACTTGAGTGGCTTAGGGCTCACTGGCAGGGGGAGTTCAGATACTTGTGGTACAGCGAGATCACCGAGACTTTGAAGCTCAATAACAGTGGCGAGCAGGTTCGTCAGCTCGATAAGCTAGTTGCGCAGGTGCTCAATGCTGATCCTCTTAATACCTCTGTGTTTAACCAAGAGCTCAAGAGCAGAGTGACCATGTTCCAAGAGTGGCAGGGCCTCTCTGCCGACGGTGTGGCTGGAAGCCGCACTTTGCGCCAATTGGATAGGCTTACTACAACCAAAGCGCCAAGCCTACTTGGTCAGCGTAAGGAGGCGATGTAATGTCTCAGGTATTAAAGGCGCTGCAAAAATCACAGCAAGAGTATGAACAAGCACAGCTGGTGCGCACTCCTGTGATTGCCGAGCAACCTAGTGAAAATAAAGACTCTGCAACCTCTTGGTTGCTAGTTGGAGCTGTGGGTATCTTGATCGGTGCCTCAGTGAAGTTTTATCTGCCTCATATGGGTAAACCCGTGGATGAGCTAACCTACCGTGCGGTGAGCACAATAGTAGAGAAGCCTGTTGCATTGGAGGTTGAGCCGATTGTGCAGCAGCCACTGGAGTTAACCTTCCTAGACAGTCAAATTAAGGAACTTGAGCCGCTACCGCGCATAACGCCCGTTGCACCTACCACTGTAATTGCATCAAGGCCTTCACTGCCAGAGACTAAGCCTGAGCCAGTGACTGCACCTCAAACTCAGAGTCCTGAGTGGAATCTATCTCAGCTCGACCTGAGTGGGTTGTCACCAGAGCTTGCAAGTCAGGTGTCGAGTATTCTTAAAGAGAGCCCAACCACGCCTGAAGAGCTTAGCGAGCAAGAAAAGCAAGATCAGTCGATTAAAGATCTCGAGACGCATACCGGTGAGTATCATGGCAAGCTTCCTCCGCTGAACCTACAGACCCACATGTACGCCAGCAATCCGACTCATCGTTGGGTGAAGATTAATGGGCAGGAGTTGCAAGAAGGGAGTGCTACTGACAGTGGGGTTAAGCTGATGCAGATAGCACCTCGCTATGTAGTCATAGAATATCAGGGTGAGAAACTTAAACTGCCAGCTCTGTATGACTGGGCCGGATAATAAAAAGCTACCATAGGCAGCTTTTTTCAATTCGTTTAGGACTTATGCCCAGCCATTTGGTGACTTCTTACGACGAGGAATGATGTGAGGCAGAATCAAGCCAAACAGCAGACCAAGACCGGCAACACCACCACCGTACATGAAGTACTTCAGAAGTAGGTCTTCCTTTTGGGTATCAAGACGAGCACGTAGCGCACGAACTTCGGTTTGAGCTGCAGTCAGTTGGTCATTAACGTGCTTGTAGTTCTCTTCCATCTCAGCGATTTGAGTGTTACGTGCTTCTAGCGAGGTTACTAGGCTCTTTTGCTCGTTTTCCGCTTTCTGGTTAAAACCAGCAAGCTCAGCTTTTACTTCAGCAAGCTCTTTCTCTAGACGAGGCATACGCGTTGCACGACCTTCCGTTGCACTTACGTACTTGCTCTCAACCCAGCCCTTACGACCGCGAGAATCAACAACTTCTGTGTAGCCACTGTTGCGGTTGGTTTGTACTGTGGTCACCTGATCACCAGCATTCACGCTACCAATAATACGGTATTGAGCGCTAGGGCCTGAGTGCATGTAGGTGAAAAGGTCGTCTGAGATGTAGCTGGTTTTCGCAAATGCGGGCGCGGAAAGCACGGCTGCCACTGCGATGAGGAAAAGTTTTTTCACTGTTCGTCCTTCGGAATTTAAAACATTTTTTAGGAAGGGAGGCATCTTTACCGCATGCTCTAATCTATCCTTCCAAGATTGCTTAAATAGTAAGTAGATTCAAGGCGCCCTGCAACTAAAAGAGGGAGCTAAGCTCCCTCTATAACCTGAGATTGTCAAAAAATGACACCTGATTGACATTGATAATCAGAATACTCGGATAAGAATCTCATAGAAGACAATCGCTAGGAAACCACCCGCTGGTAGGGTAACTACCCAAGAAACCACGATGTTGCGTACAACGCCTAAGTTCAGTGCTGCAATACCACGAGCAAAACCAACACCCAATACAGCGCCTACTAGCGTTTGTGTAGTAGAGATTGGCAGGCCAGTGCCTGATGCAAGAACTACAGTACTTGCGGTTGCTAGCTGAGCTGCAAAGCCACGGCTTGGAGTTAGTTCGGTAATACCAGTACCTACGGTAGACATAACCTTATGACCGAGAGTCGCAAGACCAACCACGATACCGATACCACCAAGAGGAAGAATCCACCAAGCGATACGAGTTTTCTCTTGGATTTCACCTAGGTTTTGAACGGTAGATACGATAGCCGATAGTGGACCGATCGCATTCGCAACATCATTAGAGCCGTGAGCAAATGCCATCGCACAGGCTGTGATTACCATAAGTGTGCTAAATACGTTCTCTACGCCTGTGAAGCTATGCTCATGGTTTTCATGGTCTAGCTTGAAACGCTTCTGGATATATAGGTAACCAAGCCCCATAACTACTAGAGAAACCGCTGTTGCCCAGAACCATGCTTCACCGTTAGATAGGTGTAGGCCAACGTGCTTAAGGCCTTTCTTGATGGTTACTAGCGCGATAACGATAGTGGTTAGGAACATGTACACAGGGACGTAGCGTTTCGCATTCTCTAGTGGTCGCTCAGTGTTGAAGATAAACTTCTGAGCACTGATAAAGATGAAGTAAGCGAACAAACCGGAGATAAATGGCGTTACCACCCAACTACCCACGATGCCTTGTACAGAACTCCAATCAACCGCTTCTGAACCAACAGAAACTAATGCGAAACCAATGATGGCACCGATGATTGAGTGAGTGGTAGATACGGGCCAGCCCATGTAAGAAGCAAGCAGTAGCCAGGTACCCGCTGCAAGTAGTGCAGACATCATACCGAATACAAGTTGATCTGGGTGTGCGGCGAACAGTGAGGTGTCGATAACGCCCTTACGAATGGTGTCGGTTACTTCACCACCGGCAAGGTATGCACCAGCGAACTCAAAGATCATAGCGATGATGATCGCTTGTTTTACAGTAAGTGCTTTAGAACCTACTGAGGTACCCATAGCGTTTGCGACGTCGTTGGCACCAATACCAACAGCCATCATAAAGCCAAATACTGCGGCAATAATCAGAATTAATGTGCCGTAGTTAGCGAGAATATCCATGGAATTTCCTTTGGAATCTATGCAGGAAGAATAAGAATTAACTGCGAGCAATCATTAGCTCTAGACGCGCACATACGCGTTGAGCCTGATCGGCGATCGCACCTACCACTCGAGGATCTTGTATAAGAACATCACATCAATTGGGTTGTAGTCGTTTTCAATGGCTCGTAAATCTTGGCGCAAATCAATCTGCATCTGGTCAGTATCGTCTTCGATACGATCCAATTCATCTATCATAGATTCCACTAGGTCGACTTCTCGACCCTTAAAGCCTGTTTCGAGTAACTCGTCTAGTTCATTGATAACCTTATGCATTTGACCCACAGCATCTACAGCGGTTTACATAGGCTACAAAATCGATATACAAGTCTTCCGGAACAACCAGCTGGCGTCCCAGAACGCGACCACATATGTCTTTGGCTAGGTTAGCTACCTTGTCTTGCTGAGTAAGCAGGTCTAGTAGGTCACCTCGGTCCATTGCCATAAATAGGCCGGTAGGAAGGTTTAAGCGGATTTGACGCTTTAGAACATCCGCATCTCTCTCAAGAGAAGAGATTTGCTGACGATATTCGGTGGCTTTATCCCAATCACAATTATTCGCAGCGTCGAAAAATTGCGGTAGTAAATTACAGCACTCGTGTACTTTAGCGACGTGTTGCTGCAGAGGCTTGATCGGTGATTTGGCGAACAAACCCATAATGGTATTTACTGGCATAGAAGCTTTGTCATTAAGTTGTCATGATGGAGTGTAACTATAATAGGTTTTCTTGTAATTTGAAGAGCAAAGCATAGTTTAATTGGCTCTATGTTTAGTTTTTAATCCTGATGATCTTTAATATAATAGAATAAATGGCCAGTAGCAGTGGTAAATATTGATCTCACTACGTATTTCACTTTTTGAAGCTACTTGCTGATAAAGGCAATTGGTCTTAATCTGCTAGTAACAATTTTGGTCTAGTTAGATCGACACTACGAGTACCCCATGGAAAATGAAATAGAGCTGAAATTTTTTGTATCTCCAGAATTTTCAGACGTTTTAAAACAGAAGCTTACTGAACAAAAAATCCTACAGCAGAATACCCGTGACCTGGGTAACACCTATTTCGATACACAAGATAACTGGCTCCGCCAACACGACACCGGAATGCGCATCCGTCGCTTCGATGATGTGTTTGTGCAAACGGTGAAAACCTCCGGCCGAGTTGTGGCCGGCCTTCATCAGCGACCAGAGTACAACGCAGAACACTCCAGCAACATTCCAGACCCTAGCCTACACCCAGACGATATCTGCCTGAAGGGCGCTCTGTTGCCGAGCTAAGCGAACAGCTGACGCCTATTTTTGCTACCAACTTTAATCGTGAGCTTTGGCTTATCGGTATGGCCGATGGTAGTCAGGTGGAAGTGGTGTTCGATCAAGGAGAGGTGGTTGCTGGTGAAAATACCACTCCAATCTGTGAGGTAGAGCTCGAGCTTAAATCGGGCCAGACCGATGCACTATTTACACTCGCTCGACAGCTTAGCGAAGAGGGTGGCGTTCGTTTGGGTAATCTAAGTAAGGCTGCTCGCGGTTATCGTCTTGCTCAAGGCTATGAGGGCAGTAAACCCCGTCCACTAGGTTTAGTGCAAACCCAAGCTCAAGATAGCGTTGAAGAGTGCTTTATCAAATCCCTAGAGCACGCATTGGCACACTGGCTTTATCATGAACAAGCCTATGTCGAAGAGCCATCAATGGACTGTTTGCATGAGATTAGCCATGCGCTGAGCTTTGTGCGTCAGACTCTAGCGGTCTTTGGTGGCATTATCCCTAAGCGTGCCAGTGCGATTGTGCGTCAAGAGCTTAAGTGGCTAGAGCAAGAGTTAGATTGGCTAAAGAATGCGGATTATCTGGATGAATTAACTGAAGATAAAGGTCACGCACTTCGTAAGCTAGATGCGCGCAAAGAGCTAGTGCAACGCCTCACAGAGATGCGCGATGAATTACCATCTCATGAAGATATATTGGAGCTATTCCAATCGGCGCGCTACGCAGGCCTTATCTTAGACCTTAGCCGTTGGCTTTTAACTAAAGGGTGGCAACCATTCTTGGAAGAGAAAGCCAGTAAGAAGATGGCTTCTAACGTGGTGCAGTTCTCTAAAGACCAGTTAGACCGTACTTGGGCTGAACTTCAGAGTTCATTCCCGATAGAGCAGCCACTGAGTGCGCAAGATTACGTTAAAGAGCAATACCACCTAAATCGCAGCCTGTTCTCAGGCATCTGCTTTGCGGCTATTTTTGATCAAGAGTTGCGTCAGGTATTTCGTTTGCCATGGGCGGACTTAGCTCAAGGTATTGATGACCTTCTTACCCTCGAAACCGTGCGCCCGCTGGTGGAAGAGTTTGAAGGCGATGAACAAGAGCAACTGCAGCGTTGGCTAGATAGACAACAGACCTCTATCTTACATGCCATGGAACAGACTCGAGCCATGTGTCTCGAGGTCGAACCGTATTGGAAAGCTTGAGCATTAGCAAAAGGTAAAGGTTTAGCGCTTGCCCAAGGGTAAGCGCTTTTTTATGCTAGAGAAAACTCAGTCGATTGGTGATGGAAAATGGAACAGGAAACGGCGTTTGAGCAAATAACCGAGAAATATCCGCAGGTTATTGAAACATGGAGTCCAGAGAATCTGGAGCAACTAAAGCGAGTTACTGAATTCAGTCGCTTTATCACCGATAGGCTCGATGTCGATCCTGAGTTTGTTGAGCTTCTGCCGAGTATGCTCGCTGATGAGAGTCGATATGAAGAATATCGTGAGCTTTTAAAGGCTGAGCTCGCTGAGTGCTATGACGAAAATGCATTGATGAAGAAGTTGCGTTTGTTTCGGCATCGTGAATTAGCTTGGATCGCTTGGCGAGATATCAATGATCTAGGGCCAGTAGAACATAGCTTGCAGCATGTTTCTGAGCTGGCTGAAGCCATTATTTTTGAGACCTATGCATGGCACTACAAGGCTTGTTGCACTCTTTGGGGCACCCCAACCAATGCTGAGGGTGAAGAGCAAGCACTGCTGATTATAGGCATGGGTAAGCTAGGTGGTGGCGAGCTCAACTTCTCGTCTGATATCGACCTTATATTTACCTACCCAGAGAATGGTGAAACCGTCGGGGCAAGGCGCTCCATTGCCAATGCTCAATTCTTTACCCGTTTAGGCCAGCGCATCATTAAATCTCTAGACCAGCAAACTATCGATGGTTTTTGCTATCGCGTGGATATGCGACTGAGGCCCTTTGGTGACAGTGGTCCTCTAGTCATGAGCTTCGCTGCTCTAGAGGATTATTATCAAGAGCAGGGGCGCGACTGGGAGCGCTACGCCATGGTCAAGGCTCGAGTAATGGGGCGCGAGATGTATCCGCAGTATCAAGAGTTGCGTCAAATGCTACGTCCATTCGTATTCCGTCGCTATATTGATTTCAGCGCAATCCAATCTTTGCGTCGCATGAAGAGCATGATCACGGCAGAAGTAAGACGACGCGGTCTGCAAAATAATATCAAGCTCGGGCCAGGTGGCATTCGGGAGGTTGAGTTTATTGCTCAGGTCTTCCAACTTATTCGAGGAGGCCGTGAGCCGAGTCTGAGAGGGCGTGGACTGCTTCCAACCCTAGAGGCGATTAAAGAACAAGGACTACTCAAACCAGCAGAAGTGGATGGAATGAGAGACGCTTATTTGTTCCTGCGCAAACTCGAAAACCTGCTTCAGGCGGCAGAAGATAAGCAGACTCAAACCCTTCCTGATACAGCAGAGAAGCAAGCAAGTCTGGCCAAGGTTATGGGCTTTGCGGACTACGCTGAACTGCTCGAGGCGCTTCACACTCATACCTCCCATGTTCATCAAGTGTTTGATGATTTGATTGGTGGTGAGGATGAGCAAGAGCAAGGTATCGAACCTGTATTTATCGAATCTTGGACGGTAGCGGCAGACAAACAAGCGTTAGAGACCATCTTTGATGAGGGGCAAGGGCGGTTAAAAGAAAAGTCGGCAACCGAGCTTGCTGAGGTTCTGCATAAATTTAAAGGAGAACTTGGTAAGAAGACATTAGGTCCCCGTGGCCGTGAGGTGATTAATCACCTTATGCCAAAGGTGCTCTCCAGTATCTGGGCGCACCCAGAGGGTGAGTTTGGTCTTGAAAGGGTGTTGAGTGTGTTGTCAAAGATCATTACGCGCACTACATACCTTGAGCTATTGGATGAACACCCAGCCGCCCTTGAACAGCTGGTACGCCTATGTACTGCTAGCCCGATGATCACTGAGCTGTTAGGCAAATACCCAATCTTATTGGATGAACTTTTAGACCCGCAGCAGCTGTATCGTCCTGTGGAGCTGACAAGTTATCGAGCTGAGCTTGGAGAGTACCTTGCTCGCATTCCGGAAGAGGATATGGAGCAGCAGATGGAGGCGCTGAGACAGTTCAAACAGACCTGTATCCTGCGTATTGCTGCCGCTGATATCGCGGGCGTGCTTCCAGTGATGAAAGTGAGTGATCACCTGACTTATCTCGCCGAGGCGATAGTAGAGCAGGTGGTGAATCAGGCATGGTCTCAGATGAAGGCTAAATACGGTGAGCCTAACCACCTCAGTGAAGGTAAAGGCTTCTCAGTATTGGGGTATGGCAAGGTTGGAGGCTGGGAGCTCGGTTACAACTCAGATCTGGATGTGGTGTTTGTGCACGACTGTCCAACCTCATCCATAACCGACGGTGAGAAGTGCATCGATGGCAGGCAATTCTACCTAAGACTCGCCCAGCGTATCATCCATCTATTTCTACCCGCACCGCATCAGGCATTTTGTATGAGGTGGATACTCGCTTGAGACCATCTGGAGCGTCTGGTTTGATGGTGAGCCCTATCGAGGCATTCGAAGAGTACCAACAGACTGAAGCCTGGACATGGGAGCATCAAGCCTTGGTCCGAGCTAGAGCTATTTATGGCTCGGGTGCCTTAGTTTCTGCGTTTAATGAAGTTCGTCATAAGGTGCTACAACAAAGCCGAGATAGCGAAGCGCTGAAGAAAGATGTACTCGAAATGCGCGAGAAGATGCGTGACCACCTTGGTGGTAAAAAGTCTGAGCGCTTTATGCTAAAGCAAGACCAAGGTGGTATCACAGATGTTGAGTTCTTAACTCAGTATTGGGTGCTTAACTTTAGCCATACTAACCCTGCTCTGACGGTATGGTCGGATAATGTGCGTATCCTTGAAAGCTTGGTCGAGGAAGGACTACTGGAAAAAGAACAAGCCTCGAATCTAACTTCTGCCTACACTCAGATGCGAAATGAGATTCATAGGCGCAATCTTCTTAATTTGGATGCCGATGTTGCTCTGGACAAGTATCAGCAAGAGCGAGAGTGGGTGAGCCACGCATGGCAAGAGTGGATGCTTAACTGACATAAAACTGGATGAATAGCACTAAAAGTCAGTGAGTTAGCTGTGCTAGAATTGAAAGCAAATTTTACACTTCGGAGTAACTATGAAACCGATTCTTCCCGACTACAGTGATGCGGGTGTACTTATCGTTGGCGATGTAATGCTAGATCGCTACTGGTACGGTCCGACGGGACGAATTTCTCCTGAGGCTCCTGTGCCTGTGGTGAAAGTAGAAAATAACGAAGAGCGCCCAGGTGGTGCTGCTAACGTTGCAATGAATATTGCAGCCCTAGGTGGCTCTACTCACCTGGTAGGCTTAACGGGTATTGATGAGCCAGCGCGCGTTCTAACGGAGAAGCTATCGGCTCTTAAGGTTAACTGCGATTTTGTATCGCTTCCGGATTACCCAACCATTACCAAGCTTCGTGTGATGAGCCGCGGACAGCAGCTTATCCGTTTGGACTTTGAGGACAAATTTAGCGATATCGACGAAACAGCAGTTCTATCTCGTATGGACCTATCTCTAGATAAGGTAAAAGCGGTAATCCTTTCGGATTATGCCAAAGGTGCCTTGGAGCACTCAAAAGCTATGATTGCTAAGGCTCGAGAGGCTGGTGTTCCTGTGTTCATCGATCCTAAAGGGGCGGATTTTGAGCGTTATCGCGGTGCGACACTGCTTACTCCTAATATGAGTGAGTTTGAGCATGTGGTTGGCGCGGTGAACAGCGATGAAGAGCTAGAGCAAAAAGCACGTGAACTGGTTGAGAAATTTGATCTTGAGGCACTGCTAGTAACCCGCAGTGAGCACGGCATGACGCTTATTCCTCGTGATGCTGATGTGTTCCATCTGCCTACGCAAGCGCAAGAAGTGTATGACGTAACTGGTGCTGGCGATACAGTGATCTCTGTACTTGCTGCTTCTGTTGCTGCGGGTAAACCTCTAGAAGAGGCATGTGCACTGGCGAACGCAGCAGCTGGTGTAGTGGTTGGTAAGCTAGGGACATCTACTCTTTCTACTATCGAGCTTGCAGAAGCGGTACACGGTTCTCAAGATACCGATTATGGCGTTATCGCCGAGCAGGCACTGATTGAGGCTGTGCGCAAAGCTAAAGCCAAAGGCGAGAAGGTAGTGATGACCAATGGTTGTTTCGATATCTTGCATGCTGGCCATGTCTCTTACCTAAATCATGCCGCTGAATTGGGTGATCGCCTGATTGTGGCGGTCAATACCGATGATTCTGTTAAGCGTTTGAAAGGTCCTGCGCGTCCAGTAAATCCTACTGATCGTCGTATGGCCGTTCTTGCGGGACTTGGCGCAGTGGATTGGTGGTGCCTTTCTCTGAAGATACACCGCAACGCTTGATTTCTGAGGTACTGCCTGATCTTCTAGTTAAGGGTGGGGACTATAAGCCTGAAGAGATTGCTGGTGGTAAAGAAGTAATTGCAGCTGGTGGTAAGGTTGAGGTGCTGAACTTTGAAGAGGGTGTCTCTACCACAGAGATCATCGAGGCTATCAAAGGCGATAAGCACTAGTTCACTTAAGGTAGCGAACATAAAAAAGGATGGCTGTGCCATCCTTTTTTGCATCTAACGAACAGTGATTAGCTGTTTTCTTCCGCTAGCGGATCTGAGGTTGCTCTCATCAAGCCTTGGTTGATATCTAGGATATCTTGCTCGCTAAGAGTACCTACCGCTTGTTTTAGCTGAAGTACGCTGATGATGTAGTTGTAGCGCGCATCCGATAGGTTACGTTTTGCTTCAAACACACGACGGGTGAAGTCAAGAACGTCAACGATGGTACGTGAACCTACTTCATAACCAGTTTCAACTGCAGCAAGTGCAGATTCAGCTGAGATAAGAGATTGTTCGAATGCTTGATAGAGCCGATGGTTGCATCAATGTTGTTGTTAGACGCACGAACGGTTCTTACTACTGAGCGGTATGACGCTTCTAGGTCTTCACTTACTGCTACGTAGTTGTACTCTGCCTGCTTAACCTGAGCGGTAGTATTGCCACCTGTGTATAAAGGCACAGATAGGTTAATACCTAGGTTGTAGTTGGTGTCGTTGATGTCAGATGTACCATTTAGCTCGCCGTTAGCGTAACCAGCACTTGCATCAAAGGTTAGAGAAGGTAGGTGACCAGAACTAGCAAGCTTGATGTTGTCACGTGCGATGTCTTGGTTGATACGTGCAGCTAGTAGGCTCAGGTTTTGAGTTTGTGCCTGCTCTACTAGTTCATCAGTAGACTTGTCAGATGCAGATGCGGAGAAGCGGTTTACATCAAGTACGTCTAGGTTTTGATGACCTTGGCCTGTGATCTCACGCAGTGCTTCATAGCTGTTTACAAGGTCGTTCTTTGCAGTAACCTCAGCAGCTAGAACGCTATCGTACTCGGCCTGTGCTTCGTGTACGTTAGTGATCGCCGATAGACCTACCTCAAAGCGTTGTTTCTCTTGGTCAAGTTGACGCTCAACCGCTTTCTTCTCGGCTTGAACAAATTCTAAACCGTCTTGTGCACGCAGTACCTCAAAGTATGCAGTAGCAACTCGCAAGATCAGGTTTTGTTGTTGTGCAGCGTACGCAGAATCTTGTTGGCGAGCACTTTTTTCAGAGGTCTCTAGGGTTACCCAGCTAGAACGTTGGTATAGTTCTTGGCTTAGACCGATACCAGCAGTAAATGCGTTGGTCTCTTCGCCAAAGTAGCCTTCGCCGATGTTATAACCTGCAGTCAAAGAGATTTGTGGAAGCAAAGGGGCTCTTGCAGATGAAACTGCTTCGAATGCGGCGTCACGTTGCGCAGCAGATCGTAGCAATTGAGGATCATTGTCTATAGCTTGCTTGTATATTTCAGACAGATTTTCTGCCGATGCTGAAATAGAAAGTGTTCCAAGCGAAGCTGCAATCAGAACAGACAGCACTTTTTTCATTTTTTTAACTCTTTCCTGCTACTGAGTTTATGGATCTTGGTTAAGTTGAAAGATTGTACATCTAATTACTTAGCATACTACCAAAAGCTACTAAAACTCTAATATTACATGCGCTTGCTCAAAACTTTTACAGAGCTCTCAAAAAAATAGTAACTTTTATTATCTATGTTGAGTAACATGGGTGTTTTCTGTTCTCTAACAAGGATATGGATAAATATGTCTAAACCTAGCAGCTACCCAAGTTACAGCAATCAGGATGTTGAAATCATAGAACAGGAAACCCTATATCAAGGCTTCTTCAAGATGGTTAAGTATAGGTTTAGACACAAACTGTTTGAGGGTGGCTGGAGCGATATAGTTCAACGTGAGTTGTTAGAACGTGGACATGCGGTAGCAGTCCTGCCTTATGATCCAGTGGCAGACAAGGTGATCATGGTAGAGCAGATAAGGTGGGAGCCTTGAACAGGCTAGACCTTGGCAGCTTGAGATAGTCGCTGGTATGTTGGACAAAGACGGTGAATCAGCAGAAGAGGTCGCACAACGTGAAGCCTTTGAAGAGGCGGGACTGGAGCTGAGTAATATTCAGCATATTTCTGGCTATTACCCATCTGCTGGTGGCTGCTCTGAGCGCTTGGAGCTCTATATCGGTCAGATTAATGCGCCTGAACAAGGTGGTGTATTTGGTGTCGAATCTGAGAATGAAGACATCAAAGTACACATTTTGACCAGAGAGGAAGCCTACGAGTTGGTTAAAAATGGTACAATTGAGAATGCAGCTTCCATTATCACCTTGCAATGGTTGATGCTGAATCATCAACAAGTGAGAACGTCATGGCTAAACCGTTAGCAGAAAGAGAGTATCACGTAGACTTTGCAGGTCTTATGCGTCTGTATGAGACCAATTATGCAAAGCTAAACGCCTTGCTGCCTGTTAATCATGATGAGGGGACACTCGAACCTACCAAGTTCAGTCTCAGGTATATCAAATCAATGTCATAGAGGTGACGCGATATACCACCTTGGTGGATGTTTTTCAGTGTGATCAAGTTCCCATTTTTCCACTTCCGCATATGACAGTGCGCCTTTATCACGATGCTAAGGTTGCAGAAGTATGTGCAAGTGAAAAAATGAAAGTTATACATGCACGATATGACTACCCCAACTCAAAAATGATGCAAAAAGATGAAAAGCATCAGTTAAATCAGTTTCTTGGGGACTGGCTGACTTTCTGCCTTAAGATGGGCATCAGCCGAGAGCCACTATTGTAGGCTCGTGACAACATAAAGAATTGGAAAGAAAAAAGTGGAACCGCGAATAGTTGAGACAGGTGAATCTGTCCAATTAGTACAAATTACTGATACGCACCTATTCGAAGACAGTGAAGGGACCTTGCTGAGTGTAAATACCGAGCATAGCTCCATGCTGTTGTTGAGGACGTTATCAGCAAAGAATTGGCCTTCGATGCGATTATAGCCACCGGTGATATCTCGCAGGATCACACGGCGGCTTCGTATGAGAAATTTGTTGAGGGGATAAAACCCCTCGTGAAGCCATGTTTCTGGCTTCCAGGTAATCATGACTACAAGCCGAGCATGGGCTCGGTACTGCCGAGTGCACAGATACAAGCGTGCAATCATTTCCTGGCTGGTGAAAAGTGGCAGGTTATTCTGCTAGACAGTCAAGTGACCGGGCTTCCCCATGGTTACCTAGAACAAGAACAGTTAGCTTACCTCGACGATAAGTTGGCGGAGTACTCTGAACGTCATAGCCTAGTACTTTTGCATCACAACCCACTGCCTATTGGTAGTGCGTGGCTCGATCAGCATAAGCTACAGAAAGCTGTTGAGTTCTGGCAGGTTCTAGATCGTCACAAAAACGTGCGAGCTGTTTTGTGTGGACACGTACACCAAGAGTTTCAGACCGAGCATCATGGCGTTCAGGTATTGGCTACACCATCGACCTGTATCCAGTTCAAGGTCAATAATGACGAGTTTGCCTTGGATAACCTGTCTCCAGGATGGCGTCATCTGAGCTACATAGCGATGGCAGCATAGAGTCCAAGGTGTATCGCTTACCCGATGGTAGTTTTGTGCCAGATTTTGAGGCGGAAGGCTACTAGTTGGATAACAAACAATAGAAAGCGGCGTTTATGCCGCTTTGTTGGTTTTAAAGGGAGCTAAACTTGCAATCTAAACCCTCACTCTTGCTTTATCTGCACGGTTTTAATAGTTCTCCGCTATCTTTGAAGGCGGAGATCATCAAGAAGTATTGCGCTGAGCACAGACCAGACATTACCTTTATCGTGCCCCAACTGCCTGTTCATCCTCGCCCTTGCTTCGAGTTACTCGAAGAGATAGTTGCGAAGTACAAATCGGACTATCAGATAGCCCTAGTGGGCAGCTCTCTTGGTGGCTATCTCGCCACTTGGCTCAACAGTAAATTTGGTTTTAAGGCTGTCGTGGTTAACCCGGCTGTGCGCCCCTATGAGCTTTTGCAGGATTATCTTGGCCCACAAGAGAACCCTTATACGCAGCAGAAGTACTTGCTTGAGCAGTCTCACGTTGAAGACATGAAGACTATCGATGTAGCCGAGCTTAATAACTCGGCCGACTTCTGGCTATTACAACAAACCGGCGATGAGGTGCTCGACTACCGCCAAGCGGTCGAAAAGTATCGAGGTGCCAAGCAGACGGTTGAAGAGGGAGGCGATCACAGCTTTGTAGGCTTTGAGCGCTACGCTAGCCAGATAGTGGATTTTTTACAGCTTTAACCCTCTTTTGTTCGATATATCAACAAACCTCATGCTTTTTGCCCTCGAAGTGTGCTGAAACTTGACAGAAAAGCTTGTGCGCCAGAGTATGATAGAGAATCTTTCTGCGCTAATAATCATGACTCGGACTGGTTTGAACAAAAGGAATTTAGCAAACACCGAGGCATATGCTCTTGCTCAGCGGAACCTATTGCCCATTTTCTTCGGGCCTGATGCAAGACTATTTCAAGAGTAAAATTTCAGAATATGACAGAACAATATAATGCTGGAGCGATAGAAGTCTTAAATGGCTTGGAGCCTGTTCGTCGTCGCCCAGGGATGTATACCGATACGGTTCGACCGAACCACTTGGGACAAGAGGTTATCGATAACAGTGTCGATGAAGCACTTGCTGGCCACGCCTCCAAGGTACAAGTTATCCTTCATGCCGATCAGTCTCTCGAGGTTATCGATGACGGCCGAGGTATGCCCGTTGATATCCACCCTGAAGAGAAGGTATCCGGTGTTGAGCTCATCTTATGTAAGCTGCATGCTGGCGGTAAATTCTCCAATAAAAACTACCAGTTCTCTGGTGGTCTTCACGGTGTAGGTATCTCGGTAGTAAACGCCCTTTCTAAGCGTGTTGAGGTGACGGTACGCCGCGATGGACAGGTGTATGAGATAGCCTTCGAACATGGCAACAAGGTTCAAGAGCTTGAGGTTACCGGTACTTGTGGTAAGCGCAATAGCGGAACCAGCGTACATTTCTGGCCAGATGCCAAATACTTCGACTCAGCTAACTTCTCCGTAACTCGCTTGGTAAACAACCTGCGTGCTAAAGCGGTACTTTGTCCAGGTCTAGAGATTACCTTTAGCGATAAGGTGAACGGCAAAGAGCACAAGTGGTATTACGAGAGTGGTCTAAAAGATTACCTAGCCGAAGGTGTGAAGGGCTATCCAGTTCTTCCTGAGTCGCCATTTACCGGCCAATTCTCTGCTGAAACAGAAGCAGCCGACTGGGCTATTATCTGGCAGCCAGAAGGCGGTGAGATGATCACCGAGAGCTATGTAAACCTTATCCCAACAGCGCAAGGCGGTACCCATGTAAACGGTCTTCGCCAAGGTTTGTTGGATGCTATGCGTGAATTCTGTGAGTTCCGTAATCTATTGCCACGCGGTGTGAAGCTAACGGGTGACGACGTATTCGAACGCTGCTCATACGTGCTATCTATTAAGATGCAAGACCCTCAGTTTGCAGGTCAAACCAAAGAGCGTCTCTCTTCTCGCCAGTGTGCGGCTTTTGTTTCTGGTGTAGTAAAAGATGCCTTTAGCTTATGGCTAAACGAAACCCCACATATTGCTGAGCAACTTGCTGAAGCCTGTATTGCCAATGCCCATCGCCGTATGCGTGCAAGCAAAAAAGTAGTGCGTAAGAAGGTAGCTTCTGGTCCGGCATTACCGGGTAAGCTTACCGACTGTTCTGTACAAGACCTGAACCGTACTGAGCTTTTCCTAGTGGAGGGGGACTCGGCGGGCGGTTCTGCTAAGCAAGCACGTGATCGTGAATTCCAAGCGGTAATGCCGCTTCGCGGTAAGATCCTAAATACATGGGAAGTGTCTGCGGATCAGGTCTTGGCTTCGCAAGAAGTGCACGATATATCTGTGGCTCTGGGTATCGACCCAGACTCAGAAAACCTAGACGGACTTCGCTACGGCAAGATCTGTATCCTAGCGGATGCGGACTCGGATGGTCTGCATATCGCAACCCTGCTGTGTGCTCTGTTTACTCGTCATTTCCGTGCTTTGGTTAATGCTGGTCACGTGTATGTGGCTATGCCGCCTTTGTATCGTATCGACTGTGGTAAAGAGGTCTTCTATGCCCTAGATGACGATGAGAAAGAAGGCATTTTGGAGCGTCTTAGTAAGAAGCGTGCCAAGATCAACGTTCAACGATTCAAAGGTCTGGGTGAGATGAACCCGCTTCAACTGCGTGAGACTACCATGGATCCAAATACGCGTCGTCTGGTGCAATTGACTATCGACGATAGCGACCAAACCATGGAGATGATGGACATGCTGCTTGGCAAGAAGCGAGCAGATGATCGTCGCCACTGGCTACAGAATAACGGCGACTTGGCAGAGGTATAACAATGTCTAACGAGATTACATATGACGGCGTTGAACAGTTGCCAATGCGCAAGTTTACTGAAGACGCCTATTTAAACTACTCAATGTACGTAATCATGGACCGTGCATTGCCTTATATCGGTGACGGTCTAAAGCCGGTTCAGCGACGCATCATCTATGCAATGTCTGAACTGGGTCTGAGTGCCTCAGCTAAATATAAGAAATCAGCACGTACCGTAGGTGACGTGTTAGGTAAATATCACCCGCACGGTGATTCCGCCTGTTACGAGGCCATGGTATTGATGGCGCAGCCATTTACCTATCGCTACCCATTGGTAGACGGTCAGGGTAACTGGGGTGCACCGGATGACCCTAAGTCGTTCGCGGCGATGCGTTATACCGAATCTAAGCTGTCTAAGTTTGCCGAGGTTCTACTGGGCGAACTTGGTCAGGGCACGGTTGAGTGGCAACCAAACTTCGATGGTTCGATGAAAGAACCAATGATGCTGCCGGCTCGTCTGCCACATATCCTACTAAACGGTATTACAGGTATCGCGGTAGGTATGGCGACCGACATACCGCCACACAACGTGCGTGAAGTAGCGGATGCTGCTGTTGCTCTGATTGACAATCCAAAGTCCGAGCTTGCGGATGTAATGCAACATGTGCAGGGCCCAGATTATCCAACAGAGGCTGAGATCATCTCGCCAAAAACGGATATCGAGAAGATCTATCGCACTGGTCGCGGTTCTATCAAGATGCGTGCGGTTTGGCACAAAGAAGGCAGTGAAATCGTTATTACTGCGCTTCCGCATCAGGTGTCTGGTTCTAAACTTCTAGAGCAGATCGCAGCGCAAATGCGTGCCAAGAAACTGCCTATGGTGGATGACCTGCGCGATGAGTCGGATCATGAGAACCCGACGCGTATCGTAGTAGTACCTCGCTCGAATCGAATTGATTGCGATCAGCTGATGAATCACCTGTTTGCTTCCACTGACCTTGAGAAGAACTATCGTGTGAACCTAAACATGATAGGTCTGGATAAGCGTCCTCAGGTTAAGGGTTTGGTACAGATCCTGTCTGAATGGATCGAGTTCCGTCGTCAAACCGTGCGTCGTCGCCTGCAATACCGTCTAGACAAGGTTCTGGCCCGTTTGCATATCCTTGAAGGTTTGCTGATTGCTTACCTCAACATCGATGAGGTTATTGAGATTATCCGTAATGAGGACGATCCAAAAGCTGAATTGATGAAACGCTTTGAGCTTTCTGAGATCCAAGCCGATGCCATCCTAGATACCAAACTTCGTCAGTTAGCAAAACTGGAAGAGTTTAAGATCCGTGGTGAGCAGGAAGAGCTCGAGAAAGAGCGTAAGCAGCTTGAGCTTCTACTCAGCTCAGAGCGTCGTCTGAATACCTTGATCAAGAAAGAGATCAAGGCGGATGCTGACAAGTACGGTGACGACCGCCGCTCGCCAATCATTGAGCGTGCTGAGGCTCGTGCATTGACTGAGAAGGACCTGCTACCAAGCGAGCCAATTACGGTTGTGCTTTCTGAAAAGGGTTGGATTCGTCACGCCAAGGGCCATGAAGTGGATGCCTCTACCCTAAACTACAAGTCTGGTGATAAATACTTAGCTTCTGCACGAGGTAAGAGTAATCAGCAAGCGGTGTTCCTCGGTTCTGATGGCCGAAGTTATGCCCTTGAATCTCATTCATTGCCGTCGGCGCGTAGTCAGGGTGAACCTATTACGGGTCGCTTGAATATCTCTACTGGCACCACCATACGTCAGGTACTGATGGGCGAAGATGATCAGCTATGGCTGGTGGGCTCAGATGCTGGCTATGGTTTTGTGTGTAAGGGCAACGATTTAGTATCGAAAAACCGTAGCGGTAAGGCACTAGTGAATCTTCCGCAGGGTGCTGAGATCATGCAACCGAGCCAGATTGCTGACCTTGACCAAGATGAGATACTTGCTATTACCAACCAAGGCCGTATGTTGATGTTCCCTATTAAGGACCTGCCACAACTTGGTAAAGGCAAGGGTAACAAGATCATCAATATCCCATCGGCTAAGGCTAAGTCTCGTGAAGAGGTGCTATCACATCTAGCGGTCGTTCCTGCTGGGGCTTCTATTACACTGTTTGCAGGTAAACGTAAGCTAGGCTTGAAACCTTCAGACCTAGAGAATTTCCGTGGTGAACGTGGCCGTCGAGGCTCTATGCTACCAAGGGGTCTACAGCGCGTAACCGCCATCGAGATAGACCAAGAGTAAAAACAAAAATGGAGCTAATCGCTCCATTTTTTATTCCATTACGGTGCGAGTATCTTCGCCGACAGTGACAGGGATAGTTACCTGCTTGCCATCTCGAATCACTAAGATATTCACCTCAGCCCCCGGTCTCGCATCTGTAATGGCATCCATTACGTTCTCTCGATTGTCGCAGTGGTATCGCCAATCTTCACGATAACATCTCGAGGCTTGATGCCGGCAACGTCAGCAGGACCATCTTTTTCTACACGGAGTACTACGATACCGCCGGTGAAATTACCTAGCAGTAGGCGGTTAGTCATACGGCTAATGTCTTGCCCATCCACACCTATATAGCCACGGATTACGCGACCATCGGCGATGATCTTGTTCATGATCTTGCGAGCCAATTGGGATGGAATGGCAAAAGAGATGCCATAGGTCTCAAGGTCGGTAGCCTGTTGGAAAGAAGCGGTATTGATACCTACTAGCTCGCCCTGAGTATTTACTAAGGCGCCACCTGAGTTACCCTCGTTGATTGCAGCATCAGTTTGGATAAAGGCTTGTCTGCCATCGCTACTGATGGATGAGCGACCCGTCGCGGAGATGATGCCAAAGGTGGTGGTTTGACCCAGGTTGTATGGGTTACCGATAGCCAGTACCACATCACCGACTTTAGCTGTGTAGTCGGGATTTAGCGGGATAACCGGAAGATCAGGAAGGGATATCTGCAGCACCGCAATATCGGTTCTCTGATCTTGACCGATAAGTTGTGCGCTAGCGATGCGTCCATCTTGCAGCGCTACGATCACCTGATCGGCTTTAGCGATAACATGGTAATTGGTAATGATATAGCCTTTGTCATTCACGATTACCCCAGACCCCAGCCCTTGGGTTTTAAGTTTACTTCGGTCATCTTCTGAGTATTGGCGGCTATAGATGTTGACTACCGCAGGAGCAGCGCGACGTACAGCTGTGTTAAACGAGATAGGTGAATCTTGAGCGATCTCAATCTTGGCTGGTGCGTTATTTGGCAGGAGATTACTACGCAATTCGGGCACCACAGCGATAACCAAGGTTGCGGCGAACAATCCAAGAAGAGTGGAGCGTAATAAAAATTTAAACATAAGTATCTCGACAAACCAGCGCGAGACTTAAGCATAACACTCTCTTTTAATTAAACAAAAGGGAAGCTCCTTGGCTTCCCTTTCTTATAAATAGCGTGAATGATTATCTCACTACAATGACTATCTTACGGTCGTCTCGCTGCACGTTGAGTGCGAGTACGTCACCTGCTTTTTCCACTACCTTGCGGAATTCGCCTAGGTTAGAGACGCGCTGACGGTTTACACCAACAATAATGTCGCCGGCCTGCAGTTGATAGGATTGAGCCGGAGAGCCCTCGGCTACTGAGGTGACCTTCACCCTTTAGTCCCATCGCTCTTACTGGTGTTGCTCAGCTCAGCACCTGATAGCCCTTTGTGGATCTGCTCAGCCTTAGCTTGCTGCATCTGAGATTCGCCCAAGGTAACATCGAAGTCCTTCTTATCACCGTCACGGATAACGCCTAGAGTGATCTCCTTACCCGCACCTAGAGTAGCTACTTTGGCACGCAGTTCGCTGAAGGTGTTTATGCTCTTACCGTTTAGAGAAACGATAATATCGCCCGCTTGCAGACCCGCTTTCTCGGCAGCACTGTCAGGCATTACCTGATTGACGAAGGCCCCTTTGCTGGATTCATAGCCTAACGCTTCAGCAAGCTCGGAGGTGATCTCGCCACCTTGAACGCCAAGCATGCCTCGCTTCACCTCACCATGTTGAATAATCTGATCGGTCAGGTTCTTCATCATATTTGAAGGGATGGCAAAGCCGATACCGACGTTGCCACCATTAGGGCCTAGGATAGCGGTGTTGATACCGATAAGCTCACCATTGAGGTTCACCAAGCACCGCCTGAGTTACCACTGTTAATAGCCGCGTCTGTTTGAATAAAGTTTTCTAGATTCTCAAGGTTTAGGCCACTGCGACCAAGAGCCGAAACAATACCTGAGGTAACGGTTTGTCCTAGGCCAAACGGGTTACCGATGGCTACTGTAAAGTCACCCACACGCAACTTGTCCGAATCGGCGAGCTTAATCTGAGTCAGGTTCTTAACCTTCTTTTCAAGCTTTAGCAGCGCAACGTCGGTCATCTGGTCACCACCAACCAGCTCAGCGTCGTATTCACGACCATCAGTAAGCTGAACCTTGATGGTATTAGCACCGTTGATCACATGGTAGTTAGTAACGATATAGCCTTTATCTGCATCAATAATAACGCCTGAGCCTAGTCCTCTGAATGGACGCTCACGGACTTGGTCTGCTGGGAATTCATCGCCGAAGAAGAAGCGAAAGCTCTCTGGGATTCGTTGTCTTGAAACTTGGGTGCCCTCGACAGCAATGCTGACAACGGCAGGGGAAACTTGCTCTAGCATAGGCGCTAGGCTAGGTAATGCTTGCCCTTCTACTTGAGTAGGCAAAGCGGCACTGGCATGCAGCGGTGTGATGATTGAACTCAAGCTTAAAGCAACGACTGATAGAGCCAGCAAAGGTTTTTTCATCATAAACTCCTTTCACGATTAAACCTCGAATCGCCCGAAAAGTGATTCAAAAGGGCGTCAGGGGCTGCTGGCGTTTGGAGATTAAGTTTTGCCCGAGTCCAAAGGCTTTTAGTCAAGGCGAGCGCTTCGTGATTTAGCCATCTAAATGAGAAGTGCTCAACGAAGAGTAAAAGCCTTTGGGCCGGGCCCTCCGGGCAGCGCCTGTTGGGCATTTCTACTGCGTTAGAATCTTTGGCTGTAGACCCACTACACTCCGCAGATTCTTCCTTGTTTAAATGCCCAACACCTCGCTGCAAAAATAAGCTCCAAACGTCAACAGCCCCTATAGGTGTACGAAGAAATATGACACAAAAAACCAGTGCCAGTTCCATTTTTACTTAACTTTTTGATGCTTGAAGCATCAATCTAAAGTTGCACAAAAGTTAGCCTAGGTGGCTTTTACTGCTTCAGGTGCTTTTAAAATTACCTTTTCTTCTTCCTTCAACATGCCTGTTGCACCGTTGGCATAGTCTTTTGGTTGAGCATCTGCATCTGGCTTAGATGTATCGTCTTGCTTGGCTTCGATGCGCTTAGCAAACGGGTTATCTTGCTCTGGAAGGTTTGGCAGTAGGTCGTTTGAGGTCTTCGCCATATGTTCATAAAGCTTGCGATACTCTTTGCCTAGGTTGTCTAGCATGTTCGCCGTTTCAGAGAAGTGATCGTTGAGATCTTGGCGCTGTTGTTCGAGCTCGAACTTAGAGGTTTCTAGCTCTTTTTGAAGCTCTTTTTGCTTCTGATATTGTGGGGTAGTAATGCGAGAAATGATAATTCCGATGATGATTCCCGCGAATAGGCCGATGATTGCATAAATCCAAGGCATAGTCGTTCCTTTTATTATTTTGTTAACAACTGAGTTACCGTGCGCTTACACCTTAACCCACCTCATGTTACTATGAGAAGCCCTACCAATAAAGAACCCAGTCTTCACTTATTGATACCTATGACACCTTTACAAAAATACCAACAAGACATAGACGTTCATGGTTTTCAGTATGACTCTGAACAATATAAAGCAGTTGAGGCTTTTGAACACCTTTATCAACGCTTTGTTACCTTTCAACATAGCAGACCCGAAAAGCCAACGGGATGGAAGGCTTGGTTTAGCAAGCCAGAACCAATAGAAGCGCCACAGGGGTTATACGTCTGGGGTGGGGTAGGTAGGGGCAAAACCTATTTGATGGATAGCTTTTATGATCTCTTGCCGACGAAAAGAAAGGTGCGGATGCACTTTCACCGTTTTATGTATCGAGTACATGATGAACTCAAGGCGCTTGATAAACAGGCCGATCCTTTGGAGGTCGTGGCTGACAGGTTTAAGCAAGAGACAGACGTTATCTGCTTTGATGAGTTCTTTGTGTCGGATATTACCGACGCCATGTTGCTAGGTACCCTGTTCCAAGCCCTGTTTGCTCGAAACATTATGCTGGTGGCCACTTCGAATATCCCTCCGGATCTTTTGTATCGCAATGGTCTGCAACGTGCGCGCTTTCTTCCTGCTATAGAGCTTATCGAAAAGAACTGCGTTATCCATGAGCTCGACAGTGACAATGACTTTAGAATGCGCACCTTGGAGCAGGCGGAGCTGTATCATCATCCCCTAGATAAGGTGCTGGTGAAAACCTCGAGCGCTATTTTGATCAACTCAGTGCAATCAAAGTGGAAGAAGGCAGTGCATTAAACAAGATAGAAGTGAATCATCGCCTTATCGACATCAACAAGGCATACAACGGTGTATTGATGGCGAGCTTTGCAGAGCTTTGTCAGACCACTCGTAGCCAAAATGACTATATAGAGGTCTCGCGTGAGTATCACACCGTGCTGCTGAGCGACCTGCCTCAAATAGATAGTAACAATGATGATGCAGCAAGGCGCTTCATCGCTTTGGTGGATGAGTTCTACGAGCGGAACGTGTGCTTGATAATTTCGGCGGCTGTACCGTTAAACGAGTTGTATGCTGGTGAAAGATTGAGCTTTGAGTTTCAGCGCTGTGAGTCGCGTCTGACTGAGATGCAAAGTCAAGACTACCTCAGTCGTGAACACCTTGCGTAGCAGGGGATAGGTGCAAAAATAACGGTCAAAAAAGTCTCAAAGAGGATTGCGTTTTAACCGCACACGGGTATAATCTTGCGACCCACCGTTACTGCGGGTGATTTTCTTCACAGAAATTACCGAAGAGTGCCACCACTCGAAGGGTGATGAATGGCTCTTAGACAGTGGGAGCATAAGCTCCTTTTAGTTTAATTTTTAAATAACGGGTTATTATTAGCATGAAAACTTTCGTTGCTAAACCAGAAACTGTAAAACGCGACTGGTACGTTGTAGACGCTGAAGGTAAAACTCTTGGCCGTCTAGCAAGTGAAATTGCATCTCGCTACGTGGCAAACATAAAGCTGAATACACTCCTCACGTTGACACTGGTGATTACATCATCGTTATCAACGCTGAGAAAGTTACTGTAACTGGTAACAAAGCTGCAGGTAAAACTTACTACCGTCACTCTGAATTCCCAGGTGGTCTTAAATCAATCACTTTTGACAAGCTGATTGAGCGTAAGCCTGAGATGGTTATCGAACTAGCGGTTAAAGGTATGCTACCACGTGGTCCTCTAGGCCGTGCTATGTACCGTAAGCTAAAAGTTTACGCTGGCGCTGAGCACAACCATGTTGCTCAACAACCACAAGTACTAGACATCTAATTGGGGATTATGAAAATGGCAGAGAATCAATACTACGGCACTGGCCGTCGCAAAAGCTCAGCTGCTCGTGTTTTCATCAAACCGGGCGCTGGTAACATCGTAATCAACAAGCGTAGCCTTGATGAGTACTTCGGTCGTGAAACTTCTCGCATGGTTGTTCGTCAGCCTCTAGAGCTAGTTGAAATGACTGAGAAGCTAGACCTATACATCACTGTTTCTGGTGGTGGTATCTCTGGTCAAGCTGGTGCTATCCGTCACGGCATCACTCGCGCTCTTATGGAGTACGATGAGTCTCTACGTCCTGCTCTACGTGCAGCTGGTTACGTTACTCGTGACGCTCGTCGCGTTGAACGTAAGAAAGTTGGTCTACGTAAAGCACGTCGTCGTCCACAATTCTCGAAGCGTTAATCTTTCTTTTACAGAAAGAGCAATGCTCCAGTTTTATGCTGGAATTGTGTCAAAAAGCTCGGTTTTATACCGGGCTTTTTGTTTTTTGCTCTCCAAAAACTCCTTATCTGATAACCGCTTCTATCCCCTCGCTGTCACTTTTATCCTTTTTGTGACCTGTGCTCTGATTTTGTTTACATATGTTGTAAAAAAGTAGCTTTATCTTGTCTTAAAGTAGCGCTTTCTTTATCATTTCCCACCATAAAAATAGAAATATCTAGCTCTGTTAATGGAGTAGTTTTGTCCTAAGGAGCAAATGGGAGAATGTTGGATGAGCAATGCGCCGCTAAATAATGGACGCCGCAAGTTTCTGACCGCCACTACAGCTGTAGTCGGTGGCTTAGGAGCAGCTGCAGTGGCCGTACCCTTTATAAAATCTTGGAATCCAAGTGCTCGAGCTAAGTCCGCGGGTGCCCCAGTAGAGTTTGACATCAGCAAGCTTGAAGAAGGCCAAATGGCTCGTGTTATTTGGCGTGGCCAACCGGTATGGGTGGTTCGCGCGGTGAGTCGACGCTCACCGAACTCGGAAAGATCGAAGGCCAGCTTCGTGACCCGAACTCAGTCGAAGAACAGCAACCTTCTTATGCTCAAAATCCTTACCGTTCTTTGAAGCCTGAAATCTTTGTTGCCGTGGGCCTATGTACGCACCTGGGTTGTTCTCCAACATACTTGCCAAATAGCTTTGGTGAGCAGGTGAGCGGTCTTAGGTCTGGATTCTTCTGTCCTTGTCACGGTTCGAAATTTGATATGGCAGGCCGTGTATTCCAAGGCGTTCCAGCTCCGTATAACCTAGCAGTTCCGCCACATATGTATCTGGATGATAACTTGCTGTTGATCGGCGAAGACGAAGGAGAAGCGTAATGGAGGCTTTACTCGGCTGGATTGAGAAGCGCATCCCGGCAATGAATGCTTATCGCAAGCACATGTCGGAATACCCTCAACCAAAAAACTCTAACTTTTGGTACATCTTTGGTGCCTTGGCGATGTTGGTTCTTGTTAACCAGATCGTTACAGGTATCTGGCTAACCATGAACTATGTTCCTTCGGCTGAAGGCGCATTTGCATCGGTTGAATACATCATGCGTGACGTAGAGTACGGCTGGCTACTACGTTATATGCACTCAACGGGCGCATCTTTCTTCTTTATCGTTGTTTATCTACACATGTTCCGCGGTCTCATCTATGGTTCTTATCAGAAGCCGCGTGAGCTAGTTTGGCTATTCGGTATGCTTCTGTTTGTGGTGCTGATGGCGGAAGCCTTCATGGGCTACATGCTTCCTTGGGGACAGATGTCTTACTGGGGCGCACAGGTAATCATTGGTCTGTTTGGTGCTATCCCGGTAATCGGTGATGACCTAACCCTATGGATCCGTGGTGACTATGTAATCTCGGGCGCAACCCTAAACCGCTTCTTTGCACTGCACGTAATCGCACTTCCTATCGTGTTGCTACTGCTTGTTGCTCTGCACATCCTAGCGCTACACGAAGTCGGTTCAAACAACCCTGACGGTATCGACACCAAACTACCTAAAGGCACTATGGGTGACGACTACGAGCCTGAATTCAAGTTCCACGAAGACTACAGCAAGAAATACGACATTATCGATTCTATGCCGTTCCACCCATATGGGACCCTGAAGGATCTCTTCTATGTCGGTGTATTCTTGTTGTTCTTTAGTTATGTGCTGTTCTTTGCACCGGCTATGGGTGGATTCTTCCTTGAGCCGCCAAACTTTGAAGTGGCTAACCCACTGAAAACGCCTGAACACATCGCACCGGTTTGGTACTTCTCTCCAAACTACGCAATCCTGCGTGCGATCCCTGACAAGCTGATTGGTTTCGTCTTCTTTGGTGGTTCGATTGTGGTTCTATTCCTACTGCCGTGGATTGACCGTTGTAACGTTCGCTCGTTCCGCTACCGTAGCAAGATCCACCTAATCAACCTCATTCAGTTCACCATCTCATTTGTGGGTCTGGGTGTACTTGGTACCTTGCCAGCAACAGAGCTGTATACCAACCTGTCGCGCTTGTTCAGCCTAGGTTACTTCATGTTCTTCGTAGTGCTGTTTATCTACAGTAAGAACGAAAAGACTAAGACACTACCGACAAGGGTTACTAAATAATGAAAAAGCTACTCGTATTATTATTTGCGTTAGTACCTGCAATCGGTTTTGCGGCTGGTGGTAGCGCAGTCCCTCTGGACAAAGCAAACAATGATATTCGTGATGAAGCGTCACTGCAGCGCGGTGCTCAAACCTTTATGAACTACTGTTTTGGCTGTCATGCTACTCAGTATCAGCGTTATGAGCGTGTTGCTACAGACCTTGGTATTCCAGTTGATCTGATGCGTGAGAACCTGATGTTTGATTCAAACAAAAACATCGGTGACCTGATGACCAACAGCGTACCTGAAGAAGACGCGGCTAAGTGGTTTGGTGTTGCTCCACCAGATCTAACACTAACCGCTCGTGTGCGCGGTGTTGACTGGCTATACACCTATCTTCGTTCTTTCTATGAAGACCCTAGCCGTCCATTTGGCGTAAACAACGTGATCTTCCCAAGCGTTGGTATGCCACATGTTCTGGAAGAGCTTCAGGGCGTACCTACACCAATCTATAAAACTAAGATGGTAGATGGGCAAGAAGAGCGTGTAGTGGTTGGTGTTGAAACCGACGGTACAGGAGAGCTTAGTCAGAGCGAATACGATGATGTGATTCGTGACCTAGTAAACTTCCTAGAATACGCTGGTGACCCAGTTCAGGTTGAACGTGAGCAAATGGGTTTGTGGGCAATGCTATTCTTACTAATATTTACTGGCGTTGCTTTCCTTCTGTATAAAGAGTATTGGCGCGATATTCACTAATTGTGATATCATACGGTGCTGATTTCTGTAATGGAGGCGTAATGCCTCCATTCTTATTTTAATGAATAATTTACCGGAGCTCATGGCTGTAGCTGCCAATAAACGTTCTGTGATGACTCTATTCTCAAGTGCTACTGATATGGCTAGTCATCAGGTACGAATCGTTTTAGCTGAGAAAGGGGTAAGTGTAGAGGTTGAGCTTGTTGATGAAGCTAACTTGCCTACCGAGCTTACAGAGCTAAACCCATATAAATCTGTACCAACCTTGGTTGACCGCGAACTGACTCTTTACGATTCAAAGATCATCATGGAATACCTAGATGAGCGTTTCCCTCACCCGCCGCTAATGCCTGTTTACCCAGTAGACCGTGGTAAGAACCGTCTAATGATGTATCGCATCCAGCGTAACTGGTACAGCCTTGCTGAGAAGATCATCGCTGGCAACGCTGAAGAAGCGGAAAAAGCTCGTCAAAAACTGCGCAACGACCTACTGATGCTTGGCCCTCTATTCGCTGAGAGCGAGTACTTCATGAGCGAAGACTTCAGCCTGATCGATTGCTACCTAGCTCCGCTACTTTGGCGTCTACCTACCTTTGGTATCGAGCTAACCGGCCCAGGCTCTAAAGAGCTTAAGGTTTACATGAACCGCGTATTCGAGCGTGATTCATTCCTAGCTTCCCTAACAGAAGCTGAGCGTGAGATGCGTCTAGTTCGCTAATGGATATTTCAGCAATGACTCCACGTCGACCTTACCTGCTTCGTGCTTTTTACGAGTGGTTGGTTGAGAATGAGCTGACACCACACCTAGTGGTTGATGCCATGATGACGGGTGTTCGCGTGCCTGAAGAGTACGTACAGGATGGTCAAATCATCCTAAACGTTGCGCCTCGCGCTGTTGGTAATCTAGAGATGAGCAACGAGGCAGTTACCTTTCATGCTCGTTTTGGTGGTCGCCCGCACTCGGTAATCGTGCCTATCTATGCGGTGCAGGTATTTATGCTCGCGAGAATGGTGCAGGTACCATGTTTGAGGCGGAAGAGGGCTACGATGAGATTGAAGAGAGTGAGGAAACTCAGCACCTTTCTTCAGCTGAGAGTCTGAAGCCGATTGAAGCAGCGCCAAGCGACGAAGACCCAGGCCCAGATGATGAGCCGCCTCGTCCAAAAGGCCGTCCAAGCTACGTGTAGTCAAATAGACAAGTCGTAAGTATTAAAAAAGCTCTAGCATCTCTGCTAGAGCTTTTTATTTTGTGCCGAGAAAAGGACTAGATGTCCTCTTCAACGATTCGGCTTGAAGAGTCTACATAGTCTACAGACTCTTCTTCAGTAAGGTTCTCTTTTGGTTGAGTTGTAGTCGCCTCAGGTGTTGCTGGGTAGATTCGGTTAGGTCTTCTACCGTTGCCTCTTTCTTCTCTGGCTCAGCTGCTTTCTCAACATCATCGATAGCGTTGCTTGCTACTACAAAACCACGGATAACGTGCTTAACATCAGATACGTTACGCGCAACCTCTGTTGCCACGTTAGCGTGCTCTGCAGTGACGTAACCGAACAGGAATACTTCGTTGTTCTCAGTAATTACCTTAATGCTCGCACCTTTTAGCTTAGCTTCTCGCGCAAAGGCAGATTTCACCTTGGTAGTAATCCAGCTATCACGGCTCATCTGACTAACACCGATAACAGGCTCAACGCGCAATTGGTTGTAGACCTTGCTTACACCAGCAACCTCTTTAACCTGCTCGGTTACTTGTTGCTTCATCTCTTCAGTTGGCACCTGTCCCATTAGGACAACACGACCACGGTAGGAGTTAGCGGCTATGCGCGCTTGCCCCTTGAAAGGAGATTTGTTGCTGATAGCAGCAGCTTCAAATTCTACGTTGTTGTCTTGCCACACTTGGCGAGTAGAGCGGATATCAGACACGCTTTGGGTGTCGGCACCACGAGTTAGCGAGCCCGCACAGCCACTGAGAAGTAGGCTGGTAAGTAAGGCTGTAGCGGCCAGTTTGATTTTTCGAGTGTACAACATGAAATCACCCTAGATTGATTATTCTGTATGACTTGGGAATAGTACCTGATCAATAAGGTCACAGAGACAATGTAGCGTCAACATATGCACTTCATGAATGCGAGGCGTGCGGTTCGACGGAATGCGGATTTCTACATCGTGTTCACCTAGTAGGCCTGCCATCTCACCACCGTCACCACCAGTTAGCGCGATAATGGTCATATCACGGGTTACCGCCGCTTCCATCGCCTTGATGATGTTCTTGCTGTTACCACTGGTAGAGATTGCCAACAGGATATCGCCCTTTTGGCCGATGGCACGAACCTGTTTAGAGAACACCTCTTGGTAGTGGTAGTCGTTCGCTACTGCAGTCAGGGTTGCGATATCGGAGGTTAATGTCATGGCAGGAAGGCTTGGGCGTTCAGTCTCAAAGCGATTCAGTAGGCAGGAGACGAACTGCTGGGAATTGGCGTTAGAGCCACCGTTACCGCAACATAGGATCTTGTTGCCGTTAAGCAATGTACTGACCATAGCCTGTGCCGCATGGGTAATGACGTCTGGCAAGGCTTCTGCCGCTGCGATCTGAATCTGGATGTTTTCGGTAAAACTGGCTTTGATGCTGTCGTGCATGTCTATCCTTCGGTTAATGCATTTTGTATCCATTCGATTTGATGCTCTGAGCCTGTGACAGTGATGACATCGAATCGAAAGTAGCTGTGATGAGGTGATTTGTTGTTTTTAGCCAGCCATACCTGAGCGGTTTTAAATAGCTTAGCTTGCTTAGAGGAGGTAACGGCTTCGCTTGCACTGCCATAGCCCTCGCTACTTCGGTATTTCACCTCTATAAAAATTATTTCTTCTCTATCGAGCATGATGAGGTCGATTTCGCCGCACTTTGCTCTAAAGTTTCGCTCAATGAGCTTGAGACCTTGACCCTGAAGATACTCCAGAGCCTTGGTCTCAAAGTTGTGTCCAAGCTTTAGCTTATTTCTGAGCAGTCTCATATTCTGCCCAGCTTAGCTGGCGCTGAACCACGCAGTCATCATCGATGCTAAGTACGCCAGTCTGACCCTGAACCGTAAGCCCTGGGCTTACTTTCATATTCGGAAGGGCATTCACTAGGCTGTACGCATCCATACCAAGAGCGCGCAGACGCTTAACTTGGAAGCTAGATTTTTCCCAGATAGAACCCATCTCTTTTTCAAGCTCTTGGTCTGGGCTCACTATCATAGGAATATCGCTGTAGGTTACGCCAGATAGGTCTTGCGATGCACGCTTCACACCTGTGTTACTCAGTGAGTTAGCGTATAGCTTAGGTGGCGTTGCCTCAGGTTGATGGCTACGCTGATAAACGGTTTGATAAGGTTTAGCTCAGAGTCTTTAGCAATCACGTAAACCGCGTCGATATCACGGCGAGAGCGCTCAGAAGATTCAAGTTCCATACCCAGTAGCTTGTCCATCTGTGCAATACGGCGCTGGCTTTGCTGAAGACCAAATACGCTGTTTACCGCAAGTTGAAGTTGGCTGTTTGACTTGAAGTAGCTAGTCGCTGCCTTAGTATCTTGCTGTTCTTGCCATGCGTCTTGGAACGCCTTAGCCATACGGCGGCCATATGAGCCACTCGGTGCAATCACTAGAGGATACTTAGCACCAGATTCTGCTAGGTGTTTTGCTGCCTCTTCTGCTTCTTGCTCAGGAGAAAGAGTGACATAACAGAATTGGTTGTCAGCAATCACATCATCTGGGAAGTTTAGCGCCAGCATAGGAATTGGATTTGCACTTTCTTGCTGCAGTTGCTGAAGCTTTTCAATCTCATCCTTCATCAGTGGGCCAACAACGAAGTCGACGTTCTCTTCGATAAGCTGCTGGTCGATCTCTTCGGCACTCGACTTGTTGCTGTCGATTACTATGTAGTCGGTGTTTGGATCGCGCTCTTGATCGCGCATCATGCCAAATACGAAGCCATCGCGGATGATCTTGGCCTGTTTCGCAAACTTACCACTCAGAGGAAGAACCAGTGCTGTTTTAGCTGGTTGTAGGATCTCTAGTGCTAATAGCTCACGTAGCTCGGTTGGAGTATAAAGTGCTGCTGGGTGGCTGAAATTGTCATCAATCCACTGCTGAACGGTTTTCTGCAGTCTCGGCAGGTTTCCACCCAGAGTCAGTTGATGGATAGCAAGCTCGCGCCAGCCATCTAGATCTTTTTCATCATCTTTGACTGTGATTGCACTTAGGTCATCGATAGAGGCAGAGGTCAACAAAGCCCAGATATGGTCAGAGTTTTGCTGCTGTTGATCTTCGGTTAGGAATCTGCGCCATAGATTAGCTCTTCTGCTGCCTTAATCGGTTGATACAGGGCCTGATAGATATCAGCGCGCAGTTCGTAATAGCGATGCCATTGGTCGCGATCTAGCTTCCATTGGTTCTGGAAGTTCAGTTGCTTGATAGCGTCCGTTGGCTGGTCGTTGTTCAAAAGAAGCTCTGCACGAGCCAGTTGCCATTCAGCCTGCTGCGCTTCGCTCATCTGAAGCTGGGCAAGGCGACGGATAATACGGTTCGCAAGATCGGTGTTGTTCTCGTCGATAGCCGCTTTAAGGGATAGAATCAGCCAATCTACCTGCAGTGAGCCTTCGGCACCATCTGCTTTCATCAGATAAAACTCTGAGGTTTGAGTCGGTTCATTCAAAATATTAGACTGTTGCGCTACGTCCGGGCCCGGTTGGGTTGAACAGGCGGCGAGAAGTACAGACAATGCAATTGGGGTAAGAATGCGTGATACACTGTATTCGGATCGTTTTTTTGCGCCATGAGTTCTTTAAATCGTGTGGGTTAGTTCCTCTATATTAATCCCTCAAGTGACGGTAAACAAATGACAGATAACAATTCTTGCGAAACTCCTACAGTAACCGAACAAGGGACTCTCTATATAGTACCCACACCTATCGGAAATCTAGGTGATATTACTGAGCGTGCGGTTCAGGTTCTGAGTCAGGTTGACCTGATTGCAGCCGAGGATACAAGGCATACGGGGCGTTTACTTTCACATCTTAATATTTCTACTCGCACCTTTGCCCTGCATGACCACAACGAGCAGCAAAAAGCGCAGGTTCTGGTAGAAAAGCTGTCGCAGGGGCAGAGCATTGCCTTAGTTTCAGACGCGGGCACGCCACTTATCAGTGACCCTGGTTATCATCTAGTAAACCAATGTCGTGCGGCAGGGCTAAGAGTCGTGCCTCTTCCTGGTGCGTGCGCTGTGATTGCGGCTCTTAGTGCATCAGGCTTGCCATCAGATCGCTTTAGCTTTGAAGCTTCTTGCCACCAAAGAGCAAGGGGCGTCGTGATAAGTTTCTTGAACTAGCTAAGGTTGAACGTACCTGTATCTTTTATGAATCACCACATCGCATCATGGACTCATTAGACGACATGCTGGCGATTCTTGGCCCTGAGCGTCAGGTGGTATTAGCGCGTGAATTGACCAAAACCTTTGAAACCATTCAAGGCATGCCCTTAGGCGAGCTTATCCCTTGGCTAAATGAAGATGAGAACCGCACTCGTGGTGAGATGGTACTTTTGGTGCATGGCTATCGTGAGCAGGCGAGTGGTGAACTGCCTGAAGAGGTAAAACGCACCCTTGGTATCTTGGTTAAAGAACTTCCCTTGAAGAAGGCAGCGGCAATGACGGCTGAGATCTACAATCTGAAGAAGAATGCTCTGTATAAATGGGGTCTAGAAAACCTAGACTAAAACTAGAGTCAACATTGATACGCTTTTAACTGCAGGTGTGAAATGCTCTCTAGCTGATAGCTGATAGCTGATAGCTGATAGCTGATAGCTGATAGCCATAGTGGACTTTTACTGCTGAGCGCTATACAATCCGCGCCGGAGCTAACCAGATAGTCGCTGCTTCGTTGATGTCCTTAGGGAGACTGACGGAGGGGAGGAAAGTCCGGGCTTCATAGAGCAGGGTGCCAGGTAACGCCTGGGGGGCGCAAGCCTACGACAAGTGCAGCAGAGAGAATACCGCCGATGGCCTTCGGGCACAGGTAAGGGTGAAAGGGTGCGGTAAGAGCGCACCGTGCGACTGGCAACAGTTCGTAGCAAGGTAAACTCCACCCGAAGCAAGACCAAATAGGCCCTCACATTGCGTTGCTCGCGTAAGGGGGCGGGTAGGTTGCTCGAGCCAGTGAGCGATTGCTGGCCTAGACGAATGGCTATCACCGCGCAAGCGGGACAGAACCCGGCTTATCGGTAAGCTCCTCCAATTAAGATTAGGCCTCGAACGAAAGTTCGGGGCCTAATTGCTTTCTGAAAGCAGAGGTTTCATAACTAGTATGAATCTCGTTCCGTAAACTCTCTAAGATTGACAATTTTCGGTAGATTAATTGTGAGATTTCACTCACAAACGCTGACGAAACCCTTTGTTTTCAGTACACTAAAGTATTGTTTTCTACAACCTAACCGAGCTTTCCAAATGAGCGAACAATTCAAGCATGTATCCGTGCTGCTCGAAGAATCCATCGATGGTCTTAACATCAAGCCAGACGGTATCTATATCGACGGCACCTTTGGTCGTGGTGGCCATAGCCGCACCATACTGTCTAAGCTAGGAGAGAACGGTAAGCTATATAGCATTGACCGAGATCCTCAAGCGATTGCGGAAGCAAATAAGATCGATGACCCGCGTTTTAACATCATTCATGGCCCATTCTCTGGCATGGCTGAGTACGCTGCGGAGCGCGGTCTTGAAGGTAAGGTTGACGGTGTACTGCTAGATCTGGGCGTATCCTCTCCACAGCTTGATGATGCTGAGCGTGGCTTTAGCTTTATGAAAGATGGTCCGCTGGATATGCGTATGGACGACCTCGGGAATTCCAGTATCTAAGTGGCTCGCTGAAGCAGATGTCGAGGATATCACTTGGGTGATTCGTGAGTTTGGTGAGGACAAACACGCTTGGCGTATCGCCAAGGCTATCGTGGCTTATCGCGAAGATGAAGAAAACGAACCTCTCACTCGTACTTCTCAGCTGGCAAAGCTTATTTCTGAAGCTGCACCAAAGAGCTTTAAAGAGAAGAAGCACCCTGCGACTCGAGCTTTCCAAGCATTTCGCATCTATATCAACAGTGAGCTGGATGAGATTGCGACAGCACTAAACGGCGCTAAGAAGATCCTTGCACCAGAAGGCCGATTATCGGTGATCAGCTTCCACTCCCTTGAAGATCGCATGGTGAAGCAATTTATGCGTAAAGAGAGCAAGGGGCCGCAAGTGCCACACGGTATTCCTATGACGGAAGCTCAGATCAAGCGCTAGGAAGTGCCGCATTTAAGACTGTGGGCAAGGCTATCAAGCCATCCAAAAACGAATTGGATGTAAATGTACGCGCTCGAAGCTCAGTTTTGAGAATCGCTGAAAAACTATGACCAAGAAGACAAGGAAGTTGATAAAGCCTAAACAGGCGGTCACAGCTAAGCGTAAACCACGTGCCGAGGCATCAAAGAAGGTTCGAGTTAATCGACCTTTCGCGCGCAAGCGCACTAAACCTTCTATCAAGGAGTTGATCACTCAGCCGTTTGGTGAGCGCATAGAGACACCTGATCACGAGCAGATCCCTCTGCTCGGTATGCATATCGTGCGCGACCTGTTTACGGCAGGTCGTATCCCTATGTTTCTGCTCATTATTATCTTCTTTAGTGCTATGTCTGTTGTGCTCACCACGCACCTAACTAGACAGGCTATCGATCATAAGAATCAGGCGCTAACGGCACGTGAGAAGTTGGATGATGAGTGGCGAAACCTGATCATCGAAGAGAACTCGTTGTCTGAGCATAGCCGAGTGCAAAAAGTGGCGGTTTCCGAATTGGAAATGACACGTCCTGATTCTGATAAGGAAGTCTTGGTTAAACTGAAATGAAGCCAAAAAAGTCAAAACCAAAGAATAAACGCGTGGTGAATAAGAAACCCAATACCATGACCGAGGTGATGGAATCTGGATTATCCGTTGGCGCTATATTACAGTGCTTGGATTCGCCTTTCTTTTGCTAGCTGCGCTAGTTGCACGCGTTGCCTATATCCAAATTATTGAACCCGACACACTGATAAAGCAGAGTGATATGCGCTCGGTACGTGTACACAATGTTCCCTCCGCCCGCGGTATCGTCTCCGATCGCAATGGTGAGCAGATAGCGGTCAGTGTTCCGGTTCAGGCAGTATATGCCGACCCTAAAACCATCTTTGAAAAAGGCGATGCCCTAACTGATGTTAAGCGCTGGCAGGCGTTGGCTCAGGTTCTACAGCTAGAACCTGAAGTGATGATCTCGCGTATCGAACGCAACAAGACACGTCGCTTTATCTACCTTGCTCGTCAGGTGAGCCCTGCGATGGCCAAGTACATCAAAGAGCTGAAGCTGAAAGGCATTGGCATGTCCAGTGAGTCGCGTCGCTATTACCCTGCTGGTGAGATCAGTGCTCATATCGTGGGTATTACGGGAATCGATGGTCATGGTCAGGAAGGTATAGAAAAGAGTTTCGATAAGTGGCTTTCTGGCTCTGATGGTTCGCGAAAGATCCGTAAAGATAGAGACGGTCGCGTTGTGGAGAATATCTCTTCAACTCAGGGCCAGCAGGGCAAACCTCTACAATTGACTATCGATCAGCGTATTCAAGCGATCGCCTATCGCGCTATTAAGCAAGCAGTAGCTGACCACAGGGCTACCTCAGGTACTGTTGTAGTGCTTGATGTGGAAACCGGTGGCGTGTTGGCTATGGTAAACGCACCATCTTACAACCCTAACTCTCGTGAGCAGCTACAAAGTTTTAGGATGCGTAACCGCGCCATTACGGACCCGTTAGAGCCTGGCTCTACGGTGAAACCTTTCGTGGTGCTTACAGCACTAGAGACAGGCACAGCCGACGAAGAGACCATCATAGATACAGGTAATGGTATCTTCCGAATCGGTGGTAGCCGCGTTCGAGATACCTCGCTCGTAGGTAAGGCTGACCTTAAAACCATCCTGAAGAAATCCAGTAACGTGGGTGTGGCTAAGCTAGCACTTGGTATGCCATTGGATGCGCTATTGGGCACCTATAGCTCAATTGGTTTTGGCTCTACCTCCGGCATTAACCTTGTGGGTGAAACCCCGGGGCTTTTCCCTAACCGTCGCCGTTGGTCAGACTTTGAGATCGCAACCCTAGCCTTTGGCTATGGTATGGCGATTACCCCGTTACAACTTGCTCATGCCTATGCAACCTTGGGTAACTACGGCAAGTTTATGCCACTACATATTGTTAAATCTCAAAAAGGTCTTGAAGCAAAGCAGGTACTATCCAAACACAACAGCGCTGAGGTGCTGGAAATGCTTGAGGCGGTAACTCAGCCTGGCGGTTCTGCGATACGTGCTCGCGTTCCAGGCTATCGCGTGGGAGCCAAAACGGGTACCTCACGTAAAGCAAATGCGGGTGGCTATAGTGATGAGTATGTTTCTCTGACCGCAGGTCTTGCACCTATCAGTCACCCACGTATTGCTATGGTGGTGGTGGTGAATGAACCTCAAGGCGATGAATACTATGGTGGTGCAGTGGCAGCACCTGTTTTGGTGAGGTAATGAAGGGCGCATTGCAGATCCTAAACGTTACCCCTGATGCTCCGAAGGAATAATTTAGCTATGCACGCGAACTGCACCCTAGCTTATCTACTTGAACCTTGGCTCAAATCTGTTGATGGGAAGATAGCCAATATCTCTATCTCCGAGCTCGAGTTGGACAGTCGAGCCATCACGGAGGGCACGACCTTTGTTGCGGTTAAAGGCCACACGGTCGATGGTCGAAGGTTTATCTCAGGTGCGATAAAAAGCGGTGCCAATGCGGTTATAGCCGAAAGCGATGAAGACTATCCTCACGGCACCCTATTGTGGATAGAGAATACACCGGTTATCTATCTAGACTCTCTTGGCAGTCGTTTATCGGCTCTAGCGGGTCGCCTCTATCCAAGTGATGGCCTTGAGCTTATTGCGGTTACAGGCACTAACGGCAAGACCACCATTACTCAGTTGATAGCACAGTGGCTCGATAAGGTGAACCTGCCAACCGCGGTAATGGGCACTACCGGCAATGGTTTTCTTGATGATCTGCAGGTAGCCAAGAATACCACGGGTAGCGCAGTCGAGATCCGTAAGGTATTGAGTGGGTTAGCCAGCAAAGGCGCTAACTTTGCAGCTCTAGAAACCTCTTCCCATGGACTGGTTCAGCACCGCATCAAGGCGCTGAGTTTTGTGGCGGGTGTGTTTACCAACCTAAGCCGTGATCACTTGGATTATCACGGCTCTATGGCTGAATACGCTAAGGCAAAACTGAGCCTGTTTACTGAACACGATTGCCAACATAAGGTGATCAATGCCGATGATAGCGTGGGGCAGGAGTGGATTGAGATCTTGCCAGACGCTATTGCGGTTTCTCTGATTGCTAAGCCACAAACCAAGCAGTTTATGTTCGCCTCTAACGTTCGCTACTCTGAGCAGGGCATAAAGATCGAGTATCAAAGCCATTGGGGTGAAGGTAAATTGCATGCTCCGCTTATCGGAGAGTTTAATGCCAGTAATCTGTTACTCGCCTTTGCTACCTTGCTAGCCCTCGGTGCGGACAGAAAATCTCTGGAGAAAACCGCTACCGAACTTAATCCTGTAATTGGCCGGATGGAACTCTTTCAAACTGCTGACAAGGCTAAGATAGTCGTTGACTATGCTCATACTCCAGATGCACTAGAAAAAGCGTTGTGCGCCTTGCGTGTTCACTGCGAAGGAAAACTCTGGGCCATATTTGGTTGTGGTGGCGATAGAGACAGAGGGAAGCGTCCTATGATGGCTGAGATTGGTGAAAAATTTGCTGACCAGATCATTCTGACCGACGATAACCCACGCAGCGAAGAGCCTCAGCAGATCATACAAGACATGCTAAAAGGCGTGTCAGATCAAAATATGTACAGGTCGAGCATGATAGATTTAGCGCCTTGTCCTATGCTCTTGAAAATGCCTCAACTAAAGACATTATCTTGATTGCAGGCAAGGGGCACGAGGACTATCAGATTATCGGAGATAAGACCATTCACTATTCAGACAGGGAGTCAGCGATGACTTTGTTGGAGAACGCTTCATGATTCGTTGCCAGCTTTCCGAACTAGTTGAGCCATTGAATGCCAAGCTAGTAGGTAACGATACCTCTATCTCTTCAGTTTCCACCGATAGCCGCAATATCCAAGTAGAACAACTCTTTATCGCCCTTGTGGGCGATAAATTTGATGCGCATGATTTTTGTGAGCAAGCCGTTGCTGACGGTGCTGCTGCACTCTTGGTCGAGCGAGAGCTTCCAGTTAATGTACCTCAGCTAGTTGTCGAAGATACTCGCATTGCCCTAGGTCAATTAGGCGCTTGGGTATTTGCAAAGATGCAGATGCCAAAAGTGGCGATCACCGGAAGCTGCGGTAAGACCACGGTAAAAGAGATGGTTGCCTCTATTTTGGGCTTGCAAGGCGAGGTCCTTGCCACGCTGGGCAACTTTAATAACGATATCGGTGCACCCTTGACGCTACTGCGTGCTACTGAGCAACATGATTTTGCGGTTATTGAGTTAGGCGCGAATCATGTTGGCGAGATCGACTATACGGTGAAACTGGTTCAGCCAGACATTGCTGTTGTGAATAATGTCGCCGCCGCACACCTTGAAGGATTTGGCTCTATCGATGGGGTTAAGCAGGCAAAAGGTGAGATATTTAACACCCTAAAACCTGAGGGTTTGGCCCTATACAACCTAGATAGCCAAGGCGGTGAAATGTGGCAGCAGAAGCTCTCTGAGACCCGCGTCCAAACCTTCGCATTAGAGAACTCTCAAGCCGAGTTTTACGCTGCAAAAATTGAAGTAGATGAAGACGGATGCGCCTTGTTCCATCTGCATTCGCCATTTGGCATGGCTGAAATAAAGCTGAATATTGTTGGCAAACATAATGTTGCCAATGCGGTAGCTGCTGCTGCAATCACCCTGAATATGGGCGTGCCTATGCCTCAGGTTATTGAGGGTCTTCAGGCACTGCAACAGGTTAAAGGCCGAGTTGCCGTTGAGCGACTCTCTCCGACAATTCGTCTTATTGATGACACCTATAATGCAAGCGTGCCAGCCATGAAAGCGGCAGCAGATCTGCTTTCTACCTTCTCCGGTAAGCGCTGGCTGGTGTTGGGCTATATGGCTGAATTAGGTGAAGAAAGTGTTGAACTTCATCGCCAAGTCGGACAACATGCGGCTCAATTTTCGTTTGAGCATGTGCTGACCTATGGTGAAGACACCAAGGTTATCAGCGAAGAAACTGGTGGCATTCATTTTGAAGATCATCAGAGCATGCTCGAATATATCGAACAGAACATTTTATTAGACTCACAATCTCAACACACCTTGCTAGTGAAGGGTGCCAACAGTGCACAAATGGGTAAGGTAGCCGCTGCTTTGAAGGAGAAGCTTAAATGATTATCTGGCTAGCGGATTTAATTCAGCCATATTTCTCTTTTTTCCGTCTTTTTGACTACCTGTCTTTCCGCTCAATCATGAGTATTTTGACAGCGCTGGGTATCTCGTTGTGGATGGGCCAAGGCTGATTGCTCGTCTTCAGATGCTGCAAATTGGTCAGATCGTTCGTCATGACGGTCCTGAATCACACCTAAGCAAACACGGCACTCCGACAATGGGTGGTGTAATGATCTTAGCGGCCATTACCATTACGGTTTTGCTTTGGGCGAACCTTTCTAACCCTTATATCTGGGCTGTGCTATTTGTATTGCTTGGCTATGGTGCTGTGGGTTTTGTGGATGACTATCGTAAAGTGGTTCGTAAAAACACTGATGGTCTGATTGCTCGCTGGAAATACTTCTGGCAGTCGACTATCGCTATCGTGGTGGCATTCGCTCTATATGCTCACGGTAAAGATACCGCAGCCACGCAGCTTGTGGTGCCTTTCTTTAAAGAGATCATGCCTCAGCTAGGCTTGTTTTATGTGGTGCTTACCTACTTTGTGATCGTGGGTACCAGTAACGCGGTAAACCTAACCGATGGTCTTGATGGCCTAGCTATCATGCCGACTATCTTGGTGGCCGCGGGCTTTGCGGTGATCGCGTATGCGACAGGTAACGTGAACTTTGCCCAGTATCTACATATTCCGTATATCCCATACACCAGCGAGCTTGTGATCTTCTGTACCGCTATCGTAGGTGCAGGCCTTGGCTTCTTGTGGTTTAACACCTATCCAGCCCAAGTATTCATGGGCGATGTGGCTCTCTAGCCTAGGTGGCGTGCTTGGCACGATTGCAGTTCTTGTTCGCCAAGAGTTTGTGCTAGTGATCATGGGCGGTGTATTTGTAATGGAAACCCTGTCGGTAATCCTACAGGTTGGTTCTTACAAACTGCGTGGTCAGCGTGTATTCCGTATGGCACCTATCCACCACCACTATGAGCTGAAAGGCTGGCCAGAGCCGCGCGTAATCGTACGTTTCTGGATCATCTCTATCGTATTGGTTCTTATCGGTCTTGCGACCCTGAAGGTGCGTTAATCCATGCAGGCTTGGCAAGGAATCCAAAAAGTAGTTGTGGTCGGTTTAGGAATAACCGGCCTTTCTGTTGTGCGCCATCTGTATAAGCTACCTCACTCGCTTTCTATTCAGGTTATCGATACCCGAGTCGAACCCCCGGGTGCAGACAAGTTGCCGACTGGTGTGCAATTGCATTCTGGTGGTTGGAATCAAGAGTGGCTTAACCAAGCCGATCTTATTGTGGCCAATCCTGGTATTGCTTTGGCAACTGCGCAGTTGCAACAAGCTATGCAGCAGGGCGTAAAGGTTGTCGGTGATATCGAGCTATTTGCTTGGGCAGTGGATAAGCCAGTTATTGCTATTACTGGTTCAAACGGCAAGAGCACGGTTACTGACCTAACTGGCGAGATGGCCAAAGCGCTGGATGTAAACGTTGGTGTGGGTGGCAATATTGGTGTTCCTGCTCTCGACCTTCTTGAGCTCAATGCTGATCTTTACGTGCTGGAGCTATCTAGTTTCCAGCTTGAGACTACCTCTAGCCTAAAACCAAAAGCGGCAACCTTCCTTAACCTGTCTGAAGATCATATGGATCGCTACACAGGTATGGAGGATTACCGTAAGGCTAAGCTGCGTATCTTTACTCATGCTGAACATGCCTTAGTAAACCTGGACGATAAAGCGACTTACCCAGATATCAAGCGAGCTGTTGCTGAGTTTGGAATCCATAGCGGTGATTATCATCTTCAAGCACAAGACTCACGCACTTGGCTAACCAAGCAAGGTCACCCAATTATTGCTGGCGATGAGTTATCGATCGTTGGTCAGCACAATCAACTCAATGCGCTGGTGGCTATCGCACTTCTCGATTTGTCGGGCTTTGATGTGACCAATGCTCTCGATACCCTGAGACAATACCAAGGTCTGGCGCATCGCTGTCAGGTGGTAAATCGCCAACAGGGTGTGACTTGGGTGAATGACTCAAAGGCGACTAATGTGGCGAGCACCCTTGCCGCTATCAAGGCCTGCAGATCCCAGGTAAGTTGTATCTACTGGTTGGTGGTGACGGTAAAGGGGCAGATTTTTCTGAACTAAAGCCGGCCCTACAGCCACTTAATGTGCAATTATGTTGTTTCGGTGCAGATGGCGACAAGTTTATGCCGTTATCTGAAAACAGTGTTTACTTTAAGGATATGGCTGAAGCCATAGGTCGATTCGACAGCAACTCAGCAGTGGTGATATGGTGATGCTTTCACCTGCATGTGCCAGTTTTGATCAGTTTGCTAACTTTATGCAGCGTGGTGAGCGTTTTACTGAACTAGCACGTCAAGCTACCCCACACGAGCAATAAAAAACATATATGAAGTGGTTTTCTAGGTTCCATGGAAAGGAATCGTCCGATAAGTCAGATTCCTTATTACCCGTAACTGAAGTCGCAGAGCAGCAGAGCTTGCCTGTGCCTGAAGACGAGTCGCAACAAATCGAGACTCGTATGCCGGTTATGTATGACCGGCAGTTGGTGTGGCTATCGCTTATTTTGATGCTAGTGGGATTGGTGATGGTGTCGTCGGCCTCTATACAAGCCAGCTATTCTCACTTCGAAGTGCCATTTCACTACATGTTCAAGCATGCTGTTTATCTGTTTCTAGCAGTGAGCGTGATGGCGTTTGTGGTGCATGTTCCCACCGAGCGGTGGATGAACTGGAGCACATTAATGCTGGCGGTATGTATCTTAATGCTTTTTATGGTGCTCTTTGCTGGTAAGTCGGTAAACGGTGCTTCACGTTGGATTCCGCTAGGACCGATAAACTTCCAGCCCGCTGAGCTTGCCAAGCTTTCTCTATTTATCTTTATGGCAAGTTATTTGGTGCGTAAGCAAGAAGAGGTTCGTAGCACCTTCTTCGGTGGCTTTATCAAACCCATTATTGTATTCGGTACCTTGGCTGTGTTGCTTCTAGGACAGCCAGACTTGGGTACAGTAGTGGTGATGCTAGTAACCATGTTTGGCATGTTGTTTATCGCAGGTGCCAAATTGTGGCAGTTCCTTGCGCTTGCGGGGATGGGGGTGCTGAGCATCGTTATCCTGATCGTCATCGAACCCTATCGCATGAAGCGTGTGACTTCTTTCCTTAATCCTTGGGAAGACCCGTTCGGTAGTGGTTACCAGCTAACGCAGTCTTTGATGGCGTTTGGTCGTGGTGAGTGGATGGGACAAGGCCTGGGTAACTCAATTCAGAAGCTTGCTTACCTGCCGGAGGCACATACCGACTTTGTGTTTGCGGTGATCGGTGAGGAGCTCGGTTTTGTTGGCGTATGCGCCATCTTGCTACTGTTGTTTGCCTTGGTATTTAAAACCCTGTTTATCGGCAAGCGCGCCTTTGAGGCTAAGCACATCTTTAGTGGTTACCTGGCGTTTGGCTTCGGTATCTGGTTTGCATTTCAGACAGTAGTAAACGTAGGGGCTGCTGCAGGTATGGTACCGACCAAGGGCCTAACGCTACCCCTGATCAGTTACGGTGGTTCGAGTCTGATTATCATGGCTATTGCGGTGGCGATAGTGATTCGAATCGACCATGAATATCGCGTTGATGAGTACTTAGAATCCTTTATTACAGGTGAAGCGGATAATGACAAGAAATAAGCGTCTGTTGGTGATGGCCGGTGGTACCGGCGGTCATGTATTCCCAGGACTAGCCGTAGCGAAATATCTTCAACAACAAGGCTGGGAGATTCGCTGGCTTGGAACAGCAGATCGTATGGAAGCGGAACTGGTACCTAAGCATGGTATCGAGATCGATTTCATCAAGGTCAAAGGTCTTCGCGGTCAAGGCTTGTCTAAGCTAGTCGCAGCTCCGTTTCAGATTTCGAACGCTATTCGTCAAGCAAAGCAGCACATCAAGAATTATCAGCCAGATGTGGTGCTGGGTATGGGGGGCTATGTGAGTGGCCCAGGTGGTATCGCCGCCAAGATGTGCGGTATCCCATTGGTACTGCATGAGCAAAATGCGGTAGCGGGCTTAACCAATAGCTGGCTGGCTAAGGTTGCGAGTAAGGTTTTTCAAGCCTTTCCTGGTGCTTTCAAAGATGCTGAGGTAGTGGGTAATCCAGTGCGCAGTAGCGTGGTTGATTTGCCAAGCCCTGAGGAGCGACTTGCCAAGCGAGAGGGTGATATCCGAATCTTGGTGATGGGAGGGAGCCAAGGGGCTCGAATCCTAAACCACACCCTGCCTCAAGTAGTGGGCAAGCTAGGTGATGGATTTACTATCTGGCATCAAGTGGGCAAGAACAACTTTGACGATGTGAATCAAAGATATATCGATGCAGGCGTTACTGATGCAAGGTGACCGAGTTTATTGATGATGTAGATGAAGCCTATGCGTGGGCAGATGTCATTGTGTGCCGATCAGGGGCACTGACCGTTTCTGAAGTATCAGCTGCAGGTCTAGCGGCCATATTTATTCCTTATCCGCATAAGGATCGCCAACAGGCGTTAAATGCGGACTACTTGGTGGACGCAGGTGCGGCCAAGATGATTGAACAAAATGTACTTTCGGTAGATGCACTCTACGAGATGCTTGCAGGCTTAGGACGTGAAGAGCTACTGCAGATGGCAATTGAGTCGCGAAAAGCTGCCAAAGTCAGCGCGGATAAAGTGGTAGCAGAAGCTATCCAAGCGCTAACAAAATAATAAAAGAGAACCCTATGGTAATTGAACATAAGCAGAACCTGGCGCAGATCCGCGCAATGATCCCTGAGATGCGTCGCGTACAACGCATCCACTTCGTTGGTATCGGCGGTGCCGGTATGAGTGGTATCGCTGAAGTGTTGCTAAACGAAGGCTATGCTATCTCAGGCTCAGACATTGCGCAGAACGCGGTTACTGAGCGTTTAACTGAAAAAGGCGCAACCATCTTTATCGGTCACTCTGAAGCGAACATCGAGGGCGCGAGCGTAGTAGTAGTGTCTACTGCGATTAACCGCGAAAACCCTGAACTGAAAGCGGCGCAAGATGCACGCATTCCAGTGGTTCGCCGTGCTGAGATGCTGGCTGAATTGATGCGCTATCGTCACGGTATTGCGGTTGCAGGTACTCATGGTAAAACCACAACTACCGCTCTGGTTACTCAGATCTACTTTGAAGCAGGCCTAGATCCAACGTTTGTAAACGGTGGTCTGGTTAAGAGTGCAGGCACCAATGCTCGCCTTGGTTCTAGCCGTATCTTGATTGCTGAAGCGGATGAGAGCGATGCCTCCTTCCTGCACCTTCAGCCTATGGTTGCCATAGTGACCAACATTGAAGCTGACCATATGGATACCTATGGCGGTGACTTTAATGTTCTAAAACAAACCTTTATCGATTTTCTGCACAAATTGCCGTTCTATGGTCAGGCGATCATGTGTGTGGACGATCCTGTAATTCGCGAGATGATCCCTGATATCAGCCGCCAGGTGATTACCTATGGCTTCTGTGAAGATGCGGATGTGCGTATTACCAATTATCGCCAGCAGGGTCATCAGAGCCTGTTCACGGTAAAACGTAAGGGTAAAGCAGACCTTGATATAAAGCTTAACCTACCGGGTAAGCACAACGCCTTGAATGCATCTGCGGCTATTGCGGTAGCCAGCGAAGATGACATCTCAGATGAGGCAATCCTTGCGGCGCTATCGGCTACACAAGGTACTGGCCGTCGCTTCGAGCACTTAGGTGAGTTCGATACAGGTAATGGTAAGGTTATGCTGGTGGATGACTATGGTCATCACCCTAGTGAAGTCGATGTAACCATTGCTGCGGCTCGTGCTGGTTGGGAAGACAAACGACTTGTTATGATCTTCCAACCACACAGATACAGCCGAACTCGCGACCTGTATGACGATTTCGCTAACGTACTGGACAAGGTCGATGTGCTCATCATGCTAGAGGTTTACTCTGCTGGTGAGACTCCCATCGCTGGTGCCGATGGTCGCTCACTATGTCGAACCATCCGCAGTCGTGGCAAGATTGATCCTGTGTTCGTTGCTGATAAAGAAGACCTGCCTAAGGTACTGTCAAACCTAATTAAAGAGGGCGACCTAGTACTGACTCAAGGTGCGGGTGACGTAGGTAAAGTTGCTAAAAGGTTGGAAAGTCTTGAACTTAACATTGAAGGCATGCAAAAAAGCTAATTTCTGAGAAGAATTGTCTTTTAATTGTATGGAAAGATGGTCTCAGGCAAGTATAATCATTTAAGTATTGCTTGCCTGAAACACTTGGTAGGCTGTTAAATAGGAAGTCGACGCTGTTAATAATATGGAATCAGTATTAAACGTCGAAACTGAGACGAATAGAGCTCAAAGATTCAAGTTTTCTTGGGTAGACCTCAGCTTTTTTATTGCTGTAGTGGTCGCAATCGCTCTCGGTATAAGTTCCACGGTAGCATGGATGCGAGATGGTGGACGGTTACCCCTCTCTCAGTTTGTTTTACAAGGTGACTTGGAATACGTACAAAGCTCTGACGTTCAGGGCGCACTTTCGCGTATCCTTCCCCTTGGAACATTCATGACTCAAGACGTAGATGAACTGCAACAAGCGGTGGAATCTTTACCTTGGGTGGCGAATGCGTCAATTCGAAAGCAGTGGCCAAATACGGTGAAAGTGTTCGTGGTCGAACATCATCCTATGGCGGTGTGGAACGGAAACGCACTACTCGATGAAAACGCGGTAGTATTCCAAGCTGATGTTGGGGGACTGCATCAGCAAGACCAAGATATCGTGCGCCTATATGGACCGGAGAATTCCAGCCAAAAGGTGTTAGATACTTGGCATAAGATTACCCCCAAGATTCAAGCGTTAGGCCTAGAGATCACTTCTGTGGTGCTCAATGACAGGCAGGCGTGGCAATTGATTTTAGACAATGGCATCCGTCTGGAACTAGGAAAGGATGCATTGGACGAACGAATTGAGCGATTTGTTGAGCTTTACCAGCATATGGACGATAAGGTTCAACAGATCAGTTATATAGACTTACGTTACGACACCGGAGCCGCTATTGGCTGGTTGTCGGAGCAGAAAGGGCAAGAGAGTAGTAATGACCAAGGGCATGGATGATAGTTTGATTGTCGGTCTGGATATAGGTACATCAACAGTGTCAGCACTGGTTGGTGAAATCCTTCCAGATGGTCAGATCAATATTATTGGGTCTGGCAGTAGTCCCTCTCGTGGAATGGACAAAGGCGGAGTGAATGACCTTGACTCCGTTATTAAGTCTGTGGAGCGCGCTGTCAACCAAGCAGAGTTGATGGCGGAGTGTAAGATAAGCAATGTGTTCTTATCTATCTCGGGTCAGCACATTACCAGCCGCATTGAAAAGGGTATGGGAGCCATCTCTGATGAGGAGGTTTCTCAAGAGGATATGGAACGCGCTATCCATACCGCTCGCTCAATCAAGATAGGTGAAGAAGAACGAATCCTTCACGTAATCCCACAAGAATTTAAGATCGATCACTTGGGTGGAATTAAGAATCCACTCGGGCTTTCTGGTGTGCGTATGGAAGTGAGTGTCCATATGATTTCATGCCATAACGATATGGCCCGTAACGTGATTAAAGCGGTTGAGCGTTGTGGCTTGACCGTCGAGCAATTGGTCTTCTCCGGTCTAGCGGCTAGCGACGCTGTGATCACCGAAGATGAGAAAGAATTAGGCGTATGTGTGGTGGATATCGGCGCAGGCACTATGGACGTAGCTCTATGGACTGGCGGCGCACTTCGTCACACAGAGGTATTCTCATACGCAGGTAATTCTGTAACTAGCGATATTGCATTTGCATTTGGTACACCTATTAATGACGCCGAAGAAATTAAGGTGAAATATGGCTGTGCTATGAGTGAGCTAGTGAGCAAAGATGACACAGTTAACGTTCCTAGCGTTGGGGGTCGTCCATCTCGCAGTTTGCAACGACAAACCTTATCGGAAGTTATAGAACCGCGTTATACTGAGCTTATGGCTTGATCAATCAGGCGATTGAAAACGCACAAAATAAAATGAGAGAGAGTGGCGTTAAGCATCATCATATCGCAGCCGGTGTAGTGCTGACTGGTGGTGCCTCGCAAATCGAAGGTCTAGTCGAATGTGCTGAACGAGTGTTTGGCAATCAGGTACGAATCGGAAAACCGACAGAAGTAAAAGGCCTGACCGACTATGTAAAAGAACCTTACCACTCCACGGCAGTTGGTTTATTGCATTATGGGAAAGACAGCCGCTTTAACGACGATGGCGAATATTCAGAGCCGAAACAGTCATCGTTCAGTGGTTTGTTCAGCAAAATGCGTAATTGGATACAAAAAGAATTTTAAGACCTGGGAAGTCAGGAAACGGAGATAGCACATGTTTGAACCGATGACAGAAATGAGTGATGAAGCGGTAATCAAAGTCGTTGGTGTTGGCGGCGGCGGTGGTAACGCTGTCGAGCATATGGTGCGTGAGTCAATTGAAGGTGTTGAATTCATCACCATCAATACAGACGCTCAGGCGCTGCGTAAATCGACTGTGAATTCAGTAATTCAAATCGGTGGCGATATTACTAAAGGACTAGGTGCAGGCGCGAACCCTCAAGTAGGTCGTGATTCAGCCCTAGAAGATCGTGAAGCGATCAAAGAAGTACTAGATGGCGCAGACATGGTGTTTGTGGCAGCTGGTATGGGTGGCGGTACTGGTACAGGTGCTGCTCCAGTGATCGCAGAGATTGCAAAAGAGCTGGGGGTTCTAACCGTAGCGGTAGTGACTAAACCATTTGGCTTCGAAGGCAAAAACGCCTAGCGTTTGCAGAGCAAGGTATCGAAGAGCTGTCCAAGCATGTTGATTCTTTGATCACTATTCCAAACGAGAAGCTACTTAAGGTTTACGGCCGTAACGTAACCCTACTTGAAGCATTCGGCTATGCGAACGACGTTCTTAAGGACGCGGTTCAGGGTATCGCCGAGCTAATTACTCGCCCAGGTATGATCAACGTCGACTTCGCGGACGTTCGCACTGTAATGTCTGAAATGGGTCAAGCTATGATGGGTAGCGGTGTATCTACGGGTGAAGACCGTGCAGAAGAAGCAGCAGAAGCAGCGATCTCTCACTCTCTACTGGAAGATATCGATCTTGCTGGCGCGCGTGGTGTGCTTGTTAACATTACCGCCGGTATGGACATGCGTCTGGACGAGTTCGAAATCGTGGGTAACACGGTTAAGGCATTCGCATCTGACAATGCAACTGTAGTTATCGGTACCTCGCTAGACCCAGATATGTCTGACGAATTCCGCGTAACTGTAGTAGCAACCGGTATTGGTAACGAGAAGAAGCCTGAGATTACTCTAGTTTCTGGTACGGCTAAGCCAAAAGTTGCTCCAGCTCCAGTTGAGCCTAAGGTGGCTGCGGCGCCAGTACAGGAAGAGGTGAAGGTTCAAACAACACCTGCTCCGAAGAAGCCAGAGCCGGTAGCTCGTGGCGGTGCTGCTCAGCAACCAGCAAACGCAGGTCAGCCTGAGAGTGCATATCTGGATATTCCGGCATTTTTACGTAACCAAGCGGATTAAATTGCTCAATTTTTTGACAATGGTCAAAAAACTGGTAGGATGTGCGACCTGACTTAAGTTAGTCAGCCATTTTGTGTTAATAAGGGGTATTGCATGATTAGGCAGCGTACTTTAAAAGAGATTGTCAAAACTACTGGTGTGGGTCTTCACTCTGGTCGAAAAGTGACTCTAACGCTTCGCCCAGCAGCAGCAAACACTGGTATTATTTACCGTCGTACAGATCTAGAACCTGCTGTGGATTTCCCAGCGGACGCTAACTCTGTGCGCGACACTATGCTGTGTACAGCTTTGGTTAATGACGAAGGCGTACGTATCTCAACCGTTGAGCACTTGAACGCAGCCTAGCGGGTATGGGTATCGATAACCTGATTATCGAAGTAGACGCACCTGAAATTCCAATTATGGATGGTAGTGCGAGCCCATTCGTTTATCTGCTTCAATCAGCGGGTATCGAAACGCAAAACGCACCTAAGCGCTTTATTCGTATCAAGAAACCAGTTCGTGTTGAAGACGGCGATAAGTGGGCTGAGCTAGTTCCTTATGACGGCTTCCGCTTGGATTTCGAGATTGAATTCGAACACCCTGCTATCGATTCAGATGAGCAGCACCTAGTGTTTGATTTCTCTTCAAGCTCGTTTGTGAAAGACATCTCTCGCGCTCGTACCTTTGGTTTCATGCGCGACATCGAATACCTACAGTCACAGAACCTAGTTCTGGGTGGTAGCTTCGATAACGCTATCGTTCTGGATGACTATCGTATCCTCAACGAAGACGGTCTTCGCTTTGATAATGAGTTCGTTACTCACAAGGTACTGGATGCAATCGGTGATATGTACATGTGTGGTTCTCCAATCGTTGGTGAGCTTCGTGCATTCAAATCGGGCCACGGTCTAAACAACCAGTTGCTACGCGCTGTACTTGCTAACCAAGAAGCTTGGGAGTGGGTAACCTTCGAAGAAGAAGTGGGTTCACCAGTAGCGTTTGCTGAACCGAACATGGTTCTAGCGTAAAAATAGAATTAAAGAAAAAGCAGGCTTAGCCTGCTTTTTTATGTCTGTAATTTATGGAGCTAACTTTTATCAGCGAGCTTGGCGATATTCTGTAAGCGCTTCTTGATCTTATCTGGAGCCATTTCTGCCAGCATATTGAGATTATCCGCAGTCGCCTGAGAAAGTGGCGGTCGCTCTAGTTTTTTCTCTTCAACCTATCAGGCTCATTGGTGTAGAGCTCAGGTCTTACGTTGATGTCGATATTGATCAGACGAGCAAAACCTTTCTGACGAAGTTGAGAAAGCAGGTGCAGTCTGTCATAGCTGAGCTTCATCTTTATCGCGGCATTGGCCACTTCTAGAATGAGCTGACTACCTCGGCAGTTTGCAACGCGACAGTAGCGACGAATATCTTGCGGAAGGAGTTCCAGAACGGTTTGATTAAGCTGGTGTATTTGTGCCGTGTGCTGCTGAATCTCTGCAAGCTTAGATTTGCTGATGATATCTTCGGTTAGAGTGGGTCGATGGTCGCGCACGCAGTGGCTCTTGTTTTCGAAACTATATTTGCAATTTTACCACGTGTTGAGTCTTGAATCGCTCTATGTTTGCGCATTAGTCTGACAAAACAGAAGTTTGCTCAAACAAATTTCCCTTTCCATTGGTGGCGGACTTCAAAATTTCATAAACTAGAGCACACTAAAGCTTGAATTTACGTGCTTTAAACTCAATATCTTGTGCATAACTGCAAGCTGAGCAAAATTTTGGATCAAAGGGTCCACAACACGAGAAAGATACAATCATGATAACTAAGCTACTGACAAAGGTAATTGGCAGTCGAAACGACAGGACTCTACGTCGACTTCGCAAGATCGTAAAAGAGATCAATAGCTACGAGCCAGATTACGAAAAATTAAGTGATGAAGAACTAAAAGCAAAAACTGCAGAATTTCGTCAGCGCTTAGAGCAGGGTGAAACCGTAGAACAAGTCCTTCCACACGCATTCGCAACTGTACGTGAAGCTTCTAAGCGTGTGTTCGGCATGCGTCACTTCGACGTTCAGCTTATCGGTGGTATGGTGCTAAACAACAGCCAGATCGCTGAGATGCGTACTGGTGAAGGTAAAACCCTTACTGCAACACTGCCAGCCTATCTAAACGCCCTGACTGGTAAAGGTGTACACGTAGTTACCGTGAACGACTACCTAGCCAGTCGTGACGCCGAAACCAACCGCCCTCTATTTGAATTCCTAGGTATGACTGTTGGCGTAAACGTGCCAAACATGCCACCACAAGCGAAGAAAGAAGCCTACCAAGCTGACATCCTGTACGGTACAAACAACGAATTTGGCTTCGACTATCTTCGTGACAACATGGCTTTCCGTGCCGAAGATCGTGTGCAACGTGAACGCTATTTCGCTATCGTGGATGAGGTGGACTCCATCCTTATCGATGAAGCGCGTACCCCGCTTATCATTTCAGGCCCTGCAGAAGACAGCTCTGAACTATACACTCGTGTAAACACACTTATCCCTCATCTTGAGAAGCAGGATAAAGAGGACAGCGAAGAATATCGCGGTGACGGTCACTACACCTTGGATGAGAAATCTAAGCAGGTACACCTTACTGAAAACGGTCAAGAGTTCGTAGAAGAGCTGCTGACTAAGAACGGCCTAATGGAAGAGGGTGATACCCTTTACTCCCCAGCTAACATCAGCCTGCTTCATCACGTGAATGCAGCACTTCGTGCACACGTGCTGTTTGAGCGCAACGTAGACTACATCGTAACTGAAGAAGGCGAAGTGGTTATCGTTGATGAGCACACCGGTCGTACTATGCCTGGTCGTCGTTGGTCTGAAGGTTTGCATCAAGCGGTTGAAGCGAAAGAAGGCGTTAAGATCCAGAACGAAAACCAAACTCTGGCATCTATTACCTTCCAGAACTACTTCCGTCTGTATGAGAAGCTGTCAGGTATGACAGGTACTGCAGATACAGAAGCATTCGAATTCCAATCTATCTATGGTCTAGAAACCGTAGTTATCCCAACTAACAAGCCGATGATTCGTAACGATATGCCAGATGTGGTGTACCGTACTGAAACTGAAAAATTCAACGCTATCATTGAAGACATCAAAGAGCGCGTTGAAAAGGGCCAACCATCTCTAGTTGGTACTGTTTCTATCGAGAAATCAGAACTTCTATCTAATGCTCTGAAGAAATCGAAGATCAAACACAACGTACTTAACGCTAAGTTCCACGAAAAAGAAGCGGACATCGTTGCAAATGCTGGCCTACCAGGTGCAGTAACTATTGCAACCAACATGGCGGGTCGTGGTACCGATATTGTTCTAGGTGGTAACTGGAAAGCTAAGTTTGAGAGCCAAGCTGAGCCAAACCAGGCTGAGATGGAAAAGGCTAAGGCTGAGTGCAGAAGGTTCACGATGCAGTACTAGAAGCAGGTGGTCTGCACATCATTGGTACAGAGCGTCACGAATCTCGTCGTATCGATAACCAGCTACGTGGTCGTTCTGGTCGTCAGGGTGATGCGGGTTCCTCTCGTTTCTATCTATCTATGGAAGATAGCCTACTGCGTATCTTTACCTCTGACCGTATGGCTGGTCTTATCCAGTCGGGTATGGAAGAGGGCGAAGCTATCGAGAGTAAGATGCTCTCTCGCTCTATCGAAAAGGCACAGCGTAAGGTTGAAGGCCGTAACTTCGATATCCGTAAGCAGCTTCTTGAGTACGATGATGTTGCAAACGACCAGCGTAAGGTAGTTTACGAGCTGCGTGACGAGCTGATGGTTACTGACGACATCAGCGAGATGATCGAACAGAACCGCGAAGATGTGATTACTGCTTCAATCGATCAGTACATTCCGCCACAATCTATCGAAGAGATGTGGGATGTTCCGGGTCTGCAAGAGCACCTTAAGGCTGAGTACGACCTAGACCTAGCTATCCAAACCTGGCTAGACGAAGACGACAAACTGTACGAAGAAGCGCTACGTGAGAAGATCCTTACTGAAGCGGTTGCTGTGTACAAGCAGAAGGAAGAGGCAGTGGGTGAGACCGTGCTTCGTAACTTCGAGAAGTCAGTTATGCTTCAGTCTCTAGATGGTTTGTGGAAAGAACACCTAGCGGCGATGGATCACCTTCGTCAGGGTATTCACCTACGCGGTTATGCTCAGAAGAACCCGAAACAAGAGTACAAGCGTGAGTCATTCGAGCTGTTCGAAGGCCTACTTGATACCCTGAAGTCTGATGTTATCCAGATCCTAAGTAAGGTTCGAGTTCAACAACCAGAACAAGTAGAGCAAGCAGAAGCTCAGCGTCAAGCTCAAGCAGAAGCTGCTGCTCGCATGGCTCAAGCTAATCACCAGCAAGCTAATCACCAGCAAGCTGAAAACCAGCTAGCTGACGGTGAAGAGCAAGCTGAAGGTCAGCAACCTGTACGTAATGTTCAAAAGGTGGGTCGTAACGAGCCTTGCCCATGTGGTTCAGGTAAGAAGTACAAGCAGTGCTGTGGTAAGATTGCTTAACTATTCAAATTGAAATAGAAAGAGTCGCGTATATCGCGACTCTTTTTTAGCTATTTACAGGAAGTGAGATGAAGCGTATCCATATCGTCGCTGGAATCATTTTGAATTCAAACAAGCGTGAAATTTTCATCACCAAGCGTCCAGACAATGCGCATAAAGGCGGATTTTGGGAGTTTCCTGGTGGAAAGGTTGAAAACGATGAGCTTGCTACGGATGCAATGGAAAGGGAACTGAATGAAGAGATTGGCATTTCTCATCTACAGCAGACCCTTTTCCAAAGCTTTGACTTTGACTACAGCGACAAGTCATTGAGCTTTGATTTCTTTCTTATCGAGGGTTTCAAGGGTGAACCCTATGGTAAGGAAGGGCAATTGGGTCGATGGGTTTCTATTGATAAGTTGAATGAGTATGCCTTCCCTGAAGCGAATCAGCCGGTAGTTGAGGCGGTTATGCGTCAATTTGTATCGAAATAGGTAATCTTCTGGATTCTAAAGTGTGATTCAGATACATTATTTGAAGAAAAAATTTGCCTATGGATATGGAGAATCTCTAAGTGGTTAGAATTGCAGTTGCCGGTGCGGCAGGTCGTATGGGGCGTAATCTGGTTAAAGCAACCAACGCTATGGAAAATGCGACATTAGGTGCAGCGAATGAGCGTCCTGAGTCTTCTTTAATCGGTGTCGATGCCGGTGAACTTAGCGGCGAAGGCAAACTGAATGTGGCCTTGGTGGATGATTTCAGCAAAGCGGTCGAGGATTTCGACGTGATTGTTGACTTTACAGCACCAAGTAACACTTTAAAGAACTTAGAGCTTTGCAAGCAACAGGGTAAGTCTATCGTTATCGGTACTACCGGCTTTACAGAAGAAGAAAAGCAACAGATAGAGGTATATTCGAAAGAGGTTTCTATCGTTATGGCACCTAACTTCAGCGTTGGCGTAAATCTAGTATTCAAACTACTAGAGAAGGCAGCCAAGGTAATGGGTGACTATACAGATATCGAGATCGTTGAAGCGCACCACCGTCATAAGGTAGATGCTCCGTCGGGTACCGCTATCGGTATGGGTGAAGCTATTGCTGGTGCTATGGGCAATAAGCTATCTGATGTGGCTGTTTATGCTCGTGAGGGCATCACAGGCGAGCGTACTCGCGATGAGATCGGCTTTGCAACTATTCGTGCGGGTGACATCGTGGGTGAGCATACTGCAATGTTTGCCGACATCGGTGAGCGTGTTGAGATTACTCATAAGGCTACGGACCGCATGACCTTTGCAAATGGCGCGATTAGAGCGGCACTTTGGCTAAATGACAAGCCACAGGGTCTATACACAATGACCGATGTTCTCGATTTGAACAATATTTGATGAATAAATGACGCCAGCAATGCTGGCGTTTTTTTTACCTGAAATTTAATAGGGCTATTTATCCAACATCTATTGAGTTAGATGCTGGTTTTGAGTGTTTTAACTGATTATTAGTCTGAAGCTTGGTTAATTGACATTAAAGTCTAATGGTTAACGTTTGCTTTTTTGACAAGCTGCGATTTCGCTACAAGCGAAAGATAAATGGACTATATTTCCATCACTGACCAGTTTTAGGGGATGGAAAAACTGCCTAAATACGATGTTTTAGGAGCTTCAGATAAAATTGACTTTATTTGCGGCAAAAGTTTATGTCATTTTGTTGACAACGTCGGTGTGCATCTCTAAAATGCCGCCAATTTGTCTGAATTCAGCAAATGTGATCTGCCTCTATTGATGACGCAGATTTTGAAATTTAATTTAATAATTTCGCATATTTATATTTTTTGGAGGTTGTCTTGAACAAGCCAGCACTATTAGTCCTAGAAGACGGGACTGTGTTTCGTGGGGTGTCGATTGGAGCTGATGGCTCTGCAGTCGGAGAAGTTGTTTTCAATACCTCGATGACGGGGTACCAAGAAATTCTTACTGATCCTTCTTACTCTCAGCAAATCGTTACTCTTACTTACCCTCACATAGGCAATACCGGAACCAATTCCGAAGACGAAGAATCTACTTCAATCCACGCACAAGGCCTTGTGATTCGCGATCTCCCTCTAATCGCTTCTAACTTCCGTAATGAACAATCCCTTTCTGATTACCTAAATCGCAAAACATCGTTGGTATCGCTGATATCGATACGCGTAAGCTTACTCGCGTACTGCGTGAAAAAGGTGCTCAGAACGGTTGTATCGTTGCAGGTAACAACCTAGACGAAGCACTAGCGCTATCTCAAGCGAAAGAGTTCCCTGGTCTTAAAGGTATGGACCTAGCTAAGGTTGTAACTACTAAAGAAGCTTACCCTTGGAAACAAGGTTCTTGGACGCTAACCGGCGGCCTTCCTGAAGCGAAAGATGATTCAGAACTGCCATTCCATGTAGTAGCGTATGACTTCGGTGCTAAGCGTAACATCTTGCGTATGCTTGTTGACCGTGGCTGTCGCCTAACGGTTGTTCCAGCTGAAACCTCAGCTGAAGAAGTATTGGCTCTAAACCCAGACGGTGTATTCCTATCGAATGGCCCTGGTGACCCAGAACCATGTACTTATGCTATTGAAGCAACTAAGACCTTCCTAGATAAAAGCCTACCAATCTTTGGTATTTGCCTAGGTCACCAAATTCTAGCTCTAGCGTCTGGCGCTAAGACTGTGAAGATGAAGTTCGGTCACCACGGTGCTAACCACCCGGTTAAAGACCTAGACCGCAACGTAGTAATGATTACTTCTCAGAACCACGGTTTCGCGGCTGACGAAGACTCTCTACCAGAGAACCTACGTGCTACGCACAAGTCACTATTCGACGGTTCACTTCAAGGTATCCATCGTACAGATAAGCCTGCATTCAGCTTCCAGGGTCACCCTGAAGCAAGCCCGGGTCCGCACGATGCAGCACCTTTATTTGACCACTTCATCGAACTGATTAAAGAACACAAAGCGTAATTGGAGTAGCAGAGAAATGCCAAAACGTAATGACTTAAAAAGCATTCTAATTCTAGGTGCTGGCCCGATCGTTATCGGTCAGGCGTGTGAGTTTGACTACTCTGGTGCGCAAGCGTGTAAAGCACTTCGCGAAGAAGGCTACCGAGTAATCCTGGTTAACTCAAACCCAGCGACTATCATGACTGACCCAGAGATGGCTGACGCGACGTACATCGAGCCAATCCACTGGGAAGTTGTTCGTAAGATCATTGAGAAAGAGCGTCCAGATGCGGTACTACCTACTATGGGTGGTCAGACTGCACTTAACTGTGCTCTAGACCTAGAGAAGCACGGCGTACTTGAAGAGTTCGGCGTAGAGATGATCGGTGCAACTGCAGATGCTATCGACAAAGCAGAAGACCGTTCTCGCTTCGATAAGGCGATGAAGTCAATCGGTCTTGAGTGTCCACGCGCTGACACAGCTAAAACAATGGAAGAAGCATACGCTGTACTAGATATGGTTGGCTTCCCATGTATCATCCGTCCTTCATTTACTATGGGTGGTACCGGTGGTGGTATCGCGTATAACAAAGAAGAGTTCGAAGAGATCTGTCGCCGTGGTCTGGACCTGTCTCCGACTAACGAGCTTCTAATCGATGAATCATTGATCGGTTGGAAAGAGTACGAGATGGAAGTAGTTCGCGACAAAGCGGATAACTGCATCATCGTATGTTCTATCGAAAACTTCGACCTATGGTATCCACACTGGTGACTCAATCACTGTTGCGCCTGCACAGACGTTAACAGACAAAGAGTACCAGCTAATGCGTAACGCATCTCTAGCAGTACTGCGTGAGATCGGTGTAGAAACAGGTGGTTCAAACGTACAGTTTGGTATCAACCCGAAAGATGGCCGTATGGTTATCATCGAGATGAACCCACGTGTATCTCGTTCTTCTGCTCTGGCTTCTAAAGCAACTGGTTTCCCAATCGCTAAGATTGCAGCGAAACTAGCGGTAGGCTTTACTCTAGATGAGCTACAAAACGACATCACTGGCGGCGCAACTCCAGCATCGTTCGAACCAACTATCGACTACGTAGTAACTAAGATCCCTCGCTTCAACTTTGAGAAGTTTGCAGGTGCTAACGACCGTCTGACTACTCAGATGAAGTCTGTTGGTGAGGTTATGGCTATCGGTCGTAACCAACAAGAATCGCTACAAAAAGCGCTACGTGGTCTAGAAGTTGGTGCTAACGGCTTCGATCCTATGGTTGACCTAGATGCTCCAGACGCACTAACTAAGATTCGTCACGAGCTGAAAGACGCTGGTGCTGAGCGTATCTGGTACATCGCGGACGCATTCCGTGCAGGTATGTCTGTAGATGGCGTATTCAACCTAACCGCTATCGACCGTTGGTTCCTAGTTCAAATCGAAGAACTAATTAAGCTTGAAGAGCAGGTTAAAGCAGGCGGTTTCGCAGGTCTTAACCAAGACACATTGCGCATCATGAAGCGTAAAGGCTTCTCTGATGCTCGTCTATCTGCCTACTAGGTGTTTCTGAAAGTGAAATCCGTCGCCTACGCGACCAGTACGATATCCACCCTGTTTACAAGCGTGTAGATACCTGTGCTGCTGAGTTCTCTTCAGATACGGCTTACATGTACTCGTCTTACGATGAAGAGTGTGAAGCTAACCCGACTGACAAAGACAAGATCATGGTTCTTGGCGGCGGTCCAAACCGTATCGGTCAAGGTATCGAGTTCGACTACTGCTGTGTTCACGCATCTCTAGCGCTACGTGAAGACGGCTATGAAACCATCATGGTTAACTGTAACCCTGAAACGGTTTCTACTGACTACGACACATCAGATCGTCTGTACTTTGAGCCTGTAACCCTAGAAGACGTGCTTTCAATCGTTCGCGTTGAGAAGCCAAAAGGCGTTATCGTTCAGTACGGTGGTCAGACTCCACTTAAACTAGCTCGTGCACTTGAAGCAGCAGGCGTGCCAATCATAGGTACTAGCCAGATGCAATCGACCGTGCAGAAGACCGTGAGCGTTTCCAGGTTGCTGTTGACCGTCTTGGCCTACTTCAGCCAGAGAACGCAACTGTAACCACTATGGACCAAGCGATTGAGAAGTCTAAAGAGATCGGCTTCCCACTAGTTGTTCGTCCTTCATACGTGCTTGGTGGTCGTGCGATGGAAATCGTATACGACGAGCAAGACCTACGTCGCTACTTCAACGAGGCAGTAAGCGTATCTAACGAGTCTCCAGTTCTTCTGGACCGCTTCCTAGATGACGCAACTGAGGTTGATATCGATGCTATCTGTGACGGTGAGCGCGTAGTAATCGGCGGCATCATGGAGCACATCGAGCAAGCGGGTGTTCACTCAGGTGACTCAGCGTGTTCTTTACCGGCTTACACTCTAAGCCAAGAGATCCAAGACACCATGCGTGAGCAAGTAGAGAAGCTAGCGTTTGAGCTAGGTGTTCGCGGTCTAATGAACACTCAGTTCGCAGTAAAAGACAACGAGGTTTACCTAATCGAGGTTAACCCACGTGCTGCACGTACTGTTCCTTTCGTATCTAAGGCAACTGGTGCACCGCTTGCGAAAATCGCTGCACGCGTAATGGCGGGTCAATCTCTCGAGTCTCAAGGCTTTACTAAAGAGATCATCCCACCTTACTACTCAGTGAAAGAAGTTGTTCTACCATTCAACAAGTTCCCTGGCGTTGACCCACTATTGGCCCTGAAATGCGCTCAACAGGTGAGGTTATGGGTGTAGGTGCAACCTTCGCTGAAGCATTTGCTAAAGCTGAACTTGGTTGTGGCAAAATCTACCCAGAAGGTGGTCGTGCACTTCTATCTGTTCGTGAAGGCGACAAGCAACGCGTTGTGGACCTAGCATCTAAGATGATCAAGCTTGGCTATCAGCTAGATGCTACTCACGGTACTGCGGTAATCCTAGGTGAAGCGGGTATCAACCTCGTCTAGTAAACAAGGTACACGAGGGTCGTCCTCACATCCTTGACCGTATCAAGAACAACGAGTACACCTACATCGTAAACACGGCTGCTGGTCGTCAAGCGATTGAAGACTCTAAAGTTCTTCGCCGCGGCGCACTAGGTGAGAAGGTGAACTACACCACGACCCTAAACGCAGCGTTTGCAGCTTGTATGTCTCATACTGCTGATGCGAAAAGTAGCGTGACTTCAGTTCAAGAACTGCACGCAAAAGTGAAATCAAGCCTAGCTTAATTCACTGGTACAACTTTTAAAAAAATAATAACTAGTGGAGCAACTTGCTCCACATAGACAACCTCATTGCCCGCTATGTTAGCGGGCTTTTTTCGTCTGAAGAAAGTTAAAAGTAACTGATGAAAATATGGAATAGGTTAATATCCAAGCTTTCCCTTTAGCCTCATCTATGGGGGTGCTATTGTTCGCCCTCTTATTTGGTTTTATTGCACATAGGAAGTACAAGTTTGGAATTTAGTCTTGAGGTGCTCACCTTTTTATTCTTTATCGCAAGTCTAGCGGGTTTTATTGACGCTATGGCGGGCGGTGGTGGTCTGTTGACGGTTCCTGCATTGTTGGCGGCGGGTGTACCTCCTACACAAGCCTCGCGACCAATAAACTGCAGAGCTCATTCGGCAGTTTCTCAGCGAGTTTGTACTTTATTCGTAATGGTCTAGTCAGCCTGAAAGAGATGCGCCTTGCGATATTCTTCACCTTTATCGGGGCCGCAATCGGCGCTGAGGCGGTGCAGTTTATCGACGCCTCAATACTGACCAGCCTTATACCTGTCCTGCTTATCCTGATCTCACTGTATTTCCTGCTCGCACCACCAACGCGTGAATCTTTTCACGGCAAACAGAAGATCTCAGATGCCATGTTTGCTCTAACCGTAGGTGGCAGTGTGGGTTTCTATGACGGCTTCTTCGGCCTGGCACTGGCTCTATCTTTACTGTGTGCTTTGTGGCGATTGGCCACTTCTCATTAGTTGATGCGACCGCGCGTACCAAGGTGCTGAACTTCACCTCAAACTTTGCGGCTCTGACCTTTTTTATCATCGCTGGCCTTCCTATCTGGGAGATTGGTCTAGTGATGGCTGTCGGCGGCTTTATTGGTGCTAGATTGGGGGCGAAAGTGGTGATCAGCAAAGGGCAAAAATGGATTCGCCCTATGGTGATTGTGATGTCTATGGTGATGGCAGGTAAGCTGCTTTGGGAACAACATCAGCAATGGTTTGTATCACTCTTCTAACCCGTTCGCTCTTTTCACTACTCACTCGAACACAGATATAGATAGGTCTGTACAGGTGATTCAGTTCTTGGAATCGATAGGCATAGTCGTCTGATATAGAGAGAGCTTTGACAATAGAGTAGGGAACCAAAGCAGGGGCAAGTCCGCCAAGGGCAAGCTGAGCGGCTGCAGTGTAGGAGTCCATCTCCATAGCGGGCGCAATACCTATCTTACTCAGTTGTGGTCTTTGATAGCTATTGGCTGGGTTAGAAAGGTCATTGCAGATAAGGGTGTCGGGCAATGTATCTAGCTTTTCCTTGCTAACCACATAGAAGGGTTCATCTAGTAGATGATAGACCTTCAAGCATGGTGCGCAGGCAGAAAACCGGCACACAGACCTATAGTCGCTCGCCTGATTGCACATTCTCTACTATGCGTGGAGTGTGGTTGGTACTGATGGTAAAGCTACTTTCTACCAGCTTAAGCTCAGTGATCTTTTCACTCAGATACCCAGCTATCAGGGTTTCTGAGCAGTCCATAGTGATAGGTGTATGCTCTGAGATGTTCTGTTGATCAAATATCCTCCCCTGTAACTCAAGAAAGCTAGGCCTATGTTCTCTATCAAGCGCTCCGCATCAGCAGTGAGTTTGATCTGCCTACCATCGGGCTCAACTAACTTTTTATTAAGACGCTTCTCAAGATTCGAGATACGCTTACTCACTGCAGATTGACTGATGTAGAGCTGCGAGCCTGCCTTGCTCATGGTCTTGTGCTTGCTAAGAACGATTAGGGTTTCGATGCCTTCCAGTAGCATAGTAGGTATGAAAGTTAGGAATCAGTGCTCTCAAGTTAGATGATCTTGAGACAAAAGAAAAGGCATCCGAGGATGCCTTTCTAGCTATGCTTTCTTGGGAGCGAAGGTTGGTAATGAGAGGTGCCAACGAATTGCCGCTAGCCTGATAGCCAGGGTTACGAAGATGCCACCTAGCATGGCATTGTTGGTACCAAGGCCTAGAGAGAGCAGAGAAGTATGCACCACACCACCTGCGATACAGGCCGTCGCATATACCTCGCTTCGAAGCACCATAGGGATCTCTCGCGCCAGGATGTCACGGATGATGCCTCCGCCACAGCCAGTCAGAACCCCCATCATGACAGCGATCAGATAGGAGTCTTGATAGGTCAGGGCTTTCTCTACGCCGATACCTACAAAGGCGGCTAGCCCGATGGCATCACACACAGGTAACACGTACCAAGGAATGCGTTTAGGTCTACGAACGATCAGCATGGTGGCTAAACTAGTGAGGATAATCACCCAGATATAGCTGGTATCACCTATCCAGAAAACGGGTGTCGCACCGATCATCATGTCACGAATAGTACCGCCGCCGATAGCGGTTACCGAGGCAAGCACCAGCACGCCAAACGGGTCCATTCTCAGGCGTCCTGCAAGCAGTACCCCAGATATGGCAAAGATGGCTGTACCAAAAAGGTCTATAAAATAGAGTAGGCTCATCGCTTAGCAATCAGATCAAGCATGTTGAATACCATCTCCGATGAGCTTTTTGCTGCCAGTGGAAGGAACTCTTCAAAGCTCATTGGTGATTCTTTATCAGCCACGTCAGAGATAGCACGTACTACTACGAAAGGCACGTTGAACTGATGACAAGTCTGCGCGATAGCAGATGCTTCCATCTCAACTGCGATAACGCTTGGGAAGTCGCGACGGATACGGGTCTGTGCTTCTGGAGTGCATACAAAGGTATCGCCAGTACAGATAAGGCCACGAACTGCGTGTTGACCAGTCAGGGCTTTCTCTGCCAATTCGATAAGTTCTTTATCAGCCGTAAAGGCCGCTGGTTGACCTGCCATTTGACCGATCTCGTAGCCGAATGCGGTTACGTCAGCATCGTGATGACGAACCTCGGTGGAGATGATTACATCACCTAGATTCAGGCTAGAGTCGAAGCCACCCGCAGAGCCAGTGTTGATCACAACATCAGGTTGGAAATCACTGATAAGAAGTGTGGTACCTACAGAGGCTGCTACCTTGCCGATACCCGATTGCAGAAGTACAACCTCAACGCCGTTGATCTGGCCGGTGAAAAAGGTGCAGCCACCTTTTTGTTGTTCAATAAGGTTGGAAATAGACTGTTTTAGGATGGAAACTTCTTGCTCCATCGCGCCGATAATTCCGACTTTCATGCAAATCTCGCTCTAGATAGATAATTTTGAGCGAGATTCGCATACAGCTAAAAAATATACAAGAGGTTTATGGGTTAATTTGGTTAGCTTCTAATAGTGCTTTCCTGAGCTTGTCCGCACGCTCTCTATTTACTCCAAAATCTGAGTGCCCAGTGCGAGATTCCGAGCGCACGACAAGCTTACCGTCTTGGATTCTGAGCTCGAGATCATCCACAAACCTAAAGATACGACTGGTATATTCAATGCGCAGATAGTCACTCTCTTTTACCGCGGTTTTAGCACGGCCTAAACTCAGTGCAGCCTGTTCGATACCATCGATACTCGACTCATTGGTTAGGGAATATGGAGCCAGCGAATGTTTCTCTCTGTCATCTTGGGTAGAGACACAATTAGGTTTATCTCCACATGGGTTAAGGGATCTGTCTTGCATCTGGATATCTCCACTACTGCAGGCGGTGCTGAGCACGGCCAAGCTAGCGATTGTTAAGGCTTTCTTCATTCAACTATACCTGTAGATAATCTAGGATGCCGTCGGCAGCTTTACGACCTTCATCGATAGCAGTCACCACTAGATCAGATCCTCGAACCGCATCACCGCCAGCAAGATCTTCGGGTTACTGGTTTGGAAGGTGAACTCTTGTTGCGCTGGTGCCTTGATGCGGCCCCAGTCATCTAGGTCCACACCATGAGGTGCTAGCCAGTCCATTTTATGAGGCTGGAAGCCAAACGCCATGATTACCGCATCTGCTGGGATTACGTGTTCGCTACCTGCTACTTCAACAGGGCGACGTCGACCTGCTTCATCCGGCTCTCCTAGGGTTGTTTTAACTACCTTAACTCCAGATACCTTGCCATGTGAATCGACCTCGATACCTAAAGGTTGAAGATTGAATTGAAAATCCACGCCCTCTTCACGAGCGTTCTTCACCTCTCGGCGTGAGCCTGGCATGTTCTTTTCATCACGGCGATAAGCACAGATAACGTTTTTCGCATTTTGACGGATAGAGGTGCGCACACAGTCCATCGCGGTATCGCCACCACCAAGAACCACCACACGTTTACCTTCCATACTCACCAGAGGCTCTTTCGAATCTAGTCCCATTACGTTGTAGGTATTAGAGATAAGAAACGGCAGGGCATCATACACACCCGGTGCATCCTCGTTGGCAAGGCCTGCTCGGATATTCTTATAGGTGCCTACACCAAGGAAAACGGCATCGTATTCTTCGACAAGCGATTCCATAGTCACGTCGCTACCTACCTCAGTATTGAGTCTGAACTCTACACCCATCTCGGTGAAGATCTCGCGACGGTTTTGAATCACCTCTTTCTCAAGCTTGAACGATGGAATACCGAAGGTAAGTAGGCCGCCGATCTCAGGGTAACGGTCGAAGACCACGGCTTTTACGCCATTGCGCACTAATATGTCTGCAGCAGCCAAGCCTGCAGGTCCTGCGCCAATAATAGCGACCTTTTTATCCGTCCATACCACCTTAGACATATCTGGACGCCAGCCCATTTCGAAGGCCTTGTCTGTAATGTACTTTTCAATATTGCCTATGGTTACCGCACCGAAGTCGTCGCTAAGGGTACAAGAGCCTTCACATAATCTGTCTTGTGGGCAAACACGACCACATACTTCCGGCAGTGAGTTGGTTTGGTGAGATAGCTCAGCCGCCTCTATGATGCGTCCCTCATTGGCCAGTTTTAGCCACTGAGGGATGTAGTTGTGAACGGGGCACTTCCATTCGCAATACGGGTTACCACAGTCTAGGCAGCGGTCAGCTTGAGCGCTCGCCTGTTGTTTAGTGAAGGGTTCGTAGATCTCTACGAACTCTATCTTGCGGATATTAAGCGGCTTCTTTGCCGGGTCGACACGATTAACGTCGATAAACTGATAAACATTCTGACTCATAATTTCGTTTCCTTACTCACAATTATTGAGCTTGAACTCTAAGTTCAGCGGCGCTACGGCTTTGATGACCGAGCAAGGTATTGAGATCGGCAGCTTTTGGTTTCACCAGATAGAAGCGAGGGATCCACTGATCGAAGTTAGCTAAGATCGACTCTGCGTGGCTCGATCCCGTCTGATCAAGGTGTTCAGCGATCAAACCGCGCAGGTGCTCTTGGTGGATCACTAGGTCTTCAAGGGATATCGCCTCAACGGACTCTTCATTAACACGTCCTTGGAAGTCTTCATTGTGGTCGAACACATAGGCGAAGCACCCGTCATGCCCGCGCCGAAGTTCACCCCGGTCGCACCTAAGATGGCAACGATACCGCCTGTCATGTATTCACAGGCGTTGTCACCCGCTCCTTCAATAACGGCGATAGTACCTGAGTTACGCACTGCAAAGCGCTCACCTGCACGGCCTGCAGCAAACAACTTACCGCCAGTTGCACCGTACAAGCAGGTGTTACCTATAATGGCGCCTTCTTGCGATTCAAATGCGCTACCACGTGTGGCTTAATGCAGATAGAACCGCCAGCCATACCTTTGCCCACATAGTCGTTGGCATCACCTGTGAGGTTGATGTTCACCCCGCCGGCGTTCCATACGCCAAGGGACTGACCTGCGGTCCCGTTTAGATTCAGTGTGATTGGGTTCGCCGCCATACCGCCATTACCATAGCGTTTAGCTATCTCTCCAGATAGGCTAGCGCCGATAGAGCGGTCTGTGTTCTTCACGTCATAGTAAAGGTTGAGGCTGTCGCGATTGATCACTGCTTGCAGTGCATCGGTAACGATATGCTGATTAAGCTCAGCGCCATCAAACGGCTTGTTTGGTTCGCTCCAGAACAAAGGGTGTCCCATTGGCGATACTGGTGCTTCCAAAATATCAGACAGGTCTAGCTTGCTTTGCTTAGCAGTAAAGCCCTCAATCGTTTCTAGAAGATCGGTACGACCGATAAGGTCGGTAAGCTTCTCGACGCCAAGCTCTGCCAGATAGCCACGTACTTCTTCGGCTAGGCCAGTGAAGTAGTTAATCACCATCTCAGGCAAGCCTTTAAAGTATTCGCGGCGTAATGTCTCATCCTGAGTCGCTACACCGGTTGCGCAGTTGTTGAGGTGACAGATACGCAGGAATTTACATCCCATTGCCACCATAGGCGCCGTACCAAAGCCAAAGCTTTCAGCACCCAAGATAGCGCCTTTGACTACGTCTAGGCCGGTTTTCAGGCCACCATCCACCTGAAGTCGGATCTTATGGCGCAGGTTGTTAGCAACCAAAGCTTGTTGGGTTTCGGCAAGACCAAGTTCCCAAGGACTACCCGCATATTTCACTGAAGTTAACGGGCTCGCCGCAGTACCACCGTCATAACCAGAGATGGTAATAAGGTCAGCATAGGCTTTCGCTACACCGGTCGCTATGGTGCCGACGCCAGGCTCAGAAACCAGTTTCACCGACACCATGGCACTTGGGTTAACCTGTTTAAGGTCGAAGATCAGCTGAGCCAAATCCTCGATAGAGTAGATATCGTGATGTGGCGGCGGACTGATAAGGGTAACCCCTTGTACTGAGTGACGCAGACGAGCAATCTCTGCGGTAACCTTATGCCCAGGTAGCTGACCACCTTCACCAGGCTTCGCCCCTTGGGCGACCTTGATCTGAAGAACATCAGCATTGGTCAGATAGTGTGGGGTTACGCCAAAGCGTCCTGAAGCTACCTGTTTGATACGCGAGTTACGATTGGTACCGAAACGGGCTGGGTCTTCCCCCCTTCACCTGAGTTTGAGTAACCACCAAGGTGGTTCATCGCTTGAGCCAGCGCTTGGTGCGCTTCAGGCTTAAGGCGCCAATAGACATAGCCGCTGAGTCAAAGCGAGTAAATAGGTCCTTGCTCGGCTCTACCTGCTCAAGTGGTGTAGGGGTTTGTGCTGGTTTGAGCTTCATCAGATCGCGTAGTGTGGAAATAGGGCGGTCATTGACCTGCTTAGCAAAAGATTGATAATCGTGATGCTCACCAGTTTTTACTGCGGTTTGCAGTTGCTGAACTACATCTGGGTTATAGGTGTGGTACTCGCCACCGTGGACGTATTTCAGCAAGCCACCGTGCTCGATGTTTTTGCGCTTGGTCCAAGCTTTGCGTGACAGGTTAAACAGGTCTTGCTGGAAGTCACTAAAGTGTGCCCCTTGGATACGACTGCTGACGCCTTTGAAGCAAAGCTCGATAATATCTTGGTGCAGGCCAACTGCTTCAAACAACTGGGAGCAGCGATAGGAAGCGATAGTCGAGATGCCCATCTTGGACATGATTTTAAATAGGCCTTTATCGATACCCTTGCGGTATTTGAGCATTACAGTGGCGTAGTTGCTATCGATACCACCATTGTCTATCTGCTCACCCAAGGTTTCATAAGCCAGATATGGGTATACCGCAGTTGCACCGAAGCCAAACAGGACTGCAAACTGGTGAGGGTCTCGGGCTGTGGCTGTTTCTACTATGATGTTGGTATCACAGCGCAGTTGAGCCTCAACCAAACGATTTTGCACCGCACCAACGGCCATTGCCGCAGGTATAGGAAGTTTACCTGTTTGTATATTTCTGTCCGATAGGACCACTAATACCAAGCCTTCCTCTACAGATTTCTCAACCTTGTTACATAGTTCAACAATGGCATGCTCTAGGTCTTGCTCTTGCGGGTCGAAATTAAGGTCAAAGTACTCGTGCTTATAGTGCTTTTGGCTAAGCTCCATCAGCTGTCGCATATCTGAATAGAGGAGCACTGGCGAGTCGAATGTAACGCGATAGGCGTGCCCATCGGTCTCATTGAATACATTCATCTCTTGGCCGACGCTGGTGGCAAGAGACATAACGTGTTTCTCGCGCAGTGGTCGATAGGCGGGTTGGTTACCTGAGCGAATTTCTGACGGAAGTAGTCGGTTACCAGTCGCTCTTTTGAAGAGAGCACCGCCATCGGGGTGTCATCGCCCATTGAGCCCACGGCTTCTTGGCCCATGTCGCCAGAACATTGATGACCTGCTCACGTTCTTCACGGTTCAGGGCAAACTGCTTCTGATAGGTCTTTAGCTCATCGTCACTAAAGCTGCGCTGGCCAATCGCCTCACCGCTGAGCTGTTCAAACGGGGTCAGTTTGTGAACGTTATTCTCCATCCACTCGCGGTATGGATGACGGCTCTTAAGGTCGTTGTCTATCTCATCTGAGTGCCAAAGCTTACCTTCTTTGGTGTCTACAACCAGAAGCTCGCCTGGGCCAACTCGGCCTTTTTCAGATACCTCATCCGGTGCGTAATCCCAGATGCCGACCTCGGACGCAAGGGTAATCAGCTTATCCTTGGTAATCACGTAGCGAGCAGGGCGCAAACCGTTTCTGTCTAGGTTACAGGCTGCATAACGACCATCAGACAGAACGATACCTGCAGGGCCATCCCAAGGCTCCATGTGTTTGGAGTTGAAGTCGTAGAAAGCGCGAAGATCTGGGTCCATATCTGGGTGGTTTTGCCACGCAGGCGGAACCAGCATGCGCATAGCACGGAAGATATCCATGCCACCAGCTAGGAATAGGTCCAGCATGTTATCCAGACTCGAGGAGTCTGAACCTGTCTCATTCACAAATGGTGCTGCAGACTGCAGGTCTGGCAGTAGTGGTGATGAGAACTTGTAAGCGCGAGCCTTCGCCCACTGACGGTTACCTTGAATGGTGTTGATCTCACCATTGTGCGCTAGGTATCTAAAGGGTTGTGCCAGTGGCCATTTCGGCTGGGTGTTAGTAGAGAAGCGCTGGTGGAACAGGCAGATGGCTGATTCCAACCTTAGGTCTGCAAGGTCGAGATAGAACCTTGGCAGGTCTGCGGGCATACATAGCCCCTTATAGACGATAACCTGGGTAGAGAGGCTACAGATGTAGAAGTTCTTCTGGTCGGTTAGTGCTTTCTCGATGCGACGCCTTGCGATATATAGACGTCTTTCAATATCTCGGCTTCCCCAGCCAGCCGGAGCTGAGATGAAGACTTGCTCGATTGCAGGAAGAGACTCGGTAGCGATAGGACCTAGCACATCTGGATTGGTCGGCGTTTCACGCCACCCCTCTACAGATAGGGTCTCTTTACCTAGCTCTTTTTCTATGATGGTTTTGCTCTGCTCGGCCAAGATAGGTCCTGGCTAAAGAAGAACATGCCCACAGCGTATTGTTTGCCTAGATTCCAGCCTTGCTCTTCGGCTATCAATCGGAAGTAAGAGTCGGGTTTTTGTAGCAGTAGGCCACAACCATCACCGGTCTTTCCGTCCGAGTTGATACCACCACGGTGGGTCATTCGATCTAGAGCTGAAATAGCTGTGCGAACCAATTTGTGGCTGGTTTCCCCTTCCATATGGGCGATCAAACCAAATCCACAGTTATCCTTTTCTAAGTTCGGGTCATACAAGGCCATTGCCATACTCCTTTTGTTCACCGTTACTTGAATTTGTAAGCAAGCAAAATGTCGTTTTATGTAGTCGAGCTCAGGTTGGTCTTGGGTCCTTGATATAACGCAGAGTGACTCACTATTTGATAACAATTACGACATAAATAGTTTGCACGAATTTGACAACTTAAAACTTTACGCGTCAAAGGTCAAGGTTATAAGAGACAGGTGGGCAGTAGTGAACAGATATAAAAAAGGCCAGCATTTTACTGCTGGCCAAGATTGGAGTTTTAAAATCTCACCAAAGGGGTGAGTGGATGTAATAATTATGCAGATAGCATCAGCGAGTCTGCTTTCGCCTCTAGGTTAGAGCTGTTCATCAAGAATTTGTCGATTGCGATAGCGCACTCGCGACCTTCATTGATACAACGAACCACTAGAGATTGACCCGTGCGCATGTCGCCAGCTGCGAATACACCTTTCTGATTGGTAGCAAAATCTTCAGTTGCTACGTTGCCACGGTCATCTAGCTTGATGTCTAGCTGAGCTAGCACACCCGTTGGCTCTGGGTGCAGGAAGCCCATCGCTAGGAAGGCCATCTCACATGGGATAACACGCTCGCTACCCGCTACCTCTTCAAAGCTCGGGCGCTCACCAGGTTTAGCGTCTTGCCAAACGATGTCAGCGATACGCAGGCCTTCAAGCTCACCCTTGTCGTTACCGATAAACTCTTTGGTCAGGATATTCCAATGACGGTCACAGCCCTCTTCATGAGAGGTAGTGGTCTTCATAATCATAGGATATTGAGGCCAAGGCATGTTTGCTGGGCGCTTCACTGGCGGGATAGGCATGATCTCAACTTGCGTGATGCTCTTCGCCTTATGACGGTTAGAGGTACCCACACAGTCAGAGCCAGTATCACCACCACCGATAACCACAACGTGTTTATCTTTAGCGTGGATCTCTTCACCTTTCAGGTCCATGTTGTTAGCACGGCGGTTGTTTTGACCAAGGAATTCCATGGCAAAGTGCACGCCTTTTAGCTCACGGCCTGGGATAGGAAGATCACGCGGTACAGTAGAACCACCAGTTAGCAGAACCACATCGAAATCTTGACGAAGTTGCTGTGCGTTTACATCAACACCCACGTGTGCGTTAACAACGAAGTTAACGCCAGCCTCTGCCATTAGGTTTACCTTACGGTCGATGATGTCCATGCCTAGTTTAAAGTCAGGGATACCAAAGCGCAGTAGGCCACCTACTTTTTCGTCACGCTCAAACACAGTCACAGTATGACCTGCGCTGTTAAGTTGCTCTGCCGCTGCGAGACCTGCAGGACCGCTACCGATAATGGCAACTGTTTTGCCTGTGCGAGAACGAGGCGTTTTAGGCTTGGCATAGCCATCCTTATATGCACGCTCAACTATGGTCTTTTCGATGTTACATATGGTGATTGGGTCTTGGTTGATACCCAATACACATGCGCTCTCACAAGGAGAAGGGCACACGCGACCAGTGAACTCGGGGAAGTTGTTGGTAGAACTTAGGATGTTCCACGCCTCTTCCCAGCTGTCACGATAAACCGCGTCATTGAACTCAGGAATGATGTTACCGATCGGACAACCGCTGTGGCAGAAAGGTACGCCACAGTCCATGCAGCGTGATGCCTGAGTATTGATCTTGTCACCAAACTCTTCGTTTAGCACAAATTCTTTGTTGTCTTCGATACGAACCGCAGGGTCGAGCTTCTGTGGAAGCTCACGACCATGCTCTAAAAATCCAGTAGGCTTGCCCATTATACTGCCTCCACTTCTTTTGATTGCTCAGACTCAGCTTTACGCTTTTGAAGTACCGCTTTGTAATCGCGCGGCATTACCTTAACCATGGTGGCTAGGCTAGCTTCAAAATTGTCTAGGAAAGACTTAGCAACTTCACTTCCTGTGAACTCTACATGTTTGGTTAGCATCTCTTGAAGGAGTGCTTTGTCTTCTGCTTCGATTGGGTCTAGGTCCACAAGCTCTGGGTTTAGCTTGCTTTCAAAGTCACCAGACTTGTCCCATACATAAGCGACACCGCCACTCATGCCCGCAGCAAAGTTACGACCGGTTGAGCCTAGGATAACTGCAACACCGCCTGTCATGTATTCACAGCCGTGGTCGCCGACACCTTCTACTAGAACCTTGGCACCTGAGTTACGTACGCAGAAGCGCTCGCCTGCAAGACCGCGGATGTATGACTCACCTGAGGTCGCACCGTAGAAGCACACGTTACCTACAACGATGTTGTCTTCAGGAACGATGTTGGACTTCGCATCTGGGTACAGTACTAGCGTACCGCCAGACAGACCTTTACCCCAGTAGTCGTTCGCATCACCCTCAACCTCGAACTTCACGCCCTTAGCTAGGAATGCACCGAAGGATTGCCCCGCTGAACCATTGAACTTCACTTCCATCGGCTGTGGTAGACCTTGGTCTTTGTAAACCTTAGAAATCTCGTTCGACAGCATGGTACCCGCAGAGCGGTCGGTGTTGATGATAGGGAACTCAGCCTTAACTGCTTCACCTTTCTCAAGAGCCGGAATTGCCGCTTGGATAAGCTTGCGGTCCAGTACTTCTTCTAGGTTGTGGTTCTGCTCAGTTTGGTTATAAACGCCATCTGCCTCACGCGCTTCTTCAATATGAAGTACAGGAGATAGGTCTAGGTTCTTATATTTCCAGTGAGCAATGTCTTCACGAACCTTAAGCTTTTGCGATTGACCTACCATCTCATCGATAGTGCGGAAGCCAAGTTCAGCCATGATTTCACGTAGCCTTCAGCCATGTATTGGAAGAAGGTAACCACGTCTTCCACGCGACCGTCGAAGCGTTCACGTAGGGTCTTGTTCTGGGTTGCGATACCCACAGGGCAGGTGTTCTTATGACACTTACGCATCATGATACAGCCTTCAACCACAAGAGCAGCGGTTGCTACGCCCCATTCCTCTGCACCCAGTAGGGTTGCTACAGCCAGGTCGCGAGGTGTCTTCATCTGACCATCTGACTGAACAACGATACGGTTACGTAGGCCGTTCTTCAGTAGAGTCTGGTGGGTTTCAGCTAGACCTAGTTCCCATGCAGACCGGTGTGACGGATAGAGGACATAGGTGATGCACCTGTACCGCCATCAAAGCCTGCGATAAGAACGACATCCGCTTTTGCTTTAGCAACGCCCGATGCGATAGTACCAACGCCCGCTTCAGACACTAGCTTCACGTTTACACGACCCGCGCGGTTTGCGTTCTTCAGGTCATAGATAAGCTGAGCCAAGTCCTCGATAGAGTAGATATCGTGGTGTGGCGGTGGCGAGATAAGACCGACACCCGGAGTCGAGTGACGAGTAGCACCGATCCAATCATCTACCTTATCGCCAGGAAGCTGACCGCCCTCACCAGGCTTAGCACCCTGTGCCATCTTGATCTGAATCTCATCGGAGTTGGTTAGGTAGTATGAGGTAACACCGAAGCGACCTGATGCTACCTGCTTGATAGCAGAGCGTTCCCAATCTCCGTTCTCTTTGCGCTCGAAACGAGTTGGATCTTCACCACCTTCGCCCGAGTCGACTTCGCGCCGATGCGGTTCATCGCCACCGCTAGGGTAGAGTGCGCTTCGTACGAAATAGAACCGAATGACATTGCACCGGTTGCAAAGCGTTTTAGGATGCTCTCGATTGGCTCAACCTCTGCTAGAGGGATAGAGCCTGCTGGGTTCTTAACAAAGTCTAGCTGGCTACGCAGTGTTGCGGCGTTGTCGCCTTGGTCATCCACCGCTTTAGCGTATTGCTTAAACTGAGAGAAGTCTTTATTGCGAGTCGATTGTTGCAGTAGAGAGATGGTCTCTGGGTTAAACAGGTGTTTTTCACCACGCTGTTTCCACTGATATACACCACCCACATCTAGTACTTGAACTGGGATCTCGCGTGTTGGGTAACCGATGCGGTGACGCACCAATACCTCTTTGGCGATATCGTCGATAGTCAGACCTTGGATACGAGAAACAGTACCAGTGAAGTACTTATCTACTACTGACTTGCTGATACCTAGGCTTCAAAGATCTGAGCGCCATGGTAAGACTGCAGCGTAGAGATACCCATCTTAGAGAAGATCTTCAGTAGCCGCCGTTGATAGACTTACGATAGTTCTCGAATAGGTCCTTGATGCTAGTCGCTGGATCTAGCTTCTTAGTGCGCTGAAGTCAACCATGGTTTCGATAACCAAGTACGGGTTAACCGCGTTTGCACCATAGCCTATTAGGGTTGCAAAGTGGTGCGTCTCACGTGCATCTGCAGTTTCAACCACGATATCACACTTAGCACGCAGACCTTTACGGATCAGGTGGTGGTGCACGGCGCCTACTGCCAGCATCGCTGGGATAGCCGCGTGGTTCGAGTTCACTGCACGGTCTGTTAGCAAGATGATAGAGTAGCCATCGATTACCGCATCTTCTGCATATTGGCAGATACGCTTCAGGCGCGCTCTAGCTTGCCTTCTTCTTCACTTGCTTGGAATACGATATCCAGCGTCTTCGCCTGTAGGTGCTCATTATCAATAGCACGCAGTTTCTCAAGCTCAGAGTTAGATAGTACAGGAGACTCAAGCTCAACCTTTTGGCAGTGCTCTGGGGTCTCAGTAAGCAGGTTTTGGTCCTTACCCAGGTAAGTGTTCAGGGACATAACCATGCGCTCACGAATCGGGTCGATCGGCGGGTTCGTTACCTGAGCAAACAGCTGCTTAAAGTAATTAGATAGATGTTGTGACTGGTGCGATAGCACAGCTAGCGGCCAGTCGGCACCCATAGCAGAAAGTGGCTCTTTGCCATCTTTAGCCATAGGCACAATGATTTCGTTAACTTCTTCTGAGCTCACACCGAAGGCTTGCTGCTTGTGCAGTAGCTTCTCTGGTGATGGTTGGCTGAATTCGTTCTCTGCATCTGGCAGTTTCTTCAGGCTTAAAAGGTTCTCTTCTACCCACTTCTCATAAGGCTGAGCGGTAGCGATAGAATCTTTAACTTCTTCATCAGAGATGATGCGACCTTGCTCTAGGTCAGCAACGAAGATACGACCTGGTTGTAGGCGGCCACGGAACTCAACGTTCTCTGGCTCGATTTCTACTACGCCCGACTCAGATGCCATTACTAGGAAGTCGTCTTTAGTCACTGTGTAGCGAGATGGACGCAGACCGTTACGGTCTAGGGTTGCACCTACTTGAACACCATCAGTGAAACAAACAGAAGCAGGGCCGTCCCATGGTTCCATGATGTTAGCGTGGTACTGATAGAAGGCACGACGCTTAGGATCCATGTTCTTGTTTTCTTGCCAAGCTTCAGGGATAAGCATCATCAGAGCGTGTGGTAGGCTACGGCCAGAAAGTACCAGTAGCTCTAGCGCCATATCGAAGTTAGCTGAGTCGGAGCTGCCTTCTTGGCAGATAGGCAGTAGCATATCGATCTCAGCCTGAGTAAACAGGTCTGATTCGATGATGGCTTCACGCGCTTTCATCCAGTTCAGGTTACCGCGAACTGTGTTGATCTCACCATTGTGTGCGATGTAGCGGAAAGGCTGAGCCAGACGCCAACGCGGGAAGGTGTTAGTTGAGAAACGAGAGTGTACCAGTGCTAGTGCAGTCACCATGGTTGGATTCTGCAGGTCTAGGAAGTATTGCGGTACTTGCTCGGTAGTTAGCTGACCTTTATATACCAACGTCTTGTAAGAAAGAGAGTTGATATAGAAGTCGTCACCTATGTTGGATACGCTTTCTAGGCAAACACGTACAGTGTAGTTACGCAGAACATATAGCTTACGCTCTAGCTCTTCAGGTGTGGTGCTTGGACCACCGGTAATAAATACGTGTTCAAACTGTGGCTCAGTGCTCAGCGGGTCTGCACCTAGCATAGAGTTGTCGGTAGGCAGTACGCGGTAGCTAGAACTTCTAGGTCAAGGCGCTGTGCATTTCGCTCTAGGATGTCGCGACATTGTGCGCGTTTGTACTCATCTCGAGGGAAAAGTACTACACCCACACCATACTTTTCGAAAGATGGTAAGCGAATGCCAAGTTTAACTGTCTCTTCCAACAGGAATTCGTGCGGTTTTTGCAGCAAAATACCGGCGCCGTCACCTGAAGCTGGGTCACAACCCTGACCGCCACGGTGCTCCATACGAGCTAGCATGTCTAGAGCCTGTGTAACGACTTCATGAGACTTTCGGTTTTTGAGGTGAGCAACAAAACCGATACCACAAGCGTCATGCTCCAGTTCAGGAGTATATAGACCTTGCGCTGATTGCTCTCTATCCAACATAGATAATCCTTCCAATCTAATTTGACCGCAGTGATCCTGGGTCAATCCTTGTAGTTGTCTTTTATGAGCTAACTTTGAGGAAAGCTAGCGAGCATCCATTCCGTCTCTCGCTGAAAAATTCGCGAGTAAAACATTCCCTTGGTCAATTCTTATGTAGTGTCACTGAGAAGCAGTGAATCTTATAGGTAGGTGTAGAATTTGACCGACTAATCATCTAAAAAACTGAATAAATCTCAGCGTATTTTAGAGACAAGTGAAACTATCCTACAATTTTGTTTAGGCAAATTCCAACGAAACTTGCACCAAAATGGATTTTGATGACCAATAATTGGTCACAAAATATCAACAAATGTGCGTTTTGATTCACAAGCAAAGGTTTGCACAGATTTTCTGCCTATAAATTGAGCGTCGAATTAGAACGGCGTGCATGGTAAAATAGCGGAACTAACTTGCAAGGATGTAATTAAGTTTCACAAGGATAAATAGTCACTTTGAATAATGGGTCATCATCGGATGCAGCTACACGAACTGGTAAATACACTTGGACAAGATCTTCAGCGTCGCTATGGAGAAAAGGTTCATAAATTGACCCTACACGGTGGCTTTAGTTGTCCTAACCGAGATGGCACTATCGGTCGAGGTGGTTGCACCTTTTGTAACGTCTCTTCTTTTGTTGATGAGTCTACTCAGTCTCAGTCTATCCAAGTTCAGCTTAACGACCGTTCTGATGAGGTGAAGCGCGCCAAGAAGTACTTTGCTTACTTTCAGGCGTACACCAACACCTTCGCTGAGGTGCAGGTTTTAAGAAACATGTACGAGCAGGCGCTTCGCTCGTCTGACATCGTTGGTCTATGTGTCGGCACGCGCCAGATTGTGTTCCGGATGCGGTAATGGATCTGCTGGTGGAATATAAAGAGAAAGGTTATGAGATCTGGCTCGAGCTTGGTCTGCAGACTGCCCGTAACGATACTTTAAAGCGCATCAACCGAGGTCATGACTTCGAATGCTATGCCGAGATCACCAAGAAGGCGCGCGCGAACGGCATTAAGGTGTGCACGCATCTGATTGTTGGGCTACCTAAAGAGACCAAGCAAGACAATATTGATACCTTGAACAAGGTGCTTGAGGTGGGTACCGATGGTATCAAGCTTCATGGCTTGCATATCGTTGAGGGCAGCACCATGGCTAAGGCTTGGAAGGCGGGTAAGCTAGAGGCACCATCTCTAGAGGACTATGTGGATATCGCATCAACCTTGATTCGAATGACCCCGCCTGAGGTGGTGTATCACCGAGTATCATCTTCGGCACGTCGTCCAACCTTACTCTCACCACTTTGGTGTGAGAACCGCTGGCTTGCGATGACTGAGATAGGCCGAGCACTAGATCGCGATGGTGCGCAGGGGGCACTGCTCGAGCAGCCTTTTGTGTATCAAAAACCGGTACTCACCGCTCAGGTTTAAATCTAAGTCACTGAACCCGCTACGCTTGGGTTACATTTTGATTGGGGCGCGATAGACTTCAGGTAGCACTTGATACAAGGACTGCTTGATGCGCCCAATGAAACGTTTTTCCCAGTATTATGTCGATTGGCTTATCCGCTAGGCATCTTCCGATTCTCTATTCTTATTGCTGTCGTACTGATTGCTCTCGCCGTATTAGTACACTTTGCTATCGCTTTTTATCTCAACGAATCCTTTGATACTCGGCACATGCTACGTTCGTTAGCGTTCGGTCTTATCATGACTCCTTGGGCGGTATATTTTGTTTCTACCATTGTTGAGCAGTTAGAAGAGTCGCGCAGGCGGCTTTCTAAACTCGTATCCAAACTAAACGAGATGCGAGAGCGTGACCTAGAGCTCAATCATCAACTTAGGCAGAACATCGAAAAACTCAATGTAGAGATAAAAGAGAGATTGGCGGCCGAGGAGTCTCGTGAGCAGGCAATGGCAGACCTCGAACATGAGGTATATCAGCGCGAAGTCACCCAGATTGCATTGTCAGAACGCACGGCTCTACTGCGATCTTTCATCGATGCCTCCCCAGATCTTTTTTACTATCGCAGCGCCGATGGCGTCTTTTCGGGCTGTAACAAGGCCGTTGAAAAGCTTACCGGTAAGACCGAGAGAGAGCTGGTGGGATTGACTCCGTGGGAGGTCTACAAGAAGGAGATAGCTCAGCAAATTGTAGAAACTGATCAGGTGGTTTTTGAAAAAAATCAAGAGCTTATCTATGAGCAATGGCTAGAGTACCCTGACGGTCGCAAAGCCTTCTTCGAGCTGAGAAAGGTGCCTTTCTTCGATAAACAAGGCAAACACCTTGGTCTGGTAGGTTTTGGCCGTGATATCACTGAGCGTAAGCATCACGAAGAATCCCTAGAAAAAGCTAGCCGAGATAAAACCACCTTTATCTCTACCATCAGCCATGAACTGCGCACTCCGCTAAACGGCATTGTTGGTTTGAGCCGAATGCTTTTGGATACTTCGCTTAGCAAAGAACAGCGTCAGCATATGCAGACTATCAACGTGAGTGCCATAACTCTGGGCCATATCTTCAATGACATTATCGATATGGATAAATTTGACCGCAGTAAGCTTGAGTTGGTGCCGTCTGAGCTTAGCTTTGAGGAGTTTGTTACCGAACTAGATAGTTTGTCACGACTAATGGCAGAGCAGAAAAGCCTTAACTTCGAACTGGATAGATTGACAGAGATGCCTGATAGTGTAGTGGTAGATGCGACTCGCCTTCGTCAGGTACTGTGGAACCTTATTAGCAATGCGATGAAATTTACCCAAGAAGGCGGGGTAAATGTCAACGTGAGCGCCGACCCTATCGATGATAATCAGGTCGCGCTTCGCTTTGAAATAGAAGATACCGGTGTGGGCATTCCTGAGCATGAGCTCGAGAAAATCTTCGCCATGTATTACCAGGTGAAGTCGGAAGAGGGCAACCTACATGCTGTGGGTACAGGTATCGGCCTGGCAGTTTCTCGCTCTTTGATTGAGAAGATGGGCGGAGAATTATACGCCACCAGTGACCTTGGCCACGGCAGTACCTTCTATGTTGAGATCACCGTTCCTCTAGGTGAAAAAGCTGCAGACTCGGAAGAAGCCAAACAAGAGAATCAGACCAGCCTATCCATCTTTATGGTTGAGGATATAGAGCTCAACATCACCGTTGCTCGCTCCCTTATCGAAAGTCTCGGACATAGAGTCGAAGTGGCTATGTCAGGTAAAGAAGCGTTAAGAGTGTTCGACCCAAGCCGATATGATCTCGTGCTCCTAGATATCCAACTCCCGGATATGACTGGCTTCGATATCGCCCGTGAGCTTCAGCAAACCTATAACGAACTGCCACCAATCGTGGCGCTGACGGCAAATCTGGTTAAGGACAAAACCCAGTATCGAGACGCAGGTATGCAGGATGCGATCAGCAAGCCACTGTCGGCTAAGGCACTTCGTAAGGTGATGAACAAGCTTTGCGACCTCGATGCCGATGTAGTCGAGGTGAAGACCCATGCAACCAAGGCGGTACTTGAGGATGTGAATCCTGAGGTGCGACTCGAGGATATTGTTGATACCGAGATGCTTACCTCTTATATAGAGATAGTGGGCAAGAAGCCCGTGGTAGACAGTATTCAGCTGTTTACTGAGATGATGCCAGATTACGTCTCTATTCTAGACTCCAATCTCGTCGCGAAGGATCAAAAGGCGATCGCTTCAGAGGCACATAAGATTAAGGGTGCGGCGGGCTCAGTGGGCCTTAAGCGTATTCAATCGGTTGCTCAGCAGGCTCAATCACCAGAACTACCCGCTTGGTGGGAAAATATCCACGATTGGGTAGATGAAATTAAAAACAATTACTTAAATGACATTAGGATGCTGTTAAACTGGGTCGACAAAAATTTTGACAGTTAAGTTTTCTCGAAGCGGAGCGAATAACAATGAAACTTAAAGCTGTAGCGGGTGCACTTGTGTGTGCATCACTTTTGATTGGGTGTGCGTCTAGCGAAGATGTTCAGTGGCAGAAAGAATCTTCCGCAATGGTAGAGAACACTAATATCAATCTTGAGAGTCGTATGTGGCTGAATAAGATGCCTATGATAGGCGAGGAGCCATCAATCCCTCTGCATGGCAGTATCATTTTGTCAGCCGACCAAGACATTCCAGCCGACCTTGGTGTAGTCAGTATCTGGCTTCGCCATAATGATGAAACGGTTGAGATCAGTGAAGACAACTTCGAGGTTGAGGCGCTGAACGAAAACCAATGGAAGATCTCTTTCAAGCAAACTGAGCACTTTGAAGAAGAAGTGGACTCTGCGGACATTGCCATTCTGATGGAAAATGAGCAGAAGAAGGTGTGGCTTGCTGAGCGAGGTGTTAAGGTCGACCTCGTTTTCTAAAGCTCCGATTTTAGATATTAAAAAACCCAGCAAATGCTGGGTTTTTATGTATCTGAACTAAGTAAAACTTAGTCTAGGTCACCACAGAAGCGGTAGCCTTCACCGTGGATAGTCGCGATGATCTCTGGAGTACCGGCAACTGACTCGAAGTGCTTACGGATACGACGGATAGTTACGTCAACCGTACGGTCATGTGGCTTAAGCTCACGACCTGTCATCTTCTTAAGCAGCTCTGCACGAGTCTGGATCTTGCCTGGGTTTTCACAGAAGTGAAGTAGGGCACGGAACTCAGAGCGCGGTAGCTTGTAAGAGTCGCCATTTGGGTTAACCAGTGAACGGCTGTTGATGTCTAGTACCCAACCATTGAAGGTGTACTTCTCAACGTTTTTGCTCTCTTCGTCACCTGCTTGAGCTGCGTTCATTGAACGAGCAAGAAGGTTACGAGCACGGATGGTTAGCTCACGTGGATTGAAAGGCTTGGTGATGTAGTCGTCAGCGCCGATTTCAAGACCAAGGATCTTGTCTACTTCGTTGTCACGACCAGTAAGGAACATAAGTGCAACGTTCGCTTGCTCACGAAGCTCACGTGCTAGAAGCAAACCGTTTTTACCAGGAAGATTGATATCCATGATAACTAGGTTTACTGAGTGCTCGGAGATGGTTTGATGCATGGTGTCACCATCAACCGCTTCAAAAACATTGTAGCCTTCCGCTTCGAAAATGCTTTTAAGAGTGCTGCGGGTAACTTGTTCGTCTTCAACAATAAGAATGTTAGGGGTTTGCATTGCTCTACCTAACTGTGCTTAATTAACTATAACTATTTAAATACTAGGCAAAAAATAACATTAAGGTAATGAAATTGTTTACAACAAATGCTGTAAATTATGATTTCAGTTCACCTAAATGCTCCCCTCCATGGAACTTATCTAAGATAATTTCAAATCCGTAAAAATTTTTCATTCTTAGCCAATTTTGGACAGCATCATACCCACTTAACAGCTTTATAACAATCTAACTCTGTTAATATTTTTCACTTTATTGATTTAAATCAATCCTTAAATTTTAACAAAACCTCTGCAATAGATTGCAAAACCGTGATGTAGCGCAGTTTTTCATCGGAATGAAGCCATACGGTAAACGGTCAAAAAATGAGTGCATTTACATTTGCTTGCAACTGTTTTGTTAAATGGGTTGCGTATTCATAGGTGGGATGAATTAGAAGCTAAAGCCGAGTTTAACCTCGATTCCGCTTTGCCACTCTTCATGTTCTAGGGTTGCTTTGAGGTTTAGGGTATCTGTCAGCATGTATTTACCTGAGACCTCGGCGCTAACACCCTCATTAAGTTTGCTACCTTCAGAATTGCTTGGTGCTGTGTAGATAGCACTATTAACACTCAGCTTTTCGCTGAAGTGGTAGTTTACGCCACTTAGAAAACCACGACTGGGCGTGTTGTCGCCGGCATTTGAGATACGGGTTGCTACGTAGAGATCGACGTTATCCATGAGCGAGTAGGCGTAACCAGTGTCCATCTGCCACACATCAAACTGTTCACCTGAACTAGAGTCAGCAGTCATAAACACCTTGTGGGGGAGGTTTCAGGTACGAGCCAAGGCTGGCTATCCACTTGATTCTGCTCTGAGCATAACGCGCTTGGTAGGTATGACAAGGAGGCGATAGCTATGCAGGCTGGAATGATCTTGCTTTTCATCGCATCTCCTAATTTCATCCTTGAAAGAGAAACAAGTATGGAACTTGCTGAGTAAGTTTGCCAACTTACTAGGTCAATATTCTGTGATCTTAAGCCCAATTTTTGGTCAGGTGAGTGCTTAAATGCTGGTCACCATAAATGAAAAATTATTCTCTATTGTTAATTTGGCGTTGACTGTTTTACGAAAAATAGGTATTGCTAGAGACAGTAAAGAAAACGAGTTAGAAAAGTTTTTATCTATATGTTTATGAATGGCCTGATTACCCGAATCATTATTACCGACACCGGTTGTGTTGGGGCAGGCTGCTGAGAGAAAGAATCTTTAAAAAAGGCCTGTATCCCCACCAGATACAGGCCTTTTTTTCAATTTGTTCAGGGAGAATGGAATGCGAGTACTTAAGTTTGGGGGATCTTCGTTAGCTGACGCAGAACGATTTATGCGAGCGGCGAACATCATAGCCAACAATGCGGATCAGGAAGAGTTGGCAGTAGTTCTGTCAGCACCGGGAAAAACCACTAACAAGCTGGTTGCGATTATAGAAGCGGCGCTAGAAGGTCAGGACACCGAGCATAATGTAAAAGAGCTCAGAGTCGCTTTTGCTGAACTGGCTTCTGAGATTCAAGCCGCGCTACCAAACCTTCAGCTGGAAGAGTTCGAAGCTCAGGTTGAAGAATCACTAGGCAATCTAGAAGATTTTATTCAAGGTATCCAACTACTTGGAACCTGCCCATCCCATGTAAATGCTCGCATCATCAGTAAAGGCGAAAAGGTTTCAATCCAGCTAATGAAGGCTGTACTTGAAGCGAAAGGCCAAGCCGCAGCACTTATCGACCTGTTCATTATCTTTTTGCTCGCGGCGATCACTTAGAAGCTATGGTCGATGTAGAGCTATCTACACTCAACTTCCAAGCCGCCCCACTTGCTAAGGGCAAGGTTCATATCATGCCGGGCTTTACCGCTGGCAATGATAAAGGTGAGCTAGTAACCCTTGGCCGTAACGGCTCTGATTACTCAGCTGCAGTGCTAGCAGCCTGTCTTCGTGCAGATTGCTGTGAGATCTGGACGGACGTAGACGGCGTTTACAACTGCGACCCTCGCCTTGTAGAAGATGCTCGCCTACTTAAATCTCTTAGCTATCAAGAGGCGATGGAGCTTTCTTACTTCGGCGCCTCGGTTCTACACCCTAAAACTATCGCTCCAATCGCTCAATTCCATATCCCATGTCTTATCAAGAACAGTTTCAACCCTCAAGGGGCTGGTACATTGATCGGCTTAGATACAGGCGAAGACAATCTGGAAATAAAGGGCATCACAACCCTGAACGACCTGACTATGGTTAACGTGTCAGGCCCAGGTATGAAGGGAATGGTGGGCATGGCTAGCCGCGTGTTTGGCGCTATGTCATCTGCTGGTATCTCTATCGTACTTATCACTCAGTCTTCATCTGAGTACAGCATCAGCTTCTGTATTGAAGCACAAGACCGCGCTCGTGCGAAAACAGTACTGGATGAAGCGTTTGAGCTTGAATTGAAAGATGGCCTATTAGAGCCAGTGGATTTCATCGATGATGTGGCTATCGTGACCCTTGTAGGCGATGGTATGCGCACCTCTAAAGGAGTGGCATCTCGCTTCTTCCTATCCTTGGCTGAGGTTAATGTAAACATTGTTGCCATCGCCCAAGGATCATCAGAGCGAGCTATTTCAGCAGTGATCCCAGAAGATAAGATCTCCGAGGCGATCAAAGCCTGTCATGAAAATCTATTTAATTCTAAGTACTTCCTAGATCTATTCGTAGTAGGTGTGGGTGGCGTTGGTGGTGAGCTTGTGGATCAGGTTCGTCGTCAGCAACAAAAACTGGCTAAACAGGGGATCGTTATCCGTATCTGCGGCCTTGCCAACAGTAAGGGCATGCTATTGGATCCTGAAGGTCTGCCACTAGAACACTGGCGCGATCGCATGAACAACGCCTCTGAGCAATTCAGCCTAACCTCCCTAAGCTCTGTGGTTCAGCGTAATCACATCATCAACCAGTATTGGTTGACTGTACTTCGAGCGAGTTTATCGCCGATCAATACGCCGATTTCTTGGCTGCGGGCTTCCACGTGGTAACCCCTAATAAGAAAGCGAACACGGCGAGCATGGCTTATTATCACCAGCTTCGCCAAGTTGCGCGTAGTTCTCGTCGCAAGTTGATGTATGAGACAACGGTAGGTGCCGGTCTGCCGGTTATCGAGAACTTGCAAAACCTTATCTCTGCTGGTGACGAACTAGAGAAATTCAACGGTATCCTATCGGGCTCATTGTCATTCATCTTCGGTAAGCTAGACGAGGGGATGACCCTAAGCCAGGCGACCCAAGTAGCTATGGAAAACGGCTTCACTGAACCTGACCCACGTGATGACCTATCTGGTATGGATGTGGCACGTAAGCTACTTATCCTTGCTCGTGAAACTGGTATGTCTATCGAGCTTGAAGATGTAGTTGTAGACCAGGCCCTGCCACCAGGCTTTGATGACTCAGGTAGCATCGAGGAGTTCCTAGAGCGTCTTCCTGAAGCGGATGCATACTTTAGCGAGCTATCAGCTAAAGCGGCTGAAGAAGGTAAAGTGCTTCGTTATGTGGGTGAGATCAACGAAGGTAAATGTCGCGTGACTATCGCCGCTGTTGATGAAAACGACCCGCTATTTAAGGTTAAAGATGGTGAGAATGCCCTAGCATTCTACAGCCGTTACTATCAGCCAATTCCGCTTGTGATGCGTGGTTATGGTGCGGGCACTGAGGTTACAGCAGCAGGTGTATTCTCTGATGTGATGCGTACTCTTGGTTGGAAGCTTGGGGTGTAACTTATGTCGAGAAGTGTAACTGTATACGCTCCTGCTTCTATTGGTAATGTGAGCGTTGGTTTTGACGTGTTGGGCGCGGCGGTTTCTCCTGTGGATGGCACTCTTTTGGGGGATAAGGTCACCGTTGCCTTGGAGATTCAGACTTTACCTTGAAGGCAGAGGGTAATTTTGTTGCCAAACTGCCATCAGACCCTAAGCAGAACATAGTGTATGACTGCTGGAAAGTGTTTGCTCGTGAGCTGAAAAATAAGGGCTCTGAGCTACTGCCAGTAGCTATGACACTACAGAAAAATATGCCAATCGGCTCTGGTCTTGGCTCGAGTGCTTGCTCCATCGTGGCAGCGCTAGATGCGCTAAACCAGTTCCACAACAATCCTTTAAGTGAAACCGAACTTCTTGCCTTATGGGTGAGATGGAAGGGCAGATCTCTGGTGGTATTCACTATGACAACGTTGCCCCTTGCTATCTAGGCGGTGTGCAGCTGATGGTCGAAGAGCTGGATATCATTAGTCAGTCTATCCCTAGCTTTGAAAACTGGTATTGGGTAATGGCCTATCCGGCATTAATGTCTCTACCGCTGCTGCGCGCGAGATATTGCCAGCGCAATACCGTCGCCAAGACGTTATCGCCCACGGCCGTCATCTTGCTGGTTTTATCCATGCAAGTTACTCGAATCAGCCGCAACTAGCAGCCAAGATGATTCGCGATGTAGTGGCTGAGCCGTATCGTCAGCGCCTGCTACCGGGCTTCCCCGAAGCGCGCGACTACGCAGCAACGCAGGTGCATTGACGACAGGTATCTCCGGCAGTGGTCCAACCCTATTTACCATCTGCGATAGTTTAGAAGTAGCAGAGCGTGTTAAGGCGTGGCTGGCTACAAATTATGTTCAAAATGACGACGGTTTCGTGCATATTTGTCAGATAGACCAAAAAGGCTCGAAAATTACAGGAAGCAATTTATGAAGCTGTACAACATCAAACACAACGACGAGCAAGTCTCATTTTCTCAAGCCGTTCGTCAGGGGCTAGGACGTAATCAAGGTCTATTTTTCCCAAGCGATATTCCGGATATGGGTGATATCGATGCTCTTCTAGCGGAAGACTTTGTTAGCCGTAGCAGTAAGATCCTATCTGCGCTGATCGGTGACGAGCTAGAAAGCGCTAAAGTAGCTGAGTTGGTAGACAATGCCTTTCAATTCCCAGCACCGATTAAGCAAGTTAAAGATGGCACTTATGCCCTTGAGTTATTCCACGGTCCAACCTTAGCCTTTAAAGACTTTGGTGGCCGTTTTATGGCTCAATCTCTAGCGACTGTCTCTGACGGTGGCAAGATCACCATCCTTACAGCGACTTCAGGTGACACTGGTGCGGCTGTTGCTCATGCCTTCTATGGTATGGAAGACATCAACGTAGTGATCCTGTATCCGAAAGGAAAGATCAGCCGCTACAAGAGAAGCTTTTCTGTACTTTAGGAAAGAATATCCACACTGTTGCTATCAATGGTGATTTCGATGATTGCCAAACACTAGTAAAAACGGCATTTGATGATGCAGAGCTACGTGAAGAGATCGGCCTAAACTCAGCGAACTCTATCAACATCAGTCGTTTGATGGCTCAGATCTGCTACTACTTCGAAGCTGCAGCTCAGCTAAGCAAGGAAGAGCGTGAGAACCTAGTGGTTTCTGTACCAAGCGGTAACTTTGGTAACCTAACCGCAGGCCTTCTAGCAAAAGCGCTAGGTCTTCCTATCAAACGCTTTATCGCTGCGACCAACGCGAACGATACTGTGCCACGTTACCTGACTACTGGTGAGTGGGATCCTAAGCCAACCGTGGCAACCACCTCGAATGCAATGGACGTAAGCCAGCCAAACAACTGGCCTCGTATCGAAGAGCTTTGTCAGCGCAAAGGTTGGGGATTGGATACCCTAGGTAGCGGTGCAGTGACTGATGCAGAGAGTTCAGAGAGTGTGAAAGAACTTAATGATCTTGGTTATCTGTGTGAGCCTCACGGTGCAATCGCGTATCGTGTGCTTCAAGAGCAGCTAAACGAAGGTGAAACAGGTCTTTTCCTATGCACTGCCCATCCGGCTAAGTTCAAAGAGGTAGTAGACGAGATCCTAGATACAGATATAGAGCTGCCAGGTCCTTTGGCTAAGCATGCTGCTATGGAGCTTCTATCAGAAGAGCTGAACAATGATTTTGAACAGCTTAAGGTTCTATTGAAGAAAGTGCAGTAAGCCTCTGACTTAAAATGAAAAAGCGACAATAGATTGTCGCTTTTTTGTGTCTGCGACTCAGCTCAACAGACTCTGAATATGAAAAAGCCCAGCTAGAAAGCTGGGCTTTGAATTTTTTGCTAAACCGGAGTTAGCGATTTACTGGTCTCTATTATAGAGACTCAGTAAAGGTACGAGCGATAACGTCGCGCTGCTGCTCTGGAGTCAGAGAGTTGAAACGTACAGCGTAGCCAGATACACGGATAGTTAGCTGTGGGTAGTTCTCTGGGTGCTTAACTGCGTCTTCTAGAGTATCGCGCTTAAGAACGTTAACGTTTAGGTGTTGACCACCTTCGATCTTAGGTGCTTTCTCTACTGCGATTTCGCGGCTTTCGTACTCACCTAGGTCAGATGCAGGAATAACTTGATCTGCTTCGTAACCCGCAGCTGAAACTACACAACGTGCTTCGTTTTTCTCAGAATCTAGTAGCCAGATTGAGTTAAGTAGCTCATCGTTTGCTGCTTTAGTAATTTGGATTCCTTGGATCATAACTTTCTCCTCAGCTTCAAAAATTAATTGTTTGTAATATGGATAAATCTTTTGGGGTCGGAACCTTGAGCGTTCCCGTTCACTTTATGTTTGCCAATTTATATTGATTTACGTCAAAAAACAACTAAAAACCATATTTTTTTGGGGTGTTTTCCATGATTATGATCAAGTTATAATTAAAACATGGTGTTATAAAGGCTGTTTTTACACAATCAGAACAAATGCCACAATAAATGGTGTTATTTAACAACATTTAAACGAAATTCGATGCACTTAGCTTTCGGAATATAGGCTAAATTAGCCATTTAAAGAGAAGATTTGATGACAACAAACAAGTTTTTAGGCGCTCATGTCTCTGCTGCTGGAGGGGTTGAGAACGCCCCGTTAAGAGCCAAGGAAATTGGTGCAAATGCGTTCGCTTTATTCACCAAGAATCAACGCCAATGGGTGGCAAAACCTCTCACTCAAAAGAGCATAGATTCGTTTAAAAAGAACTGTACTGCACTTGGATTTAAGACAGAGCAGATCCTGCCGCACGACTCTTATCTGATTAATTTAGGGGCTCCAGAGGCGGAGAAGTTAGAGAAATCTCGTGCTGCTTTTATCGATGAGATGGAGCGCTGTCATCAACTTGGCCTAACGCTACTCAATTTCCACCCTGGCAGTCATCTAAAGAAGATCTCTGAGTCTGAGTGCCTTCGTTTAATTGCTGAATCTATCAATATTGCTCATGAGGCGGTACCAGATGTGATTGCGGTTATTGAGAATACCGCAGGGCAGGGGACTAACTTAGGTTGGCGCTTCGAGCATCTGGCTGAGATTATCGATCAGGTAGAAGATAAGTCGCGTGTGGGTGTGTGCATCGATACCTGTCATACCTTTGCTGCCGGTTATGACCTTCGTACTTTTGAGGCGTGTGAAGCGACCTTCGCTGAATTTGATCGTGTGGTAGGGATGCACTATTTGCGTGCAATGCACATTAATGATTCAAAGATTGCCCTAGGAGGAAAGGTGGATCGCCACCATTCTTTGGGTGCGGGTGAGATTGGCTGGGACTGTTTCAAATTTATCGCTCAAGATCCGCGTTTCGATAAGATCCCGCTAATCCTTGAAACCATTGAGCCGGAGATATGGGCAGAGGAAATTCAGGCGCTGAGAGCCTTTGAACAAGGGGCTGCCTAACCCTTTCGGGTAATATTTAAGCGCTGACATTGATCTTTTGGCACGCATCTTTCATTACTTAATGTGACAGGAGTCACAAAGTACAAGGAGTGTGCCATGTTTAAAGCAGTTTCAATCATCCCTCAAGCTCGTCCTGTTCAACGCGGACAAGGGCATTTTCGAACTCCACAGCGCGCACCACTGCACGCCCCAGCCAAGAAATAATTTATCGGCGCTGTCGTTAGCGTTATCCTTGCCACACTCTCTACTAATTGGTGTGGTATATGAACTGGCAAGGATTTATACAAGAGCAGCGACAGCTTCCTTACTTTGAAAAAATTGAGCAGTTTGTGTCTGAGCAAAGAAGCTTGGGCAAAACTGTTTATCCTCCTCAAGAACAAATCTTTTCTGCGTTTGAGTCCACTCCACTAGATAGTGTAAAGGTGGTTATATTAGGGCAAGATCCTTATCACGGCCCCAATCAAGCTCATGGTTTAAGCTTTTCTGTTTTGCCTGGCAATAAGATCCCGCCCTCTTTGCGCAACATCTATAAAGAGCTAAATACAGACATAGAGGGGTTCGAGATCCCTTCTCACGGTTATCTCGCCCATTGGGCAGAGCAGGGCGTGTTGCTCCTTAATACGGTACTTACTGTTGAGCAAGGTAAGGCGCACTCTCACGCCAAATGTGGTTGGGAAACTTTTACTGAAGCGGCTATTGAACTGCTTTCCAAACAAAAGCAAGGGCTTGTGTTTATGTTGTGGGGTGCGCATGCACAAAAGAAAGGGATGAATATTGATGAGGATAAGCATTTGGTTCTTAGCTCGGTACACCCCTCACCTTTGAGTGCCCGCAGAGGCTTCTTTGGATGCCAGCATTTCTCCAAAGCGAATAAGTATCTGGAAACTATAGGAAAACAGCCCATCGATTGGCACCTTCCCACAGAATTAGATTAAGAAAGAATAAAATCCACATAAAAAGTGTGCTTTTTAGCCCTCCTTCAAAACATGCATGCAAATAATCGCTTAAACTTAATGCAACGGATGATATGGAGGGATGGAACATGATGCTAGAGAGAATCCATCGTGAGCATGGCTATATGGTGCGATTGCTGGCGATACTGAGGAAAAAGCTGATTCGTCTTCGTGACGAGGAGCCAATCAACTATTCATTGGTGAAAGAGATAGTGGATTATCTCTGCGATCACTCCGAGCGAACCCATCACCCTAAAGAGGATCTTATCTATCACTATTTTATTGAGAAGTACGGTGAGCAGAAGCAGATACAGAACCTAGAGCAGGAGCATATTGAACTATCTAAACTCACACATGAGTTCTTAGATGTGGTGGATATGATCTTACAAGATGCCGTGGTGCCTTCAGATCTCTTCTCAAGCCAACTAGAGAATTTCATTCAGCAGCAGAAGCGACATCTGGATTTGGAAGAGCAAGACATTATTCCGCTGATTAAGCAGACCTTTGATATTTCGGATTGGCAACACCTAGAGCAAGAGTGGGGCACACAAGAAGAGGACCCTGTATTTGGTGAAACCATAGCCGACCGCTACAAGCAACTTGCCGAGCGGGTCAAACAGACCGAAAAAGAGTATGTGTAAAAGCAAAAAGGATGGCAGAGGCCATCCTTTTTATGTCTATTAGAGGTCGATATCTTCTAGCGCGTAATCGGCGCAAACATCCAGATCCATCAGTTCTTTTGTAAGCGCTGGCGATCCTTAATCGCTTCTATTTCTCTCCATTTGCGCTTTACAGGTTTAGAGCGGCCACCACCACGAGCTCTGCGTGGCTCTTCGGTTTCAAAAAAGTCGTCTAGTTGCATGTCCATAAGCTATTCCTTTTACTTCATGCGGGCGTTGAACATAGGTCGGTCGTCTCGAACTCCTAACCTTGAATCTCTCGACGACTCGGCATCAGTATTACCACGAACCAGATTAAATTATCTTTGAACTATTTCTCATTTATTTCTAAATTGTGAATGTTTTGTGGAGTATGAGGTTTGTTTCACACTAACTGATAACAGGTTTGTTTAAATAGTGAGCATGGTTGCCGGTGAAATTTGCATTTTAAGGTTTCTATCGGCATGATGCGCGCAGATTTGGTGTAGGGGAATCGTTTGCCCAAGGACAAATCTCAGCACTATATGCTTAGCACTACCCCAGTTTGAGTTTCAGTATTAGGAAAGTTGTGCATCGCATATTTTCCAATGTTGTAACCCACTTCTTCGGTTAAGCATCCAAAAATAAAAGCACTGAGGTTGCACCCTCCATTCACCTCACTCAGTGAGGTTTAATAAAAATAAAGAGGCTAGTTGTGACAGACATTATCAACTTAATGAACGATCTCCTGTGGGGATCAATCCTTATTTATCTTCTAGTAGGCGGTGGTATTTATTTCACCGTACGTTTGGGCTTTATCCAGTTCCGCCACTTCGGCCACATGTTCAGCGTACTAAAGAACAGCCGTAAAGCGGACAAAGCTGGTATCTCTTCTTTCCAAGCACTTTGTACCAGTCTAGCGGCACGTGTAGGTACTGGTAACATGGCTGGTGTTGCGGTAGCACTTACCTAGGTGGCCCTGGCGCTATCTTCTGGATGTGGCTGATCGCTATGCTAGGTATGGCAACCTCTTTTGCCGAGAGTACTCTAGCTCAGCTATACAAAACCAAAGATGAAGATGGCAACTACCGTGGTGGTCCAGCTTACTATATGGAAAAAGGTCTAGGCATGCGCTGGATGGGCGTATTGTTCTCTATCTTCCTGATCATCGCATTCGGTCTGGTATTTAACTCAGTACAAGCAAACTCTATCGCAAGTGCAATGAACACCGCATTTGGCATTGAGCATGGGTTGCTGGTGTTGCAGTAGCAGTACTTTCTGCATTCGTTATCTTTGGTGGCATCCGTAAGATTGCACGTACTGCGGAGCTAATCGTTCCTGTAATGGCACTGGCTTACCTAGTGCTGGCTTTCTACGTAATGTTCTCAAACATCGAGAAAGTACCAGAAATCATATCTCTTATCTTCAAGAGTGCGTTCGGTCTGCAAGAAGCAGCCGCTGGTGGTGCAGGTTACGCTATCGCTCAGGCGCTGATTAACGGTATCAAACGTGGTCTATTCTCGAACGAAGCAGGTATGGGTTCTGCGCCAAACGCAGCAGCATCGGCGACGCCATATCCGCCACACCCAGCATCACAGGGTTATGTTCAGATGCTAGGTGTTTTCACTGATACTATCGTTATCTGTACAGCAACCGTAGCTATCATCCTAGTTTCTGGTGAGTATGTTCCTCACGGTGAAATCACGGGTATCGAGCTGACTCAGCGTGCGCTAAGTGCTGAAGTAGGCAGCTGGGGTGGCATCTTCGTTGCTATCGCTATCTTCTTCTTTGCGTTTACTTCTATCATCGCAAACTACTCGTACGCGGAAACTAACCTTATCTTCCTTGAGCACAATCACAAGGCAGGCCTAAACATCTTCCGCGTAATCGTGCTAGGCATGGTTCTGTTCGGTGCTGTTTCGTCTCTACCAACGGTATGGGCAATGGCAGACGTGTCTATGGGCTTGATGGCTATTGTGAACATGGTGGCTATCCTGTTGCTGTCGGGCATCGTGGTTAAGCTTGCTAAGGATTACAACAAGCAGCTTAAAGCAGGCAAGGTACCAACCTTTGATGCTAACGACTTCCCTGAGCTTCAGTCTCAGCTAGAAGAAGGTATCTGGGACCAGGCTGAAGAAGCGAAAAAGTCGTAATCGCTCTCACCTATGACACTGATTGAAAGAGCCGTGCTGACATAGCACGGCTTTTTTTATACCCTGTGCATATCAAGATATGTAAAGGAAGACCGCTATGTTGGTTATTGTTTCTCCAGCTAAAACCCTAGATTTTGAATCTCCATTGGCTACAGAGCGCTACACTCAGCCTGATTTTATCCTGAATCAGCCGAGCTTATTGAGGTATGTCGTGAATTGACACCTGCTGATATTGCGGGCTTGATGAAGGTAAGCGATAAGATTGCCGGCCTAAATGCCGCTCGCTTTGAGCAGTGGTCTACCACCTTTACTCCAGACAATGCACGTCAGGCTATCTTGGCCTTTAAAGGCGATGTGTATACCGGCCTTGAGGCGGAGAGCTTTAGCGAAGAGGACTTCGATTATGCACAGTCTCACTTCCGTATGTTGTCAGGTCTCTATGGATTACTAAAGCCGCTAGATCTTATGCAGCCGTATCGTCTAGAGATGGGTACTAAGCTTGCTAACCCTAAGGGGACTAACCTGTATCAATTCTGGGGTGAGAAGATCACCGATAAAGTGAATGAAGCTCTTGCTGCTCAAGGTGACGATCTCCTGATTAACCTTGCTTCAAACGAGTACTTTAAATCGGTGAAGCCGAAGAAAGTTGAAGGTCAGATCATTACGCCAGTGTTCAAAGACTGCAAGAACGGTACCTACAAGGTTATTAGCTTCTTCGCTAAGAAAGCGCGCGGCATGATGGCGAAATACATCATTCAGAATCGAATCGAGTCTGTTGAGGCACTGAAAGAGTTTGACGTAGCGGGCTATTACTTCTGTGAAGCTGAGTCCAATGATAAAGAGCTAGTGTTCAAGCGCGAGGAACAGTAATCAGTCCGATAAGCACTCTGGTAACTGAACGACTCATACTCCGCCGCTGGAAAGCGGTGGATTTTGACGCCTTCGTTAAGCTAAACACTGACTCGGAGGTGATGCGCTTTTTTCCAAGCCCACTAACACCACTGCAGAGCATTGAATTGGCGCGTCATGCCGCTCAACAGCTGTTTCATCAGGGTTGGGGGATGTGGGCGGTTGAGCTAAAGGCTGATGGTGAATTTATAGGTACGGTCGGTCTTCAACCTCGTAAGGCCAGTGATGGCATATTCGAGGATGACTTTGTCGAGATAGTATGGCGTTTAAGTAAGAGTGCATGGGGCAAAGGTTACGCACCAGAGGCAGCGTCAGAGGTGCTCAAGTTCTCTTTCACTGAGCTAGGGCTGGACTCTGTGTACAGCCTTACCGCACTGTGTAACCTGCCATCGCAGCGTGTGATGCAAAAGATCGGCATGCACAACCTTAACCAAGATTTTCAACATCCAAGACTAGAGCCTGACTCACCCTTGAGTTGGCACTGTCTATATCATATCTCAAGGCAAGCATGGCTAAAGTCAAACAAGTAAAACCCTCCGATATCCCTATGTCTCTATTGCTTGAGGCGGATCCAGATGAGGCTATGGTTTTGTCTTATCTCGAGTCTTGTTTGGCCTTCGTGCTTATCGAGGATGATAAGGTCGCTGGCGCTTGTTTGCTTAGGCTAGAAAGCGACGTTAATTCAGCGGAGCTGATGAACATTGCTATCTGGCCTGATAAACAAAAACTGGGCCTCGGCTCAGTGCTTCTTGAGGGAGTGCTAACCTCAGAGTCAGTGACCAGATTAGACAAAATATGGCTTAAGACTGGCACCTTTGGCCATCAGCTGAGCTTTTATCAAAGGCAAGGATTTAGAGTGGAGAGGGTAGTGAAGAACTACTTTGTCGATAATTATCCTGAGCCCATTTATGAAAATGGTATCCAACATCAGGACATGCTGATCCTAGAATTGCAGATAAATTAAAGGAGAGCCTAGGCTCTCCTCATTTATTACTTCTTCTTTTTCACGCTTTTCTTGGCAGTTTTCTTAGCGTCTTTCTTTTTGTTCTTCTTCTTGAACACAGGTTTCTTGTGTTTAGGGCGAAGACCATCGATAAAGCGCTCTTTGATTGCTTCCTTGGTGTAGCGCTGAACACGCTCCATCATCGGCTGATCGTGAGCTTCAACCAAAGAAATAGCCGAACCCTTTTTACCAGCACGGCCAGTACGACCGATGCGGTGCAGGTAGACATCTGCGGTGCGCGGCAGATCATAGTTGATCACATGGCTCACATCCGGGATGTCGATACCGCGAGCGGCTACGTCGGTAGCAAGAAGCACGCTCACCTCACCATCTTTAAAGCGACGGATTGCATTGTTACGACGATCCTGAGGCATCTCGCCTTGGATCCAAGCGCAAGGGATCTGAGCGCTGTCTAGGTGCTGACGAAGCTCGCCTAAACGTTCGCGGGTCTTCAAGAATACGATACTGCGCTCGGCCTGCTCGCCGATGATGCGCTTTAGGAGCTCTAATTTGTGCAGAGCATCATCGGCGCGGTGATACCACTGTTGGATCTTTTTTCGCTCTTTGGTAGGCGGTGTTGAGTTTACTTCAGCTGGCTCTTTTAGAAGGTCTGCAGTAAAGCCTTCAACGCCACGACCCTCTAGGGTTGCAGAGAACAGTAGTGTTTGTTTACGCCAGCGACACTCTGCAGACAATCGGTCTACCGTAGGACCAAAGCCCATATCTAGCATGCGGTCGGCTTCATCTAGCACTAGCCACTCGATAGCACGGCAATCAAAGCGTTCCGCTTCGATGTACTCAAGCAGGCGACCAGGTGTCGCCACTACTATGTCTTGGGTAGTCGCAAGGATATCCGCGTGCTCTTGATAGGTTACACCACCGGTAATGGTGAAGATGTTGAGTCTGGTGTGTTTAGCCAGTGCCTTAGCCTGCTCGGTGATCTGCATCGCTAGTTCACGAGTCGGGGTTAGAATAAGTACACGTGCTGGGCCACCCTTTTTACGTGGGAAGTCCAATAGATACTGAAGCGCCGGCAGAACAAAGGCTGCGGTTTTACCTGTACCTGTTGGTGCGGAAGCAAGAATGTCTCTGCCGTCTAGCGCATATGGGATGGCTTCACTCTGCACCTTGGTTGGGCGCTCATAGCCTATCTGTTCAATGGCCTTGATTAATGTTTCGTCTAAATCTAAATCAGCAAAGGTTCTAATCACAGTTTCAATCCGCAATTGGGTGGGTCTTAAAGGGTGTAGTATAAACGTAAGCTTGGACTAAGTTCACATTTTTAAGTAGAAATCCCGCGTTAAGGCGATGAAATCTTGGCTGTACTCGGTACCTTGATGGATCTGCAGGCTCGTTGTCTGCATTTCTACCTGAACTCTTCTTAATTCAATCAGGTAGCGAGAAATCGGTTTTTTAGCTGTGGTCTTGATTTCGCATAGGCGTGAAAGGTGCCAGCGCTAGTCTTTGCCAGTTGGATAAAATCATCTCCCTCGACCTTGGGAAGAATAAAGCTAGCGCTTCCCTCAAGAGACAGAAGATCCGCGCATGCCTTCAATAGATCTTTGTGTGTCAGCGTATCCGTGTGTCTTGCCTTAGCTCTCTGCTCTCGCTGACTCTGCTCTCCAGAATTGAAATAAGGCGGGTTGCAGATGATACGTTCAAACTGATCCTTGGTCGGCATCTTGGTCACATCCGTCATAGATACTTGTATGCGAGATGACCATGGGCACGAAGCGGCGTTGTGCCGAGCGGCTTCAATGGCATCTGCGTCAATATCGATAGCTAGAATATCGGCGTTTAGATTTCTCTGAGCGCTCATCAGGGCCAGCAATCCGGTACCTGTTCCTATATCTAAGATGGAACCTACCGTTTTTATATCTGCCCAAGCGCCCAGTAGTACCCCATCGGTGCTTACCGGCATTCCGCTTTTTCCACCGATTATGGTGAAGCGCTTAAATTCAAAATCTTTAGTGGTTTGGTTCATTAGTATCAAGAAGGTTGTGAGTTTGTATGCATCTATGGTGCATGCAATCTGTTTGTTATTGCTTTGTTTGAGTTTGTTGGCTGTCTGTTTGAGATTAAATTCTAGATTTAAAGTCAATATCTAGTGGATAACACTGGTAATTGATAAAATTACTGGCAGTAACTAGTGTTTTTTCTCTATGCGCTTGAGTGCGCATTCGTCACCGTTCAAGATGCTTGCCTGAAATTTATCACAGCAGAGTGTAACGCATAAACTACACCACAGTCTGTTCTGGGGCGGGATTTGAACAACAAACTTTCTTTTTTAGACATAGTAGCGCTTGGCTTTATGCTGTTCGCGTTTTTCTTGGGTGCGGGCAACATTATTTTCCCACCTCTAGCAGGTCAACTTGCAGGCACTAATCTGATGCCAGCTATGGGTGGCTTTCTAGTTACAGCAGCAGGCCTGCCTCTTATTACTGTGGTTGCAGTCGCAATCGCTGGTGGCACTTGGGATCATCTGACTCGTGACCTACCAAAGCGTGTTGCTATCCTAATGGCCGCTCTGATCTTTATCATTATTGGCCCAGCGTTCGCTGCCCCTCGTGCAGGGTTGGTTGCCTATGAGATAGGCTTACGTCCTTTCTTAGCGACACCTGATGCAATGACACTCGCACTATTCTCTGTTGTCTTTTTTGCTGTTGCTATGGTGTTGGCTTGGTCTCAAGGTAGCTTGTTGGACACCATAGGCAAGGTGCTAACGCCGCTGATGTTTGTTGGTCTACTGGTGCTGTCGGTAATGGTAGTGATCAACCCGCAAAGTCCGATTATTCATCCTCAAGGTGATTATGTAGATCAGGCGTTTGTGACCGGTCTTCTTGAAGGCTATCTGACCATGGATACCTTTGGCGCATTGATGTTCGGCATGCTTTTGGTTCAAGCACTGAACAGCAAAGGCGTGTCAGAAACCAAAGATGTCGCTCGTTACCTTATCTTAGCTGGCTTTATTGCAGCCTTCGGTCTGTGCCTGGTGTATATGTCTCTTTTCTATTTGGGCGCTACCAGTAATGGCATTGCAGCAGGTCTGACTAATGGCGGGGCTATCTTAACTCACTATGTTCAAGCACTGTTTGGTGTGAAAGGGCAGTGGGTATTATCGGGCATTGTAGTGATTGCTTGTTTGACTACGGCTGTGGGTTTGATCTCTGCTTGTTCAGACTTCTTTAGTAAGCACACCAAACTCTCTTATAAAGCCTTTGTGGTTATCAACGGCTCTGTGTGTGCTTTGGTCGCTAACGTGGGACTATCTCAGCTTATCGCGCTTTCTATCCCTGTGTTGTTTGCGCTGTATCCAGTAGCTATCGCGTTGGTGGCTTTGACCTTCCTTCGCTCTCGTTTGGCTAATCCTGCGCGCGTTTATCGCACTGTGCTGGTGGTGGCGTTCTTGTTCGCTATTTTAGATGCGCTAAATGTAGCGGGCGTTGATGTGAGCAGCTTTGATTTTGTGCCTATGTTTAGCCTTGGGTTAGGCTGGCTGTTGCCAACGCTTGCCATCATTATCTCAATGGTAGTGCTTGATGGCGGCAACAAGGCTCAGATAGAGCAGTACTCATAAAAGCAAAAAAGCGTCCAATGGACGCTTTTTTAATGTTTGTTTTAGAGAGAATCGGCGTATTCCGTTAGGATCTGTTCACACCAAGTGGCGAGGCGTTCGTCGGTAAGGTCATATTGGGAGTCCTCATCCAGTGCCAAGCCTAAGAATTGGGTCTTATCCTCAGTCAGCGCCTTTGAACCGGTGAACTCATAGCCCTCCACGGGCCAGTAGCCGATGAATTTTGGCTGATGCGGCACCAGTTGCTCATGCAGAAGGCCCATAGCATCTAGAAACCATTCGCCATAACCTTCTTGATCCCCAAGACCGAATAGCGCGACGTGTTTACCTGAGATTTGAATATCACCTAGCGTATCCCAAATCTCAGTCCAATCCTCTTGCAGCTCTCCAAAGTCCCAGGTGGAGATGCCAAGGATCAGAAAGTCATAATCATTGATCAGACTTAGAGGGGCATCCTTTACGTTGTGCAGGTCGACAATCTCTTCACCTATGATGTCGCGGATCTTCTCTGCTGCCATCTCGGTGTAACAGGTGGTTGAGCCGTAAAACAGTCCTATTTTCATGCTATTCGTGTACTACTTAATCGGGGTGCAGGGATTTTACCTTTATTTTTCCAGCTTTGCAGTTAGTGTCAGCGCTTATCGGGTATACTTGGCTGATATAACAGAGGTAATTGGGCGTTATCACTTGTCAAATCAACACCTTATTGAGCAGTTTCTCGATGCTGCTTGGATGGAAAAAGGGTTGTCTGAAAACACACTCGCTTCCTATCGATTGGATCTCAGTAAGTTAGACAACTGGCTACAAAGCATAGATGCGGAACTCCTTAGCGTTTCACATGAGCAACTTCTTGATTATCAAACCTGGCTAGCAGAGCAGGGCTTTGCTCAGTCTAGCCGTGCACGCATGCTGTCGGCGATGCGTCGCATCTTTCAATATTTCCATCGCGAACGAATGCGTGATGATGATCCCTCAGCGCTGTTGATTCGCCCTAAACTGCCCAAGCGATTGCCTAAAGATATCAGTGAAGCCCAAGTCGATGCTTTGCTGGCCGCACCCAATATCGAAGACACCATAGAACTTAGAGACAAGGCCATGCTTGAACTCTTGTATGCGACCGGTCTGCGTGTGACTGAGTTGGTGGGCTTGACCACAGAGAACATCAGTTTACGCCAAGGCGTGGTGCGTGTTGTGGGTAAGGGTGGTAAAGAGCGACTGGTTCCCATGGGTGAGAATGCTATCGACTGGATCGAACGCTTTATGAATAAAGGGCGACCAGAGCTATTAGGTGAAACCTCGTCAGATGTGGTGTTTCCTAGCAAGCGTGCTCGCCAGATGACTCGTCAAACCTTTTGGCATCGTATTAAGCATTACGCGACCCTTGCAGGAATAGATAGCGATTCGCTATCTCCACACGTGTTGCGCCATGCCTTCGCCACACATTTATTGAACTACGGGCAGATCTCAGGGTCGTACAGATGCTACTTGGACATAGTGACTTATCGACAACGCAAATTTATACTCATGTAGCAAAAGAACGATTAAAGCTGATCCATCAGCAACACCATCCAAGAGCCTAATTCGGTTCTGCAAAGGAAACAATATGAAGCACTTATCTCGCACCCTTGGCTTAATTCTCTGCTCGCTGTTTGTGTTCAAAGCCAGTGCGGCCGATATAGACCAAGCGCAATTAAAAGAACGATTCGCCAAGATTGGCGTAACCATACTGCAAGCTGAGCCATCAGAGATGGATGGCATTTTAGAACTGACTACAGACCAGGGCACCTTTTATGCCTCACCTAAGGGCGACTTTTTTATCCCTGGTAAGCTGTACTCTCTGGACGACAATGGCAAATTTGAAGACGTGGTTGCGAAGCGTAACGGTCCAAAATTCACCAAGATGTTCAATGAGATGCAAGACGAGATGATCGTCTACAAGGCAAAAGATGAGAAATACGTGGTTACCGTATTTACCGATATCTCTTGTGGTTACTGCTTGAAGCTTCATCGCGATATGAAAGCTTACAACGACCTAGGTATTACCATCCGATATCTTGCGTTCCCACGTGCCGGTGCGGCTAGCGACATTGGCACTCAGATGGCAAAGATCTGGTGTAGCGACGACGCGCAAGCGGCAATGAACGATGCCAAACTGCGTGGTCAGAGTGCCTCCGCTTCTGCTGACAAGATTAAACAGTGCCAAGACTTGGTGGTGAAACAACATCAACTGGGTCGAGCGATTGGAGTAACGGGTACTCCTGCAGTGTACACACCAAACGGCGTTAACGTAGGTGGTTACCTTTCTCCAGAGGCGCTATTGCAACGCCTGCAAGCTGAAAAAAGCTAATCTAGTTTTGTAATGAGCGCGGCTTGACCGCGCTTTTTTCCTCTCAAATCTGTGTTGTCACCATGATAGAATCCAACGTCGTCCTGCCTGCGATATCTCGCACCTTCCTGATTCTCTTTCTCCTTTGATGCGTCGTGTATACGCTTCGAGGGGTGTAAACAGCGAAAGCCAACTCAATCGAGGTGCCAAGGGGCTACTCTCGCCAGGCCAGTTGTATGGCATTGGCCCAGCGGCAGATCTTTTGATTGAGGCCATTGAGAGTGGCCAGCGAATTATCGTGGTAGGGGACTTTGATGCCGATGGCGCGACTAGTTCCGCTCTTTCGGTGTTAGCGCTTCGTATGCTCGGCTCAAGCAATGTGGACTATTTGGTGCCAAACCGCTTCGAGGATGGTTATGGCTTAAGTCCAGAGGTGGTTGACCAAGCCATCACCATGGGTGCTGAGCTGATTATGACGGTGGACAACGGTGTCTCTTCTATCGAGGGCGTGAAATATGCCAAGCAAAACAATATCAAGGTACTGGTAACCGATCACCACTTGCCGGGTCATGTTTTGCCAGAAGCCGATGCCATGGTGAACCCAAATCTGCATGAGTGTGATTTCCCTTCAAAAGCGCTGGCCGGGGTGGGAGTTGCCTTCTATCTGATGGCTGCGGTGCGCGCCAAGCTTCGTCAAAAGAACAGCTTTGCTGAGCGCGGTATCCCTGAGCCAAACCTTTCTGAGCTTCTAGACCTTGTGGCTCTAGGCACAGTCGCTGACGTTGTACCGCTGGATGAAAACAACCGCATCTTGGTGCATCAGGGCTTGCAACGCATTCGAGCGGGTAAGGGTAGACCGGGAATACAGGCGCTGATTGAGGTAGCCAAGAAGAACTCAAACCGTTTGGTGGCCTCTGACTTTGGCTTTGCCCTTGGACCGCGCATCAATGCGGCGGGGCGCTTGGATGATATGTCGTTCGGCGTTGAACTGTTGATGAGCCAAAACATACATGCAGCGCGCCGTATGGCCTCGGAGCTAGATTCGCTGAACCAAACCCGAAAAGAGATTGAAGAGGGCATGAAGCAAGAGGCTATGGCTTTTTGTGAACGACTTCAGTTTAGCTCAGATAAAGAGATGCCCTATGGCTTGGCACTGTTCCAGCGCGACTGGCACCAAGGCGTAATCGGGATTCTCGCCTCTCGCATCAAGGAGCAGTTTCACCGCCCTGTGATCGCCTTTGCTGATGGTGGAGATGGCCTTATCAAGGTTCTTGTCGCTCTATCGTGGGCCTGCACATGCGAGATACGCTAGACAAAATCGACGTGCAAAACCCAGACCTTATCTTGAAGTTTGGTGGTCACGCTATGGCCGCCGGCCTCACTATTCGTGAGAAAGACTTTGAGCGCTTTTCTAAGCTTTTCGATGAGTCGGTGCGAGAGCAACTGGAAGACCATGCGCTCAAGGGCATAATTTTGTCTGACGGTGAACTCTCTCCAGAAGAGTTCAACATGCATACCGCCCAAGAGATACGTCAAGGTGGTCCTTGGGGACAGGCCTTCCCTGAGCCTATCTTCGATGGTGAGTTTAAGGTGCTGCACCAAAAGCTCGTAGGAGAGAAGCACCTTAAGCTTATGCTTGAACCGCTGCATCGCTCTCATCCCACCAATATCATGGTGGATGCCATTGCCTTTAACGTGGACCTAAGACGCTGGCCGGACCCTGCAACTACTAAGGTACGCCTGGCCTATCGTCTCGATATTAACGAGTTTCGTGGTAACCAGAGCATGCAGCTCATGGTTGAGCATATCGAAGGCGCGTAAAGCGCAAGGATTTAGTAAATTTTTCTGTATCTTGGTCACATTTTTGAGTAAAATTCTGCGGTTATTTTCTACTCAAATTATTGGCAAAAGATGTTTGAAATCAATCCAATCAAAAACCGCCTACAGGACGTGTCTGAACGCACTAATGTCCTGAGGGGGTACCTTTGACTATGACGCTAAGAAAGAGCGTTTAGAAGAGGTAAATGCAGAACTAGAACAGCCGGATGTATGGAACGAGCCTGAGCGAGCGCAAGCCCTAGGTAAAGAGCGTGCATCACTAGAAGCGGTTGTTGATACCATAGACCAACTTGACCAAGGCGGCGAAGACGTTGAGGGCTTGCTTGAGCTAGCGGTTGAAGAAGAAGACCAAGAGACCTTTGATGAGATTGAGCCTGAGCTAGCTGAGCTTGAAGCTAAGCTTGAGAAGCTTGAATTCCGTCGCATGTTCGCTGGTGACCACGATGAGTCTGACTGCTATATCGACCTGCAATCAGGTTCTGGTGGTACAGAGGCGCAAGATTGGACCAACATGATGCTTCGCATGTACCTACGTTGGGCTGAGTCTAAAGGCTTCAAAACCGAGGTTATCGAGGTTTCTGAGGGTGAAGTTGCTGGCCTTAAAGGCGCAACGGTTAAGATCTCTGGTGAGTATGCCTATGGCTGGCTACGCACTGAAACCGGTGTACACCGTTTGGTTCGTAAGTCTCCATTCGACTCAAGTGGTCGTCGCCACACCTCATTTGCCTCTGCGTTTGTTTATCCTGAGATTGATGACAACATTGAGATCGACATTAACCCAGCTGATCTACGTATCGACGTATATCGTGCGTCGGGCGCTGGTGGTCAGCACGTAAACACCACCGAATCTGCGGTACGTATTACCCACGTTCCAACTAACATTGTGGTGCAATGTCAGAACGACCGTTCTCAACACAAGAACAAAGACCAAGCGATGAAACAGCTTCGTGCGAAGCTATTTGAGTTTGAACTTCAGAAGCAAAACGCTGAGAAGCAAGCAAACGAAGACGCGAAGTCTGACATCGGTTGGGGTAGCCAGATCCGTTCTTACGTACTGGATGACTCACGCATTAAAGACCTGCGTACTGGCGTTGAAAACCGCAACACCCAAGCCGTTCTTGATGGCGACCTAGACAAATTTATTGAAGCTAGCCTGAAATCAGGTCTATAAGCTTTTCACCGAAAAAGAATAAAACAGGATACATCGAAAATGACTGATGCTGTTCAAAACGAGAACCAACAAGAAGAGAATAAGCTGATTGCTGAGCGTCGTAGCAAGCTGGATCATATCCGCAAGAGCTGCATAGCAAACGGCCACCCAAATGACTTCCGTCGTGAGCACCTAGCTGGCGACCTTCAAGCAGAATTCGGTGAAAAGACTAAGGAAGAGCTAGAAGAGCTTAACCACATCGTAGCGATCGCTGGTCGTGTAATGGCGAAGCGTGGTCCTTTCCTAGCTATCCAAGAAACATCTGGCCGCATCCAAGCATACGCAGCAAAAGATGTTCAAAAGCAGCTTAAAGAGCAATACCAAGGCCTAGATATCGGTGACATCATCGGTGTTAAGGGTGCGCTACACAAATCTGGTAAAGGCGACCTTTACGTGAACATGGAAGAGTATGAGCTACTAACTAAAGCTCTGCGTCCACTTCCTGAGAAGTTCCACGGCCTGACTGACCAAGAGATGCGTTATCGTCAGCGCTACGTTGACCTTATCGTTAACGAAGATTCTCGCGAAGCGTTTATCATCCGCTCTAAGCTGGTTTCATCTATCCGTAACTTCATGAGCTCTAAGGGTTACCTAGAAGTAGAAACCCCTATGATGCACGTGATTCCAGGTGGTGCAACGGCTCGTCCATTCATCACTCACCACAACGCACTAGACATCGACATGTACCTACGTGTTGCTCCAGAGCTTTACCTGAAGCGTCTGGTAGTAGGTGGTTTTGACCGCGTATTCGAGATCAACCGCAACTTCCGTAACGAAGGTCTGTCTCCTCGTCACAACCCAGAATTCACTATGATGGAATTCTACCAAGCTTATGCTGACTACAAAGATCTGATGGATCTGACTGAAGAGATGCTAAGCACAGTGGCGATGGACGTTCTAGGTTCAACCTCTATGCCTTACGGTGAAGAGACAGTTGAGTTTGGTGGCACTTATGCTCGCATGAGCATGTTTGAAGCTATCAAGCACTACAACCCTGACCACGTTGAGATCCAAGCGCTGACGGAAGCAGACCTAACTGACCGTGAGAAGATGGTTTCTATCGCGAAATCTGTACACGTTGAAGTAGAAAGCTTCTGGACTTGCGGACAGCTTCTTGAAGAGATCTTTGGTGAAACGGCTGAGCCTCAGCTAATTCAACCAACCTTCATCACTGGCTACCCAGCGGACATCTCTCCACTGGCTCGTCGTAGCGATGACAACCCGTTCTTCACTGACCGTTTTGAGTTCTTCATCGGTGGTCGCGAAGTAGCAAACGGCTTCTCAGAGCTTAACGATGCAGAAGACCAAGATGCACGCTTCAAAGCGCAGGTTGATGCGAAAGATGCAGGTGACGACGAAGCTATGTACTACGACGCTGACTACATCACAGCGCTAGAGCACGGCCTACCGCCAACAGCAGGTCAAGGTATCGGTATCGACCGTCTAGCTATGCTGTTCACTAACACGCACACCATCCGTGATGTAATCCTATTCCCTGCAATGCGTCCGCAGCAGTAATAGCGATTAACTGAATCGAAAACGCCACCTAGTAAGGTGGCGTTTTTTTGGTGTGCAGTCCGAGTTGGCTATTCGGCATCAGCCATGTGTATGGCGTGTTCCTTGAACCCAAATTTCCATGTTGCAGACACCATGATGCGATTGGTAAACAGGCTTCCGGTGGAGCTGCCACCAACATTGGGTGTAAAGGTGTAACCAGCATTGACGTGCAGTCTGTCAGACAACTTAAAGGTTCCTCCTAGTTCACCGGTAAAACTCCAGCCATCTGAGGAGAATTCATTCTCAAAATGGGGATCATCAGGAAGGGTTTTCTCTAAATCCCATTTAGCGGCACCTGCGCGTGCATACAACCCCCAACGCTCAGTAAGTCGGTAGTCATATCTGGCTGTTAACTCCCATTGTCCGTACTCAAGCTTAGTGCTGTCGAATTTCATCTCTGAGTTTAAGTAATAGTTAAATTCCAGTGCCCAGTTAGGATCGATCTGCATACCAAACAGTAAGTTGGTGGCAAATTCTGAAGGGTCGTCAGAGGCTTCATCATCTTTTGGCGCGAAGTAACCAATACCTGCGCTGATGTAATACTTGTTCGGGAAGACTAGGTAGTATCCCTGATCGGCTGCTTGAGTATCTGATGACGAAGTTGAGTGTGGTGAGGTGTCAGATTCTACTCTTGTCTCTTCGGAATCGGAGGAAGATGTGCTTTGCTGGCTTGGCACACACTGCATCTCCGGTACTTCTGTCGCTTCATTGTCACTGGCAGAGGCTCCCGCTGAACTCAGCAGAGCAACAAGCAGGAGTGTAGGGTTAGTGATTGATTTCATGCATATACCTTTCGATTCTAGAGATGAATGTTCGACCCAGAGATCGAAAGTATGATTGGAGAAGATGTAATGGCTCCTAAACTGGCTTGCACCGTCACTTGTCCATCTTGATAAGGCAGAAGCGTCCATTGTGATCAATAGCTAATACCTCTTTAGCATCGCTATGCCACTTGACCTTATGCGTAGCGTTAGTAGTTGCACCGTCTTGATGGTGAGCGATAGCTATCATGTGATTTAGGGGCGCTTGATGGATTATTTCGATATCTACTATCGGACTAGAAGTAGGCATAAGATCGAAATGGTGTTGTTGCAATGTAGATGTAGTCGCAATTAGGGTAATAGGAGATGAAGACAGGGGTATTAATTGTCGCTTATTTTGCGATAAAACCGCTGAGTTGGACTCGCTTAATTCCCAGCGAACCTTGCTAAATCCGGTCTCCGAGCGCGATAGCTTCTCTGGTAGCATGAGCGTTTGTTCAGTGTAATAAGAGTCGAATGGAAGAGTAAGCTCAGTGCTGCTAGCGGCTACTACAGAAACGGCGATATCTGTCGATGCTGTATCGCCAGTGTCCAGATCTACATAAACAAAAGCGACTTGGACCTCATCGGAAGTAGGACTTAAGCCTTCTAGTTGGTGTTCTGTACCATTACCACCATAGGCTAAGTGTGAGCTTGTTTCTTGACCGTCGAACGACACCACAACGGCATTAGTGTTGACCTTGTTTTTGCTGTAGCCATTGTTATAAACAGCTAAAATTTCAAACAGCTCAATCTCTCCAACGGCTATTTCGTTTGTTAGATCTTTTAGCTCTAGCCCTGTCAGCTCAAGCGGGACGACTTGAACATCTATTGGCTGACTGAACAGTTCATCATTGAATTTTGCTGTTACTTGAGCAGAGCCTACTTTTTTACCAGCTTGAATATAAAAGTCTGAGCCTGTCCTTCAGAAAGTGCCTTTGCCACATGATAATCGGTGCTTGTATAGGTAACACCGCTGGTAAGTGGTAACTCATTACCATCTTCATAAAGAGCGGTTACCTGATAGGTCTCATTGCTACGCATATTTTCAGGTAGGGTAAGCTCTAATGGCCCTTCAACATCGATAGAGACAATCTGATGGTCGAGTACTGTGATACTCACTGAGTCTGCAACCGAATCTGAGATTCGCGCCTCAATACTCACTGTGCCGTCAGAACGCGCATAGATAAGTCCTTCATCATTCACAGACACGATATCTGGGTTTACGCTGTGCCATAGAATTTTCGAGGTGACATCTTGGTATTATTTTCTTTGTCTGTTACCACAGCGTGCAGTTGCTGAGTCTGGCCGATGTACATGGTGTCATCACCGCTAAGAGTGATTTCCAACTTCTCGTACGGAGGTTCATCTGAGATATAGAGGGTGCCTTCTTGCTGTGATGTGTCAAAGCTTTCGTAGGACGCATCTATGATGGCCGTACTTTGTTCCGCGGTGGAAAGAGTATCACTAATGACTAAGCCAGTAGTTTTTCCTTCACACACTTCATGTTGTGAGTCTATATTGCAAATAACTACCTGATTCTCACCAGCTATAACCTGGGTGGACCAAGTCGAACTGGTGGTAACATCTTGTTTGAATCTTTGCCCTTGGTAATCGAACTCCACATAAGATCTGTACTGAAGTTGTCCCCCTTGCTCTATATGATACAGGCCGGGCTGAATACTGAAGTTGGTGAACTCACCGTCAGAGGCGAGAAACTCTACCTCAATCTGGTTGCTTGAATAGGCATCTAGGTAACGAGCCGACACAGTGGTGTGCGTTGCATCACCCGTCGCGGTTAATACGCCGTTGATTATCTGAGTGTCATCGCTTGTCGAAGACCATTCAACCTCACTGGTAACATTAACTTCTTCACCAGTATCATCATTAATATAAATAGCAACTAGCTGACCCTCTGTGCTTTTTTCGATAGCATTTCCATTGAAGCCTTGGATAGGATTGAGCAATTCAATCCTAAGTGTTCTGCCGCTGTCTCCAGCTCCGCTAGAATCTTTACATCCACTAATAACTAGTAATGAAAGAATAATAAATATAAACGTAAGAGCGTTTTTCATAACTTACTTATTTATGTTGGTTATTTTTGGAATACATTGAAGTGATTGATAATAAAAGCTGACTCATAGTCTTTTATTTTCTGAATGTTATCTTTAGCTAGGTCGACATCTTCTTTTTTATAGGGGCCTACGATCACTTTATACATGCCGGCAGTTTTGATAACTGATGCTTTTTCAGGATATTTTGACTTGATATTGCTGAGAACTTTACGTGCAGTATCTTTTGACTTGGTTACAAATACCTGAACATAGAGGGCATTCGCTAACTCGACGGCACTGTCGAACTCTTCGTTGCTCATTGTAGGTGGAGTGCTTGCTGAAGCCGTCACAGGTTCCGGTTTGATCTCGGTTTCATCAATAGTAGATGTTGTAGAAGTGCTTTCTTGAGCTATTGTAGCCTCATTATGTTGGGTCGTTTGAGTTTTATTGACCTCCTCAGGAGGACAGTCAGGCAGTGACGCGGTGTCTTCTACGTCTTTTACCGCTCTTTTCTGTACACAACCGCCGAGCAACAAAAATTAAAAATGTAGCTAGAGAAAAGTTTAATAGATATTTCGCCATGAATTATTCGTTTTATCCTATGTGAGAGATAATTAAAGGAATTTTCGCGCGTTATTTTAAGGAGAGATATGAATATGGCGACAAGTTTTTCTTTGGAGAATAAAGACTTAACTTTTAACTGACAATTTAGATTAAATAATAGCTTTGTATTATTGTGAGTTATTTGTTTTTTAATTATCTATAACCACTAGAAGTGATTAAAATCAGAATTTATTTGAGAGTACTTAATTAACGGAGAGTTTCTAGAGTTCTTAATTTCGATTCGGGCTTATTTTTTGTACGTGACGCCTTGAAGTGAAGCCGGAGCGACTTCACTTTTCGGACGAGCGGGAGGAATGATATTTAAACGAGTCTACGGGCCTTTATCGTGCGATAGAGATCAGCAAAGCGTTACTCTTCAACGGCCATAGGCTCGACTTCCTCTTGAAGCTCGAGAAGGTTGATAGCGACCGCTACAAAATCGCTGTCAGTGATAATACCAACCAAGGTTTGATTGGATATCACAGGTAAACAGCCTACCTTGCGTTTTTGCATCATCATGGCGCTTTCGCGAAGGCCTGCCCTTGGTGATACGGTGAGAACATCCTTGCGCATGGCGAGATTCAGCGGGGTTTCTAATGTGTAGCATTCACTGTTTGGATTCAGTTGCAGGCTTGAGTCCTGGGCCGCCAATATGTCTCTTTGAGTAACCAGACCAAGCAACTTGTCTTCGGTGTCCACAACAGGAACATGACGAATATCGTGCTCAGCCATCAACTTTTTGGCATCGGCTAGGGTATTGGAGCGCAACAGAGTGTAAGGGGTTCGAGTCATCAGCTCAGCGATTTTAATCATAGCGATCTCCTGTTAGGTCCATCTGACTTAACTATAGATACAGGCCGTGTTCGAAACTTTGATTTAAGCCCAAAAAACACGCAAAAATTTAACGATTTTTTTACTTGTCTGAGTCTGCTCAAAGAACCCGATAAATATAGGGAATGTGTAACTTTCCTTGATCTTATATGGTGGCAATCTATACTAGCGCACTGCAAAAAATTTAGCCTAGGATCGTTGAGCCCATGCAAGTTTCTGATTTCAATTTTGAACTCCCTGATGAGTTGATCGCACGCTACCCGATGGAAGAGCGTACAGCCAGTCGTCTGCTTAAATTAGACGGCAATTCTGGTCAGATCCAAGACAAGGGGTTCACCGATATTCTGGACTCTATTCAAGAAGGTGACTTGCTGGTATTCAACAATACCCGAGTGATCCCTGCACGCGTATTCGGTCGCAAGGCCAGTGGCGGTAAGATTGAGGTTCTGGTAGAGCGTATGCTTGATGAGCACTCTATCCTTGCTCACGTTCGTTCTTCAAAGGCGCCTAAGCCGGGTGCTCAGCTGTTCCTTGGTGAGAACGACCAATATGAAGCTGAGATGGTGGCACGCCACGATGCCCTATTTGAGCTTAAGTTTACTTCTGACAAAGCTGTGCTGCAGATTCTGGAAGAAGTGGGCCACATGCCTCTTCCTCCTTATATCGACCGTCCTGATGAAGATTCTGACCAAGAGCGCTATCAAACGGTTTACAACGAAAAACCAGGCGCAGTTGCCGCGCCAACGGCTGGTCTGCACTTTGATGAAACTATCTTAGAAAAGATTCAGGCTAAGGGTGCTAAGCTTGCCTTTGTTACCTTGCATGTTGGTGCAGGTACCTTCCAACCAGTTCGCGTTGACAACATCCTTGAGCACCACATGCATGCTGAGTATGTTGAGGTCACCGAAGAGGTGGTGAACACAATCCTTGAGACCAAGAAAAACGGCGGTCGCGTTATTGCTGTAGGAACGACTTCAGTGCGCTCCCTAGAGAGTGCAGCGCAAGATGCTGTTAAGAAAGGTACCGAGCTTAAGCCTTTCTTCGGTGATACCGACATCTTTATCTACCAGGTTATGAATTCCAGCTTATCGATGGCCTACTAACCAACTTCCACCTGCCTGATCTACCTGATCATGCTAGTGAGCGCGTTTGCAGGTTACGATAATGTAATGAATGCCTACAAGCATGCAGTAGAGCAGAAGTATCGTTTCTTTAGCTACGGCGATGCGATGTTTGTGACTCGTAAGTCTATAAGCGCAATTTTAGAATGCAAAGTCTGGTCGGATTAACATTCGGCTAGTCAGGGTGAGGGCGGTATACTCTCACCAATTTTTCGTGCCCGTAATGGGACACTCTTAATTAGGAACTTTATCCACTCAGGATATGTCCTAAACTAACCGTCAGATTGTTTCTCTGGCATATTGGAGTACTTCGTGAAATTTGAACTCAAGAAAACCGACGGCGTTGCGCGTCGCGGTCAGTTACAGTTCGACCGTGGTTCGGTTGAAACCCCAGCATTTATGCCAGTAGGTACCTATGGCACAGTTAAGGGTATGACCCCTGAAGAGGTGAAAGGTACCGGCGCTGAAATCCTACTAGGTAACACCTTCCACCTATGGCTACGTCCAGGCCAAGAAGTAATGAAGATGCACGGCGACCTGCATGACTTCATGAACTGGCAGGTCCTATCTTGACCGATTCAGGCGGTTTCCAGGTATTCAGCTTGGTGATATCCGTAAGATCACTGAAGAGGGTGTTCACTTCCGCAACCCTGTAAACGGCGACAAGATCTTCATGGATGCTGAAAAGTCTATGGAAATCCAATACGACTTGGGCTCAGACGTGGTAATGATCTTCGATGAGTGTACGCCATATCCTGCGACACACGACGAAGCTAAGAAGTCTATGGAAATGTCTCTGCGTTGGGCTCAGCGCTCTCGTGACCACTTCAACAAGCTAGAGAACCCGAATGCACTATTCGGTATCGTTCAAGGTGGTGTTTACGAAGACCTACGTGATGTGTCTGTTAAGGGTCTAACCGACATCGGCTTTGACGGTTATGCGGTTGGTGGTCTTGCAGTAGGTGAGCCTAAAGAAGACATGCACCGTGTACTTGAGCACACCTGTCCTCAACTGCCAATCGACAAGCCACGCTACCTAATGGGCGTAGGTAAACCAGAAGATTTGGTTGAAGGTGTTCGTCGCGGTATCGATATGTTTGACTGCGTTATGCCAACTCGAAATGCACGTAACGGCCACCTGTTTGTGACCGGAGGTGTGATCAAGATCCGAAACGCGAAACATAAAACCGATACTTCTCCACTAGATCCAGAGTGCGACTGTTACACTTGCCGCAACTATTCTAAATCGTATCTGCACCACCTTGATCGCTGCAACGAGATCTTGGGTGCTCGTCTGAATACTATCCACAACCTGCGCTACTATCAGCGTTTGATGGAAAGTATTCGTAAGGCGATCGACGAGGACCGCTTCGATACGTTTGTAGAAGAGTTCTATGCACGCCGAAATCGTGAAGTGCCACCTCTAATGAAGGGTGACGCACAATAATCATTTCAAGGGCAAATGCTTCAACAAATTGTTGCATTTGCCCTGTTAGTATTTGGCTTTTCCTCTTGAAAAACCAAGGGAAAAGCCTCATGTATTACTATAACTTTATTTTTTGATCTTTTTGAAAGGGGATTTTTTGTAATGAGTTTATTCATTTCTCAAGCTCATGCGGCAGCTGAAGGCGCACCACAAGGTGGCGGTTTTGAAATGCTAATCATGCTAGGTATGTTCGCGGTAATTTTCTACTTCATGATTTACCGTCCACAATCTAAGCGCGTTAAAGAGCATAAGAACCTTATCGCTTCTATGTCTAAGGGTGATGAAATCCTTACTAGCGGTGGCCTAGTGGGTAAGATCACTAACATCTCTGAAGAGAACGATTTTGTTGCGATCGAGCTTAACCAAAATAACGAAGTTGTAATCAAAAAAGAATTCGTTACTGCAGTGCTACCAAAGGGTACGCTGAAATCTCTATAAAAACAGCTTAAGGATCCTCGCTGTGTTAAACCGTTATCCGTTATGGAAGTACCTTATGGTGCTGTTCGCCCTACTTGTGGCGATGCTGTATGCACTTCCAAACCTGTACGGTGAAGATCCAGCCATACAAGTCACGGGGGCACGTGGTGCCTCCGTTGATATGGCAACCATGGATACTGTCACCCAAGCTCTTGAAAAAGAGAACCTATCACATAAATCTATCGCTCTAGAGAATGGCTCCATCCTGGTGCGATTCAACGATACCGACACCCAGATCAGTGCGCGTGACGTTATCAGCGAAGCGCTAGATTCAGACCTTATTGTTGCGTTAAACCTAGCACCATCTACCCCAACTTGGCTTGAAAGCATCGGCGCTGCGCCTATGAAGCTTGGCCTTGATCTGCGTGGTGGTGTGCACTTCTTGATGGAAGTGGATATGGACGCGGCAATGCAGAAACTTATCGGCCAGCAAGAAGAAGCCTTCCGTAGTGAACTGCGTGAAGAGCGTATTCGTTATCGTGCTATCCGTGCTGGTAGCGATTCTGTAGAAGTTATTCTTCGCGACGCTGAGCAGCTAGCTCAAGCGGAGCAGACGCTGAAGTCTAAGCACCCTGATATGGTGTTTGTTGATTCTGACTCTAATGGTCGTTTCACTCTAACTGCGACCTTCAACGAAGCGCGTCTTACTGAGATCCGTAACTACGCGGTAGAGCAGAACATCACTATCCTTCGTAACCGTGTAAACGAACTAGGTGTTGCTGAGCCATTGGTTCAACGTCAAGGCGCAAGCCGCATCGTAGTTGAGCTTCCTGGTGTACAAGACACCGCGCGTGCGAAAGAGATCCTAGGTGCTACGGCAACCCTAGAATTCCGTGAAGTGGATATGCAAGCTGACCTATCCGCAGCGGCAAGTGGCCGTGTTCCTGCAGGTAGCGAAGTGAAATTTGACCGTGATGGTCGCCCAGTAGTGCTTAAGAAGCGCGTAATCCTTGGCGGTTCAAGCATCACGGATGCAAGCTCAAGTGCTGACGAATATGGTCGTCCTCAGGTTAACATCTCGCTTGATAGCGAAGGTGGTAGCAAGATGGGTGCCTTCTCTCGTCAAAACATCGGTAAGTTGATGGCGACCGTGTTTGCTGAATACAAAGACAGCGGCAAGCGCACTCCAGAAGGCAAAGTAATCCTTGATAAACACGAAGAGGTTATCAACCAAGCGACTATCCAGTCGGCTCTTGGTCGTAGCTTCCGTATCACAGGTATCGACTCTGCTGCTGAAGCGCACAACCTAGCACTTCTACTGCGTGCGGGTGCTCTGATTGCTCCTATCTCTATCGTTGAAGAGCGTACTATTGGTCCATCTATGGGTCAGCAGAACATCGACAAGGGTATTCAGGCGTGTATCTGGGGCATGGTAGCGGTAATGCTATTCACCCTTATCTACTACCGTAAGTTTGGCTTTATCGCCAACATGGCTCTGATTGCAAACCTTGTGCTTATCATCGGCGTAATGTCTATGATTCCGGGTGCAACCATGACCCTGCCGGGTATCGCCGGTATCGTACTGACCGTAGGTATGGCGGTGGACGCCAACGTGCTTATATTTGAGCGGATACGTGAAGAGCTTCGCGAAGGACGTAACCCTCAGCAAGCGATTCACCAAGGCTATGCCAACGCATTCAGTACCATCGCCGATGCCAACATCACAACTCTACTGACAGCAATCATCCTATTTGCTGTAGGTACAGGTGCGATTAAAGGCTTCGCGGTTACTCTGTCTATCGGTATTTTGACCTCAATGTTTACTGCAATTATCGGTACTCGTTGTGTGGTTAATCTGCTGTATGGCGGTAAACGTATCAACAAACTGTCGATCTAATTGAAGGTATTAGCATGTTTCAAATATTGAAAGCTGACAAGATGATCGACTTTATGCGCTGGTCGAAAGGCGCAGTCGTGTTGTCTGTATTAATGATTACGGCGTCCATCTACACCCTTTCAACTAACTGGTTGAACTGGGGTCTAGATTTCACCGGCGGTACTCTGATTGAGGTTGGGTTCGAGCACCCAGCAAACCTTGAAGAGATCCGTGCGGCTCTGGATGAGCGTGGCTTTGGTGATGCAACGGTTCAGAACTTCGGTTCTGCACGTGATGTAATGGTGCGTCTGCGTCCTCGTGCTGACCTACAAGGTGAGCAACTGGGTACTCAGATCATCGCAGCTCTAGAGCAAGGTACAGGTGAAGACGTTGAGATGCGTCGTGTGGAGTTCGTTGGTCCTAACGTGGGTGACGAGCTAGCAGAAGCGGGTGGTCTAGCTATCCTAGTTTCTCTTATCTGTATCTTGATCTACGTATCGATGCGATTTGAATGGCGTCTAGCGGCAGGTGCGGTACTAGCACTTGCGCACGACGTAATCATCACGCTTGGTATCTTCTCAATAATGCAGATCGAGGTTGATCTGACTATCGTAGCGGCATTGCTGACCGTAGTAGGTTACTCGCTCAACGATACCATAGTAGTATTTGACCGCATCCGTGAAAACTTCCGTAAGATGCGTAAAGGTGATTCGGTTGAGATTATCAATGGCGCGATCACTCAGACTCTGAGCCGTACCTTGATTACTTCCGGTACCACCTTGTTCGTGGTTATCGCGCTGTTCACTAAGGGTGGTGCTAACATCCATGGCTTCGCAACTGCGCTTCTACTGGGTATCACTGTAGGTACGTACTCGTCTATCTACGTAGCGTCGAACCTGGCACTGAAACTTGGCGTTTCTCGTGAACACCTAATGCCACCTCAAGTTGAGAAGGAAGGCGCAGAATTTGATGAAATGCCTTAATCGGTTTCATTGAATCTAGTAATCTTGAAAAGCGGTCGACGAGGTGTCGGCCGCTTTTTTGTTTTAAAGGAATAAGTTGTGTCTGTAATTGCTAAAAACAGCGCGGTGACTCTGCACTTCGCAATCAAACTAGAAGACGGCTCAGTAGCCGATAGCACCCAACAGATGGGCAAACCAGCCAAGCTGGTGATTGGTGATGGTAGCCTGAGTGAAAACTTTGAAGGTCACCTGATTGGTATGGAGAAGGGCCAGTCGCGCTCAATTCCTCTAGCAGCAGCGGATGCGTTCGGTATGCCGAACCCAGACAATATCCATCATATGGACCGCAGTAAGTTTGTGGGTGATGCTGAGGTTGAGGTCGGCACCATCATGCGTTTAGTGGCCCAGATGGCATGGAGATTCCAGGCATTATTACTGAGATTGCTGGCGACTCTGTAACCGTGGATTTTAACCACCCACTTGCAGGCCGAGACGTTGTATTTGACGTTGAGATCCTAGAGGTTGAGACAGCCTAAAGCGAATACTTGAGTTAAACACTCAGTTACCGCTAAAATGTGCCCAGTTTATACCCAGGTAAATAATGAGATAACCATGGAAATCCTTCTAGCCAACCCACGTGGCTTTTGTGCTGGTGTTGATCGCGCGATCAGCATTGTAGAGCGCGCATTAGAGATGTATCAGCCACCCATCTATGTTCGACATGAAGTGGTGCACAACCGTTTTGTGGTTGAAGGACTTAAGCGTCGTGGCGCTGTGTTCGTTGAAGAGTTGTCTGAAGTGCCAGATGACAACATCGTTATCTTTTCTGCTCATGGTGTATCTCAGGCGGTACGAGCCGAGGCTAAGCAGCGCGCTCTGACTGTTTTCGATGCAACATGCCCGCTAGTGACCAAGGTTCATATGGAAGTAGCTCGTGCTAGCCGCAAGAACATCGAGGTCGTGCTTATCGGTCATGCTGGTCACCCTGAGGTCGAAGGCACCATGGTCAATACGCTAGTGAGACTGGCGGTATGTATCTGGTGGAAAATCCATCTGATGTGGAAACCCTAGAGGTAAACGACCCTTCTAATCTTCACTATGTAAGCCAAACCACCTTGTCGGTTGATGAAACCGCAGATGTTATCGAGAAACTGCGTGAGGTGTTCCCTGAGATCCAAGGGCCACGTAAAGACGATATCTGTTATGCCACTCAGAACCGTCAAGATGCAGTGCGTACTTTGGCAAGCCAAGTAGATGTGATGATAGTAGTTGGCTCTAAGAACTCTTCAAACTCGACTCGTTTGAAAGAGCTTGCTGAGAAGCTAGGCACACCAGCTTATCTCACTGACTGTCCAGAGGCCGTCGATGGTGAATGGCTAGTAGGTAAGAAGAAGGTTGGTGTTACCGCTGGTGCTTCTGCTCCAGAAGAGCTAGTAAACAACATCCTAGATAAGGTAAAGAGCTTTTCTGAGGGTTCAGTGGTTGAAGAGGTACTAGGCCGCGAGGAGAACATGTTCTTCGAGGTGCCAAAAGAGCTTCAAATCAAAGAAGTTTAGAATTTGGAAACCAGAGCTTAGCTCTGGTTTTTTTATACCTGTAACTCGCAGATATAAAAAAGGCTTCCTGACGGAAGCTTTTTAGTTAAGAGCTATTGATTAAGCGGTTTCAGTTGCTGGCTTAGAGTCTTGCTCGTCACCTGGCAAGTCGTTGCCCGGCAGTTCTGACTCGCCTTTACCTGCTGACTTCTTGATAACAGTTGCAGTGATTAGAAGCATCGCAATCACACCAGAGATGGTAGATACCGGCATGCTTAGACCGAAGCCAAGAGTCGCGTTGTTCAGGATGAAAGTAATACATACTGTAGTCATGAACATTGCTGGTACTGTAGTAATCCAGTGGAACTTGTTGTGGCGTAGTAGGTAAGCGATGCAGTCCACAGCATCATTACAGCTGTTGTTTGGTTAGCGAAGCCGAAGTAGCGCCAGATTACACCGAAGTCTACTTGAGTCAGGATGCCACCGATAACGAACAGTGGTAGAGCCATCATCAGGCGGTTACGCATAGATTTCTGTTCTAGGTTGAAGTACTCAGCCAGGATTAGACGGCTTGAACGGAACGCAGTGTCACCAGAGGTGATAGGTAGGATAACCACTCCTAGGAATGCGATGATACCGCCAGCTACACCCAGTAGACCGAATGATGAGTCGTATACAACCTTACCTGGACCACCGTTAGCTACTACGTCTGCTAGTGCTTCAACTGAGCCAAAGAAAGACAGTGCTAGAGCACACCAGATTAGAGCGATGATACCTTCACCGATCATTGCACCGTAGAATACGAAGCGACCGTTTTTCTCGTTTTCCATGCAACGCGCCATTAGTGGAGACTGAGTTGCGTGGAAGCCAGAGATAGCACCACATGCGATAGTGATGAATAGTGCAGGCCATAGAGGTAGGTCGTTAGGGTTCATGTTAGTGAACATGTCGCTCACTTCGAAGTTGCCCATAACTGTGTGAGAATCAGAGAATGCTACCGCTGAGATAAGGCCTACAGACATGAAGATCAGTAGTGCGCCAAATAGTGGGTAGAAGCGACCGATGATCTTATCTACTGGCACGATAGTCGCGATGATGTAGTAGGTAAAGATGATGCCAACCATGGCCGTCATGGTTACAGTGAAATCAGTCTGGTCGTTGATTAGGTTAGTGATCATGCCTGCTGGAGCAGAAACGAATACCACACCTACAAGAAGCAGAAGAACAATGGCAAAGATGTTCATAAAGTGTTTAGCGCCATTGCCCAGGTAGCGACCTGTTAGTGTTGGTACAGAAGCACCGCCGTTACGCACTGAAAGCATACCAGAGAAGTAATCGTGTACCGCACCTGCGAAGATACAACCCAGTACGATCCACAGCATAGCTGCTGGGCCGTATAGTGCACCCATGATAGGACCGAAGATTGGACCTACACCTGCGATGTTCAGCAGTTGAACTAGGTAAACTTTTTTGGTCGACATTGGAACATAATCCACGCCGTCCGCTTTAGTGTGCGCTGGAGTCTGACGGTTTTCGTTAATACCGAAAATCTTTTCTACCACTGCGCCATAGATGAAGTAGCCGGCAACTAGGGCTGCTACACAAGTTAAAAACCACATCATAGCTCTGATCTCTTATATTTGGATTTGGTTAGGAAATTTATCGAGTAAATAGTACGAAACCTGTACAAGGAATACCCTCTGAACCTGAGTAAGTGGTCGAATAGGCAGTTAAGTGGTCGAAATCGAACCTGAGTGGTTTTTTCTAGTCCTGAGTGGTCATATCGGATGGTTTTAAATGTGTTAAGCTAGTCAAAGTTTGTAGCGAAGGAGTGCGTATGAGGCAGTTAAAACTAGGGTTGGTAATGGCTTTGAGCGGTCTGTTGATGGCATGTGCCAGCACAGATACAGAGCTTGCGCAAAAGGGTGATTGGGAGAGCATCGGCTATCAAGATGGCGTTAAAGGTAGCATGCCGAGAAGCTACTCAAAGCTCAATGAGTTGGGTGAAGCCAATGTGGGTGCCTATGAGCAAGGCTATACTCGAGGCGTAGCGGAATACTGCAATCCAAACTTTGCTTATCAGATGGGATTGTCTGGTCAATATTACGAAGGTGCCTGTGAAGGGAGAGAAGATGCCCAGAAGTTTCGTATGGAATGGCAACGAGGCTGGAACGAGCGCGAATAGAAGAAGGGAGAGCTAAGCTCTCCCTTTTGCTGTTTTTAGTTCAGGTTTTATGCATCTTCGACAGCGAGGCGAAGGAAGCCTTGTTTCCTCTCTAGCTGAGCCCTTGCCGTATCAACGTCCATACCCGTGAGTATCACTAGAATAGCCAGTTTCACATCATAGTCCGTTTGTTCAAGGGTAGAGGTCGCTAGCTCTTTATCGCACTCAGTCGCCTGCATTACGATGCGAGCGGCACGCGCCACCAGTTTCTCGTTGGTGGCTTTAACGTCTACCATCAGATTCTGATAGCTTTTACCAAGGCGGATCATACTGGCGGTGGTTAGCATATTCAGCACTAGTTTCTGCGCTGTACCTGACTTCAAGCGTGTAGAGCCGGTGAGTGCTTCAGGGCCTACCACTGGGCTGATGGCTATCTTTGCGACCTCAGCAATGGCAGAGTCTGGATTACAAGATAGGGACACGCTAGTCGCCCCTATTTGATTGGCATACTCAAGGCCACCGATGACATAAGGGGTACGACCGCTGGCAGCGATACCTACCAAGACGTCTTTGTCGCAAAAGTTAATACACTTAAGGTCTGCAATACCAAGCTCTGGGGAATCTTCAGCGCCTTCTTTAGCCTTTAGGATCGCATCAGGCCGCCTGCAATCAGGCCAACCACCATTTCGCTAGATACACCGAAGGTTGGAGGGCACTCTGATGCGTCTAGGATACCTAGGCGACCACTGGTGCCTGCGCCCATATATACCAGTCGACCACCGACTTTAAAGGCTTCGGTGATCTTATCTACTGTTTGTGCGATTTCGGGCAGTACCTTCTCTACCGCTAGCGGAACGAGTTTATCCTGTTGATTGATTCGCTTAACGATCTCTAATGATGGAAGGAGATCGATATCCATAGTGTCTGGGTTACGCCCCTCTGAAACCAAGTGGGAGAGCGCAGTGATAAGCGCATCGTTACTCATAATTGTCCTTATTTCTCAGCAAAGTACATCACACCGAGCGACGCGGATTTGCTCGCTCCGGTGACTTCTGGCAGGTTGCTTGGCAGGTTGTGAATGCGGCGATAGGCAAGCCAAGCAAAGGCCATCGCTTCCATATTGTTGCTGTCGACGCCTTTTTCGTCGGTTGGCATTACCGCCCAATCAGGCAGTAATTGGCAAAGGCGCTGCATTAAGAGGGGGTTATAAGCACCGCCACCACAGACAAGTAGCTCAGGTTGACTGCCCACTTGATACCTGTTTACCTCATTGGCTATGGTCAGCGCTGTATATTCGCAAAGGGTGCGTTGCACGTCTTGCTCTGGGGCGTCATGCTTGGCCAAAATGGCATCGAGAAGGCAGGTTAAACAGTTCGCGGCCTGTGCTCTTTGGTGCTTGCAAGGTGAGATATGGCTCTTGCATTAACTCATAGAGAAGAGGTCCGTTAACCTCGCCTTGCATGGCAAAAATAGCATCCTTATCAAAAGCTTGGTGAGTGTGACGCAGACACCAAGCATCCATTAGCATATTGCCTGGACCAGTATCATAGCCGATGACCTTTTGGTTGGGGCGCAATACCGAGATGTTAGAGATACCACCGATATTCAGCACCACCACACTCGACTGTTTTGATTCAAAGACAGACTGATGAAACGCAGGTACGAGTGGTGCACCTTGCCCCCCGAGTGCCATATCCTTACGTCTAAAATCGGCTACGGTATCTATGCCTGTTAGGGTAGCAATGATATTGGCATCACCCAACTGCATGGTAAATGGCGCGTTACCGCTTGGCTTATGGAATACGGTCTGGCCATGGTTACCGATAGCCGCAATGCTTTCCTTTGTGCAGTTAGCCTTTTCTAGTAGAGCATTAACCGCTTCGGCGTAAAGCTTTCCGAGCAGGTGGTCTATCTCACCAATTTCCACAAGGTTGGTTGCCTGACCGATACAGATATCTAGTACTCGCTGTTTAAGTGGAGCTGGAATAGGGTGATCATGAGACTCAAGTAGACAAACCTTACCATCTTCAATTTCCACCAAAGCGGTATCCACACCATCGAGGCTAGTGCCGGACATTACGCCGATATAAAGCTCTTTATTCATAGATTTTTCTACCTGTTGTAATGCGAGAAGGATTCCGCCGTCTAGGGCGTCTCCTCTGGGTTCAACTCTTCTCTGTTGCCATTCTGGAGCAAGGTGTGTTTGGTAATATTGTCCCAAGCTACCAAGAAATACGATAGGTAACTCATTGTCTGTACAGCACTTAGTGACTAGCTTATCAACCTCTTGCTTCGCCTCAAGCAGAATCGCTTGGCTTGTTGAACATTGCTGTTGTGCACTTTCTATGACCAGCGGTGCAAAGCGAGCAAAGTCAGTAGCAGTCGCTGTTTTTAGCCACTGTAAAACACCGCTTCGTTCACTGCTGATCAGCTTACGGAGTTTTTGGCCTATGGGTGTCCAAATGCCAGTATCCATAGAGTCTATTAGTGCTCGAGTCGCTTGTTGACCCAGCCATGCGCCTCCAGCTTCATCACCAATGGGAAAGCCCCAACCACCGAATACTTGAGTGTGTCCGTTTTCCTCTAACCTAGTTGCAACGGACCCTGTACCTATAGCAATGGCATTCACTGGTTTTCCTAGGTTTGCCCCAATGAGCGAGATATGGGCATCTGTGGTTACTATGGCATAAGGGAATTCGGCTAGTGCACTTTGTAGTTCCTGTCTCATCAATGGATTCCCCGCACCAGCAACGCCTACAGCAATAGCGACCTGCTCGGATTTAAGCCCATAGCTATTCAGGACCTCTAAGATCGCTTGCTTGATAGTCTCTATTCCATCTAAACCTTGCTGTGTAAGGGACGACGGGCCAAACGTTAAGGTGACAAACGGGCCCGCCGTATGGGCTTCTTTTGATGTTAAACGCAAGGCGGTTTTAGTACCGCCACCATCGATGGCAAGAAGGTGGGTTATCATATTAGGCTTCTTGCAGTTTGTTCTGTTCTTGGGGTTGTTTGTTACCCATTAAGCATACGCCAAGAGAGACAAAGGTCCCGATACACAGTTGGTATGGGAAGGCTAGGCGAACCCCAACCCATTCAGTTGATAACCCCCATTACCACATCCCAAACGTAAGCCTGAAGAAGCAGCGTAGTGAGGAAGCCCGCGATAAGTGCCATCAGTACCGATGACTCACTGCCACGGTCGGTGAAGATAGCCGTGAAGTACACGCCAAGCAGACCAGTATAAGCAAACACCATCACGCTCAGTGCAAAAGATAGTAATGGCATATCTGTATATTGCTGCCAGTAGAAGCAGAGAATACCCATGCTACCTAGTGCTATCGCAGCAGCCGCCATACCAAAGCGACCAGCTTTCACGTAGTGGAAGTCTTCTTGTTCACCATGGCGCGCCTCTTTCCATGGTTTATAGATGTCTTGAATCGCCACTGAAGACATGGAGTTTAGGCCAGAGTTTAGAGTAGATAGCGCTGCGGCAACCACACCTACAGTAACTAGGCCACGCAGACCTGCTGGCATCTCGTTCAGTACGTAGTACATGAAAATGGTGACATTCTCGCCGTTGAAGCTCTGTACTACCTCTTGTCCTTTTACTCCCATCAGTCTGGGCGCTGATAAAAGATATACAGCAGCAGGCCTATGGTCATAAAGATAAGCACCACAGGGATAGAGAAGATAATGGAGTTGATCATTGCGCGGGAGCCTTGCTTTGCGTCCTTACAGGTCAACACTCGCTGTGTCATATCCTGATCCAGACCGAAGGCGCCTATGTTCAGCAGTACAAAGCCGGTAATGCATGCCCAGAAGCTAAAGGTACCTGCAGGAGAAAAGTCTAGGCTGAAATCGAATAGGGTCAGTTTAGAGATCTGGTCGTTACCCGGATTTTGCAGTGCATGCACTATCTGTCCCATATCCGCTGGGATTTGGCCAAGCAGATAGATGATTACCGCAACCGCAGCACCCACGTAAACCACAAGCTGAATAAGGTCACTCCAGATGACCGAGCGAATGCCGCCCATATAGGTATAAGCCAGTCCCACTACTACCAGGATAACCACAGAAGAGATAACGCTAGATGGCTCTATGTTGGTAAATAGAATCATAGAGACTGCGATGGCGGCCATATACAGGCGAGAGCCTGAAGCAAATACGCGACCCACTAGGTACATAAAGCCTGCTCTCTGTTTGGTCTTCTCACCAAAGCGTACCTTTAGCAGCTCATATACGGTAGAGACCTTGTTCTGATAAAAGCGAGGGATAAGCACCCAGGCCACAAACAGAGCGCCCAAGATGGCACCGATATTGGTAGCAAGGTAGGTGAGGTTGCCTCTGTAGCTAGATTCAGGGCCACCGAGAAAGGTTGCAGCTGATTGCGAGGTTGCTAGCACTGATACGGCAACTACCCACATCGGCATAGCGTTGCCACCGAGAAAGTAATCCTTAGTTGAGGTGATTTTGACACGGCTAAAGTGCCAGCCGTGTAAGCAATGACAGCAAAGTAGACTGCAAATACTGCCCAATCGAGAGTGGTAAAGAGTGAATTCATAGCAGCTCCGTAGCATGAATCGTGTGTAGGGTATGTTGTTTTTTAGCAGTATGTAGCTAGGAATAATTGATTCAAAATTCTATTCCTTGATGGAATAGTAACCATCACTGTTCTTTGAAGCCGATCTCATTAAGGCAGTTAAACTATTCCTAGTATGGATATATACAGGAATAACTATTCTCGCTCGAGAAGAGCTTGGGTAAACTGGGCTGAATCAGCAAAAGTAGATAAATGAAAGGGATAGAGAGAATCAAGGCGCTGTTACCTCAGCTTTCACCATCTGACAGTCTGATTGCTCGATTCCTTTTGGAATACCCCGAGCAGGTGAAGTCTCTTTCATCACCAAAACTGGCTAAGGCGATTGGAGTGAGTCAGTCGGCAGTGGTTAAATTTAGCCAGAAGGTAGGTTTTGCTGGTTTTTCTGAATTAAAGCTCAAGCTGTATGAAGGAGAGCTTAGTTATCAGCCTAGCTCGCGAAAGGCAATTCATGGTTCGATATCTCGCAGCGATGATACTTCCGTGGTCATGGCAAAGCTGTTGGCCAGCAAACAAGATTCCCTTGAGCGCACTATAGTGCTCAATGACGATGATAAGCTTCAGGAAGCGACAAACCTGTTGCATCTAGCAGACAAGATCCAAATAGCTGGCGTTGGTGCATCATCCTTGGTGGCTAAAGACCTTAGCTACAAGTTGATGAAGATAGGGCATGCGGTTCATTGTGAGCATGATGCCCACATCCAGATAGCGAATGCGGCTGTGCTTGGTGAGAATGATGTGTTGGTGGCCCTTTCTTATTCTGGGAGAAGCCAAGAGATATTACGCATCGCTGACGCGGCTAAGAGTCGCCATGCTAAGGTGGTAACCATTTCTAAGTTGGCCCCAACGCCTCTCGACAAGTATTCGGATATCAAGCTCACCACAGCGGCTGATGAAGAGCATATACGCAGTTCATCCATTACCGCTCGAGATAGCCAACTCTTGATAACTGACCTGCTGTTTATTGCGCTCACGCAACTTGAAGAGAGCGCAGACCAACTAATTGAACAAAGCAAATCCGCAGTAGCGGCATTAAAACAATAAGGATGAATTATGGGACCTTTGTGGCTGGATGTAGAAGGCTGTGAGATAGATGCAGAAGAGAAAGAAATCTTGCAGCATCCATCGGTAGGCGGGGTAATACTGTTTGCTCGAAACTATCATGACAATCGTCAGCTTCAAGCGCTTACTGAGTCTATTCGAAAGGCGGCTAAGCGACCTATCTTGATTGGTGTTGACCAAGAGGGGGGCGCGTTCAGCGCTTTAAAGAGGGCTTTACCATCATTCCACCGGCGCAGAGCTTTGCTTCACGAAAAAATGGCGCGCAGCTAGCTGAGCATGCAGGTTGGGTTATGGCAACCGAGATAATTGCCCATGATATCGACCTTAGCTTTGCACCTGTCCTAGATGCTGGGCATCAAAGCCTTGCTATCGGCTCTCGCGCATTTGGCGAGGATTTGGATACCGTTATCAAACACAGCAGTGCTTACATTAACGGTATGAAGCAAGCGGGTATGGCGACCACAGGTAAACACTTCCCTGGTCATGGTGGCATAGTGGCTGACTCACATAAAGAGACGCCAGTGGATGAGCGTCAAGATATCTTCGAACGAGACATGGCTATCTTTAAGGCTCAGATAGACGCTAGTCTGCTGGATGCATGATGCCAGCCCATATTATCTATCCCCATTACGATTCACAGCCAGCCAGTGGTTCGGAGTATTGGCTGAAGAAGGTGCTTCGCGATCAGCTTAACTTCCAAGGATTGGTATTTTCTGATGACCTGAATATGGAAGGGGCCAGCTTTATGGGCGGCGCGGCAGAGCGTGCGCAGCAATCGCTGAACGCCGGCTGTGATATGGTATTGATGTGCAACAACCGAAAGGGAGCGGTAGAGATTCTAGATAATCTAGAGGTGACCCAGGTATTCAATGCCAAGTTGCTCGCCAAGAAAAAGAGCTTCAGCCTAGATGAGCTGCGCTCTTCCTCTGAGTGGAAACAGGCAACCGATGCCTTAGCGCGTATGGAGCTTAGCTAAAGCCTAGCTTCTCTTTTAGCACCTTTAGATAGCGCCGGCTCACCGGCGCATTGTGACCGCTTTGGGTCACTATCTCTGCTAGCCCTTGCTCTAGCAATTTGATCTCGCGGATGGCCTTAGGGTTTACCAAGTATTGCCTATGACAACGGATCAGGTGCGTTTTCTCCTCAATAACCTTAAGAGTTAACTGGCTGGTGGCGGTGCGCTCTGAGGTTTGGATGGAGACTCCACTGAGATCGCTAAAGGCCACCTCGATATCAGCGATCGGCACTAGCATGATGCGGTTATGACCGATACAAGGTACATGCTCTAGCTCACGCGTGATGGCGGAAAAGTCTTGTTTTACTTCCTGTTTTTTAAACGCTTTTACTAAACGACAGACGGTTTTATCCAGACGAGTCGGGTCCACTGGCTTTAGCAGATAATCAAAGGCGTTGTCTTCGAAAGCTTGTAGCGCATATTGATCATAGGCTGTCACGAATACCACAGCTGGCATGGTGTCGGGATCCAACATACTCAAAAGCTCAATACCTGTGACTTGAGGCATTTCGATATCGAGAAAAACCACATCGGGTTTGAGCGCGTTGATCTTCTGCAGGCCATGAATGGCATTACCTGCTTGATCTAGCACTTCTATGCGCCCTGTTTGTTCGATAAGCTCAACCAGCTCTTCTCGCGCAAAGGGTTCGTCGTCGATAACTATGGCTTTCAGTTTGTCTATGTTCATGGACTCGTTGGAATTATAAAACTCATGCGTGTGTATTGGTCTGGCTCACAGGTGACCTGGAGTTCAGCCAAGTCGCCAAAGTAGTTGGTGAGGCGTTTTGCTACGATCTGCATTCCTAGGCCAGTTTTATCTTTTTGTTCAGGTTGATAGCTTCCGGCATTGTCCTCTACCGTGATCTGATATCCCTGCTCGGTGGCTTTTCCATATATTCTAACTATCCCCTTATCCAGTAGATTAGACACACCATGCTTGACCGCATTCTCTACCAGAGGTTGCAGGGTGAAGCTTGGAATCTGAGTCGTTAGAAGATGTTGGTCGATGTCGATCTCGACGTCTAAGCGGTCGGCAAAGCGCGCCTTCTCAATGGTGAGGTAGGATTCTACGTGCCTGATTTCTTGCTCAAGAGTAACAAATTCGGTGTTTCTCTTCAGATTACCTCTAAAGAATTGTGAAAGGTGCTGGATTAATCCACGTGCTTTGTCGGGATCGCGACGTATAACCGCACTGATTGTGTTTAAGGCATTGAACAGAAAGTGCGGGTTGACCTGTGCGTGCAATAACTTTATCTCTGCTTGAGAGAGCAACATCTTTTTCTGTTGATAGTCGCCATTTAGGATTTGGCTAGAAAGAAGCTGCGCTATCCCTTCCGCCATTGCCATATTGATCTCAGAGAATAGCTTACGGCGTGGCTCGTAAAGCTTGATGGTTCCAATCACATCATCATCTGAATGAAGTGGAATCACTAGGGCCGAACCTAGCTTACAGTGGTCATCGATGGAGCATTGATAAGGGTGCTCTTTACCATCGAGATAGATGATGCGTTTTTCATTGATAGAGGTATGGGTGTATTCGGAGGATATAGGAGTATTTGGCCTATGATGATCCGAACCGACTCCTTCGAAAGCCAAAATCTTTTCTTTGTCGGTGATCGCCACCGCGCCCACATTAGTTTCTTGTTGAATAATGGTGGCAATCTTCTGCGCGCTACTAGGGTTTAGACCCTCAGTAAGAATACCCACGGAGCGCTCCGCAATCTTCAGCGCACGGCGAGAGTAAGCGGTAGAGTACTCTTCCAAGATGGCTTTTCTGTCCTGCAGTATGCTGATAAAGAAGGCTGCTCCCAATGCATTTGCCAAGATCATAGGTGGTGCTATCGCCTCTACCAGAGCCAGCGCTTGGCTAAATGGCTTAGCCACGATCAAGATAATTGCCATCTGAATTATCTCAGCGAACAGGGTAACGAAGAAGATAAGCATGGGGCTGAATAGTTGTTCGCGGCGGTTGTTTTTGATCATATATAGATGAACTAAGCCACCGATAAGTCCTTCTACTGTGGTTGAAATAGCGCAAGCAAGATCGGTGAATCCACCATGCTGTATCTGTGCAGGCCACCGGTTAGGCCCACGGCAAACCCCACAATTGGACCACCAAAAATGCCACCCAGAACGGCGCCGATTGCACGCGTGTTAGCAATAGCGTCGTCTATCTGAAGCCCAAAGTAGGTACCCAAGATACAGAACAGAGAAAACATCACATAGCAGATGAACATATGGCTGCGTCGTTTAGACATGTTCAGCATAGGGATGACCAGCGGTGTTTTGCTCAAGGTGTAGGCCACCATTAAGTAGACACACATTTGCTGTAGAAGGGAGAGTATCAGTTCCATGGGCAATTCAATTCTTAGCTTGTTGAGCTAAGTTTACACCCCAACCCATGAATGGATAAAAAGGTTTTCTATCTCAATGGTTTAAGGATATAAAAATCAAACTGTAAATCTATATATACAACAGATGTAATTTAAAGTGACAAAGTGCTTGATCTGAAATCTAAGTCAGGTATTGTGTGCTTATCGAATTGGAATTTTAGCGTACAAATTTATTTACGGTGGACTTATGCAACGTAGCGAGCTTAGCAACATTCATATCAGCGACGAACAGATCCTTATCACTCCAGAGGAGCTTAAGAAGAAGTTACCTTTGAGTGAGTCGGCTCGTCAGTTTATTCAGACCTCTCGTCAAACTATTGCCGATATCATTAAGAAAAAAGATCATCGCCTTTTGGTAGTATGTGGCCCTTGTTCTATTCATGATGTAGATGCAGCCAAAGAGTACGCTAAGCGTCTAAAACAGCTTTCTGAGAAGGTGAGCGATCAGCTTTATATTGTAATGCGTGTTTACTTTGAGAAGCCTCGTACAACTGTAGGTTGGAAAGGCCTTATCAATGACCCACATCTAGATGGTAGCTTCGATATTGAGCACGGCCTGCACAAAGCTCGTGAGCTTCTGGTTGAGCTTGCTGACATGGGTATTCCTCTAGCAACTGAGGCTCTAGATCCAATCAGCCCACAATACCTAGCGGACACCTTCAGCTGGTCAGCAATCGGTGCGCGTACTACTGAGTCGCAAACTCACCGTGAGATGGCAAGTGGCCTTTCTATGCCGGTTGGCTTCAAGAATGGTACTGACGGTAGCCTTTCTACTGCTATCAATGCGATGCAAGCAGCATCCTCTAGCCACCGCTTTATCGGTATCAACCGTGAAGGTCAGGTAGCACTTCTAACCACTAAAGGTAACCCAGACGGCCACGTGATTCTGCGTGGTGGTAAGCAGACTAACTACGATTCAGTATCTGTACGTGAGTGTGAAGAAGAACTAGGTAAAGCAGGTCTAGATGCGGCTCTTATGATTGACTGCAGCCACGCTAACTCTCGCAAAGATTACCGTCGTCAGCCTCTAGTGGCAGCAGATGCTATCCAACAGATCCGTGAGGGCAACAAGTCTATTATCGGTCTTATGATCGAGAGTAACATCAACGAAGGCAACCAAAGCTCTGATATTCCTTTGAATGAGATGGCTTACGGTGTTTCTATCACAGATGCATGTATCAACTGGGATAGCACCGAGGAATTGCTAACAAAAGCGCACCAAGAACTGGTACCATTTTTACAAGATCGATTGAAGTAGGCATTTAGAGACGAGTATGGCAAAGGAACTTCTGCATTTACGCGACCAGATAGATCAAGTGGACAAGCAGATGCTTGATCTGTTGGAACAGCGTTTGGCTTTGGTAGAACAAGTAGGGGAAGTGAAGAGCGAACACGGTTTGCCCATCTATGCCCCTGATCGTGAGGCGGCTATGTTGGCCTCGCGTCGCGCTGAAGCTGAGAAGCGTGGCATCCCGCCACAGCTTATCGAGGATATCCTGCGCCGTACCATGCGTGAGTCTTATGCCAGCGAGAAGGATTCAGGCTTTAAGTGTCTGAATCCTGAGCTAAAAGATGTTGTGGTTATCGGTGGCCGTGGTCAACTCGGTGGCCTGTTCTGCAAGATGTTCGAGCTATCTGGCTACAATGTGAAGGTGGTTGGTCGTCAAGATTGGGAGCAGTCAGAGGCTATTTTTGCGAACGCTGGGTTGGTGGTAGTGAGCGTGCCAATCAATCTGACAGAGTCTGTGATTGATAAGCTATCTAACCTTCCACAAGACTGCATCCTGTGTGACCTTACCTCCATCAAGCAAAAGCCTCTTGAGGCGATGATGAAGGTACACCAAGGACCGGTTGTGGGTCTACACCCTATGTTTGGTCCAGATGTACCTAGCCTTGCCAAGCAGGTTATCGTTCACTGTGAAGGTCGCGGTGCTGAGCAATACCAGTGGCTTCTTGATCAGTTTGGTATCTGGGGTGCAAGCCTTTGCCCGATGGACGCTGAGCAGCACGACAATGGCATGACCTTGATTCAGGCATTGCGTCACTTCACCTCGTTTGCTTATGGTCTGCACCTAAGCCAGGAGAATCCAGATATAGATACACTGCTAAAGCTAAGCTCGCCTATCTACCGACTGGAACTGGCTATGGTAGGTCGTCTGTTTGCACAGGACCCAGAGCTATATGGTGACATCATTCTCTCTTCTGAGCAGAACATAGAGATGATCAAACGCTTCCATCAACGCTTCGGTGAGGCTCTCTCTTTGCTAGATAACAAGGATAAGAGCAACTTCGTTGAGCAGTTCAATGGTGTGTCAGATTGGTTCGGTGATTACTCGCAGCAGTTTATGACAGAGAGCCAGAATCTTCTCAAGCAAGCGAACGATTCGATACAAAGAGACTAGATAAACGAAGGGCCGCAATATGCGGCCCTTTTTCTTACAGCTGAAAGCTTGAAGCTGATAGCTAAGCTCTTACTTAGTTACACGCTTGTACTTAATACGATGTGGTTCAGCTGCTTCAGGACCTAGGGTTTTCTTCAGCCATTCCATGTACTCGTTGTAGTTACCTTCGTAGAAGTTAACTTGACCTTCATCACGGTAGTCGATGATGTGAGTTGCAATACGGTCTAGGAACCAACGGTCGTGCGAGATAACCATGCACAGCCAGGGAACTCAAGTAGCGCTTCTTCAAGAGCACGCAGGGTTTCAACGTCAAGGTCGTTGGTTGGCTCATCGAGTAGCAGAACGTTGCCGCCCGCTTTAAGAAGCTTCGCTAGGTGAACACGGTTGCGCTCACCACCGGATAGCTCACCGATGATCTTCTGTTGATCAGAGCCTTTGAAGTTGAAGCGAGAGCAGTAAGCGCGCGCTGGGATTTCAAAGTTGTTGATCTTGATGATGTCAGCCCCTTCAGAGATCTCTTGGAATACAGTCTTAGTGTCATCCATAGAATCACGGAACTGGTCAACAGACGCTAGCTTAACGGTTTCACCCATCTCGATAGAGCCTGAATCTGGTTGTTCAGTACCGCTTAGCATCTTGAATAGGGTAGATTTACCTGCACCGTTGGCACCGATGATACCCACGATAGCACCCTTAGGCATGCTGAAAGATAGGTCGTCGATAAGAACGCGGCCATCGAATGACTTGGTTAGGTTGTTTACCTCGATAACTTTGTCACCTAGACGCTCACCTGGCGGGATGAACAGTTCATTAGTTTCGTTACGCTTCTGACGGTCGCCACTCTGCAGCTCTTCGAAGCGCGCCATACGTGCTTTAGACTTAGATTGACGGCCTTTAGGGTTTTGACGAACCCACTCAAGCTCTTTCTCGATAGTCTTTTGGCGAGCTTTCTCTTGAGACGCTTCTTGTTGTAGACGCGCATCTTTCTGCTCAAGCCATGAGGTATAGTTACCTTCCCATGGAATACCTTCACCACGGTCAAGCTCTAGGATCCAGCCCGCTGCGTTATCAAGGAAATAACGGTCGTGGGTAATAGCAACAACGGTGCCGTTGTAATCCACTAGGAAACGCTCTAGCCAAGCTACTGACTCTGCATCCAAGTGGTTGGTTGGTTCGTCTAGTAGAAGCATATCTGGCTTCTCTAGCAGTAGACGGCAGATAGCAACACGGCGGCGCTCACCACCTGAAAGGTGTTCAATCTTCTGGTCCCACTCAGGTAGACGCAGTGCATCGGCAGCACGCTCTAGAGCATTTTCTAGGTTATGACCATCTTTCGCTTGGATAAGTGCTTCAAGCTCGCCTTGCTCTTTTGCTAGTGCATCGAAGTCTGCATCTGGTTCTGCGTATGCTGCATACACCTCATCAAGCGCTTCATTGCACCAGCAACATCAGAAACCGCTTCTTCAACGATTTCACGAACGGTCTTAGATTCGTCTAGCACAGGCTCCTGAGGTAGGTAACCTACGTTTAGGCCTGCTTGTGGACGCGCTTCACCATCGATATCAGTGTCGATGCCTGCCATGATGCGTAGAAGGGTAGATTTACCTGCACCGTTTAGGCCCAAAACACCGATCTTAGCGCCAGGGAAGAAGCTTAGAGAGATGTCTTTTAGGATTTGACGTTTTGGTGGCACGATTTTGCTCACCCGAGACATGGTATAGACGTATTCAGCCATTACCTTTAGATCCTGTAGATAGTAGAAAGAATGAAACGTCTATTTTATACCATTCACGCCCATTTTGTTACGGTACAAGGCGTGAAATATGCAACGGAACAAACCTGAACTTTATCTTTGCACGCCTCTTACAAATGTCATGATTTGTTGCGTATTATTAAATGATGCAAGTGGTTCTGATCGCCTCAACGAAAGGTCGGCAGGGTTGCTTAGGTGTATATTGCTTTGCTTCAGGGAGCGTTATGGCAGCAATAAAGAAATGGCTAGGTTTCGGCCTAAGTATGGTTTCACTTTCTGTATCGGCTTTGACGCTTGAACAGCAAAGAGATACCTATGAACAGGCTCAGCAGTTGATTAGCGAGAACAAACTCGACCAGTATCAAAAGCTACGAGCTCAATTGGATAATTATCCACTCACTCCTTATCTTGATTATCGAATCTTTCTGCTCGATCTCGACAAGCGCACGCCGCAAGAGGTGGAGCAGTACATTAAACAGCAACATGAGTATCCTTTTTCTCAATCGGTGCGTGGTGAATACCTAGATGCATTGGTGGAAGCGGAAAACTGGGATGGCTTCTATCGTTTTCAGGCCACCAAGCCAAGAATGCAGAGTTATCAGTGCAGCTTTTACTTTGCTAAGTATCAAGCGGGTAAAAAGAAGAGGCCTTTGAGGGCGCTTCTGAGCTGTGGCTAAGTGGTAAGAGCATAGCTAAAGAGTGTGACCCACTGTTTGAGGTGTGGGATGAAGCTGGCATGCGTAACGATGAGCTTATTCTGCAACGTATGCAGCTTGCATTTACTGCTCGCAATGGCCGCTTGGTTAACTATCTAAAAGATCTCACTGAGTCTGACAAAGCATCAAAGAACGCAGTGGCCATCTATAAGTTGTATAAGTCGCGCTCACACTTGAAAGCTTACGCGGAAGAGCAGCCCCAGACCGAATACAACAAGAAGGTCACTATGTCTGCACTGCGTCAGCTTACCTATACCGAGGGTGAACCGCAGCTTGCCATAGATCTGCTAGACGGTGTAGCAAAGGCTCAGGGATATTCGGAAGCTGAGTATCAACAGACCGCGGACTATATCGCTTACAGCCTGATCAATACCGACGATGAAGAGTTAGCCAAGTGGCGTGACGCTACTTTGATGAAGAGCACTAATCAGACTTGGCTTGAGCGACGTGCTCGTCTTGCCATTCAGCATCAAGATTGGGCTAGTCTCGAGCTGTGGATAGAGCGCATGCCTGAAAAGGCGAGGAACTCAAAACGCTGGCAATATTGGCTAGCGCGTACTGAGATAGCTCAAGGCGATGTAGAGCAAGGCAAAGCGCGAATGAAGACGATTTTGGGCTATCGAAACTTTTATAGCCTTGCAGCTGCGGATTATCTTAAGGTACCGGCACGCTATAACTCCACAGTAATGGCGGATAAGAGCGCTTCCATAACTCAGTTTGAGTCCAGCCTTGCTCGCATCAAGGAGCTCATTGATGTGGACAAGATTACGGCTACAAAACGTGAATGGCGCTGGTTATTAGCCAGAGCCGACGATGAACAGCAACGCGCTTTGGCTCAATATGCGGCTAAACGAAATTGGCATAACCTGACGGTGACAGCCACCATTGAAGCGGGGATGTGGGATCACCTGAGCTTGCGTTTCCCGAGAGCACACCAATGGTGGTTTAACTTCTATGCCGAGAAGTATGATATTGACCCTATCACCTTGATGGCGCTGGCTCGTCAAGAGAGTGCATTAGACGCTGATGCGAAATCCCCTGTGGGAGCACGTGGTCTGATGCAGATCATGCCAAAGACCGCCTCTTACACAGCCAAGAAGTACGATATCGATTACCAAGGTGCAGAAGAGCTGTTTGTCGTGGGTAAGAATATCGAGATTGGCAGTCGCTATCTGTCCAGCTTGATGGAGACCTACGAGGCAATCGCCTATTTGCCTTTGGTGCTTACAATGCCGGTCCACACCGTGTGAAACTGTGGCGTGAACGCACCGGTGGTAAGGTCGATGCCTACTCTTATATTGAAGCGATTCCGTTTAAAGAGACGCGTGGCTACATCATGAATGTGCTGATGTTCGAGGTCTATTATCGTGATCTGCTCGATAAGAAAGGGACGTTTTTATCTGACTTAGAAGCCGAAATGAAGTATTAATACATCTAAGGCAGAACAAGTAAGAAATTAAGCGTGTCAGAAGAAGAGTGGACTAAGGTTCTACAGATGATAGAAAAGGCGGTAGATGAGGGAAGTCAGCAGACCCTGCTCTCCATTATGCTCACCGCTGATGAGCGAGAGGCTCTGGTTACCCGAGCCAAGATCTTGGATATGTTGCTCAATCAGCAATGTTCACAGAGACAGATAAGCCAAGACTTAGGTGTTGGGATAGCGACCGTGACTCGAGGTAATAATGAGCTGAAGAATCGCTCGGATGATGAACTCAAAGTCTTGTCTGAATTGCTAAAGAAATGCCAATAAAAAAGGAGCTCAATTGAGCTCCTTTTCTTTATT
>BBSB01000003.1:0-319943 GCA_000830455.1 Vibrio sp. JCM 19236
CTATCTGATTTATTTCGCTTTAGCTTCAGCGGCTTGTTGAGCGGCCTGCTCAGCTCGCTTGCGGCGAATTTCTTTCGGGTCAGCAAGCAGTGGTCTGTAGATCTCGATTCTGTCTTGGTCTCGCACTGTGGCGTTTAACTTCACGTTGCGGCTATAAACCCCAACCTTGTTCACCTTTAAATCGATCTCAGGATACAAGGCCAACAAGCCAGATTGAGCAATGATCTCCTCAACCGTCAATTCACGGCTTACAACCAGTGACACAACGCGCTGTTCTTGTGGAAGTGCATATACCACCTCTACGTGAATCATCTCGGAATCAATACTCATAGCAAGGATAAACCTGTTTAGCACGACTGGTGAAAGCGTTAACCATGTTAGAGGTCAGCTCGTTAAATACCTTACCGAAGGCCATCTCAATCATCTTGCTGGAAAACTCAAATTCTAGTTTTAGCTCTACTTTACAGGCTTGCTCATCTAGTGGGGTAAAGAACCATCCACCACGCAGATGTTTAAAGGGGCCATCCACTAGATTCATCTCGATAACACTACCGGATACAAGCTTGTTCTCTGTAGTAAATGTCTTGCTGATTCCCGCTTTGGATACATCCACGGAAGCGGTCATACTGGTATCGTCAGCTTGATGCACCTTACTGCCTGAGCATCCAGGTAAAAATTCAGGATAACGTGAAACATCGTTGACCAAATTAAACATCTGCTCAGCACTAAACGACACCAAGGCTGAACGGGTAACGATCGGCATTTCATCTCCTCAAAAGCTAAACCACTAATTTGCCTAAATTTTGTTCCAGTGAGAACAAAAATAATTTCCCTATAATAAGGCAATCCGTATAATGAAGCCATTATGGCAAAGAAAAAATCAAAAACTAAAGCGACTAGTAACACTATTGCGCTAAACAAAAAGGCTCGTCACGAATACTTCATCGAAGACGAAATCGAAGCGGGACTTGAGCTACAAGGCTGGGAAGTGAAATCACTTCGCCAGGGCAAAGCGAACATCGCAGAAAGTTACGTTTATTTGAAAGATGGTGAAGCTTTTATCAGTGGTATGAGCATCATCCCTCTTAACCAAGCCTCTACTCATATAGTAGCCAACCCTACCCGAATTCGAAAACTACTTCTTTCTCGCAAAGAACTAGACAACCTATTTGGTAGCATTCATAGGATGGTATGACCCTTACCGCCCTATCCCTGTACTGGTCTCGTTCATGGGTTAAAATTAAAATTGGTGTAGCTAAAGGTAAAAAGCTACATGACAAGCGAACCGATCTTAAAGAAAAAGATTGGGCTCGCGACAAAGCTCGTATCATGAAGAGCAAGTTGCGCTAATAATAAGCATCCAATTCGCATAGCGCTAGACAGACCAAGCTTTTCTGGTACTATGCAAGGACACTCGGGGCTGATCTAGGATTCGACGGGAATTCTGAAGTCTGAGGTGCATGTCGTGGGGCGGTTGGCCACGTAAAAAGCCGCAAAAAAATAGTCGCAAACGACGAAAACTACGCACTAGCAGCTTAATAACCTGCTGAGAGCTCTCTTGCCCTAGCTTCCGCTTTTAAGACGGGGACCAACAAGAGATCAAACCCAAAAAAGCTAGCCCGGATTCTCCCGCCTGAGAGATGAACGGCGAAGTTTAATTCAGGATAGTCATTTACTAGCGTGTCGGTTCGCAGGTACTTGGTGAATTTAAAGATCGACTAAGCATGTAGTACCAATGATGAATGGTTTTCGGACGCGGGTTCAACTCCCGCCAGCTCCACCAATTCATACGAAAAAGCACCCTGATGGGTGCTTTTTTATTATCTAAACTTCAGTAAATCAATCACTGAACTTCGAATACACTTCTAGCTCTTCACACGGGTTACCTTTACAGAAATGAAGCATTCCGTATTCTGAAATAAGTAGGAACTCGTTATCACCAATGGTCAAATAATCCATTGAATCGTTTGAAAGTATTGCACCGCCACTAATCATTACCTTCTCGTAAAACTCTAGGTCGCGGTCCGGCACTATCTTGTCGTGCCTGTTTTCTTGTAGCGATATTGAACTTCCAGTTACTAGGTATTCACCGCCTGAGCTAAAGCCGACAAGTTTGCTCGTTAGATAAAGCAGGTCGTATTCTTGATTGCTTTTGAACTCAACCTTAACGTTTGGTTGATTCACTATGAGCCCAAGCTTGGATTGATTAACAGAGGCTGTCTTTCCATAGTACGCTCCACTCAAGTGTGACTTTGAGTAGTTTGCAGCGAAATAACCTGCACCTACGCCTATTGCAGCGGTCAATGCGCACAATACTAGTTTCTTATTCACAGATAACCTCCTCGCTTCCTACAGGGAAGGTAACTGAACGACCTTGCTCATCGATGATTATCTGCTTATCTACAAGTCTATAACTGGTGACGTTTGACAGTGTTGTATAGGCAAGCTCATCAGTACTCAAGGTGCATAGAGAAAACGCAGTGGTTTCAATCGTGAATCGCAAAGGCTGTTGTTTACTAGAAAAAGCGAAATATGCAGACACTGAAGAAACAGCGAAGATCGCAACTAAACCTAGGATGAAATTTGGTGAAAGGGTTTGAGGCCCCTTACCTGACTCAACTGGTTTCTTAGTAATCTCAGCAGAAGTTTGAGTATCGCCTGTAAAGCGGTATCCCTGCCCTCTTTCAGTGAAAATAATACGCCCATCATTGTCCTCAAGAGCCTTTCGGCATAATGATATGGTTTGCATCAAGCTACCATCTTCAACGACTATGCCTTGGAGCGCCACACCTTCTCTATCAACTGCTGACGAGTCAAAGTCTGATGAGGGTGCAGACATAGAAACTTGAGCAATTCACTCTCATTGGTGCCAATTCTATAGACGCGACCAGACCCTAGGTGGTGGATTTCCCCAGCTACAAAGTCAATCTGTATCGAGCCATTTACTGTAAGTTGGTCAAACATACACACTTGTTGTTGTTACTTTCTTGTTAAGCAATATAGCAAACAGCTAAATGCGCATAAACCAATATACTTCAGTTAGTTAAAAACCTATCTAAATTCTTATTAGATAAACTAAATCCTTCTCTAATCATGCGCTTATCTCTCAATCAGGCTGTTTGAGTGCTAGATGTTTCGACTCTCCATTATAGTTTTCGGTCATTTTGGTAGCTGTTTCGCTGGAATGCTCCACCCATCGGCAATAACTCAGTTGTTGCTGATGTCCCCCCACCACGAACACTATATAAGGAGTCGTTTTGCCGAATTTTAATCGACACTGCATATACGCACTACTTGGCTTGTCTCTGATTGGCTGTAATTCAGAAACTACATCAAATGCTGACCAAGCATCTGTCTATATTCCTTACAATCTCAATGAACTGCCTAACCTAACGACGGTTATGGTTATGACGACGAGACAGACCACACTATTTCAGGCGCAGGTGAGCCAGTTTATGAAGAGCAGCACACTTACTACCAAGATTTCACTCAATCTTACGCTGCACTTGATGGCTGGGGCTTATGCGCTGAACCAATTTTAATACCTGTGCAAGCCGCAGATTCAGAACAGAGACATCCTCTGGATCACAGCTCACTCGGTGGCAACGTACTGCTGATCGATGACTCTGGCAACCTAGTTCCAACTAAGCTTTCTGCAACAGGCTCAGAAATCAAAATTGAGTGCCAAGCAAGCTTAAAACACAATACTACGTACCATATTGTTGTGACTGACGGCGTGAAAACCGAAAGTGGTGACGCTCTGCAAGCAGACCAAAGTTTTACAGACCTTATCTTGGCTAACCCTGCAGAGCTGTCGCCAGAGCAACAAGAGCTGAGAGAGCAAGTAGATCGCGCCATCACGCAAGCTCCGGATGCTGGTAACCCTGTATATGCTGCTGAGTTCACTACTCAAGATAGCTACGCCGTGCTAGACGCTATGGTCGAAATTAGTTTGAGCGAAGCAGAATTTGCAAGTGTGCCTGGCGATGAAACGAAACAGCGCGAATTCAAAGATTATTACGACCTATATCGAGTGGCTCTAAAAGCACCATTCTATCTGCCATTTACTAAAGATCGTGAATTAGAAGAGTGTGACTTAAATAAGTACGACCTGAAAAACACATGCAAACCGTTATTTGAGTGGATTACCACGGAAGATGGCGCATTTCCAACGAAGTATAATCCAACGCCTAAAATCACTGATCCTGAATATAAAGAACTTTTAGAAACAGATATCTACGTTCCTGATGGTTGGGATCGAGTAACTCAGCTACCAACCGTTATCTTTGTTCACGGTGTAACTGGTGAGAAGGGCACGGTTTCTACCATGCTTAAAGACTTTACGGATAATGGTTATGCCGTTGTAGCTATCGATATGCCATATCACGGTACTCGTATCCGCTATGGCAACGCAGATCAAGATAACCCAGAGCAAGAGATCAGCGCGAGAGCCGAAAAGTCGTATTTCATCAATATTGACTCCCCTCTGGCCCTGCGTTCTAACTTGCAACAATCCGTTGCTGACTTCATAAGCCTGCGCAGTGCACTTAACTCACTAGACTGGGTTAAGAAAACTGATGTGCATCTGATTGGTCTATCACTGGGTGGCATCACTTCTGTAATGATCTCTGAGTTCAGCCAAAACCATCCTGAATTGACATTCAAAACGGCGAATTTTGTAGTACCGGGTCAAGGGCTAACAAACTTAGTTCTGAACTCTCACACCCTAAGACCAGAGACGATTGAAGGCGTAAAAGACTCTTCGGATGTTGAACGCAGCTTAGCTGAAACCTTGCTACCGAACATATGTACAGAAGAGGCAACTAACGAAGAGTGTATTGTTGCACTGCATGAGTTTGAAGCTGAGTCACAAGAGAATGCTGATGCTATTGCCTCTCTAAAAGATGATGCTTGGGCATTGATAGAACCTGAATTGCTACAAGGCGTTCAGCTAACTATCGACTCATCAGATCCAGCAAGTTTCACTTCTCGTCAAACTGAGAACGGTCAGCCGACTCTGCTTCTTGAAGCAGTTGGTAACTGTGGTGATACCTGTGAAGTTGGTGAATATATGCCAGATACCGTGGTACCAAACTCGGCTGACAACAACATCCGTACTGGTACAAATCCGCTTATCAAAGCGCTCGATCTAGCTCCTATCACAGAAGAAACCACATTTGGTTCCCCAATCCGTGGCGTTGTAAGGCTGACTACGGGAGGCCATGGTACTTACATGTTCCCATATGAAGGTCCAATGGACGAGACAGGTTTACCAAGTCTTCCTACAGGTGAAGTTATGGACTTCGTTCGAGACGCAACGAAAACCCAACAAGAAATGGTCGCTTCTATGGTTGACACCGACGGAGCTGAAGTCGCCATTACTAACCTAGAACACGTACAAACACAGGTGGCGGCTGAAAATGAAAAATAAATATCAAGTAATTGCAGCATCCACTTTGCTGCTACCCTGCCTAACCCAAGCAGCAGGGTTTCAACTTAACTCTCAATCGGCAACTGGCCTAGGTCGCGCTTTTGCCGGTGATGCAGTTATTGCTGACAGCGCAGCTATCGTATCGAAAAACGCCGCCGCCATGGCTTTTATTGGGCAGCCTTCGCTATCCTAGGTGCGGTTTATATCGACAGCAGTGTAGACGTAACGGATATCCAATACACTCCGGTTTTAGGTGATACTCAATCTCTTCCCGATGAGAGTATTGGGGCGGGGACCCTAGTACCAAACCTTCACTATGTGCATCCATTGCAAGACTCTAAGTTCACCCTAGGTTTTACCGTGCACTCTAACTTTGGTACGAATGTCGAGTATGATGATTCATTTGAAGCGAGCCGATTCGGTGGAAAGACCTATCTAAGCAGCATCAATACGGGCGTTGCACTAGCGTATGAGCTAACCGATAAGATTAACCTAGGTATCGGCCTAGATGTCATCTATGGTACGGGAGAGATCTCTCGTGATGACGCACTGGTTAATATCGACGCGGACGGCTTTGGCATCGGCGGTAATCTTGGTATTACATATCAAATTAATGAAAATCATAAGTTAGGTTTCTCTTACCGCTATAGCCAGATATCGAGGTTGAAGGCAGCATAGACAAGCTAGATGAAGATCCAGCTTCCAAAATGAATGTCCCTCTACCTGATATGGCAGAGTTTTCTGGTTGGCACAAGCTGGCACCAAAGTGGGCTGTTCACTACAGCTTGCAATGGGTTAACTGGTCTGAGTTTAATGCGCTAACCTCACCTTCGTATGAAGCATCAATCAAAGACTACAACTGGAAGGATGCGGGACACATATCAATCGGCGCAACCTATGACCTGTCTGAAAAATGGGTTCTGCGAACTGGCTATATGTTTGACGCATCTCCTGTCGATCAGCTGACCTCACTCTCGATTCCTGATAGTGACCGCCACTGGATCTCCTTTGGTAGTAGCTATCACTTTAATGAGAACAGCACGGTTGACCTTGGTGTAAGTTGGGTAATTGGTGAATCGACACAGGTTGATGAGTCGCTTGAGATTGTCGGCACTGAAAATGTTGCTGCCACAGTCACGCCAGACGCATTGATAGTTGGTATTCAGTATCAACACAAGTTCTAAAAGTAATCGGCCCGACTAATAGTCGGGCCGATTTTTTAGGATTCTTTTATTGCCTCATAGATAGAGCGCGTGCTCTGCCTCACCATCAGGTCAATGGGTGGTATTCGTGTCTCATAAGGTTCACCGTTGAGCATATTGATGATCGAGCGAGCACAGATAACTCCAACTTCTTCAATAGGTTGGCGCAAGGTAGTGATTGCTGGCGTAAAGTACTGAGACGTCGGCAGGTCATCGAAACCGACCACAGAAACATCTTCTGGAACCTTATAGCCATTGTCTGTCAGCGCTTTGATCGCTCCATAAGCGGTTTGATCGTTCGCTGCAAAAATAGCAGAAAAATGAATATTGGATTCGATGAGCTCAATGGTTTTTTCATAACCGAGTTCGCTACTGAAATCACCTTGTTTGACTAAGTTAGCTCTATAACGAATACCTGTCTCAGCCAGTGCTTTCTTATAGCCCTCAAAGCGATTGGTCGCATCTGGTTGTCCCGAATGCCCCTTAATGTGCGCAATATTCACATGCCCCTGCTGCAGCAAGTGTAAGGTGGCGAGATAACCGCCCATAGTATTATCGAATTGAATGCTGCATACATTCGGCGCTTTCACCTGATAACCAATGGCGACTACAGGTATGTTCTGCGCCACTTGAATTATTTTCTCTTCCTCGATATTGCCGGTGACGATAATCATCCCATCGACATTACTCTTGACCAAATAATCAAGAGCATCGTTTTCAAGGTTGCGCTGCCAGTGACCGGTTGCGATAACCGGTGAGTAGCCCAATGACAGTAACATCTTTTCCATATCGTTGAGGAATCGACTGGTAAAAGGGCTGTCAGGATGTTGGATCAAAACGCCTATGGTCATTGAGCGGCGATTACCCTCTGAGCCTACATTTTGATTGGTCTCATAGCCAAGTTCACGGATAGCCTTCTTCAGCTTTTCGCTCTTCTCGTTCGAGACATAGGTGGTTCGATTTAGGAATCGAGAGACGGTACTTGGAGAAACACCCGCAAGTTTGGCCACGTCATAGACGGTAGGCACCTTCTTCTTTTTCATGTTTCCCTCCAAGCTTACGAAAATAGATTCCATATTTACGGTATAAAGCCCCTAAAAACGAGTTAAAGGGGCTAAGTTTGAGACATCAAAAGGTGATATCTTAGTTTTTATCGACTATTCGAGACTTTAATCATCAAATTTAATACAAATAGGCGAAGATCATTCCAGGTCTAAAATAGCGTCCTGCGGTATATTTCAAGCTTGTCTGTGCCACCAGCTCCATCACCTTAGCTTGATGATGTTGCAATTGCTGATGCTCCAACTCAAACATATTCAGGTCTGCTTCAGGGTTTACGCGACCGTCAGTCAGCAAAATGCTCTGCTCTTTTAGTACCTCAATCCAAGCTCTCGACTCGTCTGCATGCACGCCCATGCTAATGAGTAACTCTTCATCTACCGTGCATGAGGCGTTAAAGCCTCTGGAGCGGCAAATGGGATACGAGCAAGGCTATACAGCGCTAGATAGGTGGTATCCATCAGCTCTTCCGCAAGAACGGGTTTGTCACTCAGTTTAAGGGCAGTGGCCACACTAAACTGAACCCCAATCCACACATCTTGCGCCTGAAAGGCCTCATGAGGCATGCCATCACGCAAGGTCATGTTCGCCACCCCAACCTTAGGGCTATTACTCAGAAAGTTAGTTTGACGGGTAAACTCAAGAGAACGCTGCACGCGCTCAGGCTTGAATAGGCCAGAGCCTGAAGTCAATTTGAGGTAGCTGTCTGCTAGCATGGCATCACCAAAGCTATTGTCTGAGTCGAGATCCAAAATAGCGTCGAAGTCAGAGGTAAACGCCTGCGGTGCCTGCTGTTTTAAAGCATGCTTTTTAGCGCGTCGCTCAGCAAGCTTATCAACCGATAGATCATCCCTTTGGTTTAGGTATAGATTGAGTGCATTTTTGTCTTCAATAGAATTTCCAGTTGCAGGGATACCCATTGAATTTAAAGCCTCAGCGCCTTCCCCGGTAAGATGCTTGGTCTGAATCGGTGTCACAAAGAAGTGATAGTAGCCGCGCTCTTCATCCCATAAAGAATCCTCAACCTCTGCCACTACAGCCGACGACTTAGCTTCCAACTCAATAGCTAGATCAGCACTGCCCATAAGTTCAGCTAGGTAGATGCAGACTTGAGACCGGCGGCCCACAAGCTTGCACAGTAGATTGAGATACCATGAGATGAAAGGTTATCAAAGGTATCATCCGTGCCTCGAGTTAGAGGCAATAGGTCACCAGGCTCTATCAAGCTTTCTAGGTAATTCAAACTCTCAAGGATGGCTTCCCAGCAAGACTCAACTACCTCACGGTTCCCTGTCTTTTGATAGTGGCGATACACCATTAAGATAAATTTAGGCGCGAGATCCTTCCACTCTTTGACGTTGTGCCAACTGTAGGCATCTGGCTGGATATCAAACGGACTCCCAAGGTCATGGATAACCGCGCCGCGAACGGCACGCGTGCCCTGATACTTAGCATCAATAAGCTCAGCAAACGGCTTGTCCTCATATTCCCAGTAGCGTCTCTGTGTTGGATCTTCCGCCAAAATAGCCTCAGCAAAATCTTTCATCACGCACCATCGATCTCTGGCAGTAGATAAAGAATTGAGAAAGAGCCATAGAAATAGACATCAAGAGAGTTAAAGAATGGGTAGTCCACACACTCTTTCACCAAGAACTTATTCTCCCTATCCCACACCGTGGATTCAGCTAAGAAAGAGAGGGTGTTCATAGCCATAGTCGCAAAACGCTCGGCTCTATTTTCATCTTCGAACTGAGAATTCGCTAGAGCCAGATATTCGGTCTGCTGTTCTACTAGAGCGCTCTCGATTGTTTCAAAGTGCGCAAGCAGATGCTTGTTGATCTGCGCTGTTCTCTGCACATCATCAAAATACTGGGTATAGGCCTTTTGGCTATGCCAATCACCAAGGGCAATCTTGCTGTGGTCTTGAGTTTGCAAGAATCGCAGCTCGCAGCTTTCACCTGGTTCAAGTTCTATGTTGATAACCGCTAAGCCGGACAAAGCCTCACGACCTGAGTAGATTCCTCGGTTAAAATCAGCATCGGTACGACCTGTCATCAAGGCGTTGATGACCTCGGTTTCAGTGTTAGTCGAATAGATTTGTGGCTTTATCGTTACACTCGCCTTGCCCGAATCAATAAGTTTCAAGTCTACGGCAACACCCAAGCTCACCTCACCCGCAATATCTCCTTCAAACGGCGAGTTGGTGCCCATACTGATACCCAGATAGGCCTGGTCTTCGACCTGATACTCTACCTTGCTGTGCACCTGATTGATTGGGTTTTGCGTTAAGGTGCAAAACGAATCCTGAATACCATCACGCCCCTTACGATAGGTAGAGCCCAGCAGGTTAAGAAGTGGCTGAACCAAGGTGATGCTCTTGGCCTCAGAACCATGGTTAGTCACTTCAAAATAGTTCCAATGGCTAGGCAGACCGCAAAGCTTAGCGTTCTCTTTCACCAAGGGTGAAACCACCTTGCGTGTTAACGATACCTCGCCCAGCCCTTGATATTCATACTCGGCCATAGGGTAAAGAGCGCGATAATCGATATCTCGTGCTGAAACAGACTCAATCTCACTCGTACCACTAGCATCAAGCTGTCTTGCTACTGCAGAGGTATTGATAAGTAGCCCTTTAAAGAAATCTAAGGCCACTAGGATTTGGGTCTGTACCGAGGAGGCGTCTTTGACTATGGCATCAAGGCTTCTTGGAGAGAGTTCGATATTCCAGCGGATGAGACTCTCTCTGTTATCGGTATAGAAGCGTCCGTTAGAAAGGGATGCCTTAATCTCAGTCAGCAAATTTGAATCTGCATCTATTGTCTTACCCGAGAATAGCGCAGGGTAATACCCCAGATAATTTCGCGCCTCTGCCTCTGATTTCAGACCGAGACAGTCAAGATTGGCACCTCAGCAATTGAGATATAAAATCGTTCAGATGAATATCTTCATCTGAGATATCAACGAAGATACCCGGAATAAAACTGAAGTTTGGCGTACTTCCTGTTGGAGTAAGGCTAAAGGTATTGCCTATACCGCCCACTGCCATACCGGTGTTTTCTGGTGTCGTAGAAATAGGGGTATACCAAGGCTGAATAAACTCTACGGCATCACCTTTAGTGGTTAGCTGCTGGGCGTTTCCTGCATAGCTTGTGTAAGGGATAGTGTTTTTCATGTTAGGTCTGTTCTTTTGATTGCTGGGCGAGAAAGCAGAGGCTATCACTAGCCCTCTCAGGTTTAGCCTAGGATGACTTCTACCTGGTGCTCACCTTGGGTGCGAACAGGTAGTTTGTTACCCTCGATAAGGTCTCCATTGAGGCGCATTTTAAGCACGCCTTTGGAAACGCCGTTAGGGTTGCTAACTTGAATGTGATAGGTCGCCCCGCGGAATTTACGGCGCACCTTAAACTCAGGCCAGTCACGTGGGATACATGGGTCTACAATAAGTCCGTCCATCTCAGGTCGAACACCTAAGATCCACTGAGTACCTGCCACATAGGTCCAAGAAGAGGTGCCTGATAACCAAGCATTTCGCCCCAAGCCAAACTGTGGATGCTCATCACCTAGGATGTTTTGCGGATAGCAATAAGGCTCAGATTCAAACACATCTAGGCTATCGTTTTTCGAAGCAGGGTTGATCTGGCGATAATATTCGTAAGCTCTGTCACCATTACCCACAATAGCTTCTGCGATCATTACCCAAGGATTGGCGTGTAGGAAGATACCACCGTTCTCTTTTGCACCTGGTGGATAGGTAGAAACGCCTCCAAGCTTAGGATCGAAGCCGTTGTAGCCTGGAGTTGAGAGCTTGATGCCGTTGCGCGTATTGAGCTTGTTATACACTGAATCTAATGCCTGAGTAGCACGCTCAGCGGTGGCGAAGCCCGAGATCACTGGCCAGCTTTGACCATTGGTGTAGATCTGGCCTTGTTCGTTCTTATGCGAGCCGATTGGTTCGCTCTTCTCATCGAAGTAACGCACATACCACTCTCCATCCCAGCCTACGCTATTCATAGTGTCCTGCATCTCTAGGTAGTAGCGCTTGAACTGCTCAGCTAGCTGAGTTTCTCCACGGTACTCACACAGATCCAGCATGTCGTTTAGTGCCTTACCAAACATGCTTGCCACCATCATAGATTCGGCACCTGTTGGCAGGTTCACCGTATCATTCCAGTCAGCAAAACCCAACAGTGGTAGTCCATGTTCACCCTTATTGTTCTGGGTAAACTCGATAGAGCGGCATAGGTGATTCCATACCGTTCCCTCTTCAATCGGCTTGCCATTACTGTCTTTTTGATAGAATGGAATCAGCTTATCTAGGAAGTCCGCATTGCCAGTCTCTTTCACATACTGGGTCACCGCAAAGATGATCCATAGGTGATCATCACCATAATAATCTGGACGGTCTTCCTCTTCGCGAGAGTCACCCGCGTTCGCTTCCATGGTAGATGGGAAGACTGGTGCATGGCCGAGCCATCGATATTCTGTACCGACAGCAGTCTTTCAATAAGCTCACGCGCTTCTTCTGGCATATGGGTTATTACGCTAGGGTATCTTGTGAAGAATCGCGGAAGCCGATGCCTCGCGCACCATATCCAAGCTGATATAGAGAAAGATAGCGAGACCAGTTTTTAGTGGTATGACATTGGCGCGGGTTGTGCACATTCAGCATTGAGTTCATGGCCGCATCTGGTGTTTCCACCTGAACCGTCTCAAGGTAGTTCTCCCAAAAACCACCCAATTTCTCAAACGCTTCATCAACCGCATCCAGGTTACGGTATTTAGCCATAAGTGGTCTCGCGGCTTCTAAGCTCTCCATCTGGGTAAGCTGAACCACGGTGCGCTCTGTTTGCTCAGGACTCAGCCAACCGAGTCTTAGGTTAAGAGCCGCGATATTATCGCCACGCAGACATTCACTGTTATTCAGCTCAGCTTGAGTGAGGGCCTAGGTGCAGCCCAACTGCCATAGCCGTACTCACCCAAGAACTGGGTTCTATCGCCATCAAACGAGGTTACCGGGCGATCGGCTGTCACTAGGTTTACCGCGTAATCACGCTTCATAAAGGCGTACTGCTCAAGTACGGTATGTTCGCCGTCTTGGTGCGCCTTTAAGGTCATGGTTTGTGGCACCCAGTCAGCATTGAGCAGTTGTTTTAAAGCATCAAAGTGGGTGAACTCAATCACTGGCACTACATCGATATGCAGCTCTTCACCTGAGATGTTAGCAACTCGAATATCCTGAAGCAGCACCTCATCGTCGCTTGGGACAAAGAAGGTCACCTCACAGCGCACACCAAAGGCTTCAGAGATTATGCGGGTGTAAGAAAGCCCTGTGTGATTCTCAAACTTATCCAATGGCTTTAAAGTCGGTGTGAAGAAAGGAGAAAAGATCTCTTGCTTACCACTGGCATCGGTCACCTTTAGATAGATGGTCGAGCCCTTAAATTCTGAGTTTGGAAGTTGGGCAATATATTTAGTGATGCGGTTTAGCGCCGGGTCTCCCTTGCATAGCAAGATACCGCCATTGCTGTCCACTAGACCGCCAAAACCTAGCGTACCAACATAGTTACACCATTTGATTGGGGTGCAAGGCGTGGTGGCTACATATTCTTTATTCTTGTCGTCAAAATATCCAAATTTCATCATTATTGTCCTTCACCCCTCCATCTCTAGAGGGGCTGATTATTGGGTTTATTAGATAAGGAAATTAGCTAGCGAGTGAGTTTTCACTCATTGAATCAAACAGATGGATAGCATCTAGGTCGAGATACAAGGTGGTATCTTCGCTATTCACCTCTGCAGCCTGAGTCTCGATCATAAGAGGCTGGCCAGCGATCTCTGTTTTAAGAAGTATGCTCGCGCCAAGAAGCTCTTTATCTTTTATCGCTACAGGAATTGGCAATACTCGGTCGTGGTCTACCTGCTCTGCACGAAGGTGAATGTCTGTTGGGCGAACACCAAAATGAAGGTCCACATTCTTTGACGCATGCGCCTTGAAGCGCTCAGGCAGTGGAATAGTGATATCGCCAATCTGTACCTTCCAATCACCGTCTTGATCCACCAGCTTGGCATCAAGCATATTCATAGATGGGTTACCGATAAACTGAGCGACGAACTTGTTCGCTGGGCGCTGGAATACCTCAGTAGGAGTGCCCACCTGTGCCACATAACCATCTTTAAGAATCACGATGCGATCTGCCAGTGTCATCGCCTCAATCTGGTCGTGGGTTACATAGATAGTGGTGGTCTTTAGCTCGCGGTGAAGCTGTTTAATCTCTTCACGCATTACGCCACGTAGTTTGGCATCTAGGTTAGATAGAGGCTCATCGAATAAAAATACCTTTGGAGTGCGCACCATAGCGCGTCCCATTGCTACACGCTGACGCTGACCACCCGATAGCTCTTTTGGCTTACGGTCTAGCAGTTGCTCAAGCTCAAGCATCTTAGCTGCTTTGCGCACCTCAGCATCGATATCCGGCTTAGACATGCCCTTTAGCTTCAGAGCAAAAGCGATGTTCTCGTATACCGTCATATGTGGATACAGAGCATAGCTTTGGAACACCATAGCCAAATCGCGGTCTTTGGCATCTATCTTGTTCATCAGCTTATCGCCCACATAGATATCACCAGAGGTTATGCTCTCTAGGCCCGCTAGCATGCGCAGGTGGTTGACTTACCGCAGCCCGACGGGCCAAGGAATACAACAAACTCACCGTCTTCTACAGTGAAATCAAACTCTTTAACGACCTCGACATCACCAAAGGATTTCTTGATATTGCGAAACTCTACCTTAGCCATTACTTGTTCTCCTCTGCGCGCTCTAGAAGCATATTTCGATAAGCAATAGCGCTGTTTTTCAATGTTCTTTTTTGGGTTGCATAGTCCACGTGCACGATGCCAAAGCGTTGGCGATAGCCGAAGGCCCACTCGAAGTTATCCATTAGGCTCCAAGCAAAATACCCATCAACACGTACACCTTCTTTTATCGCTTCATCCACTGCATTTAAATGGCCTTGGAAGTAGCGCACGCGCTGTTCGTCATCAATTTCACCATTCTCAACGGAATCGTTACCCGCCGCGCCATTTTCGGTGATGTACATAGGTGGGATGTTGTCGTAGCGGTTGTGCAGACGAATCAGAAGGTCACGTAATCCGTCAGGATAGATCTCCCAACCGATGAATGTGCTCTCTGACTCTTCCATTTTGATGGTCTCAACATCGCCTTGCTCATTGAATTTTGCCACGCTGCGGGTGTAGTAGTTGATACCTATGTAATCCACAGGTGCTGAGATAATCTCTAGGTCACCGTCAAGGATCATTGGCATGGCATCGGCACGTTTTTCCATTACCGCAGCTGGGTATTCCCCTTTTAACACTGGGTCAATGAACCAATGGAAGTTTTCTGCTTCGCAGTAATCCGCCGCGCCTTGGTCAACCTCGGTAAGTGGGTAAGACGGTGTTGCGTTAAACACCACACCATGCATAGCGTTAGGTGCGTTCTTACGCAACACTGGCATTGCCAAACCATGACCTAGCATCAAATGGTGAGAGGCAAGATAGCCCTCTTTTTCGCCCTTAATGCCTGGCGCGTGCTCGCCCCAGCGATAACCAAGGAACGCAGAAACAAACGGTTCGTTTAGCGTGGTGTACACATCAATCTTGTCGCCAAAATGCTTACTTACTACCTCTGCATACTCAGCGAACTTATATGCAGTTTCGCGATTTAGCCAACCGCCCTTGTCTTCTAGGTATTGTGGTAGGTCCCAGTGATAAAGGGTCACATATACCTTTAGTCCGCGAGCATGACACTCATCGATGATCTGCTCGTAAAAGGCCAAACCTTCAGGGTTTACCTCACCATCACGAGGCAGAATACGGGGCCAAGCCATAGATAGGCGATAAGCGTCTACACCTAGAGATTGAATCATCTCGATATCTTGTTGCCACAATTCATAGTGATTACAAGCAATGTCGCCATTGTCGGCGTTATCTACCGCACCAGGTTTACGACAGAAGGTGTCCCAGATAGATGGAGTGCGACCACCTTGGTCGGCTCCACCTTCGATTTGATATGAAGAGGTCGCCACGCCGAAGGTGAAGTCTCGGCTACGCAATTTTGAATCTTGAGGAATGTGATACTTAATCATAATTGTCTTTTAACCTTTCACCGCGCCCGACGTTAAGCCGCTGATCATTTGGCGAGATGCAAATAAGTAAGCTGTTACTAGTGGAAGAATTGAGATTGTGGTGCCAAGCATTACCGCGCCCCATGGGGTGTTTGGAATGCCCTGTACGCTTCGAAGCGCCTGAGTAATTACGTAGTTTTCTGGTGAGGTCAGCACCACAAGAGGCTGCATGAACATGTTCCAGAAGAAAACGAACTGCACGATAGCTAGGGTCGCTAGAGCTGGTTTCATCAGTGGCAGCACTACGCTCCAATAGGTTCTGAACTCACCAGCACCATCTAGCTTGGCAGCTTCAAGCAGCTCTTTAGGAATAGAAGCCACCACGTGCTGACGCATCAGGAAGATACCAAATGGCGTAGTAGTAAACGGAAGCATACCGCTAGGTGGTTATCGATCAGTCCTAAGAACTTCACTATCATGAAGTACGGGATAAGGCTCAGCACCGGCGGGATCATCATAGAGCCCACCAGCATGCCAAACAGCAGTGACTTGCCACGGAATTTATATACCGCAAACGCATAGCCGCCCATGCTACAGAACAGCAGCGAGATACTTGTGCCTAAGAATGCCACGTAGATAGAGTTAAACATGGCTTGCCAAAACGGCATGATCTCTAGCAGGCGCTCGTAGTTGTAGCTAAGGCTATCGCCGATGGCTAGGCTGATGCCAGTACCAAAGATCTCACTACGGTCACGGGTAGACAAAAGCGCAGACCAAACAAACGGGAATACCGTGATGATTGCCGACACTATCAACAGAGTGGCTAGGGCAACCAAGAGTATCTTGGTTGCGATCTCAATAGCTCGGTCGCTCGGTTTAAATACTTGAATAGACACCTTATTGCTCCCCTAAGCCTTTCTTACCAAAGAAGAAGAATTGAACTGCGGTACAGGCCGCGATAAGCGTAAACAGTAGCCATGAGATTGCCGAAGCGGTTCCCATCTCTAGCCATTCCCAACCTACCTTGTACAGGTACATAGAGATGGTTAGGCCTGACTGACCAGTACCACCAGTACCTCGGGTCAGAACGAATGGTTCTTCAAACAGCTGCAAGTTACCTATGATGGTCATGGTCACTGCGAAGAAGATAAACGGGCGGATCATAGGCAGCGAGATGCTCCAAAAACGGCGCCATGCGTTTGCACCATCCATACGAGCCGCCTCAAGGATCTCTTTCGGGATAGTCATCAGACCCGTGGTGTAGAGCACGATATTGAAGCCGGTATATTTCCAGAACACCATGATGGCAATGGATGGCTTGATCATGGTTGCGTCTTCTACCAGCGGATAGGTTGATAATCGTTAACCCATCCGAATGCCCAGCCAAATAGAGTGCTATCCGCCAGCGCCATCAAGCTTTGGTTGATGATGCCTGAGTTTGGCGAATACATATTGAAGAAGATAAGTGATGCCGCCACCGTTGAGGTGATAAACGGCAAGAAATAAGCTGACGTTAGCCAGTGACGCAGGCGATCACCCAGAGAAACTAGGATGTAGGCCACAGGCAGAGCCACAAGGTGTTGCGCCACACCCGAGGTGATAGCAAGCCACAGCGTATTCTTTAGTGAGCGCCAAAGCCAAGGGTCAGTTAGTGCTAGGTGGTAGTTCTCTAACCCCACATATTCCATGGCACCAAGGCCTTCCACTGGGTTCCACTCATGGAAGGAAAGGAAGATTGAAAACAGTAATGGAAAGATTCCAAATACTGAAAAAATCACCAAAAATGGCAGTAAGAAGCCATATGGTGTAAGCGCTTTCAAGTTAAGCTTTAAAAAAAGGCTGGAACGCCCGTTGTTTTCTAATGCTTTGCTGGCAGCTTGGTTCATTGTCTATGACCTCGTGTCAGATACAGGGGCGCTAGGGCGCCCCGAATTACAGCTTAAAGATTGCGAGTACGACGCTTGATTAAGCGCTCTGCGTCTTTCAATGCAGTCTTAATGTCTTTGCCTTCATCTAGCACTTCCATCAGAGCATTTTCTAGGATGATTGCACGAGCAACGTGGTCGCCCTTAGCTGGTGCTACTGGCTTAATGTTCTTAGCTACGTCAGCAAACAATAGGCGAGCTTGTTGACCGCCAAGGAAATCTACTTTCTCAGCAAACATTGCGTCATCGTAGGTAGTCACGTTCGCAGGGAACGCAGCAATGGTTTCAAAGTGCTTAAGCTGAACGTCACGACGAGTTGTCATGTATTCGATTAGCTTCCACGCTTCATCAGGGTTCTTAGATTGAGTAGGAATAGAAAGGAAAGAACCACCAACTGCCATAGATGCCATCAGGTAGGTGATCAACACCCCACTTGCCCGCTGTATCTGGTGCGATCCAGTTGTTTAGGTGACCAAGTAGCCATGCGCCAGAAAGCTGAGTTGCAAAGGTGCCGTTACGGAAACCCTCATACCACTCGTTCGACCACGCTAGGATACGGCCATCTAGACCCTTGTCGCGGATCTCTTTCGCTACGGTAAATGCGTGAACGAAACGCTCAGAGGTTACTACTGGGTTTCCGTCCATATCGAAGTACAGGCCTTCACCCTCAGGTACTGTCGTGAAGATGATGGCTTGAGCTACATCCGCCGCTGATGCGATGAGTTTTACGTTTTGCTCTTTAAGTTTCTCACCTGCAGCTATGTATGAATCCCAATCTTTAGTTGCAGCATCTACATCGATACCTGCTTTTTCGAAGATGTCGGTACGGTAGTACATAACGCCAGGACCAAGGTCTACAGGAATACCATAAACACTGCCGTCTGCGCCTTTACCTTGCTCCCAAGCGTATGGTGCAAAGCGCTCTGCGTATTTATCTGCGCCATATTTTTCAGATAGGTTTACTAGACCGCCTGAGCCGACAAAAGGACCGATCTTTTCAACGTCAACCACGATTACGTCGCCCGCACCTGAGCCCGTTGCAAGGTTAGTGGTCAGTTTTGTGTGGTGGTCACCGTGGTTATTCATCAGGTAATCAACCTTGATACCTGTCTCTTTTTCAAAGTCAGGCAGAATCACTTTTAGGCTGCTATCGAAGTCTGGAAAGCCGTCAAAGCGGATGCTTTGGTCTGCCGCGTTAACTGCGGTTGCCAAGCCTAGGCCAGCAGCGACTGTCAGCGATAACGTTTTTAGTTTCATGATCAATCCTTAAATCGTTTGTAGAGTATGTGGTAAGACATGGGTGGAATTTCTCAGCATCAGATTTGGCTGAAGCTTAAAATTTCACGTCTAGTTTGTTTTTATGTAGCTTTTGAATAGCGAGCTGAACCGCTTCTATGCTCATCTGTTCAATGGGAAAGTTCACCGTAGTGAGGGCTGGAGTCAGATATCTTGCAAATAAGATGTCATCGAATCCAACCAGAGAAACCTGTTCAGGGATTTTATAATTGGCATCACGTAGCACCTCAAAAGCGCCAAATGCCATGTGGTCGTTGCATGCAAACAGAGCGGTAAAGTCACAACCTCGGCGAAGCAATTTCTTAGCTGCGCTGTGACCGGTTTCTTCAGTAAAACCCGCCTCGATTACTAGGTTTCGTCGTAATCGATACCTGCTTCTTCAAGGGCTGCGCGATAGCCTGTAGGCGACCTCTCGCGTCTGATTTCTCGAGAGGACCTGTGATACACGCAATACGGGTATGACCGCTATTAAGTAGATGCTCGGTTGCCAATTTACCGCCGTACTCATTATCAATTTCGATACAGCTTTGCTTTAGCTCAGGCACGAAACGGTTAATCAGCACAAACACCACGCCTTGCTCATCAAGGTTAATAAGATAGTCATCGGTAAGGTGTTGGGTGTGCATGATCAGAGCGTCTACACGACGACTAAGAAGGAACTCAACCGACTCTTTCTGCTCACGCTCTGTATTGCCACATGCAGTCACGATAACGTGATAGCCATATTGGCGAAGTTTGCTCTCGATATTGTGTAATATGCTTGAATAAAAAGGACCACCGAGCTCTGGAACCACAACGCCAATACTGCCGCTGCGGCTTGATGCCAATGCCTGTGCGATAAAGTTCGGACGATAGCCCAGCTCCTGGATAGCCTTCTCTACCTTGAGCTTTTTGTCATGGCTAACACGACTGGTGCCGTTGATCACTCGCGACACGGTCGCCTGTGATACACCTGCATGCTCTGATACTTCTTTAATGGTTGCCACTTCAAAACTCCAATTTCGAGAAACCGCTTTCAAGGGCTATTTTGGGTAAAAGTGCCCTTGTTGGATGTGAGTAAAATCACATCGAAATAGGCGATTTTTTGGCAAATATTCAAACTATGAATAAACAGGAAGTTTTTCATGAGCCCATGAAACAGTTTCATGAAAGGGCTTTCACGGTCACGAAAGTGAATAATTATTTGAGTGAGTTTGTTTCTAGACGTAAAAAAAGAGCACTGCTAAGCAGTGCTCAAAAGGGTTTGTCTCTAGCTTTATTAGGGCAAGCTAAGCCTAAATAGGGAGTTAAAGCTAACTTTCTAGGATTCGGCTTGGATTACCACCACGCTCGAACATTGCACCAAGGCTAACTGTATCAACGGTGTTAGATACGTTCGCGCGAGTTGATTCTACATCACCCACTGTCGCATAGAAGCGAAGCATTGGACGACTCCATGGTAGGCCACCAAGGGATACGTTTTGCGATAGCGTAACCTTCCAACCTTGGTCTTCATCATCGTTTGCATAGTCAACGTATGCATAACCCGCTTCTAACCAAGTAGAGTGCACACTGTTCCATTGATACTGTGGACGTACGATTGCTGAGTACTCACTCGCTTCCGTTGCATCATCACCACTGATATCTTTGTACGAACCTAGGTAATCGATAATGAAGTTATCGGTTGCCGCATAAGCACCTTCCAAGCTCACATAGATAACTTGTTTATCACCGGCTAGGTCAAATACAGAGTCGTCCGCACCATCGGCGTATTTGGCTACGATACGGTTGCTATCACCTAGCCCCAGTACTGCGCCCACTTGCCATGCAGTCTCTTCATCAATCTTATCCGTTGGTGCGTCATTCGCATCGTCTGAGGCAAAACCATAGTTCGCGTATAGCTCTAGACCACCTATGCCTAGGTCAATACCGTGGACCTTAGAGGTCACCGCATAACGACCGCTATCATCACCCAGAGCACCACCATCATCAGCAACCTGACCAACAAAGCCCATATCTAGCTTGATTCCACCTAGATTTAGGTTGTAGAAACCAGCACCTTGACCATCGTGTGACATCCAGAAGTAGTCATTGATGCCCTGTTGTGGACGCTGATGGAAGTCACGACCAGCCCACATATAAAGCTCAGGTTGGCTTTCAAATACATTGGTTACACCTGCGTACATCTTCTTCAGGTTAACGCCACCTTCTGAGCCCCAATCACTGTTTGACCAGTGATCGAACATCAACACTAGGTCCCACTTTGGTCCATCTTCAGCATCAAATACCTTAGCAAACTGGAATTCACCACCGTTTGATTCGTTACCTAGACGACCTACAGAGCGGCCTGTGGTACCAATGTCTACGTAGCGTGAGTCACCCGCTTTGTAGTGTGCACCATAGCGCGCATAACCTGAGAAGATGATTCCTAAAGGTGCTTCGAAGTCAGGCGTTAGGATGGCTGGTTGCTGGTCGTTTTGGTAGGTAGTTTCAGCGCGAGATTCGAGAGTCGCGATTCGATCTTCTAGTGCTTGTAGATCGGCTTCTGATGCAGCTGAAGCTGCAAAAGCGCCTAGGGTAGAGGCCACTGCTAGGGTTAGTGGTAAGACCTTGAATGCTTTCATTTTTTTATTTCCCTATCGATTAGATTGGTTCGGGTTTTGAGGTCATTCGATATTCGATATCTCGTAGAACGAGGCTCGTTTTCTCGATAGGAAAATTCTAAAAAATGAAACAAGTGAAAGATTTAGTGCCGCTCACATCTAGATTTGAGCCGAGCATTCATGAAACTAATGTGTTGAACAAATAGTTTGCCAAACCTTTATAGATAGGGGTTTACGAGAGAGATATTACAGATTATTTCATCGTGAAAGCGGTTTCGTTTCATGGGGAAACAAGAGTTTTGTCACGCATCAAGATGCATTTTTATACATTTGGGTACGCATTAGTTTCATAGCTTTCAAATCTATGAAAACACTTAGTGATCGAGATCTACTTCGGCGTATTATCGATTCGGACGATATCCTCGCCCGAGGAAGGAATCTCAAACCAAGACCAGAACATGTCGAGCATCTCTGGGGTCATCTCATAGGACTTTCCTTGAAGGTCTTGGTTGCGATTTGTAGCCTCTGTTTACAAACCTCAAAGGGAACATCTAGGTAGTGAATCTCTGCATCAGCTCCCACTTCATGAGTCCAGTCCATGATGCTTTCTCGCTCTGCCTTGCTCCAGAAGCCAAAATCAAAGATAACCGGGACATTGAGCTTGAGAAGTTGCAATGCAGAATCTTTAAACAGTCTTTGCAGGGTCGCAAGTCTCTGGTCGAATACCTCTCGCTCCATATGTTCTCCATACAGAGGGATCATCCATTCATCCATAGAGAAACGAAACGCGTCTTTGGACTTTGCTAATTCCTTGGCATAGGTGGTCTTGCCTGAACCGATAAAGCCACAGATAAAGTAGATCTTAGCCACACACAACTCCTAAAGCAGTCAGCAAACAACCATTAAAATACCATCTAGGCTTATCGCCCACAGCACTGGCAGTGCGAAAAAGTGAACTTTGTAGAGCGCAGATAAAAAAGAACCCGCTCAAAGTTGAGCGGGTTCTAGAGGCCAATAAACAACGTTTATTGGTCAAGCTTAAATTTGTAGAAGCTTACCTTGGTGTAGTCACCCGCTTCGATGCCGTTGTTCGAGCAACCGCTTGAGCCAGTGTTACACTGGTTGTAGGTACCAGCTTTGAAGTACATCCAGTCGTTAGCATAGCCTTGGTCATACTTGTCGCCTTGATAGTTACCCTTAGCTAGGTCGATATCGAACTTCTTGATCTCTTGGTCAGGCTTGCCAGGATTTTTAGTAAAGGTTAGGTGCATGATGTCACCTTCAACATTTACGTCATAAGAGAAGATTTCACCTAGTAGGATACCGTCTACCGGATCAGCATCGCCTTTACGCAGGCCTGCTTTACCAAATACCTCATGCATGATGTCGCGACGGTTGCCGTAGTCATCACCTAGAGCATTGGTTTCATAGTTCCAATATAGAGAGCCGTGTTTGTGCTCAGGAAGCTTACGATACATGATCTTCAGAGGTTCGTTCTTAGAGCCGTGGATCTGACCGATTACAGTAGCAAATGCGCCGTTCTTCTTATAGTTACCGCTGGTACTTACCCAATCAACAGAAAGGGTTGCGCTCATTTCACCGCCGATAGCGCCATATTGGTCAGCGTCTTTAGTAGAAGCTACGGTAAAGTTGTTATCCTTTGAGCCGTAGTCATCAGAAAGCATTGCACGTAGCTCACTGCGAGCATTCTTAGAGTTAGGGGTAGTCATCGCCTTGTTTGGTGATGCAAACACCATAGCGCCTGTTACAGGGTCTGTGTAGAACCACTCAGGGTCAGAGAAAGGGTTCGCCTTGTCGTTCAGCATAGGCTTGTAGATTTCCATGACCTTACCTGCACGCTCTGGCTTGTCGTCATCACGTGGCGTGTTCAGTTTGAACTTAGATAGATCAAAGTTCTCTGCTGGCGCTTTGGTCACATCAAGGTTGTATTGTGCCGCTAGAGCAGCATCGTGTTGAACACATTTTGTGTATTGCCATTGTCGGCAGTAGTTGAACAGCCCGCTAGGCCACCTGCTAGAGCAGCCAGAACCAGCATCGAAGTTTTATTCAATTTCGGCATCAGTCGATTCCTCTGGAAATTTAGTCGAACCCTACTCGCGAGTTCTTGTAATCAAGTGATACCTATAATGCATTAATATAATAATACAAATATTGAAACACATCACAATCCGACTAAACATTTTGTTACACCAGGGTAATCTTATCTTTCACTGCAAGTTTCTCATTGCTCCCCCGCCTTTGCCCGCATGAGAAACAAAAAGCCAGTGATCTCAATCACTGGCTTTATGTATTAGATTTTAGTGCTATTGGCTTTCAGCAGCCTGCAACTTCTGTTTCTTCTTCATCTTCATGGTTGAATAAACAGAGAAGACAGCAAGCAATACGAATGCTAGAGCTATTGGTCTCTCATACAAGAATGACCAGCTATTGTCATACATCAGCAGTGCTTTGCGCAGATTGGTTTCTGCCATAGGACCAAGGATGATAGCCAGTAGAATTGGTGACGACGGTATCTCCAACTTACCCAATACAAAGCCAAGTATGCCGAACGCAATCGCAATACCCACATCAAACATAGAGTTGTTGATAGCGTAGGCACCTACTACTGATAGAAATAGGATCACCGGAATCATCAGGATCTTTGGCACCTCAATGATGCGACAGAAGAAGCGAATACCTAGCAGGCCTACCAAAAGCATAACCACGTTGGCCACCAGCATAGAGCTGAATACTCCGTACACTACCTCTGGGCTATGAGCAAACAGCAGTGGCCCTGGAGTCAAGCCTTGCACAATCAAGCACCAAGAAGGACTGCAGCTACTGCATCACCCGGAACGCCAAGGGTTAGAAGTGGAACCAGAGAGCCACCAGTAACACCATTGTTACCCGCCTCTGCTGCGGCAAGACCACGCACCGAGCCCTTACCGAACTCATCAGGATTCTTAGCTGAACGCTTTGCTTCGTTGTAGCAAACAAAGGCTGAGATATCCGCACCGGCGCCAGGTACCGAGCCTATGGTTGTGCCCATCACGCCACTTTTAACCGCGGTCGGCATCATCTCTTTCAGGTCTTTCTTGCTCAGAAGCTTGTGGTCAAACTTAGGTACTTCTGCCTTTTTCTCTTTCAAGATCTTCTCAATCTGATTAATAGCTTCAGAGAGAGCAAACAAACCGATCAATACAGGGATAACATTGATGCCGCTATACAGGTCCATCACACCAAAGGTAAAGCGTGGTACCGAGCTGATTGGGTCAAGACCCACAGTCGATATAAGAAGACCGATAGTACCGGCTAGCAAACCTTTAAGAATGTTTTGCGAAGATACGCTAGCAATAATGGTCAAGCCAAACAGAGCCAGAGCAAAGTACTCAGGGGCGTTAAAGCGCAAGGCAAAGTTTGCCAGAAGCGGAGCGATAGCAATCAGAACAATAGTACTGATAAGGCCACCAGTGAAAGAGGCCACCGCTGAGATAGATAGCGCACGGGCCGCTTGCCCTTTGGCTGCCAATGTATGTCCGTCGAGAACCGTGGCTGCCGATGCCGGCGTTCCGGGAGTTTTTAGCAAGATAGCCGCAATTGAGCCGCCGTAAATACCACCGATATACACACCGATCAGCATTACCAGAGCCGCGGTTGGCTCCATACCGAAGGTAAAGGGTAGCAAGATAGCTACACCCATGGTCGCAGTAAGACCAGGCAGGGCGCCGAGCACGATACCGCCCACAACGCCAAAGATAAGGATAGGTAAGACTTCAGGCTGAACGCCGTCAGCAAGCCATTTAATAGATGTTCAAACATAATGGCTCCTAATAAAACATGCCTTCAGGCAGTGCGATGTAAAAGACTTCACCGAATAAGTAATACACGCCATACACGAACGACCAAGCGACTGCGTAGTAAAGCGGTTTTTTCACCTTGAAACAGATGAGGTAGAGGGTAAAGGCGACAAAACTCGCGTATAGGTACCCAACCACCGTGATCAAGAAGGCGTATCCGATCAGGAATGAAATTCCAAACACCGCCATCTTTGAAATAATTTGTTGCTCTTTTTCTGACTGAGCTTTCTTTATTTTGTGCTGAATGAGAAGCGCCGCACAAATAATGATTTGAATAACTGCTATTGCCGTTGGAAAGAATTTAGCGTCCACGCTCGCGTCTTGAAAACGCGGCTCTGCAAATTGGCCAACCAAGAAAAGTACTACTGCACTAAATACAATTATTAGAGAGGGAAATATAACGTGTCGATTTAGCATAACGTTCACCCTTATTTATTATTTTAAATAAGGGAAGGACCTTAGTCCCTCCCTTTATTTGTCTTACTAATTAGTCGATAAGTGTTGCAAGAGATTTAGCATCTTGGTCAACAAACTGAGTGAACTCTTCTGCGTTCATGTTATGGATGGTCATAGCGCCTTTTTCCATAAACTCTTTGAACTCTGGAGTTGCCATAGCTTGGTCAAACGCTTTGCCTAGAGTCTCGATAACTTCATCTGGAGTGTTCTTCGGAGCACCGATACCACGCCATGTACCAGTTACAACATCAACGCCCTGCTCTTTTAGAGTCGGAACGTCTGGAATGTAAGAGATACGCTCTTCAGACATAACACCTAGAGCTTTAAGTTGGCCTGAACGTAGCTGTGCAATTGCTTCACCTGGAGTAACCATAGTTACATCAGTGTGCTTGCCCAACACCGCAGGAATAGCTTCAGCTGCACCGTTGTAAGGGATAGCGTTTAGCTTGATACCTTGATCTTTTTCAAGAGCCATTAGGTAGAAGTTAGGCGCTGCGGTTGAAGCAAACTTAACCACACCGTCGCCTTTCTTCGCTTCTGCGATTAGGTCATTGATGGTGTTGTATGGGCTGTCAGCTGAAACAAGTACAACTGCAGGGTCAAGGTTAACCATACGGATCAGTTTGAAGTCGCTCGCATCGTGCTGCATCAGGCCCATTTGTGGAAGAGATGCAATCTCACGGGTTACAACCGTCAGGGTGTAACCATCCGCACGCTGCTGAGCGCCAAAGCTCATACCTACAGCGCCTGCGCCGCCAGTACGGTTCATAACAGCAATGTTTTGACCCAGAATATCTTTAGCTGAGTTAGCCAAAGTACGACCAACTGCATCAGTACCACCACCAGCACCAAAAGGAACGACAAGACGGATGTTTTTGCTTGGGTAGTCTGCTGCAACGGCGGTTGCTGAAACCATGATGCCTGCGGCTACAAGTAGCGATTTAAGTAATTTACTCATGATGTGACCTTTTGTTTTCTAGATTTAGTTTCTGAACGTTTGTGTAGGGTTTGAGATTTTATTGTTTTGGTATTCGCTCATGCACAACTGCTCGATTGCGACCGCAATCCATCCACTGATGAGCATGTCATACCATTGTTCAACGCCACTGCATGCCACGACGACATCGCCGTAAACAAAGGAGCCGTAGAACAAGAGGTCCTCTTCTCTCAAAGAAGCGGTGTGTTGGGTTTGGTTAGTGATGTTGGCACCAGAATTGCGCCATGCTTGCTCGGCTTTTTTGCGCGCAAACTCATCGAATGGAATGGTCCACTGCTCTGGATTGCCCAGTTGCGCTTCGCATAAAATTGCTTCTTCGAAATCACGCTCCCAAGGCTTCACTCTTGGATCCATAACCACAATATGCAGCTCTTGGCGATTAGTGCGCTCGAATAATCTTTCAATGGCCGGCTTAACCAGTTCGATAGCATCTAGGGCTATCTCCTTATGACTTTTCATCGCTGTGCCTGTGTATTAACTAATGTATACACTGACTATATTGTATGACATGGAAGTGAAACAGGCGCTCATTCGTCAAATGATATATTGATCACCTGTATGCATTAAAAAGAGTGCATGAGATCCCATAAAACCTGGGTTCATTAAAATTTAACTAGAGTTAGCTCACATTTAATTTTCAGATAAAAATTAAATGTTCCGTATTAAGGTATTAACTTAACCTATCATTTGGTAATAAAAATATAATTGCTCTTTACGTTTAGAAATATAAAAACAAAAGAAGCCCCTAGATAGGAGCTTTTTGTTTATAAATTGTTCAGCAATATTATGCAGCTTTAAGTGTGTACTTCTTCTTCAGTGCCACATTCACCAGAGCAATCAGTACTGGCACCTCGATAAGAGGACCAATCACACCGGCAAACGCCTGATCTGAGTTGATACCAAACACCGCGATAGCAACTGCAATCGCTAGTTCAAAGTTATTTCCTGTCGCTGTGTAGGCAATAGAAGCATTCTTGTCATACTCGATGCCCATGCGCTTACCTACATAGAAGCTAGTAAAGAACATCACCACGAAGTAGATAGTCAGTGGAATCGCCACGCGTACCACATCCATTGGAAGCTCTAGGATCATCTCCCCCTTTAGGCTGAACATAAGTACGATAGTGCCTAATAGTGCGATTAGCGTCATTGGAGAGATGCGCGGGATAAACACCTCGTTGTACCAAGCCTCGCCCTTAGTAGCGACAAGATACTTACGACCAAGGAAACCAGCAGCAAAAGGGATACCCAGATAGATGGCCACGCTTTGTGCGATCTCAGCCATTGAGATATCTACAACCATTCCCTGATAGCCAAAGATTGGTGGTAGAACTGTGATAAATAGCCACGCCATGAAGCTGTAGGTCACAATTTGGAAAGCACTGTTAAGGGCAACTAGCGCAGCACCGTATTCACGGTTACCACCACCGATGTCATTCCAAACTAGAACCATAGCGATACAGCGAGCCAGACCGATTAGGATAATCCCCACCATATAGCCGGGATGGTCACCGAGGAAAGTCAATGCCAGCACGAACATCAGAATAGGACCTACGATCCAGTTCATGAACAGAGATAACTTAATCGCCTCACGGTCTTTGGTTACCTTGCCAAGCAAGCTGTAGTCTACCTTAGCCAATGGCGGATACATCATCAGAATAAGACCAATTGCTAGCGGGATGTTAGTGCCGCCTACTGACATTGCCTCATTGATTTCAGCCACTTCAGGAAAAATTGCACCTATACCTACACCTACAGCCATAGCTAGGAAGATCCATAGGGTTAGATATCTATCTAAAAAACTCATTTTAGGAGTTGCGGTTTGTGCTTGACTCATCAGGTCACCTTCGTTAATCGTCGAATTACGATTGATATTAGTAAAAAATGCCGCTTAGTACAAAGCGGACAAAATTTGTTTATATTGCGCCACCGTCTCGAGCTCGACTCGGTAACACACCTTTGGAGGCTGAGGTTCACTACGAATGAAACCCGCTTCCCTTAAGATTCTCAAATGCTCAGATACCGTAGATTGCGCGAGTCCAAGCTGACCAACTAGGTCACTGTTTAGACATCCGCCGCAAGATTCTAGCTCCATCAACACCTTTAAGATGCGAACGCGAGCTGGATGCGACAATGCCTTAGATAGACGCGCAAAATCGGCCTCAAGCTTAAGCTGATCTTCACTACTGGTGAGGAGATCATCTGCCATGCTTTTACAATTTGCCATGTTTAGATACAGGGTTAATCGCCGAATGACGATAATCATACTCCTGAAACAAATTATTTCAAGCCATGAACAAGAATTAGTTTAACCGCTCGGTTTATAAACTATTTGTGACCAATCCCCCACCAAACCGCTTACATCTTGTCACAAAGCCATATTTGAAAACTTATATTTATGGAATAATCACAGTGATAGAATGTATTCACACAGAGCATCAAATTATTTGATACTCATTCCAAGCTCCATATTTACTCAGTTTATGCCCATCTGAGTTTTATCGGCGCTCAAGTCGTTGTTTCGGGAGGAGTTTATGTTTAAGTATTCGTTAAAGCAGATTGCCGTGTTTGATGCGGTTGCTAGCCAAGAGAGTGTGAGTGCCGCGGCCAAAAAACTCTCAATGACCCAGTCTGCGGTTAGCATGTCTCTCTCCCAACTCGAGTCGGTACTCGACCGCCCCCTTTTTAACCGTCAAGGTAATCGATTGGTGCTAAGTCATTGGGGACATTGGCTTAGACCTCGCGCTAAGAAGCTTTTGCAACATGCGCAGCAGATAGAATTTGGTCTGCATGAGCAGCATCTGATCAGCGGTAACTTAACCCTTTGTTCTAGCCAAACCGCAGCAAAACACCTACTGCCAAGCCTTATCAGTAAAATTGATAACGATTTCCCAGAAATGCGAATTAATTTGATGGTTGAGAATACCGAGAATGTCATCGAGCACTACTCAACTACGACTGCGATCTGGGTATTATTGAGGGCAAGAATAGCGATAGTCGACTTCAGACCGAACACTGGCTGGATGATGATCTTGTAGTTATTGCCTCCCTAACCATCCTTTTGCTCACTATAAGCAAGTGACCCTTGCACAGCTTGAGCAAGCAAAGTGGGTACTTCGTGAGCCGGGTGCGGGTACCAGACGTATCTTCGATGGTGCGGTGCACGGTCTTATCGACAACATCAAGGTATGGAAAGAGTACGAGAGCGTGCGCGTAATCAAGTCTATGGTGGCAAATGGTAGCTACCTTGGCTGCGTGCCCTATCTGGATATCGTTCAAGAGCTTGAGAACAACCAGCTAAAGATCCTGCCAACTCCACAGCTTAATATGCAGCGTGAGATTTCGTTTATCTGGAGAACGGATAGCGGTGAGTCACCGTTGAGGGAATGTTTATTGTCTGAGGCGAGAAGGTTAACCCGAGGTCGATCTTTCAAGCCACACAAGAGCGCTACTCTTGTGTGACCCAAAAACTTAGTTGTGCGTTAATTTAAGGCTTACGCCACCAAAGCCTTGCAGCCTTAGGCTACAGAAAGCTCTTCTTTCTGCTCAGCCTCTGGCTGATAGAAGTTAGCAATCCATGCCGCAATAGCTTCGCGCTGAAGAAGCCCCACATAGCGACCATTAAACACGACTGGATAACAGCTTGGCATCTTGCTTGCTGCTTGAGCTAGACGCTCACTGAACGACTGCGCTGCACCGCCCATGTAGAAACCATTGCTGTTCACCGGGTACAACACGTCTTGGTCAACAATCATTGGCTCTAGAGCCGTCAAAATACTCTGCTCTGGAGATAGCGTACAGACAGGTGTCTGCATAAACTCTTTTACTATCATCACAGCTTCTAGGTCAAAGTCTTGGCCCCAAAGTGCACGCAATAGGTCTTGCTGTGAGATAAAGCCAATCACGGTCTCGCTGTCATCCAGAACAGCGGTACCTGCCTGGTTATTGTCGATAAGTGACTTAAGCGCAGAAACGCAGGTTTGTTTCTCATAACAAGTAATTTGATCATCGGTAGCCAAATCCGCCACGCGCAGTTGTTTTAGTTTTTCTAGCATGTTGTGCTCCAAAATAGATAAGTTCGTATAGTGATAAGTGTTGACGGACTGCAATCCGTTGTGGGTTTGGTTTTCGATACTCCAGAATGCAAGTCCCACTAGCACTGCACCACCGAAGATATTGCCCAAGGTTACGGGTATTAGATTTGCCGAGATAAAGGTCGCCACATTTAGATGTTCGATATGAATACCGGCATCGATTGCTGCATTTAGCATCTCAGGACTGGCCATCGCTTTGACCGCAATACCCAGTGGCACCATAAACATGTTGGCGATACTGTGTTCAAAGCCTGAGCTAATAAACATGGCCACAGGAAGTAGTACCAACAAAGATTTACTCGCACTCTCCTTGCTACTAAAGCTCATCCAAATACCAAGACAAACCAATAGGTTACATAGCACTCCTAGAGAGAAGGCCTGCCACCAGTCATGCTCTAGCTTATGGGTCGCGATATACAGGCGTTTAGTCCCCAATTGCCGTGATCCAAAAGGTGCATCTTGGCCATCATGATCAGGGAGAGCATCAACATGGCACCGAGAAAGTTGCCAGCGTAGACTCGCGCCCAGCAGATGAGCAGTTGCTTGGTATTGACGCGTTTTTGTGCCCAAGCGATGGAGCTGAGCACAGTACTTGTGAACAGCTCACCGCCACACACCACCACCAAGATAAGCCCAAGACTGAATGCCAAACCGCCTACTAGGCGTGTCATTCCCCATCCTTGTCCCTGTGCTCCTGTGGTTACCGTGATATAAAACACGAAGGCCAGAGCGATAAAAGCGCCGGCAAACATAGCCAGAACCAGAGATTGTTTAAACGGCTTTAATACCTTCTTGTGCCCGTAATCGGCCGCCACTTGAGTCAGGTTTGGCGCTGACTTTGCGCTCTCAACCTGAGCCAGTTGCGGCTGTGGGCGTTTTAATGACATTGGTCTCTCCTCTATAAAGGCCGCTAAGTGCCTGTTTCTAAAACGCTGCTCTGTGACAGCCAATTCAGATTATGAGAAATAAGATTCCAAATATATCGAGTAATTCTGAAGGGAATTTTCAGTCAAATTGATGCATAAAAAAGCCCTCAAATAGAGGCTCATCAGACTGCTTTAAGGTGTGATATCCGGAGTAAATCCGGGTGAAAGTAGTGAACCAGCACAGGGCGCCAAAGATATAGGCAATCAGCGCAAAGTGTTGTGGCATAAGGCATAGCAATATAAAGCAGGCGATGGTTTCGGTGCCTTCGGTCAGTCCACTCATGTAATAGAGAGACTTATGCTTATATACAGGATTGTCGATACCCCGCTTTCCAGCCATAACGGCAAAGGCTAAAAAACTGCTTCCGGTACCGATGAACGAAAAGATAAGGAAGGCGCCGGCAATGGCGTTGGCTTCTGGGTTCGCCAAAACGAAGCCAAAAGGCACTAGCGAATAGAACAGAAAATCGAGGCTGATATCTAAAAAGCCACCAGCGTCACTGATCCCCTGCCTTCTAGCTAGCGCGCCATCAAGCCCATCGAAGATTCGATTCAGCACAATAAACACTAGTGCTGCTGTGTACTGCTCAAGGGCCAACATGGGCAATGCCATACAACCTATCAAAAATCCTGTTAAGGTAATTTGATTGGCGGTTGCACCACACTTATCCAAAAGCTTGGCCGATTGCGCCAGTGGCCAGCGGATCAGCTTAATGCTGTAACTATCCAGCATGACGTTTCTCCCATGGCCAACTCAAAACACGACTTCCTGCAGGAATATCTTGATCGTCATGGGTCACCATAAGCGCTGGGATATTAGCTTGCTTAAGTTGCTCGAACACCCAATCACGAAACTGAGCGCGAAGCGCCTTATCAAGTTTACTGAAAGGTTCATCCAGCAAGGCCACTTGAGGCTTAGCTAGCAACATACGGCTAGAGCGATACGAGCTCTTTGACCGCCGGATATCTGCTCCGGGTATGACTCTTTTAGCTCAAGCAATGAGATATTTTGCAGTGCAGCTAAGGCCTGCTTCTTTCTCTCTGCTCCCTTCACCGATTCAGGCAGAGCAAAGGCGAGATTCTCCCAAACGTTCAGATGAGGAAACAAAAGATCGTCTTGAAACAAGATACCGACCTCGCGTTTGTGTGCAGGAAGGTGGTGAATATCGACCCCATTTAGGGTGACTTCACCGTCATAGGTAAACTCATCGTTCAGATGCCCTGCAATGACATCCAGCAAAGTAGATTTACCGCACCCGCTCGGGCCCATCAAAGAAACAACCTCTCCGGGTTCGACCAAGATCTCCACGTTCTTAAACAGTGAAGTTCGGTCTTTGTGTCTAGCGTCGGCACGCTTATAAAGCTGAGGGCGTTTAGATACAGACTCATTAGCATCAAATCCTTTTACAGAAATACGGCGAAGCTTAATTCGACTCAATAGTACAGCTAGGGTAAAGAACACCAATGGCAACAATGCTTGCCATAGTGCATAGATAGCAGTTACGCGGCGATCAAATCCGCTAGAAAGTGCAACCGCTTCTGTGGTCAAGGTAGTGATACGTCCTGCCCCTAGGATCAGAGTTGGTAAATACTGGGTCAGACTGACACTGATACCTATAGCCCAAGCAAACAGTACCGCCGACAGAAGCTGTGGCAGTTTAACGTGCAAGAAGACATGCAATGGAGATTTACCCAAGCTCAGAGCTACCTGCGTCATTCTAGGATTGTAGCTACGCCATGGCCCATCCAGAGCCAAGTAAACAAATGGGAAAGCAAACAACACATGCGACCAACATACCCACAACCAGTGATAGTTACCTTCAACAAATAAGGTGATCACCTGCAGACCAAACAACATAGAGAGCTGAGGGATAAGCATAGGCAGCGCGATCACTATCCCGGTATAGTCCATCTGTGTTTGATGCGATATTCGTGGGCGATTAATGCAAGCACCAAAGCGATAGCTGAAGAGAGCAGAGCTAGACTTAAGCTTTGTTGTATGGTCGATAAGATGCCTTGCCACTCGTACTCCCAAAAGCGCAGGCTATAGCGGCTCGGTAAAAGGTCTGGAAAGCGCCATCTTTGAGCAAAACTCCACACAACCATTAAAGGGATCATGCTCAGACACAGGGTAAGAAGGCTCAATATAACCGTTTTACCCGGTAAGTTAACGCCTGAACGCCCTGAAATCTGCCAAGCTCGACACTGCTTAGTGATCAAATATTCCATGACGCGGGCAAAGCCCAGCACCAAACAAGTCAGCGCAAACAGCACCACAGCACCGGCCGAAGCCCTTGGCAGTAGAGACAGGTCCGGATCGTTAAACCATTGCCATACCAGTACGGCAAAGGTAGGCGGGTTTCCTGGCCCAACAATCAGAGCGACATCCACCACAGATACGCTGTAAGCCAGCACAGCAAACATAGGAAAACGCAGTTTCACTATCCACTGTGGCAGCAAGATCTTCCACCACATCTGTGCAGGACTATAACCAAGGGATGCCGCCACCTTAGCGCTTTTATCGACATCTAGTTGCTTCAGGATAGGGATGCTCATCAAAAGCAGAAAAGGCACCTCTTTTAGGGCCAACATCACCACTAGCCCCAGTGCATACGGGTCCTGAATCAAGAGCGCATGCTGATCGCCACTGCCTGCGGTGAGGTCATGACCGGTCAAGGCATACAGTGCGCGAACTCCTAGCCCCGTAGGGGAAAATAGGAAGGCGAAGCCGATAGCGAAAGCCACGTGTGGCAAGGCAAGAAGTGGTGATAGCGTTACTTCGATTCTTCGCCACCAGCGACTCTGCCAACAAGACATCAGCACAGCAAACGCTAACAAACAGGCGATATAGCTACTCAGCAAGGCTGAAAACAGGCTAAGGGCAATAGAGCGCTCCACCCCATGCCAAGCAAATACCTGCTCAAACGCCCCGAGAGAAACCTCGCTCAAACCCAGAGGTGGAATAAAACTTAGAGACGAAGCGGTTACCCCCACCATGCCTGGCACTATGGAGAATGCATACTGCGACAACCAAGATGTACAACAAACGTAGCATGCGAAATCAGCCTAAGTTACTGACTGCCGTAGCGTTTTAGCCACTCTTGCTCAAGGCGAGTCTGCCAACTAGGGTGCGGTTCAGCCACAGATTTAAACTGCTCAGAGCGCTTAGCGCTTCCAGTCAGATATTGCTTCTCAAGTACTGACGGGTCACCCCAGATATCTAAGTCACCCTTGCGTGATTGTGCTTCAGGACTGAGTAGAAAGTTGATCGCCACCATAGCACCCTCTTTAGCGGTTGCGTTCCAAGGAATGGCTAGGAAATGAATATTTGATAGGGCTCCCTCTTCCATCGCATACACACGGGTAGTCTCTTCAAGATTACCTGCAGATTGCGCTGAATACACAGCATTTGGGTTAAAGGTAACCGCAAGGTCAAGTTGACCGTCATCCAGAAGTCGCAGGGTTTCTGTGGTACCTGATGGGAAGTGTTTTCCGCCACGCCAAGCAACAGAGTTGAACTCGTCTAGATAACGCCAAAGCTGTGGAGTCAGATCATTAAAGCTATCATCGGTAACCGGCTTTTGCAGTCTTGGGTCATTCTTAGATAGCTCGATCAAAAGCGCCTTGATAAAACTGCTACCGTGAAATTCAGGCGGTTTTGGATAGCTCAAGCGATTTGGATGCGCCTTAGCATAATTGAGAAGGTCGCTAAATGAAGCCGGTGGATTGGTTAGCTCGGCTGAGTCGTAGATAAACACCAGTTGCCCGACACCCCAAGGAGCCTCTAGACCATCTGTTGGTTCAGAGAAGTCGACATCTACTGGCAGAGACTTGTCGACATATTGCCAGCTCGGTAGACCCTCAACGAATGGACCATACAGTAGCCCGTTATCCTTCATAGACTTGAAGTTTTCGCCATTGATCCACACCATATCGACACTACCACCCTGCTGTTTGCCTGCAGCTTTTTCAGCAAGTAAACGCGAGCTACTCTCGGCGATATCCGTCACCTTAACGTGTTTTAAGGTCACGCCGTTTTGGCGTTGCAGCTCTTTGGCGGCCCACTGCAGATAGCGGTTTATCTCCTGACTGCCACCCCAGGCATGAAAGTAGACGGTTTGTCCCTTAGCCTTTTGTTCTATCTCTTTCCAAGAGGGCTTAGCGTCTTGTTCCACGGCGCTAAGGGAGAAGGCAACACAAAGCGTCAGTGCTGCGGTGAGAATTCTTTTCATACTGATTTCCGTTATTTTCCTTGGCAATGCCTGTAACGTTAATTCGAGCTGCGCTTAGAGCACAGATCTACTTTCACCATGGTAATACGACTGCTAGGGTGAATGTAACCAATAGTTGCATTAGCCATCCAAGGCTGTGATTTAAAACGGCATTGAACAGACTCAGACCAGAGTAAATCCGCTTAAATTTCCCTAATTTCGTAAAACTGCATCGAATGCCTAAATTATGGACAATAAAAAGGCAGCTGAGCTGCCTTTTTTACCACATTAGATCGTCTGGTACGACGAAGTCTTTGTACGGGTCGTCCTCGTCTACCGTTTCTTCGGTAGGTTCAGCGGTCGCAACCACAGCTTCTGGGACACGAGTAGCAATCTTCTCTGCAACCACAGTCGGGATAACTGCGTATCCTTCACCATCACGAGCCACACTTAAGATGCCCTTTGATAGCTGAGTACGGATCAGTCTTCCACGTATAGCGCTTTTACTAGAGTGCCATCGGTAAAGTTGTATTTGATCTCACCTTTTGAAATATCGATACGGTTCATATCGATAAGCTGTTTTACCTGAGCCTTGAGCTCTTTGGCTAGGCGCTGCTGCTCACGCTCTTGGTTGATCTTTTTATCACGCTCTTGCTGAGCGATACGATTCTCTTCGGCTGCTGCCTTAGCTTCACGAGCTTGAACGCGAGATTTCTTCGCGCCTTTCTTCGCTTTCTTTAGCTTTTTCTCGTTAACTAGGCCAGCTTTGAGCATCTGCTCCTGAAGGGTCAGTTTTGCCATCTCTTATACTTCTGTTTAATTTCTTTGATAGTTAATTCTCGCATGTCCGCAGGCATTTTTCCTAGGCACAAATAAAAAACCCGCAGATATCTGCGGGCCTTTGTATTCTAACGAGGGATTATTCCCACTCGATGGTCGCTGGCGGCTTACCTGAGATGTCGTAAACTACGCGAGAGATACCATCAACTTCGTTGATAATACGGTTCGAAACCTTACCTAGGAAGTCATAAGGTAGATGTGCCAGTGAGCAGTCATAAAGTCGATAGTCTCAACTGCACGCAGAGATACAACCCAATCGTACTTACGGCCATCGCCCATTACACCTACAGAGCGAACTGGTAGGAATACAGTGAACGCTTGAGATACCTTGTGGTAAAGGTCTGCAGCGTGAAGCTCTTCAATGAAGATAGCGTCCGCACGACGTAGCAGGTCACAGTACTCTTTCTTGATCTCGCCAAGTACACGTACACCTAGGCCTGGACCTGGGAACGGGTGGCGATAAAGCATGTTGTATGGAAGACCTAGCTCTAGACCGATCTTGCGAACTTCATCTTTGAATAGCTCGCGCAATGGCTCAACAAGACCCATTTCCATATCGTCTGGCAGACCGCCAACGTTATGGTGAGACTTGATTACGTGCGCCTTACCAGTCTTAGATGCAGCTGACTCGATAACGTCTGGGTAGATAGTACCTTGCGCTAGCCACTTAGCATTCTCAAGTTTCTTCGACTCTTCGTCGAATACGTCTACGAATACGTGACCGATAGTCTTACGCTTGTCTTCAGGATCAGACTTGCTTCAAGGGCTTTTAGGAAGCGCTCTTCAGCATCAACTTTGATGATGTTCAGACCAAAGTGGTCACCAAACATCTCCATTACCTGCTCGCCTTCGTTTAGACGAAGTAGACCGTTGTCTACGAATACACAGGTCAGCTTGTCACCGATTGCACGGTGAACCAGCATAGCTACTACAGATGAATCAACGCCACCTGATAGGCCTAGGATTACTTCATCATCACCTACTTGCTCTTTAATACGAGCAACAGCGTCATCGATGATAGATTGAGAAGTCCAAAGCTTTTCACAGCCACACACGTTAAGAACGAAGTTCTCTAGCATGCGAGTACCTTGCGAGTGTGCGTCACCTCAGGGTGGAACTGCACGCCGTAGTATTTCTTCTCTTCGTTTGCCATAGCAGCGTATGGGCAAGTGTCGGTTTCAGCGATCTTGGTAAAGTCTGCTGGGATCTCAACAACCTTGTCACCGTGGCTCATCCAAACGTCTAGAAGTGCGTTGCCATCTTCAGCGATAGCATCTTCGATGTTGTGGAAGATAGAAGACTCTTCTACCACTTTAACCTGTGCATAACCGAATTCACGCTCGTCAGAACCAGCAACCTTGCCGCCCAATTGCTCGGCCATGGTCTGCATGCCGTAGCACACACCAAGAACTGGCACGCCTGAATCGAATACGTACTGAGGTGCACGTGGAGAGTTCGCTTCCGTTACGCTCTCTGGACCACCAGATAGGATGATGCCATCTGGATTAAATTCACGAATATCAGCTTCTTCTACATCCCAGCTCCAAAGCTCACAGTAAACACCGATTTCACGTACACGACGAGCTACAAGCTGTGTGTACTGAGAACCGAAATCTAGAATCAGAATACGCTGATCGTGGATATTTTTAGTCATTAGAAATCTCGACAATATTAGGTGGATGGAGGCAATCGCCTCCAAAGCTTTAAATAATTAAAAGTCTCTTTTTCTCAAAAGAGTTACTAGGTTAATTTTACTAAGCTGAGTGGAGGAAAGTTCTAGGAGAGGACGCGCAGTTTACATTGAGTAAATGAGCATCCTCGACGACGAAATTTTCCCAGTCAGCGACGCTAAAATTAACCTAGACGGTAGTTTGGAGCTTCTTTGGTGATCTGTACGTCATGCACGTGAGACTCATTAAGACCCGCGCCAGAAATACGTACAAACTCAGCCTTGGTGCGCATATCTTCGATAGTTGCGCTGCCAGTCAGACCCATGCTTGAGCGTAGGCCACCCATTTGCTGGTGAACGATCTCTTTTAGGCGACCTTTATAAGCGATACGACCTTCGATACCTTCTGGAACCAGCTTGTCCGCTGCGTTATCAGTTTGGAAGTAACGGTCAGAAGAGCCTTGAGACATAGCGCCAAGAGAACCCATGCCACGGTATGCTTTGTAAGAACGACCTTGATAAAGGATAACCTCACCTGGCGCTTCTTCAGTACCTGCGAACATAGAGCCAACCATCACACAAGATGCGCCAGCAACGATAGCTTTGCAGATGTCACCAGAGAAACGGATACCGCCATCGGCGATTACTGGAATACCGAACTCAGCTGCAACCTCGGCTGCATCTGCGATAGCAGTAACTTGAGGAACACCAACGCCAGTTACGATACGAGTCGTACAGATAGAACCAGGGCCGATACCAACCTTAACTGCGCTTACACCTGCTTCGATAAGAGCACGTGCACCTGCACCAGTTGCAACGTTACCGCCGATAATTTCAAGATCTGGGTATGCCGCGCGAGTTTCGCGGATACGGTTTAGAACGCCTTCAGAGTGACCGTGTGAAGAATCGATAAGAAGTACGTCAACTCCAGCTTCAACTAGAGCAGCGACGCGCTCTTCGTTACCAGCTCCAGCACCAACAGCAGCACCAACGCGTAGACGGCCACGCTCATCTTTACATGCGTTTGGTTTACGCTCTGCTTTGTGGAAATCTTTTGCAGTGATCATACCGCGTAGTTGGAAGTCATCGTTTACAACAAGAACCTTTTCAACGCGCGCTTCGTGCATCTTCTCTTGAACTTCTTCAGGAGACGCTCCCTCTTTAACCGCAGCTAGGTTTTCCTTCGAGGTCATTACTTCTTGAACTGTCTTAGATAGGTCAGTTACGAATCGAATGTCACGACCAGTGATAATACCTACTAGTCTTGGCCGTCGGTAACAACTGGGAAGCCTGCAAAGCCGTGCTTTTCAGTTAGCTTAAGTACTTCTTCGATAGACATTTCAGGACGAACGGTTACTGGATCAGAAACGATGCCCGCTTCGAAGATCTTAACCTGACGTACCATCTCAGCTTGCGCTTCGATAGACATGTTCTTATGAATAAAACCGATGCCACCCTCTTGTGCCAGGGCAATCGCTAGACGAGCCTCGGTAACGGTATCCATAGATGCAGAGATCATAGGGATGTTCAAGTTGATGTTTTTCGTCAAACGAGTGCGAAGATCGGCAGTGTTTGGGAGAACGGTGGAGTGTGCTGGGACCAATAGTACATCATCAAAGGTCAGCGCTTCTTTGGCAATACGTAGCATTTGCAATATCTCACAACATAGGTGGTTAAAAATAAAGGTATCCAACGCCTAACAGGAAGTTAGTAGATTGAGTTGGATTGATATTGCGGAGGGATTATACGCAGAGCGCAAACGGTTGGCTACTCATTTTTATGATTTTTATTTGCACTCTAAACCTTGATGTGTATTATATTGGCGCTATCTTCCATACTCACGTCTAGCGAGTCCGAATTTGCCCTCCCAGCAAAACAGCAACATCTATACCGTCTCTCGTCTCAACTCAGAAGTCCGCCTGTTATTAGAAAACGAAATGGGCATAGTTTGGCTTATCGGTGAGATCTCTAACTTCTCGGCTCCCGTTTCAGGACACTGGTATCTGACCCTTAAGGATTCTCGCGCACAGGTAAAATGCGCTATGTTCCGTGGCAATAACCGTCGTGTGACATTTAGACCTGAGAATGGAAAACAAGTCTTAGTAAAAGCACGCCTTTCTTTATATGAACCTCGCGGTGATTATCAGCTCATCATCGAGTCGATGCAGCCAGAGGGCGATGGTCGTCTGCAGCAAGAGTTTGAGAAGCTTAAGATGCAACTGGCCGCTGAAGGTCTGTTTGCTCAGTCAAACAAACTTCCAATTCCAGAACATCCAAAGCGTATCGGCGTGGTCACCTCTTCTACCGGTGCTGCCCTGCACGATATCTTGCGAGTGCTTAAACGCCGCGATCCAAGCTTGCCTGTAATCATCTACCCTACTTTGGTTCAGGGTGAACCGGCGGCTTTTCATATTGCTCAGGCGATTGGTCTTGCTAATGAGAGAAACGAGTGCGATGTGCTGATTGTGGGCCGTGGTGGTGGCTCTCTGGAGGACCTTTGGTGCTTTAACCATGAGGTAGTGGCACGCACTATTGCTTCTAGCCAGATCCCTATTATCAGTGCTGTTGGTCATGAAGTGGATGTGACCATAGCAGACTTTGTGGCGGATATGCGCGCGGCTACACCATCAGCCGCAGCGGAGTTGGTTAGCCGAGACCAAAGCCATAAGAGTGATCAGCTAGGTAACAAGCGACGCCAATTGGTTTCAGCCATGCAGCAGCAGTTATCTCTGTTTAAGCAGCAACTACTGACCCAGCAACATAGACTAGAACGTCTACATCCAAAGCATCAACTGCAAGAGCAGAGCCAGCAGCTGGACGAAAAAGAGATGCGCCTCAAGCAGGTTATGCGTGACTTGTTGGCTAGACGTCGTCAGCAGATCCAAAACCTTGAGCATAGACTGCAGCTAAGGTCTCCTGATACCCAGGTTGCGGCATCGAAGCAGAAACTGTCTAGCTAGAGCAACGCCTGCAAAGCGCCATTCAAAGTCGAATGACCCAAGAGAAATACGCCCTTGGTTTGTTGGCAGAAAAACTGGATGCGGTCAGCCCGCTTGCAACCATGATGCGTGGCTACTCCATCAGCTCGGTAGGTAAAAAGGTGGTCACACAGGCGAGTGAGGTGAAGGTAGAAGATACCCTGACCACTCGATTTGCCGATGGTCAGGTTAACTCAAAGGTTATCTCAGTAGATTAAGCCTTTTGAAACTCGAAGCGAGCTCGAGATTTAGACTTGAGCTCATTACAACTATTGCAGAAATAACTCGCCGAACCGCAGGCTTGTAGTTTTTCCATCTCCGCATCGCAGTCTGGACAAAAGCCGATCTTTTTGTAGTGCTGATCGCACTTGGCGCAAAGATATTGACCATCCCACTCTAGGTCGCTATCACAGCTTGGGCATTTATTCTCGTTCAAGCTAAACTCCTCAAATCGTATCGAAAGCCTTGATATCTTTTATCTTGATATGGGGTTTGTCACTAAAAATCTCAATATCTCTGATTTGAACTGTAAGAGCTCCATTAAGTGATCTTTCGCAGATCTTCTCCTTTGTGTTCCGTGATCAGCGATCTACCCTAAAAAGAACATTTATATAACCACATACCGAAAGCATAAGTTACATGTGCTGCATTTGGATTTTATACAGACGAAAACTCTTAAAGTAAATGCAATGGTGAAATTTACAGGATTTTATAAAACGATCTCTTTTTCACCTAAATCGAAATACAGGCTCATGTAAAACAACTCATGCTTCCATATTTGTATGTTTTCGGGCACAAAAAACCGCGTTTCCGCGGTTTTCTTCATTATTTCTTGCTTCTACCTTTCAGCATCTGGTCAAGGCGCTTCTTACGACGCTCTTGTGAGATAGTCAGCTTGTTTGACTTACCCTCAAATGGGTTCTCACTGTTCTGGAACTGGATACGGATCGGCGTGCCCATAATCTCCAGTGAACGACGGTAGTAGTTCATCAGGTAGCGCTTGTAAGAATCTGGTAGGTCATTCACCTGGTTACCGTGGATAACCACTAGCGGTGGGTTATAGCCACCTGCGTGTGCGTACTTCAGTTTCACACGGCGACCACGTACTAGTGGCGGCTGATGATCATCGGTAGCCATCTTCATGATACGGGTTAGTACTGATGTACCTACACGTGTGGTTGCTGACTTATACGCCTCTTGTACCGACTCGAACAAGTGACCAACACCCGTACCATGCAGTGCAGAGATAAAGTGGATGCGCGCAAAATCAACGAAGCCAAGACGACGGTCTAGCTCTTTCTTAACGTGCTCTTTCACGTCCATATCTAGACCATCCCACTTGTTTACCGCGATCACGATAGAGCGACCTGCGTTGAGGGCAAAACCTAGTAGGCTCAAGTCTTGATCTGAGATGTTCTCACGAGCATCAATAACCAGAAGAACCACGTTAGCATCTTCTACTGCTTTTAGGGTTTTAACCACAGAAAACTTTTCTACGGTTTCATTGATACGCTTACGACGGCGTACACCAGCAGTATCAATCAGAACGTATTCGCGACCATCACGCTCCATTGGGATATAGATAGAGTCACGAGTGGTACCCGGCATATCGTAAACCACCACGCGCTCTTCACCGAGAATACGGTTAGTCAGGGTTGATTTACCTACGTTTGGACGACCAATGATAGCCAGCTTGATCGGCTGATCTTGCAGACGCTTGAACTCGTTTTCCGCTTCTTCTTCGGTGTATTCAAGCTTCTCTTCTGGCGCGTCTTCGATGCCAGTAAGGTCTTCAATCTCACCTTGCTCTGCAAGCAGTTCTTCGGCAAATGGGTTTAGCGCACGGTCGATCAATGCACCTACGCCACGGCCATGTGCTGCCGCAATCTGATACATGTTTTCAACACCAAGCTGCCAGAATTCAGCACTTGCTGCATCTGCATCGATACCATCCACCTTGTTTACCACAAGCATGGCTGGTTTTTCGATCTTACGTAGGTGTTGAGCGATAGCTTCGTCCGCTACGGTCAGGCCAGCACGGCCATCAACCATAAATAGAACTACATCAGCTTCATCGATCGCAGCCAGAGACTGCTCAGCCATCTTGGTCTCAACACCCTCTTCGGTACCATCGATACCGCCGGTGTCGATCACGATAAACTCATGCTCGCCAAGTTTAGCCTGACCATATTTTCTATCGCGCGTTAGACCTGGGAAGTCCGCAACCAAGGCATCGCGGGTGCGAGTTAATCGGTTGAATAGCGTAGATTTACCTACATTCGGACGCCCTACGAGCGCAACAACTGGAATCATAACGACCTCAAAAACTGAAACTGTTCTATTTTATAAACAACAAAAGCTCTTGACTGTCACCAGCCAAGAGCCGAACGTGAATCATATCACAGATCTTAGTTGATCTTTAACTTCTTAACACTGCCATTTCGAGTGACAATTAAAAACCCGTCATCAAGCTCGATAGGTGCTACGGCAAAACCGCTGTCGTGTTCTTGCTGCTGAGCAATGAAGTCACCACTGCGACGATCTAGCCAATGTAGATAACCTTCGCTATCACCAACGACTAGCTTGCCATCAATGACTGCAGGTGGCGTTAGCAAACGGTATTCAAGCTCACGGTTTTCCCAAAGCTCGGTACCACTGCGTGCATCTACAGCAACAATGTAGTCTTTGTCTGTGATTAAGTAGATATTACGGCCATCGGTGGCCATATCTTGCGCAGATGAGTAGTTACGCTTCCACGCCGGCGCACCAGAGCGAAGGTCGATAGCTACAAGTTGACCATTGATACCAACGGTGTAAAGCATGCCACCTATGATCAGAGGTTTAGCATCTGAATCGACTAGTCGGTCGATCTCAGTAGCACCCTTTGGTGTACCAACAGGTTGCTGCCAGATCATCTGACCGCGCTCAACGATAGCTGCGGCAAGGCGACCGTTTGCCGTGCCCCAGAACACACCACCAGATAGAGCAACTGGAGAACTAGTACCACGTAGAGTAAGGGTTGGCACCTCAGTACTTACGGTCCATGCTTCGTTGCCTGTCTCTTCATCCAAGGCAACAAGCGCACCACGAGATGTATGTACTAGCACTAAGTTAGAGTCGGTTTCCGGCACAGATAGCACCTCGCCATCCACCTTAACGCGCCACTTCTCTTCACCCGTTTCAGCATCTAGAGAGATCATCTCGCCGTTTTCACTACCGATAAACAGCTGACCGTAAGACGCATTGATACCACCAGATAGGCGAGCCGGTACATCTTTTTCAAGATCCACAGACCAGATCTCTTTACCTGATTCTGGGTCTAGTGCCGCAACTTCACCGTCACGGCTTGCTACAAATACCTTGTCATACGCATAGATAGGTGTGAGTTTAGAATAGTATTGGCCAACGCCATCACCGACAGAGGTGGACCATTCCTGAGCGGGTGTGAACTCACTTTGCACTACAGGAACCGGAGCCATCACGATAGTATCTTCTTCGCTAGCACAACCCACGATACCTAGCGCAATACTCGCAATTAACGCGCGTCCTAGCCACTTTCTGTTTGCCATCTACTAAACCTTACTTCGCTAGGTCATCAAGCTTAAGTTGCAGCGTTTGGCTCGCATCTGCTGCCTGCTGTGCTTCGGTATATGCTGTGTAAGCACCTTCTTTATCACCGTTGCGTAGTAGAAGATCACCTTTTAGCTCAGCCATACGTCCTTCCCAACCTTCAGCTTTCGCAGCATCTAGGTCAGCAAGTGCGCCATCAATGTCACCCATTTCTGCTTTTACGCGAACTGCACGAATAGCTAGAACTGGTGCAATAGCAGTATCTTTAGTGTTGGCTTTCGCCCACTCTAGTTGTTTCAATGCTTCTGCGTAGTTAGCTTCAGCTACTTGAGCTTGCGCTAGTTGCATTGCTGCAAGAACCGCGTATTCACGGTCAGAGTTGCTGTCGATAAAGCTTTGTACTTGATCGGCCGCTGCAACGCCTTGAGTTTGAAGTGTTTGAACTGCCGAGTTATAAGCAACTGACGCAGCTTCTTGGCCTTCAACCACAGAATCTTGATAGTAGCGCCAGCCAAATAGGCCACCTAGACCAATTACTGCGCCTAAAATTACGGCTTTGCCGTTCTCTTGCCACCAATCCTTAATGGCTTCAACTTGTTGTTCTTCGCTATCGTACAGTTCCACGACAGATCCTCTTTATAGTAATTTTTGTAATTGAGACACAAGCTCGTCTTGTGCAACCGTAGATTGCTCACCACCTTTAAGGTCTTTCACAACTACGTTGTTTTGCTCAACTTCGTTCTCGCCAAGCACTAATGCTACGTGAGCACCCACTTTGTCTGCACGCTTAAACTGTTTCTTAAAGTTACCGCCACCGAAGTGGTTCATCACACGCAGTTCTGGTAGTTGTTCACGTAGAGCTTCAGCCAGCTTCATACCTGCCATTAGCGTGCCCTCACCGGCCGTAACAACATATACATCAACCGCTGGACGAACATCATCAAGCTCCAAGGTTTCAAGCATAAGCACTAGACGCTCTAGGCCCATAGCAAAACCAACTGCATTAGTTGGTTTACCGCCAAGTTGCTCAACTAAACCATCGTAGCGACCACCGCCACAAACGGTACCTTGTGAACCAAGGCTCTCAGTGATCCACTCAAATACAGTACGGTTGTAGTAGTCCAAACCACGTACTAGGCGCTCATTAACTTGGTATTCGATTCCAGCAGCGTCAAGAAGTTCACACAAACCTGCAAAGTGCGCTTTAGATTCTTCATCTAGGTAGTCAGATAGACGCGGCGCATCACCTAGGATGGCTTGTACATCTGGGTTCTTGGTATCAAGAACACGCAGTGGTTGGTGTGCATACGACGCTTGCAGTCTTCATCTAGGATATCGATGTGCTGCTCTAGGAATTCGATTAGCGCTACGCGGTAGTTGGCACGAGCCTCAAGAGAACCGATAGAGTTCAGCTCAAGGCGAACGTGCTTATCGATGCCTAGCTCACGCCATAGACGCGCAGTCATCATAATAAGTTCAGCATCCACATCAGGACCGTCGATACCGAATACCTCTACACCACATTGGTGGAATTGACGGTAACGACCTTTCTGAGGACGTTCGTGACGGAACATTGGACCCATGTACCACAGGCGCTGTTCTTGGTTGTAAAGCAGACCATTTTGAATACCCGCACGAACACAACCCGCAGTACCTTCTGGACGAAGAGTCAGGCTGTCACCGTTACGGTCTTCAAAGGTGTACATCTCTTTTTCAACTACGTCGGTCACTTCACCGATAGCGCGGCTGAACAGATTTGTCATCTCGACGATAGGCATACGCACTTCACTGTAACCGTATGCGCTTACAACACGTTTAACCGTAGATTCCACCTTCTGCCAAAGTGGAGACTGAGTTGGGAGGCAGTCGTTCATGCCTCGGATTGCTTGAATAGTTTTAGCCACTATAAATTACCGTATCGAGTCAGAGCTTATGCTCTGAGACTATTATTCTTGAATATCGTTGATGTCGATTCGCTGTGCTGGATCCAACTGACTCGCTTTAGCGCGAATCTTAGCTTCAAGTTGGTCAATCATCTGCTCGTTGTCGAATCGCTCTTTTTGACGCTTACCGTCAAGGTAGAAGGCACTCTTCTTATTACCACCAGCAACGCCCATATGTGAGACTTCCGCTTCACCTGGTCCGTTTACTACACAACCGATGATAGACACATCCATAGGGGTGATGATGTCTTCAAGACGCTCTTCTAGTGCGTTAACCGTGCCGATCACGTCAAACTCCTGACGTGAGCAGGTTGGACATGCAATAAAGTTGATGCCACGAGAACGAATACGCAGAGATTTCAGGATATCGAAACCTACCTTTACCTCTTCCACTGGGTTTGCCGCTAGTGAAATACGTAGTGTATCGCCGATACCTTCAGCAAGAAGCATGCCTAGGCCTACAGATGACTTCACTGCACCCGCGCGAGCACCGCCCGCTTCAGTAATACCTAGGTGTAGAGGTTGATCGATCTTATTTGCTAGTAAGCGATATGAATCCACTGCAAGGAATACATCTGATGCCTTCACACTCACCTTAAACTGATCAAAGTTAAGACGATCTAGGATATCTACGTGACGCATCGCTGACTCAACCAGAGCAGCGGCCGTCGGCTCACCGTATTTCTCTTGGATATCTTTCTCAAGAGAACCACCGTTTACGCCGATACGGATCGGAATGTTCTTGTCACGAGCGCAATCAACCACAGCGCGGATTCGGTCTTCTTTACCTATGTTACCAGGTTGATACGCAGACAGTCCACACCGTATTCCGCCACTTTTAGCGCGATACGGTAATCGAAATGGATGTCAGCAACCAGAGGTACGCTCACTTGCTGTTTGATCTGCTTGAACGCTTCAGCGGCGTCCATGGTAGGCACAGATACACGAACAATGTCCGCACCAACCTTTTCAAGCGCGCGGATCTGAGCCACGGTTGCGTCAACATCCGTGGTACGGGTATTTGTCATTGACTGAACAGCGATCGGCGCACCATCGCCGACCGGAACATCACCAACGTAGATACGCGTCGAAGGACGACGCTTAATAGGAGATTCCTGATGCATAATTACTCTGCAGTGAAACGTGCAACTTTGCCCGCAGTATACCCAGAAAGGTCGAAGGTTCACCCGAAATTGACAGAGAAGCGGCCTCTGGAGCACCAACGACGAACTTAAATGGCCCCTGGCCTTCAAGTTCTAGAGTTTGACCTGCTTTCATAACCCCAGTAGATAGGGTTTGCCATTCACATCTTGGATTTGAATCCAGCAATCAGCGCTAAAGCTCATCGAGATTGCTGGCGGGACTTCTGCTGGAAGCTGTACTGGTGTCTCGGCTACTTGAGGCTCTTGTTCTGCAACTTCAGATTCAATTGCAGGCTCTTGGTTTGCAACCTCAGCGCCTGATGCCACAGACTCTAGTTCAGATACCACTGCGTTTGACGCTTCTACGGCTTCTTGTTGGTCTAATAACTCAGCTTGTTCAGCTAATTCTGGTTCTATACTAGCAGGGTCAAACTCTTCAACCTGAGGAGCCACTTCTGCTACAACGGTATCCACGTTTTGCTCGTTCTGATACCACCACACAGCAGAGATACCCACGATAACCACAAAGATGCCCCAAGTGAGCTTCATAATATTGTTATCATGCTTCTTCTTCTGAGTGCCTTGAGAAAAGCTCTGCATATCTTGCTCTGCACTCTTGCCTACGCCTAAGCTGTCGAATGCGTCCAATACTGACTTTTCATCCACACCCACCAGCTTGGCATAAGAGCGAATGTAACCGCGAGTGAAGGTATGAACCTGACCTATTTGAAAGTCGTTAGCTTCGATGCTTTCGATGATGGCAACGCGAAGACGCAGTCTGTCGGCCACCTCTCGAACGCTGAGTCCCAAAGACTCGCGCTTAACTCGAAGCATCTCGCCGAGCATAGGGGTAGGATTTTCTGAAGTGCTTGCTGTATCTGTATTAGTCGAATCTGTGCTCATTTTCTCTAAAACTTTTTCTGAAGTCCGAAGGGGCAGCTGAACTATGTTTGCTCGGCAGTCAACGTCTGCCTTAACTGTTCAATCTCTGCGGTCATTCCGACTCGAATTTGAATTCTGTCTAGTCTCTGTTTTGCTTGATCTAAATGACCAAAACGAATGGCCAACTTAACAAGCTCTATATCACTGCGATAACGGTTAGGTTGATGCTGCAAAGACTTAATAAAAAAGCCCTCTGCCCTTTGCCACTGCTCCATTTTCAATGCGCAGAGGCCGGAGTTTTCATAACTCGCTGCAACCTGGCTATAGCCATCTAGTTGTATCGCTTCATCAAATTGTTGCAACGCCTCGGAGTAGCGATGCTGACGACATAAAAAGACGCCAAAATCATTTAGTAGATTGCCATCATAGGGTGAGAGTCTTAGTGCTCTTTGATACCAATCTTCAGCCTGGTTAGTCTCTGAAACTTGTTGATAATAATAGGCTATTGCAGACGCGGCACGAACATATTTCGGCGCATATTGAAGTGCGAGATCTAAATTTTGCTTTGCCCTGACAGTATCGTTCGCTTTGAGATAGCTCAAACCCAGTTCGATACGTGCGTCGGCAGCTAAGAGGGGGTCAAATTTCGCGTTTCCATCTGCTCTTTTCACTGTAACACAGCCTAAGCAGAGACTGAGGAAAAAAAGTGTGATCGATGCTTTAAACATAGGGTTCTCCGGCGTTGCGCCAAAGAACCCAAACCCTTTATGAAACTCGTTTTATAGAGTTTTTACTGGGATATCACCCTGCACACTCTCTTCAGAGCGAGCTTTTTGAGTACGCTTGGTACGGTCGATAACATCGCCCACTAACTGACCACAAGCCGCATCGATATCATCACCGCGGGTCTTACGTACCGTCACAGTGTAGTCGTATTGCATCAAGGTCTTCATGAAGCGGTCGATACGTGAGTTACTTGGCTTCTTATAAGGTGAGCAGGATATGGATTAAATGGAATCAAATTGATCTTAGCTGGAGTATCTTTCAGCAGTTCTGCGAGCTGTCTCGCATGCTCCATATCATCGTTTACATGGTCTAGCAGGATGTACTCGACAGTTACCTTACCGCGGTTCGCGTTTGAAGATGCAATATAACGACGCACAGAAGCTAGGAACTCTTCGATATCCCAGCGATCGTTAATTGGCATAATCTGGCTGCGCAATTCATCAGTAGGTGCGTGTAAAGAAATGGCTAGCGCAACGTCGATATTGCCAGTCATCTGTCAAGGCCAGATACCACGCCAGAAGTAGATACTGTCACGCGACGCTTGATAGACCGAAGCCAAGATCATCAAGCATGATCTCAAGAGACGGCATCAGGTTCTTCATGTTAAGCAGTGGCTCACCCATGCCCATCATTACCACGTTGGTAATTGGGCGACGACCTGTCTCTTTCTCAAGACCGATCTCGCGAGATGCACGCCAGATCTGACCTACGATTTCAGACACGCGTAGGTTACGGTTAAAACCTTGCTGCGCCGTTGAACAGAATTTACATTCCAGTGCACACCCTACTTGAGAGGAAACACAAAGCGTTGCACGGTCACCATCTGGGATATACACGGTTTCAACGTCTTGATCGCCAACACGCATCGCCCACTTGATGGTGCCATCATTTGAGTACTGAGCTTCAGATACATAAGGTGCACGGATCTCGGTAAGACGCTGCAATTTTTCACGCAACTTCTTGTTGAGGTTAGTCATTTTCTCGAAGTCATCACAACCAAAGTGATACATCCACTTCATTACTTGATCGGCGCGGAACGCCTTCTCGCCTAGCTCATCGGCAAAGTACTTGCGCAGCCCTTGGCGGTCAAAATCAAGTAGGTTAACTTTTGCTTTGGTCATGGTGCCTCTCAACGACAAACAACAAATCTTGGGGCGCGAATTGTACAGCCTTTGTGCAATTACAACAAGTGATATGTGATCGCGATCTTATGTTGCAGGCATAAAAATCCCAGCCTGAGCTGATGATTCTCCATACAAAACCTAGGGTTATGGTCTTGCGTGCACCTCTGAAGGTGGGAAGAAGAACTCGATCTCACGCGCTGCAGACGCTGGGCTATCTGAGCCGTGTACTGAGTTGTGACGCATGCTCAAAGCATAGTCTGCACGGATAGTACCGCAAGCGGCTTCTTCAGGGTTGGTTTTACCCATCAACTCACGGTAGCGAGTGATGGCATCTTCACCTTCTAGTACCTGAACCATGATAGGGCCAGAGGTCATAAATTCTTTAAGAGCCTCGAAGAAAGCTTACCTTCATGCTCCGCATAGAAGCCACTCGCCTGCTCTTCATTTAGGTGCACCATCTTTGCACCTACTACGCGCAATCCAGCCGCTTCAATGCGTTGGTAGATAGCGCCAATTAGGTTACGTTTTACAGCGTCGGGCTTAATGATGGAAAATGTTCTTTCTATCGCCATTTTATTTCCTTATCGCGTTTTTATTATTGTCTTGGTTTGGCCAAATCAGGCTTCCAAATATGGGCTCAAGAACGAGCCCATGTTCACAATCGAATCTATTTATTATTGGCTAACTAGTAGGTTAGCTAGAGTACGGATACCAGTACCTGTACCGCCTGCTGACCATTTGTCATTTGCAGACTTGCGGTAGGTTGCCGCGCAGTCAAAGTGCAACCAACCTTGCTTGTAATCTTCAACGAAGTAAGACAAGAAAGCCGCAGCCGTTGATGCACCTGGTACATAGTCGCCTGTGCTGATGTTAGATAGATCAGCAAAGTTTGATGGCAGCATACCGCGGTGGAAGTCAGCCAATGGCAGTTGCCATAGACCTTCACGCTCTTCCTGAGCACAAGCAAGCGCTTGCTCTGCCAGAGCATCATCGAAGCTAAACAGCGCATGGTAGTCATTACCAAGTGCATTCTTAGCCGCACCGGTTAGAGTTGCACAGTCGATGATAAGTTCAGGGTTTTGTTCGCTCGCATAGATCAAGCCATCAGCAAGCACCAATCGGCCCTCAGCGTCGGTGTTCATGATCTCAACGGTCTTGCCGTTCTTATAGGTGATGATGTCGCCAAGCTTGAGTGCACGACCCGAGATCATATTTTCTGCACAACAAAGGATCAGCTTCACGCGCTTATCAAGACCACGAATGATAGACAGACCAAGACCGCCAGTGATGGTACCTGCACCGCCCATATCCGCCTTCATTGCGGTCATAAACCAGATGGCTTGATACTGTAACCGCCTGAGTCAAAGGTGATACCTTTACCTACTAGGCAAGCCATTACTGGCGCTTCAGGATCACCTGTTGGGTTGAAGTCCAGTTGCAGCATAGCTGAAGTGCGCTCAGAGCCACGACCTACAGCGTAAATACCTTCCCAACCTTCTGTCAGTAGATCTTTATCTTTTACGATGCGATAAGTCACGTGATCCGGTGCCAGTGATTTGATGAACTCACCAGCCATAGTCGCTAGTTGACGCGGTGCTACTTCTTCTGCGCTCTTGTTGATGATGTCGCGAGTCCAGTTAGCAACCTTGATGCGGCCTTCAAGCTCAACTTGGTCAGCTTCTGCTAGTGCTTGCCACTCAAGCTGGTTGTTTTTCTTGGCGTTACGATAGCTTGTTGGAAAGACCAGATCTCTTCTAGACCCCAGCCCTCGCCAACTAATGATGTTTGCTTGATACCTTGAGCGTCTAGCTTGCGCCCAGCTTTTTGAATTGCGCCTTGATCGTGGCCTTTACCGATATGGATGGTTGCGCTCTCACCGTCGAAAGAAAGAATCGCATTTACGCCCCAATGGGCGGCGGCTTGCTCGGTAGACAATTTAACTTGCATTGTAGACATGACTTCTCCTTGCCTTCTACTTTTATAATTATGTGGAGCCAAGGCTCCAAGGGGGTTAACCCATTATGATCAATTAAATCATTATGCCTAGACTAGTTTTCAAAAACATAAAAATCGGGCATGAAAGCCCGATTTTATTAAATAACTGTTAACTCACTAACAATTAGTCTGCTTCATCCATCCAGCACAGAATAATAGCCTCGAGAATTTTCTCATTGCAGTGGTTTGGGTCATCCTCGAACTCTTCAAGGCTCATTACCCAATCACGCAGATCCGTAAAGCGAACCGTCTTTGGGTCTACCTCTGGAAACTGCTCACTCAGCTCAATAGCTATGTCACGACTATCAATCCATTTCATGACTCTATTCCTCGTTTAGTGGTCTTCTGAAGCGTGGTTTAGCGTGTATTTAGGGATCTCTACCACTAGGTCTTCATCGGCTACCATAGCCTGACAACCTAGGCGAGACTCTGGCTCCAAGCCCCACGCTTTATCTAGCATATCGTCTTCTAGCTCTTCACTCTCTTCAAGTGAATCAAAGCCTTCACGGATAATGACATGGCAAGTAGTACACGCACAGGACTTCTCACACGCATGCTCGATACCGATACCGTTTTTTAGAGCTACATCTAGTACGCTCTCGCCGGTTTCAGCTTCAAGTACCGCACCCTCTGGGCACAACTCTTCATGTGGCAATACAACAATCTTAGGCATTTTCTTTTTCTCTAAATATCATCTACTGATTGACCAGACAGAGCCTGACGAATCGATTTGTCCATACGGCGAGAGGCAAACTCTTGGCTCGCGTTGTCCGCTTGCTTGATGCCCTCTTCAATAGCGTCTGCATCTTGACCATTGCGAAGCTCGATCAATTGCTCGATAGCTTTAAGTAGCTCAGCGCGCTCTTTTTCAGAAAGAAGCTCGTCACCATCTTGTTGCATAGCCGCAATCAGGCCTTCGATTACTCGATCAGCTTCTACGCGTTGCTCGGCTAGCGCGCGAGCCTGCATGTCTTCTTTGGCATGAGTCATAGACTCTTTTAGCATGTTCGCCACTTCGTCATCGCTAAGACCGTAAGATGGTTTAACCTGGATCTCGGCATTAACGCCAGTGCTCTTCTCCATTGCCGCTACTGACAATAGACCATCGGCATCCACCTGATAGGTCACACGAATGTGAGCAGCACCTGCAGCCATCGGCGGAATACCTTTAAGAGCAAACTTAGCTAGAGAGCGACCGTCATCGACCATCTCACGCTCGCCCTGCACTACGTGCACAGTCATGGCCGTTTGACCATCCTTAAACGTAGTAAACTCTTGCGCACGGGCCACAGGAATCGTGGTGTTACGCGGGATGATCTTCTCAACCAAACCACCCATGGTTTCGATACCAAGGGAAAGTGGGATCACATCAAGTAGTAGCATCTCTGAATCAGGCTTGTTACCCGCTAGGATATCCGCCTGAATAGCTGCGCCAATAGCGACAACTTCATCTGGGTTAATGCTAGTTAGTGGAGTGCGACCAAAGAAGTCACCCACCATTTCGCGAACTAATGGTGTACGGGTTGAACCGCCAACCATAACTACTTCAAGCACTTCATCGTTGTCGATGCCCGCATCTTTTACAGCGCGACGACAAGACATCAAAGTACGCTTAACTAGCGGACGAATCACCTCTTCAAACTGATCGCGAGTTACACTGCCAGTCCAATCAAGTACAGTTACTTCAGCGACATCTTGATTTGATAGATCAATTTTCGCTTGAGTAGCGGCGTTAAGTAGAGCTCGAGTTTGCTGTGGCGTCAGGGTTTCAAGTCCCATCTCGCTTTGCAGGTGCTCAGCCAAAAGATGGTCAAAGTCATCACCACCAAGTGATGAATCACCGCCGGTTGAGAGCACTTCAAATACGCCTCGTGACAAGCGCAAAATAGAGATATCAAAGGTACCGCCACCAAGGTCATATACTGCGATCACGCCCTCTTGACCTGAATCTAGGCCATAGGCGATTGCGGCTGCAGTTGGCTCATTAAGAAGACGCAACACATTTAGACCTGCCAGCTTAGCCGCATCTTTGGTGCCGGCACGCTGAGCATCGTCGAAGTAAGCAGGAACCGTGATAACCACACCAGTCAGTTCGCCACCCAAAGTATCTTCAGCTCGATTTGCCAATGACTTCAGAATGTCAGAAGAAACCTCGATTGGGTTCTTATCACCTTGATCGGTACGAAGAAGGGGTAAGCCGTTCTCGCTGATCTGCAAGTCATACGGCAGATTCGGGAATCGTTGCTGTACGTCAGTTGCTGAGCGACCAAGTAGACGCTTCACCGAGATAATAGAGTTAACAGGATCTGACTCGGCTGAAGCTAGGGCCTTGTGACCCACGGTAATTTCGTCGGCTTGATAATGAACCGCTGAAGGCAGAATCGCACGACCACTTTCATCAAGCAGGGTCGAGGCTTCTCCACTGCGTACGCTAGCGACCAATGAATTTGTAGTACCTAGATCGATACCTGCAGCAAGTCTATGCTCATGAGGGGCAGAGCTGTGACCTGGCTCTGCAATTTGAAGTAATGGCATGTGCTTCCTTTTACTAAACGACTAGCCTAACAAGCGGTCTTCGAGTCGTTCAATCTCTACATTTAGTTTTTCAATAAATTTCAGTTTTCTAACGCTGTCTGCAGCCTGAGCCCAAACTTGTTCTTGGAGCTGCTGCTGTACAAGCTTCAGTTGCTGTTTATGCATTTTCGACACTTTGCTCGAAAAATCAAACAACTGCTCTTCAGCATCACTGCTAGAACCAATATCTTCAAGCTCTTCACGCAGCTCCATTTGCTGCATCAAGAACATAGGGTCTTGCAGCGTCTGTTGCTCAGCGCGGATATCAACACCGTTTTCTGCAAGCAAATACTCTGCGCGAGAAATGGGATTCTTCAACACCTGATAGGCATCATTGATGGTGGCCGCTTTTTGCACTGCCATCAGACGGTCACGCTCAGAAGCTGTCGCGAAGTTGTCCGGATGAAAACGACGTTGAAGTTCGCGAAATTGAGAAGAAAGAAGGCTACCATCCAGCTCAAACTGCGTTGGTAGCCCAAAAAGTTCAAAATGATTCATCTGCTTTCTCTGCATCGAGACACAAAAGAAGGGGGAATAAATTCCCCCCGCTCAACTCGGATTAAACGTTGAAGCTCTCGCCACAACCACATTCGCTCTTAGCGTTCGGGTTGTTAAACTCAAATCCTTCGTTAAGTCCTTCTTTCACATAATCAAGCTCAGTACCATCAAGATAAACTAGGCTCTTGGCATCGATTATCACTTTCACGCCTTTATGCTCAAATACACTGTCTTCTTCGTTTAGTTCATCAACGAATTCAAGCACATAAGCCATGCCCGAACATCCCGTGGTCTTCACTCCTAGACGTAAGCCGATGCCTTTGCCTCGACTGTCCATGAATGCTTGCACGCGGTCTGCTGCGGTTTGTGTCATTGTGATGGCCATACTACAACCTTATTTTCCTGAAACTGGGGAGCGAACTCCCCAACTATTACTCTTGATGTTTCTTTTTGTAATCCGATACAGCTGCTTTGATAGCGTCTTCTGCAAGGATTGAACAGTGGATCTTCACTGGTGGTAGCTCTAGCTCTTCCGCAATCTCAGCGTTCTTGATCGCAGCAGCTTCGTCTACAGTCTTACCTTTAACCCACTCAGTTACTAGTGAGCTAGATGCGATAGCACTACCGCAACCGTAGGTTTGAACTTCGCGTCTTCGATGATGCCTTCTGGAGTCACCTTGATTTGAAGCTTCATAACGTCACCACATGCTGGTGCGCCAACCATACCACTGCCTACGTTTGGATCTTCTTTGTCGAACGATCCAACGTTGCGTGGATTCTCGTAATGATCAATTACTTTTTCACTGTAAGCCATAATAAATTCCTCTAATCCTCAACTTCCTTGGAATTAATGATGTGCCCACTCAACGGTGTCCAGATCAATCCCTTCTTTAAACATGTCCCAAAGTGGAGACATATCACGTAGTTTGGTCACTGCTTCGCGGATTTGTGCCGCTGCATAATCAACTTCTTCTTCAGTGGTATAACGACCGAAAGAGAAGCGAACCGAGCTGTGTGCTAGCTCATCGTTAAGACCTAAAGCGCGTAGTACATAAGATGGCTCAAGGCTTGCTGAAGTACATGCCGAACCCGAAGATACTGCTAGGTCTTTCAATGACATAAGTAGCGATTCGCCCTCAACGAAAGCAAAGCTCACGTTTAGGTTATGCGGTACACGCTGCTCAAGGTCACCGTTAATTGTTACTTCTTCTAGGTCTTTAATCTGATCTAGAAGACGATTGCGTAGGCTAAGTGCGTGCTGATAATCTTTTTCCATGTCTTCTTTAGCAACACGGAATGCTTCACCCATACCCACGATTTGGTGAGTTGGAAGCGTACCAGAGCGGAAACCACGCTCATGACCACCACCGTGCATCTGTGCTTCAAGACGGATACGAGGCTTACGACGAACGTAAAGTGCGCCAATACCCTTAGGACCATACGCCTTGTGTGCAGACAATGAAATTAGATCAACCTTAGTTTCTTGTACGTCGATCGGCAGTTTACCTGCTGATTGAGCCGCATCCACGTGGAATACGATCTTACGCTCACGGCAAAGTTCACCAATAGAGTTAATGTCTTGAATAACGCCGATTTCGTTGTTCACGTGCATGATAGATACCAGCACAGTGTCTTCACGCATTGCGTATTTAAGCTTGTTTAGGTCAATGATACCGTTTGATTCTGGCTCTAGGTATGTAACCTCGAAGCCTTCGCGCTCTAGTTGGCGACATGGGTCAAGAACGGCCTTGTGCTCAGTCTTGCTGGTGATGATGTGCTTGCCTTTCTTCGAGTAGAAGTTTGCAGCACCTTTGATAGCAAGGTTGTCAGATTCAGTTGCACCCGAGGTGAATACGATTTCACGTGGGTCTGCATTTAGGAGGTCAGCAATCTGCTCACGAGCCGTATCCACAGCTTCCTCTGCTTGCCAACCAAAGCGGTGCGAGCGAGATGCAGGGTTACCGAAAGTACCATCCATAGTCATAAACTGGACCATCTTCTGCGCAACGCGCTCATCAACTGGGCAGGTTGCAGAATAGTCTAAATAAATAGGCAGTTTCATATTTACTCCAAGTAAAACTGTTGCTCTATGAGCGGACGTTGATACCAATAGTTTCAGAGATAGAAGGAACCGCATGGTTCGCTGCTAGCTCCATATCTTGACGTCCTGAAATTTCGAGAACTTCGTTATCCAACATCAACTCACCAAGGGTGATGTTGTTTAAAAAATCACTAATGCGGGAGCTTAAATCACGCCATAGGGTGTGCGTCAAACACCTAGCGCCTCCCTGACAATCTGCTTTTCCATTACAGCGAGTCGCCTCTACTGATTCATCTACGGCTGAAATGATGGTACCGATCGCAATAGTATCAGCCGTTTTGCCTAGGTTATAACCACCACCTGGGCCACGTACACTCGCTACTAAGCCGGCTTTACGTAGCTTGGAAAACAGTTGTTCCAAATAGGAAAGAGATATACCCTGACGCTCCGAAATGTCCGCTAGCGGAACTGGGCCGTGCTGAGAATGCAATGCTACATCAAGCATGGCTGTTACGGCATATCTTCCTTTAGATGTAAGCTTCATATCACACTCTTTCCGATTTACTGAATACGGGAAGTCTCCCATACCCGACAAAAACGGTCAAGTATTTATTTGACTAATTTACTCAGGTATTTAACCATTTTACAAACATGGTTATTTTTTATCCGCAATCGACTTCTGAACTGAGCTCAAAACACCCCTAAGGATATTTAGCTCTTGCGCCTCTGGGCGTGCGCGACTGAACAGACGTTTTAGCTTATTCATCACCTGAGTAGGTTTGTCCTCAGAGATAAACTGGGTATCAAGCAATACCTTTTCAAGGTGCTCGTAAACATTTGTAGCTCGCCGTGTCTGGCATACTCTGGTTGAGCTTGCTCTGGATAGCTGATTGCTGGTGTTCAAGAAAGGCCATACGGATTTCGTAGGTTAGGGTTTGTACCGCCATCGCTAGGTTTAGCGAGCTGTATTCGGGGTTCGCTGGGATACAAACATGGTATTGGCAGATCTGCAGCTCTTCATTGGTAAGGCCGGTACGTTCACGACCGAATACCAGCGCAACAGGAGCATTCTGTCCTTCTTGGACAAACTTAACACCACACTCTCTTGGCTCAAGCATAGGCCAGTCCAAGGTTCGTGAGCGGGCACTTGAACCCACCACCAATGCACAATCAGCTACCGCTTGTTCAAGGGTCTCGAACACCTGGGCATTCTTTACTACATCATCTGCCCCTGCTGCCAATGCCATACTCTGCTCATCCACCTCACATTGAGGAGCGACCAACACCAGTTGATTTAATCCCATTACCTTCATAGCTCGAGCTGCTGATCCGATATTTCCAGGGTGAGAGGTTCCAACAAGTACGACTTTGACTTGGTTTAGCATCTTGGTTTCCTTGAACTTTGAAATCGAGGGAATGTTAGCATAATCGAAATACACACGTGACCGCTAAATACTCCATGGAGCAATGAAATTCATTCGGGCAAAAAATAACCACTTCCCTTTTGCGGAATTCTTGCTTATACTCCGCCCCGCTTTAGTTCTTTAACATCCGTTGGGTATATAAATATGCATCCTATGCTGAATATTGCTATTCGTGCTGCACGAAAAGCAGGCAATCATATTGCTAAATCTCTAGAAAACGCTGACAAAATCGAAACATCTCTAAAAGGCACTAACGATCTAGTGACCAACGTAGATAAAGAAGCAGAATACTTGATCATCGAAACTATCAAGCTTCTTATCCTGATCACAGCATCATTGCAGAAGAGTCTGGCCTTCAACAAGGTAAAGACGACGCTGTACAATGGATAATTGACCCACTGGATGGCACCACTAACTTCGCTAAAGGTCTTCCACACTTCTCTGTTTCAATCGCAGTTCGTATCAACGGTAAAACTGAGGTGGCATGTGTTTATGACCCAATGCTAAACGAGCTATTCACTGCACAACGCGGTGCTGGCGCTCAACTAAACAACTCTCGTATCCGTGTTAAGCAGCTAAAAGACCTTCAAGGTACTGTGCTAGCAACAGGTTTCCCATACAAGCAAAAGCAACACTCAGAATCTTACTTCAAGATCATGAGTTCTCTGTTCAACGACGTATCTGATTTCCGTCGTACTGGCTCTGCAGCTCTTGACCTATGCTACCTAGCGGCTAACCGTGTAGATGGTTTCTTCGAGCTTGGTCTTAAGCCATGGGACATCGCAGCAGGCGAGCTGATCGCTCGTGAAGCTGGCGCGATTCTAACTGACTTTGCAGGCGGTACTGATTACCTGAAATCAGGTAACGTAGTTGGTTCAAGCGCACGTGGCGTTAAGGGTATCCTTAAGCACATCCGCGAACACGGCAACGAAGCTCTACTAAAATAAAAGCTAGACAGAAATAGTAGCTTGCCGAATTTGAATATAAAAATGGTCACCTAGGTGACCATTTTTTGTTTTAACAGTTTTCTTTAACCACATCGGCGATTCGATTCGCCAAGCTAGCACTAGCTCGCCATCTTCACCTTCAACCATAACTCGAATAAGTGGCTCTGTACCTGACTTACGCAGAAGTACGCGACCTTTATCGGCAAGTTCAGTCTCAGCATCGATAACTGCCTGCTTAACAATGTCTAGCTCCATTGGGTTAGTATCACCACTAAAGCGCACGTTTACCAACTCTTGTGGATATAGCGTCATACCTTGAGATAGGTCGAACAGGCTCATGTTGCTACCCACGATTGAAGCTAGCACCTGAAGCGCAGCAACAATAGCATCACCGGTAGTTACCTTATCAAGCAGGATAACGTGGCCTGAGTTTTCAGCACCGATTTTCCAACCCTTCTCAACCAGTTGCTCCATTACATAACGGTCACCAACGGCGGCACGAGAGAACGGGATACCCAGTTGCTTAAGGCCATTTTCCATACCTAGGTTGGTCATCAGGTGCCTACAACGCCACCTTTTAGCTCACCACGACGCAGTGCATCGCGAGCAATGATATACGCGATCTGGTCGCCGTCTACCTTGTTACCCTTGTGGTCAACCATGATGATGCGGTCACCGTCACCATCAAACGCTAGACCTAGATCCGCTTTCTCTTCAACAACACGTTTTTGTAGAGCGCGAACATCGGTAGCACCCACTTCTTTGTTGATGTTGAGACCGTCAGGTTCACAGCCCATTAGCACCAGCTCAGCACCTAGTTCTTTAAACACGCTAGGAGCGATGTGGTAGGTTGCGCCATGTGCACAATCCACAACGATCTTTAGAGAAGCTAGGCTCTCATGGTGTGGAAAGGTGCTCTTACAGAATTCGATGTAACGACCCGCCGCATCGTTTAGACGAGATGCCTTACCAAGCATTGCCGATTCTACACACTCGATGTCTTTATCAAGCTCAGCTTCGATAGCCAGTTCAATGTCATCGGGAAGCTTAGTACCCTCAGATGAGAAGAACTTAATACCATTGTCGTAGTATGGGTTGTGCGAAGCAGAAATAACGATGCCTGCCTCTGCACGGAAGGTTTGGGTTAGATACGCAACAGCCGGGGTTGGCATAGGACCGTAAAAGTCGCCTTTAGGCCTGCAGCAGCAAGACCGGCTTCAAGGGCAGACTCAAGCATATAGCCAGAGATACGAGTATCTTTACCAATAATAACTTTCTTGGTGCCTTGCTTAGCCAAAACGCGGCCAGCCGCCCAGCCTAGCTTAAGTACAAAATCAGGAGTAATTGGGTATTGACCCACCTTGCCACGGACACCATCGGTGCCAAAATAACGTCTCTTCGACATAATTAATACCTAGTTTTTATTGTAATTTGTGCATGAAGTTTACGATCTTCACTGCATCCACTGTTTGTTCAACGTCATGAACACGAATTATCTGTGCGCCCTTTTGCGCTGCAATTACCGCGCAGGTAATACTACCCGCCAAGGTTTCAGCCGGAGTCTTATCTAGCAACTTAAAAATCATAGATTTGCGCGACATACCTGCCAAGATAGGTAGCCCAAATTGATGGAATTTTTCTAGCTGCTGCAGAAGCTGATAGTTATGCTCCAGCGTCTTACCAAAACCAAAGCCTGGATCTAGAATCAGCTTACTCGTATCGATGCCTACCTCAGCACAAGCTTGAATGCGCTGCTCTAGAAACTCCCCCACATCTTCCAGTAAGTCACCATATTGAGGATTGCTCTGCATGGTGCGAGGTTGTCCTTGCATATGCATTAAGCAAACAGGAAGCCCGGTATCTGCAGCTACTTGAAGCGCATTGGGTTCTTGCAAGGCTCGAACATCGTTAATGATATCTGCACCTGCTTCTGCTGCCTGCTTCATTACCTCAGCTTTACTGGTATCGATAGAAATCCAAACATCCGAAACTACGCGCAGCGCCTTGATCACTGGAATCACACGTTCGAGCTCTTCTTCTAGAGCCACATCTGGGGCTCCCGGACGCGTAGACTCACCACCGATATCGATAATGGTCGCACCATGGGCAATCATCTGCTTGGCATGCTCAATAGCCGCATCGATACGATTAAACTTACCGCCATCAGAAAAGGAATCTGGAGTCACGTTAAGGATACCCATCACCTGAGGTGTGGATAGGTCCAGAATTTTAGAGTTATTGGTCAGTATCATAGTTTTGAAGGGAATATACGGAAAAACCCCGAGCGAGCTCGGGGTTTTAATTTACGACGGATTACTCAGATTCTTTATCTGCAGACTCTGATTTCGCAGGTTCAGCATCAGCCTTCTTCTCAGCCTCTGCATCTGGCTTAGCTTCGGCCTTTGGCGCCTCTTCTGGCTGCTCAACTGGCTTACTTACTTCACCCCAACCCGCTGGTTCACGAATAACTTCTTTACGTTCCATTAGGTCGTCAATTTGACCTGCATCAATAGTTTCGTACTTCATCAACGCATCTTTCATTGCGTGCATGATATCCATGTTTTCTTCAAGGATTTGTCTCGCACGGGCATAGTTGCGGTCGATAATTTGGCGAATCTCATCGTCGATCAGTTTGGCTGTATCATCAGACATATGTTTAGTCTGAGTCACGCTACGACCCAGGAACACCTCACCCTCTTCTTCTGCATATAGAAGTGGGCCAAGCTTGTCCGAGAAGCCCCACTGAGTAACCATCTTACGAGCGATGTCGGTTGCACGTTCGATATCGTTGGACGCACCAGTAGAAACCTTGTCTTTACCGTAGATTAGCTCTTCCGCTAGACGACCACCGTATAGGCTAGAGACCATAGACTCTAGGTGCTGGCGGTTCATGCTGATACGGTCTTGCTCCGGTAGGTACATAGTCACACCAAGGGCACGGCCACGAGGAATGATAGATACCTTATAGACTGGGTCATGCTCTGGCACTAGACGACCGATGATGGCGTGGCCAGCTTCGTGGTATGCTGTCGACTCTTTGATGTCGTCTGTCATTACCATAGAGCGGCGCTCAGCACCCATCATGATCTTGTCTTTCGCTTGCTCGAACTCAACCATAGAAACGTTGCGCTTGTTACCGCGAGCGGCAAATAGAGCAGCTTCGTTCACAAGGTTAGCAAGGTCAGCACCAGAGAAACCTGGCGTACCACGAGCAATTAGAGAAGGCTCTACGTCACCTGCTAGAGGCACTTTACGCATGTGAACCTTGAGGATCTGCTCACGACCACGAACATCTGGAAGACCAACGACAACCTGACGGTCGAAACGACCTGGACGCAATAGCGCAGGGTCAAGTACGTCTGGACGGTTAGTCGCAGCGATAACGATGATACCTTCGTTACCTTCGAAGCCATCCATCTCAACCAGCATTTGGTTAAGTGTTTGCTCACGCTCATCGTGACCACCACCAACACCAGCGCCACGTTGGCGACCTACGGCATCGATCTCATCGATGAAGATGATACAAGGCGCCGCTTTCTTCGCTTGGTCGAACATGTCACGTACACGTGACGCACCCACACCAACAAACATCTCTACGAAGTCAGAACCTGAGATAGTAAAGAACGGAACTTTAGCTTCACCAGCAATCGCTTTCGCAAGAAGCGTTTTACCTGTACCAGGAGGACCAACAAGGAGAACACCCGTAGGATTTTACCGCCCAGTTTCTGGAATCGGCTTGGGTCGCGAAGATAATCTACAAGCTCTTTTACATCCTCTTTTGCTTCGTCACAGCCTGCGACGTCAGAGAATAGGGTCTTGATTTGTTCTTCGCTCATCATGCGCGCTTTAGATTTACCGAACGACATAGCACCTTTGCCACCGCCGCCTTGCATCTGACGCATGAAGAAAATCCACACACCAATAAGAAGAATCATTGGGAACCAAGAGATGAAGATGGTTCCAAGCAGGCTCTGCTCTTCTGGTGGAGTACCTGTTACTTTAACATTTTGGTTGATAAGGTCATCAAGCAGCTTGGTGTCGTACACAGGCATGTACGTCACATTTCGTGAGTTATCACTACGATAGAAAACAATTTCTTTATCGTTGATTTTTGCTTCACGAATCTGGCCTTGGCCAACTTCCTGTATGAATGTGGTGTAATCCACAGTTTTTCCGTTACTGTCTCCAGGGCCAAAGCTCTGGAATACGGACATTAATACTACAGCTATAACTAGCCACAGGATTAAATTTTTTGCCATGTCACTCAAGGTGTAAGCCTCTCGATAACTAATTGTAATTAAAGGTAGATTACTACAGTTTAGAACGTGTAGCTAGATTGTTAAATGTTAGCCTTTGTAGCCAGTTGCAACAACGTATACCTCACGGGAACGAGCTCGCGATGAGTCAGGTTTACGTATCTTCACAACCTTGAACATGTCTCTGCATTCCTTGACATACTGGTCGAAGCCTTCGCCTTGGAATACCTTAACTACAAAGCTACCATTTGGTGCTAGAACTTGTCGACACATATCGAGGGCAAGTTCAACCAAATACATTGCTCTTGGTTGATCTACAGACGAATTGCCTGCCATATTTGGAGCCATGTCAGACATTACTACGTCAACCATGTCCGGTTGGATTCTCTCAAGTAGTGCATCAAGCACAGATTCTTCTCGAAAGTCACCCTGCAAGAATGCCACACCAGCTATGGAATCCATAGGCAAAATGTCGCAGGCTATGACTTGCCCCTCATCCCCAACAATTTTTGCTGCGTATTGAGACCAGCCGCCTGGTGCAGAGCCCAAGTCCACTACTGTGTGACCCGGTTTTATCAGCTTATCTTTCTCTTGAATTTCATCAATCTTAAAGAAGGCGCGAGAGCGATAGCCCTTTTTCTCGCTTCATTAGCGTAGATATCGTCAAAATGCTCCTTCAGCCAACGGCAGAACTTGCAGATCGTTTTTGTTTACTCATTAAATTCCCAGAAATCGATGTTTTTTCTATCCCTAATAGCTTTATTAAAGGCTAATAAATCACTTGGGTATAGTCTTGATACAGATATGAAGCTAAAATAGGATTTTTCAACCCTTTAAACTAAGAATTTGGCCGCGATATGAACCTAAGCACCAAACAAAAGCAGCACCTAAAAGGCCTAGCACACAACCTTAAGCCGGTTGTGCTAATGGGCGCAAATGGATTGACAGAGGCTGTTCTAGCGGAAATCGAAATCGCTCTCGACCATCATGAACTGATCAAGGTAAAAGTTGCTTCAGAAGATCGTGAGACTAAAAACCTAATCATCGAAGCTATCGTTCGTGAGACTGGCGCAGAAAAAGTACAAACTATTGGTAAGACCCTAGTTCTGTATCGTCAGACCGAAGATCGCAAGATTGAACTTCCTCGCAAATAATCGCGACGGTAAGAAGAGAAAAGGCTGCGTAATGCAGCCTTTTTGATATCTATTAGATATATTCGACTTGTTCGATTTCGAAGTCTTTTACACCACCGGGAGTAGTGATAGTCACTTCATCGCCTTCCATTTTACCGATCAGGCCACGAGCAATTGGTGAGCTTACAGAGATACGACCAAGCTTAATTTCAGCCTCATCATCACCAACGATTTGGTATTTGAACTCTTCTTCAGTATCAACGTCGATAAGGGTTACGGTAGTACCGAAGATTACCTTGCCGGTGTTATCCATCTTGGTTACATCGATAACCTGAGCAACAGATAGCTTGTATTCGATATCACGAATTTGTGCTTCACAGATGCCTTGCTCTTCACGAGCAGCATGGTACTCAGCGTTCTCTTTTAGGTCACCCAGCTCACGCGCTTCTGCGATAGCCACAGAGATTTGTGGACGAAGCTTTAGCAAGCGATCGAGTTCTTCTTTTAGTTTCTGCTCGCCACGAACAGTCATAGGTACTTTTTGCATAATAACCTCTATGTCCAAGCTAAATTAGGACAACAAAAAACCTATCGAGCGGAGTGCTCAATAGGCAAATATTCAATTGGAATGCTTCAATTGTATCGAAAACAGTAAAAATTTTCACCTAAATTCATCTGTGCAACCAAGTTCAGTTTCGTGACATCAATCACATCTAAATCACTGATTAACTGCGTATTTTTTAATCTAAACTATAAAAACTACTAAACAGCTCACTATTCACTGATTTTTATAACAACCACTAACCTATTGAAATGGTTGAATATAGCCACCCACACAAACCTTTAGATCCAAAAAGTTCCATATCTTTACATCATTTTACTTCCGACCCCTTACTGATCTAGGTCAAAATCCTTCAACGGAACGATTCTGGTTACGCATTAAACGTTACGAATAACAATAACTTAGTAACGCGCCTGACTCACTGATTCGGATTCGGGAAATTTTAGGGCACAGTGAACACGCCCATTTATGGACAAAACTTTTAGGATTTGGAAATGAACAAGAAAATCATTGCGCTAGCAGTTGCTGCAGCGGCATTCGGTACTCAAGCATCTGCTGTTGAGCTTTACAACAACGACGGCACAACTTTCTCTATCGGTGGTCACGTATCTGTAAGTGCTAAAGGCAACTCAGATGTTGGCGGTACAGACATCATCGCTAACTCTCCACGTATCAACTTCAACGCAACTCAAGACCTAGGCAACGGTTTCACTGCTGACGCTAAAGGTGAGTGGGCACTAAACCTTCTTGAAGGTGGTACCGAGTCATTCAAAACTCGTCTAGGTTACATCGGTGTTTCTCACGACGCATTCGGTCGCGCAGTAGCTGGTACTCAATGGTCTCCATACTACGACGTAGCTGGTATTGCTGATATGCCAATCGCGTTGCGAACGACTTCCTATATGACAACCACGGTGGTCTAGGTACTGGTCGTGCAAACAACATGGTTTCATACCGTAACGACATCGAGCTAGGTGACAACCTATCTCTGTTCGGCGGCCTAGGTTGGCAAGACGATGCAACAGATGGTTTTGACTCACGTGGTCAAGTAACTGTTGGCGTTAACTTTGCAGACTTCATGGTTGGTTACGGCTACAACGCAGGTGATCGTACTCTAGGTGTCGTTGGTACTAAAGAAGCTACTTCTCACGTAATCTCTGCTAAATACGGTTCTTACGGTAACGGTCTTTACATTGCAGGTGTTTACTCTATGAACGAGTACATGCACGGCACTTCTAACTACAACACTGGCGCAAACGTTGGTGGTGACACAGCTCTTAAAGATACAGATGCTATTGAATTCATCGCGGCATACGCTTTCGCAAACAGCCTAAACCTGTCTATCAACTATGAAGCAGTTGAGAGTAGCGACAAGTCTATTGTAGACGGCACTGTATACAGCCAAATGGCTTTCCAAGCTGAGTACAACATTACTCCATCATTCGTTACTTTTGCGGGCTACCAGCTTGACCTAGGTTCTGACCTATACAAAGAAGAAAACGACATGTGGAACATCGGTGTTCGTTACTACCTATAATGGTATAACCACCTAAGTTCTATCGAAAAACACCTGCCTTTTGGCGGGTGTTTTTGTTTATACTGGCAACACATCTCTTCGCTGTCAGGACCACTATGCGTCGTCTACTCTCCCTAACTCTCAGCTTAGCTCTCACACACTCAGCTTTTGCATCCATCGCCACCTATGATCTTCTTCCTGAGGGCAGCTCATCGTCCATCCTAGTGCGAAATGGAACCTCAGTAATCGAGTCTCACAACGCAGAACAACTCATGCCACCAGCAAGTACACTCAAGGTAGTGACCGCATTGGCAGCCAAGCTGCAGTGGCCAAACAATGAGTTTCGATTCAGTACCGAGCTTCTCAAACAAGACCAGGATTACGTTGTTAGATTTAGTGGTGACCCAAGCCTTTTAAGAAAAGACCTTGAAGCACTACTTCGCCCACTAAAAGGCAAAACCATTTCTGGTGACCTTATTTTAGATGACTCTATCTTTACCGGTTACACCGAGGTGTGGGCTGGCCATGGGACGTACTTGGGTCTGTTATGCTGCTCCGGTTAGCGCTGTATCCTTGGAAGGCAACTGTGTTCAAGCCTCTATTTCCACTAATGAGGATGGTAGTAGTCGTATTTATGTGCCTTCGTTTCAACCAATTAAGGTCGTTGGCAACGTAAAGAGCCTCACAAAAGAAGAGCAGGAGCAAAGCTTCTGTGATTTAGAATTAACGACAGCTCCAAATAATACATACACCCTCTCAGGTTGCCTGCAAAAACGTAATAAACCTCTACCTCTGAAATTCGCCCTGCAGTCTCCAGAGCTTTACGTCGAAAAAGTCATAGGGCAGGTATTTAAGTCTTGGAACACCAAACTTGAGGGCCAGATTCGCATAGGTAAAACACAGCGAAGTGCTAAGGTTGTTGCCTCTCATCAATCAGCACCAATCAATGAACTGCTTCAAACCATGCTTAGAGACTCAAACAACCTCTACGCGGACGCGATTACTAAGCGACTTGGTCACGAGATGTTTGATGTTTCAGGGAGCTTTGAGAGCGGTACTGCAGCACTCAAACTAATACTGAATGAGAAAGCCAATATCGACCTAAGCACGGCTGTTTTAGAAGATGGTTCAGGGCTATCTCGCAACAACCGTATTCAAGCTTCAAGCATGATGCAGGTAATGGAATATATTCAGGCTCATGACAAAGAGTTAGGACTAATAGCCCTGCTACCGACCTCAGGTGAAAACGGCACTCTTAAATACCGCCCGAGTATGCGTAAGGAGCCTATCAAAGGCAATATTCACGGCAAGAGCGGCTCACTGTTTGGCACGCACAACATGGTGGGATACGCATTGGACAGCGAAGGTAAAATACAAAAAACCTTCGTGCAGTTTGTCTCTAACTACCATCCGCCAGAGCGTGAAGGTATTGAGGCGCCCATCGTGAGCTTTGAAAAAGACTTCTATAAAAATCTCGTAGACAGGCAAAAAATAGCGGGTCTCAGACCCGCCATTCTTTTCTAAGCTATACCCAAGAAGTAGTTCACTACGCTGAAGTAGATCCACATGCCTGAGATATCTACGATAGAGGCTAGCACAGGGCTTACCAATACCGCAGGGTCGAGCTTAAACGCTCGTGCAATGATGGGCAGTACGCCACCTAGCGTGGTTGAAATAGTGATCTGAATAAACAAAGCCACTGCAACCGCTAGAGCTATGGTATTCAGGTTATAACCACCTGTGCCAACCCCATCACTGAATAGCAGAATACGACCTACTATCACTACTGCGATAACAAAGCCGATGCACAAAGCTACGCGACTCTCTTTCCATAGAACAGATAGCCACTGTCTCTTTTCAGCTCCCCAGTAGCCAAGGCTCGAATAACAAGCGTTGCCGACTGAGTACCCGTATTACCACCCGCTGCCGCAATCACCGGCATATAGATGGCAAGCAGAACCAACTGGCTGAGAGTATCTTCATAGCTTGCAATGATAAGACCCGAAACGATCCCCATCAGGCCAAACCAATAATCCAGCCAATACGCTGCTGTACATGCGCCAAAACGCTGGTTGATAAATAGCCTTATGTGGCTCAGCCTCAGAGCGAATAAAACCAAGCTGATGAGCAAAGTGACGTGCACGCACATCCTCTCCACACAACTCTAGCTCGCTGATCATCTTTTGCACATAGGCTACCGAGCATTGGTTTAGTACACCAACAGCTTCTTCGATTGGCATTTTTTGAAGCAGCGCCAACTGCTGTTTTTCATCATATTGTAGAAATGCGCTAGTTGCCGCGCAGATCTCCTCACGTGAGAATGAGTTCACATCGTGAGCAATAGTAGTGTTCATTACCGTCATGGCGAATCTCCCGATTAGCTGTGCGAAAGCACGGTAACGACCATCGTAATAAAACGCATATACCCTTCTTACTTGAAGCAGCAGGGGTGTTGGCTGACGCTCGCTCTCCCCATCACATAGTTAGCCTATGCTCAGGGGCTTCACTCGCTTGCCGCCTACCTGCAACTCCAATTACTTTGGGTATAAAACCAAAGATAAATGCGAGGTTCAGTTTTATTTACGGCTAGATATCAAGGAGAAAAATAGAAGAGGAAATAAAAAAAGGACTCCCTACCACTGTGGGCAGAGACGTTACGAATCACACCGACAGAGGTTATTTTTCTCCCTTGCTACTAGGAGGATGGTCGGTAGTGTTCATAGTTATCTCCAAAATCTGCTGGATTGGTCCAGCGGCGCGTAATATATCAAAAAGCCATTTGTGGATAAATACAAAATGAGCGCCAAAAGGCGCTCATTAAAACGGCGTTACATATTACAGTTTTACTTCAGTGTAATACGTGCAAACTTGCGCTTGCCTACTTGGAATACAAAAGTACCCGCTTGTGGAACAAACTTGCTATCTGCTACCTTCTCGCCATCAATTTTGGCTGCGCCTTGCTTAACCATGCGCATAGCTTCAGAAGACGAAGCACATAGCTCAGCTTCTTTTAGAAGATTGCTTACAGGGCGACCCACTTCGAATTCAAACTCAGGCATCTCATCTGGGATAGCACCCTTTTGGAAGCGGTTGATGAACTCTTGCTCTGCTACATCAGCATCTGCTTCAGAGTGGAAACGAGCGATGATCTCTTTCGCCAGCAGGATCTTCACATCACGTGGGTTCTTACCTTCCGCAATATCGGTCTTAAACTGCTCAATCTCAGTTAGAGGACGGAAAGATAGGCACTCAAAGTAGTTCCACATCAGGTCATCCGAGATAGACATGATCTTACCGAACATCTCGGTCGGTACGTCAGTCACGCCGATGTAGTTGTTGGCTGACTTAGACATCTTCTTCTCACCGTCTAGGCCAACAAGAAGTGGCATAGTCAGTACAACCTGAGGCTTTTGACCATTGGCTTTTTGCAGTTCACGACCCATCAGTAGGTTAAACTTCTGGTCAGTACCGCCAAGCTCAACGTCAGTCTCCATAGCTACTGAGTCATAGCCTTGAAGCAGTGGGTACATGAACTCGTGGATAGCGATAGGTTGCCCATTGTTATAACGCTTTTTAAAGTCGTCACGCTCTAGCATACGAGCAACCGTCTGGTTTGCTGCTAGACGAATCATGCCTTCAGCACCTAGCTCGCTCAGCCATTCAGAGTTGAACGCGATCTTGGTCTTTGCCGGATCTAGGATCTTGAAAACCTGCTCTTTATAGGTCTCGGCATTGCGTAGTACGTCTTCGCGAGTCAGAGGTGGACGCGTAGTGTTCTTACCTGTTGGGTCACCTACCATGCCGGTGAAGTCACCGATCAGGAAAGTTACGTCATGTCCAAGGTCTTGGAAGGTACGTAGCTTGTTTAGGATCACAGTGTGACCAAGATGAATGTCTGGTGCTGTTGGATCGGCACCCAGTTTAATACGTAGAGGGCGATCCTCTTTCAGCTTGGCAATCAATTCTTCTTCTGGAATCAATTCATCTACGCCGCGTTTGATCTCAGCTAGCGCAGTTTCCAAATTCGCCATGTTATGCTCCCACAAAATCAGGAAAAAAATTATCCTGACAGTGTACTTGAATAGCGAACAGATTTGAAAGCCGTTAGACTAATCAAATACGAAAATTCACTATTTATACCCAGTTATCTAACGAATCGGGCTATGCTGACCATTTTTAAACGTTTACCCCTTTTGCACCGAGCGTTAATTTGCCTTTTTACTGCCATTATTTTGGTAGCCTTGTTCCTTCTTCCTGATCCTCGAGAGCTTAGAGATGAGAAGACCAACTACAAGGTAGGCAAGCTATACTCGCTGCCCATTGATGCTGATCTTTTGAAGAGCCAGCCTAGCCAGAATCAATCCCGTGTCGCTCGCTGGGCCAACTACACGGTCCGCTCTGGTGAAAGCGCAGCAGTTCTATTTCAGCGTATCGGTCTCTCCCCTAGCCTGCTTCATCAATTGGTTACCAGCAACGATGACATCAACAAGCAGTTATCTCGACTGCGTCCAAACGATGAACTTCATTTTGGCTTCGATGCAGACGATCAACTAGTGCAGATAAAACGCAGATTGAGCGCCTATGAGACCTTTGTGGTAAAACGCGAACAATCAGGCTTCATCTCCAGTATTGAGAAGAAGCAGATAAACGTGCAGCTCAACTATGCAGAGGCAAACATCACTTCTAGCTTCTGGAACGCGGCTATCGATGCCAAGCTCACGCCAAATCAGATCATGAGTGTGGCTGGTATCTTTGGTTGGGATATCGACTTTGCTCTGGATATTCGTCCTAACGACAGCTTTAAGGTGTTGTATGAAGAGAATATTGTCGAGGGTGAGCGAGTTGCAGAGGCCGTATCTTAGCTGCGCAGTTTACTAACCAAGGCACCACCTTCAAGGCGATCCTTGATGAGAAGAGCGGTAATTACTACGACGAGAAAGGCCGAGCGATGAAAAAGCCTTTTTGCGCTCTCCAGTGGATTTTCGCCGTGTAACCTCCAATTTCAATCCTAATCGTCGCCACCCAGTGACGGGCAAGATCACCGCACACCGAGGCACCGACTATGCCGCACCTGTAGGCACGCCTATCTATTCAGCTGGTGATGGTATAGTCCTAAAGTCTGGCTACAACCAGTTCAACGGCAATTATGTGTTTATCAAACACAGCAATATCTACATCACCAAGTATCTGCACCTGCAAAAGCGTAAGGTCAAAGGTGGCCAAAGGGTGAAGCAGGGCCAAACCATAGGCACGCTAGGCGGTACAGGCCGAGTTACGGGCCCTCACCTTCACTATGAATTCTTGGTAAATGGTGTTCATAAGAACCCGCGCACGGTAAAACTTCCAGAGGCTAAATCTTTGACAGGCAACAAGAAGAAGAAGTTTATGCAGGTAGCGGAAAAACGCCTTGGTGAACTTGAGCGTTATCGAACCTTGCTTACGGCTAAGGTTGATTGATTAAAAAAGCACAGCATTTGCTGTGCTTTTCCTTTTTTAGGCAACGCCCTTTTCTGGCTCTTTATCCATTAGCGACTTTGGGACGGTATCTTCTGCCTCCTGCTTCACCTTATCTCGGCCAAACATGAGTAGGCATGGGGTAAGCACCAAGGTCAGCAAGGTCGCAAAGGCAAGGCCACCTGCAATTGCAGTTGCCAACTGAGTCCACCACTGGGTACTCGGCGCGCCAATCTCTATCTTCTGGTTGATCAGGTCAACGTTGGTCTGTAGCACCATGGGCATTAGACCTAAGATAGTGGTGACGGTAGTAAGAAGTACAGGACGAAGACGCTGAACACCAGTTCGCAAAATGGCTTCTTCTTTCTGCAAACCACGCTTACGAAGCTGATTATAGGTATCGATAAGTACAATATTGTTGTTTACCACAATACCTGCCAAGGCTATCACACCAATACCTGACATTATGATGCCAAATGGTCGCTGGAAAACTAACAGGCCTGCAAATACCCCTACGGTTGAGAACAGCACTGCACTTAGAATCAAGAAAGCCTGATAGAAGCTGTTGAACTGGGTGATCAGGATCAGCGCCATCACCGCAAGCGCTGCCATAAACGCCGACTGCAAGAAGGCTGAAGAATTTTGTTGCTCTTCGTTCTGACCTTTGATGCTGAACTCAACACCTGCTGGCAGGTTTAGTTCTTCTAAGGCTTTCTGAATAGCTGGAAGCTCGATGGCGAGGTTATATCCCTCAGCCATATCCGCCACCACATTAACAATGCGCTTTCCGTCTAAGCGATGAATAGTATCTTGCTTAGGTTCAGGTTTAACACGCGCAAAGTTAGTGATTGGCACCAGACCGGAGTGAGTCTTAACTCTAAGCTCATCGAAGCGCCCAATATCTCGTTTCTCGGTAGGGAAACGAACCAGTATGTCTACCTGATCATCGGTATCATCTGGCAGGTAATCCCCAACCGTTAAGCCATTGGTCACAAACTGCACCGTATTGCCCACTAGCGTGGCATCAGCACCAAATCTTGCGGCATCAGCTCGGTTTACATCTATAGTCCAATCAATACCCGGTTTACTAGAGTTATCGCTGATATTGGTGAGCGCTGGATTGCCATCTGCCCACAGACGCACCTGCTTAGCCGCTGCATCAATCTGCGACGGGTCGCGCGCAGTGACCTCAATAACCAAGTCATTCTCTACCGGAGGACCTGCATCTGGGAATTTGTACTCAATCTCCACACCGGCAAATTTATCGGTTCGCTCTCGAAGCTCTTCAATAATGTCTTTGACTGGGCGTCGATATTGCCAATCCACCGGGGTCACTTGGACCGTACCTATCTCTTCATCGCCACCGGTTCGGGTATAGACACTCTCAAGCTCTGGATGCCCAACTATCTCGTTTTCTATCTGACGCATGATGCGATCTTTTTCTTGGATAGAGAGATCGCCATAAGAGCGAGCCTTAACATTAAAATACGGTGGATCTACCTCGGGGAAGAACTCTGCACCTAGCCCAGCCTTGTTGTAGCAAAGCCAACCGCAAACGCCATTAGAACTGCACTCAATAACACCTTGAGTGGGTGCTTTATGGCAATGGCTAAGGTGTGATAGTAGAGCCAAGTAATCCCTGTGGCTTTTTCAAAATTGCCCTCATGGATCTCCTGCATACGGCGCTGAGTCTTGAGGTTCATATACTGCGGTTTACCCACCAGACTGCCCAATACAGGTACGAAGATAAGCGCCATAACCAGAGATGCACTCAAGGTAGCAATAAGGGTGAGTGGCAGATACTTCATAAACTCGCCCGTGGTGTCGGGCCAGAATAACAAAGGTGCGAACGCAGCGAGTGTGGTCGCTGTGGAGGCGGTGATAGGCCACGCCATTCGCTTAGCCGCTTCTCTATATGCCTGCTCTCTTGGTATGCCTTCCTGCATCTTACGGTCAGCAAACTCGGTCACTACAATAGCACCATCCACCAGCATACCTACTGCCATGATCAGCGAAAACAAAACCACGATATTTACGGTTAAGCCAAATACAGACAGCACCAACAAGCCAGTAAGGAACGAGCCGGGTATAGATATCCCCACCAGTAGCGCGGTACGCACACCTAATATGGCTATGATAACAATAACCACCAGAATAATCGCAGAGAGCACGTTGTTCTGCAGATCCGTGAGCATCATGTCCACATCTTTGGAGTCATCGTAGGTGTACTTAACCAATAGGTTATCTGGCCATTGGTCAGTCTGCATCGCACGTTCAATAACAGCCTTAACTAAGCCTACCGATTCTATGATGTTCTCACCGGCGCGCTTTTTAACGTCCAGGACCACTGCGCTCTCACCGTCGAGGCGAGCAAAGCTCTCTGGGTCTCTAAACGAGCGACGAATAGTGGCCACATCGGCAAAGGTGATGACCTCTTTTCCATCCACCTTGACCGGAAGTTCCATCACATCCTGCAAGGACGCAAATACCGAAGGCACCTTAACCGAGAAGCGCCCATAGCCAGTATCCACAAAACCAGCCGCAACCACTCGGTTGCTAGCAGAAATCAGGTTATAGATATCACCTTGGTCTAAGCCGTAGCTCTCCATTAGAAGCGGATCAACAATAACCTCGACGATATCCTCGCGGTCACCGGCAATATCCACTTCCAAGATCTGCTTAAAAGCCTCGAGTCTATCCTGTAGCTGACGGCCTATCTGCACTATGGTGCGCTCAGGTACGGTGCCGTATAAAGCAACAGACAATACCGGCTGTTCGCTGGCTAGAGTGACCTCATTGACCGTAGGGTCGTCAGCGTCTTGTGGCAGCTTCGATTTGGCAAGGTCGACCGCCTCACGCACATCTGTCATCGCCTTGTTGAGATCCGAACCTGCGACAAACTCCAGTGTCACGGAGCCGTGCCCTTCAGAGGCAGTCGCGGTCATCTTCTTCACCCCTTCGATAGAGCGAAGCTCCTGCTCAATTGGGCGAACCAACAAGCGCTCCGCATCCAAAGGTGAAATACCTTGATGTCCTACCGAGACATAGATGATAGGGATAGTAATATCAGGACTAGATTCTTTGGGGATAGTTAAATAGGTGCCGACACCTGCGATGATCAGCATCACCAGCAGGGTCAAAATAGTGCGAGAGCGGGAAAGGGCTGCGTCTATCAGAGCATACATAGTATCGCTCCCTACTGACGCACAGCGATAACGCGGTCACCGTCGCGCACAAAGCCCTGCCCTGTGGTAACGATGTCTACCTTGTCACCCAAGCCGGAGAGCCATACCCCGTCTTGTTCAGCTTTTACTATCTGGATAGGCACAAACTTGATCACGTCCTCTTGCTCAAGGGTCTTAACGCCCAAGTTACCTTCTTCATCTAGCGCAAGCATAGCCGGGGTGATCTTCACTGCCATCTTGGTTTCAAGTTCAAGCCCCACCTCAGCGCTCACACCCGAAGGAATCATCTGATCGGCATTGGCTATCTCTATTTCAATTGGGAAGGTATTGGTCGCAAGAGATGAGTTGCGGGATACGTATCTCAAGGTGCCCGAGATTTTTCGCCGCCTAGCAAGGTAATGCTGGCAGACTGCCCTTTTTTTCACCTGTTGGATATGGCGCTCACTAAGGTCAGCCTCGATAACCAGTTTCTCAAGGTCGATAAGGTGCGCTACCTCATCACCGCTGGCCACATAGTCACCCACCTCAACGATAAGTCTGTCTACCACACCCGCAAACGGAGCGCGAATCACGCTATTTCGGATAGCCAGTTTTACATTCGCAACCGTTGCCTTAGCGTTAGCCAGTTCCGCCTCTGCAGTGGTAAAGGCAACCTCGTTCTGCAGGCCACGTTTTTTCAAGGTGGTTGCCGCTTCATACTCTTTTTGCTTTACGCGCAGTAGTGCGTTGGCACGAACCAACTGGATCTCAAGGTCACCCTTGTCGATAGTTGCGATCACCTGACCGCGCTTGACCATAGCGCCTTTGCGAACACGCAAGCTCTCGATAGTACCTGCCAGCTCAGCACTCAGATGGACATCACGATTGGGCGCAGTGCGACCATATAGCTCTATCTTGCGAGCCACAGGTTCTGCATCAAATGAAGAGACAATTACCCTAGCGAGAGGGACATCTTTTTTAGAGGAAGAGGCTTGGGAAGATTCTTCTGCTCTTAGGGCACCGGCGCCAAGCCATGCCCCTAGAGCGAGAATCAGGATTAATGAGATGATCCACGGGCGCTGCGAAACCGCTCGCCCTAGCGTTGAGAATGCCATAAAATCCTTTTCTAGTAGTTAGGCTACATCAGTGTATTTGTTAACTACTACGACTAATCAATTCAATCTGATTAGTATACAAAGTCTCACTTTGTAAGTCTGGGCAAGGGATCACACACTAAATGAAGCGCCACAGCCACAAGTGGTAGTCGCATTAGGGTTATCAATAAAGAAGCGCGCACCTTCCAGCCTTCCGTATAATCTACGGTACCGCCAATCAGATATTGTAGCGACATAGGGTCAACAACTAGGGTTACCTCGTCTTTTACAATTACTGCATCGCCTTCGTTTACTTTCTCATCGAAGGTAAAACCATATTGGAAACCACTACAACCACCACCGGTGATGTAAACGCGTAGTTTCAACTCTGGGTTTTCTTCTTCTGTAATCAGAACCTTAACGCGTGCTGCTGCCGCGTCCGAGAAATTCAAAGGTACATCTAGTTCACTCACTGGAACTTCTCCTACAAACCATGTTGTCGCTAAAAGATCCGTTGATTATGTAATACCCGAGCAAAGTGTTCAAGTATTCTGAGAATTTGCACCTTGTCTCGCCTTGTAAGTTAAGTTGCGTGTACAATAGCGCCACTTTTCGAATGCAAGGATTCATAGAATGAGCAAATCAGAAGAACTGTATCAACAAGCTCAAACAGTTATCCCTGGCGGTGTGAACTCTCCAGTTCGTGCCTTTAATGGTGTGGGTGGCTCGCCACTCTTTATTGAGAAAGCGGACGGCTCTCGCATCTATGATGCCGACGGCAAAGCTTATATCGACTACGTTGGCTCTTGGGGTCCTATGATCCTTGGCCACAACAACGCCGCCATTCGTGACGCGGTAGTTGAGGCAGCACAGCGCGGTCTTAGCTTTGGCGCACCGACTGAGCTTGAGATCGAGATGGCAAAACTGGTATCTCGCATCGTTCCTTCTATGGAGCAAGTTCGCATGGTGAGCTCAGGTACTGAAGCAACTATGAGTGCCATCCGTCTAGCTCGTGGCTTCACTAGCCGTGACAAGATCATCAAGTTTGAAGGTTGCTACCACGGTCATGCTGACAGCCTACTGGTTAAAGCAGGCTCTGGTGCCCTAACTCTTGGCCAGCCAAGCTCTCCTGGCGTTCCAGCAGACTTTGCCAAGCACACCCTTACCGCAACCTTTAACGACATCGAGTCAGTAAAATCTCTGTTTGAAGCAAACAAGGATGAGGTGGCATGTATCATAGTTGAGCCTGTTGCAGGCAACATGAACTGCATCCCACCAGTAAATGGTTTCCTAACTCAGCTTCGTGATGTATGTGACCAATACGGCGCACTACTGATCTTTGATGAAGTAATGACAGGCTTCCGCGTAGCTGAAGGCTGTGCTCAGGCATACTACGAAGTAAAACCAGACCTAACTACACTAGGTAAGGTTATCGGTGGCGGTATGCCAGTAGGTGCCTTCGGTGGTCGTAAAGAAGTAATGCAATACATCGCGCCAACTGGCCCGGTTTATCAAGCGGGTACCCTTTCAGGTAACCCAATCGCTATGGCTGCAGGCTATGCATGTCTGACTGAGCTTACTAAAGAGGGCAATGAACAGCGCCTGTCTGAGGTAACCGCGAAGCTTGCGAATGGCTTCAAGGCAGCAGCAGATAAGCAAGGCGTGCCACTTCTTGTAAACCAAGTAGGCGGTATGTTCGGTTTCTTCTTTACTGATAAGAGCGAAGTTACCTGCTACCAAGATGTGGCTGAGTGTGACGTTGAGCGCTTTAAAACCTTCTTCCACCTAATGCTGGAAGAAGGCGTATATCTGGCGCCATCGGCGTTTGAGGCAAGCTTTACTTCTCTTTCGCATAGCGATGAGGATATCGAGGCAACCATAGCGGCTGCTGAGCGCTGTTTCGCTAAGTTAAAGTAATTTAATCAAAAATAGCAAAGCACAGGGCCTTCACCCTGTGCTTTTTTTGTGCTTGGGTATATGATTTAGTCACTATATGAACTCTGGTTTCTAATGTGCAAGTGCCTGAAAAAAATAAGCTAAATTCAAGTCAGTGGTTACTTATCGTTGCCCTTATCGCAGCAGCGTACGCCTGTTACACCCTGATCACTCCTTACGTCAACTCCATAGTGATGGCCTTCATCATCTCACTATTGATGTTCCCTATTCATGAAAAGCTAGAGCAAAAGATGCCGAGTATGCCCAACACCTCGGCACTGCTCTCCTGCATCATCTTGACCTTTATCGTGGTTATCCCGCTGCTGTTGGTGTTTACCGCTATCGTCCAGCAAGGCTCCAGCTTTTCTCAGGATGTCTATCGCTGGGTAAGCGGAGGCGGTATCCAAGAGATGTTCTCTCAGCCTGGATAGTGAAAGGTCTAGACCTAGTTAATAAGTATCTACCATTCGATACTTTAGAGCCGTCAGAGATCGGACAAAAGATTGCAGAGCTTGCATCGACCTTTGGTAGCAACCTTGTGGCTATCAGCGCCACGGTTATCGGCAATGCCACCAACTTCCTGCTCAACTTTGGTTTGATGCTGTTTGTGCTGTTTTTCCTACTGCGCGATCACGACAAGATCATCGCTGGCATGCGTCACATCCTTCCTTTATCTCGCTCTCAGGAAGACAGGCTGTTAAATGAAATTGAGCAGGTATCTAAGTCTGCGGTAATGGCTCATTCCTAACGGCTATCGCACAAGGCTTTGCTGGCGGTATCGCCATGTGGCTTTCTGGTTTCCCTGGCCTGTTCTGGGGCACTATGATGGGTTTCGCCTCTTTCATCCCTGTGATTGGTACCGCTCTTATCTGGGTACCAGCCTGTATCTACCTACTGTTCATCGGTGAAACCGGCTGGGCCATCTTCCTATTGGTATGGTCTGTGGCTATCGTGGGCTCTATCGATAACATCTTACGTCCGCTCCTTATGCAAGGTAGTGCGGGTATGAGCACACTCATGATCTTCTTTTCTCTACTTGGCGGTTTGCATGTGTTCGGCTTAATTGGTTTAATCTACGGCCCGTTGATCTTCGCCATCACCTTGGTGCTGTTCAACATGTATGAAGAGGAGTTTAAAGACTTCCTCGACCAACAAGATCAAAGATAATCACGAGTTAGTTTTATGAGTGCCTACACTGCCCCAAGCCAAATTGCCGAGCGTCAACTTGAATACTTTTCAGGAAAGCGCGTGGTGGTTGCCGGTGAAGCGGAAGACCTATTTCCAAAACAACTGGCACAGGTTGCCGAGTCGGTAACCGTATTCACCACCCATTTTGGCTACCACCAGCAGATGCAAAGCCAAGGTATCTCAAGCCAATTCGGAGTTGAGTACGACAACGCTGACAACAGCGACATGGTTTTGTTGTACTGGCCAAAAGCGAAGAGCGAAGCTCAGTTTCTGCTAAATATGCTTCTTAATAAGCTTGGTAATGAGACTGAAATCGTGGTCATCGGAGAAAACCGTTCTGGAGTGAAAAGCATCGAGAAGATGTTTAAGCCGTTCGGTCCCATCAATAAATACGACTCGGCGAGACGCTGCTCCTTTTATTGGGGGATCTGTCAAGAAGCGCCGAGCGAGTTCGACCTAGAAAGCCACTTTAAGTCATACCCTGTAAGCCTTGGCGAACACAAGCTGGATGTCATCAGTATGCCTGGTGTATTCAGCCATGGTGAGTTTGATCTGGGAACTAAACTGCTTTTGGATAACCTGCCAAAACTGTCTGGTAAGGTTCTGGATTTTGGTTGTGGCGCAGGTATTATCGGCACTGCGATGAAGCTGGCGAACCCTGATATTCAGGTTGAGATGTGTGATATCAGCGCCTTCGCGCTTGAATCGAGCAAGCGCACCCTCAAGGCTAATGGTGTTGAAGGTAAGGTATTTGCCAGTGATGTCTATTCGCACACTAGCGATGACTACCGCTTTATCGTCAGCAACCCACCATTCCACTCAGGTCTAGATACCAGCTACAGCGCCACCGAAACCCTGCTAGAAAAAGCGCCAAGCAAGCTAGTAAAGAGCGGTGAACTAGTTATCGTCGCGAATAGCTTTTTGAAGTATCCGCCTATCATTGAGAAGGCTTTCGGCAACAATACTGTGCTGGATAAAACCACCAAATTTGCCATTTACCACGCAAGCAAGTAACCCACTGTGTCCTAATAACTCAGTGCGCCTTCGCCTACGATGGCGCACACTATCCAAATCTGAGCGAGTACGGAAAACTTATTTTTCGTCGTTAAAAATGTGTGAGGCAACACGCTTTTCCAACGACTCACTTTGTCAAAGCCTTTAGCAGGGTACATTTCAAGACATCTTGGGTTATATGTGTCTTGCTTTTCATGTCTCAAAATTCCACTGCGCCAAAATTTAAACGTATCAAAAGTAACCTGATGGCCATCTTCTTGGTGATCAGCCTTACCCCTATGTTGGTGGTTGGATACTTCTTCCTTCGCTCCCACAGCTTAGATCTCACAGAGCAGAGCACGCAGTATCTAATCGCTGCGCGAAATGGAGCGAGTCAGAAGGTATCCACCTACTTCAATAACCTTGATGCGGAAGTGGTAGGCTTTGTTCATTCTGAGCTTGCTTACTCTAGTGGTGGCCGCTTCTACGGGTTGATCGATGCCTTTCGTCGCCTCGGAGAGGATGTAGAGGAATCTCGTGAGATAGGACAAAAGCGCTATATTCCAGGCTCGGGAGATGTGATTAGTCAGCCGACAACTCGAGAATCGGCGAACTATGTGGGGGTTGAGCGCTACCGCCTGATCCATGCTCGCTACCAGAACACCTTCCTAGACCTTCTAAAGCGTTCGGACTTTGATGACATCCTACTGGTCGATCTAGACGGTAACGTTGCCTATTCAGCCTTAAGAACGACTATTATGCCACCAACCTAGACTCAGGCGCTATCACAACAGCGAACTGGGAAAGCTGTTTGAGTCGTTAAAGAGCACTATGTCGAACAAGCAGAAAGACCTGTTGGACTATAACGACTTGGTATTGATGAGTGACTTTAGCCAGAACACAGGCAAAGACATTGATCAGAAGGTAGTGTGGTTTGCCGCGCCTATTATCCAGCAAGCTACCTGCACAGCTACGCCTTTGCCCGCCTTCCAATAGAACGACTAAGCAATCTTATCGACAGCGATCCAACTGACAATGTCAGCATCATGCTATTGGATCAGCATCAAAACCTGCTTGCTGGTAGTCCAGATCAGTTAGAAGAGGTCATCGCCCTCAGTCAAACTGAGCCTCAGGCAGATCTTACTCAGTACGTGGATAACGACAATGAAACGATCATGCTTCATTCGCACCTATCTCAGTGCACGGTATGCAGTGGTCGGTATTCTCTCAATCACCTGAAGACCTCGCCTTCGCGCGCGTTTCCAACCTACAGATGCTGTTTGTGGGTATCGTAGTGGTGGCGCTGGTGTTAGTGTTTATCACCTCAGCCTACCTATCAAACCTAATAACCCGTCCACTGCTTAAATTGACCTGGGCGGCAGAGCGCATCTCAGCCGGTCACCTAGAAGAGAAAGTAGAAGGAGCTGAGCGTGAGGACGAGATTGGCCGACTGGCTGTCAGCTTTGAGCGTATGCAGCGCTCGGTCCGTGAGAAAATCGAACTGATTGAAAAGCAAAAGCAAGAGTTGGAGTACAACCTTCAGACCATTGCAGAGCAAAACCAAGAGCTGCAACTGGCAGATAAACTAAAAGATGAATTCCTAGCCACCACCTCACACGAACTTCGTACCCCACTGCACGGTATGATAGGCGTGGCTCAAACACTTCTCTCAGGTGCACACGGAGATATCCCAAGTGCACAGCGATTCCAGCTAGAGATCATCATCAACAGCGGTAACCGACTGTCTAATCTGGTGGATGATCTGCTGGACTATCACAAGATGCGCTATGGGGATCTCAAGCTAGATCAACACGCGGTATCGGTCGCTTCATCGGCACAACTGGTGGTCGAACTCTCTAACCACCTTATCGAAGATAAGCCTGTGCGCCTTCTAAACCATATAGACCCTCGCCTACCTATGGTGAGCGCTGACCCGCAACGCCTAGAGCAGGTGCTATATAACCTTGTCGGGAACGCTATCAAGTTCACCAACGAAGGTAAAGTGGTGCTAAATGCCACCGAGCAAGACAACAGCTTAGTGATAGAGGTCATCGATACTGGTCGAGGTATCCCTGAACAAGATCTTGAAACCATCTTTGAACCCCTGATGCAGAGTCAATCGATGCGCTATCAACACGGCACAGGTCTTGGGCTTTCCATCAGCAAGCGTTTAATTGAACTGATGGATGGTGAACTTAGCGTTAGCAGTCAGCCTCTGCTGGGCACTACCTTCAGGCTAACTCTGCCCCTAGCGACAGAAGAGCAGCTCAACCAGCAGGTAGAGGGCATCCACTTTAAGGCAGAAACCACCGAGCGAATAAAGCTATCTGAAGAACCAAGCGCGCTGCCAGAAAACCCAGATGGTGAACTGATCCTGATTGCCGATGATGAACCGGTAAACCTGAAAATCCTAGAGAGTTTCCTTCGAGTCGAGGGCTATCGGGTTGAATGTGCTAGCGACGGACAGCAAGCCCTAGATAAAGTGGCAGAGCAAAAACCGGCTGTGCTTCTATTGGATATTATGATGCCGGAGCTCAGCGGTTATGAGGTGTGTGAGAAGCTGCGCACTAAGTACTCTCGACATGAACTTCCAATCATTATGCTCACCGCCCTTAACCAGACCGAGGATAAGATCAAAGGCTTCGAGTGTGGTGCCAACGACTATCTAGTGAAGCCGTTTAATAAGCAGGAACTATCAGCGCGTATCGGTGTGCATATCGATGCCAGTGTTTCTGAAGAGAGAAAACAGCAGAACCTAGTTCTGAGCCAAGAGTTGTCACAACTAGAACAGACTGAGGCGATCCTTCTAGATACTCAAACCAGACTGCTTGAGCAGCTAGAGAATACCCCTGAGGCGATCGTCTGTGTCAACGATAAGCATAAGATCAGCTATGCCAACCAAACTGCTACTCAACTGTTTAAACGCTCCATAGAGCAGCTCAAGCGCTCTAGCATAGAAGAGTTTATTGGACCGAAATATCTCAGCTTCGACCAGCCACACCGCAGTATCGATATCGATATATTCGTGGATGAAGAAAAGCAGAGCGTGCCGAGCGACATCTTCACTCTGCCTTTAGAGACTGGTATGCGTGGCATGTTTATCTTTAACAATGACCCACATAAGGTTAATCAGCGCGTCGCAGACCTAGAGGTCGCTCTAGATGCCATGTCGCATTACGCCTTTGCCGGTGACAAGTCACAGCTCGACTTGATTCGCGAGCTTGGGGGCGACTTCTCGAAACTGGTAGAAAAGGTTGAGGGAGAGAAGAACGGTAAACAGCAAACCCTAAGGCAGCTATTGGTTGAATGTATGACCCTAGCCATAGAGTATTGGGAAAGCCACGAAGGGCAGACCAAGTTTACCTTTGCTGAGCAGAGTGGATTATGGCGTGTTTACCTCGATAGAAGCACCTTGCAGACCCGCACCCTAGACAAATACCTAAGGGTTGAAACCCTGCCTAAAACGCCGCGCTGGCGCACCGTACTTAACTCGTTAGATTTCATCCTAACCCACTCAGACAGAGACGATGCACAGCGTGCACAGTTGCTTTCACTGCGTGACCAACTCCAATACCAGGTCACGCAGAATTAAGTCTCATCCAACCGCATAAAGCCCCCTTATCGGGCTTTTTTATTGCCACAAATAAACCTCAATAATCAGTGCTAAATAACAACTAAAAACTCGGAAATAAGCTCGTTACAACAGGGTCAAAAGACGATTTTATCCATTATTGAGAGTGTTATCACAACATTACAAGCAAGTTAATTTTAACTCGCAAACTAAGTCCTGAAAATTGCTAACATCGAGATCTCACAAGATTAAAAACAGATATAAAAGCCATACATTTAACAGCCCAATAGGTAAGTAAGCACCAACAAACAACTCAATATCTAAGTTAATAGCACTCATAGCATGAGGTGAATATTGCATCACAATCACGAAATTTTTAACGATTTTAACGGGGTTTGAGGGTGTTTTGACGGTTTTAACAACTAGGCAAATTGACGATTTTTACAGGAAAGACAATTCTACAAGCAACCAAAGGGTTTGAGCCCCACTGTCCCCCAAGACGAAAGCAGTGATACCGGCGGAAAGAATCAGTCAGGCTCAAATGGATTGGTGGCAATACAAAAACAATTAAGCAAACTGAAACAAAGGACATACCATGCTTGCTCAAATAAAAAAAACTGCCATTGCAGCTGCGATTATCGCAACCACGGCAACTGCAGTTTCGGCGCCAGCGTTAGCTCGCTCAGAACTGACTATCGTCCCAGAGTTCTACCCAACTATGGTTCGCAACTTCAACCCTTACCTTGCGACTAACCTGCGTACCACCACCGACTTCATCTACGAGCCTCTTGTTATCTTCAATGAAATGCACGGTAACAAGCCTGTAATGCGCCTAGCTGAAAACTTTACTATGTCAGACGACCTTAAGAGCGTCACCTTCGATATCCGCAAGGGCGTGAAATGGTCTGATGGTGAAGCCTTCACCGCTGATGACGTTATATTCTCTTTCAACCTAGTTAAGAGCAAAACCGAGCTAGACCAAACGGGTATCAACAAGTGGGTTGCTAAAGTTGAGAAGCTAAACGACTACCAAGTACGCTTCATCCTAACCGAAGGCAACTCTAACGTACCTTACGAGATTTCAAAGGTACCAGTCGTTCCTGAGCATGTATGGTCTAAGGTTGATAACCCAACTTCGTTCACTAACGAAAATCCAGTAGGTACAGGCCCATTCACTGAGATCGATACCTTTACTCCTCAGCTTTACGTTCAGTGTCAAAACCCGAACTACTGGGATGCAGATAACCTAGAGGTGGACTGCCTTCGCGTTCCTCAGATCGCAAACAACGACCAGCTTCTAAGCAAGATCGTAAACTCAGAGCTTGATTGGACTTCATCTTTCATCCCTGACATCGACCGCACCTATAAGTCAGTGAATCCTCACCACGGCTACTGGAACCCACCAGCAGGTACTCAGGCTCTGATGGTTAACTTCAAAAACCCAGATCCTGCGAAGAAAGAAGCACTTACTAACGTAGACTTCCGCCGCGCTATGAGTATGTCTATCGACCGTGAAACCATCATCGATATCGCGTTCTACGGCGCAGGTACAGTAAATGATTTCGGTTCTGGTCTAGGCTACGCATTCGAAGCTTGGTCTGACGAAGGCGTGCACAACAAGTACAAGCAATACAACTCGTATGATCCAGAGGGTGCTCAAGCACTTCTTGAAAAAGCGGGTTTCAAAGACACTAACGGCGACGGCTTTGTAGAGACTCCATCGGGTAAGAAGTTTGAGCTTCTGATCCAATCTCCAAACGGCTGGACTGACTTCAATAACACAGTTCAACTAGCGGTTGAGCAGTTAAACGAAGTAGGCATCAAGGCGCGTGCTCGTACTCCTGAGTTTGCGGTATACAACCAAGCGATGCTTGAGGGTACCTATGATGTGGCTTACACCAACTACTTCCACGGTGCGGATCCACACCTATACTGGAACAGCGCTTACAACTCAGCTCTACAAGACGGTAGTGGTATGCCTCGTTTTGCGATGCACTACTACAAAAACAACGAGCTAGATAAGCTACTAAACAGCTTCTACAAAACAGCAAGCAAGACAGAGCAGATGGAAATCGCTCACAACATCCAACGCATTATCGCAACGGATCAGGTGACCATCCCAGTAATGTCTGGTGCAAGCAACTACCAATACAACACCACTCGCTTCACAGGTTGGTGGAACGAAGATAACCCTCAAGGCCGTCCAAACATCTGGCAGGTATCCCTGAGCGTCTTCTACACGTATTGGACCTAAAACCAGTCGAGTAATCGATATACGAGCGGCGCGTTCCGTGCCGCTCTTCTTCCCCTTAAATGAAACTTAGGTGCGTAAGCACCCTGGGAGCACTCGCTTCCAATTTAGAGTATCTGTATCCGTATTAGGTGTAGGCATGGGATATTTTCTTAGACGATTATCGTTTTATTTTATGGCGCTCTTGGTAGCTGCCACTATCAACTTCATCATTCCGCGTGCGATGCCAGGCGATCCCGTAACCATGATGTTCGCTAACGCAACAGCTCAGGTTACTCCAGAACGAATCGAAGCAATGAAACAGCTACTTGGATTTGTGGATGGCCCTATGTGGATGCAATATCTCACTTACATCAAGAGTATTCTTAGCTGGGAGCTAGGAACCTCTATCAAATTCTATCCGCTTAGCGTAAACGACCTATTAGGCAGTGCATTTGGCTGGTCTCTATTCCTAGCTGGAACCGCGGTTATCCTATCTTTCTCAATAGGCTCTATCCTAGGCATCTTTGCCGCATGGAAACGCGGCAGCAAGTACGACACCTTTATCACCCCGGGTATGCTGATCATTCAAGCGGTACCTCAGGTGGTTATCGCTATGCTGGCGATGTTTATCTTCGCTATCGGTCTTAAGTGGTTCCCAACGGGCTACGCCTATACCGCAGGTACTTCACCTGACTGGACCTCATGGGCCTTTATTAAAGACGTGGCTTATCACGCAGTACTACCTCTGTTTTGTGCCTCTATCGTTCAGATCGGTGGCTTCCTCGTAAACATGCGTAACAACATGATCAACCTGCTGGCTGAAGACTACATCACCATGGCGAAAGGCAAGGGCCTTAGCGAGAACCGAGTGGTATTCAACTATGCGGCACGTAACGCACTGCTACCAAGTGTGACTGCCCTTTCTATGTCTCTGGGTATGGCTATCGGTGGCCAGCTTATTATCGAAATCATCTTCAACTACCCAGGTCTTGGCACTGTACTGTTCAACGCAATCACAGCGCGTGACTATCAGGTACTGCAAGGTCAACTGCTAATCATGACCCTATTTATGCTGTTCTTTAACCTTTTGGCGGACATGCTTTATGTACTGCTTGACCCTCGCTACGTAAGGGAGGCAAATAATCATGAAAGGTATCTTTAAACTGATTCGAGGTAACACGGTAGCCATGATTGGCGTGTCTATCCTCAGTGTTTTCCTCTTTATTGCCATCGCTGCGCCTTTGATCACTGGCCATGCTCCAGACAAGCGCACCGGTAAACCACATGAATACCCTGCAGCTGTGGTGAAAGCGGCTCAGGCCAACCCTGATGGTTGGGTAGCGCAAAATTTAGCGACTGATGCTCGTACTATGCGCATGTCTAAAGATGCAGAGCACGTACTCGGCACAACACGTATGGGACGTGATGTTTGGGCACAAGTAGCTTACGGCGCGCGCGTTTCCCTAGCAGTTGGTTTCGGCGCTGGTCTTACCGTGTGTTTCCTAGCGACGGTTATCGGCGTCTCTGCAGGCTACTTTGGAGGCAAGGTGGATGAGTTCCTGACCGCAGCAATGAACATCATGTTGGTTATTCCTCAGTATCCGCTGCTGTTTGTTGTGGCTGCCTTTATCGGTGAAGCAGGACCGCTGACCATAGCCCTAATAATCGGTATGACCTCCTGGGCCTGGGGCGCGAGGGTTGTACGAGCGCAGACCCTAGCCTTCGAGAGAAAGAATTCGTTAAAGCCGCTGAGGTTCTAGGTGAGTCATCGTTTCGCATCATCTTTGTAGAGATACTGCCGAACCTTATCTCTATCGTTGGCGCCAGCTTCATCGGCTCGGTGATGTACGCCATCATGATGGAAGCAACCATCTCCTTCTTGGGCATGGGCGACCCGAACACCATCAGCTGGGGCATCATGCTGTACAACGTGCAAACCTCTTCTTCAATGCTGATTGGCGCTTGGTGGGAATTGCTGGCTCCATGTTTGGCTCTAACTCTACTGGTAACGGGTCTAGCACTGCTGAACTTTGCCGTAGATGAGATTGCTAACCCTCAGCTTCGCTCTCACAAGGGTATGCGTCGCTGGAAAAAGCTAGCCAAACAAGACCAAAAAGAGCGCAAAGACACCATAGAGAAAGCGCCTACCCACCCTATTATGCGCGGAGAATAGAACATGACTGAACCACTACTATCTGTCCGCGACCTTTGTGTGGACTACATTACCGATGCAGGCGACGTGCGTGCCTGCAACAACGTTAGCTTTGATATTGCACCAGGCGAGGTCTTCGGCCTTGCCGGTGAGTCAGGTTGTGGCAAATCTACCGTTGCATTCTCATTGATGCGCTACATAAGCCACCTGCGTTTATTACCGGTGGTGAGGTGCTGTTTAACGGTGAGAATATTCTAAAGTACAGCGATGACCGTATGCAGGGTTTCCGCTGGAGCCAGATGTCTATGGTATTCCAGAGTGCGATGAACGCCCTAAACCCCGTACTTACCATGGAAGAACAGTTCTGTGATGTGATCATGCGTCATACCAACATGACTCGTGCTCAAGCTAAGTTACGTGCTGAAGGCCTACTAGAGATCGTTGATATACACCCGAGCCGCCTTAGCGACTACCCGCACCAGTTTCTGGTGGTATGCGTCAGCGTCTGGTTATCGCCATCGCTCTCGCGCTCAATCCAAAGATGATCATCATGGATGAGCCAACCACGGCGCTTGATGTGGTTGTTCAACGAGAGATCCTACAAAAAATCTATGCGCTTAAAGAAGAGTTTGGTTTTTCTATTCTGTTTATCACCCATGACCTGTCGCTGATGGTGGAGTTTTCCGATCGCATCGGCATCATGTATTCGGGCGAGCTTATCGAGGTTGCTCCAGCCAAACAGATCCTAGAAAACCCGTATCACCCTTATACCAAGGGGCTTGGCAGTTCATTTCCTCCTCTAACAGGTCCAAAGACCAAGCTTACCGGTATTCCAGGTAACCCGCTTAACCTTCTTGAGGTGCCGCAAGGCTGTCGTTTCCAAGCGCGCTGTGACCGTGTACATGAGGCATGTCGCACGACCTCGACCCAGCTAAGACAGATTGAACACAGAAGATTTTCCAATTGCCATCTGTATGGCGAGCCAATCATTCAAACAGCAGTGAGCTAAAGGAGAAGTAACATGAGTAAACCTACAGGCGAGCTGTTGATCGAAGGCAAAAACCTAATCAAAGATTTTCCAGTTAGCAGCACAGCGCTAAAGAACCCTATGATGCGCGCCATTAATGATGTGTCATTCAAGATGTATAAGAGTCGTGGTCTTTCGGTGGTGGGCGAATCTGGCTCAGGTAAATCCACCACAGCTAAGATGATCGCTAAGATGTATGCACCCACTGGCGGCAGCATCGAATACCGTGGCCGTGATATCCAGACCATCAACAAGAAAGCTGACCTAATGCACTACCGTGAGGGCGTGCAGATGGTATGGCAGGACCCGTTTGGTTCACTAAATCCAACCCACAATATCTTTCACCATATTGCACGTCCTCTGATCATCCACAAGAAGGTCAAGCCGGGTAACAAGAAAGAGCTTCAGGAACGAGTATATGACTTGCTGGAACAGGTTGGCCTGATCCCGCCAAAAGAGACCGCAGAGAAGTTCCCTCATCAGCTCTCTGGTGGTCAGCGTCAAAGGGTAAACCTAGCGCGAAATATCGCGGTGGGCGCTGAGGTGGTTCTTGCCGATGAGCCGACCTCTATGTTGGACGTTTCTATTCGTGCCGGCGTTCTTAATCTGATGGAAGAGATGAAGTTTGAGAAGCAGATGTCGCTTCTATACATCACCCACGATATCGCTACTGCTCGCTACATCGCTGAAGACATTTCGGTTATGTACGTTGGACACATGGTGGAATGGGGCGATACCGATGAGGTTATCGCTAACCCTCAGCACCCATATACCAGCTTCTTATCTCAGCGGTGCCCGATCCATCTAAATCTATCCATGAAAAGCTTAAGGGTAACAAGGGTGAGATCCCATTGTGGACACCAGAATCAGCAGGTTGTCCATTTGCAGGGCGTTGCCAGCACGCAACAGATAGATGTAAAGAACAGCTCCCGGGAGTGACTCAGCTGTCCGAGAACCACTTTGTTCGCTGCTACCTGCACGAGCAATAACCACCAATTCACTCCTAGTTTTGCCCCTCCACTTTGAGGGGCACTTTTTATATGAGACACGTATGAAGATCCTGATTAATCATCTAGGTTTTCCACAAACAGCCCAAAACATGGTGTTGTCATCAGTGATCAGCCACTTATCTCTAAATGTGTGCAGCTGATCAGAACAAGTGATCACAGCATCGCCCTACAGGTGCCACTAGATGAAGCACAACTGGTGGATAATTGGCAGGTAGGGTATTGTCATAGTTTTGATTTTTCGAGCCTTAATGATGCTGGTGAATACTACGTCAAACTAGATTCGACGCACTCGCACACCTTTAGCCTAGAGCCGCAACTGCTATTCAAGCGCACCTTCTCTGATCTGCTTCACTACTTTAAATCTCAGCGCTGCAGTGGCATCTATGAAGAGAGCGATAAAAACGCCAAGGTCTATGACAGTGATAAAACCCGAGATGTAAGCGGTGGTTGGTATGATGCTTCGGGGGATGTGAGTAAATATCTGAGCCACCTATCCTACGCTAACTACCTGAATCCGCAGCAGATACCCTTAGTCGTCTGGAGCCTAGTCCAGAGCCTAGAAGCCATAGAGCATACTGAATTTGAACAAGCCTTTACTCGCTTAAGACTTATCGAAGAAGCAAAATTCGGTGCAGACTTCTTGATTCGAATGCAGCACGAGTCTGGCTTTTTCTACATGACCTTGTTCGACAAGTGGAGTAAGGACACGAAGCAGAGAGAGCTGTGCGCCTATCAAACCCAAGATGGACACAAGGGAGCGGATTATCAAGCAGGATTTCGCCAAGGTGGTGGTATGGCTATCGCAGCCCTTGCCGCTACATATCGCATTAGCCAAGATCCTAGTTATCTTAAGAGCGCCGAACTGGCTATCGCCATCTAAAAGAATACAACCTTAAATATCTGGATAATGGTGAAGCAAACATCATAGATGAGTATTGTGCCTGCTTGCCTGTGTCGAGCTCTTCAAAGCCAGTGATAAGCAAGAGTACCTAGCCGAAGCACACGGTTGGGCAAACGCTCTAATGGCTCGTCAGCAAAGCGATACTAAACAGCAAAACTTCTGGAGCGCTTCATCCGAGCGTCCTTATTATCATGCTTCAGATGCAGGCCTACCTGTAATTGCCTTGTGCCACTATCTGACCATAGAAAGCGATGACGCACTCAAACAAGAGTGTCAGCAGGCGATACAAAGCGCTATTGCCTTCGAGCTTGAGATTAGCCAAGAGGTCGCCAATCCCTTTTCCTATCCACGCCAGTACGTCAAGGATGTGGGTGGCGCAAAACGCTCCTCTTTCTTTATTTCACAGAATAACGAGAGTGGTTATTGGTGGCAGGGTGAGAATGCTCGCCTAGGTTCTCTCGCCTGTATGGGACTTCTAGCCAAGCGTTTGCTGGATGACAACTTACAATCAAAGACTTCTGGCTATAGCAGTCAGTGTCTGAACTGGATTCTAGGTGCAAACCCATTTGATATCTGCATGCTCGATGGCCATGGACATAACAACCCAGACTATCTTCCAGAACTTGGCTTCTTCAACGCTAAAGGTGGAGTCTGTAATGGCATTACAGCAGGCTTTGATGATCCAAATGGCATCGCCTTTAAACCCGAGCCTCAAGCAGAGGATATGGCACAGAACTGGCGCTGGGGCGAGCAATGGATACCACATGCAGCATGGTTCATGCTGGCGGTAGCACTGACAGCCAAGGAGGAAGCCCTATGACCTATCTGGTTGGAATCGATGGTGGCGGTACATCCTGTCGCGCAAGGGTGATAGACCACAAGGGTAATCTGATTGCCGAGGGCAGAAGTGGTAGTGCCAATATTCTACTAGGAGCAGAACCTGCACTAGACGCCATCATTGGTGCACTGCTGGATGCAGGCATTGAAGAATCACAGTTTGAATCACTGCATATAGGTGCGGCACTGGCAGGAGCTGAACAAAAGTCGGCATGGGATGCCTTTATGAATCAGTCCCATCCGTTTGCTTCTATGACCCTAAATACCGATGCCTACGGCGCTTGTCTTGGTGCTCATCAAGGACAGGATGGTGCCATCATGATTGCTGGCACCGGTAGTTGTGGCATCTTGCTAGATCGAGGTCAGCAACATGTTGTCGGTGGTCGAGAGTTTCCTATTTCAGACCAAGGTAGCGGCGCAGTCATGGGGCTTAGGCTTATTCAGCAAACCCTGTTAGCTTATGATGAGATTCGTCCACATACACCGCTGACTCTGCATTTGCTCGAGCATTTCAATCAAGATATCGATGCCATCGTTGATTGGTCTAAATCAGCACTTCCTAAAGACTACGGTCAATTCTCACCGCAGATATTTTCGCTAGCTAAACAGTGTGATCCTCTGGCTATCGAGCTCCTTACCCAAACCGCGCAAGATATAGAGATGTTTCTCTGGCTTTACACAACCGAGGAGCAAGACAGATCTGCTTGATGGGTGGTATCGCCGAGCGCATCCAAGCTTGGCTAACACCAGCAATACAAGAATTTATCGTCCCTGCCAAAGGCGACGCTATGGATGGCGCGCTGATGTTGGCAAACAACCCTAAACACAACCTGTATTCAAGAGGCTAACATGACTCACCTGTCACTATCCCAAGAAGTGGTGCAGCTAAATGAGCACACAGCGCAGTTCACTATTACTCTGCACAACAACAGCTCAAAAACACTGAGTAATTGGGAGCTTATTTTTTCGATTACTCGTTTTCTCAAATCCGATAGCATCAGCATAGGTACCCTATCTCAACTCGGCAGCCTTTGCTCTGTGACCGAGCTTCCCGAGCTTGCTATCGATGAATCTCTATCCTTTACCCTAGAGATGGAAACCCCGCCACTTCGCCTGCAATGCGATACCATCTTAGAGGCCTATGTAGACATCAATGGTGAACGCCTCGACATAGAGATAGCGCCAGCAAATATCGATAGCGCCTACAATGAGCCGACAGCTGTTCCCGAAGTTGAAGCAAGTGCAATTGGTCTTATCCCTAAACCCAACGAGCTAACGCTTTTGGAGGGTGAGCTCAAGCTAGGGAATATCTGTCATTACAGCATTCAGTCTGACGCCGCAGAGTCTTCTATTGCTTGGCTAAAACAAGCCGTTTCTCATATTCAATTCGAACCGTCCGAAGATGGTACTCAGCTGGTTTTTGCAGGCTTGGATAAGCTAGAGATCGGCGCTTATCAGCTTGAGGTTACCCATGATCAAATTACTCTAAACGCTTGCGATAGTGAGGGCTTTAGAAATGCTACCGCTAGCCTAGTTCAGCTGTTGGGCTCAAGTAATACCTTAGGGTGCCTACGAATCAGCGATGCCCCTCAATACGGCTATCGAGGCATGATGCTCGACTGCTGTCGTCACTTCCACTCAATAGAAACGGTAAAAGCTGTTATTGACCAGCTCGCTCGCTATAAATACAACCACTTTCATTGGCATCTGACCGATGATGAGGGCTGGCGAGTGGAGATTAAAGCCTATCCAGAACGACCGATATCGGCGCGTGGCGCGGGCCTAAAGAGGCGCTTTGTTCTCAGTTCAAGCAAATAGGCAAAAAGTATGGTGGCTTCTACACCCAGCAACAAATAAAAGAGATAGTCGAGTATGCCGGCGTTCGTGGTATCACTGTCATCCCAGAGATAGACATTCCTGGACACTGCCGTGCGGCTATTAAATCACTGCCACAACTGCTAGTGGATGCGGAAGATAAGTCAGAGTATCGCAGTGTTCAGCACTACACCGACAATGTGCTCTCGCCTGCTCTGCAAGGCACCTACGAGTTCCTTGATACGGTTATGGAAGAGATAGCCGAGTTGTTCCCAGCTCCTATGGTGCATATCGCGCCGATGAAGTACCTGAGGGCGTTTGGTCCCAAAGCGCACTCTGTAAAGCTCAGATGCAAGAGCTTGGCCTTAATTCAACCAAAGAGCTGCAAGGCATATGCTTCGTCATGTAGAGAAGAAACTCAATCAGCTGGGTAAGCGTATGCTCGGTTGGGAAGAAGCGCAATATGGTGACAAGGTGAGCACGGATGCCATTATCTACTCGTGGCAAAGTGAGCAGGCCGCTATCGAGTGTGCCGGAAAAGGCTTCGATGTGGTGCTTCAGCCAGGTCAGTTTACCTACCTAGATATGGCGCAAGACTTTGAACAAAATGAGTCTGGCTTCTACTGGGCAAACGTAATTCCACTAGAGCGCGCTTATCATTATCAGCCTCTGAAAGAGATAGCCTCTGATGACCCAATCCGAGACAAGGTGCTAGGGATACAAGCTGCTCTATGGTGTGAGCTGGTAGATACTCCAGAGCGTCTGCAATATATGGTTCACCCTAGCTACAAGCCATCGCCGAAGTCACTTGGACTCAACCTCAAAACAGAGATTGGCATGACTTCTTGGCTCGATTGAAAACAGATCTAGTGCAGCTTGATAGCCGAGGTATCAACTACCGAAATCCTTGGTAAAACGTAAAAGAGTCGCTTTATGCGACTCTTTTTTATGCGAATGCTAACAACTGGGTTGGCGTGAGCTTTACATCCACTCGACTGCCAATATCCAGCTTTTCTACCGAACTCGACAGCAATCTGTGCCCTTCAAGCTCAATAACATAACGGAAATGGTCACCCATAAACTGCTGCTCAAGCACCTGGGTCACCCCTTCCTCATTCTCGCTCAATAATAGGTTCTGTGGGCGTAGCAAAATATTCGCACGTTCTGCTTCCGCACCCTTAGCGGTAGCATCCACCACGCCTAGTGCGGTTTGATACTTACCTTCACCGAGATTCAGAGCAGGCAGATAACTGCCACCACCTAGGAAGTCAGCCACAAAACGACTGGATGGATTGTGGTAAAGCTCAGAAGCACTGCCAAACTGCTCAATCACACCCTTGTTCATTACTGCCATTTTGTCGGCAAAAGCGAACGCCTCTTCACGGCTATGGGTTACAAAGATGGCAGTAACACCGGCCTTCTTAAAGATCTCGCGGATCTGAGAGATCAACTTATGGCGTACTTGGGTATCGATATTGGAGAAGGGTTCATCCAGTAGTAGCAAATCCGGTTTATAAGCCAGAGAGCGAGCAATAGCGACGCGCTGTTGCTGACCACCTGAAAGTTGGTGTGGATAACGATCGCCTAAGTCTTGCAGATGAACCATCTCTAGCATCTGCAGAACGCGCTCCTTTTGCACCTCTTTAGCAAGATCACGGATGCCAAAACAGATATTTTCAGCCACCGTCAGGTGCGGAAATAGTGCATAGTCTTGGAAGATCATACCTATATTACGCTGCTCTGGTGGCGTCCAGTGCTTACCATCGTCAATGACATTGCCATTGAGCTTAATTCGACCAGCAGACAATGGAAGCAAGCCAGAGATAGCCTTAAGCAAGGTGGTTTTGCCACAGCCACTAGCACCAAGCAGACACACGATCTCACCTTTCTTAACCTTAAGGGACAAGGACTCAAGTACCACTTGATTCTCATACTTACAGGTCAGGTCTTTAACGGTTAGGGTACGACTCATTAGTGTGCTTGCTCCAAAGAACGGTTAACGATAATTAGTGGGATCAGGCCTACCAAGACTAGCAATACAGCAGGCATGGCCGCCAGCTCTAGTTGCTCATCCGAGGCAAAGTTATAAACGTAGGTAGCTAGGGTTTCGAAGTTAAACGGCCTCAATAGCAAGGCAGCATTGAGCTCCTTCATCGACTCGATAAATACCAGCAAGAAGGCAATCAGAGCGCCACGTTTAATAAGTGGAATGTGCACTCGACTTAGCATCTGAGTGCTGTTGCATCCCATGGTGCGAGCCGCCATATCTAGCGATGGAGAGATCTTATTCATGCTACTCTCAACCGTGCCGATTGCGACCGCCGAAAAGCGCACCACAAAAGCGAACACTAGCGCAAACATAGAGCCAGAAAGCACTAGGCCAGGTCTGCCCCAATCCATAAATTTAGCTACATCGTTTATCCAGTGATCAGCGGTCAATACTGGTACCATCACCCCGATAGCCAATACCGTTCCCGGCACTGCGTAGCCAAGAGACGCACCACGCAAAAAGGCATTACCTAATCGAGAACTCGAAAGACGCTGATTGAAGTTAACCAACATCGCCACAGCAAGCGCAATCGTTGCAGCTAGGATAGAAACCTTCAGGCTGTTCATTGAGAAACGGAAGAAATCACTAGTCCAGCTCTGCTCGAAATAGCTCATCGCATAGGAGGTCAGCTGAAGTAGTGGGAAAATAAAAGCTATTGCCACAATCGACCAGCACCAAGCTACTGCGCCCCACTTTTTCCAGCCTTTGAGTTCATAGCGGAAATCTTCATGGCTAGTGAATTGGTTTTGAAACAGCTTTTGACGGCGACGGCTATATCGCTCCGAACCAATCAATAAAATGATGAATAGCAACATCACAGCAGAGATCTTAGCTGCTGCACCAAGATTGGAGTAACCAAGCCAAGTATCATAAACCGCCGTGGTTAAGGTATTCACTGCAAAATAGTTCATGGTGCCAAAGTCACCAATTGCCTCCATCGCCACCAGCGACAGACCAACCGCTATGGATGGACGAATCATAGGTAGAGAAATGCGCCAGAAACTTTGCCAAGGTGAGCATTTGAGAAGGCGTGCAGATTGCAAGATGTTGACGCTCTGCTCCATAAAGGCAGCACGACATAGAAGGTAAACATAGGGGTAAAGCACTAAAGACATGACCCAGATAGCACCGCCCAAGGTTCGCATATCAGGGAACCAATATTCTCTCGGTCCCCAACCGGTAATATCTCGCAGCCAAATCTGGACTGGACCAGCGAAATCAAACCAGTCGGTAAATATGTAGCCAACGATGTAGCCAGGCATAGCAAGAGGGAGAACCAAAGCCCATTGCAATATGCCAGCACTTGGTAAGCGGCACATCGCCATGAACCAAGCGGTTGGAATGCCAATCAAGAGCGAGAGCAGCATGACCCCAACCAATAGCCACAGTGTATTACTGGCGTAGGTAGGCATCACCGTCTGTAGCAGGTGTGAAAACAGGTCGTTGTCACCACCAAAGCTGGTGTAAAAAATAGCTAATATAGGTAAAACCAAAAGCAGTGCCACTAGGCCACTGGCGGTTTTAAATACTGGATAATTTTCTTTCATCTAACAGGTTCTATTGACCTTTGAGTCTACCTTTGAGTTCTTTCCTGCTTCAGTCCCTAAAAACAGCAAAAGGCGTTCAGCCTAAAAGACTCAACGCCATGTCGATATTCGATTATACGGGGGATTGCTCCCCCTGTGTGTAGTTTGGGTCTGATTTACAGATCAAACTTAACCTGATCGAGCAATTTAACCGCAGCTGCATGATTATCAGCTATCTTCTCTAGAGCAATTGTATCTGCTTTGAAGTCACCCCAAGAAGCCACTAGCTCAGAACGCTTAACGCCTTCTTTCACTGGTACTCATAGTTTACTTCTGCGTACATCTGCTGTGCTTTATCTTCGGTTAGGAATTCCATCAGCTTAACTGCGTTATCACGGTTAGGCGCGTACTTCGCCATTGCCATGCCACTTACGTTTACGTGAGTACCGTTAGCGTTCTGGCCAGGGAAGTTGATATATACAGACTCAGCCCATGCTTGCTGTTCTTCATTCTCAAGCATCTTACCAAGGTAGTAGCTGTTGCCTAGTGCCAGGTCACACAGACCCTCTTTCACGGCTTTAACCTGTGCACGGTCATTACCTTGAGGCTTACGCGCTAGGTTTGCTTTTACGCCCTCTAGCCAAGTTTTCGCTTCTGCTTCACCGTGGTGCGCAATCATAGAAGCCACTAGAGATACGTTATATGGGTGCTTACCGCTACGAGTACAGATCTTGCCTTTGTATTCCGTGTTCGCTAGGTCTTTATAGTCAAAGTCAGCGCCAAGCTGGCCTACACGGTCACGAGAAGAGTAAACATTACGAGTACGAAGGGTTAGAGCAAACCACTCATTTTCGCTATCACGATACTGAGCAGGAACATTGCCACTGATTTCTTTACTTTCAACAGGTTGAACAACTTCTTCGTTAGCCAACTCAACCAGACGGCTGATGTCAGTAGTAAGAACTACGTCAGCTGGGCTGTACTCGCCCTCTTTCTTAAGTTGTTCTGCGATACCAGTCTTTGAGAACTTCACGTTAACCTTGATACCGGTTTCTTTAGTGAACTCATCGAACATAGGTTGAACTAGGAATGGTTGACGATAAGAGTATACATTTACCTCTTCTGCAGCCATTGCGATTGGAGAAAGCACACCGCTTACTGCAGCAGTCATAACCAAAAGTTTTTTCATCTTTTATCCCTAATTGAAAGTGAGAATGGTTATCAATGCGGTTATTATATTCAAGCGCTTATGCAAAACAATGATAAGAAACAAACTAAGTTCAGGTTTATGGGTTCTTAGTTTAGATTTGTGATCTGGCGCATATCAATGAGAACGATTTTCAACTTCATTTTCGACATTTCCATATCCTACATATAAAAAACCTGCCCGAAGGCAGGTTTTTATCTGAGTGAAAAATCCTTATTTCACTGTCATGAACTCTGGGTAAGCGCCGATACCACAGTCGTGAATATCCATACCCTCAATCTCTTCTTCTTCTGTTACACGGATACCCATGGTAGCTTTTAGTACGCCCCATACCGCTAGGCTTGCTAGGAATACCCAACCGAAGATTACTGCCGCACCTAGTAGCTGTGCACCGAAAGTAGCGTCTGCGTTGTTTAGTGGAACAACCATTAGGCCGAAGAAACCACACACACCGTGAACTGAGATAGCACCTACTGGATCATCAATCTTGATCTTGTCGAAGCCAACGATGCTGAATACTACGATTGCGCCTGCTACTGCACCAATGCTTACCGCTGCTAGTGGTGATGGAGACAGTGGATCTGCTGTGATAGCTACTAGACCTGCTAGCGCGCCGTTCAGAATCATAGTTAGGTCAGCTTTACCCCAAGTAGTCTTACACACTAGTAGCGCTGCAATTGCACCTGCTGCTGCCGCCGCGTTGGTGTTCAGGAAGATTTGACCTACAGCTGTTGCGTTCTCGAAATCAGAAACCATTAGCTGAGAACCGCCGTTGAAACCGAACCAACCGAACCAAAGGATGAAGGTACCTAGAGTTGCTAGAGGCATGTTCGAACCTGGATAGGGTTAACCGAACCATTTTTACCGTATTTACCTTACGAGCACCCAGTAGGATTACACCTGATAGCGCAGCTGCTGCACCTGCCATGTGAACGATACCTGAGCCTGCGAAGTCACTGAAGCCTGCTTCAGATAGGAAGCCACCGCCCCAAGTCCAATAACCTTCCATTGGATAGATGAAGCCAGTTAGCACTACTGTGAAGATTAGGAATGCCCAAAGCTTCATACGCTCAGCTACCGCACCCGATACTACAGACATAGCCGTTGCTACGAATACTACCTGGAAGAAGAAGTCTGACTCTAGTGAGTGGTCTGCACCCTCGCCTTGAGTGCCGATTAGGCTACCAAAAGATGGCAACCAGCTGCCTGAAGCATTGTCTACGTACATGATGTTGTAACCAACAACCAGATACATGGTACATGCAATCGCATATAGCAGACGTTTTTAGTTAGGATCTCTGTGGTGTTCTTAGAGCGAACTAGACCCGCTTCTAACATGGCAAAGCCTGCTGCCATCCACATTACCAATGCGCCTGAAATTAAGAAAAAGAAGGTGTCTAGCGCATAACGAAGTTCAGTTACTGTTGCTGCAATTTCCATAATAAAATCTCTCGTCCGTGAATTCTTAAAGGGCTTCAGTGTCTAGCTCGCCAGTACGGATACGTACTGCTTGCGATAGGTCGTAGACAAAGATCTTTCCGTCACCAATCTTGCCAGTGTGAGCCGCTTTACTTACTGCCTCAACTACGCGATCAACGTTTTCTGCCTGGGTAGCGATCTCCAGCTTTACCTTTGGAAGAAAGTCCACTTGATACTCAGCACCACGGTATAACTCGGTGTGTCCTTTTTGACGACCAAAACCTTTAACCTCGGAAACGGTCATACCTTCGATACCTACATCAGACAGTGCTTCGCGCACGTCATCCAGTTTGAAGGGTTTGATGATTGCATTGATAAGTTTCATAGCTTTTCCTTTGCGTAATCAATTCAGTAACACTGTTACTAATACAAAGGGCGTGCCAACTTTTTAAAGCATTGAAATATAAGGATTTACTGTATAGAGGTGGGTATAGGCGGGAATCGACGCACAATCTTGGTGCATCGCACTCACCAAAATTGAACAGATTGTTAAAAAATGTCACCAAATTGTGCAAACCTGGTGCTTTAGATCACAGTCCCGTGGTGACAAATCTCTGCCATTGCTGAATTAGGGCCTCAAAATCTTCTAATCCGCACACAGCGTAACTTTCACTATCGTACAACTCAAAATCCGGCTCAAGATCGTGTTCTGTCTGTAAAAACAAGGCGTTATCTTGCACAAGCACCTCGCCAGACTCGATAGAAAGTGAGATTTCATTACCCTCAAGTTTGTGATTCTCACCAAATTGATGCTTCGCTTGTTCGGTAAGATCTAGAACTTGCTCTATTTTGGTTAAATCACGACCTATCTCTTCTTGAAGCCAACGGCCGATGATCTCGTGTCCCATGCTGGTCTGCACGCTGTATTCACCAAATCCGCGTTTAAATTCAAATTCCATAGTCGCCTCAACCCAAAACAGTAGTGGGCGAATTTTACCTAAAAAAACCGCTGCAAAGCAGCGGTTGATTATTTTTGACTAATTAGCCTTAAGCCGGCTCTTGGAAGATAACCTCATCGGCCTTCTTCACATAGTCCTGCATGCGGTGGAAGTTCAGATAACGGTAGGTATCTGCTGCCGTTGCATCGATCTGAGAGGCGTATTCTAAATACTCTTCCTTAGTCGGTATACGACCTAGGATCGCACCTACTGCCGCTAGCTCAGCCGAAGATAGGAATACGTTCGCGCCAGTACCTAGACGGTTCGGGAAGTTACGCGTAGAGGTAGACATTACGGTTGCCTTATCTGCAACGCGCGCTTGGTTACCCATACACAGTGAACACCCAGGGGTCTCGATGCGGACACCAGCACGACCAAAGATGCCGTAGTAACCTTCTTCGGTTAGCTGATCGCGGTCCATCTTAGTTGGCGGAGCCACCCATAGACGTGTATCCAATTGACCACCGAAGTTTTCAAGAAGCTTACCTGCGCGCGGAAGTGACCGATGTTGGTCATACACGAACCGATGAATACCTCGTCGATCTCAGTGCCTGAACCTCAGATAGAAGACGAGCATCGTCTGGGTCATTTGGCGCACATAGGATAGGCTCATCGATTTCAGCTAGGTCAATCTCGATGATGTGTGCGTATTCTGCATCCGCATCCGCTTCCATGAGCTCTGGGTTTGCTAACCACTCTTGCATCGCAACGATACGGCGCTCGATAGTACGAACATCGCCATAGCCCTCAGCCAGCATCCACTTAAGCATAGTGATGTTGGAGTTTAGGTATCTTCGATAGATTCTTGAGATAGCTTAACGGTACAGCCTGCAGCTGAACGCTCTGCTGATGCATCCGATAGCTCGAACGCCTGCTCTACAGTTAGCGATTCAACGCCTTCGATCTCAAGTACACGACCAGAGAACTCATTGATCTTACCTGCCTTCTCAACGGTCAGTAGACCCTGCTTGATACCGTAGTAAGGGATAGCATGTACTAAGTCACGCAGTGTGATACCTGGCTTCATCTCGCCCTTGAAGCGAACTAAGATAGACTCAGGCATATCCAGTGGCATAACACCCGTCGCCGCTGCAAATGCAACCAGACCAGAACCTGCTGGGAATGAGATACCTAGAGGGAAGCGAGTATGTGAGTCACCACCCGTACCTACAGTATCAGGCAGAAGCATACGGTTTAGCATGAGTGAATTACACCATCACCCGGGCGTAGAGAAACACCGCCACGGTTCATGATGAAATCAGGTAGTGTGTGGTGCGTGTTCACATCGACTGGTTTTGGATAAGCCGAGGTGTGACAGAAAGACTGCATCACTAGGTCTGCAGAGAAACCAAGACACGCAAGGTCTTTTAGCTCATCACGGGTCATAGGACCGGTAGTATCCTGAGAACCTACGGTTGTCATCTTAGGCTCGCAGTATTGACCTGCACGTACGCCTTCAACGCCACACGCCTTACCAACCATTTTCTGAGCTAGGGTGTAGCCCTTGTCTGATGCCGATGGGTCAATTGGTTTAGCAAACAGATCTGTTTCTTCTAGACCAAGAGACGCACGAGCACGACCGGTTAGACCACGACCGATGATCAGTGGAATACGACCACCAGCACGAACCTCATCAAGCAGTACCTTGCTTAGTTCGAAGCTTGAGATCTCTTCATTGTTCTTACGCACAACACCTTCATAAGGGTAGATGTCGATAACATCGCCCATATTCATGTTCTGTACGTCTAGTTCGATTGGCAATGCACCTGAGTCTTCCATAGTGTTGTAGAAGATAGGAGCGATCTTGCCACCTAGGCAGATACCACCAGTGCGCTTGTTCGGTACAAATGGGATATCTTCACCCATAAACCAAAGCACTGAGTTAGTCGCTGACTTACGAGAAGAACCCGTACCCACAACATCGCCAACATAGGCAAGTGGGATACCGTCTTTTTGTAGCTCTTCGATCTGCTGGATTGGACCAATTGTGCCTGGCTCATCAGTTGATACCGTCACGCTCCATCTTAAGCATAGCTTTAGCGTGCACAGGAATATCTGGGCGAGACCAAGCATCGGGTGCTGGAGACAGGTCATCGGTGTTGGTTTCACCGATTACCTTAAATACTTTTACTGTGATCTTTTCAGCGACTTTCTCTTTTGAAGTAAACCACTCGGCATCAGCCCAAGATTGGATTACTTGCTTAGCAAACTCATTACCCGCTTTGGCTTTCTCTTCTACATCGTAGAAGGCATCAAACATAAGTAGGGTATGAGACAGGGCCTTAACCGCGATCGGCGCAAGCTCTGAGTCGTCAAGAAGATTAATAAGTGGCTCGATGTTGTAGCCACCCTGCATTGTACCTAGTAGCTCAGCTGCTTTAGCTTTAGAAACTAGTGGTGAAGAAACTTCCCCTTTGGTAATTGCAGTCAAGAATCCAGCTTTTACATAGGCCGCTTCATCCACGCCCGGTGGGATACGATTCTCTAGCAGGTCTAGGATAAAGGCTTCTTCGCCTTGAGGGGGATTTTTAAGTAGTTCGACAAGACCGGCAACTTGCTCAGCGTCTAGGGGCTTTGGTACCACTCCCTGCTGCGCACGCTCGGCTACGTGTTTGCGATAGGCTTCAAGCACAACTTCATTCCTCTGATTTTGTCCAAGACAAGGTCTTAGACGTCCTTTGATCAGGCGCCGACTCTGTTGTAAGAAGAGTGCTCCTGCTTGCATAAACAGGAGTGAGCGACGCCAAATGGTGAGTCGAGGATACCAAATTTAACCTTAAATTAAAATCTCACCAATTTGACCAACATAGCAAGTTGTGATGAAAATTCTTTCAATTTGTGTCTATTTTCAGCCCGTTAGCGAAATGAGTTACCTATGATGAGGTAAACCGCGCTCATACTGTCTTCGGTTTGACCATAACCGAGGAACACGGGTCCGAGCGGGGAATCGATTCCGGCAAATACTGAGCCAGCCACAAACAGAGGCAGGTCACTGAAGCTTCGGTCTAAGTCATTAAATACCCCACCATATTCAGCGGATGCGCCCAGATAGATAGGTGACTGGAACATGCCAAAGTCATTTTCAAACCAGCGATAGCGATACACCAACTTACCGAACACCTTGTTACTACCAATAAGTGAGTTACGAGGGATACCTGATAGGTTGTGGAAGCCACCTAGATCATAAGGGTCAATGGGCAAGTCATTGTTGTCCGAGTCCAGAAGACCCAACTCAGCATCGAGCACAAAAGAGTGTTTTTCCGCAAAGGTATGAGCCAGCACAAAGTTGGCCTTGTACTCATCTACCCTTTCATCCTCTGCTTGCAGATTTCCTGAAGCATCCACCCTATCGAAAGAGGTCATATACTCAAGTCTTAATAAAGAGCCGTCGGTAGGAAGTGCAAGGCTGTCTAAGGTGTCATGCAGATACCTAACATAAAACCCCGTTCGCTGATAATCAGCACTTCCCTGCGAAGGCGCAAACGAGATCTCAGCATTACCATAGGCGTACCTCATGCCCACCTTCACCTCATTCCAAAGGGCTGGTTGCAGGCCCATACCGAGATCTACCGAGAACTCTTTGTAGGTCAGCGGGATATAATCCTTAGTCTCTCTCAGATCCTCGGTTTCATTGCCACTGGCGTTGTTCACCGAGACATTTCGACCTTCATCTGTATATTTCAAAGTAAGGGTATTAAACAGCAACTGGTTGGCAAAGAAAGGTGCATACAAATCTGCGGCTACTAGCTTGTCTGTTCCTAGCTCAAAGCTGGTTCTAAGCTCTGCACCTTGCCTGCCAAGGTCGGTAAAGTTAACCGAAGCACCCAAGCCATATTGGCTTTCAGTAGTGAAGTCATCTTCTAGGAAAAAGCGAAAGTTCAGATAGTTAGGACCCCAATCTTTTTCATCCACATCCACCACGATAGCGTTTTCAAACTCGCGCTGTTCGTATTTGTAGGTGATACGCTCGAAACGGTCTAAGGCATACAGTCTGTTGATGCCGGCCTCGATCTCATCAGAGCTCGGCTGGCTCTCAGGGTCGAGATTAATGCGCCTTATCAGCAGGTCTTGATTGTAGTGACTCTGGTTGCGCACCTCGATACTCTCGATAGGTATCTCATCGCCAAAGATCATCAGCTCTTTTTTAATGGCTTTATCGGCCTCGTACTCTGCGTACTGCTCTTCAGAAACCGAGTAACGCATTAGCTCTTCTTTGTGCTGCATAGCGGCTTCGTAGCCAAGCTGATAGGCTTCCGGCATAGCACTGAAGTCAGTAGTGCCAATATCACCTACTTCGGGCTTGATATAGGTGTCTTGATCGGTAAGAAGCTGAGCCTGTTCCACGGTACCGCGCTGAACAAGGAAGTTAGAAAGCTGACCGCCCACGTCTAAAAAGCTCCGGATCTCTTCTTGATCTTTGTAGTTAGAAGAGATGTCCACGGCGATGATGTAATCTGCGCCCATATCCTGAGCAAGATCCACTGGCATGTTGTTCACCACACCACCATCAACCAGAAGCCTTCCATCTATCTCATAAGGAGGAAGCGCCCCCGGTACAGACATAGAGGCCATCATGCATCGACTAGATAGCCATGATCTATGGTCACCTGCTCTAGTTCAACGATATCCGAGGCAACGGCGCGATAGCGGATAGGCATATTATCAAAGCTATCCATAGCCAGAGGGTTACCCGAAGTTTGGCGCAGGATACGGAGCATGCCTTGCCCCTGCACCACACCCTTAGGCGTTTTCAGAGTACCCCAGCCTACACCAAGGTCGGTGTTAAGCTGATATCTATCTTCATATTCTTTGTCGCGCAAACGGCGGTCGGAGCGGTCCACCTGATCTCGATAGCCGGAATACCAGTCCACTGTAGTGAGGTAGCCCTCTATCTGCTCGGCACTTTGTCCAGATGCGTACAGACCACCGACATAAGAACCCATACTGGTACCAGTAATGATATCTACCGGTACGCGCAACTCTTCCAGAGCTTTCAGCACACCGATATGCGCGGCACCTTTAGCACCGCCACCTGCTAGCACAACGGCTATGGTGGGACGTTTGGCCTGAGTAGGTTGGGAAGAGGAGGCAGTCTGCGCAAACAGTGGTAGTGATACTACGGCTAATACGCAGACAGTTAGAGCTCTATGTAGCAACTGCTATTCCTAAAAATCCGTTTCGAGAATAAAATAAATTTAACCTAGTATCAGGGACTTACCAAGGTAAAATTTTCTTGAACCAAGGCTTAGCCTGCTCCTCACAGCGCTTAAGTAGCTCTCCCGAGTCATCCCAAACTGGCAATTTATATTGGCTACTGCAATCTATGCTTAGGCTGCCATCGCTGTTTTGACGATAGCCAAGGGTGCGGATTCCTTTCGGCCACGGCAGGCTCAAAACCTCAGGCTCACGCTTACCCAAATAGTCTGCGTAAACCCGGAGTGCACCAGAAGATCCTGTAAGGTGTGTGGCCTTATTGTCATCACGCCCCACCCAAAGGTCACTACCTCACGGCCATCCACACCGACAAACCAGCTGTCTCGACCATCGTTACTGGTACCGGTTTTACCCGCCAGAGCATACGGCGAGTAGTTCGCTTTCAGGTAGCGCCCAGAGCCTCATTCACCACCATTTTCATCGCATAGGTGGCAAGCCAAGCGGCCTGCTCAGGCACTACTTGTTGCGCCTTAGGGAAAGATTGATAGAGGATGTCACCATCTTGGTTTCGTACTACACGAAGGCACTTAACGGCACCTTGCGCCTGAGTTGGTGATGGTTTGATACATCTGCGCCACTTGGATTGGGGTTAGAGAAAACGCCCCAAGGAACATAGAAGGCACAGGACGCACTTCATTCTGTCCAACACCTAAGTCTTCCATCAGGTGCTGCACGTTCTTAATACCAAGCGTCATACCTAGCTTAACCGTGGGCACGTTTAGAGAGTGGGCTAGCGCACGATACAGAGGCACATCACCACGGAACTTGCGGTCAAAGTTTCGTGGTGTCCACTCGCTTCCTTTGTTGCCTTTCAGTGAGATAGGCTCATCCACTAAAGTCGTAGCTAGCTGGAATTTCTCTGGCTGCATTAGCGCATCCAGATACACAGCAGGCTTGACCAAAGAGCCAATTTGTCTTGAAGCACTCAAGGCGCGGTTAAAACCGTCGAAGCCTGTACGTCTACCACCCACCATAGCGCGAATTTCACCGGTCTGACGGTCCACGGCAATGGCTGCAGCTTCTAAGTCCGAGGCGCGCCTTTCTCTAGACGAGGTAAGGTTTCCCGTACGGATCTCTCGAGCATGGTCTGAGAAACAGGGTCCAGAGTAGTGAAGAGCCTCAAGCCTTGGTGCTGCTCAAAGCTGTCCCCTAGATTCTGTTTCAGCTCACGGGTTAGCTGCTGAAAATATGCTGGCTGACGACTGGCAATGTGCGGGTTCTCTTGCAAATCAAGGTCACGACTGATGGCCTGTTGATATTGGTCAGCATTAAGAGTGCCCTGTTCAAACAACAGTTTGAGGATCAGGTCACGACGCTCTTTTGCACGTTCTGGATTACGAACCGGATTGTAGTAAGAAGGCCCTTTAACCAAACCCACCAGCATCGCCAATTGATCTAAGCGAAGCTCTTCCACCGGCTGGCCAAAGTAGAAACGCGCCCCCAGACCAAAGCCATGGATGGCCTGTCCTGCACTTTGCCCCAGATATACCTCATTTAGATAGGCCTCTAGGATGCGATCTTTGTCGTACTTGTGATCGATAATAAGAGCAATCAGCGCCTCACGGACTTTACGCCATAGGGTTTTCTCGCGACTCAGGAACAGGTTTTTACTGAGCTGCTGGGTCAAGGTACTGCCACCCTGCACCGCTCTACCCGCTTTAAGGTTGGCAACGAAGGCTCGCCCAATGGCAGTCAGGGAAACCCCATCGTGCTGATAGAAATCTCTGTCTTCAGTAGTCAGCAGAGCATCTACCAAAATTCAGGATACTGCTCACGAGGTACAAACAGCCTCTGCTCGACCACATCTTTTTCCAACATACCCAACATCTTCGGCTCGAGACGAAGGAAACCTAGCTCACCACCTGAATCTAAAGAGCGAATACTTCGAATGCTGTTGCTGTCAAAGGTGAGCATCACATGACGCTCTGGCTCGGGACCATCTTGGAACTCAAACGGACGACGGATAAGCTCAATCTTAGTGCTTGAGGCAGAATATTCGCCTGCAAACTTAGGGTCTCGTACCTTGCGATACTTGAGCACATCGAGCTCTTTGAGCATTTGAGAATGGGTGATCTCTGTGCCTGGGGCTAGGTTAAGCACACGAGCGTAAACCACGGTAGGCAAGTCAAATAACTGTCCCTCGAAGCGGCGCTCCACCACGGTATTGAGATAGAAGATCACGAACACCAACACCGCAATACCTACAAGTGCGAGCTTCCAGCCAATGCTCCATAGCTTGCGCCAGATACTTGGCTTATTGCGTTTTTTCGGCGCGCTTTTACGTGGCTGAGCTTTCTTTGGCGCTGCCTTGCGCTTGGTTGTAGTGGTTTGCTTCTTTGTCACTGTGAACTTCCAATCACTTCGAATTTAGTTGACGCTTGGTTTTACTGGTTGCTACATGGGTAGCCGGGTCATCGGGCCAAGGATGCTTGGGATAACGCCCCTTCATCTCTTTTTGCACCTCGGTGTAGGCGCCACTCCAAAACCGGCGAGGTCTTGGGTCACTTGCAGTGGTCTTTGCGCTGGAGAAAGTAGCTCTAGGGTTACCTTGACCCTGCCATCAGCAACCGTTGGCGAGCTTGGCTGACCAAACATCTCCTGCATCTTTACTGATAGCTTTGGCGATTGACCGACCTGATACTCCAGCCTCTTGCTGGCACCACTCGGTACCGTCAGTTTTATCGGCAATAGCTTGTCTATGTCTTGATTTAGTGGCCAGCCTAAGTGCGCATTTAATATCTCAAGCATATTCAGCTTTTTCAGCTCTTTAAGGGAGCGGATAGAGTTGAGATACGGCTCAAGCCATGTATCTAGGCTCTCGACTAGTGCTTGACTGCTCCAATCAGGCCAACCCATCTCCGGTAGCCACTCACTCGCACACATAACTCGAGTCTGCAGACTAAGAGATGCGTCACTCCACGGAAGCGTATCCAGACCTTGCTGAGCGATATAATCAAGCACACCGCGCTTAATCAATTCATCATCAATCTCGCTATTTGGGATCAGCTCTCGACTTAAAACCAAGGCACCAAAGCGAGTCTGCTTCTCGCCACGCACTCCTTGTTTGTCCTGATCCCAAACTACACTGGTATGCTTCTCTAGCTCGTGGTGCTGCTCTAACATTTCTTGGTCAAAAGGCGCGGCTAACAGCACACGGCTATCGGCTTGCTTACCCCTTTGAACATTCGCGACCACCAGCATCTGCTCTCGATTAAGAGAGCTAAGTTCGTCTACAAACGCGCCTAAACCTGAGGCTAACCTGTAGGTATTACTTTCTTTACCACGCTTTATTGCAACACGGTCTGGATAACCAAAGCTGAGACATAGCCCTAATTTAGAGAGCTCTATCTGCTGAACCTGATAGTTAGAGCAGATACGCTCAGCCAAGCTCTTGGCTCGAGTCTGCACTCGCTTTTGATACTGATGTTTACCCTGAGTAAACAAAAGTACCTGAGATTGCAGGTCGTCATTGTTACGCATTGGCTCTTCAGAAACCACGGCGCAAGCAATCGCTGTAGAACGAAGTTCCTGTGGAGCCTTAACAGTATGGCCGCCAGTCTGGGTTCTAAGCCTAAGTGTAGGGCTCGCTCGCCTTCTTGAGTCAACGAATGGTCAGAAGCGAGTAAACTTAACCTCTGAAGCAGTTCTCGCGCACATTTCTCGGCCGCGTCACTAGGCTTATCAAGCCATTTCAGTTCATTCAGTTGTCTAGCCCCCCAGCCACTAGCTTCGAGTAGCAGGGAAGATAGATCGCTACGTAGTATCTCTGGTGGGGTATGAAAGGCGCTCTGATTAAACTGAGATTCAGAATAAAGCCTCAAACAAATACCCGCTTGGGTACGACCCGCGCGACCCGCTCGCTGAATAGCTGAAGATTGAGAAATGCGCTTTTGTTCAAGCTTGGTCACGCCACTGGCAATATCGAAGCTGCTTTGATTCTCAAGTCCGCTATCAATCACCATTCGCACACCATCGATAGTCAATGAGGTTTCAGCGATATTGGTGGTCAAAACCAGCTTGCGACTCCCCTCATTGGCTGGACGAATCGCCGCTTGCTGCGCTTTAAAATCTAGGCTGCCATGAAGAGGCAAGACGGACATATCTTGTGGCAGTTCTGGGTGAGAGGCTAACTGCTCCAAACAAGCATTGATAAGACCCACACTTGGCAGAAATACCAGAGCAGAGCCGCTTTCTTGGTTGACGAGCTTTAGGGTCTGTTTGCAGATATGGGAAATAAGGCTAGCGTTTGCTGGAAGCGCGGCATATCTCTGTTCGATGGGAAAGGTGCGCCCCTCAGATTCCAGCACTAAAGCATCTGGTAGCAAAGTATCTAAACCCAGTTGGTCTAATGTTGCAGACATCACCATCAGCTTTAGCTCTTCGTTGAACACCTGCTGCACTTCCAAAGCCAAGGCAAGGCCAAGGTCGGCATGCAGGCTACGCTCATGAAATTCATCGAAGATGATCATACTGATACCAGAGAGCTCAGGGTCTGACTGTATCAAGCGCGTCAATATTCCCTCGGTCACTATCTCGAGCTTTGTCTCTTTAGAAATCTTCGCTTCACCGCGAATACGGTAGCCTACTCTCTGTCCTGTTTTTTCATTGAGCTGAGAAGCTAGAAACGTAGCAATGCTCTTGGCTGCCAACCTTCTAGGTTCAAGTATGATTATCTTGCCCTCAAGCTTTGCATTTAGTAGCAATTGCAGTGGCAGATAGGTTGACTTACCCGCCCCTGGTGGAGCCTTAATCACAAATTGATTTTGTGTAGGAATTGCCTGAAGAAGAGGAGAAATTATCTCCGCTATGGGAAGAGAGCTTTGAGCTTGTGTCACGCAGTGCGCCTATGCCAAGATGTCCGTTTTCGACAATTCTACTCAAAAGCGATAGAAATGGAATTTTCCCCACCACTGAAAAGTGGCATTTTGATTAAACGCTACAAGCGCTTCCTTGCAGATCTCACCCTAGACTCTGGTGAAGAGCTCACTATCCACTGTGCCAATACTGGCGCAATGACGGGATGCGCTGAACCTGGCAGTAAGGTGTGGTTCTCTACCTCTGACAATCCAAAAACGCAAATATCCAAATAGTTGGGAGGTAACAGAAACGCCTGCCGGACATAAGATCTGCGTGAATACAATTAGAGCAAACACACTAGCGGTGGAAGCTATCCAAAACGGCATCATTTCTGAGTTGTCTGACTATGCCGAGCTGAAAACTGAACAAAAATACGGCAAAGAGAACAGTCGTATCGATATAAAGCTCACGGATGACGCAAAGGACGATTGCTATGTAGAAGTAAAAAGCGTTACCTTGCTTAGCGACCCAGAATCTGGTTGGGACAGTTTCCGGATGCAGTGACGACTCGCGGGCAAAAACACCTACGAGAACTGAGTGAACTTGCTAAAAGTGGTCAAAGGGCAGTACTTTTATTTATTGTTTTGCATTCTGGGATTGAAAAAGTTTCCCCTGCGCTCCATATAGATGAGCGATATGCGAAATTGTTAAACCAAGCCCAAAAATCCGGCGTAGAAATTCTCTGCTACAAAGCGGACATAACTGTGAATGATGTAAAGATCTCTCACAATTTACCGTTTTTCGACGCATAAACTGACGATATGTTCACACTTATTCGTACAGATTCGGAAGCAACATCGGAGTTATGTTGCCTACTAAAGGACTTTTTGGTATAGATACCCGCCTTAAAATTGAGCCTTTAAAGCTCAACAAGGTTAGTTAGGAGATGCGGTATGCCAGAATCTAAGAAAAAAGCGCTAGGCATTCTAGCCATAGCAGGCGTTGAGCCGTACCAAGAAAAAGCTGGTGAAGAGTACATGTCACCAGAGCAAGTGGCTCACTTTACAAAAATTCTAGAAGCGTGGCGCGACCAGCTACGTGAAGAAGTTGAACGCACAGTAGTTCACATGCAAGACGAAGCTGCAAACTTCCCAGATCCAGTAGACCGCGCGTCTCAGGAAGAAGAATTCAGCCTAGAACTTCGTAACCGTGACCGTGAGCGTCGCTTGATCAAGAAGATCGAGAAGACTCTAAACAAGATCGAAGAAGACGAGTTTGGTTTCTGTGACTCTTGTGGTGTTGAAATCGGTATTCGCCGTCTTGAAGCTCGCCCAACAGCGGATCTTTGCATCGACTGCAAGACCCTAGCGGAGCTTAAAGAAAAGCAGATGCAAGGTTAATTCGACTAAACTACTAGTCAGTTAGATTTCATAAGGGAGCTTCGGCTCCCTTTTTCGGTTAAGACTTTATGACTCAATATGTTGGACGATTCGCTCCCTCTCCCTCAGGTCCGCTTCATTTCGGCTCCCTTGTAGCCGCCCTTGGTAGCTACTTTCAGGCCAAATCTCAAAACGGTAAATGGCTGGTACGCATCGAAGACCTGGATCCACCTCGTGAAATGGTGGGCGCCAGCGAGCTTATCCTTGAATCACTAAAAGCCTATCATCTAAATTGGGATGGCGAGGTGATCTACCAGAGCAATCGCCACCATAGATATCAGCAGCAGATCGACAACTGGATCGGGAAAGGGCAAGCCTACTACTGCCAGTGCACGCGCAAGCAGATCAAAGCAGATGGCGGATTTTATCTTGGTCACTGTCGAGATAAAGGATTAGATGAGGGTGCTGTACGCATCAAGGTAGAAACAGGCGTTACCGAATTTAACGACCTCAAGCATGGCTCCATTGCCATACCGCAAGCCATCGCCGAGGAAGACTATATCGTTAAACGCCGTGACGGCCTTTTTGCCTATAACCTAGCGGTTGTGCTGGACGATATAGACCAGGGGGTGACCGAGGTAGTGCGAGGTGCAGACCTTATCGAACCGACAGGTCGTCAAATCTCTCTATATCAAATGCTCGGCAAACAGCCGATTAAATATCTACATCTGCCACTGGCAGTGACAGAGAACGGCGCTAAGCTCTCGAAGCAAAACCATGCCCAACCGATAGATATAGAAAACCCTATTCCTACCCTTTTGCAAGCCATGGCATTTTTAGGATTTAACATTCCAGAGGCAATTAAGGGTGCGGAAATTGAGAAAATCATCGCTTGGGGCGAGCAGAACTGGAGCCTAACCCAGTTACCAACTGAGACAGAGATTACAACTCTGTTCTCAAATAGAGCAAGCTAAGCTATTATGTGCACCAATTCTTGAGGCTTACTCCCTCTTCATAACCATCAAACATACCGACAAATTCGATGACAACAGATTTAGATAGCCAAAACTCGATAGGCAAGATCGACCTTAAGATTTATCCTCGAGACAAACACAATATCTCGCGTCAACACATCAGTGAAAACGCACTGAAAGTGCTGTATCGATTGCAAAAAGCGGGTTATGACGCCTATCTAGTAGGTGGTGGTGTACGAGACCTTCTACTGGTCAATCACCAAAAGATTTCGATATCGCTACCAATGCGACTCCAGAGCAGATCAAAGCGACCTTCCGTAACTGTCGACTTATCGGTCGACGTTTCCGTTTGGCACACATCATCTTCGGTCGCGATATCATTGAGGTAGCCACCTTCCGTGGTCACCACCAAGAGCCTGAAAAACAAGTTTCTCAGCAGTCTGACCAAGGCATGCTACTTCGCGATAACGTGTATGGCACTATTGATGAAGACGCAGAGCGTCGTGATTTCACCATCAATGCCATGTACTACAACATCTCTGACTTCTCTATCCATGATTACGCCAACGGTGTTAAGGACCTAGAAGAAGGCATGGTACGCATGATTGGCGACCCTGAGACTCGCTATCGTGAAGACCCGGTTCGTATGCTGCGTGCTATCCGTTTCGCTTCTAAGTTAGACATGGATATCAGCTACGAGACCGCAAACCCAATTAACTATCTCGCACCTCTGCTAGCCAGTATTCCAGCGGCTCGTCTGTACGAAGAATCTCTTAAACTGCTGCAATCTGGTCACGGTCTAGATACCTATGATCTACTTCGTGAGTTCAGCCTGTTTGAGCACCTCTTCCCTCAGGTTTCTGAGTTCTTCACCGAAGAAGAAGAGTCCAAGACCGAACGCATGATTGAGTTGGTGCTTGAGTCGACCGATGCTCGTCTGGCTGAAGGCAAGCGTGTAAACCCAGCGTTTATGTTTGCCGCTATGCTGTGGTATCCGGTTGAGGCCTATGCCCATCGTCTAGTAGAAGAAAAGGGGATGACCCTTTACGACGCTATGATGACCGCAGGCAACCATGTTCTTGATGAGCAGGTACGCAGTACAGCGATTCCACGTCGTCATACCGCCACTATCCGCGAGATCTGGCAACTTCAGAGCCGACTAGAGCGCCGTTCAGGCAAGCGTGCATTCCGCCTGCTTGAACTAAACAAGTTCCGCGCTGGCTTTGACTTCCTAGAGATGCGTGGCGAGGTTGAAGGTGGAGAGATCCAAGCATTGCTAAATGGTGGCATACCTTCCAGCACTCTGGTCGCAATATGCGTCAGGCAATGGTGACCGACCTTGCTGGTGGAGGCTCAAAATCAGGCACGCGCCGTCGTCGTTCATCGAGCAGTCGCAATAAGAAACGCACCAAGAAGCCAAGCCAATGATCACCGCCTATATCGCAGTAGGAAGCAACTTGGGCGACCCTGTCGCCCAAGCTGAGCTTGCTATCAAGGCCTTAGAAGGCATCCCTAGCACTCGCGTACTTAAAGCATCGTCTCTCTATAGCAGTACCCCTATGGGGCCGCAGAATCAGCCGACTATATCAATGCCGTGGTTAAGATAGAGACCGAGTTAGCCCCTATCGAACTTTTAGACAACACCCAGAAGATCGAACTAGAACAGGGCCGAGTACGTAAAGATGAGCGTTGGGGACCGAGAACCCTAGATCTAGATATCTTGCTTTATGGGGAGCAAATCATAGACGAACCAAGACTGACCGTACCGCATTACGGCATGAAAGAGCGTGAGTTCGTCCTCTACCCGCTGCAAGAAATTGAACCAAATTTAACACTTCCCGACGGGAGCACACTTGAGTCTCTAATAGAGAACGTTGACCGAAACGGTCTGCGTGTGTGGGGCGAGTAGCCACTCCCAAACAAAGGCAATAAAATGAAAAAAGTTAACCATTAGCACACTTATGAAATGGAAGGCTGAAGGACGTAAATTCGCCTCTTCAACCGCATATGACGCAAGCTTCGCTCAGCTATTTGAACAACAAGAGATGCCAGTTCTTTTAGTGGGTGACTCGCTGGGTATGGTTCTACAAGGCAAGCCAGACACACTGCCTGTAACCACAGAAGAAGTGGCGTATCACACTCGCTGTGTGCGCGCTGGTAGCCCAAACAGCTTGCTAATGGCTGATATGCCATTCATGAGTTACGCAACCCCAGAACACGCATGTATGGAAGCCGCTAAGCTAATGCGCGCTGGCGCTAACATGGTGAAACTGGAAGGTGGCGCTTGGCTTGTGGAAACCGTGCGTAAGCTAACCGAGCGTGCTGTACCTGTATGTGCACACCTAGGCCTTACTCCACAATCGGTAAACATCTTTGGTGGTTTCAAGGTTCAAGGTCGCGAGCAAGAGCAAGCAGACCAAATGGTAAAAGATGCACTAGAACTGCAAAACGCAGGCGCTCAGATCATCTTGCTTGAGTGTGTACCAGCAGCCCTTGCAGAGCGCATCACCAACGTGCTGTCTGTACCAGTTATCGGTATCGGCGCAGGCAACGGAACCGACGGTCAAATCTTGGTAATGCACGACATGTTTGGTATTTCAGCCAACTATATGCCGAAATTCTCCAAGAACTTCCTAGCTGAAACTGGCGATATGCGCACTGCGGTAACCCAATATATCGAAGAAGTGGAAAGCGGTGACTTCCCTAACGCTGACTATACCATCGCGTAGGTTCTAAGATGCAAACGGTACAACTTCCTAGCGAGCTAAGAGCTCAGATCAAAGAATACAAACGCCAAGGCAAGCGCGTTGGTTTTGTTCCAACCATGGGTAACCTGCATCAAGGTCACCTAACTCTGGTTGAGCGTGCCAAAGAACATGCTGACGTAGTGGTAGTGAGCATCTTTGTAAACCCAATGCAGTTTGGTAACCCAGATGACCTCAACAACTACCCTCGTACCCTAGAGCAAGACCTAGCTAAGCTAGAGGCGATCGGCACGGCTTTGGTGTTCACACCAACCCCAGAGGTTATCTATCCTAAAGGGCTTGAGAATCAAACCTTTGTGGAGGTACCTAAGCTATCAAACATGCTTGAAGGTGCATCGCGTCCAGGACACTTCCGTGGCGTGGCGACTATCGTAACTAAGCTGTTCAATCTGTTTCAGCCAGATGTGGCGTGCTTTGGTGAGAAAGACTTCCAGCAGGTAGCTGTAATTCGTCAGATGGTTGAAGACCTGGCTATGGATATCGAGATCGTCCCTGTACCAACGGTACGCGAGCAAGATAACCTTGCATGAGCTCGCGCAACAACCGTTTGACTGCTGAGGAGCGCGCTATCGCACCAAGTCTGTCAAAGGTGATGTTTGAGATGGCGGACGAGTTACTCAAAGCCCCTCTTGAGACAGAAGCAGTGATTGCAAAGGGTGAACAAGCGATCAAGGCAGCCGGTATGCAGGCAGATGAACTGTTTATCTGTGATGCTCGCACCCTGACCGAGGTGACCTCAGAAACCGAGGAAGCGGTAATTCTAGTAGCGGCTTTCTTAGGCTCAGTGAGGCTTATCGACAATACGGTTGTTAAGCTAGCGTAACGCACACCAGCATTAAAAAGGGCAGTCAATTGACTGCCCTTTTTTGTATTAGCTTCGAAGGCCTATGCCTCGGTCGACTAGGTAGTAAGCCACAGCAAACAGGCCTACAACGAATACGCTCAATACCGCAAATGAGCTCACAATGTTCACATCAGACACACCCAAGAAGCCGTAGCGGAAGGCATTCACCATATACACGATAGGGTTCACCTTAGACACGTACTGCCAGAACTCAGGTAGCAGGCTGATTGAGTAGAATACACCACCAAGGTAGGTCAGCGGGGTCAACACAAAGGTCGGGATAATAGAGATATCATCGAAAGTACCGGCAAACACCGCATTGATAAGACCGCCTAGGGCAAAGACCACTGAGGTCATAAATACTGTGCCGATCACTACGCCCCAGTGCTGCACCTGAAGGTCAACAAACAGCAAAGAAACAAAGGTAACTATGGTGCCTACTAGCAGGCCACGTACCACACCACCCATCACATAACCGGCAATGATCACATAGGTTGGGATAGGTGCAACCAACAATTCCTCAATGTTCTTTTGGAACTTAGAGCTGAAGAATGACGAGGCCACATTCGAGTAGGAGTTGGTGATCACGCTCATCATGATAAGACCCGGCACTATATATTCCATATAGCTAAAGCCGCCCATCTGACCGATGCGAGAGCCGATCAGACTACCGAAGATGATGAAATACAGGGTCATAGTGATCGCAGGTGGTACCAAGGTTTGCACCCAGATACGAGTAAAGCGGTTAATTTCTTTGCCGAGCAGGCTCTTAAATGCCGTCCAATAGATCGCGTACATTTTATTTCTCCTGATCTCGAACAATGGTTACAAACAGCTCTTCAAGGCGGTTGGCCTTGTTACGCATAGAAAGCACCTTGATGCCTTGCTCTGATAGCTGACTAAATACGTGGTTCAGTCCCTGCTCTTTTTGCAGCTCTATCTCAAGGGAACCATTCACCAGATTCTGGCCTACAACGCCCTCAAGTAATTTAGGCTCAACGCCCGCTTCTAGGTCTAAGATAAAGGTCTCCACCTGAAGCTTGTTCAGCAGTGACTTCATGCTGGTGTTTTCTATCAGCTCACCGCGGTTGATGATACCGATGTTGCGACACAGCATCTCAGCCTCTTCCAAGTAGTGAGTGGTTAGAATGATGGTGATGCCCTCTTGGTTAATCTTCTTCAAGAACTCCCACATAGAGCGGCGAAGCTCGATATCAACACCTGCGGTTGGCTCATCTAGGATCAGAAGTTGTGGTTCATGCATCAAAGCGCGGGCAATCATTAGACGACGCTTCATACCGCCTGAGAGGCTACGAGCACGCTCTTTACGCTTATCCCACAGGTCTAGCTGTGTCAGGTACTTCTGTGCACGCACTTTCGCGTCAGCGCGCGATACGCCGTAGTAACCCGCCTGCTGAAGTACAATCTGCTCAACCGTCTCAAACATATTGAAGTTGAACTCTTGCGGCACAAGACCTAGGTTTTGCTTAGCCAGCTCAAGCTCTTTATCTATGTCATGACCAAAGACCTTAACCCCACCTGAGCTCTTGTTAACCAGTGAGGAAATAATGCCTATAGTGGTGGACTTGCCTGCACCGTTTGGGCCAAGCAGGGCATAAAAGTCCCCTTTCTCTACGCTAAGAGAAATCCCCTTAAGCGCCTCGAATCCCCCTTTATAGGTTTTTCGTAAATCTTCTATCTCTAATGCGACCATGCTTTCTACCGATTGAATGAGCTATTGGAATAGTTTGATATTTCCAATGATATCGAAAAATATACAGATGATACTACAAATGATGATCCCAACGTCGTTTTTCAAGCGCAGCGATTGAATTCATCAATAAAAAAGCGAGCACGCCATCGGCAATGCTCGCTATAACCTTAGTTAATATTCTTTAGAGCGTGGCTTGATACGCCGCTTCCAATGCCTGTTCGCGCTGAGTATAGATATTTTCATCTGGCACAAGATCAATCACGTGGAATTTATCCAGTTGTTTACGCGTCTGCGCATTAGGACACAGCAGATACACATGACAGTTGGCATCCTTGGCATCCTTGATGGCGTTCTCAAGTGCCAAGCCTACAGTCACATCGATCATAGGTACGTCAGATAAGTCCAAGATCATCGCCTCGTATTCATCGATACTCGAGTGCTGACGGGAGATCGCCTTAGATACACTGAAGATCATAGGACCAGATAGGTAAAAGAACAGCACCTTACCTTGCGCCTTATCCAGAATACTTCTCTGCTCTGTAGTCAGAGGCACATCATCATCGTCGGCATCACTTATGGCCTTAACGTGTCGCTCTTGAGCTAAGCTCAAACGCTCGATAATGATGATGTTGGAGATAAATACTCCAAGGCCTACAGCAACAATTAGGTCAACGAACACTGTCAGTAGCATCACCCCATACATGATGCCCATACCAGCGAGGCTCACCTTATGCGCGCGCTGGATAAAACTCCAATCGAGGATATTAAAGCCAACATACACTGCGATACCGGCCAGCACTGCCATAGGGATAGGCTCGGTTAAGTCACTGGCAACCAAAACCACCAGCGCAAGTACTAGAGCACGAATCACACCCGATAGAGGCGAGCGTGCTCCCACTTGGATGTTAGTTACCGTGCCCATGGTTGCGCCTGCGCCTGGCAGTGCACCAAACAAACCCGCAATCAGGTTAGCTAAACCCTGCCCTCTTAGTTCTTTGTCAGAGTCGTGCTCTTTACGCGTTAGAGAGTCACCAATAACCGCCGTTAGCAGGGTATCGATACAGCCAAGGGTACCTAGCACTAGGGCATCGATCACCATGGCAGTGAGAATCTCGCTATTAAAGGTTGGCATGACTAGGCTTGGCAGACCTGCAGGGATCTCACCGATACGACGAATGGAGTCATTATCAAAGATAAGCACAGACAACAGGGTTACCGCGACTAGAGCCACCAATTGCGGCGGTACGTGCTGGCGATACTTCTTAGGTAGGAAGAACAGGATGCCTAGGGTTAGAAGGCCCAAGAACAACTCTTTGAAGTCGATATTAACGATTAGCTCAGGCAGTGCCTTGATAGTGCCAAGCACGCCACCAGCTGGAGCTGCTGAGCCCAGAATCGGCGCTAACTGCAATATGACCAGTATCACCCCTATCCCCGACATAAAGCCTGAGACCACGCTATAAGGCATTAAGGTGACGTATTTACCCAGCTTGAGTGTGCCGAGCAGTATCTGAAAAGCACCCGCCATCATCACCACGGTAAAGGTCATGGCAAGACCGGTTTCAGGTATTTAGCCATCATACTGGTGAGCACGGCGGTCATGATCACCGTCATAGGGCCGGTCGGCTCAGAGATCAGAGTCGACGATCCACCGAACAAGGAGGCAAACAGCCCCACCATAATAGCGCCCCACAGGCCAGCTTCCGCGCCAGCTCCAGATGCCACACCAAAGGCTAACGCCAATGGCAGAGAGATGATGGCCGTAGTAACACCGCCAAACAGATCCCCTTTAAGATTTAGATCCTCAAATCTATGTACCAACTTCATATCAATCCGTTTAAAAGCAACTGCAAAACTGGCACATGTTAACAAATGAAACAATTTGAATAAAACGGTAACGAATTTATAAGTTATAAGCAGTGGATATGGTTTATGTAAGCGATTGATTAATAGAGATCTAACAGATCTGATCAGCGTTTTTTTTCGGGATCAAGATCTCACCTTTGTGTATAGTAGACCGAATTAATTAAGGGAATTGTCATGCCAGAGATTAAACAGTTATTTGAGAACAACTCTAAGTGGTCCGAGTCACTCAAATCAGAAAAACCTGAGTATTTTTCTAAGCTTGCTGAAGGCCAGTCACCAGGTTTCCTTTGGATCGGTTGCTCAGACAGTCGCGTGCCTGCAGAGCGCCTAACCGGCCTTTATTCGGGTGAGCTGTTCGTACACCGAAACGTAGCCAACCAGGTTATCCATACCGACCTAAACTGCCTTTCTGTAGTGCAGTACGCGGTAGACGTACTCAAGGTTAAGCACATCATAGTATGTGGTCACTACGGCTGTGGCGGTGTTCAAGCCTCTATCGACAACCCTAATCTAGGTCTTATCAACAACTGGATCCTTCATATCCGTGACCATTACCTGAAGCACAAAGAGCTTATCGACTCGCTACCACCAGAGAAGCAAGGCGACAAACTGGGTGAAATCAACGTTGCTGAGCAGGTGTATAACCTAGGTAATTCAAGTATCTTGCGTAATGCTTGGGAGCGAGGCCAACACGTTGAAATCCATGGGGTTATCTATGGTATCGGCGACGGTAAGCTGACCGACCTTAAGATGAACTGTGCCGACCATGCGAGTCTAGAGCAAACTTATCAGGAAGCGATGGCTAAGATTGTGGCCTAAGAGCTTTAAAGATACCGGATATAAAAAAGACCTCAATTGAGGTCTTTTTTATTATTCCTGCGGTACTACCTTGCCGATATACGGTAGGTTACGGTACTTCTGAGCGTAGTCGATACCAACACCTACCACGAACTCGTCTGGAATCTCAAAGCCGATCCACTTAACGTCTACCTTCACCTCACGACGAGATGGCTTGTCTAGCAATGTAGCGATCTGGATAGAGTTAGGCTCACGAATCGCTAGGATTTCGCACACTTTGCTCAGTGTGTTACCTGTGTCGATAATGTCTTCCACCAGCAGTACGTCTTTGCCTTTGATGTCGTCATCTAGGTCTTTCAGAATACGTACGTCACGAGAGCTTTCCATGCTGTTGCCGTAGCTAGAAGCCGTCATAAAATCCACAGTGTGGTTTACGGTTACGGCACGTGAAAGGTCAGCCATAAATACGAATGAACCGCGCAAAAGGCCAACTAAAACAAGCTCTTGGCTGTCTTTGTAGTGCTCGTTAATCTGGGCACCCAGTTGTTGGACTCGCTCTTGCACCTCTTGCTCAGAGATCATGACTTCTACGGTATGTTTCATTGTGCTTTCTCGCTAATGGAATATAGCTTCAACTATAGGATCAAAAGGGCGTGCATTGTAGCAGACAAAACTTGTTACCGAAAAACAAAAACCCGACCTAAGGCCGGGTTTCATTTTATTCGCTCAAAGAGAAAGAATTACTTCTTCTTTTTAACCGCTTTCTTGTTTGGTAGGTCAGTGATCGAACCTTCGAACACCTCTGCCGCAAGACCAACAGACTCGTGTAGAGTTGGGTGAGCGTGGATGGTTAGTGCGATGTCTTCTGCATCACAACCCATCTCGATTGCTAGGCCAATTTCACCTAGTAGTTCACCACCGTTAGTACCTACAACCGCACCACCGATTACGCGATGAGACTCTTTGTCGAAGATAAGCTTAGTCATACCGTCTGAGCAGTCAGATGCGATTGCACGGCCAGATGCTGCCCATGGGAAGCTAGCAACTTCGTAGTTAATACCTTCTGCTTTCGCTTCTTTCTCAGTCTTACCAACCCAAGCAACCTCAGGCTCAGTGTACGCGATAGATGGGATTACTTTAGGGTCGAAGTAGTGCTTCTTACCAGAGATAACCTCAGCCGCTACGTGACCTTCATGCACACCTTTGTGAGCCAGCATTGGCTGACCTACGATATCACCGATAGCGTGGATGTGAGGAACGTTAGTACGAAGCTGCTTATCTACATTGATGAAGCCACGCTCATCAACCTCGATGCCTGCTTTCTCTGCGTCCAGCAGTTTACCGTTTGGTACACGACCGATAGCAACAAGTACAGCATCATAGCGCTCAGCTTCAGCAGGAGCCTTCTTACCTTCCATAGAAACGTAGATACCATCTTCTTTCGCTTCTACTGCAGTAACCTTAGTCTCAAGCATTAGGTTGAACTTGTTCTTGATACGCTTGGTGTAAACCTTAACGATATCTTTATCCGCAGCTGGGATTACTTGGTCGAACATTTCAACAACGTCAACCTTAGAACCTAGTGAGTGGTAAACCGTACCCATTTCTAGACCGATGATACCACCGCCCATGATAAGCAGTTTTCCTGGAACTTCTTTCAGCTCAAGTGCATCCGTTGAATCCCAGATACGTGGGTCTTCATGTGGGATGAATGGAAGCTTGATTGGGCGAGAACCCGCAGCAACGATAGCGTTGTCGAAGTTAACTACTGTTGACTCACCTTCACCCTCTACAAGGATAGAGTTAGGGCTAGTGAATTTACCGTAGCCGTTTACAACCTTAACTTTACGCATCTTAGCCATGCCGTCTAGGCCGCCAGTCAGCTGATCAACAACCTTCTCTTTCCAGATACGGATCTTGTTGATGTCTGTAGTTGGCTCACCGAAAACTACGCCGTGATCGGCCATAGCTTTAGCTTCTTCGATTACTTTTGAAACGTGAAGAAGTGCTTTAGAAGGAATACAGCCAACGTTTAGACATACGCCACCTAGGCTGCTGTAGCGTTCGATAAGTACAGTTTCAAGACCTAAGTCCGCACAACGGAAGGCAGCAGAGTAACCAGCTGGACCTGAACCTAGTACGACAACTTGGGCTTTAATTTCATTGCTCATTGTGACCTCTTTTAGTCATTATCCCTGACAGGCTAATTGGGTATTTAGCTGACGCTCAGTTTACAAATTTGCAAACTCAGTGAAAACTAATTCCATTTAGGCTGTGAGCTATACAACACTTCCGCTCATCGCAGACCAGCATTGCATATAAAAATCTTAAATAGCCCGGACAAACGGGCGAGAAAAAGCAGCTCTTTCGAGCTGCTTTCTAGATTACATTACCAGACGACGGATATCGCTTAGGCATTGGTTTAGGAAGGTGATGAAACGCGCACCTTCTGCACCATCGATCACACGGTGGTCGTATGATAGAGACAGTGGAAGCATTAGCGTGGTTCAAACTCACTGCCGTTCCATACTGGCTTCATCTCAGACTTAGATACACCAAGGATACCTACTTCTGGTGCATTCACGATTGGAGTGAACGCAGTACACCGATGCCACCTAGGCTAGAGATAGTGAAACAGCCACCTTGCATGTCAGCTGCAGTCAGCTTACCAGAACGTGCTTTCTTCGAGATTACTGCTAGTTCTTCAGATAGCTCGTAGATGCCCTTCTTGTTCACATCCTTGAATACTGGAACTACTAGGCCGTTTGGTGTGTCCACCGCGATGCCTACGTTCACGTATTTCTTCAGGATGATGCTCTCACCGTCTTCTGATAGAGAAGAGTTGAATGCAGGGAATGCTTCTAGCGCTTTCGCTACTGCTTTCATGATGAATACAAGCGGAGTGATCTTAATACCAGAATCTTTCTTCGCTTCGAACGCGTTCTGCTCTTTACGGAACTTCTCAAGCTCAGTGATATCTGCGTTGTCCCACTGTGTAACGTGAGGGATCATTACCCAGTTACGGTGTAGGTTAGCGCCAGAGATCTTCTTGATCTTAGAAAGCTTCTGAACCTCAGTCTCACCAAACTTGCTGAAGTCCACTTTTGGCCATGGTAGTAGACCAAGAGCACTGCCGTCACCTTTACCAGATGCTGCGCCAGCACCAGCTTCAAGGCGTTTTAGAGCGTCCTTAACGAAGCTTTGAACGTCTTCTTTAAGGATACGGTTCTTACGACCAGTACCTTTAACCTTAGAAAGGTTAACACCGAATTCGCGAGCTAGGCGACGAACAACTGGAGATGCGTGTGCATAGTCGTGGTTCTCTTGGAACTCACCCGTTGCTGCTGGAGTCTCTGCTACTGGAGCTGAAGGTGCCGCAGGCGCTGGTGCTGCTGGTGCCGCCGCAGGAGCTGCAGCAGGTGCTGGAGCCGCTGCTGGAGCAGAACCTGCCGTTTCGAATACCATGATTAGAGAACCAGTGGTTACTGAGTCGCCTTCAGCGATCTTGATCTCTTTTACCGTACCTGCGAATGGTGCTGGTACTTCCATAGAAGCCTTGTCGCCTTCTACAGTGATTAGAGATTGTTCTTCTTCAACGCTGTCGCCAACTGAAACCATGATTTCAGTAACTTCTACTTCGTCACCGCCGATGTCTGGTACGTTAACTTCTTGTACAGCAGACGCAGCTGGTGCCGCAGGTGCAGCTGCTGGAGCTTCTGCTGCAGCCGGTGCTGGCGCTACGCCAGAACCTGCCGTCTCGAATACCATGATAAGAGAACCAGTAGAAACAGAATCGCCTGAAGCTACTTTGATTTCTTTAACTGTACCTGCGAATGGCGCTGGTACTTCCATAGATGCTTTGTCGCCTTCTACAGTAAGAAGAGATTGCTCTTCTTCAACTGTGTCGCCAACTGCAACCATGATTTCGGTAACTTCTACTTCGTCACCACCGATGTCTGGTACGTGAACTTCTTTTAGTTCTGCAGCAGCTGCTGGAGCCGCTACCGGTGCAGCTTCTGCCGCTGGAGCAGGTGCTGCAGCAGCACCCGACTCTTCTTCGAAGATCATGATTAGAGAACCAGTGGTAACTGAATCGCCTTCAGCTACCTTGATTTCTTTAACGATACCCGCTTGAGATGCAGGAACTTCCATCGAAGCCTTGTCGCCTTCAACAGTGATCAGTGACTGCTCTTCTTCAACCTTGTCACCAACGTTCACTAGAATCTCAGTTACTTCAACCTCATCAGCACCGATGTCAGGTACATTAATTTCGATTGTCATTGTTTATTTCCCTTAATAAATGGAAGTCTTATGCGTATTGCGGGTTAATTTTGTCTGCGTCGATGTCGAACTTAGCAATTGCTTCTGCAACTACTGACTTCTCAACATCGCCACGTTTAGCCAGTTCAGTTAGGGCTGCAACTACTACGTAGCCAGCGTTAACTTCGAAGTGACGACGTAGGTTTTCACGGCTGTCAGAGCGACCGAAGCCATCTGTACCAAGAACCTTGTAAGACTCAGAAGGCATGTAAGCACGTACTTGCTCAGCGTAGTTCTTCATGTAGTCAGTCACTGCGATTGCTGGTTCATTACCTAGAACTGTAGTGATGTAAGGTACTTGCTCTTCAGCTTCTGGGTGAAGCATGTTGTAGCGCTCTACTGCTTGACCGTCACGAGTTAGTTCGTTGAACGATGTTACAGAGAATACGTCAGATGCGATGCCATACTCTTCGCTTAGGATTACCGCAGCTTTACGCGCTTCGTTCATGATAGTACCAGAGCTCATTAGCTGAACTTTAGCCTTAGTACCTTCGTGAGACTCAAGCTTGTAGATACCCTTACGGATGCCTTCTTCAGCGCCTTCTGGCATTGCTGGCATTGCGTAGTTCTCGTTCATTACTGTTAGGTAGTAGTAAACGTTCTCTTGCTCAGGACCGTACATGCGACGGATACCGTCTTGCATGATTACCGCTAGCTCGTAAGCAAACGTTGGGTCATAAGAAATACAGTTAGGTACAGTGTTCGCCATGATGTGCGAGTGACCATCTTCGTGCTGTAGACCTTCACCGTTTAGCGTTGTACGACCTGCTGTAGCACCTAGTAGGAAGCCACGAGCTTGTTGGTCACCTGCTAGCCATGCCATGTCACCGATACGTTGGAAACCGAACATAGAGTAGTAGATGTAGAACGGAATCATCGGCAGGTCGTTGGTGCTGTATGAAGTTGCAGCTGCAACCCAAGACGCCATTGAACCTAGTTCGTTGATACCTTCTTGAAGAACCTGACCAGAGGTTGCTTCTTTGTAGTAAGAAACGATGCCTTTATCTTCTGGAGTGTAGTCTTGACCGTGCGGGTTATAGATACCGATCTGACGGAATAGACCTTCCATACCAAAGGTACGTGCTTCATCACAGATGATAGGAACGATGTTCTTACCGATGTTCTTGTTCTTAAGCAGGATGTTAAGAGTACGAACGTACGCCATAGTCGTTGAGATTTCACGCTTCTGTGCGCCAAGTAGAGGAGCGAACTCTTCTAGCTCAGGAACCTGGAATTCTTGAGTGAACTGAGGTAGACGCGCTGGTGTGTAGCCGTGAAGTGCTTTACGACGAGCGTGCATGTACTCGTATTCTGCTGTGCCTTCTTCTAGCTTCAGGTAAGGAAGCTCAGAGATTTTCTCATCAGATAGAAGGTCTTGTAGGCCTAGACGGTCGCGTAGGTGCTGAACATGAGTCATGTCCATCTTCTTCACGCCGTGTGCAATGTTCTTACCTTCAGCTGCGTCACCCATGCCGTAACCTTTAACAGTTTTAGCTAGGATTACAGTTGGCTTGCCACCAGTTTCTTTCGCGTTGTTGAATGCAGCGAACAGCTTAGATGAGTCATGACCACCACGCTTAAGCGCGAAGATTTCGTCATCAGTCATGTCAGCAACTAGTGCAGCTGTTTCAGGGTACTTACCAAAGAAGTGCTCACGTACGTATGCGCCATCTTTAGATTTGAATGTTTGGTAGTCACCATCGATAGTTTCGTTCATTAGCTGAAGAAGCTTACCTGATGTGTCTTTCGCAAGTAGTGAATCCCAGTTGCTACCCCAGATAACCTTAACAACGTTCCAGCCAGCACCCTTGAATAGGCCTTCTAGCTCTTGGATGATGCTGCCGTTACCCATTACAGGACCGTCAAGACGCTGTAGGTTACAGTTGATTAGGAAACATAGGTTGTCTAGCTTCTCACGCGCAGCGAAAGAGATAGCACCACGTGATTCTGGCTCATCCATCTCACCATCACCTAGGAAAGCGTATACGCGCTGTGCTGAGGTGTCTTTTAGACCACGACCTTCAAGATACTTAAGGAAACGTGCTTGATAGATAGCAGAGATTGGACCAAGACCCATAGATACAGTTGGGAACTGCCAGAACTCAGGCATTAGTTTAGGGTGCGGGTATGAAGGAATACCTTTACCGTCTACTTCCTGACGGAAGTTGTCTAGCTGCTCTTCAGTTAGACGACCCTCAACGAATGCGCGAGAGTAGATACCTGGTGAGATGTGACCTTGATAGTAAACTAGATCGCCACCGTCCGTCTCATTTGGAGCACGGAAGAAGTGGTTGAAACATACTTCGTAGAAAGCTGCTGCTGACTGGTAAGAAGCCATGTGACCGCCAAGGTCTAGGTCTTTCTTAGATGCACGCAATACGATCATGATTGCGTTCCAGCGGATGATTGAGCGAATGCGGCGCTCAAGAGTTGTGTCACCAGGGTAAGCTGGCTCTTGGGCTGCTGGAATGGTGTTGATGTAGTTGGTGTTGATACCAGTTGGCATATCTACACCGTCTAAACGAGCTTTGTCTAGAACTTGTTCTAGCAAAAATTGAGCGCGTTCAACGCCCTCTTCACGTACTACTGACTCAAGTGCTTCTAACCAATCTTGAGTTTCCAGAGCATCAACGTCATGCTTCATGTCAGACATGGCGAACTATCCTTTTATATTAAGTTAGGTCAACTACTGGGCGGTTTAGCCAGAAAAAGCTTACTGTTTGTTCTGTTGGGTTCGACGTAGTGAGCGAGCTCTTCGGCCCTGCTCCTGAGTCAAATCCGACAATGTTTCATCGATAAATGCTAAGTGCGTGTGCGACATCTCGCTCGCTTTCTCTGGCTCGCCAGAAACGATCGCGTTCACTATCTTAGCTCGGTGTTCATTCAGCTTTTGCAGAGCATCTTCGCGCTCAGACAACAGCTTTAGGTTTTGTAAAACGTTCTGCTCTAACAGTGGAGAGAGACTCTTCACTATGTGCAGTAAAACTACATTGTGAGATGCTTCCGCAATGGCTGTAAGGAACTCCATTACCGCCTTAGCTTCCGCTTCAATATCTTCAGCCTGAAGTGATTCATTCATCGCTTGGTGACATTGAGAGATTCGTTCGAAATCTTCCTTGGTACCGCGAAGCGCAGCAAATAGGCAGAGATGCCTTCCAACGCATGACGCGTCTCTAGCAGGTCTCGTTGCGTATCTGCACGGCTCGACAGCAGGTTCAGAAGAGGATCGGACAAATTAGAAGACAGGTTTTCGTTAACAAAGGTTCCCCCTCCTTGGCGACGAGTCAGCAAACCTTTGGCTTCTAACCTTTGGATTGCTTCACGTACGGAAGGTCTAGACACATCAAATTGCTTCGCCAGTTCACGCTCTGGTGGAAGCTGTTGTCCTGGGGACAAGATTCCATCCAAGATTAAGCTCTCCAATTCACGCTGAATCACGTCGGATAGCTTTGGTTGGCGAATACTTTTAAAAGCAACTTTCTGCATTTAGTTCTTTGCGTCCTGCACAATGTAATTTGGTAATACGTTAATTGGTATTACCAATTTTTGATTTGGCGCAAAGTTAGCACGCCTTTCGTTTTCCTGTCCACCAAAAATTGATTTAAATCATGGAATGGAGATCACACTAACAGGAATTCAAATAAAATCCGTTTCTTTGTAACTTGATTGTTACCAGTAATAGTACTATTCAGCCGGTTAACTTGTATGACAAATTAAACTAAAGTGTATGAATTGGTCAAATGCTCATTCAAATTAGGAATGTTTTTGTAATCGACGAAAATATCGCCAATCGAAGCATAGGCCAGGATCGGACTTTCGGTAGGCCGCAATATACTGATGACCAGTGATCCGATGAGAGGTAATTGCAGGATAGATATCGGTGATAAATTTGGTCAACCTAGAGAGAGATTGGTACTGCTGTTCAGTGAATGACTGAGTGTCGGTCCCCTCAAGCTCAATGCCGATTGAGAAATCGTTACACTTTTCTCTTCCTGCAAAGCTGGATAAACCAGCATGCCAAGCACGTTTATTGAAGGGAACAAACTGAATAATATTGCCACTGCGAGTTATCAAGCAGTGTGCTGAAACCTTCATCTTGGAAACTAGGGCCAAATAAGGATGGCTTGAACCGTCGAGTTTCCCCTGAAAAAAGCCTCAATATGACCATTTTCAAACTGCCCTGGTGGTAAAGAGATGTTGTGCAGTACCAGCAAGGAGACATCATTCGGGTCATCCCTTTCATCACAAAACGGTGATAACACCACTTTTGCTTTTGGATACCAGATATCTTCCATGATTTGCCTGCTAATTTGCTGATCCAGATTGGTATTATATTCAAAGCAAGAGTATCATTCAGCACAATTCCCAAATAGATAAACTATCAAGCCTGTGACTATGAAAAACACTCACGACAGCGAAGCTAGACTCGCCTATCTAAAACAGCAACTTCCAGTAGAAGTGACTCGTGCGGTTACCGATACACTAAAAGAAGATCTAGGCGGAACGCTAGACGCATCAGCGGATATCACTGCAAGCCTAATTGCAGCAGATACTCAAGGCGTAGCAACCATCATTACTCGTGAACACGGCGTGTTCTGCGGTCAGATGTGGGCTGATGAGGTGTTCAAACAGCTTGGTAGTGAAGTAGCTATCGAATGGCACGTAACCGACGGTGATACGGTAGAGCCTAATCAGACTCTATGTACCCTTAGTGGCCCTGCTCGCACCCTGCTAACGGGTGAGCGTAACGCAATGAACTTTATCCAGACTCTATCTGGCTGTGCGACCGTTGTTGCCGAGTATGCGAAAGCCATAGAAGGTACTGGTTGTCGTCTACTAGACACTCGCAAAACTATCCCAGGCCTGCGTAGCGCTCTTAAATACGCTGTAGCCTGTGGCGGCGGTTACAACCACAGAATTGGCGTATTCGATGCATACCTTATTAAAGAAAACCACATCATCGCATGTGGTGGTATAGAGCAGGCTATCTCAACGGCGAAAGAGCTAAACCCAGGTAAGCCTGTAGAGGTGGAAACCGAGAGCCTAGAAGAGCTGAAACAAGCTATCGAAGCAGGCGCAGACATCATCATGCTAGATAACTTCACCCTAGACATGATGCGTGAAGCCGTTGAGATCAACCAAGGTCGCGCAGTGCTAGAGAACTCAGGTAACGTAACTCTAGAGACTATTCGCCCTATGGCTGAAACGGGTGTGGACTTTATCTCTGTAGGCGCACTAACTAAGCACCTTAAAGCCATGGACCTGTCTATGCGCTTCAAGTAAGGCGTTTTAAACCCTATCTAAGGTCAGCAGATGCTGGCCTTTTTTGTATCTGAGCATTACAAGCTGTGATATACAGTCACACTTTTAAGTCTTTCTCTCCCGACTTTCATTTCTCTCTTCGACTGAGCTAGTAAAGCTAACCTCCACCCTTCGACGCCAAAGCCTCACCTTTCTAGATTTACTCAACCCCAATCTGTTGAGAAAAATCATGCGTAAACATCAATATGGCTTCACCCTGATAGAGCTGATGATAGTGGTCGCTATCATAGGTATCTTGTCCGCAGTCGGCGTACCCATGTACCAAGACTATGTAAAGAAATCTGAGCTTGCGTCTGGTACTGCCACCTTAAGAGGACTAATTACCAAGGCTGAACTTTACCTGCTGGATCACGGCAGTTTTCCAGCCAACCTTTCAGATATACAAACTAGCTCTGCCGCTGGTGGCACCTTAGGTACCATATCTATTCAAGGAAGCAATCAGCTACTGTTCTCTTTTGATAACAACAATAGCGCCCTTGCCAATGCTAGCGTCGCTTTTTCTAGAGATGCCACTAATGGTTGGAGTTGTAGCATTAGTGGTGCGGCAAATGTCACCCGACCTAAAGGTTGCCAGTGAAACATTATCTAGATGCGCTGGAAGAGGCGGGGCTTATCGACTCTGCCTTTATCAGCGAGCCATCGAAGCATCTTTAGAATTAAAAGAGGTAATAGAAAGCACACCTCAGAGTATTTGGCCTACCATAGGCCAAATACTATCAAAGCTGCACAAATTGCCTTTCTCTAAACAGATTAACTATGAGACAGATGAACTTAAAAAGCTCTCAACCCTTTATAGAACAAGGGATGAGTCTCTAATAGTCATTAATAGGGCTGGCGATAAATTGCATTTGGTCTCATATGATCCAAAAGCTGTACAAGCCTGCCAAGAGCTTGGTTTTATCCACCAGCTCGATACCCAGTTCACTCTAATCTGCTACTCGGATTTTAAGCGCATAAAAGCGGAACTGAGCACTAACGATGAAGATTTATTGGAACAAATACTGCGAGAAGGAAAATCCAGCAGAGCTTCCGATGTTCATATTCAGCCAAGAAAAGAGCAAACAGATATCCGCTTTCGCATCGATGGATTACTGCATCCATGGAGAAGTATTCCCCACCCATTCACCACCACTCTGGTTAGTCGCATCAAGGTACTGGCCGATCTGGACATCACACAACATAGGCATCCACAAGATGGAAGACTGCATTGGCATAATCAAGATATCCGAGTATCCATACTGCCAACCATATGGGGCGAGAAAGTGGTATTACGGATGCAAGCCGAGCAACAGGTTCCTAGCCTAGATAAACTTGGATTGATGGATGTTCAGCTCGATCATTTAAAACGGACACTGCTAAGCCCGCATGGCCTCTTGTTGGTTACCGGTCCTACAGGAAGCGGTAAGAGTCTCACGCTTTATTCTTGCCTAAAGCAATTACAGACGCCCAGTCTTTCAATCTGCACAGTTGAAGACCCGGTAGAGATTCAAGACACTAACTACAATCAGATACAGATTGATCCCAATATCAATTATGGCTTCGCAGAAGCACTGCGCTCAATACTACGCCAAGACCCTGACATCATAATGCTAGGTGAAATCCGAGATTCGGAATCAGCAGATCGCCATACACGCAGCTCAAACCGGTCACTTAGTCCTCTCTACTCTGCACACCAATAGTGCTAAAGAATCTATTCCGCGACTGCTCAGCCTTGGAGTTTCTGAGCTAAATGTTCGCACCACACTCAAGCTAGTCATTGCCCAAAGACTAGTAAGGAGGGCCTGCCTGTCTTGTGTAAGTGGGTGCCCACACTGTAATGACGGCTACAAAGGGCGTGTCGGACTATTTGAGCTCTATTCTCTACCCGCTCAAGAGATGGTTGGTGGCTTGACGCTTCATGATGCAGGTAAACACTGGCAAGCATCAGGAATAACCACCAAAAACGAACTAGAAAGAGTTATTGGCCATGAAGCATAAGCTGAGATGTTTCTTTTGGTTCGGTAGGCAGGTGAACTCAAATAAAACCTCTGGGAGTTTATACGCCTACTCTCGAGCTCAGTTAGCCCAGTTAGCGAAGAGAGAGACAATACAGATTCAAAAGATCACCGAAGGCTCGGTGTCTAGCATCTATAAAATACGCTTTGGTATTAAGGCTAACCAAATAAATAGTTTAATCCACCAGCTAATTACTCTGCTGGAGTCTGGCTTTCCTGTGACAGAGGCACTCAGTCAAAGTCTTAAACATAGAGAGAAAAATGAGCTTGGGATTCTTATCCATCTAGTCAGAGATGAGATATTAGAGGGCTTAAGCCTTTCGCAGAGCTTAAGTCGATTCGATTGTTTCGACCCCACCTTGCTTCAATATATCCGGATAGGCGAGTCTAATGGCAAGCTGGCTGATACCCTGAGATGGGCACTAGAGCAGAGAACTCGCAGCATGAATATTAAACGCAAGCTGCGCTCCGCCCTAATCTATCCGACCCTAGTGTTTCTAGTTGCTCTAGTTGTACTGGTTATCATGCTGATATTTGTACTTCCTCAGTTTGAGAGCCTCTTTGCAGGGTTTGGAGCGGAACTGCCTGCCCTTACACAATGGACTCTAGGCTTGTCAGTCTGGACACAAAACTACGGCCTATACCTGCTCATGGGAACAACGCTATTCACGCTAGTTATCACCACGCTACTTAGAAGTGGAACGCGATTGAGATACAGGTTCGATGCCCTGCTCCTTGGTCTACCCATAATAGGAAAAGCGTTACGCTCAGGCGAGTGGGCTAGATTTAGCCTGATACTCGCATCTACCTAGGTGCCGGATTGCCTATATTGAACGCTTGGCACAATGCAACCTGTGTGGTGGAGAACGGCTACCTAAACCAGCATCTAAGTAAGGCTAAACAGAAAATAAATCAGGGTATGCGCCTGTCTGACGCTTTGGCCGAAGTCCCTAATTTGCCCTCTGAGCTGGGGATGCTCATTAGCATAGGTGAAAGCAGTGGTCGACTAACCTCGCTTCTAGAAAAAGCATCTCTAGACCTCGAACAGCAACTCATTGATACCACAGATAATCTAGGTAAGCTTATTGAGCCCTTTGTTATACTGCTACTCGGAGGCATGGTAGGTACACTGGTGCTATCTATTTATCTGCCCATATTCAGTCTGATGAATAGCTTACACTAGAAGATTAATATAAAATAATTCCTAGAATTTCATGTACATGGGCCTCTGATGCTCGAATATTACTTCATTCAATTCCCTGCCCTCTTCCCTATTATGGCCACGATTCTCGGTCTTATCATCGGCAGCTTTCTCAATGTAGTTATCCATAGACTGCCTATCATCATGGAAAGAGAGTGGAAGACAGAATTTGCAGAGGCTATCCAGAGCTAAAACTAGACAAGCCAGAGGGTAACTTTGGACTAAGCCTACCACGCTCACGCTGTCCCAAATGTGAAACCCCGATCAAGATTCGAGACAATATTCCTGTACTGGGTTGGCTGATGCTCAGAGGTAAGTGCCGAGCATGTAGCACTAAGATAAGCCCTCGCTACCCCTTAATAGAACTTCTCTCTGGCGGTTTGTGCCTCATTGTGGCTCTGCAATTCCAACCGAGTTTGTATGCCGTTGCCTTACTTGGTTTTACCTGGGTACTGATCTGCGCCACCTTTATCGACCTAGATACCATGCTACTGCCAGATAGCCTAACTCTTCCTCTAATGTGGGCAGGCATCGCACTGGCACTAACGGGTATTGGCCCTATAGGTCTTGAACAAACCATTATCGGTGCAATGGCGGGCTACCTGTCACTGTGGAGTGTGTATTGGCTATTTAAGCTCATTACCGGCAAGGAAGGTATGGGCTATGGCGACTTTAAGCTTTTGGCTGCTCTCGGGGCATGGCTTGGTTGGCAGGCACTGCCACTTATCATCTTGCTCTCTTCTGTGGTCGGCCTCATTTTTGGCATCATCCAGCTGAGACTCAAAAAACAAGGCATAGAAAAAGCCTTTCCATTTGGCCCATATCTAGCTATCGCGGGTTGGTATATCTGATTGTGGGTGAGCAAATCGTTAGCTGGTATCTCAGCTTCTATTTCGGAGGTGCCTAATGACACTTGTAATTGGTCTAACCGGTGGCATTGGTAGTGGTAAAACCACAGTAGCCGATCAGTTTAATCACCGTTTTGGCATCGAGATCGTCGATGCCGACGTGGTTGCTCGCGAAGTGGTAGAGCCAGGCACTGAAGGGCTCAAGGCTATCACGAATAAATTTGGTGAGCAGATCCTTACAAGCGATGGCACTTTAGATAGAAAGAAGCTCAGAGAGGTTATCTTCTCAGATGAAAGCGCAAAGACGTGGTTAAATGAACTGCTTCACCCTATGATTCGCCAGCGCATGCTAGATCAGATTGAACAAGTTCACTCTGCCTATTGTCTACTGGTTATCCCACTTATGGTGGAAAACGGACTGCAACGCCTTGCGAATAGAGTTTTAGTGGTAGATGTCTCAGAGCTGACACAAATTAACCGAACAATGACGCGTGATCAGGTCTCACAAGAGCAAGTTGAATCTATACTAAAATCACAAGCAAGCAGAGCCAAACGGCTGGCGATTGCAGACGATGTGGTCAACAACGACGGCATCGAACCACTGGCCGAGCAGATAGAAAAATTGCACCATCAATATCTAGCGATGACAGAGGCAAGCCATGGAGAGTGAAGCGCAACTGAAAAGCAGGATGCTCAGTATGACAATTCAAAAATACGAACACCCGCTCAATGAAAAGAGCCGTACCTATCTGCGTATTGAGAGCCTACTCAGGCAAGCTCAGCAATGTGCGACCTTCTCTGATCCTCAACATTATCAGGTACTGTTCCGATCTATCTTCGATCTGTTGGATATCTTCGAACAGATCCAGCTAAAACCTGAACTGCTAAAAGATCTTGATAAGCTAAAGCTTACCTACTCCAACTGGCTAAATGTGCCGGGAGTGGATCAGAAGCGCCTACAGGGCCTGTTGAAAGAGCTGGATATGGTGCATGGTGAGATCATCAAGGCGCAGCGCTTCGGTACCCTTTTGAAAGAAGATCGCTTCCTTGCTTCCATACGCCAACGCTTTAATCTTCCTGGTGGCGCTTGTTGCTTCGACCTTCCTGCATTGCACTTTTGGCTACATCAACCGCTGGAAAAGCGCATGACGGATGCCCAGCGCTGGTTAAGCTCGCTAGCACCTCTTAATCATGGTCTGCAGCAGTGGCTCAACCTAACCCGTAGTTCTAGTCAAATGAAGCCTCAGATTGCTCGTGGCGGTTTTTTCCAGAGCGATGCAGAAGAGGCCAATATGGTCAGGCTACAGTTCAGTCAAGATTACGGGGTGTACCCTATGGTTTCTGGACATAAGAACCGCTTTGTGATCAAATTCATTAACTTTGAAACTGGGCAGGCTAGCAACCAAGATATTGAGTTTGAGCTTGCCGTTTGTAGCTGAGAACACCATGAGTAAACCAACCATAGTTAAGTGCCCGCAGTGTGGCAATGATGTTGAATGGGGAGAGCAAAGCCCTCACCGTCCATTCTGTAGCAAAAAGTGCCAGATGATAGACTTCGGCGAATGGGCCGATGAAGAGAACTCAATTCCAGGCGCACCGGATATGTCTGATTCGGATGGGTGGTCTGAAGATCAATATTAAAGCTAGCCACAAGCTCTAAAAGCAGTTTTTGGAATGATAACGCAGAGATTTTGGAGGCTAACAAGGCAGAGCCGCGCAGTGTGCACGACGCGCACATGAGCAGTGACAACGCAGTTAGCGTTCAAAATAACCAGTTATCAAACAAACACAAAAAAACGGGAAGCCATTTGGCTTCCCGTTTTATCTATGAGAAATGCAGGTAATGCATTACTTCTTAGCAAGTTTCTCTTTGATACGAGCTGACTTACCAGAACGCTCACGTAGGTAGTACAACTTGGCACGACGTACTGCACCACGGCGTTTAACTTCAATGCTATCAACCATTGGAGAGTGAGTTTGGAACGTACGCTCAACACCTTCACCGTTCGAGATCTTACGAACTGTGAATGCTGAGTGAAGGCCGCGGTTACGAATCGCGATTACAACACCTTCGAACGCCTGTAGACGCTCACGGTCACCTTCTTTTACTTTAACCTGTACAACTACAGTGTCACCTGCACCAAATTTTGGCAGGTCAGATTTCATTTGCTCTTGCTCAAGAGCTGCGATGATATTACTCATTTGTATATACCCTAGAATAAACTGAATCTAAATATATGATTACTTGCGACTTTTATGTTCATTTATGAACTCGACAAGTAATATTTCCTGTTCGTCAGTCAGAGCTAGGTTTTCCAGCATCTCTGGTCTTCTTAGCCAAGTACGGCCCAGCGATTGCTTTAATCGCCAGCGACGAATGTCCTTATGGTTTCCGGACTTAAGTACCGCTGGTACTTCAGTGCCATCTAATACCTCAGGACGCGTGTAGTGAGGACAATCCAACAGGCCATTTGCAAAGGAGTCTTCCTCTGCTGACGCAAAATCTCCCAATACCCCAGGTACAAACCTAGATACTGAGTCGATTAAGGTCATGGCTGGTATCTCACCACCCGTCATCACAAAGTCTCCGATTGACCATTCTTCATCAACCTCAGACTGTATGATGCGCTCATCTACCCCTTCGTAGCGACCACAAATAAGAAGCAAATTCTCATTGGTTGCCAGCTCTTCTACCCCTTGTTGGTCGAGTTTTCGACCTTGAGGGCTAAGATAGATAACCTTCGTCTTACCCGGTGCGGTTTTCTTTGCTTCATGAATGGCATCGCGCAAAGGCTGAACCATCATTAGCATTCCGGGGCCTCCCCCGTAAGGTCTGTCATCAACAGTACGGTGTTTGTCGTGAGTAAAATCACGAGGATTCCACGTTTGTACCGTTAGTAGACCTTTTTTAACCGCTTGACCTGTTACTCCGAAATCAGTGACAGAGCGGAACATCTCTGGAAATAGCTAATTACGCCAACCCACATAGTTCACTCTCTAATTTTGGACTAGAAGCCAGGATCCCAGTCAACTTCGATCCGTTGAGCATCGCGATCCACATTAATGACCACTTGCTCTTCAAGGAACGGAATTAGTCGTTCCTTTTTGCCAAAAGCATCTTTTAGGTTAGCTTTCACCACCAAAACATCGTTTGAACCCGTCTCCAACATATCGGTGACTTCGCCAAGGTTGTAACCTTTAGTGGTTACCACTTGCATTCCAAACAATTCACGCCAGTAGACTCATCTTCTGACAGTTCAGGTAGAGAAGCAGCATTTACCGAGATCTCAAAGTTGGTAAGCAAATGTGCGTCTTCACGTACATCTACACCTTCAAGCTTACAAACATAGCCTTTATTGTGGCGTTTCCAGCTCTCTACTTTGTACTCAACTAGGCTGCCGTTTTGGTTAAGAAACCAAGGGCTGTACTGAAAAATGTTTTCAGCGTTGTCTGTAAAGGAATGAACTTTAAGCCAACCACGAATGCCATAAGTAGCACCAAGCTTGCCTACAACAATTTTTTCGATTTGCTCACTCATTCGTTCTTTTCCTTTTACATCGAGTGCCAATTAAGCCGCTTTTTGAGCGTCTTTAACTAGCTTAGCTACGCGGTCAGAAACTGTAGCACCTTGTGAAACCCAGTGGTTTACACGGTCTAGGTCTAGACGTAGACCTTCTTCTTGACCTTTAGCAGTAGGGTTGAAGAAACCTACTTCTCGATGAAACGACCAGTAGCTGCACGACGGCTGTCTGCTACTACGATTTGATAAAATGGACGCTTCTTAGCGCCGTGACGTGCCAAACGAATGGTAACCATGTCGTCCTCTTTGCTTTCTCAAAAAAAATTTAACCCCAAACTATTCTTTCCGCAGAATTGCATGGGGTCTCGTGCCAAAATAAAGCTCCGGAATTTTACTCTTATTCGGAATCTTTGCAAGGGGTTTAGTTACTTTTTAGCCAACTAATTGAATGTGAGCTGGGTAACATTTTGAAAATAAACCAAGAAATAAAAAGGCTCTAGAAATCTAGAGCCTGATTCTAAGCATTCATTGTGACTAGCGGGCTTATCGGCCGAATGGGCCGCCGAAGCCACCGCCGCCCATACCACCCATGCCGCCCATCATGCCTTGCATGTTGCGCATCATGCCGCGCATGCCACCCTTCTGCATCTTCTTCATCATCTTCTGCATCTGAGTGAACTGCTTGAGCAGGCGGTTTACGTCCTGAACCTGAGTACCTGAGCCCGCTGCAATACGCTTCTTACGAGAACCTTTAATAAGCTCTGGACGCTGACGCTCTTTCATGGTCATAGAGTTAATGATGGCTTCCATCTGCTTAAACATCTTATCGTCGACTTTATCTTTTACGTCGTCCGGTAGATTGTTCATGCCTGGTAGCTTATTCATCATACCCATCATGCCACCCATGTTTTGCATCTGACCTAGCTGCTCACGGAAGTCTTCAAGGTCAAAGCCTTTTTTCTCTTTGAACTTTCTTGGCCAGCTTTTCTGCTTTTTGGGTATCGACGTTGCGCTGCAGGTCTTCGATAAGAGACAGCACATCACCCATGCCTAGAATGCGCGAGGCTACACGATCTGGGTGGAAAGGTTCTAGGGCGTCGGTTTTCTCACCCACACCTAGGAATTTGATCGGCTTACCTGTGATGTGTTTTACCGAAAGGGCAGCACCGCCCCTAGCATCACCATCGACCTTAGTAAGGATTACACCGGTAAGAGGTAGCGCATCACCAAAGGCTTTTGCCGTGTTCGCCGCATCCTGACCTGTCATAGCATCAACCACGAACAGGGTTTCAACTGGGGTAATCGCATCGTGAAGAGCTTGGATCTCAGCCATCATCTCTTCATCTACAGCTAGACGACCCGCGGTATCCACAAGAAGCACGTCATAGAACTTCTTCTTGGCGTGGTCGATAGCCGCATTTGCGATATCGATAGGCTTCTGGTCGGCAGAAGATGGGAAGAAGTCTACGCCAACATCGCCGGCTAGGGTTTCTAGCTGTTTGATCGCTGCAGGACGATAAACGTCGGCAGATACGACCAATACTTTCTTCTTATCGCGCTCTTTTAGGAGTTAGATAGCTTACCTACACTGGTGGTTTTACCCGCACCTTGTAGACCCGCCATCAATACAACTGCTGGAGGTTGAGCCGCAAGGTCTAGACCTTCGTTGGACTCACCCATAACCGCTTCAAGCTCAGATTGAACAATCTTGATGAACTCTTGACCCGGTGTAAGGGATTTGGAAACTTCAACGCCAACAGCGCCTTCTTTTACGCGCTTGATAAAGTCGCGAACTACCGGAAGGGCAACGTCCGCTTCCAATAGTGCCATACGCACTTCGCGTAGGGTCTCTTTAATGTTGTCTTCAGTAAGACGACCCTTACCACTGATGTTCTTCAGTGTCTGGGATAAACGATCTGTTAAGTTATCAAACATCTTGTTCTCTAAGCTGACTAATTCGGTCAATTACCCAAAGTATACCGCAGAGGCGTATTGAACAAAACCTTGCCAGAGCGTGAGTAAGCGAAACTTAGAATTGACCTAGATCTAAACAAATGTTTCCAGTGTTCAACTTAACTATGCTTATGGGTATAATTTAGGATTATCTTTCAGAACTAGTATCGAAAAATTATGAACTTAGTAGTGGTAAGCTCAAGTGTAGTCTTATACCTCGCCGCCTTATTATTGATACTCCCTGGCCTTCTAAATAAGACAGGTATCAACGCTAAGGGTGTATTAGGTCTAGCATTTGTTGCCCTACTTCTGCATTTTTCGACCCTAGTAGGCACTGTGTTTAATCCCGAGGGGCAAAATCTTAGCATCTTAAACGTCACCTCTTTGGTGAGTTTTCTGATATCGGTAGTGCTAACCTGCGCAATGTTTAAGACCCGACTCTGGTTCTTACTTCCTATAGCCTATGGCTTTTCTGCCTTATGTCTGTTGGTCGCCTCTTTCGTGCCGAGCACCTTTATCACCCACTTTGAGCATTCACCTGGCTTGGTTGCACATATCACACTAGCCCTGTTCTCTTATGCAACGCTAATGATTGCTGCTCTGTACGCCTTGCAACTGGCATGGCTTGATTTCAAGCTAAAGCAAAAACCTCGCAGGCGCTGAACCCAAACCTGCCGCCTCTAATGAAGATAGAGCGCCAGCTGTTTAACATCATTCTTATTGGTAACGGTCTTCTTACCCTTACCCTAATGAGCGGTCCACTATTCGTGGATGATTTCTTCTCTAGTGGTAAGACACACAAGGCTGTGCTGTCATTTATTGCCTGGGTGGTATTCAACGTTCTTCTGTGGGGGCACTACAAACAAGGCTGGCGCGGAAAAACAGTGACTTGGTTCTCTATTGTGGGCGCTTTCCTGCTAACCCTCGCCTATTTTGGTAGCCGTTTTGTGCGCGAAGTCATACTGACTTAACCAAACTCAGCTAGTCTCAACCAGCTTGAGTTGACAGCTAGCTCAATATCATTCATTTTTTGAACAGCACTAACTAAGGATTTACGACGTTTGGATGACATATCAACTGGGTTGCTGTTTGGCCTCCTTGCATGTCTGATTATCATTTCAGGTTATTTTTCAGGTTCAGAGACGGGCATGATGTCTTTGAATCGCTATCGCTTAAAGCACTTATCTAATCAAGGTCATAGGGGTGCGCGTCGAGTAGAGAAACTGCTCGACAGGCCGGATCGTCTTATCGGTCTGATCCTTATCGGCAACAACCTAGTCAATATCCTTGCCTCAGCTATCGCAACCATCTTGGGGATGCGTCTGTATGGTGACTTTGGGGTGGCTATCGCAACCGGTGTGCTGACCCTAGTAATTCTGGTCTTTGCCGAAGTAACTCCCAAAACCTTGGCGGCGCTCTATCCCGAGCGTGTTTCCTATGCCAGCAGTCTATTGCTGCGTATTCTAATGAAACTCCTATCACCGCTGGTGATCTTGGTAAACTTCATCACCAATGGTTTCTTGCGCCTACTTGGTATAAATGCCTCCACCAGCAAAGATGATCACTTAAGCTCAGATGAGCTTCGCACTGTGGTAAACGAGGCCGGCAGTCTTATTCCAAGCCGTCACCAAGATATGCTGATCTCCATCTTGGACCTAGAGACAGTGACGGTGAACGACATCATGGTGCCAAGAAATGAGATCACTGGTATCGATGTTAACGACGACTGGAAGTCTATCGTGCGCCAATTGACCCACTCCCCTCATGGACGTGTGGTGCTTTATCGTGACCAAATAGATGAAGTGGTAGGCATGCTAAGGCTACGCGAAGCCTATCGCCTGATGCTGGAGAAAAATGAGTTCAACAAGCAGACGCTACTAAAAGCCGCTGACGAGGTCTATTTCATTCCTGAGGCGACACCACTTAATGTACAGATGCTGAAGTTCCAGCGTAACAAAGAGCGTATCGGACTGATTGTAGACGAATATGGTGACATCATAGGACTGGTTACTCTAGAGGATATCCTTGAAGAGATAGTGGGAGAGTTTACCACTTCTATGGCACCAACCTTGCTGAAGAGATCACCCCGCAAGCCGATGGTAGCTATCTTATCGAGGGCAGTGCCAATATCCGTGATATCAACAAAGGCCTGCAATGGACGCTGCCAACCGATGGTCCAAGAACCCTAAATGGATTGATACTCGAGCATCTTGAGGATATCCCTGAGAGTCATATCAGCATGCAGATTGCCCATCATAGAATGGAGGTGATCGACTTCTCTGAGAACAAAATCAAGATGGTTAGGGTCTTCCCCGCCGCATAGCAAGCATAAAAAACCGGAACGACATGTTCCGGTTTTTGTTTGTCTGAATACTAGTTACACCTTAAGTGTTTTTAGCATCTCTTCTGGTAGAGCTAGCTCATCGTTCTTATTTACAGAGATACCTGCATCGATGATGGCTTGAGCAATCGCTTTTGCGTCTTCTAGAGAGTGCATAGCTGCGGTGCCACACTGATACTCATTCAGTTCAGGGATCTTGTTCTGACCCTCAACCTTAAGCACGTCTTGCATAGCTGCTAGCCAGGCTTCAGCTACTTGGCTCTCAGTTGGAGTACCGATAAGGCTCATGTAGAAACCGGTACGACAACCCATTGGAGAGATATCGATGATCTCAACGCTGTCACCGTTTAGGTGATCACGCATAAAGCCAGCGTAAAGATGCTCAAGGGTATGAATACCCTTCTCTGAAAGTAGCTCTTTGTTTGGCTGAGTAAAACGAAGGTCGAATACAGTGATGGTATCGCCCCCCGGAGTCTGCATTGTCTTCGCTACGCGCACGGCTGGTGCGTGCATCTTAGTGTGGTCGACAGTAAAGCTATCTAGTAAAGGCATGTTGCGCTCCGGTTTATTTTAAATAGTCAAAGTAGTTTTCAAGAAAGTGGTCAAAATCTAGGGTATCACCCGCTTCCACTTGCTTTTGTTTCTCGGCAGAGTCACGAACCTCGCTCTCCATCATCTGTTGATTGTACACCTGATACTCACTCTGTTGATACTGAGCCAGGTAGGCTTCACCAAGGGCTTCACCTAGAGCACCGTTACCACCATGCTCTTTAATCGCTTTCATCATCTGGCCAGACAATGTTTTCTCAGGAGAGTCGATCCAAGTTCGAAGCTCATTGCACACCTCGATATAGGCATTGCTCTGATGTGCTTCATCCATGGCTTTTGCAATCTGATCGAACTCATCAAATATACGGTGTGTCCATTGCTGTAGGGTCAGCTTTTCGCCATCACAGCCAATGGTCAAGTCAACACCATCACGACGACCTTCAGTAATCACAGACTCCCAGTTACGCTTCCAGCACTCAAGCTCACAATCATCCATATTGGCTGAGTCACTTAGCGCACACCAAGTTAGGAAGATATCTAGGAATCGGATCTGCTTGTCGTCGATACCGATAGGGCTGAATGGGTTCACGTCTAGAGAGCGCACTTCAATGTACTCTACACCACCACGCGATAAAGCCTCAGAAGGTTTCTCGCCACTCTTCGCCACACGCTTTGGTCGAATAGGAGCATACAGTTCGTTCTCGATCTGTAGAACGTTAGTATTCAGCTGCTTGTACTCCCCCTCTACCTTTACGCCAATCTTAGAGAACTTCTCAGATGGAGTGCGGATAGAGCGATTTAGACCCTCAAGATACTGTTCAACGCTGTTGAAACCAATCTTAAGTGCGCTTTGTTCACTGTTGGTGTAACCAAGGTCACTTAAACGTAATGAGGTCGCATAAGGCAGATGTAGTGTACCGTTTAGTTTCTCAAACGGTAGGTTCGTTTTCTTGCCCTGCAGGAAAGACTCACAGATAGCCGGTGATGCACCAAAGAAATATGGGATCAGCCAACCGAAGCGATAGTAGTTACGGATAAGACCAAAGTAAGCATCCGATTTAGTCGCTTGGCGCTCCTCTTCTGTTTGCTCACCATGCAATGCATCCCAGAAGCTCTCAGGGAAAGAGAAGTTAAAATGCACACCAGAGATGATTTGCATCAGGCTACCGTATCTATGCTTAAGTCCCTCGCGGTACAGCGTTTTCATCTTACCTGAATTAGAGGTGCCGTACTGGGCCAGTTCAATATCATCTTCACTGTGCACTTTGCATGGCATAGACAGAGGCCATAGGCGCTCACCGTCTAGCTTGCTATGTGCAAAATGGTGGATGTCCGTAAGCTGTGATAGCAAGGTTGAGATATCACGAGATACCGGAGTAATAAACTCCATCAGAGACTCTGAAAAATCAGTGGTGATCCACTCATGAGTCAATGGTGAGCCTAGGGTATTAGGGTGTGGTGTAGTCGCCAAGTACCCGTCTGGGTTATAGCGAAGCGTCTCACGCTCCACGCCACGTCCAAATTGTGTAAACGCCTGCTTGTTTGAAGCTACTTGTTGCAGGCGAGAGTTAAAACTAGTCAAAACGAAACCACTTTTATGTTCTCTCCAAAGCCAAGGCCTGGAGATGGAAATCGGCATATTGCTGTAATAAAAGAGTCCCGCGCAAAAGCGCAGGACGCGTATTTTATCTCTTAAATTGGTTCATCAAGGTTCAATTTCAAGGGTCTTGATGGGCAATTTTAGTTTCTGCAATTGAGGCGTTATCTTTTCAGCGTCCCCGACCACCACAATTTGGTAGTCATCCGGGTTAAACCACTTATTCGCCACCTCATTTAGGCTCTGCTTAGAAACATTGGCTACGATATCATTGCGCGTCGACAGATAATCGTAGTCTAGATTGTAGGTAAGAATTGCGCCAAGTAATGAGGCCTTTTGTCCCGGAGTCTCATATTTCAAGGCATCCTGCTGGCCTACAGCCAATCGCATAAACTCAATCTCTTGGTCGGTAAAACCATCCTGAGCCGCGCCTTCCATCTCTTTGATTAGCTCAACTAGAGCATCACCCGTAGAGTCCGCACGAACCTGAGCGGTTGCAACCAAGGCACCTACCTCTCTGTTAGCTGCAATATAAGTGCTCGCACCATAGGTGTAGCCCTTATCCTCACGAAGATTCTGGTTAATACGGCTATTAAAGTTACCGCCCAAGTTGAAGTTAGCCAATTGAGTCAGATACATCTCACCGGTTGCGTCAAATGGTAGACCTCGGCGAACGAGACGCACTGTGCTCTGTGGCGCTCCCGGCTTATCCACCAAATGGATGCTGCGCTCTTCCTGCTGCGGCAGGCGCTGCTTGCGCAGGATCGGTGGCATATCTCCTTGCCAACTCGCCAGAGAATCTAGGCTATCTCTGACCTTAGCTTGCTCTAGATCGCCCACTATCACTACCTGAGTTCCTTTAGGGGTGTAGTACTGCTTATAAAAGTTCTTCACATCGTCAAGGGTCAAGCCTTTTACTGACTCAATCGTGCCAGAGCTTGAGCGACCATAGACAGTATTTCCGTACAGCACCTGACGAGTGGCTTGAGAAGCAAGCCAAGAGGGCGTTTGGTGCTCATAGATAACCCCTTCCAACATCTGACGCTTAACGCGCTCGAAGTCTTGTGGATCAAACTTAGGCGAAGATAGCGCCTCTTCGACCAACTTTAGGGTTGGTACAAAGTTCTTACTCAATGATGAAATAGTTACCGTTGAGCGATACTGCCCCGCATCTAAAGAAGCACTACTACCTAGCTTATCCAACTCGGCTTGCAGCTCTTCACTAGACAAACGCGTACCTCCTTCAGAAACCATAGAGGCAGTGAGCGAAGCCAGACCCTCTTTGCCCCGTGGCACATAACGATTACCTGCCGGCATCTTAATCTGCATCACTACAGTCGGGGTTTCTGAGGTTTGAGTGCCTAGCACCTCTATATCGTTGTCCAGATGGAAGCTATACAGTTTCGGCATAGTACCGCGTACCGCCCTTGTGCTTCAGGCACCTTAGAACGGTCAAAGGTATCTTCGACAAAGCGATAGTCTAGCTCACTGTCGAGGATAGGCTTTTGCTCTGGCAGGTTACGCGGTGGGGTGTCAAAGGTTGCCTCACGCGCCGCTAGCTCAAGCTTACCTCTTGGCACAACTGACAGCGCCACCTTGTGCTTGTTTGGAATATAGGTCTGGTATGCCTTGTATACTGAATCAGGAGTTACCTTACCAAGCTTATCTAGCTCGGTTTGCAGTCTATCTGGCTGACCGTAGAAGGTCTGGTTAGAGGCTAGCTGGGTCACCTTTCCGCGAACACTTTGTAAGGCGAAAACCGAGTCAGCTTCCGCGCGACCTTGCACTTGCTTAAGAAAATCAGGGTCAATGTCTTCTGGCTTCAGGCCATCAAGGATGCCCATCACCTCGTCATAAAGCGGGCTTAGATCTGCTCGTTTAGAGGAGTCCGCCATTACATACACAAAGAAATTACACGCAAGCTCGGCACACTGGTGGAAAGCTCCGGCATCGAGTGCTTTTCAGTCTTCACCAGCTTTTGATACAAGATACTGTTACGTCCACTACCTAGTACCCTAGCGAGCATATCTATATTCTCGTTACCCTCAGCACCCTGATAGGTAGTCGGCCAACCAATAAGAAGCATAGGCTGTTGAATCCTATCTTCTGTGGTCATGTAACGATCTTCAGGTAACACAGCTGGTTGTTTTGGTGCAGACTCAACCTCTGGGCCACGTGGATAGGACCAAAGTATTTCTCGATCCACTCTAGCGCCTGCTCTTTCTCGAAATCGCCACCTATGGTTAGCACAGCGTTGTTGGGGCCATACCAGCGCAGGAAGAAGGCTTTTAGATCGTTTACATCCACCCTATCTAGGTCTTCCACATAGCCAATGGTTTGCCAAGAATATGGGTGATCCGTTGGATACAGAGCCTCGCCCATACGCTCCCACATAAGACCGTAAGGACGGTTTTCGTAGTTCTGTGCACGCTCGTTCTTCACCGTGTCGCGTTGGATCTCAAACTTGCGCTGAGAAACCGCCTCAAGCAGATAGCCCATGCGGTCCGATTCGAGCCACAACACCTTCTCAAGTTGGTTCGAAGGTACGGTTTCAAAGTAATTGGTGCGGTCACGGTTAGTGGTGCCATTTAATGAGCCACCCGCTTCAGTGATCATCTTGAAATGCTGTTGGTCGCCCACGTGCTTGGAGCCTTGGAACATCATATGTTCAAAGAAATGAGCGAATCCAGACTTGCCTTCCACCTCACGCGCGGAACCTACGTGGTAAGTAACATCCACGTGAACCAAAGGATCAGAGTGATCCGGTGCTAGGATAACGGTCAAGCCGTTCTCAAGTTGATATTTAGAATAAGCAATTGAGGCCTTGCCTGGCGTTGCAGGCACCTCTTCAAGCAGCTGAATCGCAGGCTTGGGTAAGACGGAGATCTTTTCTGCGGTAGTGCAAGCAGCTAAGCTCATTACTAGGCCAACACCAACAAGCATCTTAAGTTGGCTTTTAAGCTTTTGAGATATCATTGCCTTTCCTTACAAAGTTCCGAATCCCGCGAACAAACCCACCAGAACGGCGTATCGCAAGAGTTTGCCTATGGCAATTAAAATGAGACAAGGGATAAAGCGCATGCGTAGCCATCCTGCAGCTAAGCATAGGGGATCACCTATGACAGGAGCCCAACTAAAGAGTAGCGCCCAGTAGCCATATTTATTGATCCATTGTAGAGCTTTATGACCATGTTTTTCGTCTTGAGTTCGATTTGGGATCCACAGCCCAAGCCAGTAGTTAGTTAATCCACCTAGGGTGTTACCTAGGGTCGCAACCAGGATAATACTGGTCACAGAGTATTGATTCAGGCTCAAGGTAGCGAGTAGAGCCGCCTCTGAGCCACCGGGCAATAAGGTTGCACTTAAAAAGCCCGTAACAAATAGCAAGGTCAAGGCTGAATCGGCAAGCCACACACCTAGCTGTTGAAAAACCGCGTCCATTAAATTCTTAAATGAAAAATCTATTCACTCATACTACCCAGATACTGACCAAATATCATGAGTTTAGTGTCAAAAAAAAGGATGCCATACAGCATCCTTTATCTGATGAATGATTCGAGGCTAGCCAACCAGTGCCAAAAGAATACCAGCGGCTACAGCCGAGCCCAGTACGCCAGCCACGTTTGGTCCCATAGCATGCATAAGCAAGAAGTTTTGCGGGTTAGACTCTAAACCAACCTTGTTTACAACACGTGCGGCCATAGGCACCGCTGATACGCCTGCAGCACCGATCAGTGGGTTAATGTCTTCCTTGGAGAGCTTATTCAGCATCTTAGCCATCAAGACACCAGCTGCTGTACCTATGCTGAATGCCACAGCACCTAAGCCTAAAATACCAAGCGTCTCAATATTCAAGAACTTATCCGCTTGTAGCTTAGAACCAACACCAAGGCCAAGGAAGATGGTCACTATGTTGATAAGCTCATTCTGAGCCGTCTTACTCAAGCGGTCCACAACACCGGCTTCACGCATCAGGTTACCTAAGCAGAACATACCCACTAGTGGTGTTGCTGATGGCAAGAACAAGATGGTCATCAAGAGTACGCCAAGAGGGAACAGGATCTTCTCTGTCTTACCTACAGGTCTTAGCTGAGCCATCTTGATAGAACGTTCTTTCTCGTTGGTCAGCGCTTTCATGATAGGCGGCTGGATAATTGGCACCAAAGCCATGTAGCTGTATGCCGCTACCGCGATCGCACCCAAGAGATCAGGCGACAAACGGCTGGCCAAGAAGATAGCCGTTGGACCGTCGGCGCCACCGATAATCGCAATGGAAGAAGCATCCGCTAAGGTGAACTCCATCCCCGGTACATAGTTAAGCAAGATAGCGCCAAACAGAGTAGCAAAGATACCAAACTGAGCTGCAGCACCTAGCCATAGAGTCTTAGGGTTTGCGATTAGGCACCAAAGTCGGTCATCGCCCCAACGCCCATGAAAATGAGTAGCGGGAATACACCCGTGGCAATACCTACCTCATAAACCATATACAACAAACCACCTGGCTCGGTAAAGCCAGCATTTGGAATGTTAGCTAGGATGCACCAAAGCCAATGGGTAGCAGTAGTAAGGGCTCAAAGCCCTTACGAATAGCGAGAAACAGCAGACCACATCCGACTAAGATCATGCAGATCTGGCCGAATTCAAAGTTAGCGATACCCGTCTCTTCCCAGAGAGTTAATAAACCGTCCATGTATCGCCTTCCTTAGGTCAAGCTAAGTAGAGGTGAGCCGACCGTAACCGAGTCGCCTTCTTTAACATGCAGATCTTGCACCACACCGCTGCGTGCAGCACGTACCTCGGTTTCCATCTTCATTGCTTCTAGAATAAGCAGTACATCGCCCTCTTCCACAGAAGTGCCACTGACCACGTTTACCTTAAAGATATTACCGGCAAGAGGCGCTGGCACGTCTTCGGTTGGGCCTGTATCTACAGGTGCTGCCGCTTGCTGAGGTGCTGCGTTAGTAACTGGAGCAACAGAAGTAAGCTCACCTTGCGGGCCAACTTCTACATCGTATACCTGACCATTCACCTTAACGCTGTATGCCTCAGTCCCCTTGCTTGAAGTTTTAGCAACAGGTGCTGCCACTTGAGCCTCTGCGGTCGGAGCTGGCTCGAACGCATCTGGGTTGTGGCGATTTTTCAGGAACTTGAGACCAACTTGCGGGAACAGAGCGTAGGTAAGCACGTCATCCTCAATCTCTTCAGCTAGAGAGATGTGCTCTTGCTTCGCCTTCTTCTGAAGCTCTTGAGTTAGACTATCGAATTCAGACTCCAACAAGTCTGCAGGGCGACAGGTAATAGGCTCTGCGCCCTCTAGTACCTTAGCTTGTAGTTCAGGGTTTAACTCAGCAGGAGCCGCGCCGTATTCACCCTTAAGTACACCAGCGGTCTCTTTAGTGATGCTCTTATAGCGCTCACCAGTAAGAACGTTGATCACCGCTTGAGTACCCACGATCTGTGAGGTTGGAGTTACCAAAGGAATGTAACCAAGGTCCTGACGTACGCGAGGGATCTCTTCTAGCACTTCGTCTAGACGATCAGCAGCCCCCTGCTCTTTCAGTTGGCCTTCCATATTAGTCAGCATGCCACCTGGCACTTGAGCGATCAGGATTCGTGAGTCTACGCCTTTAAGTTGACCTTCAAATTTGGCGTACTTCTTACGCACTTCTCTAAAGTAGGCAGCGATAGGTTCGATCTGATCAAGCTTCAGCTTGGTATCACGCTCAGTCCCCTCAAGCATGGCAACGACCGTCTCGGTCGGTGTGTGGCCATAGGTACAGCTCATTGATGAGATAGCCGTGTCTAGAATATCCACACCTGCTTCAACAGCTTTAACTGCAGTTGCCGTGCTCAGGCCGGTGGTGGCATGGCAGTGAAGCGCTAACGGAACATCACAAGACTCTTTAATACGGGTGATCAGCTCTTCAGCCTCATAAGGCTTAAGAAGGCCAGACATATCTTTGATACACAGTGAGTGACAGCCAAGGTCTTCAAGGCGTTTAGCAAGGTCTACCCAGGTATCAGCGTTATGTACAGGACTAGTAGTATAAGAAAGCGTGCCTTGAGCGTGTGCGCCCACATCCACTACAGACTTCACGGCCTTCTCGAAGTTGCGTACGTCATTCATCGCATCAAAGATGCGGAATACGTCCATACCGTTCTTATGTGCTCGCTCTACGAACTTTTCCACCACATCGTCAGCATAGTGACGGTAACCCAGAAGGTTCTGACCACGCAGCAGCATCTGCATCGGTGTATTTGGCATCGCTTTTTAAGTTCGCGTAGACGCTCCCAAGGGTCTTCACCCAAGAAACGAATGCATGAGTCAAAGGTTGCTCCGCCCCAGGTCTCTAGAGACCAGTAGCCGACCTTATCCAATTCTGCGGCGATAGGAAGCATATCCTCGAGACGCATGCGTGTGGCAAACAGAGACTGATGCGCATCACGCAACACCACATCTGTAATCGCAAGTGGCTTAACCATAATTTAACTCCTTCTAAATCTTTCTTATTGCGAGGCTGCTGTTCGATACTTATGCACGGCGACAGAAATAGCCGCAACCACATTAGGGTCGACGTTATCAGCAGACGGGGCTTTGGTAATCTTTTGAGAATTCGTTGGGCTGGTTTGCGGTTCGACAGGCGCAGGGCCCACCAATTTAGACATGGTTTTAACCACAAACACTAGAAGCGTTAGAAAGATAAACACCATGGTCATTCCTAAGACCATGATTGAGGCTGCCTCTTGCAGCACTTCTACAATATTGTCCATATTTTCATCCTTGTAATCGTCATCCTGACGGCTGCATAAGCAGACATTGATTAGCGATTATCTAATTTGGTGAAAGTTTGTCAATTTTGTTTAACGCAAAACCAACAGTTTTGTGCACCAGCAAGCATAAAAAGTAATCGATTGCGTGTTTTAAAACTGCGATCTGACTAGAAAACACTAAATTTTCGAATGAAAACAAGGAGTTAAAGTTAATGAAATGATCGGATTTTGTTATAGAAAGGTTACAAAAAAGCCCTGCAGATTTGCAGGGCTTGGAGATAGTGGCGCGTCCTGGAGGATTCGAACCTCCGACCGCCTGGTTCGTAGCCAGGTACTCTATCCAGCTGAGCTAAGGACGCGCAATGCTTCTTTCGAAGACTTTATAGAACCACTAAAAAAGCAATTCATTGTAAGAGTGGCGCGTCCTGGAGGATTCGAACCTCCGACCGCCTGGTTCGTAGCCAGGTACTCTATCCAGCTGAGCTAAGGACGCGCAATGCTTCTTTCGAAGACTTTGTAGAACCGCTAAAAAAGCAGTTCATTGTAAAGAGTGGCGCGTCCTGGAGGATTCGAACCTCCGACCGCCTGGTTCGTAGCCAGGTACTCTATCCAGCTGAGCTAAGGACGCACGGTGCTTCTAAATTGAAGGGCGTGAAGTTTATCACACTTTCTATTATTAAAAACAAAAAATTGACCTAAAGGTCAATAAATGGCGGTGAGGGAGGGATTCGAACCCTCGATACGGCTACAAACCGTATACTCCCTTAGCAGGGGAGCGCCTTCAGCCTCTCGGCCACCTCACCGCATTAGTTCGTTGAAACGATATGGCGCGCTCGGAAGGATTCGAACCTTCGACCGCCTGGTTCGTAGCCAGGTACTCTATCCAGCTGAGCTACGAGCGCGCAACGTTCTAAATCAAGAACTTAGCAAGAATGGCGGTGAGGGAGGGATTCGAACCCTCGATACGGCTACAAACCGTATACTCTTAGCAGGGGAGCGCCTTCAGCCTCTCGGCCACCTCACCGTCTTGCGGAGGCACATATTACGATTTACCAAAAATAAGTCAAACAATTTCTTGGCAAAATGTAGGAAAAAGTAGTTAACAGACCAAGTTTCAACCAAATGGCCAAAAATTACTATTTAAGTGCCCAAAAATTAAAAAAGCTAGCCACTTGGCTAGCTTTAGTCAGGTATCGATTAGTAGTTACCTGATGCTACGTTTCCGTTGCCTTTCTCAGCTTGGATGCGCATGTAAATCTCTTCACGATGAACAGAAACTTCTTTAGGTGCGTTAACACCGATACGTACTTGGTTTCCCTTAACGCCAAGAACAGTAACGGTAACTTCATCACCGATCATTAGGGTTTCGCCAACTCGGCGAGTCAGAATTAGCATTTGATAGCTCCTTGCTTTCACTCAAATTACTTTGAGATCTATTATTCAATAAAAATAACAATATGGTAAAGGACTTATTACAAAATAAGCGCTTTTTTGTTTTCAATTAGTGCTGATTCCTGCTCAATATAAAAAGCATGAACCAAATTTGCTGCTGAGTCCAAATCTGCGGGTAATAATAGCAACTTCACTACCCCATCACACTCAAAACTATCAATAACATTGATATTCTCTGCCTTGAGTCTCGTTTCTGCGTCTCTTTTTATGCCCCGAGTGCAGACCCTACAAGCGTAAGGCGCTGGTAATATCAACACTTTCGATTTCATCAGAAAGGACTTGAAGCAGTTTTGATACGTCTAGACTGTTCACCACCAAACTATCAGAGGTGCTGTGTTGCACAGCAATTCCAAGCAGTTGGCATTGGGTCGCTACTTTATCAGCGTTATCAGAAATTAATTTGATTTTCGATAAGTCTCGTTGCAGTGCTAAGCCACAAACCTCTTTGCGTGAGGACAATTTAGTCACTAGCGTCCCACCTTGAGGAGAGAAAGATGAAAGCACTCGAATGTCTAGATTTCGATTAGCGGCATACTCTACACATGGCAGATGCAAAACCTTAGCACCATGCTCGGCCATCACCTGCATATCTTGAAAATCCACCTGCTCCATCTTCTGTGCATTACTAACAACTCTAGGGTCACAGCTGTATACACCATCGACATCGGTGAAGATTTGGCACTCTTGCGCCTCGAGTAGACCAGCTAGAGTAACCGCACTGGTGTCGGAACCACCACGGCCAAGGGTAGTGATAGCACCATTTTGATTCATGCCTTGGAAGCCAGCGACGATCACTATCTGATCATCATCGAGTAAACCGTAGATTTTCTGTTTATCTACCGACTGTATCGTCGCTTGATTGTGTGTATCGTCAGTAACAATGCCAGCCTGCCAACCCGTTAAGGAGGTAGCCTGATAACCCAGTTTATTTAATGTCATCGCGAGCAAGGCTATCGTCACCTGCTCTCCAGCTGAGAGGATGACATCTAACTCTCGGGCATTGGGTACATTGTCCACTTCGTACGCTAGACCTTGCAGTCTATTGGTCTCTCCAGACATAGCTGAAACGACCACCAAAATTTGATTACCTTCGTTCTTAGATTTGATTACCTGCTCAGCCACAGCGCGGATGCGCTCAACAGAGCCAACGGAGGTTCCACCAAATTTTTGCACAATCAATGGTTTTTTCACTTACTCTTCCACCTTCCTAAAAAAGTCTTCTGCTTTTTGCTTGGACATTTAAAACGAATAAAACCAAGTTTTCCTCTCAGAAAACTTGGTTTGCACAAATCTGGTGCGAGACTAGTTGAGTTAGCCTCTGCACGCAACCCTTTTGTTTACAGGCGCTCTTCCAGCCAAGGAAGAACTGACTTCATTGCTTCTGGCAATGCGTCAACGTCGTTACCACCTGCTTGCGCCATGTCTGGACGACCGCCGCCTTTACCGCCAACTTGAGTTGCAACCAAGTTCACTAGCTCACCCGCTTTCACTTTGGAGGTTAGATCTTTAGTTACACCAGCGATAAGAGCAATCTTGTCACCAGCAACATTTGCTAACAAGATAACGCCACTACCTACTTGGTTCTTCAGGTCGTCAACCATGGTGCGAAGTGCTTTGCTGTCACCATCTTTTAGTCCAGCGATCAGAACCTTAGTTCCATTGATCTCTTGAACCTTACCAATTAGGTTAGCGCTCTCTTGGTTAGCTAGCTTATCTTTCAGCTGAGCAATTTCTTTCTCAAGAGACTTAGACTTAGCCGCTGCCTCCGCTAACTTAGCTTGAGCCTGCTCTTGTTGCAGTTCAAACACATCAAGCGCAGCATCCGCTGTTACCGCTTCGATACGACGGATACCTGCTGCGATACCACCCTCAGATGCGATCTTAAACAGACCAATATCACCCGTGTTAGTCGCGTGGATACCACCACAAAGCTCAGTAGAGAAGTCGCCCATAGAAAGTACACGAACCTCATCGTCATACTTCTCACCGAATAGCGCCATAGCACCCTTCTGCTTAGCAGACTCGATGTCCATAACGTTGGTTTCAATCACATGGTTACGACGAACCTCAGCGTTTACTAGACGCTCAACCTGCTTGATCTCATCAGCTGTCATAGCTTCAAGATGAGAGAAGTCGAAGCGAAGGCCATCAGGCTTAACCAGTGAGCCTTTCTGAGTAACGTGCTCGCCAAGGATTTGACGAAGAGCCGCGTGCAGAAGGTGCGTTGCAGAGTGGTTTAGAGAAACCAATGCACGGCGATCAGCATCAACAACCGCTTCAACCACTTCACCCTTACTCATAACGCCTTGGGTAAGTTCACCGTGGTGAGCAATTGCGTTACCTAGCTTCTGAGTGTCGGTTACTGTGAATAGACCAGTCTCAGTCTTAAGCACACCTGTGTCACCACATTGGCCACCAGACTCAGCATAGAATGGCGTCTCTTTAAGAATTAGGATAGCTTTTTGACCTGCAGATAGGTTTTCAGACTCAACGCCCTCTACAAAGATAGCTTCAAGCTCACTGTTACCAGTGCTAGCCGAATAACCGCAGAACTCAGAAGTGCTGTCGATCTTAATTGCTTGGTTGTAGTCAGTACCGAATTGACCAGCTTCGCGAGCACGCTGACGCTGTGCTTCCATCGCTTTTTCGAAGCCTTCTTCATCGATAGAGAACTCACGCTCACGCGCTACATCGTTAGTAAGGTCAGCCGGGAAGCCATAGGTGTCGTACAGTTTAAATACTGTCTCACCGTCAAGAACGGTTTCATCTTTCGCACTTAGTGTCTCAAGAGATTCGTTTAGGATTACCATGCCACGCTCTAGCGTACGGCCAAAGTTTTCCTCTTCGATACGAAGTACTTTCTCTACAAGGCCTTGCTGCTTCTTAAGCTCAGCACCCGCCTCGCCCATAACATCAGCAAGTACGCCCACTAACTTGTGGAAGAATACACCTTGTGCACCTAACTTGTTACCGTGACGAACAGCGCGACGAATAATACGACGAAGTACATAACCACGGCCTTCGTTTGAAGGCATTACACCGTCAACGATCAAGAAAGAACAAGAACGGATGTGGTCTGCAATAACGCGTAGCGATTGGTTGCTCAGGTCTTCATAGCCGATTACTTCAGCAGCAGACTTGATCAGCGTTTGGAATACGTCGATCTCATAGTTAGAGTGAACGCCCTGCATGATTGCTGAGATACGCTCAATACCCATACCAGTATCAACAGCAGGCTTTGGAAGAGGTTCCATAGTGCCGTCTGCGTGACGGTTGAACTGCATGAATACGTTGTTCCAGATCTCGATGAAACGGTCACCATCTTCTTCTGGCGTACCAGGACGACCACCCAGATGTGCTCACCATGGTCATAGAAGATCTCTGTACATGGACCACAAGGACCAGTATCACCCATAGTCCAGAAGTTATCTGACTCGTATGGCTTACCGCCTTTCTTGTCACCGATTCGAATAATGCGGTCGGCATCAATACCGATCTCTTTGTTCCAGATCTCGAACGCTTCGTCATCTGTTTCATAAACAGTTACTAGAAGCTTTTCTTTTGGTAGTTCTAGAGTTTCGGTCAAGAATTCCCAAGCAAATTTGATAGCGTCTTGCTTGAAGTAATCACCGAAACTGAAGTTACCTAGCATTTCGAAGAAGGTGTGGTGACGTGCAGTAAAACCAACGTTCTCAAGGTCGTTGTGTTTACCACCAGCACGTACACAGCGCTGGGCAGAGGTTGCTCGGGTGTAGCTCGTTTTTCAGCGCCTAGGAAGCAATCTTTAAACTGGTTCATACCCGCGTTGGTAAACAGCAGAGTAGGATCGTTGTGTGGTACTAGAGAAGAACTCTCTACGATCTGGTGCCCTTTACTTTCAAAGAACTTTAAAAAGGCACTACGAATTTCTGCGGTGCTCATGTACATGCGACAATTCCTGAAATGATCATGTGGAAAATTTTGCCACATTCTACACTTAAGTCGCTTTAATATGCTAGTTTCTGCATCAAGTTAGGCGTAGATGATTTGTTCAATTTCAGGATCAGCTGCAATGCCAAGGAGTTAGGCTAGAAGGGAAATGAAGGGGCTAAACTAGTCTTTGCCTAGGGCATACTTAATTTGCTCGAAGCTGAAGCCTCGATACTGCAGAAAACGAACCTGTTTTGCATACTCTTTCGGGTCACTCGCCTCTGCACCTTTGAACTTTTTAAACGCAGTCTCTTTGGCAAGTTCAAACCAATCCTGTGGCTCTGCCTCTAATGCCTCTTCCACAACTTGATCGGACACTTTTTTGATATTGAGCTCTTGGCGAATACGACGCTCACCATGGCCTTTTGCAACATGTTGGCGCACCTGACTTTTAGCATAACGAAAATCGTCAAGATAGTGGTGCTCCATGCAAAAAGAGATTGCCTCGTCGATATCCGATAGCTCATAGCCTTTATTGAGAAGTTTCTGCCCTAACTCATAGCGACCATGGTCACGACGACTCAATAGGTTCAGTGCGGCTTCTTTGGCTGACCACTGATTGGCTGTTTTTCTGTTTGCGGTTGCGTACATATTTCTCCTCCCTTAGAAACAAATAGAGCCCAATTAAGGGCTCTATTTCAAAGGAATTTAAGCTTATTCAACTTCGATTTCTGAAGACTCTTCTAGCTGAGCGGTAGTCAGTAGCATCTGACGAAGCTTAGCATCGATAGCTTGTGCCGCTTCTGGGTTCTCACGCAGGAACTTACACGCGTTCGCTTTACCCTGACCGATCTTGTCACCATTGTAGCTGTACCAAGCACCCGCTTTTTCTACTAGCTTGTGTTTAACACCTAGGTCGATTAACTCGCCCTCACGGTTAAAGCCTTGGCCGTACATGATCTGTGTTTCCGCTTGCTTAAATGGAGCTGCAATCTTGTTCTTAACTACCTTAATACGAGTTTCGTTACCTACTACTTCGTCACCCTCTTTGATAGCGCCAGTACGGCGGATATCTAGACGAACTGAAGCATAGAACTTAAGTGCGTTACCACCAGTGGTAGTCTCTGGGTTACCAAACATCACACCGATCTTCATACGGATCTGGTTGATGAAGATACACATACAGTTAGATTGCTTAAGGTTACCCGTCAGCTTACGCATAGCTTGAGAAAGCATACGTGCTTGAAGACCCATGTGGCTGTCGCCCATCTCGCCTTCAATCTCTGCCTTTGGAGTTAGAGCAGCTACTGAGTCAACAACTAGAACGTCTACTGCGCCAGAACGAGCCAGTGCATCACAGATTTCTAGAGCTTGCTCACCCGTATCTGGCTGAGAAACAAGAAGCTGGTCGATATCTACGCCAAGCTTTTGAGCATATACAGGGTCTAGAGCGTGCTCAGCATCAACGAATGCACAGGTCTTACCTTCACGTTGTGCGGCTGCAATAAGCTCTAGAGTTAGCGTCGTTTTACCAGAAGATTCAGGACCGAAAATTTCAACGATACGCCCCATTGGCAAGCCACCAGCACCAAGAGCGATATCAAGAGAGAGTGAGCCAGTAGAGATGGTTTCAACGTCCATTGCTTTGTTGTCACCAAGGCGCATGATAGAGCCTTTACCGAACTGCTTTTCAATTTGACCTAGCGCCGCGGCCAGTGCTTTTTGTTTATTTTCGTCCATTACTTGCTCCAAAAAGACGGATAACTTCGTTTGTTAAAACCAATTATTACTGTTAATTCATACAGTGTCTAGATAAAAAAGTGAATTTTTGCAGACCTGCTCGCAATTAGATATTTTCTATATACTTTTCAATCAGTTGCAAAGCATTACAAATAGACTGATTTCTTACTTGGCTTCTATCGCCACTGAAATACACAGTAGTTACCTGTATAAGTTTGCCCTGTGCAGCCAATCCAAAACAGACAGTGCCCACCGGCTTGGTCTCGGTCCCTCCGCCAGGGCCTGCAATTCCAGTAATAGAAACCGCCACTTGTGCGTTTGAATGTTCTAGCGCCCCCAACACCATGGCTTTTGCAACCGGCTCACTCACCGCACCAAACTCATCGATTAACGCTGCATCTACTCCAATCATCTCTTGCTTGGCTTCATTGGAGTAAGTCACAAAGGCGCGGTCAAACCAAGCCGAGCTACCAGCAATTTCTGTGATGGATTGCGCGACTCCCCCACCTGTGCATGACTCTGCGGTCGCCATCATCCAAGCTTGCTTTTTAAGGAGTTCACCCACGTTTTTACTTAAAGTCAGTAAAGAAAGATCCGACATACCCTTTACCCTTGTTCTGCGATTCATTTATCCTAAGCCTCAACAAGATTAATGAAAAGAAATTCGCCCAGATATGTCGGTAAAATCCAAGCCTAAACACACCCCAATGATGCAACAGTACCTGCGCTTAAAAGCGGAGAATCCCGATATATTGTTGTTCTATCGTATGGGCGACTTCTATGAGTTGTTTTATGACGACGCTAAGCACGCCTCTCAACTGCTCGATATCTCACTCACCAAACGCGGGGCTTCTGCTGGTGAGCCTATCCCAATGGCGGGTGTACCCTTTCATGCTGTGGAAGGCTATCTGGCGAAACTGGTTCAGTTAGGTGAGTCTGTCGCCATCTGTGAACAAGTGGGTGACCCAGCTACCTCTAAGGGACCAGTCGAACGCAAGGTAGTTCGCATAGTGACACCTGGCACAGTGAGTGATGAAGCGCTCCTCAGCGAGCGCGTTGATAACCTTATTGCCGCTATCTATGAGCACAATGGCAAATTTGGCTACTCTACTCTGGATATCACCTCTGGGCGATTCATGCTGAGCGAGCCAGAAACAGAAGAGGCGATGCTGGCCGAACTTCAGCGTACCAACCCAAAAGAGCTTCTGTTTCCCGAAGATTTTGAGCAAGTGCGCCTATTTGAAGGACGTAACGGAAATCGTCGTCGCCCAAGTTGGGAGTTTGAGTTGGCAACTGCCAAACAACAGCTCAATCAACAGTTTGGTACTAAGGATCTCATTGGTTTTGGTGTAGAACAAGCCGAGCGGGGGCTTTGCGCCGCAGGTTGTCTTATCCAGTATGTGAAGGACACTCAGCGTACCGCACTACCTCATATCCGCTCGCTGACGGTGGATAGACAAGATCACTCGGTGATCCTCGATGCCTCAACTCGTCGTAATCTAGAGCTTACGCAAAATCTAGCCGGCGGCACTGACAATACCCTTGCAGAGGTGCTGGACCACAGTGCTACCGCTATGGGTAGTCGAATGCTAAAACGCTGGCTGCATCAGCCGACTCGAGATCTTGTCACCATCAACGAGCGCCTAGACTCCATCAATGAATTGATCGATAGCGGTCTTGCACAAGAGCTAAGCCCTACCCTTAAACAAATCGGAGATGTTGAGCGTATCCTTGCAAGACTCGCGCTTCGCAGTGCAAGACCACGCGATCTTGCGCGCCTTCGCAATGCCCTGCAACTTCTACCAGAACTGGAAGCAAGTATCAGTGAAGTGAGTGCAGAAAGATTGCAGATGCTTCGTGATAATGCCAAACCAATGCAGGAGCTGTGCGAGCTTCTAGAATCAGCCATTATCGAAAATCCGCCAGTTGTAATTCGTGATGGCGGTGTGATTGCACCTGGCTATAACCAAGAACTCGACCAATGGCGAGACCTCGCGAACGGCGCAACCGAATATCTCGAAAAACTTGAGGCAGATGAGCGTGAGCGCCACGGTATCGACACCCTGAAGGTTGGCTACAATGCGGTACATGGCTTCTATATCCAAGTCAGCCGAGGTCAAAGCCACCTAGTTCCACCACATTACGTGCGTCGCCAGACCCTAAAGAATGCTGAGCGCTATATCATTCCTGAGTTAAAAGAACATGAAGACAAGGTTCTTAACTCAAAATCCAAGGCTCTAGCGGTTGAGAAGCAGTTGTGGGAACAGTTGTTTGACCTACTACTTCCACACCTAGAGCAATTGCAGTTGATGTCAGAGGCCATCGCACAGCTAGATGTACTGCAAAACCTAGCTGAACGTGCAGAAACACTGGAATACTGTCGTCCAAATCTAAGCAAGGAAATAGGTGTTTCTATCCAAAATGGTCGTCACCCTGTTGTTGAGCAGGTTCTGGATGCACCATTTATTGCAAACCCTGTTGAGCTAGCCCCCGAGCGCAAGATGCTGATCATTACCGGCCAAACATGGGTGGTAAATCGACCTATATGCGTCAAACCGCACTTATTGCGCTCATGGCTCATATTGGCTCATACGTGCCTGCAGAATCGGCTCAAATCGGGACTCTAGATAGAATCTTTACCCGAATCGGAGCATCCGATGACTTAGCTTCTGGTCGTTCAACCTTTATGGTGGAGATGACAGAGACGGCGAATATTCTGCACAACGCCACCGAGAAAAGCCTAGTGCTAATGGATGAGATTGGCCGTGGCACTAGTACCTATGATGGCCTTTCTCTAGCTTGGGCAAGTGCGGAATGGCTTGCAAGTCAGATCAACGCTCTGACCCTGTTTGCCACGCACTACTTTGAGTTGACCGAACTGCCGGCACAAATCGATGGGCTAGCCAATGTTCACCTCGATGCGGTAGAGCACGGCGATGAGATTGCCTTTATGCATGCAGTGCAAGAAGGCGCTGCTAGCAAGTCTTACGGCCTTGCCGTTGCTGCCCTTGCCGGTGTTCCGAAATCAGTTATCAAGCAAGCGCGTCAAAAGCTGAGTCTTCTTGAGCAATTGAGTCACAGTGAACCGAAAGCTACCTCAAACTCACCTCAAGTGATATTGCTAATCAATTAAGCTTGATCCCTGAGCCGAGTGAAGTGGAACAGGCTATTGCTAATATCGACCCAGATGAGTTGACTCCGAGACAAGCTCTAGAAGAGCTGTATCGATTGAAGAAACTCCTATAACGCAAAAAGGCCAGCATATTGCTGGCCTTTGTTTTGTCTGGTTCTTATTCGCTATCGAAGTTAAACAGAGATTCCATATTGAGGCCTTGTTTAAGTAGGATCTCACGCAGACGGCGTAGGCCTTCTACTTGGATCTGGCGAACACGTTCACGAGTTAGATTGATCTCACGTCCCACCTCTTCCAGAGTGGATGGCTCATAGCCAAGCAAACCAAAGCGACGGGCTAACACTTCTTTCTGTTTCGGGTTTAGCTCATCTAACCAATCGATAAGCGAGTGTTTAATATCCTCATCCTGTTGATACCTCAGGATCAGAGTTATTGATATCAGGAATAATGTCTAGCAGTGCCTTATCGCCGTCACCACCGATTGGGGTATCTACGGAGCTCACACGCTCATTCAGGCGAAGCATCTTGCTTACATCATCTACAGGTTTATCAAGTTGCTGTGCAATCTCTTCTGCAGTCGGTTCATGGTCCAGTTTCTGCGACAGTTCGCGCGCGGTACGCAGATAAATTGTTTAGCTCTTTTACTACGTGAATAGGCAAACGAATGGTACGTGTCTGATTCATCAGTGCGCGTTCAATGGTCTGGCGAATCCACCAAGTTGCATAGGTTGAGAAACGGAAACCACGCTCTGGATCGAACTTCTCAACGGCACGAATAAGGCCAAGGTTACCCTCCTCGATGAGATCTAGTAGCGCTAGACCGCGATTGCTATAGCGACGGGAGATCTTCACCACTAGGCGAAGGTTACTCTCGATCATGCGTTTGCGAGCTGCTTCATCACCACGAAGGGCGCGACGGGCGTACAGAACTTCTTCTTCTGCTGTAAGGAGTGGGGAGAAGCCAATCTCACCCAAATAGAGTTGTGTTGCGTCTAGATTTTTCGCCGAGGCATCGAACTCTTCTTTTACCTCTGGCTCTTCGACTACACGCTCAAGCTCAACGCTAGCGACTTCCATTTCATCACTGTTTTGAGCCAAGTCTTCCACTTTTGCTGCTGTGTTATCCATACTCATAGCGCCTCCAATGGCTTGGCAGGTGGGGCATACATGCCGACAACCTTGTTATGGTAAATATCTTTCCGGATTAACCGATTTCCCTTGATATCTAATCTCAAAATGCAACTTAACGCCGCTCGTTCCTGAGCTGCCCATGGTCGCTATCTTTTGGCCGGCCTTGACTGATTGTCCTTCTTGGACGAGGAGGGTGTCGTTGTGTGCGTAGGCACTGAGATAATCATTGTTATGTTTTACGATAACCAGATTACCGTAACCTCTTAGCGCACTACCCGAATAAACGACACTACCGCTTGCTGTCGAGACGACCGCTTGACCTCTCTGCCCTGCTATATCTATCCCTTTTTCCCCTGTATCGAATTTGTTGACTACACGTCCTTTGGTAGGCCAAACCCATGAGGAGACTGGTTTGCTTGCAGAGCTAGAAGTTGCGACCTTGTTAACATTTTGTTTAGCACCAACATACTCCTTTGTTGGTTGCGGATCAACCTTGGTGTTAGCACTTTTTTGAGAAGCCGTGGAAGTTTTTGTTTGGGTCGAGCTTGGTTGGCTATTGTTGGTTTTCGCAATCGCCGTACCGCCGCCCCCAATATAGGACGGGGTATCGTCTTGATAGTGTGGATACCAGAGTTTTATCTTCTGACCGATGCGAAGGGTATAAGGTGGCTTTAACTCATTGAATCGGATAAGTTTATTGACATCACGTCCAGTTATATAGGCGATGTAGTACAAGGTATCTCCCTTGTTTACCACATAGAAACTGCCTCTATAACTTCCTCTGTCTACGCTACGATAGTCGCGCTTGCCACTCATCGATGAGGGAGCACATCCAACTAGAAGCGCTCCCAAGCAGACAGCCACAACACTCGGCCAATACCTCTTCATAGGGTTAAGCTAACTCTCCATGTACTAAAGGAACGAACCTGACATCCTCTATAAAGTGCGATTCAATTCCCGATTCCGTTTTTACAATCTTAAACAAGCGCTGGTGTTCCTCGCCAACTGGGATGATTAACGTACCACCAACATTAAGCTGTTCTACCAGTGCTGCTGGCACCTCAGCCGCAGCTGCTGTAACAATAATAGCGTCATATGGTGCATTCGCCTTCCAGCCAAGCCAGCCATCCGTGTGCTTGGTAGAGACGTTGTATATGTCTAGGCGTGATAGACGACGCTTGGCATCCCATTGTAGAGCCTTAATACGCTCCACCGAGTAAACTTTTTCTACCAATTGCGACAGTATCGAGGTCTGATAGCCAGAGCCTGTACCTACCTCTAAGACCTTGCTTTTGTAATCAAGTTCTAAAAGCTCTGTCATTTTTGCAACGATATATGGCTGAGAGATGGTTTGCCCACAGCCTATTGGCAGTGCATTGTTATCGTACGCCTGATGGCGCATTGCCTCTGACAAGAACTGATCACGAGGAATGCGGGCAATGGCATCCAATACCTTCTGATCTTGAATGCCTAGGTGTCTTAATTGTTCTGATAGTCTCTGTGCTTGATACAGGGCCATTCGTTACCTTTCTAACCAAGCCTTCATCGAAGGCAGAGATTCATGTGCAGTAAGGTCTACCTGAAGAGGGGTTACCGATACCTGACCTTGCTCGATAGCATAAAAATCCGTACCGTGCCCCGCGTCCTGCTCTTTACCCGGAGGACCAAGCCAATAGATCTGCTGACCGCGAGGATCGAGCTGCTTGATCATATTTTCAGCATGATGGCGAGCCCCAAGACGAGTGACCTCTGTAGTGCCCAGCTCCTCGAACGGCACATCCGGTACGTTTACGTTAATCAATCGGTTGGTAGGAATAGGGTTACTTCTGTGCTGCAATACTAATTCTCTTGCGATGCGCGCAGCAGTATCAAAATGGGTTTTACCAACCAAAGAAATCGCAATTGCCTGCACACCAAGGAAATGTCCTTCCATGGCTGCAGCTACCGTACCTGAATAAAGCACATCGTCGCCTAGGTTAGCACCGTGATTGATACCACTTAGCACTAAGTCTGGATAGTCATCTTTCATCAGTTCGTTTAAGGCGAAGTGGACGCAGTCGGTCGGGGTGCCTTGAACGGAAAATACGTTGGGTTTTATCTCGTTAACTCGAAGTGGGCTCTCAAGGGTCAAAGAGTTAGACGCACCGCTGCGGTTTCTATCCGGGGCAACAACCACTATCTCCGCGATATCTTTTAAAGCATTTGCCAGTGTCTGAATCCCCTCAGCATGGACCCCATCATCGTTACTTATTAAGATCTTCATGCTGATTTGTTCTCTTGATTAAATTCGCGCTCAAATGGGATTTCTTCAACCACTTCTCTGAAGATAGAGGTCGCGAAGTTACCTGAAGAAAGCCAGAAACAGACCTTTACCTCATCTTGCTCAGCACTCCAGCTCAAATCTGTTGGATGCAAGCTTATCTCACGACGATCATGGCGCATGCGATTACCACGAATAAGTGCCATTAGATCTGGTTCAGAATCCACCACCTCTTGCTCAAGAGCACGCGCGGCCCCTTGAGTAGGCAACTCATTATCACCAGCAAGGGCGGCTGTAATCGCGTCGAATTCCTGTTCAAAAGGCTGCGGCTTACCATTTAGCATAACTATGTCGCCTTCGATTGGCGCTGCGAAACAGTCTTGCTCAATACGGTTAGAGACAATCTGGTTGAAGATCCATGAGCGAGCGGCAGATAGGTATAGGCTGCGCTTATTTTGATTACGAGTTCGAACATTCTCACGCCCCCAACGACCTGCCTCAGAGACATTATTACCATTGCGACCAAAACGCTGCTCACCGTAGTAATTTGGTACACCCTGCTCAGATACCCTCTGCAGGCGAGTTTCCACCTCAGCGACATCGCTAACCTCAGTCAAGGTGATCTCAAAGAAATTACCTTGCAGGTCACCTGGGCGAAGCTTTTTGTTGTGACGACTAGATTCTAGGATTTCTACACTAGGGTGGCGCTTGGAAAACAAGCTCAAATCAGGCACATAGCCCTTTGGCAGATGAACACTGAGCCACTGCTCAGTAACCGCGTGGCGATCCTTCAGGCCAGCCCAGCTTACATCCTTAGACTTTACACCGAGGAACTTAGCAAGCTCATTGGCAACAAAACTGGTGTTCTCACCTGTTTTTGCGAATTTTTAGCATCAGGTGTTCCCCTGAGCCTGTAAACTCAAAGCCTAGATCTTCCTTTACAATAAAATGCTCAGGTTCAACCTTAAGCTTGGCTTTGGCACTTGGCTTACCGTGCAGGTAAGGAGATGGTTGAGAATATCGCTCATAAAACTCTTAGTTATTCTTTGTGATAAGCACCACGGCCTCGACCGCAATACCCTCTTTTCGACCAGTAAATCCGAGACGCTCGGTAGTGGTCGCTTTAACATTGATCTGGCTAAGCTCAGCATTGAGGTCTTCAGCAATCGCCTGACGCATAGACTCAATATGCGGCGCCATCTTTGGCGCTTGAGCCATTATGGTCACATCTAGGTTCCCGAGTAGATACCCTTCTTCTAAAACCCTGCGATAAACATCTTTTAGAAGCTCACGACTGTTTGCGCTTCCACTTGTCGTCAGTGTCAGGGAAGTGATGACCAATATCACCGGCCGCTATTGCTCCCAGTAGAGCATCACATACCGCATGAAGCGCCACATCACCGTCTGAGTGTGCTAGTAAGCCTTGCTCATAAGGGACAGCAACGCCACCTATGATAACCGGACCCTCGCCACCAAATTTATGTACGTCAAAGCCGTGTCCGATACGAATCATGCATGCTCCTGTTGAGATAGATAAAATTTCATCAATGCAAAGTCCTCAGGTTGAGTGACCTTGATGTTGTCCGCACGGCCTTCCACTAGTGCCGGATATTCTCCAAGTAGCTCCATAGCCGAGGCCTCATCTGTGACTAGTTGATATTGGTCCAGTGCCGAGCGCAATGCCAGATGCAAGGCCTCACAATCAAACATTTGTGGCGTCAGTGCGTGCCAAAGATTAGCGCGAGAAACAGTAGATTTGATGTTTGCAGCCTCATCTGAACGCTTCATCGTATCCTTCACCTTACAGGCAAGAATAGCCCCACAGAGTGTGCTTCTGCCTTCTCCATCAAGGCTGTCAGGTCATTCAACTGAAAGTTAGGTCTAGCTGCGTCATGCACCAGAACCTTACCTTGATAGTTTTGTTGATTAAGGTGTTCCAGTGCGTTTAGTACGGTATCGCAGCGCTCTTTACCCCCAAGAACCTGAGTCACCTTAGGGTTATTCGACAAAGAGGTTTGAGAAAAGTAATCGTCAGATGCACTGATTGCTACGATGACCTCATCAATCTGAGGATGAGAGAGCAAGCGTTCAACGGTATGTTCTAGGATGGTTTTGCCAGTAGGGACAAGTATTGCTTGGGTTTATCTGCCTGCATACGACTGCCGATACCGGCTGCAGGAACTATAGCGATATACTTATTCAAATTAGGAACCGTTTTAGGGTTATTCGGAATCAATTATACGGTAGAAGGTTTCGCCCTTCTTCACCATACCAAGCTCGTTGCGAGCTCTTTCCTCGATAGCGTCCAAGCCTTGACGCAGGTCGTCTATCTCGGCAAACATCTCGTCATTACGCTTTTGCAATTCAGCGTTGACCGAGCTTTGCACCGCAATCTCATCTTGTACTTGTCTTAGTTCACTGATGCCGTTTTTACCAAACCACAAATCGGCCTGAAGCCAAACCAGCAACCCAAACAGTATGACGGAGAAAACACGCACTTGCCCAAATCCTTCTAGATGTAACTGCGCTATTTATAACACAATTCCGCTTGTTTCAGTCAGAAAAACTTAAATGCCGGAAACTAAAGACTGAGTTCGGTGAGTAAGAAGATCCTCGATAAGAGCGCTCGAGGATGACGAACCAGGTGTAATAGTTCAAACAAAAAAACGCCCCACCGAAGTGGAGCGCTTTGAAAAGCATTTAGCTAATAATTCTAACTAGTTGGTGATGTAGCAAGGCGACAAATAAGCTTGAGCTTGGAGCATAGATACCTATGTGACTAGGTCAAGCTTATGCAGTCAACGCTGCTACAGTGCCAAATAGGACGAATTATTGGCCTTTAACTTCTTTTAGACCGTTGTAAGGAGCACGCTCACCTAGAGCTTCCTCGATACGGATAAGTTGGTTGTACTTAGCAACACGGTCAGAACGGCTCATAGAACCAGTCTTGATTTGACCTGCAGCAGTACCTACCGCTAGGTCAGCGATAGTTGCGTCTTCAGTTTCGCCAGAACGGTGAGAGATTACAGCTGTGTAACCTGCGTCTTTAGCCATCTTGATTGCAGCTAGAGTCTCAGTTAGAGAACCGATTTGGTTGAACTTGATTAGGATAGAGTTAGCTACGCCTTTCTCGATACCTTCAGCAAGGATCTTAGTGTTAGTAACGAATAGGTCGTCACCTACTAGTTGAAGCTTGTCACCTAGTAGTTCAGTTTGGTGCTTGAAGCCATCCCAGTCAGACTCGTCTAGACCGTCTTCGATAGAAACGATTGGGAATTGGTTAGCTAGCTCAGCTAGGTAGTGGTTGAACTCTTCAGAAGAGAAAGTCTTACCTTCGCCTTTCATGTTGTAGATGCCAGCTTCTTTGTCGAAGAACTCAGATGCTGCACAGTCCATAGCAAGAGTAACGTCTTTGCCTAGCTCGTAACCAGCAGCTGCAACAGCTTCAGCGATAACTTCTAGAGCTTCAGCGTTAGACTTAAGGTTAGGAGCGAAACCACCTTCGTCACCAACTGCAGTGCTGTAGCCTTTAGACTTAAGAACTTTAGCTAGGTTGTGGAATACTTCTGCACCGATACGTAGACCTTCTTTAAGAGTCTTAGCACCAACTGGTTGGATCATGAACTCTTGGATGTCAACGTTGTTGTCAGCGTGCTCACCACCGTTGATGATGTTCATCATTGGTAGAGGCATAGAGAATTGGCCAGCAGTGCCGTTTAGCTCAGCGATGTGCTCGAACAATGGCATACCTTTAGCAGCTGCAGCAGCTTTAGCGTTCGCTAGAGATACAGCTAGGATAGCGTTCGCACCGAACTTAGACTTGTTTTCAGTACCGTCTAGGTCGATCATCACTTGGTCGATAGTAGCTTGGTCTTTAGCGTCTTTGCCAGTTAGAGCAGTAGCGATTTCGCCGTTTACAGCTTCAACAGCTTTAAGAACACCTTTACCTAGGAAACGAGCTTTGTCGCCGTCACGTAGCTCAAGAGCTTCACGAGAACCAGTAGATGCACCAGATGGAGCAGCTGCCATACCAACGAAACCGCCTTCTAGGTGTACTTCCGCTTCTACAGTTGGGTTACCACGAGAGTCGATGATTTCACGACCTAGAACTTTAACGATCTTAGACATTAATGTTTCCTCTTATTTTCCAAATTTAAATGTCAATATTTTAAAGGTGCCCTACGCGCTCTTTCAGACACCTAAATCCTTTACTTACTTGAGTTCGCCACGCTGGAATTCACCAGCTGCTTTTACGAAACCTGCGAACAGCGGGTGGCCATCGCGAGGAGTCGAAGTGAACTCTGGGTGGAACTGAGCCGCTACAAACCATGGGTGTGCAGGGTTCTCGATAACTTCCACCAGTTTTTGTCCGCCGACAAGCCAGATACTTTCAGACCAGCTTTTTCGATCAGAGGACGCAAATTGTTGTTAACCTCATAGCGGTGACGGTGACGCTCATGGATCTTCGCGCTACCGTATAGCTCATATGCTTTAGTCCCTTTCTCAAGGTGACATAGCTGAGAGCCAAGGCGCATTGTGCCACCTAGGTCAGACGTTTCGGTACGTTCTTCAACCTTACCTTCACCGTCTACCCACTCGGTGATCAAGCCTACCACAGGGTTTTTGGTCTCTTTGTTAAATTCTGTTGAATGTGCACCTTCTAAGCCAGCAACGTTACGAGCGTACTCGATAAGCGCTACTTGCATACCTAGACAGATACCAAGGTAAGGAAGTTTGTTCTCACGTGCGTATTTCGCCGCAAGGATCTTACCTTCAACACCACGGTCACCGAAACCACCTGGAACTAGGATAGCGTCTAGACCTGCTAGTGCTTCATCGCCTTTGCTCTCAACATCCTGAGAGTCTACGTATTTAATATTAACGTTTAGACGGTTTTTCAAGCCTGCGTGCTTAAGTGCTTCGTTCACAGACTTATATGCATCTGGTAGTTCGATGTACTTACCAACATACCGATAGTCACGTCACCGGTTGGGTTCGCTTCTTCGTAGATTACCTGTTCCCACTCAGATAGATCTGCTTCTGGTGCATTGATGCCAAAGCGAGTACATACAAGATCATCCAAACCTTGAGACTTGATAAGTTGAGGGATCTTGTAGATAGAGTCTACGTCCTTCATCGAGATAACTGCTTTCTCAGACACGTTACAGAACAGAGCAATCTTCTTACGCTCGTTCGCTGGGATCATGCGGTCGCTACGACATACTAGGATGTCAGGCTGGATACCGATAGAAAGAAGTTCTTTAACTGAGTGCTGGGTTGGCTTGGTCTTAACTTCACCCGCTGCCGCTAGGTAAGGAACTAGCGTTAGGTGCATGAACATAGCGCGCTCACGGCCTAGCTCAACTGCAAGCTGACGAATCGCTTCCATGAAAGGTAGAGACTCGATATCACCAACGGTACCACCAACCTCAACGATCGCTACATCATGGCCTTCAGAGCCTTTGATTACGCGGTCTTTGATTGCGTTAGTGATATGTGGAATTACCTGGATAGTGGCACCTAGATAGTCACCACGACGCTCTGCTGCAAGAACGTCTGAATAAACACGACCTGCTGTAAAGTTGTTACGCTTGGTCATCTTGGTGCGAATGAATCGCTCATAGTGACCAAGGTCAAGGTCAGTTTCAGCGCCATCTTCCGTGACGAACACTTCACCATGCTGAGTCGGGCTCATAGTACCCGGGTCAACGTTGATGTAAGGGTCAAGCTTCATCATGGTCACTTTAAGACCACGAGCTTCAAGAATAGCTGCTAGCGATGCCGCTGCAATACCTTTACCTAGAGAGGATACAACCCCGCCAGTAACAAAAATGTAATTTGTCGTCATGTTTAACCTGAAATTGGTTGAATGAGGGAAATGGATTTCTTCTGGACGGGATGAAAATATACCAGAAGCCCCTTATCGCCACAACGTGAAACTTATCACACGCATTTGATTTATTTTTTGCTTCAAATCAATTCACAATCTTATCACTAATTCTACTCTTCGTTTTTTACCTGATTCCATAGGTTATCGAGGTAATCTAGATCACATTCTGCCAGTTCTCGCCCATTTTGCGCCACCTTCTGCTCCACACCACGAAAACGTCGTTCAAATTTCACATTAGCTTTGCTCAGCGCAGATTCAGGATTGCACCCTAGATGTCTGGCAAGATTAACCGTAGCAAAGAGTAGATCACCCATCTCCTCTTCTACTTTTTCTTGCTTAACAGGCACAGCGAGCGCCTCGTCGACCACCTCTTGGACTTCCTCATGAACCTTGTCAACTACAGGGCCGAGGCTATCCCAATCAAAGCCAAACTTAGCACAGCGCTTCTGAATCTTGTCTGCACGGCTAAGGGCCGGCAGAGACTTAGGTACAGAGTCTAGAATACTTTCTTCAACTTTGCCCATGCGCGCTTTTTCTTTGGCTTTTTCTCGCTCCCAGTTCTCAGAATCTGCTGCTCTGAGTCAAATTCCTGCTCGCTAAACACATGTGGATGGCGACGTATTAGTTTCTCATTGACCTGCTCGACCACCTCTTGAAAATCGAATAGTCCTTCTTCTTTAGCGAGTTGTGAGTAGAAGATCACCTGAAACAACAAATCCCCCAACTCTTCCTTTAGATTGCTCCAATCTTGGTTGTGAATGGCATCCACCACCTCGTAGGTTTCTTCTATGGTGTGCGGCACAATAGTGTCAAACGACTGCTTGAGATCCCACGGACAGCCGTCCTTTGGATCACGCAATCTGGTCATAATATCTAGGAGCTGCTGGATTGGAGTAGACATATTCTTTCCTATAAAAATCAAGCCCCTGAGTTAGGGGCTTGTCGGTTTTTCTATTTTAGACGCTTCACTGAAATGACGTCTTTTATCTGTTCGATTCGCGATTGCAGTCGACTACTGATATCTATGTTATTCACCTCGATATCCATGTCCATAATCGACATCTGACGTTTGTGGTCTATGCGGGCACGCATGTTAGCGATCTTAAGCTTTTCATTGGTGATAAGGGTCGAGATATCCTTCAACAGGCCGCTACGCTCAAGCGCTTCGATACGTAGAGTCAGGATAAATGAGCCCACAAAGCCACTGCCCCACACCGTATCTATGATTCGCTCTGGCGCATGCAATCTCAGTTCATTTAACTGAACACAGTCGCTACGGTGCACGAGATGCCTCGACCTTGGGTGATATATCCGCTGATGTTATCGCCTGGGATCGGCTGACAACAGCGCGCCAGATGGGTCATCAGGTTATCGACCCCTTCAACCACTACCGCATCTTTGTTCGGCTTAGCTGCATCGGTTGGTCTGATTCTGAAGACTGGAGTTTTTCCAGAGCCTGCTGGTCTTCCTCTTCCGCAGTCGGTTTATTCACCAGAGCGTTGATGTGGTTCACCACCTGGTTGATACGAATATCACCACTACCTACACCGGCATACAGTTCATCTGCAGTGTTGACGTTAAAGCGCTTCATCGCATAAACGTCCGCATCCTTCAGAGTTGCCCCTATCTTGGATAGTTCAGATTCAAGGATATCCTTGCCCGCCTCGATATTCTTCTCGCGGCTCTGCTTTCTAAACCAAGCATTGATCTTAGCGCGCGCACGACCTGAATGTACAAAGCCTAGCGATGGGTTTAGCCAGTCTCGAGATGGGTTGGGCTCTTTAGCCGTAATAATCTCTACCTGGTCGCCCATCTCAAGTTTGTGGGTAAACGGTACGATACGACCGCCTACCTTAGCGCCGATACAGCGGTGTCCCACCTCTGAGTGAATATGGTAAGCAAAGTCTAGAGGCGTCGCCCCCATAGGTAGGTCAACGACATCGCCACGCGGAGTAAAGGCATAGACACGGTCATCAAACACCTGACTGCGAAGCTCATCCAGCATTTCACCAGAGTCTGACATCTCTTCTTGCCAATCCAGAAGCTTACGTAGCCAAGTGATCTTCTCATCATAACCACTGCGGCCACCCGAACTGCCCTCTTTGTACTTCCAGTGAGCAGCAACACCCAGTTCCGAATCCTCATGCATCTGCTTGGTACGGATCTGGATTTCAATGGTCTTGCCTTCTGGGCCAAGCACCACGGTATGGATAGATTGATAACCGTTTGGCTTAGGGTTTGCCACATAGTCATCGAACTCACTTGGCAAGTGCTTATATTTGGTATGCACCACACCCAGAGCGCCATAGCAATCTTGCAACTGGTCGGCGATGATACGCACTGCTCGCACATCGAATAGCTCGTCAAAGGCCAGTTTCTTCTTCTGCATCTTTCGCCAGATACTGAAGATATGCTTGGGACGGCCGCTTACCTCAGCCTTGATACTGGACTTACCCATCTCAAGCTCGAGGTCATCCACAAAGTCTTTAATGTATTGTTCGCGGTCGATACGACGCTCAGCCAACTGTTTGGCGATCTTCTTGTAGATATCTGGATGTTGATAACGGAAGGCGTAATCTTCGATCTCCCACTTGAGCTGACCGATACCAAGACGGTTTGCCAGTGGCGCGTAGATATTGGCGCACTCTTTGGCAACACGCTGACGCACCTCGATAGGGCATTTTTTACTTCACGAAGATTACAGATACGTTCAGCAAGCTTGATAACCACGCAACGGAAGTCATCTACCATAGCCAGCAGCATGCGACGTACATTATCTACTTGACCAGACGCGCCAGAGCCATCGAGAGAGGAATTCAGCTGACCAATGGCAGCCATCTCTTCCACACCTTCGATAAGCTTCATGATCTCTTGTCCGTAGCGCTCTTTAAGCTCTTCGGCATCGAATAGACCGCTGGATACAACTGGAAACAGCATCGCGGCCTGAAGGGTTGCGCGGTCCATAGACAGAGTAATCAAGATCTCTATCATCTCACGACCACGCCAGAGCAGTAGCTCTTTGCGTTCATGTCCGACAAGCATCTCCTGACACTCACCGTACAGCTTCTTAAGTTTATTCTCTGTCTTCTGTCCTTGGTGAAGACTATCTACCCAGCGCTCGAGGTTAAACTCTTCGTCTTTGTTGATATGCGCACTGCGTATTGCAACCATATTTCTTCCCTAAAATCTTGCTCTGATTACCTTTGCGGAATACCAGCCCAGTATACCTTTCTCAATCACATCCCTGTAATTGAATTTGTCGTTTTTTGAGTAATTTCAGTTATTTCTCAAATAAAACCATGGACTCTAGATGTCCTGTCTGCGGGAACATATCCAGCACACGCATTTTGCTTATTTTATAGCCTTGTTCTAGTAGTGATTCGCTGTCTCTAGCCAAGGTCGATGGGTTACAGGAGACATACACTATTTTACTAGCATTAAACTGTCCAAGCTGCTCAACGATACCCTGCGCACCGGCACGAGCAGGGTCGAGCAAGATCTTATCGAAGCCCTGCTTTGACCACTCCTCGTTGCCATTCAGATCGACAAGGTTGGCTGATAAAACTCAGCATTCTCAACGCCCAGTTTAGTTGCGTTATGAGAAGCCCTGTCAACCATCTCTTGCACGCCCTCAATACCTATCACCTTGCTACTGAGTTTACCAATAGGAAGGTAAAATTACCGATGCCACTAAATAGATCCAGAACGCGCTCACTTGCTTGCACATCTAGCCAACTGATCGCCTCTGAAACCATCTGCTGGTTCACACTGCGGTTAACTTGGATAAAGTCCGTGGGTAGAAATGAGAGCTCTGAGCCAGCCTCAGAGCATACTGGAGCATCGCCATGGACAATCTCAGGCTCAGTCTTGCCTTGATGCAGATACAGGCTCACTTGATGCGCTTTGGCAAATTCCAACATGGCTTCTTTATCTGCAACCTTGAGCTCCTCAGTCGTGCGTAGCAATACCACTTGGGTATTGTCGGCATCCACCAGCTCCAGATGCCCAAGGTTTCTTGGTTGAGAAAGAGAGGAAAGAGTGGCACGAGCAGGTGCTAATAAGCCTTGCAGGTTTGGCGACATTACAGGGCACTGGTCAATTGAGACAATCTGGTTGCTCTTACCCTGCCTAAAGCCAAACTCCAATTGCTGAGACTTAGGATTCCAACGCAGACTGATGCGAGAACGTCTGCGATATCCCTGTTCGTCTCCTTGAATGATAGCGGAGAGCTCCACTGAAGGTGCTAGCTTGGACATCAATTTCTTAAAGGCCTGTTGTTTAACCTCAAGTTGGGTTTGATAAGGCATATGCTGCAGTGAACACCCTCCACATTTGTCAAAATGTGGGCAGAAAGGCTCACGTCGAGCATCGCTCTTCTGCTGAACTTTAATTAGCTTAGCGCGGATAAATTTGCTCTTGGTCTCGGTAGGCTGAACCAACACCTTCTCGCCTACAAGAGCGCCCTCTACAAATACCAACTTCTTGTTATTAAAGCCAATCCCTGCCCCTTGGTAGTCATATCGTTCGATATCGACGGCAAAGTGCTTATTAGAGGTAGAGGTTTTCTTCGTCGGCTTAAAAAAGTTGGCCATATATCAAATTCTCGGTTAAACAATTTCCATACTATGCATTCGCTAGCAAGAAATATTGGGTTAGACTATATCCATTGCACCCTCACACCGGTGTGAGGAAAGGATTCGGCTTATTTTTTCACAGATAGCGCACCAATAAAACATGACAAGATACGGCTTACGCGCTCGCGTAATCACATTGACCCTTGCACCTACCCTTATTGTGGGTCTGCTATTGAGCGTCTTTTTCACTTCAAATCGCTACAACGACCTTGAATCTCAGCTAATCACTGCCGGTACCAACATCGTCGAACCCTTGGCTATCGCCAGTGAATTTGCCATGTTGCAACAAAACCGAGAAGCGGTGCGCCGTCTTATCAGTTATAGCCATAGAAAACGTTCTGATGTGGTGCGCAGTATCGCGGTGTTCGATGCCAACCACGAGCTATTCGTAACTTCAAACTTCCATCCAAACTTTCAAAGCTTGATGTTCTCGAAGGATCAACCGATCCCTATGCACAGCACGGTCGATCTTGTTGATACTAAGCTTATCATTCGTGCACCTATCATAGCCGAAGCTCAGTTTATTGCCCCGCAAGCGGATGCCAAAGAGACGGATCAGGTGCTGGGTTATATCGCTATCGAGCTGGATCTTTCTAGCCTTCGCTTGCAACAGTATCAAGAGATAGTGGTCGCGCTTATCGTGATGTTCCTAGGTGTCGGTTTGTCCGCATTCTTCGCCTATCGCCTGATGCAAGACATCACCATGCCGATCACCCACCTGAAAAACAGCGTGGATAGGATTCGTCGTGGTCAGCTTGATGTGCGTATAGAGGGTAAGATGCACGGTGAGCTGAACTCGCTAAAAACCGGTATCAACGCCATGGCTATGTCGCTGTCTGAATACCATATCGAGATGCAGCACAGTATCGACCAAGCTACCTCTGACTTGCGTGAAACCCTAGAGCAGCTAGAGATCCAAAACGTTGAGCTGGATATTGCGAAGAAGCGTGCACAGGAAGCCGCTCGTGTGAAATCTGAATTCTTGGCCAATATGTCTCACGAGCTAAGAACCCCGCTCAATGGTGTTATCGGCTTTACCCGTCAGATGCTGAAAACCAACCTCAGCCACAGTCAGACCGATTATCTGCAAACCATTGAACGCTCGGCAAACAACCTGCTTAACATCATCAATGACATCTTGGACTTCTCGAAACTTGAGGCAGGTAAACTGCTCCTTGAGAACATACCATTTGATCTGCAAGAGTCTCTGGAAGAGGTCGTTAACCTGCAGGCGCCGAGTGCTCATGAAAAAGGCCTAGAGCTCACCCTCAAGGTCGATCCTAAGATCCCTGCTGGGGTTGTGGGTGATTCACTGCGTATTCAGCAGGTACTGACTAACCTTGTGGGCAACGCAATCAAGTTCACCGAGCGTGGCAATATCGATGTCTCTATCGAGCTGCGTTCGCAGAAAGAAGATCAGGTCGAAATCCAGTTTATGGTTCGCGATACTGGTATCGGTATCTCAGAACGTCAACAGGCCCAGCTATTCCAAGCCTTCAGCCAAGCAGATGCGAGTATTACACGTCGCTATGGTGGTACTGGCCTCGGTCTGGTTATCACTCAAAAACTGGTTCGTCAGATGGGCGGAGAGATCAGCCTAACCAGTCGCCTGCACCAAGGCTCAACCTTCTGGTTCACCATCAGATTGACCACCACAGACCTTCCTCTAGAGCAGCTTGATCTTACTTCTATCCGTGAGAAAGAAGTACTGCTTATCGAGCAAAACCTACAGGCTGCAAACGTGGTTCAGCAGCTTCTGACTCAAGAAGGCGTGATTACTCAATACCGCTCTTCGATACCGGATAAGCTGTCATCACATGACTATATCGTCTACAACCTGCCAATAAATGAGGTCTACAGCGAAACCGAACTCATCGACTTTATCCATAGGGCCAAAGCGGTATCGCCAAATATCATTCTGGGCCTACCGAGTAATCAGTTAGCGCTATCTGAGATGTTGATGTCACAACACTCGGTGACCTGTGTGATCAAACCGCTGACGCGCACCAAGCTGATGCAATCGCTTCTACACGGTCAAGAAATGCACGCTCTGCCTTATACTAAGCCAGAGCCTGTGTTGCTTGAGAAGTTACCTCTTAAGGTAATGGCGGTGGACGACAACCCAGCTAACCTCAAGCTCATCAGTGCGCTCTTGGAAGAACATGTAGAGTCAGTAGTGACCTGTAATAACGGCCATGACGCGGTGACAGAGGCTAACAGCCGACATTTCGACCTAATTTTGATGGACATTCAGATGCCGGGCATGGACGGTGTTGCAGCCTGTCAAGCTATCAAGCAGAGTGACCTCAACAAAGACACACCTGTGATTGCGGTAACCGCTCACGCCATGAGTGGAGAACGTGACCGATTACTAAGCGCAGGTATGGACGACTACCTGACCAAACCTATCGAAGAGCAGGTACTGCTCAAAGTGCTAAACCACTGGGGTCAGAAAGAGCAGGTTACCGAAAGCATGCCAATCAATACGCTAATTCATACTGAAACTGAAAACCAGAAAAGCGATGTCATCATAGATTGGGATGCAGCTCTGACTCAGTCGGCAAATAAGGAAGACCTCGCCAAAGAGATGCTGCAGATGTTGGTGGACTATATTCCTGAGGTAAATCAGGTGATTGAAAAGGCTATCGACGAGCAGTCAGTGGCCAAAGATGAGCTTATTCATCATGTACACAAGATGCACGGCAGTAGCAGTTATTGCGGTGTCCCTAAGCTCAAGATAGCCTGTGCACAGGTTGAGAAGATGCTTCGCTCTGGTGACAGTGTCGAGGATATCGAGCCAGAACTGCTAGAACTTCAGGATGAAATGGAGAAGGTACAGACGACAGCGCGTCTATACCTTAGTTAACTAAAAACTAGGTTAACTCTCGAGGATAACGGTCGCCACTGCATAGTGGCGCTCGTCTGAGATAGATAAGTGGCAATGAGTGGCGCCCATCTTGTCAGCAATGACCTTAGCCTGCCCTGATAACTCTAGATAGGGCTTACCAAATTCATCGTTGCGGATTTCAAAGTCTTGAAACGAGACACCTTTGGCGATGCCCGTTCCCAGAGCCTTTGATGCAGCCTCTTTAGCTGCGAAGCGTTTAGCTAAAAACTTGGCTTGGGGTTTGATGGAATCAAACTGAGTCATTTCAGCTTCAGTAAGAATCCGTCTAGCAAAGGGAGCACCAGTGCGCGTCAGCGCCTTTTCAACTCGCTCAATCTCAGCAATATCTGTACCCAAACCAAGAATTGCCATTATTTACGCGCCTGCTCCATTACAGCCTTCATATCCGCTACCGCTTTGTGCAGACCGTCGAATACCGCACGACCAATAATAGAGTGACCGATATTTAGCTCGTAAATTTCAGGAAGTGCAGCGATAGGACCAACGTTGTGATAAGTCAGACCATGACCTGCATTCACGGTAATGCCTTGAGAATCAGCATAGCGAGCCGCTTCTGCAATGCGCTCTAGCTCTTTTGCTAGCTCTTTGTCATCGGTCGCTTCAGCGTAGTGACCAGTGTGAAGCTCTACAAATGGTGCGCCTGCTGCTTTCGATGCATCAATCTGAGATTGCTCAGGGTCGATGAATAGAGATACCTTGATACCTGCTGCGGTTAGTTTTTCAGTCGCCGCCTTGATCTTATCTAGGTGACCAATCACATCCAAACCACCTTCAGTGGTTAGTTCTTCACGCTTCTCAGGTACTAGACACACATATTCAGGCTTAGTCTCAAGAGCGATATTTACCATCTCATCGGTAACCGCCATCTCAAGATTCATGCGAGTTTGAATGGTCTCAGCCAGGATACGGACGTCGCGGTCAAGGATATGACGACGGTCTTCGCGAAGGTGGATAGTGATGCCATCTGCACCTGCACGCTCTGCAATCTCAGCTGCATGTACAGGGTCTGGGTATTTGGTGCCGCGGGCGTTTCTTAGGGTTGCTACGTGGTCAATATTGACGCCAAGTAGAATCGGTTTCATTGTCCAATGCTCCGTGTGCGGGGAAGGAAAAGTTCCCTACTTTTTAATGGTTTGCCACCAAGATAAGGCTTTAATGCTATACGTGTAAAGCGCTTGGCCGCACTTAATTGTGCCGGTGTTGTAAATCTTCTTTCCGCTATGGCGATAAGCTCCTCACCGCTAAAAGTAAGGTTGTCTTTGCGCACCGAGGCGATAAAGCCTTGTTGCTCACGATAGCGATAGGTCATCTTAGGATCGACGGGTTCACCAGTACCCGAGCAGTGCATGAAATCTACCCCATAGCCAAGCGCGGATAATAAGGCCAGTTCAAACCGGCGAAGAGCAGGTTCTGGGTTGGTAGCTTGAGCAAGCTCAGTCAATGCATGCAGATAGTCGATGAATAGCTCTGGATATGGCACCTCATGGCTGTCACTCGAGCCAATATCTCATTCACATACATAGCCGAGTAGAGGTTTACCCCTGACAGGGGCAGACCAAGGCTGATTGGCTCAGCTTGACGCAGGGTTTTCATTGAGCCACCACCACCCCACTTGAGCAGTAATGGGGTAAAGGGCTGCAGTGCCCCTTTTAGGGGCGAGCGTTTGCTACGTCCCCCCTTACTGAGTATGGTGACGCGACCATAGTCTTCGGAGAAGACATCCAATATTAAGCTTGATTCTGTGTAGGGCCTGCGATGCAACACAAAGCAACGCTGAAAGCCATCAATCACACTCACTTATCACACCCTAGAGACAAAAAACTCCACCTGAGCGGTGGAGTTTCGAAATAATTATAGGTCGTCCATGTAGCCCAGAGAGCGCAACGCTCGCTCATCATCAGCCCAACCAGACTTAACCTTAACCCAGGTTTCGAGGTACACCTTACGGCCAAACAGCTCTTCCATATCTAGACGAGCCTCACGGCCGATGGTTTTGATCTTATCGCCACCCTTACCGATAACCATCTTCTTCTGACCAGTACGCTCAACCAGAATTAGGGCATTGATGTGGAAGCCATCTGTATCTGGGTTGTAGTCAAAACGCTCGATCTCAACGGTCACTGAATATGGAAGCTCATCACCGGTAAAGCGCATCAACTTCTCACGTACGATCTCAGAAGCCATAAAGCGCTGAGAGCGGTCAGTCACATACTCTTCAGGGAAGTGGTGAATAGCCTTAGGTAGGTGTTCACGAACATGCTTGCGCAGTACATCGATATTCTTACCTTGCTTAGCCGAGATAGGCACTATGTCCACAAAATCCATCTTCTCAGACATATCTTGCATGTGGGTCATAACTAGATTGCGGTCTTTAACCTGATCAACCTTGTTCACACACAGAACAACTGGGAAGTTGGCAGCCTTAAGCTTATTCAGAACCATCTCATCGTCTGCTGTCCAGTGCGTACCATCTACAAGGAAGAACACTAGGTTCACATCACTCAAGGTACTGTTCGCCGCGCGGTTCATCAAGCGGTTAATCGCTCGCTTCTCTTCGATATGTAGACCTGGAGTATCGACGAAGATAGCCTGATAATCACCGTCGGTATCCACACCCATAATGCGGTGACGAGTAGTCTGAGGCTTACGCGAGGTAATCGAGATCTTCTGACCCAGAATGTGGTTCAGTAGCGTCGATTTACCCACGTTTGGTCGACCAACGATAGCGATAAAGCCACAGTGTTGGTTCTCTTCAGAGGTCGCTTGTTCTTGATTGTGAGACGCAAAATAGGCGTCTAGATCGAACTCTTGCTCTTCTGAGTTATCGTGATTAGACATTCGTTAGTTTCTCCAATGCAAGTTCAGCTGCTGCCTGTTCCGCCTTACGACGACTAGTACCCACGCCTTTTACTGGCTGGTCGATACCCGTTACTGCGCACATAACGGTGAACTCTTGGTTATGAGCCTCACCCTTAATTCTAGTCACTTCATAACTAGGAAGTGGCTTACGACGTCCTTGCAGGAATTCTTGAAGACGAGTCTTAGGATCTTTTTGAGATACGCCTGGCTTAATTTCTTCAAGTCGTGTCTTATACCAACCCAGTACCATCTTACGAACTGTCTCTGTATCACTGTCTAGGTAAACCGCACCTATGATGGCTTCAACTGCATCCGCCAAGATAGATTCACGACGGAAACCGCCGCTCTTCAACTCACCTGGACCTAATTTTAAATAGTCACCTAACTCGAACTCACGTGCCAATTCAGCCAAGGTTTTACCTCGTACTAGCGTCGCACGCATACGGCTCATATCCCCTTCGTTTACCTGAGGAAAACGATGGTACAAGTCGTCGGTGATAACAAAACTTAAAATTGAATCGCCCAGAAACTCTAGTCGCTCATTATGCTTACTATTGGCACTCCTATGAGTGAGTGCCAATTGCAGATGAGCAAGGTTCTCAAACTTGTAACCTATGCTCTTCTCTAGTCTTGATAGTTGAGAATTCATACTCTCTCTAATTACTCAATGCCGCCAATGCGGTTAAAACGAACCCCTGTCGGGATCCAAGATGGTAGGATGCTGTCTTGACCACGCTCGAACTCGAAGCTGATCCAGATACCCACCGCTTTGCCAACCAAGTTGGCCTCAGGTACGAAACCCCAGTAACGGCTATCAGCACTGTTATCGCGGTTATCGCCCATCATGAAGTAATGACCTTCAGGAACCACCCACTCATTTACGCCAGAGCGAGGCTGATACGCCGCCACATTGTCCTGACGAAGTGGGTTGATCAAAATCTGGTGTTGATGCTCACCTAGGCTCTCGTCTAGACGAATCATCGGAATATTGTTTTGAACAAATTCGCTCTCTGTGTAGTTAGTTAGAGGCACTGGATTACAGCGACTCTCACCCTTTGGCTTAACACACAGTTGCTTGTCACGGCTATAACGCACCGTATCACCCGGTAGACCAATAACACGTTTAATGTAGTCAATATTTGGCTGAGGTGGGAACTTAAACACAGCGATATCACCGCGCTCAGGCTTACCTGTCTCTACCAATTGAGAACGAAATACAGGGTCTTTCAGGCCGTACGAATACTTCTCTACTAAGATGAAATCACCCACCAGCAGAGTTGGCATCATAGAGCCTGACGGGATCTGGAATGGTTCATAAATAAATGAACGCAGAACCAGAACAAAAGCAATTACAGGGAAGATAGAAACACTGTTCTCAATCCACCATGGCTGAGCGGTGATTTTAGCCTTGGTTTGCTCATCTAGCTCATTAGTTTGAGCCTCGACTTCAGCAACCTTGGCTTGACGCTGCTTGCCCCATTTTAGTTTTTCAAAGGCGTAAACAATACCAGTCACAAGAGTCACGATGACTAGGATTAGAGAAAACGTGTTAGCCATTTAAATCCCTTAAAATTACCTGTTTCAAAAACAACGAAAGTGAAAGAGCCGATGACCCTTTCACTTTTGTACAATTCATTATTAGACGGTCAATCTATTAATCTTTGCCAACATGAAGAATCGCTAGGAAGGCTTCTTGCGGAAGCTCAACGTTACCGATCTGCTTCATGCGCTTCTTACCTTCTTTCTGCTTCTTCAAAAGCTTCTTCTTACGGCTCACGTCACCGCCATAACACTTAGCGATTACGTTCTTACGTAGCTGCTTAACTGTTGAACGCGCGATGATGTGGTTACCAATCGCAGCTTGAATCGCGATATCAAACATCTGACGAGGAATGAATTCCTTCATCTTCTCAACTAATTGACGACCGCGTGATTGTGCGTTGTCTTTGTGAGTGATGATAGCCAGTGCATCAACGGTATCGCCATTAAGCAATACATCTACGCGCACCATGTTTGATTCTTCATAGCGATGGAAGTTGTAGTCTAGAGATGCGTAACCACGAGAAGTCGATTTTAGACGATCAAAGAAGTCTAGTACCACCTCTGCCATAGGCAGGTCGTAGGTAAGAGCAACTTGGTTTCCGTGATAAACCATATCCACCTGAACACCGCGCTTCTCGACACAAAGGGTAATAACATTACCTAGATAGTCTGATGGTACGAGGATATTACAGCGAGCCATTGGTTCACGAATTGCCTCAAGATCATTTACTGCTGGTAGTTTAGCTGGGCTATCTACATACAATACTTCACCGTTAGTTTTCTCTACCTCATACACTACTGTTGGAGCTGTAGTAATTAGGTCAAGGTCATATTCACGCTCTAGACGCTCCTGGATAACTTCCATGTGAAGCATACCAAGGAAACCACAACGGAAACCAAAACCCAGTGCAGCAGAGCTCTCTGGTTCGTAGAATAGTGACGCGTCATTTAGGCTCAGTTTGCCTAGTGCATCGCGGAAGTTTTCATAATCATCAGATGATACTGGGAATAAACCCGCGTATACCTGTGGCTTCACTTTCTGGAAGCCTGGCAGTGCTGTTTCACAGCCACCTTTAGCATGAGTTAAGGTATCGCCAACCGGGGCACCAAGGATATCTTTGATACCACATACTACCCAGCCTACTTCGCCAGTGTTCAGTTCAGTCGTGTCGATTTGCTTAGGCGTAAAGATACCTAGGCGATCCACTCCCCAAACTTGACCTGTGCTCATTACCTTAATCTTGTCGTTTTTCTTTAGCTTGCCGTTTTTGATACGCACAAGTGAAACAACGCCAAGGTAGTTATCAAACCAAGAATCGATGATTAGCGCCTGCAGTGGACCTTCCGGCTCACCTTCTGGTGCCGGGATCGCCTTCACGATTTCTTCCAACACCTCATCAACGCCAAGGCCTGTTTTCGCTGAACAGCGAACAGCTTCCATCGCATCAATACCAACGATGTCTTCGATTTCTTCTGAAACACGCTCAGGATCAGCTGCTGGTAGGTCAATCTTGTTCAAGATTGGCACAACCTCCAGATCCATTTCGATCGCTGTGTAGCAGTTTGCTAGTGTCTGAGCTTCTACACCCTGACCTGCGTCTACTACTAGAAGTGCACCTTCACACGCAGCAAGAGAACGAGAAACCTCATAAGAGAAATCCACGTGTCCTGGAGTGTCGATGAAGTTTAGCTGATAGGTTTCCCCATCTTTCGCTTTGTAGTCCAAAGTCACGCTCTGTGACTTGATGGTGATACCGCGCTCTCTTTCAAGATCCATTGAATCAAGAACTTGCGCTTCCATTTCGCGGTCACTAAGGCCACCACATACCTGGATCAGACGATCCGACAGAGTGGATTTACCATGGTCAATGTGGGCAATAATAGAAAAGTTACGAATGTTCTTCATTTTAGATGCGGTTAGACTCTTACTAATTGAAAGGGAAAATGTAGCTACATTTTGCTCAAGTGGGCAGATTCTACCTAATTTCAGCCTAGGTAGCTATCCTCATTTTATTTCTAAAGGTTGGCCCAATGTGCGTACTAGTGTAACCCTTTGGTCCGCTTGGCTATAGCAAAGGCGAGCCTTGATGATAAGGCCACTGATTAGTGCACCTAGAGCACCGAGTACGATACTCGGCCACTCAGCTCCGTCAAACGCCAGATTAGAGATATAGGCACCGAACGCGGCACCGATGAACAAACCAAATAGAGGCACTAGATAAACAATAGAGGCTATCGAGAGTAGCTCTTTCTCAGGCAGTCCAATCTCAACGACATCCCCAACAGAAAGCTTTTCTGATGTGTTCATGCTCCAAGCATGTTGACGATTGCCGATTGCCTTAGAAACTTGTCCAGTTGCGCAGTGAGATTTGGAGGCGCAGCCACTGCAAGAGGTTTGCTGCTCACAAGAAAGCCCCACGATGTAACTCGCAGGGTCTTTTGGATCAGATGACACGCTAGTCACCTCAGCCAGTGCTCGCATCATTGCACGAGTACCGACTGGAAGGTTACAGATTGCAGGATACGTTGCGCAGTGCTCGGCGGGATATCGCCCACCACAATCACCTCGTGCTTATCGACTACAGCACTTTGTAGAGTACGTCGGCCTTGGCGCACAAGTTGGCGCTTCAACGAGAAATCATCTTCCGGTGCGACATAGATAGAGAATTGGAACAGACCATCAGTATAGATTTGACTCTCTACTACGCGGTTTGAGCCAAACAATGGATGACTCTGGATCTTCTTACTCTTGAAGCCCTGTGGCATCCAAGTGGCTTGCCAGCCTACTTGTGTTACCTGACTATCAGGCAAAGTCACCACCTCGGGCAACGTCGCTTTTTCCAAGCCTTTCATTACTGGCACTAGGTGGTCAGTAACAGAGAAGGAAACGGTACGATACTGCTCTAGGATTTCACCATCACGGTCGATAAGATCAGCACGCAGTGGTAATCCGCTTTGTTCTTCAACCCAAACGATATAGGAATAACGCTGGCCATCTTTTGGAACCACACGGATAACATCCGTTGCCGCACCGGCCTCGCGTGCTCTGCCTACCTTAACTACGTCATAGTTGTCTTTAAGCTTGTTAACATCCACCTTCAGCATAGGCATCAAAGGTGCCACCATCTTGTCAGACTCGATGGTAAAAGGGTCAATGCCAGGCTCGATGTAACTTACCTGATTGCCACGCTGGATCACTTCGCGCACCGGTCCACTGAGGTACACCAGTTGTGCTAGTTGATTGCCATTATCTACGGCTTGGCGATATACAAGGGGTTCGATACTGCTCTTACGAATCAGCACGTAAGACATCTCGTAGTTAAGCGAATGGCTCGCTTCACTCATCTTATCCAACAGCGCCGACGCACCTTCATTGGCCGACGCTATGGATGGAAGGGAAAGACTGATCAGTGCAACGGCACTGGCCAGGAATTTTTTCATTTGATTTCCGAATCTTGTGTGGATGGTTCTGAACCTTGGTTCAAGCGTAACTGCAGTTCGTAGTCTTGCAAGATAGTATTGATACGACGACGCTGCTCGGCGATTTTTTCATCGCTCGCTGCGGTCTCAGCCTGAGGACGCACTGACTCACGGGTCAGGCTCACTGGCTCTACACTACCTGCTAGAGGGACGGTTTGAAGCACTGGAATCTCACTTTGCTCCGCGCCATTACCGTCAATGCTACCACCGTACTGTTGTACGCCCACAATAACCGCAAAAGACACACAAGCAGCAACCGCTACTTGGCCAAACTGGGTTAGCCATTGTGGCAACGCCTTCTTCGCCTGCGAAGGTGTAGGCTGAGGCTCCATCATAGGTTTAACGTTAGTCGAGTGTGCAGGCTCGTCTTCAAGAGCAAGTGCTACTCGAGAAGCGATGTCCCAATCCGAAGATTGAGGGGCATCGCCTCGCATTACATCACCTATGAGATGATAATTCTGCCATGTCTGCTGCGCATCCTTGTCATGCTCTAGGTCGGCAAGCAGAGCCTTATCGATGGTCTCCCCATCGAGTAGAGCAGAAATATTTTCTTTGTTAGACATTAGTTTCACCTTAATGGTCACTATCGTTGCAGAAGCGGTTTCATCTTCTTTTCTACCGCTTCACGCGCACGGAAAATTCTGGAGCGTACTGTCCCAACGGGGCATTCCATTACAGCCGCTATTTCCTCATAACTGAGGCCATCCAATTCACGTAACGTCATCGCCGTTTTCAAGTCTTCAGGTAGTGCTTCGATCGCATCAAATACCACCTGCTTCAATTCTTTCGACAATGCCAAATTCTCTGGGTTCGAAATTTCTTTGAGCGCATTTCCTGTTTCGTAGTATTCAGCGTCTTCCGCATCTACGTCGGTAGCAGGAGGTCTGCGCCCTTGAGCAACAATATGGTTCTTGGCCGTGTTTACGGCGATACGGTAAAGCCAAGTGTAAAAGGCACTCTCTCCACGAAAGTTTGGGATAGCTCGGTATGCCTTTATAAAAGCTTCTTGGGCTACATCCGCCACATCACTCGGGTTATTCACGTATCGGGAGATCAAGTTACATACTTTATTCTGGTACTTGACCACCAGCAGGTTAAATGCCTGTTTGTCCCCATTTTGAATGCGCTCAATCAGAACCTGATCGGTCAACTGCTCGTTCATTCGAGCTTATACTCCTATGTTCATCCGCACCTTCTCAGGTGTGGGTGTATTAGAATGTGATCTATGATTGACACCACTATTCGCTTGAGCACTATTGTGACCTATAGGGCCTGCAAAAGTTCAAATTGATTAAGTTTTTTTCAAACTTAATCAAAAATGTGATGTACTACGCGTGTATTTACGCCTTTTTCTTCTTATTTAGCGTCCGAATTCGGCGCATTTTGATTCAACACAAGGCGCATAAAAACGACACATAGTCGAATAGTAGCACCCTAACTATCACTGAAGTTAATAACAAGTAAAAACTACAAATACCTATCCAGTGAGTTAGAGCTAGCAAATATAAATAGGGAACGACATTTCGATGAATTCAAATACTCAGCAACAGTGCGATGTTCTGGTTGTAGGCAGTGGCGCGGCTGGCCTGTCTCTGGCACTTCGTATCGCCAATAAGGCAAAGGTAATAGTACTCAGCAAGAGCCTGAGTCGTGAGGGCGCGACCTTCTATGCCCAAGGTGGTATAGCGGCCGTTTTTGACGAGAGCGACACTATTGAGTCGCACGTAGATGATACCTTGATTGCTGGTGCTGGCCTTTGTGAAAAGGATAAGGTTCAGTTTATTGCAGAAAACGCACGCGAATGTGTGCAATGGCTTATCGACGGTGGTGTTCCTTTCGATCAGGAAGAGACAGATGAAGAGAGCGATGAGCCTCGTTATCACTTGACCCGCGAAGGCGGTCATAGTCACAGACGTATCCTGCATGCCGCCGATGCCACTGGCATGGCGATGCAAACCTCTCTACAAGAAAACGTACTCAACCACCCGAACATCACTGTTCTTGAACGCCACAATGCGGTCGATTTGATCACTGAAGACAAGATAAAAGAGGGCGGCAATGCCAAGAAGGTTGTCGGTGCTTATATCTGGAACCGTGATTCCGAACACGTGGAAACCGTAGCTGCAAAGTTCGTTGTTCTGGCAACGGGCGGTGCGTCTAAGGTGTATCAATATACCAGTAACCCTGACGTATCCTCGGGTGACGGTATTGCGATGGCATGGCGCGCAGGTTGCCGTGTAGCTAACCTAGAATTTAACCAGTTCCACCCTACTTGCCTGTATCACCCAGAGGCACGCAATTTTCTTTTAACCGAGGCACTGCGTGGTGAAGGTGCTTATCTGCGTCGTCCAGATGGCACTCGCTTTATGCCGGACTTCGATGAACGTGAAGAGCTGGCACCCCGTGATATCGTGGCACGCGCCATCGACTTTGAGATGAAGCGATTGGGTGCAGACTGCATGTACCTGGACATCACTCACAAGTCTCCAGAATTTATCATGAAGCATTTCCCAACCATCTATATGCGTCTGCAAGACCTTGGTTTGGACATGACTAAAGAGCAGATCCCTATCGTACCTGCCGCTCACTACACCTGTGGTGGTGTAATGGTTAACACCAAAGGTGAGACGGATGTTGAACGTCTGTATGCCATCGGTGAGGTGAGTTACACAGGTCTGCACGGTGCAAACCGCATGGCTTCAAACTCACTCCTTGAGTGTGTTGTTTATGCTTGGGCTGCAGCTAAGAGCATCATGAAAGAGATCGATGGTGCCGATATGCCAGGCGAACTTCCAAACTGGGATGAAAGCCAAGTATGTAATTCAGATGAAGAGGTAGTGCTGCAACACAATTGGCACGAACTGCGTCTATTTATGTGGGACTACATGGGTATCGTGCGCACCGATAAGCGCCTTGAACGTGCGTTGCGTCGTATTCAATTGCTTCAGCAAGAGGTACACGACTACTACAGCAACTTCCGCGTATCCAACAACCTGCTTGAACTGCGTAACCTACTTCAGGTAGCCGAGCTAATGGTGAAAAGTGCCATGGAGCGTAAAGAGAGCCGTGGTCTGCACTATACCTTGGATTACCCGGACATCTTGCCAGAGGCGAAACCGACCATCCTAGAACCATAAAAAAGGCGCCTCGGCGCCTTTTTGTTTTATCTAACCTTACTCATATTGTGAGCCACCACCTTATCCACCATAGAGGCAAGGGCTAAGTTCTCACTGCGACCGTGACCCATTACCCAAGTAAATAGGTCTGGGTCATCGCACTCGAGTAGGGATACAAAATCTCTCTGTTCCTGTTCCGTCAAACCTTCGAAGCACTCTTCGAAAAAAGGCATGATAACCACATCTAGCTCTAGCATTCCTCGACGGCATGCCCACTTGATTCGTGCTTTATCCTCAACTGTAAACATGAGTTAACCTCTTAATAATCCATTTTCATTTTACCCGAGTGTATCAATAGCTAGAGGTCGTAACCATTAATTAAATCACAGCTTTTTAACTCGCTTAGACAAGCTCAGATTTAACTATTACCATGTGCCTATAATTTCGAAGCAAGGAAACACCATGAATCTACCCGCTTTAGCATGGACAGAGCTCAACCAATGGAAAGCCATTACAGTCACTGGCGACGATAAGAAGAGCTATCTTCAAGGCCAAGTTACCTGTGACCTAGTGACCCTAGACCTAGGCTCATCAACCTAGGAGCTCACTGCGATGCTAAAGGAAAGATGTGGAGCATCTTCCGTCTATTTAATCATGCTGAAGGCTATGCCCTTTGGCAGCCTGCCTCTGGTATAGATACGGCTTTTATCGAGCTAAAGAAGTACTCGGTGTTCTCTAAGGTAGAGATGAACATCAGTGATGCGGTCAGCTTAGGTATTCTGGGTGAAAAAGCAGAATCCTTTGTCGACACTCTGAGTGACAGCCGAGACTCAGTCCGCGCTATTGAGGGTGGTTCAGCGATTAAAGTCGATGACCAGCGCTGGCTACTGCTTGTGGATGTCAACGCGGCAGAGCAGCTCAAAGCCAAACTGACAGATGCTGAGCAACTAGACGCTAGTATCTGGGACGGTCTGGATATCGCGCAAGGTATCCCTCGCATTGAAGCCAAAGATCAAAGCCAGCACATTCCGCAAAACCTGAACCTGCAAGCTCTAGGTGGGGTTAGCTTTGAGAAAGGTTGCTACACAGGACAAGAAACCGTGGCTCGCGCTAAGTACCGTGGTATGAATAAGCGAGTCATGCGCATCATTCAGGTACGGCACAGGGTGATAGTTTTGAGTTTGAACGTCAGGTTGGTGAAAACTGGCGCGGCGCAGGTGAAGCGTTAGCGCACTATGTAGCGAGGACGGTATAGCTATGGCGCTTATCGTGGTTAACAAAGACCTAGAAGACGAAACCAAGCTTCGCATAAAAGAAGCACCCGAGAACATCTGGAAGCTTGAACCACTGCCTTACACCCTCGATGACTGATACCTCAGTAACCCAATATCTAGACCAGCAGGGTGTATCTTACACCCTGCTTCCACATCAAACCCCTGCCGTTTCTATCGAAGACGCGGCTCGTCAACGCGGCATCAGCCCTAGCATCATGCTAAAAACCATGCTACTTCGAGATATGGGAGGACTGATGTTCGTCGCCTGTGTTCCCGGAGATCAGCAGGTCGACCCGAAAAAGGTCCGAGCCCACTTTGAATGCAAACGCGTGACCTGTGTCGGTTTTGAAGAGGTGCAATCCATTACAGGTTATAAGCCTGGCACCCTCACCCCTTTCCATCTTACTCACGATATTAAAGTTATCTTTGATCGTAAAATATTGGAGCTACCACAGGTGACCATCAGTAGTGGAACTGACATGGCAGGTGTGCTTCTCAACACCCAAGATATGCTTGAACTGTGCACCCCGCACATCAGTGACATAGTTCGTTACAAATAGAGTTCGATGATTTTTGAACTAGTTGAACATTAATTCATCCAACTATCAGTGACAAAAGTTTTAACGTTCAACCACTTACACCTTTATGCAATATAACTCCGACTTATGTCACCTATTCAGATGAAAGTTTCGTGCATGTGCGCCGTTCTGTTTATAAATCCAGCCACATCACAATTTCGTAATACCAAATAGCCTATAATGTGCTTCGCCATGGAGGCACAGCAAAACTATAAAAGGTATCAGTAATGAGACTGTTTAAGCGTTATATTCCATCTTTGATTGCCAAGCACATAAGTAGATTGTTCAAGGGACGAATTTATATCTACGGCATTGGTAAGTTCGAATTTGACCAGGGTAAACTGATCTTGCCTCACCACGCTGAGGAGCGTCACTTCAAAGCAGTAAAAGAAGTAAACGTAGAGATCAAACGACTTAGAGAATGTTACGTGTAATACCAAAAGAGGAGGCTTAGCCTCCTCTTTTTTATCTTGCCAATTTAGGCAGGTCGCCTTTGAGCCCCAAAGCTCGATGCATCACCTCGTTCTTAAATCCGGGTAGACTGCCTGCTAGATTCATGCCCATACCACGCACCAGTTTTTTCACTGGATCGTCCCCACTAAACAACTCTTTAAATACCTGCATAGCAGAGATCATCTTTACAGCTTCAGCCTTACGCCAGCGCTCATAGTGTCTTAGGTTAAGGTAATCGCCTATATCCTTGCCCGAATCCCAAAGTTTCTGTAGCTCTTCAGCAAGGCTAGCGGCATCTAACATACCTAGGTTTACACCTTGGCCCGCAAGCGGTGGATAGTATGTGCTGCATCCCCCACCAAAGCGATACGTGAGCGAGCAAAGTCTCTTGCATAACGCATTCGAAGTGGGATCCCTTGACGCTCAGAAATGCTTTGGACTCGGCCGAGTTGAAGGTCAAAATCTACCACCAAGTGTTTAATGAAATCTTCTTCAGAAAGGTTGAGTAACTCTGTTGCTCTGTCTGTCTGCTGTGACCATACGATAGAGCAAAGTTTGTCATCGTCGAGAGGTAAGAAAGCCAGCGGGCCATGTTTAGTAAATACCTGGCGCGCAGTATGCTGATGTGGCTCTTCCATCTCAACATTGCATACTATCGCGGTGTGGTCATAATCCCACTCTGTGAGAGGAATATCCTGCTGCTGCCTCACCCAAGAATTTGCACCATCTGCGGCAACCACAAGTTTTGCCGTCAGGTTCTGACCATTGTCGAGAGTAAGCCATGCCTCTCGCTCACCTACTGCCAAGCTTTGACAGCGATTAGGACGATAAAAGGTCACGTTTGGCATCTGCTCAACCTGCTTTAGAAGACTGATGCGATGATCTGATTTTCGACGATATAACCTAGGTTATCTTGCAGTACATCGTTGGCGGTAAACTCTATCTTGGCGAAGCTATCCTTCTCCCACACCTGCATCTGATTGTAAGGAGTGCACCTGTGCTGGGCGATATTATCCCAAGCACCTAAGCGCTCTAGAATACGCTCACTGGCACGACTCAATGCAGAGACACGAGAAGCCGGCTCTTCACTGATCTCTTTGGTTTCTGACCCTTCGATGATTGCGATACGCATATCCGTATCCTTCAGTGCCAGCGCCAAAGTAAGGCCAACCATACCGCCACCAACAATGGCTAAGTCCACGTTCTTAATCATACTAATTTTTTACCAATCCTAAACTTCTGTTGGTTATCCATGCCTGAACAGGTGTCAGGGTATCGAAGGCCATTAAACCTAGATTGCGTCCAATTACGGTTGGCGCCCAATTATTTGAGAACAGGCGAACCAATCCAGTGGTCATACCCACGGTTGCACTCCTGTCATCTTCTCTTGCACTGCGATACTCAGAGAGGCACTGGTAACTCCCGGCATCGGTAGATTGAGCAATAACCTCTGTTAACGTGGCGACATCTCGAATACCTAGATTGAAACCTTGCCCTGCGATAGGGTGTAGGGTTTGTGCGGCGTTGCCGACAAAGGCAACCCTATGGTGAGTAATACGCTCGCGAGTGTACAAAGAGAGCGGATAAGAAAATCTTGAACCTACCTTAACCAGTTTACCTAAACGCCAACCAAAGGCTTGCTGCAACTGCTCTAAGAAGGTTTCGTCATCCCATTGTGTAGCTTGTGCAAGCTGAGCATCATCCAGACACCACACCAACGACATACGTTGCTGTGTCATGGGTAGCAAGGCCAGCGGACCATTCTCAGTAAAGCGCTCGAATGCTTGACCTTGATGAGGCTTAGCAAGTTCAATATTCGCTATCAGCGCATTCTGACCCAACTCTTCAATTTGATTCGGTATTTTAAGGAGTTCAGCACCTTAGAACGAGTGCCATCAGCGGCAACTAGAAGCTCAGCCTCGAGTATCTCACCACTACTAAGACCAACCTCAACCTTGTCCTGAAACTGGGTCACAGACGCTACGCTATCGGGACAAAACAAGGTAATTTCAGGCTCATTTTCAAGCAATTGAAAATAGCTTTGGCCTACCTTTTCAAGCTCTACGACGGAGCCTAGATAAGGCTTATTCATGGCATCAGCTTCGAAACCGGTTTGGCCTACGTGTCCTTTATCAGAGACATGAATGGTGCGTATTGGACTCGCTTGCTCTTCAAGCGCATCCCAGAGTTGAAAGCGCTTTAACAGCTCTATGGTGCCATATGAGAGTGCGATGGAGCGGGCATCGAACCCTGGGTGTTCCTTGCTTGGCCTGTGTGGGTCGACCACAGCTACCTTTTTACCTGCAAGTCTAGTTAGAGCGAGAGCAAGTGTTGCTCCGCTCATCGCTGCTCCAGAAATTACTACATCGAAGCGCACGGATATCCTTAATGAATAGTTTTAGATTCAGTTTCTGCTGGCTTTTGTCCTAAGTCAGCATGAATAGTCAGCACACATACCTTCACGTGCTCAACCACTTGCTCAAGAAGCAGAGCTTGCTCTTGAAGGTCATCCTCAGGGTCAATCTCAAGCTTAGAAATCTCTAGCAAATCCTCTAGAGCCTCTTGGGCTTGCTCACTTGCTTTATCTACTTTCGCACCGATCAAACCAAGCCCTGATGCAAAGTGACTCACCCACTCACTCAGGCTTCAGCATAGGCGACTAACTCATCGTCCTCTGGAAGCAAAAGACTCAATTCAAAGCCTTGGTCATTCAGTTCTTCCTGAGTCGCCTTGAGTGCTAACTCAGCAGCGGCAAGACTTGCCATTGGCCAACCTTGACCATCATTAGTGTAATCAAAAATAAGTGGTTGCCAGCCGTCACTATCTGTCTGTAAGCCACCACTTAGCATTCCCACCAACAAACCGTGCATTTCAGCTGGCGACACAGATAGGCCTGAGCTCGCAAATTGGTCTGCAGTTGACTGATATTGAGGGAGTTTAGTTTGGCTCATAGTAAAATCTCGACGATAATGTTTAAGGTTATAGTAACACTAGCTATAGACCGATACATCGCAAAAAAGCATCAGGTTGCGGTTTTGCGAAGCAGATTTCACCAACCTTTGTGTAAATAGGACGCAGACGTCTCGCCACAGGGCGGAAAAGCTTGAATCTTAAAATGGGTTTTTCTATAGTTTCTTTCCTGTAGGTGCATCGGACGCACATGCTTACTTAAGCCATCACGAGTTATCGAACATGAGCAGCCAAGCAGTAGAAATTGAAATTTTAGGTAAAATTACCCGAGTGAATTGCCCCGCTGGCAAGGAAGACGCTTTGCGTCAGGCCGCCCGCGACCTTGATCGTCGCATCACGGATATGGCAGACAAAACTAAGGTAGCCAATACCGAAAAATTGATGACTATCGCCGCTCTGAACGTATGTTATGAACTCTTGGAACGGCAAATTGACGAGCAACAACAAAGCGACATCGAACAGCGCCTAGAGCTGTTGGATGGAAAGCTAGAACAAGCGTTGCAAGATAAAAGTCAAATAGCATAAGATTAGAATTACCCTGGGGTGTGCGTCAGCAGGATTTAAGTCCCTGAGCCGATAAGCAATACTAAAGGGTTAGTACTTGGTAGCTATTGAGCAAGCTCGACTCGTATCGAGAAGCCTACGGTCATCATTGCTGATCCGCCTTGAACCAGCTGGTTCAAGGGCCACAATCCTCAACGGCACTCTGGGGTTCCCTTATGATTTCCTCTTCTCGTCAACAAATCCGACAGCAGATGCGCGATATGCGCAACACTCTTTCATCATCATTTATCGACCAAGCTAGCCTTCATCTAAAAGCTCATATTGCGCAGTTAACTGAGCTTAAATCCGTTAAGAAGGTTGCCCTGTACCTGGCTAACGATGGTGAGCTAAACCCTATGCCGAGTATCGAATGGCTGTGGCAACAAGGGATCGACGTTTATATTCCCGTTCTGCACCCCTTCTCTAAAGGCAGTTACTGTTTCTCCATTTCACAGCAAGTACAGAACTTGTTATCAACAAGTATGGGATCTCAGAGCCCCGACTCGATGTACAAAATATCTGCCCCGTGAGCGAGTTGGATATCATTTTCACTCCGCTGGTTGCCTTTGATGATCTTGGACATCGTTTAGGTATGGGTGGAGGCTACTATGACCGAACCTTAGCGCCATTTCAGACCAATCATAAACCGCTCGCCATAGGGCTCGCCTTCGACCAGCAAAACGTAGATAAGGTACCGATAGAGAGCTGGGATATGCCACTGCAGAAAATCGTTACCCCGAGCAAAATCTGGCAGTGGTAAAGGTCGAGAAAATTGAAAACGAAAACGATTAACAGGTGTCATCTATACTGCATCTGTATATAATCGCGACGTCTTTCCCCCTTACTCTCGGAGAACTAAAAATGACCCAAGACGAAATGAAAAAAGAAGCTGGTTGGGCAGCACTTAAATATGTTGAAGCTGGATCTATTGTTGGTGTTGGTACAGGTTCTACCGTAAATCACTTTATTGATGCGCTGGGCACCATGAGTGACAAAATTAAAGGGGCAGTTTCTAGCTCAGTAGCCTCTACTGAGAAACTAGAAGCACTAGGTATTCAAGTTTTCGACTGCAATGATGTTGCAGGTCTTGATGTTTATGTTGATGGCGCAGATGAAATCAACCCAGCTCGTGAGATGATCAAAGGTGGCGGTGCTGCTCTTACTCGCGAAAAGATCGTAGCCGCTATCTCTGACAAGTTTGTATGTATTGTTGATGGCACCAAAGGCGTTGACGTTCTTGGTCAATTCCCACTTCCAGTAGAAGTTATCCCAATGGCACGCTCATACGTGGCACGTGAGCTGGTGAAGCTTGGCGGTGACCCTGTATATCGTGAAGGCGTTATTACCGACAACGGCAACGTTATTCTTGATGTACACGGTATGGCTATCGAGAACCCTAAGCAGCTTGAAGATCAAATCAACGCTCTTCCTGGCGTAGTGACTGTAGGTCTATTTGCACACCGCGGCGCAGACGTGGTTATCACAGGCACTCCTGAAGGCGCAAAAGTCGAAGAGTAAAGAATAAGCAATTCTAAAAAATTGTTAAAAAATTACAGCGATGGGCTAAAATGGTCCATCGCTTTTTTTAAGTAATTTTCTTACCCATGACTTAGTTTTTTTGTTAACTTAATCATAAACCGTCACAGGTAAACGATTGCTTTTTTGTAACTTCTTCGATCTATACGTTAAGGAACGACTATCATGACCAGAGTCTCGCTTCATAAAGATAAAATCAAAATCTTACTCTTGGAAGGACTTCACCCTTCTTCAGTAGAGGTACTAGAAAGCGCTGGTTACTCCAACATCGAATATCTTAAAGGCTCTCTATCGGAAGAAGAGCTGATTGAGGCCATTCAAGACGTCCATTTTATCGGTATCCGCTCTCGCACCAATCTAAATGAACGTGTACTTGCAGCTGCTAACAAGCTAGTTGCTATCGGCTGTTTCTGTATTGGTACCAACCAAGTTGACCTAGATGCCGCCGCGGCTAAAGGTGTACCTGTATTCAACGCGCCTTTCTCTAACACCCGCAGTGTGGCTGAGCTAGTGCTAGGCCAAATCCTGCTGCTACTTCGCGGTATCCCAGAGAAGAATGCCCTTGCCCACCGTGGTATCTGGAAGAAGAGTGCCGACCATTCTTACGAGGCACGTGGTAAGCGCCTAGGTATTATCGGCTACGGCCATATCGGTACTCAGCTAGGCATCATCGCTGAAAACTTGGGTATGCGTGTTTATTTCTACGATATCGAGAACAAGCTATCACTGGGTAATGCCACTCAGATCCCAACCATGGCAGAGCTTTTAAACAAGTGTGATGTGATCAGCTTGCACGTACCAGAGACTGCAGGAACCAAGAACATGATGGGCGCTGAAGAGTTTGCCATGATGAAACCTGGCTCAATCTTCATTAACGCCGCTCGTGGAACTGTGGTGGATATTCCAGCGCTATGTGACACTCTAGAAGCGGGTCACCTTGCTGGTGCCGCTATCGACGTATTCCCTGTTGAGCCTAAGACCAATGCGGATACTTTTGAGTCGCCACTGACCAAGTTCGACAACGTTATCTTGACTCCTCACGTGGGCGGTTCAACCCAAGAGGCACAAGAGAACATCGGTCTTGAGGTTGCAGGTAAGCTAGCTAAATACTCTGACAACGGTTCTACCCTATCGAGCGTTAACTTCCCTGAGGTTTCTCTACCGCAGCACAGCGATACCTCTCGTCTGCTTCACATCCACGAGAACCGCCCTGGTATCCTAACCCAGATCAACACCATCTTCGCATCAGCGGATATCAACATCGCAGGTCAGTACCTACAGACCAAAGGCGATATGGGTTATGTAGTTATCGACGTAGAAGCGGCTCGCTCTGAAGAAGCGCTAGCCAAGCTTAAAGAGATCGACGGTACCGTTCGAGCTCGCCTGCTTCACTAATCACACTAAAAAGCCCTTCGACATCGAAGGGCTTTTCTCTTTTAATCCAGCTTATACACCACGCTGACTCTATCGCGAATAGTGATGGTTGAATCAACATAGCCTGAAGACTCTTTCGCTTCATCCATGCTCATAGCGCGCATCACAGGCGATGCCGATGAAGACTGATATTGGATCTGCCATACATTTCCAAGCTCTTCACCAAAGTCTTGCGCTAATGCCTTAGCTTTAGCCTGAGCATCCTTCACTGCGGCTTGTCGCGCTTTGGCTTGATACATATCTGCATCTTGAACACCCAAGCGCACACTATCCACACGATTCACTCCTGCTTTTAAAGATGCCTCTAAAGCCTTAGGCAAAATAGCTAGGTCGGTTATCTCCACATTGATTCTGCGATTTGCTCTATAGCCCTTGGTTTCAGGTGTACCATTCTTTGGATAGTGGATCTGAGGGGCAATATTAAGATTGCCGGATTGGATGCTAGCCTCGCTGATGCCCAAGTCGTTTAGTGCCTTTCTAAGCTGAGCAACAACCTTATCCGCCTGCTGTTTAGCACTCGCAGCGCTCTCATCGGTGATAACCACCTGCAGCGCAACGTCAGCTTTATCTGGAGTCGCGGTAACCTCACCCTGACCTGTCGTTATCAAATGCGGAAAATCAAAGCCCTGAGCCTGTGCCATCTGTAACGGCAAACAAGCCATACCACCCAACAACAACGTTTTTATCCACTTCATAAACACCTCTATAACTATGCGTACATAGGATTAGGACTCTACTTACCGGTGAAGGTTTCATAACACACTGCTTTTTAGTCCCAGCCCGCTTCGCGACTCTCTGAAGTACCAAGCACAAAAAGGGATGCCATTTGGCATCCCTTTGTATCTGTTTGCGGATTAGTCGACCTTGTTTAGGTGAACATCCATTTGTGGGAATGGAATTTCAATACCATTCTCATCAAGTGCAATCTTGATAGCTTGCAGCGTATCAAAGTACACATCCCAGTACTCTTCAGTCTTACACCAAGGGCGAACCACGAAGTTTACTGAAGAATCTGCAAGAGCTAGGACACCAATCTGAATGCCCTTCTCTTTGATTAGGCGATCATCGGCTTCAAGTGTTTGACGAATAACCTGTTCGGTCTTCTTAAGGTCAGCACCATAAGAAACACCGATAACATGGTCAACACGGCGTGTAGCGTGTCGCGAGTAGTTGGTGATTGGACTGCCGATAACACTGCCGTTTGGTACAACAACCATCTTGTTATCTGGAGTAGTCAATACAGTTTGGAAGATCTGGATAGATTCTACTGAACCCGCTACACCACCAATCTCTACATAGTCACCGGACTTGAATGGACGGAATGCAACGATAAGCACGCCTGCAGCAAAGTTAGATAGTGAGCCTTGTAGAGCAAGACCAACTGCCAAACCCGCGGCACCGATTACAGCAACCACTGATGCTGTTTGAACGCCAAGACGACCAAGAGCGGCGATTAGCACGATTACAAATAGCAAGTAGCGAACCATGGCATGAACAAAGTCGACAACCGCTTTATCCATACGTCGCTTCTCTAGCATCTTACCGACGCTGTTTGCGATCATCTTGGTGATGATATTACCGATAAAGAGAATGAGAATAGCGGTAATAATATTGACGGCATAACCGATCAGTAGGTCTTGGTTGTTAGTAAACCAATGATGGGCTTCCTGCATACCTTCATGAAGGGCATCTACACTTGGGACTTCAGGTACTTCTGCTTCTTGTGACATTGTAAAATTCTCTTCCGTAATAAAGCGTTACAAATCATTTATGTGATCTGCATCATACTTCCGTATATGCATCTAAGGTCAAGAAATTGTCAGAAAATTCAATTCCTTGGAACTTTGAGTATATCACCCAAAAACTATAGTACAGAAGACAAAAAAACCCGCTACGAGAGCGTTTTTCTAAACTAATTAATAAGTTGCGAGCTTATTATAGTACGTCTACTGCGTTTAGGTCAGCGAACGCTTTCTCTAGGCGAGTAACCATTGAAGCTTGACCTGCACGTAGCCATACGCGTGGATCGTAGTACTTCTTGTTTGGTGCATCTTCACCAGTTGGGTTACCGATTTGACCTTGTAGGAAATCACGGTTTTCAGCTTCGTATTGACGAACGCCATCCCATGTAGCCCACTGAGTATCAGTATCGATGTTCATTTTGATTACACCGTAGCCGATAGACTCTTGGATTTCAGCTTCAGTAGAACCAGAACCACCGTGGAATACGAAGTTTAGAGCGTTAGGTGCGATACCGAACTTCTCTGCACAGTATGCTTGAGAGTCACGTAGGATAGTTGGAGTTAGAACAACGTTACCTGGCTTGTATACACCGTGTACGTTACCGAAAGAAGCTGCGATAGTGAAACGGTGTGAAACAGCGTTTAGTTTCTCGTAAGCGTAAGCTACGTCTTCTGGAGAAGTGTATAGCTCAGACTGATCCATATCAGTGTTGTCTACGCCATCTTCTTCACCACCAGTACAACCTAGTTCGATCTCGATAGTCATACCCATCTTAGCCATGCGCTCTAGGTATTTAGCACATGTTTCAATGTTCTCTTCTAAAGACTCTTCAGAAAGGTCTAGCATGTGAGAAGAGAATAGAGGCTTACCAGTTTGAGCGAAGAACTCTTCACCCGCGTCTAGTAGACCGTCGATCCAAGGAAGAAGTTTTTTAGCTGCGTGGTCAGTGTGTAGGATTACTGGAACACCGTAAGCTTCAGCTACAGCGTGAACGTATTTAGCACCAGCTACAGCACCAAGGATTTGAGCACCTTGACCTTCTAGTTTAACGCCTTTACCAGCGAAGAAAGCAGCACCACCGTTCGAGAACTGAACAACAACAGGAGATTTTACTTTCGCAGCAGCTTCTAGAACTGCGTTTACAGAGTCAGTACCAACAACGTTACTGCTGGAAGAGCAAATTTGTTCTCTTTTGCTACTTCAAAAACTTTTTGTACGTCGTCGCCAGAAATCACACCTGGTTTTACGAAATCGAAGATCTTAGACATGGAATTAATCCTATTTTCTGTCGTTAATTAATTGCACTTTGCAAAGTATGAAAAATATCGCATACAACACTGCCGCATTGTAGCAAAAAAATTAAAAAAGGCGGGAGTGATCCCGCCTAAAAATATTACGCTTTAGCACGCTCTTCTAGCATAGCTACTGCAGGAAGAACCTTACCTTCTACAAACTCAAGGAAAGCACCGCCACCAGTTGAGATGTAAGAAACGTCAGCCTTGATACCGAACTTATCGATAGCCGCTAGCGTGTCACCACCGCCAGCTACAGAGAAACCTGCAGACTCAGCGATTGCACGAGAGATACCTTCTGTACCCGCTTCGAAGTTTTTGAATTCGAATACGCCAACAGGGCCGTTCCATAGGATAGTTTTAGCGTTGCCAATGATTTCAGCAAGAGCTGCAGTTGAATCAGGACCTAGGTCGAAGATCATGTCGTCATCTGCAACGTCTGCAACGTTCTTGATTTCAGCTTCAGCGTTCTCATCGAATGCTTTTGCACAAGCAACGTCAGTCGCAACTGGGATAGAACACTCTTTCATTAGTTTCTGAGCGGTTTCAACTAGGTCTGCTTCGTACAGAGACTTACCAACGTTGTGGCCAGCAGCTGCGATGAAGGTGTTAGCGATACCACCACCAACTACTAGTTGGTCAGCCACTTTAGATAGAGACTCAAGAACAGTTAGCTTAGTAGAAACCTTAGAACCACCAACGATAGCAACTAGTGGACGCTCTGGGTTGTCCATTGCTTTACCTAGTGCTTCAAGTTCTGCTGCAAGTAGAGGACCTGCACATGCAACTGGAGCATATGTACCAACACCGTGAGTAGATGCTTGAGCACGGTGAGCAGTACCGAATGCATCCATTACGAATACGTCACATAGTGCAGCGTATTTCTTAGAAAGCTCTTCTTCGTTCTTCTTCTCGCCTTTGTTGAAGCGAACGTTTTCAAGAACAACTAGCTCACCAGTGTTTAGGTCTAGGCCTTCTAGGTAGTCTTTAGCTAGCTTAACTTCGCAATCTAGAGCGTCGTTAGGTAGTTAACAACAGGTTGTAGAGAGAATTCTTCAGCGTACTCGCCTTCGGTAGGACGACCAAGGTGAGAAGTAACCATTACTTTAGCGCCAGCTTCTAGGCAACGCTTGATAGTTGGAAGTGACGCAAGGATACGTGCATCAGAAGTTACTTTACCGTCTTTTACTGGAACGTTTAGGTCAGCACGGATAAATACGCGTTTACCTGCTAGATCCAGGTCAGTCATCTTGATTACAGACATTCTTTGTCCTCTTGTATAAATATTACAAAAATTTTTCACCCAAGCCTCGGCTCAGGCGTTCGAATTCAGTCAATATGAGATTTACATGGGGTCAATCTACACAAGTTCAAGGCATAAAGTACAAACTTTATTCATTTTATTTTGAGCTATGTATTATTTTGAGTATTGCATCGCTAGAGCGGTGTCCAGCATACGGTTAGCAAAGCCCCATTCATTGTCACACCACACCAACATCTTAACCAGTTGGCCATCGCTAACACGAGTCTGAGAGCCATCTACAATGGCGCTGTGAGAGTCGTGATTAAAGTCGATGGATACGAGCGGCGCTTCAGTATAGTCAACGATTGACTGTAATGTACACTGAGAGGCCTGCAGGAGTGTTTGATTTACGTCATTAACTTTCACTTTTGTATCTACAGTTACACTCAGGTCCATAGCTGTTACGTTAACAGTTGGCACACGCACCGAGATCGCCTCAAATTTATTTTCAAACTTTGGAAAGATTCTTTCAATTCCCTTGTGCAGTTTAGTATCCACCGGAATGATCGACTGACTGGCACTTCGAGTTCTACGCAGATCTGAGTGATAGGCATCAATGACTTGCTGGTCGTTCATCGAGGAGTGAATGGTAGTAATAGTGCCGTGCTGAATCCCATAGGCTTCATCGAGAACCTTGATGATAGGAACGATACAGTTGGTGGTACAAGAGCCGTTGGATACTACCTTGTGCTCAGCTCTCAGGGTGTCATGGTTAACACCGTAGATGATAGTGTTGTCTAGATCCTGAGAGCCAGGGTGAGAGAAGAGCACCTTCTTAGCCCCGGCCTTGATATGTTGCTGTCCATCCGCTTGAGAGCCAAACACACCGGTACAGTCCAGGACAATATCCACATCTAAGTCGTGCCAAGGAAGCAGTTCAATATCGGCTAGATGAAGGATACGAACCTCATCTTTGCTACCATCTTGATGGTGCACGTAAAGATACTCTTGGGTATGAGAGACCTTCTTCTGAAAGCGACCATGGCTAGTATCGTACTGAAGTAGATGCGCCATCGCATCCGGCTGCGCTAATTCGTTTACCGCAACCACTTGAATCTGTGAATGTTTACCGCTTTCGTAAACGGCTCGTAGGACGTTTCGACCGATACGGCCAAAGCCATTAATCGCCACTCTTAGCATGGTGTTACTCCCTACCCTGCTTCTTGTCTTTTTATGTCACGGAAGTGTATCAGATCACAATTGGAGATCCATGTAGTAATCATAGTCGCTTGATTGCATTGACTAATTCGCCCATGCTAAAGAAAGCAAATGAACAAGGATGCTCAAAGTGCTACGAAGTTGGTTATGGACAAACCGCAAGGATCTCGGTTTTGTCGTTCTATTTTGGTTCGTTCTCTCAACAGCCTATCTCATAAAAGAATGGCCAAGTGTGTCTGCGTTGCAGTTGGGGGATAACGACAACTACATGCGCTACGTGCAGTTTACTTCTTGGCTAGAAGTCGGTAATTGGTACCTTCAACCCATGCCGGACTTCAATCCTCAAGACGGTGTCCTTATCCACTGGTCACGCCTCCCAGATATCCCGTTAGCGCAACTAGCCTTTTGTTTATGGAGTTTTTAGAACCCGCCACAGCTCATGCCATTGCGATGAGTGTGGTTCCTCTGTTCTATCTTTTACTTCTGGCAATTTTGGGCTTTGCTTATTGCGACCAGTATCTAGGGAAAGAGCAGAGATTTGTCGCTACTCTGTTTATCCTACTCTCCCCATTAATTACCAAGTTTCTTCCGGGCTCCATAGACCATCACAACGTCCAACTCGTGTTCGTTGTAGCTTTCTTGCTTTTCTCTCCGATCACACATCAACAGTTCCAGGAACGATGGAGGGCATATTTGCAAGGGCTAGTGGTCGCTCTATCTCTTTGGACAGGGCTAGAAAACTTCATCCTATGGGTGCTTTACCTTGGCGTATATACACTGCATGCGATCTGGTGTGACTCATCAAGAGTCTCTCACTTAAGGCGACTCTGCTTCACTGTGTTTGGTCTCGGTCTTGTTCTAATGTTGATAAACAGACCCATATCAGAGTTTTTCTATCCAAGATATGACGCTATTTCTCTGCCATTTGTTCTGTGTTTTTTTGGGGGCGGTGCACTCCTCTTAATCTACGAAAAACGTCTTGCTAAAATGCTCAATCCGAAAAAACGAATCTTTTTTACAGCTCTAATCGCTTTACCTATCTTTGGTTCATTAGTGTTGCTATATCCCGAGCTAATAAAAGGAGCCTACGCTGATTATCCAGCAATACTTCAAGAATTTTGGCTAAGTAACGTATCAGAAGCTCTTTCTATGTGGGATTGGATGCAAAAAGATGGTTTTTTCTCAGTGGAAAACTACTTTCTCTATTTTATCCCTGCACTTTGCTATCCATTAATAAAAAACAAGACGACGGCTTTGAGCCTGCTTTATTCACTACTGATATTGAATCTAGTGATTGCCTTACTTTGGCAAATAAGAGCTATCAATCTATGTTTTATTTTAAGTGCCCCACTACAAGCCTATGTCATCTACCAATGGTTCACTCAGCCAAAGCTCGAAGTCATTAAAGCATTTGTGCTAATCCTAGCTACGCCTTTAGTTACCATATTGTTATTAAGCTATATGCTGCCCAAACCAGAAAGTGCTGAGAACAGTCAAGCCAGCCTCCCCTCCTCATTACCTGAGCTGCTTTCAGAGCATAAGATCAACAACACTATTCTTCTGACCGGAATAGAAACAGGGACTAAAGTCTTGGCTCTCAGTGACAATAAAATAGTAGCCGCGCCCTATCACAGGAATACTCATGGTAATAGCTTCATGATCTCAGGCTTCCTTGAAACCGATATGAATAGGGCTTTTCAATTACTCAAAAAACATCACGTAAGTTACATACTGATAAACAGAGACAATCAGTTAAGAATAATTGAAAAAGGCGCTAATGAGGGAGCCTGATATTACGTCTAAAGTTAGGTGACTTACCTATATGGGCAGAAAGAGTTAACACTCAGTCAGCGGATGACTACCAACTATTTAAGATCAATGAGGTGTAATGATGGATTTGGACATTGCAGTTCTTCTTCCCTGTTACAACGAGCAAGGAGCAATAGGAGAGACTATTGCAAGCTTCAAGCAAGCCCTACCGACAGCAACTATATATGTATACGACAACAACTCCAGTGACCAAACCGTAAAAGAAGCAAGACAAGCTGGAGCTATTGTCAGATTCGAATCTAGACAAGGTAAAGGGGAAGTGGTTAAGCGAATGTTCGCTGACATAGAGGCTGACGTTTACGTTATGGCTGATGGTGACAACACCTACGATGCGAGCATCTGTCCCGAGCTTATAGACACTCTCGTGTCAGAGCGACTGGATATGATAGTGGGAACACGCTCCCGCGAACTAAGCTCGTACCCGAAGGGGCACGTACTCGGAAATAAAGTCTTTTCCAACCTGATAAATCGAGCATTCAACTCGAAACTAGAAGACGTTTTTTCTGGCTACCGAATTCTGAGCAATCGCTTTGTAAAATCACTACCCATATTTAGCGACGGCTTCCAAATAGAGACCGAGTTAACCGTTCATGCCCTTCAGCACAAGATCCCTATCAAAGAAGTCCCTACAAAATACATCTCTCGCCCAGAAGGAACTGAAAGCAAGCTAAAAACCTACCGAGATGGATTCAAAATCCTTAACTTTATTATGCTCCTTCTCAGAGATGTGAGGCCACTTTTCTTCTTTAGCTGTATCTCAGTGACATTAGTTGCTTTGTCTCTTTTCTTGGGTATCCCTGTTGTAATTGAATTTTTTGAGACGGGTCTAGTTGCAAGATTCCCTACCGCAATCCTCGCAAGCTCTATTGCACTCATAGCGGTCATGTCCCTGTTCAGTGGTCTCATCTTAGATAACGTCAGCCGGGGACGAAAAGAGCGCAAGATGGTTACCTATCTCAGGACGCCTTTCTTCGGACATAAAAAAAGCCAGCAGTAATCTGCTGGCTCTCATTTAGATATTTAGACGATTAAACTAGAAGCTCTTTCGCTGTATTCACTACGTTTTCAGTAGTAAAGCCAAACATCTTGAATAGCTCACCTGCTGGTGCAGACTCACCGAAGGTAGTCATGCCGATGATCTTGCCACCGAAACCAACATACTTGTACCAGTAGTCAGCGATGCCCGCTTCAACTGCGATGCGCTTGGTTACTGATGCTGGTAGAACCGCTTCACGGTATGCTTCATCTTGCTTGTCGAACACGTCAGTTGCAGGCATAGACACTACGCGTACTGCTTTACCTTGTGCCGCTAATTCAGCTTGCGCTGCTACTGCTAGCTCAACCTCAGAACCGGTTGCAATGATGATTAGCTCAGGCGTACCTTCACAATCTTTCAGGATGTAACCACCCTTAGCGATGTTTGCTAGAGTCTCAGCGTCACGCTCTTGCTGTGCAAGGTTTTGACGAGAGAAGATCAGAGATGTAGACCATCTTTGCGCTCGATAGCCAGTTTCCAAGCTACTGCAGACTCAACCTGGTCACATGGACGCCATGTGCTCATGTTTGGAGTTACACGTAGAGAAGCAAGTTGCTCTACAGGTTGGTGCGTAGGACCATCTTCACCCAGACCAATAGAGTCGTGAGTATAAACCTGGATGTTCTGAACCTTCATCAGAGCCGCCATACGCATAGCGTTACGTGCGTACTCCATGAACATTAGGAAAGTTGCACCGTAAGGTACGAAGCCGCCGTGCAGTGCGATACCGTTGATGATCGCTGTCATACCGAACTCACGCACACCGTAGTGGATGTAGTTGCCTGAGAAATCTTGAGCTTCAAGAGACTTAGAGCCAGACCACATGGTTAGGTTCGATGGTGCAAGGTCCGCAGAGCCGCCCATGAATTCAGGTAGCATCTTACCGAACGCTTCTAGCGCGTTTTGAGACGCTTTACGTGATGCGATGTTCGCAGGGTTTGCTTGAAGGTCTGCAATGATTTCTGCTGTCTTCGCTTCCCACTCTGCAGGAAGGTCGCCATTTACGCGACGCTTAAGCTCAGCCGCTTCCGCAGGGAACTCTTTTGCGTATGCGTCAAACTTGTCGTTCCAAGCTGCTTCTTTAGCTTTACCCGCTTCGTTAGCATCCCACTCAGCATAGATGTCAGCTGGGATTTCAAATGGAGCGTGCTCCCAACCTAGGAATTCACGTGCCGCTGCGATTTCTGCTTCACCTAGTGGTGCGCCGTGACAGTCGTGAGAACCTGCTTTGTTTGGAGAACCGAAGCCGATGATGGTCTTAGTACAGATAAGAGTAGGACGTGGGTCCGCCTTAGCCGCCTCAATTGCTGCGTTGATAGCGTCAGCATCGTGACCGTCTACTGCTGGGATTACGTGCCAGCCGTACGCTTCAAAACGCTTAGGAGTATCGTCAGAGAACCAGCCTTCAACGTCACCATCGATAGAGATGCCGTTGTCATCCCAGAATGCGATCAGTTTACCTAGGCCTAGTGTGCCTGCAAGTGAACACGCTTCGTGAGAGATACCTTCCATTAGACAGCCGTCACCCATGAATACATAAGTGAAGTGGTCAACAATGTCATGGCCTGGCTTGTTGAACTGAGCCGCTAGTGCTTTTTCAGCAATCGCCATACCTACAGCGTTGGTGATGCCTTGGCCTAGAGGACCAGTCGTGGTTTCGATACCTGGTGCGTAGCCGTACTCTGGGTGACCCGGAGTCTTAGAGTGAAGCTGACGGAAGTTTTTCAGGTCATCGATAGATAGCTCATAACCTGATAGGTGAAGCAGAGAGTAGATCAGCATAGAGCCGTGGCCGTTTGAAAGTACAAAACGGTCGCGGTCAGCCCACTCTGGGTTTGAAGGGTTGTGGTTCAAGTGACCACGCCATAATACTTCGGCAATATCAGCCATCCCCATTGGGGCGCCTGGGTGACCAGAGTTAGCTTTTTGTACACCATCCATGCTTAGAGCGCGGATTGCATTGGCTAGATCTTTACGGGAAGACATGTCTGCTCCTGAGTGCGTATGCAATTGATTAAATGATTCCTGACCTTAATGCCCAACTAGGACGAGCACTAAGCGCGACTATTGTCGCAGAGCATAATTATTACCGCAAACCCTTTCAAATATGCAAACGCAACTATTCAAACTTTGGTGTGCAACAAGTTTTAGCCAATTTACATAAACCAGCCCCATATCGCGCAATCGTTTGGCTAACTTTTATATACGAAAAAGCTTGTATTTCACTCATTCAAAATTAGAATAGACGTCCAGAAGTAGAAACATCTACTAAACAATCATCAAAAAAGACGCTCTAGGCGTCTTTTCTTAACTACAGAATAAGGGAGCCCAGCATGGCTAAGCACCTGTTTACCTCTGAATCGGTTTCTGAGGGACATCCTGACAAAATTGCAGACCAAATCTCTGATGCGGTACTAGACGCAATTCTTGAGCAAGACCCTAAAGCACGTGTTGCGTGTGAAACATACGTGAAGACCGGTATGGTAATGGTTGGTGGTGAAGTAACCACTTCTGCATGGGTTGATATCGAAGAGCTAACTCGTCAAACCGTTCGTGACATCGGTTACGTTCACTCTGACATGGGCTTCGATGCTGACTCTTGTGCAGTACTAAACACCATTGGTAAGCAGTCTCCAGACATCAACCAAGGTGTTGATAAAGCTGACCCTAAAGATCAAGGCGCGGGCGACCAAGGCATCATGTTCGGTTACGCAACTAACGAAACCGACGTTCTAATGCCAGCTCCTATCACTTACTCTCACCGTCTAGTTGAGAAGCAAGCTGAAGTTCGTAAGAACGGCACCCTTCCATGGTTGCGCCCAGATGCGAAGTCTCAAGTTACCTTCCAGTACGACCAAGGTAAGATCGTTGGTATCGATGCTGTAGTTCTTTCTACTCAGCACTGTGACACCATCTCTACTCCAGACCTACGTGAAGCAGTGATGGAAACCATCATCAAGCCTGTGCTTCCTTCTGAGTGGCTAAACAAAGAGACTAAGTTCTTCATTAACCCAACTGGCCGTTTCGTAATCGGTGGTCCTATGGGTGACTGTGGCCTTACTGGTCGTAAGATCATCGTTGATACCTACGGTGGTGCAGCTCGTCACGGTGGCGGTGCATTCTCTGGTAAAGATCCATCTAAAGTTGACCGCTCTGCAGCATACGCAGCTCGCTACGTTGCTAAAAACATCGTTGCTGCTGGCATGGCTGATCGTTGTGAAATCCAACTTTCTTACGCTATCGGTGTTGCAGATCCAACATCTATCATGGTTGAAACCTTCGGTACTGAGAAAGTGTCTCACGACATCATCATCGAAGCAGTACGTCAGCACTTCGACCTACGCCCTTACGGCCTACAAGAGATGCTAAACCTTCTTCAGCCTATCTATAAGAAGACTGCAGCTTACGGTCACTTCGGTCGCGAAGAGTTCCCATGGGAAGCGACTGACAAATCAGAAATGCTGAAAGAGTTCGCTGGCATTAAGTAATCGCCTCGACACCCTAACCTTGAAAAAACCTCAGCTTGCTGAGGTTTTTTATGCCTGTAGAAAACTGGCAAGCACAATTTCTGTGCAAAATTTGTATTTAGCACCATCAGCGACAATAGTTATACCTGAAGGAACTGTGAAGCCAATCAAGTTTTGTATAGCATCAGGAACGATGAAAAAATTTTTGGCTACAGTTTGCCGTCACCCTCGTATTAGAGAAGAGCGCTACTTCGAAGCAGGTGACGAGTTTACGGGACAAAAACAGGAGGATGTCATGCCTCGTACATTTAATGAAAACGACTTTCAGGACTCTGAGCGTATCAGCGACAGCGAATACGCTAAGACCATACCTTGTAACCAGATAAGCATCTCAGACCCATTCCAATGGTTAGCCATGGGGCTTAACGATATGGTGCGTTCACCCATAATTAGCTTCTTTTATGGTTTCTGTTTTGCTGCCGCAGCAGCGGGCATTGTGGGCTTGATTAATCTTCAGGGTGTGCACTCTCACCTTGTGGTGTTGCCAGCACTTATCGTCTACATGCTGATAGGGCCGTTTCTGGCCTTGGGCTTATATGACGTCAGTTGGTCTAGAGAAAAAGGTAAACAACCAAACCTAGTACACTCGATGAAAGCCATTGGTAGAAACTCTACCTCACAATGGGCATTCGCTGTGCTTTTGGTTGTTACCATGATCTTCTGGATGCGCATTGCAGCCCTGTTGCATGCTCTGTACCCATCGGTAGCCGGGGCTAGTATTATCGAGTTTGCACCCTTCCTGATCACTGGCTCTATCGCAGGCTTCATTTTAGCTAGCCTAGTATTCAGCATTTCAGTATTTTCTATTCCGCTAATGCTAGAGCGCCGTGTCGACATGATGACCGCGGTTTTCACCAGCTTTAACGCGGTAAGAAAGAACCCAGCACCTATGGCTGTTTGGGCTGTGATCATCTGCGGAGGTGTACTGATAGGCTTTGCTACCTATGGTATTGGCATGATAGTAACCATGCCTATCCTAGGCTACGGCACATGGCACGCGTACCACGCCACCATACAGAAAAAACATCACTAAACAATCGAGCGGGCTTGATGCCCGCTTTTTTTATGTTCAGCTAACAGATACACTGATGTCAGTTTTACCACACCCGCTCCAAGATGAATCAATATCAGCTCAAGCTAAATCAGAAGCTAGACAGCCTACTCGCAACCGCTAATAAACACTTCGATAAGCAGTTTCCCAAACCTGAACTACTTTTGAATCTGCGCGGGAAAGCTGCGGGGCAAGCTCTGCTACAAAAGAACATCATCAAGCTGAACCCTATATTGGCCGAAGAGAACAAACAGGCGTTCATCGAAGAGGTATTGCCTCACGAGTTGGCCCATCTAATAACCTATCAACTTTTTGGTCGCGTTCGCCACATGGAAAAGAATGGCAATACACTATGGAGCGAGTATTTAAGATACCGGCCAAGCGCACTCACTCTATGGACGTTCAATCGGTACAGGGTAAAACCTTTGAGTACCAGTGTGGTTGCAATCATTACCCGCTATCCATCCGTCGACATAACAAGGTTGTTCGAGGTGAGATGAGTTACTCCTGCCGCTCTTGTGGAGACAAACTGATCTTTACCGGCAAACAGCTCTCCTAAGCCGCTGGTTAATTTTTCTTCAAGGCGCTATCATGCGCCGGTTTTGTTTTAAGTAGTATTCAAGATGTTGTTTCGCTTCCTCGCCCTGTTTGCTGTTCTGTTTTCTACAATTTCACTGGCAGCTCCACACTCTTTTTATCAATCCAAAAAGCTTGCTGTCTCTATCTATCAGCAGCATCCCACTAGCTTCTATTGTGGATGTGATATTGAGTGGAACGGCAAAAAAGGCATACCTGATCTGAATAGCTGTGGCTATCAAGTACGTAAGCAAAAAAAGCGTGCCAGCCGTATCGAGTGGGAACATATAGTCCCTGCCGCGCACCTAGGACAACAACGCCAATGCTGGCAGGATGGAGGTCGTAAAAACTGCACCAAGAATGACTCAACCTACAAAGTGATGGAAGCAGATCTACACAACCTAGTACCTGCTATAGGTGAAGTAAACGGCGATCGCTCCAACTATCAATTCAACCAATGGAAACCCAACAGTTCTGATGTTAGCTATGGTCAGTGCAGCATGTATGTAAGCTTTAAAGACGACATGGTAATGCCTCCAGAACGGGCTCGTGGCCCCGTCGCTCGCGCTTATTTATATATGGAAAACCAGTATCCAATCAGGCTGTCTAAACAGCAACAACAACTAATGCATGCCTGGAATCGTCAGTACCCAGTCACAGACTGGGAGTGCCAAAGAGACAGACAAATCCGAGCTATCCAAGGAAATTCTAACCCCTTTGTCCGCGAGCAATGTTCTCAAGTGAACTAGAGGCTTGTTATTTGCTATGCGAGATACCATATTAAGCATTAGTTCAAATAGTTACGGAAACATCCCTTATGCGCGTCCCAAGGATTTATCACCCAAATCCAATTGAGTCTGCGTCCATTGTTCAGCTAAGCGAAGATGCAGCTGGGCATGTCGGCCGAGCCCTACGAATGCAACCAGGACAAGAGGTTCTCTTGTTCGATGGTTCTGAATTCGAATACCTAGCCTCTATCACCGAGGTCACGAAGAAGAACGTGACCGTAGAGATAAAAACCAAGACACAAAGTGATGTGGAATCTCCACTGGATATTCATCTTGGCAGGTAGTCTCTCGTGGTGACAAAATGGAATTCACCATTCAGAAGTCTGTCGAGCTTGGAGTAAATACCATCACACCTCTGCTATCTGAGCGCTGTGGAGTAAAACTTGACGCTAAGCGCTTCGAGAAAAAACTTCAGCAATGGCAAAAGATTGCCATCTCTGCCTGTGAGCAGTGCGGCAGAAATAAGGTACCTGTTATCCGCCCTATTATGCAGTTGGAAGATTGGTGTGAAGAGGATTATGAAGGCCTCAAGCTAAACCTTCATCCACGTGCACCCTACTCTATTAACTCGCTACCTGAGCCTGTGCAAAAGGTTAAGCTATTGATTGGCCCAGAAGGTGGTCTATCCGATGGCGAAATCGAAATGGCCAGCGAAAAGAACTTTGAACAAACCCTTTTAGGCCCTCGCGTTCTTAGAACTGAGACCGCAGCGCTAACCGCTATTACCGCATTGCAAGTCCGCTTCGGCGACCTTGGTTAGGAGACAACAATGATCAAATTAGGGATAGTGATGGACCCAATCTCGTCCATCAACATCAAGAAAGACTCAAGCTTCGCTATGCTTCTTGAAGCACAGAAACGTGGCTATGAAATCCACTACATGGAAATGCAAGATCTTCAATTAGATCAAGGTGTTGCTATGGCTGATACCAAGACTCTAAAGGTTGAGCAAAACCCTGATTCTTGGTACGAGTTCCTATCTGAGCAGACTATCGAACTGTCTGACCTAGACGTAGTTCTGATGCGTAAGGATCCTCCATTCGATACCGAGTATATCTACGCGACCTATATCCTAGAGCGTGCGGAAGAGAAAGGCACCCTTATCGTAAACAAGCCACAAAGCCTGCGTGACTGTAACGAAAAGCTGTACACAGCCTGGTTTGCAGACCTAACTCCAACCACTATCGTGACCCGCAAAGCCGAGAAGATTAAGGCATTCCAAGAAGAGCACGGCGACGTGATCTTAAAGCCTCTTGATGGCATGGGCGGCGCATCTATCTTCCGCGTGAAGAAGAATGACCCTAACGTATCGGTAATCATCGAGACTCTGACTAACCATGGTCAAAACTATGCTCTTGCTCAGACCTTCGTGCCTGATATCAGTAACGGTGACAAGCGCATCCTTATCGTCGATGGTGAGCCTATGCCTTACTGCCTAGCTCGTATCCCTGCGGAGGGTGAAACTCGCGGTAACCTAGCCGCTGGCGGTACTGGTGTTGCTCGCCCACTTAGCGACACAGATTGGCAAATAGCGAATGCAATTGCGCCTACACTTAAACAGAAGGGTTTGATCTTCGTTGGTCTTGATGTGATCGGCGATAAGGTTACCGAAATCAACGTAACCAGCCCTACCTGTATTCGCGAAATTGAAGCAGCATTCGATGTATCGATCACAGGCAAGTTGATGGATGCAATCGAGCGCTACGTTCGCCCATAAATCTAGTTGTAACGGCCACCAGCAATGGTGGTCGACATTTTGGAGATAGTGCATGAATCTGACCAATCACTTTCTGGTAGCCATGCCCTCTATGAAAGACCCGTTTTTCAAGCGCTCGGTCATCTATATCTGTGAGCATAATGAAAATGGCGCCATGGGCATAATGATCAATGCCCCTATCGATATCACTGTTGGCGGCATGCTTAAACAAGTGGAAGTTGAACCAGAACTTCCGCAAAACCAAGAAAGCCTCAATCAGCCAGTGCATAACGGCGGCCCTGTGGCGGAGAATCGCGGCTTTATTCTGCATCAGCCAAAAGACAAGTATCAGTCAAGCATAGACATGACTGAAGCCCTGAGTATGACGACCTCAAAGGACATTCTAGAGGTGCTGGGTACGACAGATGAACCAGATAGATATCTAGTCGCCTTAGGCTATTCGGGCTGGGAAGCGGGACAGCTTGAAAACGAACTTGCAGAGAACTCTTGGCTCACAATGGAAGCTGACCCAGAGATTATCTTTACCACGCCAGTGCAAGAGCGCTGGAACAGTGCAGTAAAATCTTTAGGTATCGATGTAGCCCAACTCTCTGCCCAAATAGGACACGCATGAGTAACAGAACCATCATGGCCTTCGACTATGGCACCAAGAGTATTGGTAGTGCCATAGGCCAAGAGGTCACAGGCACCGCCTCACCTCTAAAAGCCTTTAAAGCAAAAGACGGCATCCCAAACTGGAATGACATCGAGCTCAACTCAAAGAGTGGAAGCCAGATTTGGTTGTCGTAGGTCTTCCAACAGACCTGCACGGCAAAGAGCTAGCCACCATCACTCCAAGAGCGAAAAAGTTTGCTAACCGATTACACGGGATGTTTGGAGTTCAAGTAGAACTGCACGACGAGCGACTATCAACCACTGAAGCACGCGCAGAGCTCTTTTCTATGGGTGGCTACAAAGCCCTGTCCAAGGGCAATGTAGACTGTCAATCAGCAGTGGTTATTCTCGAAAGCTGGTTCGAAAACCAGTGGGGTTAACCCATATCGATACTCACTGTATCTAAGCTACTACTAGAATCACCTCCGCGGTGATTCTTTAGTTTTAGGCGCAGTTCATTACTAGAATCTGCCGATCTCAGCGCGTTTTCCTCGCTGACTTTGCCATCTATAACCAACTGGAATAGAGAGTTATCAAAGGTGCACACTCCCTCATTGTTGGTCTTAGACATATAGTTCTTCACCTCGGAGATCTCTCCCTGACGCACCAACTCTGATGCCCTTGGCGTTGCCAGCAATACCTCAAGCGCGAGGTGACGTCCTACGCCTTGCTTGTCTTTAAGAAGTTGCTGAGCAACTATCCCTTTTAGGTTCAGCGAAAGATCCAACAGGAAATGCTCACGTTGTTCTTTAGGAACCAAATGCAAGATACGCTCTAGGGCTTGGTTAGCATTATTTGCATGCAGGGTCGCCACACACAGATGACCCGTTTCAGCAAAGGTCATGGCATAGCGCATGGTCTCAGGCGTTCGTATCTCGCCTATCACTATCATGTCTGGCGCCTGACGAAGAGAGTTTTTAAGCGCAACCTCATAGCTCTCAGTATCTAACCCCACCTCACGCTGAGTGACTATGCTCGAGTCATGCTGGTGTACAAATTCGATAGGGTCTTCAACGGTTAGGATATGCCCTCGCTGGGTCTGATTTCTATGCCCAACCATGGCAGCAAGTGTGGTGGATTTACCTGAGCCTGTTGCTCCCACCACTAACACTAGCCCTCGTTTAACCAGCGAAAGATCCTTAATGCTTTGTGGCAGGCCTAGCTCATCCATAGTTGGAATTCGCGTCTCAATATGACGAATAACTGCTCCTGGAAGGTCACGCTGAAAAAAGGCACTGACCCTAAATCTTCCTTCGCCGGATTCGATAGCAAAGTTAGACTCTCGAGAAGCGCGATACTCTTTGCGCCTGTCATTATCCATGATGCTATCGAGCAGAGCTGTCACCCCAGATTGATGCAGTTTTTCACCAAATGGGGTTAGCTCACCATCGATGCGGAACATGCAAGGTGAATCAACCGTGATATAGAGATCTGAGGCCTTCTGCTCAATCATGGCCTCTAACACTTGTTTTAGCTCCATACGCCCTCCTAGAACTCTAGCCCCATGGTCTGCTCAATCTTAGCGTTGAACTCATCGACCGAGACCACCCCTTTTTGCAGAAGCTCACGCGCCGACTGCTCCATGGTTTTCATTCCCTGCGCCGCACCGGTTTGAATCACAGAGTACATCTGCGCCACCTTGTCTTCTCGAACTAGGTTACGAATAGCAGGATTCGCTAGCATGATCTCGTGGCAAGCCACACGACCTCCGCCGACTCGCTTCAATAGCTTTTGTGCTATCACTGCTCTGAGTGATTCCGACAGCATTGAGCGCACCATGTTCTTATCTCCAGCCGGAAAGACATCGATAACCCTATCGATAGTCTTAGCCGCTGAGCTCGTATGCAAGGTACCGAATACTAGATGCCCAGTTTCAGCCGCAGTCAGAGCAAGCTGATGGTTTCCATATCCCTAAGCTCACCCACCAAGATAACGTCTGGATCTTCACGCAGTGCAGAGCGAAGCGCCGCCTTAAAACTATGGGTATCCCTATGCACTTCTCTTTGGTTGATCAGACATTTATCACTGTGATGCACAAACTCGATTGGGTCTTCTATTGTCAACACATGCTTGTTCTGATGCTTGTTAATATGGTCAACCATGGCCGCTAACGTAGTGGATTTACCCGAACCAGTAGGCCCGGTGACCAAGACTAACCCCTTCTCATAATTGGCAATCTTTTCAAAGATCGGGGGCGTTTCAAGCTCTTCAAGGGATGGGATAACGGTCGGAATGGTTCGGAACACGGCCGACGCACCACGGCTTTGCTGGAAGGCATTCACACGAAAACGCCCTACCGATTGCAGTTCGATAGAAAAGTCTATCTCTAGCTTGGCCTCAAACTCACTGCGCTGGGCATCATCCATGATATCGAACACTAGGTTATGCACTTCGTTCTCCGTCAGCGCATCTATCTCTAGGCGACGCACATCACCATCGATTCGCACCATAGGAGGTAAACCCGATGACAGATGTAGATCTGATGCATTATGCTTTACACTAAAGCGAAGCAATTCCGTGATATCCATAAAAATTCCTGTTAAGTCAAAACTATGCAGACAATCCAATCAAATCTAGAGCGAATCCAAAGTGAGATTCGTGACTATGAGCTTAAGTTTGGGCGCCATCTCAGTCGGTGCAACTTCTTGCGGTAAGCAAGACCAAACCAAACCAAGCGATCCTTGATGCCCTAGAGGCTGGCCACAGACAATTTGGCGAGAACTATGTGCAAGAAGGCGTAGAAAAAATTCAATATTTTCAAGAACATCATAGTCAGTTTGATATCGAATGGCACTTTATCGGACCGATTCAATCCAATAAAACCAAACCGATTGCAGAAAACTTTGACTGGGTTCACTCTGTGGAGCGCGCTAAGATAGCCAAACGTCTTAGCGATCAACGCGGTGAGGATAAAGAACCACTACAGGTTCTGATCCAGGTAAACACCAGTGCTGAAGAGAGCAAGTCAGGTGTTAATGAGCAAGAGGTTCTAGAGCTTGCAAAAACCATCTCAGAGCTTCCAAACATTACCCTACGCGGTCTTATGTCCATCCCAGCTAACGTGCAGAATTATCAGCAGCAGCTAGAGGCCTTTAATGAACTAAAGGCTCTGTTTGAGCAGCTGAAGGCTCAGTATCCTCAAGTAGACACACTATCTATGGGAATGAGCGGTGATATGCAGGCAGCAGTCGAAGCGGGAAGCACTATGGTACGTATTGGCACCGCTATCTTCGGCGCCCGAGACTACAAGAAGTGATAAAAAAGAGCTCTGATTTCAAAGCTCTTTTTCGTTTAATCTACCCGACTCTCGGCAAGCCCTGAGACGGGTTTATTCTTTCGATTCTTGATATACAGTGCCCCCAATAAAGTAACCCCCGTTATCTCAAACACCATAAAGCCCATTATCATCGGGATAGAGTAGATAAAGCAGACAAGACGCAACAGCTTGTTAGCGGGGCCAAATAGCCACCCTTGGATACTGCCTATCATCAAGTAAATAGCCGCAATACCGAAACAGAAGGTATAAGCGATCTCAAAGCTATTCCCGTCCATAAATACCACTGGATTAAAGTAAGCCATATATGGAATAGCAAAGGCGACGATACCTACCTTGAACGAAGTAATCGAGGTCTCCATTGGGTTAGAGTTAGAAATACCTGCTGCCGCATAACTCGCCAATGCAACCGGTGGGGTAATGGCTGACAGCACCGCGTAATAGAACACGAAGAAGTGTGCCACCAACGGCTCTATCCCTATCTCAATCAAACCTGGCGCCACCACCGATGCGGCAATGGCGTAGGCCGCAGTCGTCGGCATGCCCATACCAAGGATGATAGAGATAAGCATGGCGAACACCAACGCCAGAATCTGAGAGTTCTCCGCTAGCGCCAACAGCATAGAGGAGAACCTAGCTCCAATACCGGTAAGCGCAATACAGCCAACGATGATACCGGCCGCCGCACATACTGTGATGATCTGTACCGACATCATAGAGGCCGTGTTCAGCGCTCTACCTATGCCGCGTATACCCACCTTATATGGCGTCAGCCAACTCACCACAATAGCCGCTACGATAGCCAAGCTACCGGAGCGGATCACTGAATAGCCTAGAAACAGAGCCACGATCAGGATAAGGATCGGCATAAACAGATACGCTTGTCTCATGATAAGACCAAGCTTAGGAATCTGATCCTTAGGAAGACCTAACATACCTTCGCGCGCCGCTACCGTATCCACCATCAAATAGATACTGAAGAAGTAGAAGATAGCCGGAAGAATAGCCGCCACCACTATCTCGGTATAAGGAATACCGGTGATCTCTGCCATGATAAAGGCACCGGCACCCATGATAGGTGGCATGATCTGCCCACCGGTAGAAGCAGCCGCTTCAATACTCCCCGCTTCCTTAGCTTATAGCCAACCCTTTGCATCAAAGGTATGGTCAAGGAGCCAGTCGCGACCACGTTACCTGCACTGGTGCCGTTGATGGTGCCCATCAAGCCAGATGAGAAGATGGCTACCTTAGCCGGACCACCACGCTTTCTGCCCGCTAAGGCAAAAGAGAAGTTAACGAAGTATTCACCGACCTTAGACACCTGCAGGAAGGCGGCAAAATGATGAACAGAATGATATAGGTGGAAGATACCGCTGTTGTGGTGCCCAAAATACCCTTATCGGTATAGAGATAGGTAATGATGCGGTTGAACTGGAAGCCGTTGTGATTCAAAAAGCCCGGTAACCAAGGACCCGCAAAGCCATAGCCAACGAAAGCAAGTATGATCACCACCAGCGCATTACCCGTCAATCGACGTGTTAACTCTAATAGAAGCAACATACCTGTTAAGGCAGCCCACACATTTCCTTGAGTCACAAAGTTTGTGCCTGCGCGCATACGCAGTGCAGTCGCATCTAAGTTAACCAAGAAATAGTAGGATGCTGCCAACATAGCGAGCACTAATCCTAGGTCTGACAAAGATACGGTATGTCTTAGCTTAGGCTGAAAAAATCCCGCCACTATGGCCATCACAGCGCCTGCCGTGAGTGGGTAACCAAAATGTAGTGTCTCAAAATCAGGGTCGGGTATTCACCTGCTGCCAGTTGGAAATGGATAACACCTAAGGCGTAAGTGGCATATAGGATCAAAGCCAATGCAATACCACTTATCGCCAGATAAAACTTGTTCTGCTCTATTCGAGAATCAGAGCCATGGTCTTTAAAGGTTCTTGAGCTATATAAAATGAAACCAATACCTACTGCACCAGCTACGTGGATGATGCGATAGGTCCAGCTTTCCAAAGGATAGATGTTCAGCGAGACGATATGGAACAGAGCGTAAGCTATGGTGACCACAATAAACAGCACACTCATCCAACCGGAAAAGATACGCTGATTAGGCATCACTATGTCTCTGTCGACGTCTTCAGTATTTAGTTTTGTTGTATCGTTCATAGGCACTCTCTATAAAACAAAGGGCGAGACACAAACGCGCCTCACCCATACAGAGTTACTTCAGGTTTTCAGGGATCTTATAGCCGTTCTCTTCGAACCATTTCACCGCACCTGGGTGCCATTTAATTGTAGTATTGTGGATGTAATTCTCTGGGATAGTGGTTTTCGCAGACTTATGAATACGCATCATGTCGTCGTGCTGCCCCATTACTATGCTCACTACCTTGTAAACAAATTCGTCATCTAGAGAGGCATTCGCGATCGCGAAGTTCCACATAGAAACTACGTTAGAAGACTTATCACCCAAGGTTGTATAGGTCGAAGCTGGGATCTCGAAAGGAGATACAGGGAACTCGCTGGTGATCTTTGCGATCTCGTCATCAGACATAGAGATGATGTTGATCTTTTGCTGTACCTCTAGTTGGCTCACAGCTGGAATTGGAATACCTGCCGCAAAGGCAATCACATCGATCAAACCATCTTGAAGCTGACCAACTAGGTCGTTCCAACCGCCGTTACGTTTTTGATAATCCACGCCCAGCATGGTTAGCATTTTAGGGAAGTAGGTGTCTGAAGTTGAACCCGCTGGACCGAAACCGATCTTCGCGCCTTTAGGGATCTCAGAGATCGAAGTGATACCAGATGAAGAAAGGGTCGTGATAGAGAATGGAGTCTGATACATAGGGAAGATAGCGCGCACCTGATCCATCTTCATGCCTGGCATCAGTGGGCTTTTACCGGCAAGGGCCTCTGAGGCAGGTCCCATGGTCGTCAAACCAAATTCAAGCTCACCCGTATGCACCAAGGCAAGGTTCTGCGTTGGTCCACCGGTAACCTCACCACCACCTGGGATACCTAGCTTACTCGACACTAGATTTGCCCAGCCTGAGCCATAGGTGAAGTAGGTACCGCCCTGAGATGCTGTGCCTACGGTGAAGCTTTTTGGCATCTCAGCCACAGCCGCACCGGATACAGTAAGCGCCAGCAGGGCACCGAAGATTTTCTGTTTCATGTTGTGACGTCCTATCTAGTTATTATTACCGAGGGTCTATTGACCTTATGCAATTAACTTTTGCTAGAGTCAGAAGGCCAATAGCCCCTGAAAAGGCATAAAAATCATAAACTTCAGAAATTAATGCTCCGTAAACAAATTGTTAATATCAAGTTTAATTTGGTCAATCTTCGTACGGGAAAAGTGTGTGATAAAAGCACTTATTAACTAGGTTCTGTGACAGGCATCGATTAAAATTTAAATGGTATGAGTAGGGTCTGTTGCTGAGTTTTCGAATTAGGTTGCTTACACTGGCTCTAAAGTAAGATAATCTGCCTTTAATAAAAGGTTTCTAGACAAGGATTCGTAGCTTGGCACAGATTGAACATAGAAAGATTGCCTTTATTGGTGCAGGCAATATGGCTCGCTCTATCATCGCGGGATTGGTTGAAAGCGGATATCCAGCACAAAACATTACTGCGACGGCCCCTAGCCCAGACAGAAGAGATGGTTAGCACAAGAGTACGGTATTCAATCTACGTCTGAAAACCTGCAAGCCGCCGAGCAAGCCGATGTGCTAGTTCTATCGGTAAAACCACAGATTATGGAGCAGGTTCTGGCACCTTTTGCCGAGCTAGACCTTTCAAACAAACTCGTCATCTCTATTGCTGCTGGTATCACAGTACCTCGTCTTGCAGAGATGCTAGGTACGCCAACAGACATCATTCGTGTTATGCCAAACACCCCTTCCCTGCTTGGGTTGGGTATGAGTGGACTATACGCTCCAGAATCAGTTTCTGATTCAGACAAGCTATACGCTGGCCAGCTTATGGAAGCGGTCGGTAAGGTATGCTGGGTTGAACAAGAGTCTGGCATCAACAACATCATTGCAGCGGCTGGCAGCTCTCCTGCGTATTTCTTCCTATTTATGGAAGCGATGCAAAAAGAGGCCCAAGCACAAGGCTTCTCTGAAGAGACCGCACGTGAACTGGTTCAGCAATCTGCACTGGGCGCGGCACAAATGGTGGTAGCTAACCCTCAGCTTGATCTTGAGACCCTTAGAGCTCAAGTTACCTCAAAGGGTGGTACCACGCACAAGCCATTGAGACCTTTAAAGATCACAAACTTCCGGACACGGTATCAGCGGCAATGCGCGCTGCTATCAAACGTGCGGAAGAGATGGAATCCCTATTTTAAATCTATATCAAACAAGGAATTGCAATGAACTCTATGCAGTTTTTGGTCAACACCTTTTTCGACCTTTATATCATGATTGTTATCCTGCGCATCTGGCTACAAGCGGCGCGTGCTGACTTCTACAACCCGTTTTCACAATTTGTCGTTAAGGCAACACAACCAGTAGTTAAACCTCTACGTCGCATCATTCCATCTATCGGCAGTATTGACCTAGCGACAGTGCTATTTGCGTATTTGCTTTGTGTACTTAAGTTTGTCCTGCTGATGACCATTGCCTCGAATGGCGCTATGGGCTTCAGTCCTGACCTACTCATTATTGGCCTAATGGCTCTGGTTAAAGCCGCTGGTACTCTACTATTCTGGGTTCTTATCCTACGTGCAATCCTAAGCTGGGTTAGCCAAGGTCGTAGCCCTATCGAGTATGTATTCCATCAACTGACTGAACCAATGCTTGCTCCAATCCGCCGCTTTATCCCAGCGATGGGCGGACTAGACTTAAGTGTACTGGTGCTGTTTATCATTCTTCAGTTCGCTAACTTCTTGATTGGCGACCTGACTAGCAGCCTATTCGGTCCTATCTGGTACAGCTTGTAACTTCTCAGGGGGATACAATGAAAAATGCTCTGATCCGATTCCTATCTTTAGTGGCCTTTATCAGCTTCGCAGCACCGAGCATGGCGGAGCAGTTTATGCGCTTTAAGGATATCGAAGTGCACTACTCGGCATTTAACTCCACCTTTATCCCCGCAGAGGTTGCGCGCGAGCTGAAACTCAAGCGAAACCCTTATGTTGCGCTGATCAATATCAGCGCCCTAGACCTCTATACCGTGGGCAAGAAAGCGACCCAAGTCTCTCTCAAAGGACAGGCTAAAAACCTAGTTGGCAACACCCGAAAATTAGATTTCAAGCAAATCCAACAAGGTGACGCTCTTTACTATATTGCCGAGCTTCCTATCACAGAGAACGAGACCTTCAGCTTTGAAATCAATGTTGATGGCGGCAATAAAGGCAGTGGCATCCTTAGATTCAACCAAACCTTTCATATTCAGGAGTAACCCTTGAGCGCATCTCAAAAACTTGTATTAGCAACCGGTAACCAAGGCAAGGTTCGCGAAATGGCGAGCCTACTTTCAGACTTTGGTTTCGATGTTAGAGCGCAAAACGAGTTCAACGTGTCTGAGGTAGCCGAGACCGGCACTACCTTTATCGAGAATGCCATCATCAAGGCGCGCCATGCAGCCAAAGAGACAGGTCTTCCGGCTATCGCGGATGACTCGGGTCTAGAAGTAGATTTTCTACAAGGTGCTCCAGGTATTTATTCAGCACGATTTGCAGGCGAAGGGGCTAGCGATCAGCAAAACCTAGACAAGCTTCTTGTTGAGATGCAAGGTGTGGTGACAGAAGAACGCTCTGCTCGTTTCCACTGTGTACTGGTTTACATGCATCATGCTGAGGATCCAACCCCAATCGTCTGTCACGGCAAGTGGGAAGGACGCATCCTAGAAGAAGCTCATGGTGAAAACGGCTTTGGCTATGATCCTGTGTTCTTTGTGCCTGAAGATGGCTGCGCCTCTGCCGAACTTGCTCCAGAGCGTAAGAAAGAACTATCACACCGCGGCAAAGCTCTAACTCAGCTATTCCAAGAGCTGAAAAAGGTTCTATGAGCACCCTAGTTCCACCGCCTCTCGGTCTGTATATCCACATTCCTTGGTGCGTGCAGAAATGTCCTTACTGTGACTTTAACTCCCACGCACTCAAGGGTGATATCCCAGAACAACTCTATATCGATGCATTGCTAGAAGACCTAACAACCGACATCGAAAAATATAGCGATTCTGTACAAAATAGAGAACTGGCCTCCATCTTCATCGGTGGTGGTACCCCGAGCCTTATCTCTGAGGGTGAGATAGCTAGGCTTCTTAAAGGGGTCGAAGCAAGAATCCCATTTTCTGACAACATAGAAATCACTATGGAGGCTAACCCAGGCACCATAGAGGCTGAGCGTTTCGCTAAATATGTTGAAGCTGGGGTTACTCGTATCTCCATTGGGGTGCAGAGTTTTGAGCAGCAGAAACTAGAACGCCTTGGTCGTATTCATGGTCAAGATGAAGCGGTTAATGCGGCTAAGCTTGCGCATAAGATTGGCTTAAACAGCTTTAACCTTGATTTGATGCACGGTCTTCCAGACCAAAGCATCGATCAGGCGCTGAGAGATCTAGATAAAGCGATAGAGCTCGCTCCACCGCACCTGTCTTGGTATCAGTTGACCATAGAACCAAACACTATGTTCTACTACAAGACGCCGACGCTACCCGATGACGATGATCTATGGGATATCTTTGAACAAGGGCACAAGAGACTCACAGACGCAGGCTATGTGCAGTACGAGATCTCTGGCTATAGCAAACCAGGATATCAATGTCAGCATAACCTCAACTACTGGCGCTTTGGCGATTACCTAGGGATTGGCTGTGGCTCTCACGGCAAGCTGAGTTTTGAAGATGGTCGCATTATCCGTACCACCAAGATCAAGCACCCAAGAGGCTATTTAGCCGCTTATCAAAACATGGTAAAGCCATACCTTGATAGTGAGCACAATGTGGAACAAGTAGATCGTCCGTTTGAGTTCTTTATGAACCGCTTCCGCTTGATTGAAGCGTGCCCCAAGCAGGACTTTATCGATACTACTGGCCTGCCATTGAGCTCGATTCAAGAAACAATCGATTGGGCTCTGGAGATGGAATACCTCACCCAGAGTGATACCCATTGGCAGATCACGCAGAAAGGTAAGTTGTTTTTGAATGACTTGTTGGAACCTTTATGGCGGAAGAAGAGTAGCGAACAGCTGTGAGCTGTCAGCTATCAGATACTCCAACTGACAGCTGATAGCTTGTAACTCAGAGCTTAAAAGATCGAACGTCCGATTCGCTCAGACAGCAACTCTAGCGCTCTAGTACCTGCCAGCGAGTTCCCGGATGCATCAAGCTCAGGCGACCAAACCGATATCGTCATCTCCCCAGGCACAACAGCGATGATCCCGCCACCAACACCTGACTTGCCAGGCATACCAACACGATAAGCAAACTCTCCCGCGCCATCATATAGACCGCAGGTAGCCAGTAGCGCGTTAAGCTGCTTGGTTTGAGTCGCAGAAACCACTCTCTTACCCGTCTGCACCGACACACCCTTGTTAGCCAGATAGCTAAAGGTCTTGGCCAAATCCACACAGCTCATCTTCAGGGCGCAGGCATAAAAATAGTTCTGCAGTACCGGAATAACCTCACTATTGAAGTTACCAAATGAGCGCATCAGATAAGCGATAGCGGCGTTACGGTCGCCGTGCATCATCTCTGAGGCGGCAACTATCTTGTCGTAGATGATATGCGAGTCACCAGAAAGCTCTCGCACAAACTCCAGAAGATACTGACGCGGTGCCGATAGGCGGCAGTTAAGCAAGTCAGCGATAATAATAGCGCCTGCGTTAATAAAGGGATTGCGCGGTACACCCTGCTCCATCTCAAGCTGTATCATAGAGTTAAAGGCCTGCCCTGATGGCTCCTTACCTACTCGAGCCCAGATCTCTGGCTGTTCATAAAGACGCATTGCCATCGTCAAGCTAAGCGCCTTAGAGATAGATTGAATAGAGAAAGCCTCATCGGCATCCCCGGCCTTAAGCACTTCACCCTCATTGGTATAAACTGCGATACCTAGCTTATGATTCGATACCTTGGCAAGCGCTGGAATATAATCAGCAACCTTCCCTTGCCCTATCAATGGAGTCACTTCTTCTAGAATATCTTGCAGAATTTGAGTAGTAGGTTTCATTGCTCACCTTCTCCGGGGGATAAAAAAGCCAACATCACGTTGGCTTCTCTTTATTCTTATTATGGTCGCAGGTTAAGGTTTAACTGCAATAAAGATGTTTCGATTAATAGACTGGTCAACGCGATGCAGATAACCAATATAAGGCTCCTCATCCATCACCTTAAAGCCTTGACTCTCAAACAATTCAGCTAACTGCTTCCATTTCAGCGTAAACTCATTAAACGAAAGTACGATTGCGCCTTTTGGTTTGAGCACCTGCTTCCACGCTGGTAACGCTTCTTCTAGAAGCTCCAACGGGCTACGAGCCATCTTGGTATCTTTGGCGTTCTTACTGCCGTGCTGAACACCGTAAGGAAGGTCGGATACCATTACATCACAGCTGTTCTTTTTAACTATCTGGTTAATGATTCGAGTATCAGCCGCATATAGCTTCATGCTCTGAGCTTGATCATTGGCAAACGCTTCTTTTGAGTGTGCCGCTGCAGAGCAAAGCCATCAGCAACTTTTTTACCACCAGCGCCAGTGCGTTTCTCTTTGGTTACTTTATGCTTAAAGCGACCATTTTTCATGTACTTAACGATAAAAGTTTGAGTCTCTTGCACCCATTTGGCGTTGATCTCGACACCCATCACATCTAGGCCTTGGATCAAGCCTCATAAAGGGTTGTGCCTTTACCACACATAGGATCCATCAAGCATTTCTGTTCGCTATTTGTCTCAGCCGCACTCAAACCTAGGTTCACCATCAAGCGAGTAAACTGCTCGTTGGTCTTGCCTGTGTAGCGCAGGATCTGGCTCATGCTCTCAGGGAAAGTATTGAACGGCGTTGGCTGCAATGGCTTAAGAAGACCACCGTCTACAACTTGAAAGATAGCGTAGTAAATAGATGATGCTGAAATACGGGTCAACTGAGCCTCGTTAAGCTCTTGCTCACTCTCAAATACCAAGCAGCAGGAAGACCTATCTCTTTTTCTGAAACCTCAGTGACTGTAAGACCCAGAGAGTCCAAGATAGCCTTTAGCTCAGAGCAAGCAATCTTAACTGCAGTATCAAAGTAGATTCGGTTGTGTCCTGGGTTAGCAAGAATCGCGTACTGAAACATTCTTTTTCCTATAGGGTAGAAACCAAAAGCGATGCCTGATGCATCGCTTTATAGAGAGTAATCAATTAAGCGTTACGCTTATATTTGATATCCCAAACGCCGTGCCCTAGGCGATGACCACGCGCCTCAAACTTGGTCAATGGGCGCTCTTCTGGACGAGGGATATAATCACCGTCTTCGGCAATGTTCTCGTAACCAGGAGCTTGATTCATGATTTCAATCATGTGCTCTGCGTAGTTCTCCCAGTCAGTTGCCATGTGGAAGATACCTGAGCCAAGAATCAGTTTTTGACGAACCATCTCAGCAAAATCTAGCTGAACGATACGACGCTTATGGTGACGCTTCTTGTGCCATGGGTCAGGGAAGAAGAGTTGCAGCGTATGCAGGCTTGAATCAGGAATCATGTTCGCAAACACTTCTACCGCGTCGTGGCACATTACACGAAGGTTGGTTACACCCTCTTCACGCGCTAGCGCTAGACACGCACCTACACCCGGGCGGTGTACTTCGATACCGATAAAGTTCTTGTTCGGTGCATTTTTTGCCATCTCAACCAGAGAGGTACCCATGCCAAAACCGATCTCAAGCACTACAGGATTAGCGTTGCCAAAAACCTCTTCCCAGTTCAGTAGTTGTTCTTGGTAATCGATGCCCATTGTTGGCCAGCACTCTTCCATGGCTGCCGCTTGACCTTTTGTTAGTCTACCTTCTCGACGTACAAAACTACGTACTTTACGTACTAGTTTTCCGTCTTCAGTGTATTCATTAGTCGTTACTTCGCTCATTGTTCTGCCTGTTCATCGATTAATCAAAGCGGGGATTATACTCAAGTCGCTACAATATGCGAGAATTTCACCACTGTTCACCGCACTTGTGCTTGCAAATTATCAGAGTTGTGGTGCAATTTTAGCTCCTCTTAGCATTACACGATGGAAAATTTAGTGACCCCTTTCGCTCAGCAGATCCTAACTTGGTATCACCAGTACGGACGTAAACACCTTCCTTGGCAACAAAACAAAACTGCATACAAGGTATGGCTCTCGGAGATCATGCTGCAGCAGACGCAAGTCGCTACTGTCATTCCCTACTTCGAAAGGTTCTTAGAGGAATTTCCAGATATCGTATCTTTAGCTGATGCCGATATTGATCAGGTATTGCACCTTTGGACCGGTCTTGGCTACTACGCTAGAGCAAGAAACCTGCATAAAGCAGCACAAATGGTTCGCGATGAGCACAATGGTGAGTTTCCAACTGAATTTGAGGATGTGTTAGCGCTACCCGGAGTCGGTCGCTCCACAGCAGGAGCTATCCTTTCATCAGTCTACAATCAGCCTCACGCTATCCTCGACGGCAACGTCAAACGTGTATTGGCAAGAGCAAATGCTATAGAGGGTTGGCCGGGTAAGAAAACCGTTGAAAACCAATTATGGGAAATTGCTGAGCAACATACACCAAGCACAGAAGTAGAGCATTACAATCAGGCGATGATGGATATGGGAGCCATGCTGTGCACCCGTAGCAAGCCTAAATGCACACTTTGCCCAGTGGAGAAACTGTGTGTTGCGAACAAGCAAAGTAATCCGCTTGATTACCCTGGCAAGAAACCGAAAAAAGAGAAACCGACTAAACAAACCACATTTCTTATTTTTCACTGCAAGGGTCAGGTATGGCTTGAAAAGCGCCCGCCGGCTGGTATTTGGGGGGACTGCACTGCTTCCCTGAAACTGAATCAATCGAAGATAATCAATCACTTAAACCCGATAGCAAGCTAATAAAGAGTGAACAGATACTGATAAGCTTCAAGCACACCTTTAGCCACTATCACCTGGATATCACCCCAATTTTGTTCGATTTATCCGACCAACCGACTCAAGTAATGGAACAGAATAAAGGTATTTGGTATAACTTATCTCAACCACAGCAGCTCGGATTGGCAGCCCCTGTAAAGGCTCTACTTTCAACGCTGCATCATGAATTGAATTAAGGACATTCCGATGAGCCGTACCGTATTCTGCGAACATCTAAAGAAAGAAGCTGATGGCTTGGATTTTCAACTGTATCCAGGTGAACTAGGCAAACGTATTTTTGACAACATCTCAAAAGAGGCGTGGGCGCTTTGGCAAGGTAAGCAAACCATGCTTATCAATGAACACAAGCTAAATATGATGGACCAGAGCACAGAAAGCGTCTAGAAACCGAAATGGTAAACTTTCTATTCGAGGGTAAAGATATCGTAATCGACGGCTATACTCCTCCAAGCAAGTAGAACTCATCACCTATAAAGAGTGGCTATTAAGTCACTCTTTTTTATATCTTTATTGGCATCAAATGAAAAAACTGCTTTACCTATTTCTCCCTCTTATCCTCTCTGGCTGTAGTCGCGAATTCGTTGAGAAAATCTACGACGTAAACTACGAACACCAGCGTTTCGCTGCAAAAAATCTGGCGCCCAAGCCAGGTCAATTTGAGAAAGACACCGCGGCGCTCGACTCTTTGATCAACAGCTTTACCGGGGATATCGAAAAGAAATGGGGTAAGCAGCAGGTTAAGGTTGCCGGTAAAAGTAACTATGTAAAATACATAGATAACTATGAGAGTCGCGCCGAGGTCAACTTTGCGGCCGGTAAGATCACCATAGAGACCGTTGCCTCAAAAGACCCTACCGCGCACCTAAAGAAAGCGATTGTTACTACCCTTCTAACACCCGATGATCCCGCTCACGTCGATCTTTTCTCATCATCTGCGATCCAATTAGGTGGAGAACCCTTCCTATACAAACAGGTTGTGGACCAAGACGGTAAGCCTATGCAGTGGAACTGGCGCGCCAATCGCTTTGCGGAGTATCTGATTGCAAATAAGATGAAAACTAAGAAGGTGGACTTCAAGGTAGCTCACTACGTCGAAATACCTATGGTTGCTACCCACTCCTCAGTTCGCTCCTACAAGTACGCTGATATTGTGCGCCGCGCTTCTCAGCGCTATGGCATCCCTGAAGACCTAATCTACGCCATCATCAAAACCGAGAGTAGCTTTAATCCTTATGCAGTGAGCTGGGCCAATGCCTATGGATTGATGCAGGTTGTACCTAAGACAGCTGGTGCTGACGTGTTCAAGCTAGTAAAGAAAAAATCGGGTACTCCAACTCCAGAATATCTGTTCAACCCAGAAAATAATATCGATACGGGTACCGCCTATTTTTATATTCTGAAGAATCGATATCTAAAGGATGTGCGTAATCCAACCTCGCTTGAGTACAGCATGATATCTGCATACAACGGCGGTACTGGAGGGGTATTGAACACCTTTGACAGCAATAGTCGCTCTAATGCTATGACTCGATTGAACTCTTTGCAGCCAAATCAGGTGTACTGGGCACTGACCAATAAACACCGCAATGCAGAGGCAAGACGCTATCTTGAGAAGGTGACAAACTACAAGAGAGAGTTCAATCAAGGCAAAGGTTGAACAAATCGCTCAAATTAAGCGCAAACGATACAGATTCGATAAAAAAACAAAAAACAGGTTGACGGCAACCGCAAAAATACGTTTAATAGCGCTCCGTTGCCCGGATAGCTCAGTTGGTAGAGCAGCGGATTGAAAATCCGCGTGTCGGTGGTTCGACTCCGCCTCCGGGCACCACAATTTAATATTGTTGGTGCTAGACACGAACAATTAGTTAGAAAGAATAAAGTGTGCCGACTTAGCTCAGTAGGTAGAGCAACTGACTTGTAATCAGTAGGTCACCAGTTCGACTCCGGTAGTCGGCACCATTCTTTTGCCTCGATAGCTCAGTTGGTAGAGCAGCGGATTGAAAATCCGCGTGTCGGTGGTTCGACTCCGCCTCGAGGCACCATTATTTGGTGCAGATGCTCTTAAATAAGAGATTCTCGCAAGTAATTCCCCTTAGTTCAGTTGGTAGAACGGCGGACTGTTAATCCGTATGTCGCAGGTTCGAGTCCCGCAGGGGGAGCCATTTTAAGTTGATTGATTTAATAATTGAGCAACTAACTCCTTTGTGAACAATGATATATCACAGCCGGAAGCCCGGCGCGTATGAGTCCACAGATGGAGACAATTTAAAACGTTGATTGAGAAATCAGTTAACTATAGGCGCCGACTTAGCTCAGTAGGTAGAGCAACTGACTTGTAATCAGTAGGTCACCAGTTCGATTCCGGTAGTCGGCACCACTTATAATTCCCCCTTAGTTCAGTTGGTAGAACGGCGGACTGTTAATCCGTATGTCGCAGGTTCGAGTCCCGCAGGGGGAGCCACATTAGAGGCTCTAGTCGCAAGACTAGAGCCTTTTTTGTATCCATTGCTACTGATTCACAAACACCAGTGAGCCCAGATCTATTCCTTACCTCTACCCGCTGATAGCTGATAGCTGATAGCAAGCCTGTTCAATATCTCCGCACCAACAAAATCTAGTTAGCCAAACTACGCTCCTATAAGAAAAATCCTCTACTAGAACAACAATCAAAAAACAAAATCTAGCTCTACTGGTACAAACAGCAGAATATTAGCTTAGGGTTGCCTCTCTTGATTGGCTTATTAATTGAGAATAAATTGAAAAATATAGGTTATTAACTAGTAAAATAAAGCTAGGAAACATACAAAAATAATCCATTCGGACTAGAATTTCATCAAACGAAACTTTTTTTGCATTTTAGTGTTGACGTTAAAAGGGAAAAACCGTTTAATACACCTCGTTGCCCGGATAGCTCAGTTGGTAGAGCAGCGGATTGAAAATCCGCGTGTCGGTGGTTCGACTCCGCCTCCGGGCACCATATTTTCGATTAGCGTCTAAGACGATAATCAAGGTGCAAAGCCAAGAATTTAGCGTGCCGACTTAGCTCAGTAGGTAGAGCAACTGACTTGTAATCAGTAGGTCACCAGTTCGATTCCGGTAGTCGGCACCACTTATAATTCCCCCTTAGTTCAGTTGGTAGAACGGCGGACTGTTAATCCGTATGTCGCAGGTTCGAGTCCCGCAGGGGGAGCCAAATTAAGAAAACCGTACCCTTGGGTGCGGTTTTTTTCGTCTGTAATTCGGGATTGGTTAGATAGACTCACTCGTCTGGCAATGCAGCATCCATCGAATACCAAACTTATCCACCAACTGTCCAAAGTGAGCTCCCCAGAAAGTATCCGTTAGCGGCATAACCACCTCTCCTCCCTCAGACAGAGCAGCAAAGATTTCAGCCTGCACACTCATATCATCTAGCATGATCGACAATGCTATAGGGCCATCGCTCTCAGTTCGTTTCAAACCGTCGGACATCATCAAGTGAAAGTGAGCACATTTAAACTCAGCATGCATTATCCAGTCAGGTTCAACGCCCTCCATTGCCTGAGGTGCATCAGAGAAATGCTGAAGTGCTGTAACCTCGCCAGAAAAGACGCCTTTATAAAATTCGAGAGCTTGTGCACATTTGCCTGAAAAGAACAGATAGGGGGTGAGCTGACTCATCCTGCTTCCTTATGTTGAGATAGGCTTCTTCTCAAACTAGAACCGAGTTTAAATATGTGCAAGTCGATTCGTTCAATTGCTAACGACCAATAGGGACTGCCTTCTTGAACCAAATACGCCTACTGATTCAGCAGTGATATTGATTTTGTTTATATCTAAATCCGAATATTGTATTTCTTTTTTTAAGTTTGCTTCCCTACTCTGAGCTCATAAAAACAATACCGAACAAGGATATAACGATGAAACTGAAACTCTCTCTCTGTGCTGCTGCCCTATGTTGTGCTCTACCTTCTTATGCGGTAACAGAGGGGCAACTGACCATCTGGATCAACGGTGATAAAAGCTATGAAGGCCTAGCCGAGGTTGGTAAACAATTCACCGCAGATACAGGTATCCCTGTAAGAGTTCAGCATCCTGATAAACCTGAAGAGAAGTTCCAGCAAGCTGCGGCAAATGGCGCAGGCCCTGACATTATCTTCTGGGCTCACGACAGGTTCGGTGGCTACGCTGAAGCGGGTTTAATCAAAGAAGTTAAACCAAGCAAAGAATTCAAAGAGAAGCTTGTAGATTTTAGCTGGGATGCGGTTTCAGTTAACGGCAAGATCATGGGTTATCCACTCGCAATCGAAGCACCATCTCTTATCTACAACAAAGCACTTATCAAAGAAGCACCAAAAACATGGGAAGAGCTAGTTGAAATAAACAAGCAGATGCAAGCACAAGGCAAAGAAGCCATCATGTGGGACATCAAGAATGCTTACTTCACTTGGCCAATGATATCGGCTAGCGGTGCCTATGCCTTCAAGACCACAGAAACTGGCTACGATGCGAATGATACCGGCGTAAACAACGCTAAAGGCGTTCAGGGCCTGCAGTTCCTAGTTGATATGGTAAACCAAGGGGTTGTGAATCCTGATATGGACTACTCTGTAGCTGAAGCCGAATTCAGCAAAGGCAATGTGGCTATGACTATCAACGGCCCATGGTCTTGGGGCAACCTAGATAGAATGGGTGTCGATTACGGTGTGGCAGTGCTGCAACCCTTGATGGTGGCAAAGGTAACCCATTCGTAGGCGTATTGAGTGCAGGTATCAACTCAGCGAGTCCAAACGATGACCTAGCAGTAGAGTTCCTAGAGAACTACCTGTTCAAAGATGAGTCATTAAAGCTAATGAATGATGACAAGCCACTCGGTGCCGTAACCCTTAAATCATTCCAACAAAAGCTAGAAGCGGACGAGCGTATCAAGTCAACCATGATTAACGCGCAGAACGGCGAGATTATGCCGAACATCCCTCAGATGACCGCCTATTGGTTTGCTGAAGGTGCTGCTATCGAAAGTGCGATTCTAGGTAAGCAGACGCCAAAAGAGGCACTGGATGACGCTGCCAAACAAATCCTAAGATAAAAATATAAGGGCTGAGAAATCAGCCTTATTACTATATGTGGTTATCAAGTCAATTAAGCTTCTGGTTTTATCGCTTAGCTCGCCAGCCTTTGTATAAATGCCAACCTGCCCCATCTGAGCTTCATTAAGACATAAAACGCGCACACCCTTATCTTCAAACCTATTTATCATGCGGTTTGTATACGGCATGACAGCGTCGCTACGCGTTAACATATCAATACTCGCCGAAAGGGAATAAACGCTGTATATCACCTGCTTAGAGCGCTCTATTAGAGACATTTTCTCGAGCGACTGCTGGTTGAGGATATCACCGTGGCGTGAGTGGTCTGGGGTAACCCTTAGCAATGGAAATTCACTTGCTTTAGCGAATGCCTCTTCGCTACCAAGCAGTGGATGTCCATTCCTCACATACCATGCTTCTGTGTCTTGAAATAGTGGGATAAAGCGTATCTTATGCCTAGTATCTAGACCTAAGATCTCGTGCCCGACAAACAGGTCTATATCATCGGCTAACAGATGATGAATCAAAGAGAGTCCGTTACCAAACTCTAGGTGTAGAGAGCTGTTACTGTACTTCTGGCTAAAGTCCGTCACAGCATCAGAAACAAAGCACTCCCACCACGCTTCGCCGACACCTAGCTTAACCTTGCCGCTACTTCTCTCTTGCATATCAGAGAGTTGATGCAGCATCAGGCTATGCTTCTCTTGAATATCCTGAACATACTGGAAATAGACATGCCCATACTCTGTTAGCTCAACACCCTTAGAGCGTCGATAAAACAGAGGCATACCAAGATTACCCTCAAGCTTTTAATAGCCGTGGTGAGTGCTGGCTGGCTAATATGAAGCTTCTCAGCGGCAGCCTTAATACTGCCGCTTCTCGCTACTTCATAGAACTGGCGATTCAGTTTATCCATAGACTAGTTGTAAGCCCTAGCCACTCGACCGCTGGACTGCATGCTGTAGCTTTCGCTCGAGAATGGCACGAATACTGACTCACCCATAGCGATAGAAACAGACTCGCCTGATTCATGCGTCAGGGTAAGGTCTGACTCAAGCGCCATCAGGATCTCTGCACTCTTAACCCCTACTTGAACGCCTTGGTTGGTGTGTAGATAGAGAACTTAAAATCAGGCACTGGTACTGGATAGTGCTCACCACCTTCAGATAGAACCGCTTCCGTTAGAAGTGAATTGAAAGGCTTTGGCTCGAACAGAGTACAGCTAACCAACTCGTCTACATCTATATGCTTAGGCGTCAGGCCTGCGCGCAGAACGTTATCTGAGTTTGCCATGATCTCTAGCGCCGTACCTTTGATGTAAGCGTGAGGTGTGCAAGCATCAAGGAACATGGCCTCACCCGGTTTCAAGGTGATAAGGTTGAGCATTAGAGGCTCAACAAGCCAACATCGCCAGGGTATTGCTCCGCAAGCAGCATGATTTGATTAAATAACTTCTCTTGCTTGTTCGCTTCAGCATAGGCCAGTAGCTTATCTAGTACCGATTGCTTCTTATCACCCTCAAGACGAAGGATAGAGCTAAAGAACTGCTCAAGACCTCCTGCATTCAAAGCTTGTTTGAAGCTCGCTACTTCAGCTTCCAGCTCAGATATTGCAACTCGCTCGAAAAGCTCAACAATCTCGGCATAACCTCTAAAGCCATTCATCGCATCGTACTCAGTCAGCGCGTACACAAGCTCAGGCTTATGGTTCGCATCACGATAGTTACGATTAGAGGCTTTAACGTCCACTCCAGCTTTGTTCTCTAGATCATAGCCCTGCTCTGCTTGTGCTTTGCTTGGATGAACCTGAATAGACAGCGCGTTCTCCGCCGCTAACACCTTAAATAGATAAGGCAATTCACCAAACTGTTTTGCAGTCTCAGCATTAAGTGCCGATTCCATATTCGCAGAGATAAGCTCAGACAGATTCAGTTTTTCTTGATTAACCGTCACCTGTGAGCAGCCATTTGGATGCGCTCCCATCCAAAGTTCAGCCTGTGGTTGACCCTCTTGGTTGTCGATGCCAAAAAGGGTGTTTAGAGAAGAGGTACTGCCCCATGCAAAATTTTGGATAACATTCTGCATCGGAAAGAACCTTTGTTTCGAAACGTCCATTACTACTCCCACTTATGTCTTTTATTTTTGCAGGCTAGACTAGCGTACATCCCAAAGTCGAGATAGTACCAAGATCAAAAAATTTGTATTAAATTGGTATTAAAGGAGCGCAATCGCTTGATCCAGAGATCCTAGGATATGATCCGCTTTTTGCTCGATCTCTGCCTCTGCAGGAAGCAGGTCTGGCACCATGACGCATACACAACTGGCCGACAAACCCGCGCGCATACCGTTGTTCGAATCTTCAAACACCACACACTCTTCAGCTTTCAGTCCGAGCTGTTTGATGGCTTTTAAGTAGCCCTCAGGATTAGGCTTGCCTTGAGTAACATCCTCTGCGGTGACTACTACCTCAAAGCCATTTAGATAGTCAGAGCCTGTAAAGTTCACCTTCACATCTGGAAGTGTCGATGAGGTGATAAGTGCTAAGCGATAATTCTTTGCTTTGGCCGCAGTGACAAGCTCTGCAAACCCAGGCTTAAAGTCGATACCCTCAGCTCTCAGACTATGAAAGTGCTTATCACGCACTGATTTAAACAGCTCCAGATCAAAGCTCTTGTCTGTATAAAAGTCCGATAGCATGCGCTCACACTCTACGTCCTTTACACCAATAAAGGTTTGATAAAGTGAATCCGGTAATTCCAATCCCTGTTTTTCAGCAGCATACACCCAACTCTTCTTGTACACGGATTCGGTATCAAAGATTAACCCGTCCATATCAAACAACAGAGCCTTGTATTTATTTCCGCTCATTTTTCCGCCTTCCAAAAATTAAAATCCAAAACCAAACACTGTAATAAAATTACATACTTATCTGAAGACACGATATTTCGCATAGTAAACAATCTAAACCCGCTTACTAAAACCGCACTTTTGCGTACTAAAGGACTATCAATTTCAAATTAGTGATCTTCGTCACTAACTTTTTTAAAGCCCACGAAATAAATATGTGATCAATATCACCTATAGTTGATATCAATTCTCAACAAAATGACCCTGTAATTTATAAACAGCATCAATATGTGACTAAAATCACATAGACACAAACAATCACAATTTTTAAAGGTGATACTGATCACACATTTGGTGCCAGTGAGGCATTTTAGGAAAGGTGTGTTAGATTTTCTGGCATTGAAACAACGAACAACCTATGCCCCCTGAGGCGAACATAATAAATCGAGGTCACCCTTATGCTATCTCCAGAAGCGAAGATAAAAGTCCAGAACTTCGGTCGATTCCTCTCCAACATGGTGATGCCAAACATTGGCGCATTCATCGCTTGGGGTTTTATCACCGCTCTATTCATTCCAACAGGCTGGTTCCCTAACGAGACCCTAGCGCAACTTGTTGGCCCAATGATTACCTACCTACTTCCGCTGCTGATAGGATACACAGGTGGTAAGATTGTTGGTGGAGATCGTGGTGCAGTCGTGGGCGCGATCACGACTATGGGTGTTATCGTTGGTACCGACATCCCTATGTTCATGGGTGCAATGATCGTTGGTCCTCTTGGTGGTCTAGCTATCAAGAAGTTTGATGCTTCTGTAGAAGGTAAGGTTAAGAGCGGCTTCGAGATGTTGGTTAACAACTTCTCTGCGGGCATCGTTGGTATGATCTGTGCGATCATCGCTTTTTTCGTTATTGGTCCAGCTGTAAAACTTCTATCTGCTGCGCTAGCACAAGGTGTAGACATCATGGTAAACGCGGGCCTACTGCCTCTAGCGTCTATCTTTGTTGAGCCAGCGAAAATCCTTTTCCTAAATAACGCAATCAACCACGGTATCTTTACTCCACTTGGCGTGCAGCAGTCTGAAGAACTAGGTCGTTCTATCTTCTTCCTGATTGAAGCGAACCCAGGTCCGGGTCTAGGTCTACTGCTTGCTTACATGATGTTTGGTAAAGGCAACGCGAAGCAGTCTGCAGCGGGTGCATCTATCATCCACTTCTTCGGTGGTATCCACGAGATCTATTTCCCATACGTTCTAATGAACCCACGTCTAATCCTTGCGGTTATCGCAGGTGGTATGACGGGTGTATTCACTAACGTTCTATTTAACTCAGGCCTAATCTCTCCTGCATCTCCTGGTTCGATCTTCGCTGTACTTCTAATGACTCCAAAGGATTCATTCATCGGCGTAATCTTGTCAGTAGTGTCAGCGGCGGCAGTATCTTTCCTAGTTGCATCTCTTCTAATGAAGACTCAAGCAGATACTGATGAAGATGAAGACTCGCTAGAAAAAGCAGCAAGCCAAATGAAAGACATGAAGGCTTCTTCAAAAGGCGCGGCAGCTGAACTAGACCTAGCAAAAGTTAAGAAAATCATCGTTGCGTGTGACGCAGGTATGGGTTCAAGTGCTATGGGTGCAAGCCTACTTCGTAAGAAGGTTGAGGCTGCGGGTCTAAACATCTCAGTAACTAACCTAGCAATCAACTCACTACCAGAAGATGTAGATATTGCTATCACACACAGAGACTTGACTGACCGTGCTCGCGCTACAGTGCCAAACGCACACCACATATCACTGAGCAACTTCCTTGATGGTGCGGTATATGACGACCTTGTAGCTCAACTTGTTGATGCACAATCAGGCTCAACCGAAGCGGCTCCTGCAGCAGTAGTTGAACAGAAAGCTGAAGAAGAAAGCAACAAGCTAGAGCTGACTGAAGAGAGCGTATTCCTAGGTCTGAAATCAGACAACAAACAAGACGCGATTAAGTTTGCTGGTGAGCAACTGGTTAAGCTAAACAAGGTAGCTCCTGAGTATGTAGACGGTATGTTTGCTCGTGAAGAGCTTGTATCTACCTACCTAGGTGAGTCTATCGCTGTACCGCACGGCACTATCGAAGCGAAAGAGTTCGTTAAAGAGACTGGCATCGTATTCTGCCAATATCCTGAAGGTATTCAGTGGGGCGAAGATGAGGACGATGTAGCTAAGATGGTTATCGGTATCGCAGCACAAGGCGATGAGCACAACATGGTGCTAATGGCTATCACAAATTCACTTGATGACGAAGAAGCAGTTGCGTTGCTACAAACAACCTCTAACAAAGAAGATGTACTACGCATTCTGAATGGTAACTAATTCACCTTTGCGTCATTGCTCCTAAGTGGCAGAGGCCAGTCCCCTCAATTACGCTGGCCTCCTTTTTTATTCCCAACAATATTTAGGTACTAGTATGAAAGCTCTACATTTCGGCGCAGGTAACATCGGCCGTGGCTTTATCGGAAAACTACTGGCAGACGCAGATATCGCAGTTACCTTTGCTGACGTAAACGAAACTGTGGTTAACGCCCTTATCGAGCGCAACCAATATCCAGTTAAGGTAGTAGGTGCGGACGTTGTGGTTGAAGAGGTAACTAACGTTACTGCAATCAACTCAACCAGCCCTGAGATTGTAGATTTGATTGCATCAGTAGACATGGTTACTACTGCGGTAGGTCCAACCGTACTGAACATCATCTCTAAGACTATCGCAGACGGTATCGAGCTTCGCTTTGCAAACGGCAATGAAGCTCCACTTAACATCATCGCATGTGAGAACATGGTTCGTGGTACTAGCCAACTTAAAGAAGCGGTATTCGGCCACCTTTCAGAAGAGACTAAAGCAAAAGCTGCACAACACATCGGCTTCATAGACTCTGCCGTTGACCGTATCGTTCCACCAGCAGAAGAAGGCGAAACAGACCCACTAGCGGTTACCGTTGAAACCTTCAGTGAGTGGATTGTTGATGAGACTCAGTTCAAGGGTGAGATTCCAAACATCCCTGGCATGGAGCGTACCGATAACCTGATGGCATTCGTTGAGCGTAAGCTATTTACCCTTAACACTGGTCACCTGATCACCGCGTACCTTGGTGTACTAGCGGGCCACGAGACCATCAAAGATGCTATCGAGGATGCAGCAATCCACGCCGATGTACTTGCAGCAATGCAAGAGTCTGGTGAGGTGCTGATCCGTCGTTATGGTTTCGATCCAGAAGCGCACGCAGCGTACATCCAGAAGATCCTAGGTCGCTTTGCAAACCCTTACCTACGTGATGAAGTGGACCGTGTTGGTCGTCAGCCAATCCGTAAGCTAAGCCCTCAAGACCGTCTGGTTAAGCCGCTAAACGGCACCCTAGAGTACGGTCTGCCTAACGCTCATCTTCTTAAAGGTATCGCAGCTGCATTCCTTTACAAGAATGATGACGACCCGCAAGCGGTTGAGCTTCAGGCGATGTTTGCAGAAAAAGGCTTCGCAGAGACACTAGCTCATTACTCTGAGCTGAAAGTTGATGCTGAAGTTGTTAAACTGGCTGAACAAGCATATTTAGCACTTAAATGATAACAACATCGAGTGCCGCTCCGGCGGCACTTTTTAGTTCAAAGAACCTAATGCCCATTTCTTCAGAACACGAAACCGAACTGCTCGAAGCCCTAGCCGATTCGCAAACAGCCAGCGAATGCTTAATGACGGCCTACGATGCCCTCGAAGACACTGTGGATGCCCTATTAAAGGCAATCTTCCACAAGGAGGACTATGCAGTTAAGTACGTGGTCGACCCTTTGCTTACCAATGATGGTCCTTTAGGAAACATCCTGATAAGAACCAAGCTTCTTCTTGGTTTGGGTAGCATCAGCAAAGAGGTTTATGATGATATTGAGGTGTTTGTAACCCTGCGCGAATGGGCCAAGATTGAGGGTGACAAAGTCAGTTTCAATGACCCCAACGTGCTGTTTGAACTGAACAAGGTTAATTCTATTAGCACGATAATGCCTCTAGAGTTTGATGAAGAGATAGTCTCTTCCCTATCCGGCTCTACCCTAGATATGTTTCTCGCAAGACACTTCCAAAAGGTTCGCTCAACTATCGTTCTTGCTATCACAGACATAATCCAATCCTTGGGCCGTGATAACGCCTCAACTCTTAAGCTCTATCTCTTTTCTCTATCCAAATAAAAACCCCCAACACTTTCATGTCAGGGGTTTGCTAGCCAACCTCTATCTGTCGATTATAGGTCTTGGATATTCTCAGCTTCTAGCTCTTGGAAGTAACGTAGCGTCTTCACTTTAAGCTCTTGTTGAGCTGGTTCATCAGCAACGATGATTGCTTTCTGGTGCATTTGAAGCGCAGTTACAGTCCACATGTGGTTCACGCTACCTTCGATAGCCATCTGTAGAGCCTGAGCCTTGTTATGACCTAGAGATAGAATCATTACTTCTTCAGCATCAAGCAGCGTCGCAACACCGATAGTCAGGGCGTACTTAGGCACTTGGTTGATGTCATTTTCAAAGAAACGAGAGTTTGCGATACGAGTATCTTCAGTCAGCGTCTTAATACGAGTGCGAGAAGACAGAGAAGAACCCGGCTCGTTAAATGCGATATGACCGTCGATGCCAACACCACCCATGAACAGATTGATCTTGCCGTATGAACGAATCTTCTCTTCGTATGCTGCACAGTGAGCATCGATGTTGTCGGCTAGACCATCAAGCAGGTTGATGTTTTCGTCTTGGATATCAACATGGTTGAAGAAGTTGTTATACATGAAAGAGCGATAAGACTCTGGGTGCTCAGGGTCGATACCCACGTACTCATCCATGTTGAAGGTCACAACGTGTTTGAAGCTCACTTCACCTTGTTGGTAAAGGTTGATCAACTCTTTGTAGGTTGTCATTGGCGTGCCGCCAGTTGGCAAACCAAGAACAAAAGGACGCTCCGCAGTTGGTTGGAAAGCATTGATCTTTTCAACGATGTGGCGCGCAGCCATTTACCTACTTTTTCTGCATTTGTAAGTGGAATCAGTCTCATAACTCTACCTTTAGGGATTTGGTTTCAATGTTTTTTGTAGTGTAAATTAAGTTATCTTTTTGTCCACTGTTTTAGGTCAAATTTTTAACTATATCCCATTAATTTTTTATGAATAGCTATCTTTCAGATCGAAGATATTTGGTATTTATAGGTAATTAATTTTCTATGCTAATTATGTTTTGAGCGCTAATCTCCCTATTTGTGGAACATTTTTAGTTTCGTTTGTGGACAGATAAGTTTCGATGTGAAAGAATTTACAAATCGAAACGAAACCTCAATGTTATGACCAAGCGAAATACTCAGCTAAGAAGAAATACCATTGCTACCCTTGTTGAACAGCAAGGTGAGGTGACCGTAGAAGAATTAGCTCAACGATTTGAAACCTCTGAAGTCACTATTCGCAAAGACCTAGCCTCTCTAGAGCAAAGTGGTCAACTCCTTCGCCGTTATGGCGGTGCCGTCTCCATTCCAACCGAAAGCCTGCAAGAAGCTGTTGAGAAGAAGGTTTCTCAAAACAAGTTGGCTATGGCTGAACGGGCAGCAGGATTAATCAAGGACCATAACCGCATCATTATTGATTTTGGTAGCACTACTGGTGCTCTTGTTCCTCACTTGAATGAGAAGCGTGGTTTGGTGGTCATGACAAATTCACTCAATCTAGCTAACGCTTTAAACGAGCTAGAAAGTGAGCCAACCCTGCTAATGACGGGCGGTACCTGGGACTCCCATTCGGATGCATTCCAAGGACAAGTGGCAGAAGCGGCCCTTCGCTCGTACGACTTCGACCAGCTATTCGTTGGTGCTGACGGTGTAGACCTAGAGCGTGGCACGACTACCTTTAATGAGTTGATGGGATTAAGCCGCGTCATGGCAGAGGTATCCCGTGAAGTTATCGTAATGATCGAATCTGAAAAGGTTGGGCGTCGTATCCCTAACCTAGAGCTTGCGTGGGAAAACATCGACATCCTAATCACCGATGCCGACCTGACCGACGAACAAGTGTCTATTATTGAATCTAAGCAAGTACGTGTTCTACGTGCTTCAGCATAATTTTTAAAGCTATTACATAGTTTCGACTAGAAACCGGAGAATAAAACATGTGTGGAATTGTTGGTGCAGTAGCACAACGTGATGTAGCAGAAATCCTAGTTGAAGGCCTTCGTCGCCTTGAGTACCGTGGCTATGACTCAGCTGGTGTTGCTGTAGTAGATGCAGACTCAAACCTAACTCGCGTTCGTCGTCTTGGTAAGGTTCAAGAGCTGGCAGATGCAGTAAACGCTCAAGACGTAACTGGCGGTACTGGTATCGCTCACACTCGCTGGGCAACTCACGGTGAACCAAGCGAAGAAAACGCACACCCACACATGTCTGGTGACATCGCAGTAGTTCACAATGGCATCATCGAAAACCACGAGGAACTACGTGAACTTCTTCAAAGCCGTGGCTACGTATTTACCTCTCAAACCGATACCGAAGTTATCGCTCACATGGTTGAGTGGGAACTGCGCACCTCTGAGACACTACTAGAAGCGCTGCAGAAAACAGCTAAACAGCTTGAAGGTGCATACGGCACAGTAGCGGTTGACCGCAAAGACCCTTCTCGCATCGTAGTTGCTCGCTCTGGTAGCCCTATCGTAATCGGTCTAGGTGTTGGTGAGAACTTCCTAGCATCTGACCAACTTGCTCTACTAAACGTAACTCGCCGCTTTATCTACCTAGAAGAAGGTGATGTTGCGGAAATCACTCGTCGTGACGTTACTATCTTTGATGCGCAAGGTAACTCTGTTACTCGTGAAGCTCACGAGTCTAACGCTGAGCACGATGCAGGTGACAAAGGTCAATACCGTCACTTCATGCAAAAAGAAATTTTCGAGCAGCCTACTGCGCTTATCAATACTATGGAAGGCCGTATCTCTGATACAGCAGTTATTACCAACGCTATCGGTGTTAAAGCGGAAGAGATCCTTGAGAAGGTTGAGCACGTTCAAATCATCGCATGTGGTACTTCATACAACTCAGGTATGGCAGCACGCTACTGGTTCGAATCTATCGCTGGCGTAAGCTGTGACGTAGAAATTGCTTCAGAATTCCGCTACCGCAAGTTTGTAACTCGTCCAAACAGCCTACTGGTTACCCTATCTCAATCAGGTGAAACTGCAGATACCCTAGCAGCTCTTCGCCTAGCAAAAGAGAAAGGTTACATGGCTGCAATGACCATCTGTAACGTTGCGGGTTCTTCGCTAGTTCGTGAGTCTGACTTTGCTTCATGACTCGCGCAGGTACAGAAATCGGTGTTGCATCAACTAAAGCATTCACCACTCAACTAGCGGCTATGCTAATGATGGTTGTTTCTATCGGTCGCCTACAAGGTCGTGTAACTGCTGAGCGTGAAGCTGAGATCGTGAAATCTCTACATGCACTACCAGCACAAATCGAGCAAGCGCTAACGTTTGATAAAGAGATCGAAGCACTAGCACCAGATTTCGCTGATAAGCACCACACGCTATTCCTAGGCCGTGGTGAGTTCTACCCAATCGCGATGGAAGCATCTCTTAAACTAAAAGAGATCTCTTACATCCACGCTGAAGCATACGCAGCAGGTGAGCTAAAACATGGCCCACTAGCACTTATTGATGCTGATATGCCTGTAGTAGTTGTTGCACCAAACAACGACCTTCTAGAAAAGCTTAAGTCAAACATCGAAGAAGTTCGTGCACGTGGCGGTCTACTGTATGTATTCGCTGATGAGAAAGCAGGCTTCGAAGAAGACGAAAACATGAAGATCATCCGCATGCCTCACGTTGATGAAGTAACGGCACCTATCTTCTACACAGTGCCAATGCAGCTTCTGTCTTACCACGTAGCACTAATCAAGGGCACCGACGTTGACCAACCACGTAACCTAGCTAAAGCGGTTACTGTTGAGTAATGACTACCTCGAGGTAGATTGAATTGGTAAAGGGGCTTTTAGCCCCTTTTTTGTGTCTGCTTAATTTGAAGTTTATTTAGTTGCTAAAATATCCTTCTGTAGTTCTCAAACTCATCCTTAAGTAATCACAACTAGCTAGTGATATAAAAAAGCCACCGATACTTCGGTGGCCTCTATCTATGTTTGATTATGCTTGCGTATCGTCAACTCGAAGATTGATTACATGAGTACCGATTATTAGACGAAGGATACCATCGCTACCAATCAAATCTTTCAACTCTGTAAGCTGTGTGCTTTGGTCCTGATTAACTTTTACAAGGTCTTCACGGAACATATTCAAGTCTACATTTTCACCATTACTAATCATCACATATCCTGATATATCTACAGGTTTAGTATCAATGATTACTGTCGCAGCTCCCTCGTATTCATCACCAACTACTTGCGACAATGAGATATCAAGAGTTTTATCAAGATTAAACTCAACAACAGTTCCATCCATCAGTGTTGCTTCTTTCTGATTAGGGTTAGTAACAGTTGGTGCTGACACAAGCTGCGCGATGTATTGAGCTTCACCGGGAGCAGCGCCTTCGCCTTGTGGTTTTGGTGGCTCAATAAGAGGTGTTACTTGTGTTGCTGGATCGTATTTCCACGCACTAGAGTCTGGTGCCAGCATCGGTGTCTCTTGAGGATATTTCATATCCTCACCAGGTTCCAAAATTGGTGTTTCCTGAGGGATCTTCATATCATCACCCGGCTCCAAAATTGGTGTTTCCTGGGGGATCTTCATATCATCACCCGGCTCCAAGATTGGTGTTTTCTGAGCTACTCTCATCTCACCTGCTGGTTTTTGCTTAGACTTTAAAACAATGTCTTTAAGTGATGGCTTATCGCTGTTTGATTTCACTACCGATGCTTTGTTTTTACGCGTATCTGAGCTAGATGCAATATCTCCTACTGGTTTTGGAACCACTTGTGTTGCTGGATCGTATTTCCACGCACTAGAGTCTGGTGTCAGCATCGGTGTCTCTTGAGGATATTTCATATCCTCACCAGGCTCCAGAATTGGAGTCTCCTGAGGAATTCTCATCTCACCTGCAGGCTTGTGCTTAGACTTAAGAACAATTTCTTTCAATGAAGGCTTATTGCTCGTTGGTTTCACTACAGCTAGTGGGACTTTGTTTTTCCACTCATCTCTCCCCTGAGGCGCTAGTTCATCTTTTCCTAGCTCGGAACCTGGATTAACTCCATTAGGATTTGAAGGTTGTTCTAATCCTGAGTTCGGGTTGTGACCTTGTGTAACCTGACTTGCTCCATCGTCTCCACCACAACCAACAAGAGAAGCTGTTAAAAGAGCTGGTATAATTAATTTGTACATGTTTTTCTCCAAACATTATGCAAACGTTCATCAGGCCCCCCGATACAACTTCCGACAATCGCTTGGTTAAAACTAGTGATTAATTCGAGATAGATAATGATGCTTTTTCGTACATATGAAAACAGGCACACAATATGATTTCAAAAATGAAAATCCGTTCCTACTTAAATGAAAATTGAAGAGTTATGAGATAGATATGAGCTAGCAGAGTGATTGTTTGAAAAGGCAGGATTTGATTCACTGAAGTACAAACCAGTGAAAAACCCAAAGCTAGAAACGACGAAGGGTCGCTATAATAGCGACCCTTCTAAAGAATGGTACCGGTGGGCGGACTTGAACCGCCACGCCCGAAGGCAACGGATTTTGAATCCGTCGTGTATACCAATTTCACCACACCGGCTTTATACCTCAGAGGTACGTTTTGCATTATACGTGTCAGCACTATGGGCGCAACATCAAATCTTATAATTTCTATTTGTTCGTTGTTTTTTAGACACGGGAGGCAGTTTTCACCCTTATAGCTAGGCAATATCAATCGAAATGGCTATTCTGGCGCGAGTTTTTGCAGTTTTATCTTTCATTCAAAATGAACAAATCTTCTACCTACCTAAATCAGTCTACTTCGTCGTCTTGCCGCCTGGTTCTATGACGGTTTAATAATTATCGCTATCGAGATGATGGCAGCGGGTATTGTTATCGCGATTCTCGAAGCTCTGGTTGCTGCTGGCTTGATGGATTACGGCAACTATATCGATGTCAGCGACTATCTGAGTCGCCATCCGGTATGGAGCCTATTATTCACTGCCTACCTAGCGACAATCTGGATTGGCTTCTTTGTGTACTTCTGGAGCAAAGCAGGTCAAACCGTTGGCATGCGCGCTTGGAAGCTGAGAGTACAAAACCCCGATGGCACCAACATCAGCATTACCCAAGCAGTAATTCGCGTGGCTACCTCAGCATTTGGTCTGAGTAACTTCGCTGTACCGCTCGACCCTCAAAAACGTGGATTCCACGATATCTGGGCAAAATCTGAGGTTGTGGTTTTACCCAAGGTTTAAATAGCAAAAAGGAGAGCAAATGCTCTCCTTTTTTATTTATAGCTTCCGCCTCAATAAGAGTATCGCCACCAGCATGAAGGCAAAGCTTGGTGCTATCGCTCCCCACATTGGCGGTATTTGATACACCAAACTCAGAGGTCCAAAGAACTCTGAAGAGATATAGAAGGCAAAGCCTGCGATTACGCCGGACAGTATCCTTGCACCCATGGTTACACTTCGCAATGGACCAAATACGAATGATAACGCAAGTAGCATCATAACTGCGATAGACAATGGCTGAGATATCTTACGCCAGAACGCTAGCTCATAACGGGATGCATCTTGCTCTGAGTCCTTAAGATAATTGACGTAACTATTTAGCCCCGACAGGAGAGTTCTTCCGGTTTTACAGTTACTATTTCAAGCTTGTCTGGTGCCAGCGTACTATTCCACTCCATTGTCGGCTCTGTATCCTTGGTGATCTGGGTTTCGTTGGTATACAGAGTTGTTGTTACCTTTTGCAGTTCCCAATCATTATCACCAATATATTCCGCTTTCTGGGCAAAGATACTTCGAATCAGATTCTTATCGGCATCGTATTCCCAGATATTAACCGCATTCAGCTCATCACCGTTTACACGACCAATATAGATAAAGTCATTGGCATCTTTCGCCCAAACACCGGCACGGGTAGATACCATGTGACCACCAGATACAGACAGGGTACGCAGTTCACGAGCCATCTTCTGAGCCTGAGGCGCGCCCCACTCACCCAGTAGCATGACCATAAACATCAATGGCAGCGCAGTCTTAAGCACTGACATACCTATATTTAGCTTTGAGTAACCAGAGGCCTGCATAACGGTCAGCTCGGAGCTAGTTGCTAGAGTGCCGAGGGCGATCAAAGAACCAAGCAACGCTGCCATAGGGAAAAACAGCTCGATATCACGAGGCACGCTCAGAAGTACAAAATAAAGAGCGTGCATAAGGTCATAGGTACCGCGACCTACCTTACGCAGCTGCTCAACATACTTGATAATGCCTGACAGGCTACCAAGGTAACCAAACAGATAGAGCTGGTCGCGATAATAGTACGACCGATATAGAGGTCTAGAATCTTAAACATCTACGCAGCCCTCTTTTGACGAATCTTATCTTTGAAGCGCCTTACCGGCAGACTATCCAAACCGTTCAAGACCACACCTACAACGAGAAGACCTATGTTCATTGGCCACATTCCGATTACTTCAGAGATTTTTCCATCCTCAATCGCTGATTTGGCTGCACTGATAGACATAAAGTAAGCAAGATAGAACAAGATTGCTGGTCCCATCTTAGCAAAACGCCCCCTGACGAGGGTTTACCCTTGATAGAGGAATAACCACCAACGTCAGTAGCGGAATACAGATAATCAAACTAATTCGCCAGTGCAGTTCAGCCTTGCGCGGCGGTCTGGATTATTCCATAGCTCAACAGTTGGAATCGCTTCAAAGTCACGTCCTTTAGGCTTCACCTCACGCTGACCAATCAGAGCATCATACTCATCAAAGTCCGTCTGCATATAATCAAGCTGTGTGGGAATACCCTCAAAGCGAGTGCCATCAAACAGTTTCAGGATCTGGCGACCATCAGCAAGCTCTTGCGCCACACCAGAATCTGCAAACGCCACACTGGGACGAATAGAGCCCTGCCCGACCGTTTGTGCGATAAACACGTTGGTGAGCTTTTTATCTTTCAGATCATCGATAAATACCACAGCACTGCCGTCAGGTGTCCGCTGGAACTGACCTTTTTGCAAAAGCTCGACACTGGTATCAGCAGCAAGCTGATCCATGATCTGCGCCTCTTTGTCTTGCGACCAAGGCGAAAAATACAAAGAGTTAAACGCAGCCACACCAGAGGTGATAACCGCAAGATACAGAGCAGCCTGAATAAGGAACTTGTTCCCTATTCCTGTTGCATTCATCACTGTAATTTCACTCTCGGCGTACAGGCGACCAAAAGTGAGCAAAATACCTATATATAGACTCAGTGGAAGCATCAACAAGCCCATAGCAGGCATGTTTAGACCAACAATCGTCATGATCAGGCGCGCCGGTATATCACCGTCGGATGCCTCTGCCAGTACGCTTATGAACCGCTGGCTTAGAAAGATCAAAAACAAGACGAAAAAGATCGCTAATTGACTCTTTATGGTCTCGCGGATCAAATATCTAACAATAATCACGCTAAATTCCCTATAAGCTCAGATGCAAAACTTGTATTTTTGCAGGAATCGCTATAATTTCTGATTGAAACTTTTTATTTTTCAATTTTTTTTATAAATCGACAACAATTTAACTTGCTCAAACTTCTTGAGTAAACATAGCTCTTGACCAAGATTCAACAAGTTAAGTCGTCATTATCTAACATTTATTGTTGTTTGTCTTCAGGATGTAGGAGTAGGCATGGAGTTCAGTGTAAAAAGTGGTAGCCCAGAGAAACAGCGCAGTGCTTGCATTGTCGTTGGAGTATTCGAGCCACGTCGTCTTTCACCAGTAGCAGAGCAGCTTGATGAGATCAGCAATGGTTACCTAAGCTCACTTCTGCGTCGCGGTGACCTAGAAGGAAAGCCAGGACAAATGCTCCTCCTGCACCAAGTACCTGGTGTGCTTTCTGAACGCGTTCTTCTTGTTGGTTGTGGCAAGGAGCGTGAGCTCGGTGAGCGCCAATATAAAGAGATCATTCAAAAAACCATCAGCACCCTTAACGAAACCGGCTCTATGGAAGCGGTATGTTTCCTAACTGAACTGCACGTTAAAGGCCGTGACACTTACTGGAAGGTTCGTCAGGCAGTTGAAGCAACGCACGAAGGTCTGTACACCTTTGATCAGTTCAAGAGCAACAAGCCTGAGACTCGTCGTCCGCTACGCAAGCTAGTATTCAACGTACCAACTCGTCGTGAACTGAGCATTGGTGAGCGCGCTATCAAACACGGTCTTGCAGTTGCGGCTGGTGTTAACGCATCTAAGGACCTAGGCAACATGCCACCAAACGTGGCTAACCCAGCATACCTAGCCTCTCAGGCTCGTCGTCTAGCAGACGATTACGATACTGTGACCACTAAGATCATCGGTGAGCAAGAGATGGAAAAGCTAGGCATGACTTCATATCTAGCGGTTGGTCGTGGCTCTCACAACGAATCTATGATGTCGGTTATCGACTACAAGGGTAACCCTGACTCAGACGCTAAACCTATTGTACTTATCGGTAAGGGCCTAACCTTCGACTCAGGCGGTATCTCGCTTAAACCAGGCGAAGGTATGGACGAGATGAAGTACGACATGTGTGGTGCGGCAAGTGTATTCGGTGCAATGAAAGCGCTGGCTCAGCTAAACCTACCTATTAACGTGGTTGGCGTACTAGCTGGCTGTGAGAACATGCCAGGCAGCAACGCATACCGTCCAGGTGACATTCTGACTACCATGTCAGGTCAAACTGTTGAGGTTCTGAACACCGATGCAGAAGGTCGTCTAGTGCTGTGTGATGCGCTGACTTATGTTGAGCGTTTTGAGCCAGAATCGGTTGTTGATGTAGCGACTCTAACTGGCGCATGTGTGATTGCTCTTGGCCATCACATCAGTGGTGTTCTATCAAACCACAACCCACTTGCCCACGAACTGGTAAACGCTTCTGAGCAATCTGGTGACCGTGCGTGGCGTCTGCCTATGCTGATGAGTATCAAGAGCAGCTAGCTAGCCCATTTGCGGATATGGCAAACATCGGTGGTCGCCCAGCCGGCACCATCACAGCAGGTTGTTTCCTTGCACGCTTTGCTAAGAAGTACAACTGGGCTCACCTGGATATCGCAGGAACAGCTTGGAAGTCAGGTAAAGCCAAAGGCTCAACCGGACGTCCAGTATCGCTTCTGGTTCAGTTCCTACTGAATCGCAGCGGCCAAGAGATCGAAGAGTAATAGATTACGCCTCCCTCGGGAGGCCGTATACCCGAAATAATTGGAGATGCTGGTAGCGGCCAACGAGCCAAGCGCCTGAGCATAGATAAACTATGTAATGGCGTTGGCGAGTGCCAGCCAACACCCCAGCATCTTCAAGTAAGAAGGGTATATTGATTTATGACCACAGCCACTTTTTACATCATAGAGCCAGACAGTCAGGCCGATAGTCCGCAAGGCTTTCAAGACTATGTTCTCTATCTACTGAAGCACTTTGTTTCGCAAGGTGCTCGCATCTACCTGCATACCGACGACAGACAAGACGCAGAATCTTGGGATGACTTCTTGTTTCAACAAGATAACGATGCCTTTATTCCGCACAACCTAACCGGCGAAGGCCCACGCCAAGGCACACCCGTTGAAATAGGTTTTTTACCCGCTCATCTCTCTAGAAACCGAAACTTACTCATCAACGTGTCGAATAATGAGACAAACTTTGCTCGAAGTGTGCATCAAGTGGTAGACTTCGTCCCTTGCGATGAAAAAGCGAAGCATACCGCCAGAGAAAGGTATAAAATTTACCGTCAGGCGGGCTATCAAATGCAAACCATCACCATCAAAAAATAATGTGGCTCAAACTCCATAGCTAAAGTTTTTAGCCCTTAACTAGGCTAAACCCTTAATTTATGCAGTTTGCCCTTAACTCAACTATCTAACGATCCATGTAAGAGCATTATGGAAAAGACATATAATCCAACTTCAATTGAACAAGCAACCTATCAAGCTTGGGAAGAAAAAGGCTACTTTAAGCCACACGGTGACACGACCAAAGAATCATACAGCATCATGATCCCACCGCCGAACGTCACCGGCAGTCTACACATGGGTCACGCGTTCCAAGACACCATCATGGATACCCTAATCCGTGCTGAGCGTATGAAAGGCAAAAACACCCTTTGGCAGGTAGGTACCGACCACGCAGGTATCGCTACTCAAATGGTAGTTGAGCGTAAAATCGCAGCAGAAGAAGGCAAAACTAAGCACGATTACGGTCGTGATGCCTTCATCGACAAGATCTGGGAATGGAAAGGCGAGTCTGGTGCACTATCACCAAGCAGCTTCGTCGTCTAGGTGCATCGGTTGATTGGGACCGTGAGCGCTTCACAATGGATGATGGTCTATCTAACGCAGTTCAAGAAGTTTTCGTTCGCCTTTATGAAGACGACCTAATCTATCGTGGTAAGCGTCTAGTTAACTGGGACCCTAAGCTACATACAGCTATCTCAGACCTAGAAGTAGAGAACAAAGACAAGAAGGGCACATGTGGCACTTCCGCTACCCTCTAGCAAACGGTGTTAAGACTGCAGATGGCAAAGACTACATCGTAGTTGCGACCACTCGTCCTGAAACCATGCTTGGCGATACTGGTGTTGCTGTAAACCCAGAAGATCCACGCTACAAAGACCTAATCGGCAAAGAGATCCTACTTCCTGTTGTAAACCGTCTTATCCCTATCGTAGGCGATGAGCACGCGGACATGGAAAAAGGCACAGGTTGTGTGAAGATCACCCCTGCACACGACTTCAATGACTACGAAGTTGGTAAGCGTCACAGCCTACCAATGATCAACATCCTAACCTTCAACGCTGACATCCGCGATGCAGCTGAGGTGTTCACCACTAACGGTGAGCCAAGCGATGCATACTCAACTGATCTTCCTGCTAAATATCACGGCATGGAGCGCTTCGCTGCGCGTAAAGCTATCGTGGCTGAGTTTGAAGAGCTAGGTCTACTAGACGAAATCAAAGACCACGACCTAACTGTACCTTATGGCGACCGTGGTGGTGTGGTTATCGAACCAATGCTAACTGACCAATGGTATGTGCGTACTGCTCCTCTAGCAAAGACGGCAACCAAAGCGGTTGAAGATGGCGAGATCCAATTCGTTCCCAAGCAATACGAAAACATGTACTTCTCTTGGATGCGTGACATTCAAGACTGGTGTATCTCTCGTCAGCTTTGGTGGGGTCACCGCATCCCAGCATGGTACGACAACGACGGTAATGTATACGTAGGTCGCACCGAAGAAGAAGTGCGTGCAAACAACAACCTAGCACCTGTAGTTGTTCTTCGCCAAGACGACGATGTACTGGATACTTGGTTCTCTTCTGCGCTATGGACTTTTGGCACACAAGGCTGGCCAGAAAATACTGAAGACCTGAAGACCTTCCACCCATCAGATGTGCTGGTGACTGGTTTTGACATCATCTTCTTCTGGGTTGCTCGCATGATCATGATGACCATGCACTTCTGTAAGGATGAAAACGGCAAACCACAAGTACCATTCAAGACTGTTTACGTTACTGGCCTTATCCGTGATGAGAACGGCGACAAGATGTCTAAGTCTAAGGGTAACGTTCTAGACCCAATCGACATGATCGATGGTATCGACCTAGAATCTCTAGTTGAGAAGCGCACTGGTAACATGATGCAGCCTCAGCTAGCGAAGAAGATCGAAAAGAACACTCGCAAGACGTTCGAAGATGGCATCGAACCATACGGTACTGACGCACTGCGTTTCACTCTAGCTGCTATGGCCTCTACTGGTCGTGACATCAACTGGGACATGAAGCGTCTTGAGGGTTACCGTAACTTCTGTAACAAGCTATGGAACGCAAGCCGTTACGTGCTGATGAACACAGAAGAGCAAGATTGTGGCTTCAACGGTGGTGAAATTGAGTACTCACTAGCAGACAAGTGGATCGAATCTCAATTCGAACTAGCCGCGAAAGAGTTCAATGGTCACATTGATAACTTCCGTCTGGATATGGCTGCTAACACCATTTATGAGTTCATCTGGAACCAATTCTGTGACTGGTACCTAGAGCTAACCAAACCTGTTCTTTGGAAAGGCACTGAAGCTCAGCAACGTGGTACACGTCGCACTCTAATCACAGTTCTAGAGAAGACTTTGCGTCTAGCGCATCCTGTGATCCCATACATCACCGAAACTATCTGGCAGAGCATCAAGCCACTGGTTGACGACGTTGAAGGCGACACCATCATGCTACAGGCTCTGCCTCAGTATGATGAAGCGAACTTCAACCAAGAAGCTCTAGATGACATCGAGTGGGTTAAGGCATTTATCACTAGCATCCGTAACCTGCGTGCAGAGTACGACATTGCGCCAAGCAAACCGCTAGACGTAATGCTAAAAGTGGCTGATGAGAAAGACGCACAGCGTGCAGAAGCAAACCGCCAGGTATTGGTATCTCTAGCTAAGTTAGAAGGCATCAAGCTACTTGCTGAAGGCGAAGAGACTCCAGCATGTGCAACGGCTCTAGTGGGTAAGTCTGAGCTGATGATCCCTATGGCTGGCCTTATCGATAAAGACGCTGAGCTAGCTCGTCTACAAGGCGAAGTTAAGAAGACTCAAGGTGAGATCAAGCGTCTTGAAGGCAAACTAAACAACCAAGGCTTCGTAGCGAAAGCACCTGAAGCGGTTGTAGCTAAAGAGCGTGAGAAGCTAGTGGGCTACCAAGAGACACTAACCAAGCTTGAAGAGCAGATGGCGACCATCGCTGCGCTTTAATAAGCAATTAAATGAGAAAGGGTTGGCCATGTGCTAGCCCTTTTTTATGCCTGATAGGTAGCACCTATCACAGTCTTTGGTAAAAACCACTTGTGATAATGAGAATTATTATCAATAATAAACTCAGATTCACAAGATGAGTAGCCAACCATGAAAAAGACCATCAGCTTTGCATTCTTACACTTCACCATCGCTTTTAGTGTCGCTTACATTCTAACTGGCGATATCATCCTGGGTAGCTTGATTGCCATGACTGAGCCTGCGGTTAACACGGTTGCCTTCTATTTCCATGAACTGGTTTGGCAGCGCTCTGGCAAGCTTAGAGAGATAGCTAAGAATCCAAAAATCAAAACAGCCAGCTTCGCTGCCGTCCATTTTAGCGTCGCATTCAGCGTAGTGTATCTATTAACGGGTGACGCATTGGCCGGCGGTATCATTGCCCTACTTGAGCCCTCTATTAACACAGTCGCCTACTACTTCCACGAGAAGGTATGGCTGAAAATCCAAGACAACCGTTTTGCCCACGCATAAAAAAGCCCGCTCAATTGAGCGGGCTCTTAAATCTGCTAACGGCAATTACTCTTGCTCGTCGTCTTCATCGTCATACACTAGTGCATCTTCGCCTTCATAGAAGGTGCCCCAGCCATCGTAGATGATGTCGTATTTCTCAGCTAGGTTGATAAGCTTTTCAGCCTGCTCATCGATAAGCTCTGCATCTAGTGCACAGCTCATGGTCGCATCACAACAAAGAAGCTTAGTGCCATCTTCATCTTCGGTTTCTTCTGCTTCAAGAACCTCGAAGCCCATCTTAAATGCTTCTACTACGGCTTTTTCAAGGGTTTCAAAGTTTTCAGCCATTAGATGGTGTTCAATCTCATACAGAGCATCCGGCTCACTACCATCTTCAAGAAGCGCTGCGATGATGTCGCGCGTATCTTCTTTTTGGATTTCAATCAGCTCTTCAACAGATAGGTAATCTTCTGCTTGTGACATGGAGATGCTCCCGAGTTTATATCATTCAAAGTGTGTTCCGGACGAAATATGGCACGGTTATAGGAAAAATGAAAGAAGTTCATCCAACCTATTATTAGCAGTCAAACTAAGTCCAATTAAAAATACAACCACAACCGAATACAAAATCATTAAAAATATATCAAAGTGTATTTTTACGCATGATTTTTAAATTTAAATGCATTAGGATGAGTTTATGCGACTCCAGTAAAGGAAAGGACAATGGCGTACAATTTGAGAAACCGCAACTTTTTAAAACTATTAGATTTTACCCCTAAAGAGATTGGTTTTCTGCTCGATCTTTCAGCTGAGCTGAAAAAGGCCAAATACTCAGGCACTGAGCAGAAAAAATTGGTGGGTAAAAACATCGCCCTTATCTTTGAGAAAGCCTCTACTCGAACTCGCTGTGCCTTTGAAGTTGCGGCCTTCGACCAAGGCGCTCAAGTCTCTTATCTCGGCCCGTCCGGCTCTCAAATCGGTCACAAGGAGTCGATGAAGGATACCGCTCGGGTATTGGGTCGCATGTACGATGGCATTGAATATCGTGGCTTTGGCCAAGAGCGTGTAGAAGAGTTGGGACAATATGCCGGCGTTCCAGTTTGGAATGGCCTCACCAATGAGTTCCATCCAACCCAAATCTTGGCGGACTTCCTCACCATGGTAGAGCATGGCAAGGGTAAGCAACTGCATGAGATTACCTTCGCCTACCTTGCGATGCCCGTAATAACATGGGTAACTCGCTATTGGTTGGTGCAGCCAAGATGGGTATGGATGTGCGTATGGTGGCACCAAAGGCATTCTGGCCCGAACAAGAGTTGGTTGAGCAATGCCTGCAGATAGCAGAGTCTACCGGTGCCAAGATCACCCTAACCGAGGATGTGAAAGCCGGAGTGGATGGTTGTGACTACCTATATACCGATGTATGGGTCTCTATGGGTGAATCCGACGAAGCCTGGAAAGAACGCATCGAGCTAATGAAGCCGTATCAGGTAAACATGCAAGCCATCAAGGATACCAACAATCCTCAGGTTAAGTTCATGCACTGCCTTCCCGCCTTCCATGATGACCAAACCACCATCGGTAAAGAGGTTTGTGAGAAATACGGTCTACAAGGGCTAGAAGTAACCGATGAGGTATTCGAATCTGAGCACTCCATCGTATTTGATCAGGCAGAGAACAGAATGCACACCATCAAGGCGGTTATGGTTGCAACACTTGGTCACTAAATCGTGACGCAATCGCTTGCGTTGTAGACGGTGGCGCGTATAATCCTGAGCAAATTATAGGAGGAGCGAATGCTACCAAGTGGCAACAACAAACCGAATAAAGCACACTGCATTTGCCGTGTACGTCTCCTATTTTTAAACAGTTAATAATAGCCTCCCATTATGGGGGGCTTTTTTATGCCCAGTTACCATTCCACTGAAGGAAGAAGACCATGCAAAATACGCTTTTTAACAAGCACGTCATCTCTATCCCTGAGTTGAGCAGAGATGAATTGGAGTTGATCGTTCAAACCGCAGGCAAGCTTAAATCTGAGCCTATGCCGGAATTGCTAAAGAACAAAGTTGTTGCAAGCTGCTTCTTCGAGCCGTCTACCCGTACCCGTCTTTCTTTTGAGACTGCTATTCAGCGTATCGGCGGTAGCGTAATCGGCTTTGATAACGGCGGTAACACCTCACTCGCTAAGAAAGGTGAGACCCTAGCGGACTCTGTTCAGGTTATCTCTACCTATGTTGATGCCTTTGTAATGCGTCACCCTCAAGAAGGTGCAGCTCGTCTAGCCTCTGAGTTCTCAAACGGCGTTCCAGTGATCAACGCAGGCGACGGTTCAAACCAGCACCCGACTCAAACCCTGCTAGACCTGTTCTCAATCTATGAGACTCAAGGCACTCTAGACAACCTAAACGTTGCTTTTGTTGGTGACCTTAAGTACGGCCGTACGGTTCACTCTCTGACTCAAGCTCTGGCTAAGTTCAACAATGTACGCTTCTACTTCATCGCGCCAGAAGCACTGGCTATGCCGGATTACATCTGTGAAGAACTAGACGAGGCAGGCATCAGCTACAGCCTACACACAGACATGGAAAGCGTTATTCCTGAACTGGATATCCTATATATGACTCGCGTACAGAAAGAACGCTTCGATGAGTCTGAATATGCGCATATCAAATCAGCGTACATCCTGACCGCTTCTCTTCTTACTGAAGCGAAAGAGAACTTGAAGGTTCTACACCCGCTCCCACGTGTTGACGAGATCACCACAGACGTAGATAAAACGCCGCACGCTTACTACTTCACTCAAGCGGAAAACGGTGTATACGCTCGCGAGGCACTGCTAGCTCTAGTCCTTAACCAAGCCCTGTAATAGAAGAGATTTTTATCATGACTAAGCCGACTCAATTACAAGTAGAAGCAATCAAAGACGGAACGGTTATCGACCATATCCCAGCTCACGTGGGCATCAAGGTACTTAAGCTGTTCTCCATGGACCAATCTAATCAGCGTGTGACCGTTGGCCTTAACCTGCCATCATCTGCGCTGGGTGCAAAAGACCTGCTAAAGATTGAAAATGTGTTCATCAATAAAGAGCAAGCGAGCAAACTGGCTCTGTATGCCCCTCACGCTACTGTGAACCAAATCGAGGACTATCAGGTAGTGAAGAAGCTTGAGCTTACCCTTCCTGAGCAAGTAAAAGGTGTATTCGAGTGCCCTAACTCCAACTGTATCACCCATGGTGAGCCAGTAGAGAGCCACTTCAACGTTATCGAGAAAAAAGACTCTATCCGACTAAAGTGTAAATACTGTGAGAAAGTCTATTCACGCGAAGTAGTTACTGAGTTATAACAGTAACCTCAATAAAAACATAATCGGACAGAAGATGACTAAAGTACTTCACACAGAACAAGCTCCTGCAGCTATCGGCCCATACGTACAGGGTGTTGACCTAGGTAACATGGTAATGACTTCAGGTCAGATCCCAATCAACCCAGCGACTGGTGAGATCCCTGCAGACATCGCTGACCAAGCACGTCAGTCTCTAGAGAACGTTAAAGCGGTAGTTGAGTCATCAGGCCTAACCGTATCTGACATCAAGAAGATGACAGTATTCGTAAAAGACCTAAACGACTTCGTTACTGTAAACGAGGTGTACGGAAAGTTCTTTGATGAGCACAAGGTTGAGAACTACCCTGCTCGTTCATGTGTAGAGGTTGCTCGTCTACCTAAAGATGTAGGTATCGAGATTGAAGCTATCGCAGTTCGCGCTTAGGTTTAAGCATTAAAAAAGGGAGCTCAGCTCCCTTTTTTATTATTTGTTTTTCACGCCGTCTGTGGCATTTCTCGCATCCACTTCCGCATCCAAGCTTTCTAGCTTTTCCTTCATGCTCTCGCGACACACCTCAGCCAATTTACGTACATCCGACTTAGAGTACTCAGAAGTATCAACCGGTGGCAGCATCTCGATGATCACATGGCCATTGTTCCAACGGTTCAGTTTGATCTTACCTTGAGTGGTACTGCACACGATCGGGATAATCGGCGTTTCTGCACCGATAGCCGCGTGGAAAGCTCCGGTTTTAAATGGCATCAAACCACGACCGCGCGAACGAGTACCTCTGGGAACATCCATACCGACAGATGCGTCTGCTTCATCTTCTCGATAACCTGATCGATAGTGCCCATAGCTTTAGAGCGGTTTGCACGGTCAATCAAAATATTACCAGTCAACCAATAGATCTGACCAAATAGAGGTAGCCACAGCAGGCTCTTCTTACCCACAGTAACCACATTTGGGGTTACTGCTGAAGAAACCGTAAACAGGTCCCAAGTGTTCTGGTGGTTAGCAATATAGACTGCTTGGTCTCGCTTATAAGCATCCTCAGGAAGACGCAACTCAAGCTTGATACCAAACGCGCGATGCATAGCACCGAACATACGACCAAAGGTAAACACGTGCTTTGGATTTCTTGGACTAAACAGACAGTAGCCGCAACCAAAGATAAACATCAACACGGCAAAAATAGCGACGATAATCACGCGCACTAAAGCAATCATTAACTCTTTCCCTACGGATTCATACTCAGATAACCTCTTAGTTCTTCATAACGAAAGATATTGAGGCAATTTGGCTATGTTCCGCGAACTGTAAAACCGATGAAATTTCGCGCAAATTGTTAAACTTTGCGGAAATAATGACGGCTAAGTGTATCAAATAAAAAAGCCGAAACCATAAGGTTTCGGCTATAAAATACTACCTAAAGCGACTAATCTCTGAATCTTTCGATGTTAGCGCCAAGTTGGCTCAGTTTGTCTTCGATACGGTCGTAACCACGGTCGATGTGATAGATACGATCGACAATGGTTTCGCCTTTCGCGATACAGCCAGCGATAACCAAGCTCGCTGATGCGCGTAGGTCGGTTGCCATTACCTGAGTACCGCTCAGACCTTCGCTATCACCACAGATAACAGTGTGACCTTCGATCTCTGCCTTTGCGCCCATACGTTGAAGCTCAGGTACGTGCATAAAGCGGTTTTCAAAGATGGTCTCAGTGATTACGCCACCGCCCTTAGCCATCATGTTAAGCAGAGTGAACTGGGCCTGCATATCGGTAGGGAAACCTGGATGTGGGGCAGTACGAACTGTAATAGCTTTCAGCTCACGACCAGTCATATCCAAACCGATCCAGTCGTCACCTGTGGTCACCTCAGCGCCCGCTTCTTCAAGCTTAGCTAGAACCGCTTCTAACAGACTAGCACGGGTATTACGACATACGATCTTACCGCCAGATACCGCAGCAGCTACTAGGAAGGTACCTGTCTCGATACGGTCAGGAACCACAGCGTGTTCACCACCAGCAAGGCGATCAACACCTTCGATAGTAATGGTATCTGTGCCTGCACCAGAGATCTTCGCACCCAAAGCGTTTAGGAACTCGGCAGTATCAACGATCTCAGGTTCACGCGCAGCGTTATCCAGAACAGTCGTACCTTCAGCAAGGGTTGCCGCACTCATAATGGTGATGGTTGCGCCTACGCTCACCTTGTCCATTACGATATGAGCGCCCTTTAGACGACCGTCAACAGAGGCTTTTACATAACCATCTTCAAGAACGATATTCGCACCTAGGCTCTCAAGGCCTTGGATGTGCAGATCAACTGGACGCGCACCGATAGCGCAGCCACCAGGTAGACTCACCTGACCATGGCCAAAACGAGCAACCAATGGACCCAAAGCCCAAATAGACGCGCGCATGGTTTTACTAGGTCGTACGGTGCTGTGTACTCGTTGATGCCTGACGCATCAACATGAATATTGGTAGTTTCGCCGTCACGCTCGGCATTTGCGCCCAGCTGCTTAAGCAGGGCTAGAGTGGTATCGATGTCACGTAGCTTAGGTACATTGCGAATAACCACTGGCTCTTCAGCTAGGATAGCTGAGAACAAAATCGGTAGGGCTGCGTTCTTCGCACCCGAAATAGAAACTTCACCACTTAGTGGTTGGGACGATCCCGTAACTCGAAATTTTTCCATCAAATCGCCCTTATAGAGACATCAGTTTTTTGTCGCGCGCCCACTCTTCAGGCGTGTACGCTTTAATTGAAACTGCATGGATATCATTGCGTTGGATATACTCCATCAAAGGAGCGTAAATGAGCTGTTGCTTCTTAACGCGGCTCATGCCGTCAAACTTTGCATCTACAGCAACCACCTCATAGTGGCTACCTTCACCTTTCACGTGAATCTCTTCTAACTGTAGTGCGTCGTCTAGCAACTGTTTAACCTGTGAAATGTCCACTTTATCCCTCAATTTTTACTTCTAAATGCTCCGCGATCAGTGGCAGAGCATTGCTCACTTCAAACAGAGTAAGCAGTTTATCCGGTACAGAGCGTAGCATTATATGGCAGTGATATTTTTTTGCATGCTGAATTATGTGCAATATCAGGGCCATTGCAGCAGAATCACTGCTTTCTACCCTCGAAAAATCTAAATTTAGCCTCGAAGTATCCCAAGGCCATGCTTGGGCCTGTTGCCACAGCTCAGGATCGTGTTTCGATCCAGAATTCCTGATAGCTCGATAACCTCAGCACTGGTTTGTTTCCACAACATCATAGCTATTGACCCGATGCTGTTTCATAACGAATTGGCGTCTGTGCAAGTTTAGCCAATTCTTCGGTTACTGCAGGCAGACCATCGCTGCGGATCTTACCACTCCACTCCGACTGCTTGCTCGATAAAAGCTCACACCCTCAGCAACCATATCAAAGGCCTGCCATTCACCTGACTTGCGGTCTTTACGCCACTTAAACTCTATTTTGATAGGTGGTTTGTTTTTCTGCACTATCTCCACCGGAATCGATACAATGCGCTGATTGTCAGGAATGGCCTTTTCTCTAGCGTAGTTGATTTTCTGGTCTTGATACTGAGTAAGCACCTGAGCATAAGAGGTCACCAAGTAAGCCTAAAGGCGACTAAGAACTCAGATACCTCGGCCTTATCAGCACGTTTTAGATGATTACCCAACACCTTAAGCCCGGCGTAGCGGTAATTCACGTAAGGCATCAACTCTTCTTCGACCACCGCTTTCAATAGTTCAGGCTGCTCACGCAACGCTTGTTGCTCATCCTTCAGACGGTCGAAGGTATTACCACCCACCTGCTCCATCATCAAATAAGGCTTGGTTTTGTCTACCGTCTCGGCCGCAGATAGAGGAGCAAACATCATTACTACAACCGCGCATATACTCGCAATCCACTTCATTATCACTCTCCTGAATCTCCGCCAACGTTATACAGGAACTGCCCTATCAGATTCTCAAGCACCAGAGCTGACTTGGTATCCTCGATAAATCCCCGTCTTGCAGCATGTCTACATCATCATCCACAAAACCCGGCACCAGGCTGATGTACTGCTCACCAATAAGGCCTGAGGTTAGGATCTGGGCACTCGAGGTATCAGGAAAATAGCCATACTGAGTGCCGATAGACAGGGTCACTACTGGGGTGTAGTACTCAGTGTCCAGGCTGATATCACTCACCCTTCCTACAACTACACCACCTATCTTCACCGGCGAGCGCACCTTGAGACTGCCAATATTGTCGAAGTAAGCCTTCAACTGGTAGGTGCTTTGATTGCCAATGCTCTTAACATCCGCCACCTTGAAAATGATAACCAATAGGGCGGCTATGCCTACCAACATAAAACTGCCAACCCAAAGTTCTAACTTCCTAGTTTTATTCATATCTTAATTCCCGAACATCAGCGCGGTTAGCACAAAGTCTAATCCCAACACCGCCAGTGATGAATGCACCACGGTGCGTGTTGTCGCCTGACTGATCCCTTCAGAGGTTGGCGTTGCATCATATCCATTGAATAGCGCCACCCATGTAACTGTAATCGCAAATACAAACGCCTTTATCAGACAATTGCCAATATCGCGTCCGAATTCAACCGAAGACTGCATTGCAGACCAAAAACTGCCATGATCGATCCCCTTCCAATCGACCCCAACTAATTGACCACCCCAGATGCCTACCGCCACAAAGATCATGGTTAAGAAAGGCATACTGATAACACCGGCCCAAAAGCGCGGACTTATTACTCGCTTTAGTGGGTCTACAGCCATCATTTCAAGACTAGACAACTGCTCAGTCGCTTTCATTAAGCCAATCTCTGCAGTCAAAGCCGAACCCGCGCGACCAGCAAACAAAAGTGCGGTCACCACAGGCCAAGTTCACGCAGCAGCGATAGCGCTACCATCTGCCCAAGACTGCCTTCTGCGCCATAGTCCACCAGCACCACATAACCTTGCAGGCTAAGTACCATGCCAATAAACAGCCCCGAAACCACTATAATCGCCAATGACTGTACGCCAACGGCATACAATTGCTTGGTTAGCAGTGGAAGGTTTTTGATAGGTTGTGGGCGATGACACAGGGCACCAACAAGCATAAGTAGCGAACGACCAAAGCCGGTCACTACTCGAATGCCACTAGCACCAAGCTCACTTACCTTATCCAGCATCTTGCAATAGCTCCTGTTGCATAGATTGAGCAGGATAAGCGAAAGGGACGGCACCGTCCGCCTCACCCGATACAAACTGCTTCACTCTAGGGTCATCCATTTGATTGATCTCCTCGGGAGAGCCCTCAGCAATGATCTTACCATCGGCCAGCAAGTAGACATGATCGGCAATACTCATCACCTCTGGCACATCGTGAGAGACCACTATAGAGGTAATGCCCATGGCTTGATTCAGCTTCTTGATAAGCTCCACCAGCACGCCCATGGTAATAGGGTCTTGTCCAACGAAAGGCTCATCGTACATCACCACTTCTGGGTCAAGCGCAATCGCCCGAGCTAGAGCAACACGACGGGTCATACCGCCAGAGAGCTCACTCGGCATAAGCTCGGATGCGCCCCTAAGCCCAACGGCCTCGAGCTTTAGTAGTACTATGCTGCGGATAAAGGATTCATTGAGGGAGGTATGTTCACGCAGAGGAAAGGCAACGTTGTCGAACACATTAAGGTCGGTAAATAGAGCGCCTGATTGAAATAGCATGCTCATGCGCTTTCGCACTTGATACAACTTCGAGCGGCTAAGGCGGTTTATCTGCTGGTCTTCAAACCATACCTCACCGCTATCGGGCTCAATTTGACCGCCAAAGAGTTTAAGTAAGGTAGTTTTACCTATTCCCGACGGCCCCATAATAGCGGTTATCTTGCCGGGAGGAATCGTTAAACTAATTTTATCGAATATCGTTCGCTCTCCTCGGGAGAAACTGAGCTGATTTATTCGAATACTTCCTTGATCTACCAACGTCGACACTCCTAGTCATTTAAGTTAGACTTGCTGCCTGTAAATTCGCAGTAAATCAACCAGTTGCTTAGTATCATTATTACTCAAACACGTTTTATTTGTATCACAACCGTGTAAATAATTTGTGTTGATTCTTCCCTTTTTAACGGCTAGACGTCAAAATCGGCTTTAATTTTTTGTTCAACATAAAGAGTTTGTAATGTTAGGAGCGATAAGCTTTCTTATCCTAGGCCTGCTACTTCTGGTATGGAGCGCCGACAGGTTAGTATTTGGGTCAGCAGCCCTCGCACGAAATTTTGGTATTTCACCCCTAGTTATCGGTATGACTATCCTTGCCATGGGCTCGTCTGCACCTGAAATGATGGTGTCGGCAACGGCAGCTCTTGATGGTAAAACAGATACTGCTGTCGGTAACGTTCTAGGTTCGAACATCGCCAATATTGCACTTATCTTGGGTATTACTGCGTTAGTTAAGCCTCTCTCAGTGAGTTCAGGCGTGCTTAAGCGTGAACTACCTCTAATGATCGTGGTTACCCTAATAGCCGGCGCTATTATGTGGAACGACTACCTAGGCCGCGAAGAAGGTATCCTTCTTATCGTCCTATTCGGTGCCTTTATCCTTGCCATGCTTCGCATATCTCGTAAAGAGAAACTAAAGGGTGATGTATTGGTATCAGAGCAAGAATCAGAAGTACCGGAAGGGGTGGACAATAAGAAAGCCGCTCTTTGGGTGGTTGTGGGTCTTGTTTTGCTACCTATCTCAGCAGACCTTCTGGTTCAAAATGCTGTCATCATCGCGAAGCACTTTGGAATGAGTGACCTAGTGATCGGTCTTACCATAATCGCAATTGGTACCAGTCTACCTGAGCTTGCTGCATCCCTTGCCGGCGTAATGAAGGGTGAGGACGACATGGCTGTTGGTAACATCATTGGCTCCAACGTTTTCAACATCCTTGCGGTTATGGGTATCCCAGGTCTACTAAACCCATCTCTACTAAACGAGCACGCTATGGGTCGTGACTTCTGGGTAATGCTAGGCGTATCCCTATTATTGGTTGTAATGGCTCTTGGCAAATCTCGAAGCATTAACCGAATTGAGGGTGGCATACTCTTTGTTCTGTTTATCGCATATCAAGCCTATCTGTTTGTAAATCTAGCTGCATAAAGGTTATTTCCCCGTGTCTGAATTCAATTTTAAACAAGCTGCAAATGAGGTTCTGGATATTGAAGTAAGAGGCTTGCAACAGCTGTCTCAATACATCAATGATGATTTCGAAAAAGCATGTACCACTATCCTGAACAATAAAGATGGAAAAGTGGTTGTAATGGGCATGGGTAAATCAGGCCATATTGGCAATAAGATAGCAGCGACCCTTGCCAGTACAGGCACATCAGCCTTCTTCGTACACCCGGGCGAGGCCGCTCACGGTGACCTAGGTATGATTGAATCTGGAGATATCGTTATCGCTATCTCCAACTCAGGTGAATCAGGTGAGATCCTTTCTCTCTTCCCTGTACTAAAGCGCCTAAACATTCGTATCATCAGCATGACAGGCAAGCCCAAATCAAACATGGCAAAACTGTCTGATGTTCACCTTTGCATCGCTGTGCCGCAAGAAGCCTGTCCTATAGAATTGGCACCAACGGCAAGTACCACAGCAACTCTGGTAATGGGTGATGCACTGGCGATGGCGCTAATGCAGGCTCGCGGATTTACAGCTGAAGATTTTGCTCTTTCACATCCAGGCGGTGCGTTAGGCAGAAAATTGTTACTAAAATTAGAAAACATCATGCATACCGGCCAAGATGTGCCTAAGGTATATGCCGAGGCAAGCGTAAAAGATGCGCTACTAGAGATCAGCCAAAAAGGCTTGGGCATGACGGCTATCGTTGATCAGCAAGACCAGATTTTGGGCATTTTCACCGACGGTGATTTGCGTCGCCTTCTGGACTCTCGAGTTGATATCCATACCGCGCTAATTGGCGATGTGATGACTAAGAATCCAGCCTCTGCCTCTCCAGGTCTGTTGGCCGTAGAAGGCCTAAACCTGATGCAAGAGAGAAGCATTACCGCACTACTACTTAGCGAAAATGGCAAATTAGTTGGTGCGCTAAATATGCACGACTTATTAAAAGCAGGAGTAATGTAACTGATGACTGAAATGGTCGACACGCTTTACGGCAGTGTTTCAAAGTCGGTTTTCGATACAGCAAAAAACATCAAGCTCTTGATCTGCGATGTAGATGGCGTCTTCTCTGACGGTCTTATCTACATGGGCAATGACGGTGAAGAGCTAAAAACATTCCACACTCGCGATGGCTATGGCGTTAAGTCTTTGATGAACGCAGGTATTGAGCTTGCCATCATTACGGGCAGAAAATCCCAGATCGTTCAGAACCGTATGCAGGCGCTAGGTATCTCCCTTATCTATCAAGGACAGGATGACAAGATCAAGGCCTATCACGACATCTGTGACAAACTCAATATCGCGCCAGAGCACACGGCTTATATCGGTGATGACCTTATCGATTGGCCGGTAATGAAGCACGTAGCGCTGGGCGTTTGCGTCAATGATGGACATCCGCTTCTTGCGCAAAGAGCAGACTATATTACCCATATTAAAGGCGGTCATGGCGCAGTTCGTGAAGTGTGTGACCTTATCCTTGAGGCACGTGGCGAACTGGACCAACACAAAGGTCTCAGCATATGATGAGTTCTAGAATTTTTCAGCTGGTATTGGCGGGGATCATTGCGCTCTCAGGCTATTATCTGCTGACAAATCAAGAACAGACTCAAGTTCAGGTAGAACCGAGTGCAGAACTGCCAACCTTCGTCGGTCATAGGGTTACCAATACCAATTTTGATCAAGATGGTACCCGAAACTACAAGATCACCTCAGAAAAGCTCGAACACTTCTCTGAGGAGGGTAACACCATATTTGATAACATCGTTCTGTATGTGTATCGTGAAGGTACAGTTGAAGAATGGCAGGTAGTGTCAGATGTAGGGGTTTTGGATAAAACTCATAAACTTACATTGACCGGCAACGTAGTTGCGACCAACCTGCTACCCGATGCAAGTTTCGACACCCTCGAAACAGAAAAAATGATTATTGAATTGGACTCTAAAGACTTCAATAGTGATGTCCAGGTCACCTTAACCGGCCCAACCTTTACCAATGTTGGCCAGGCTCTCGAAGGTAACCTAGATAAGAATGAAGCTGTCCTGTTCAACCATGTACAAGGTGTTTATGAAAAAGCTAAGCCTTAGTTTATTAGTTGGCCTTCTGCTATCTCCAGCAGCGCTCGCGCTCTCAACAGACTCAGAGCAACCTGTGTATATCGACTCAGATAGCCAACACCTAGATATGAAGAGCAACAAAGTTACCTTTATCGGTGATGTAAAAATGCGTCAAGGCAGCATCAACGTTGAAGGTGATAAGGTCATCGTCTTCCGCAACCCTGAAGATGGCTCAATCAAAGAGGTTGAGGCCTATGGTCAGCTAGCAAAATTCTCTCAGCTAACTGACGATGGCAAGACAATCAGAGGTCATGCGGAAGAGCTTTACTACGACATGTCGAAAGACGAACTGACCATGGTAAAGCAAGCCATGCTGGCGCAAGACGACAGCACCATCAATGGTGAACGTATCAAGTATCACATCACCACAGAGAAAATGATCGCCGAAAGTGGCGAAGGCTCTCGCGTATCAACCGTTTTGCAACCTCAACCTAAGCAGAAGAACTAATCTCGCATGGCAACACTGAAAGCTGAACACTTAGCAAAAAGCTATAAAAACCGTAAGGTAGTTGCGGATGTGAGCCTGCAGGTTGAGTCTGGGCAGATCGTTGGTTTGCTGGGTCCAAACGGTGCGGGTAAAACCACCTCTTTCTACATGATCGTAGGCCTAGTCGCTCGTGATGAAGGCAAAATCCTAATCGATGAAGAAGACATTAGCCTTCTTCCAATGCACAGCCGCTCACGTATGGGTATCGGCTACCTTCCTCAAGAAGCATCTATCTTCCGTAAGCTATCTGTTGAAGACAACATCTATGCGGTGCTGCAAACCCGTAATGACATCGGCAAGCAAGAGCGTGACGACAAGCTAGAAGAACTTCTGGACGAGTTCAATATCCAGCATATCCGCAAGAGTGCGGGTATGGCACTGTCCGGTGGTGAGCGTCGTCGTGTTGAGATTGCACGTGCACTTGCAGCAAATCCTCAGTTTATCCTGCTAGATGAACCCTTTGCCGGCGTTGACCCAATCTCAGTAATCGATATCAAAAAGATCATCGAACACCTACGTGACCGTGGTCTAGGGGTACTAATCACCGACCACAACGTACGCGAAACCCTAGATGTATGTGAGCGCGCTTATATTGTTAGCCAGGGACACCTGATCGCTGAAGGCACACCAGAACAAGTGCTAGACAACGAACAGGTTAAGAAAGTGTACCTGGCGAGCAATTCCGCCTCTAAGGCTGTCGAATCATGAAAGCGGCCTTACAACTCAAATTCGGACAACAGCTAGCGATGACACCGCAGTTGCAACAAGCTATACGCCTGTTGCAACTCTCTAGCCTCGACCTTCAGCAAGAGATCCAAGAAGCCTTAGATTCCAATCCTCTGTTAGAGATAGTCGAAGAAGGCATGGCTCAAACTGACGAGCCAAAGAACAACACTGAAAACAACTCTGATACACCAGAATCGGCACAAGACAGCGAACCTGCCTCTCCCGATAGCGCCGAGATGATGGAGCAAAACTCCCTCAACGACGACCTAGCAGTGGATACCTCTTGGGATGAAGTCTATAGCGCCAACTCTGGTAACACAGGTATTGCCGCTGATGATGAACTGCCGATTTATCAGGGTGAAACGCAAACCAACCTGTACGACCATTTGCTTTGGCAGGTGGAGCTGACGCCATTTAGCGAAACCGATCATGCCATTGCCCTTGCCATCATAGATGCTATTGATGACCAAGGCTTCCTGACTCTTTCTGTCACCGATATTACCGCCAGTCTAGCCCTTGAAGACCTAGAAGAAGATGAGGTTGTGGCGGTTCTAAAGCGCATTCAACAGTTTGAACCTCTTGGTGTCGGTTCTCGCAATCTGCAAGAATGTTTGCTACTGCAATTGGATGCTCTGGAAAACAACACACCTTGGAAACAAGAAGCTCGCCAGATACTGCAAAATCAAATCCAACATTTGGCTAATCGCGACTACAAAATGATCGTGAAAGAAACTAAGCTCAAAGAGAGTGAATTGATTGAGGTTTTGCAGCTAATCCAGCGTTTGGATCCTAGGCCTGGCAGTCAGATCGGCGAGAACGGAATCGAATATGTCACGCCAGATGTGTATGTGTTCAAAGCCAACGGCAAATGGACGGTATCCCTAAATAACGCCAATATTCCACAGCTTGATGTGAATCAGACCTACGCCTCTATGTCAGTCAGCGACAGTCGCGAAAGTCAGTACATTAAAGACCAACTGCAAGAAGCAAAATGGTTGATTCGTAGCTTGGAAAACCGCAATGAAACCTTACTCAAGGTCGCTAAGTGTATCGTCGAGAATCAGCAGGCATTTTTCGACAAGGGTGAAGAGGCGATGCAGCCTATGATCCTAAACGATGTTGCCCTCGCTATTGATATGCATGAGTCGACTATATCACGTGTCACAACTCAGAAATTTATGCACACACCGAGAGGGGTTTTTGAACTAAAATATTTCTTCTCGAGTCACGTGAGCAATGACGAGGGTGAGGATAAATCCTCCACTGCGATACGTGCCATGATAAAAAAATTGGTTGCCGAGGAAAATGGCGCCAAACCATTAAGTGATAACAAAATTGCCACCCTACTCGCTGATCAAGGAGTTAAAGTCGCTAGACGTACCGTGGCTAAATACCGAGAGTCCCTCGGCATTGCTCCGTCTAGTCAGCGAAAACGCCTAGTTTAGGCACCAATAGAAGGAACGCTTATGCAAATCAATATTAAAGGCCACCACGTTGAGCTAACTGATTCACTTCAAGAGTATGTAAATAGCAAATTCCAAAAACTAGAGCGATTCTTTGAGCACATCACCAATGTGCACGTTATCCTGAAGCTAGAAAAAGTAAACCATATTGCAGAAGCTACACTACACGTAAGCCAAGGCGACATTCACGCAGCAGCGGATGAAGAAAACATGTATGCTGCCATCGATAGCCTAGTCGACAAACTAGTACGTCAGTTGACTAAGCATAAAGAGAAATTAAACAGTCATTAACCATGCAAATCAGTGAAGTATTGTCTTTGGACTGCACCAAGAGTGCGGTCCAATGTTCAAGTAAAAAACGAGCTCTAGAGCTCATCAGTGAAATAGCTGCCACTCACACCGGCCAAGACTCAACCGAATTGTTCGAGTGTATGTTAGGCAGAGAAAAACTCGGTAGCACCGGCATCGGAAATGGGATTGCCATTCCCCATGCTCGTATGACAAACACAGACAAAGCCATTGCTGTGTTATTGCAATGCGAAGAAGCCATCGAATTCGATTCTATCGACAACCGTCCGGTTGACCTTCTTTTCGCTCTATTGGTTCCAGAAGACCAATGCAAAGAACACCTAAAAACCTTGTCTTGCATGGCTGAGCGCCTGAATGACAAGGCTATTACCAAACGCCTTCGTCACGCTGAAAGCGACGAAGAGCTATTTGAAATCATGGTTGATAAGCCTAGGAGAGACAAATGTCTGAACCACGCCAACTAGTAGTGGTAAGCGGCAACTCCGGCGGTGGTAAAAGTGTTGCTTTGCGCGCACTTGAAGACTTGGGTTATTACTGCGTTGATAACCTGCCCGTCAACCTACTTAGCGCCTTTGTACAAGGTCTAAGCTTTAAACAAAAACAAGTTGCGGTAAGTATCGATATCCGCAACCTGCCCCATGACCCAAACCAGGTAAACTTCATTCTCGACTCGCTGGATAAGTCCATTGCAGTCACAGTCCTCTTCCTAGAAGCCAATGAGCAGACGCTAGTGAAGCGCTATAGCGAGACTAGGCGTATCCACCCTCTGTCACTTTCGCAAGAAAGTCGCTCGCTGCACCAAGCTATCGTTGAAGAGCGCCACCTGCTCTCTCACCTTAAAGAGCGTGCTGACCTAGTGATAGACAGTAGCAAGCTCTCCATCCATGAGCTGAGCGAGCTGGTGAGAAAGCGTGTCCTAGGTCGCGATGGACAAGAGCTGGTAATGGTGTTTGAGTCCTTTGGGTTCAAACACGGACTACCTGCTGATGTGGACTATGTATTTGACGTGCGTTTCTTACCAAACCCGCACTGGGAGCCAGAACTGAGACCTCTCACCGGTCTCGATAAACCAATCCAAGATTACCTATATGGCTTTGAAGATGTGGTCGATCTTAAGCGTCAGATAGAAGAGTTTATTGAACGCTGGTTACCTGCCCTAGAAAAGAACAATCGAAGTTACCTGACGGTAGCCATTGGTTGTACTGGTGGTAAGCACCGCTCGGTATTCCTTACCCAGCAGATCGGTGAGTACTTCTTGCAAAAGGGCCATAATGTCCTTATCCGTCACACCCAATTAGAGAAAGATCAGTGACAGAATCCCGCACCCTATTAATTCAAAACCGCTTGGGCTTGCACGCTCGAGCGGCGGTTAAGCTGGTAGAGCTTGCTCAAGGCTTCGATGCCAAAGTTATCCTGAGTAACGATGAAGGTGAGGCCGAAGCCGACAGCGTAATGGGCCTATTAATGCTTGAGTCAGGTCAAGGTGAGCAGATCACCATTACCGCCGATGGTAGTGAAGCTAAACAGGCCATCTCAGCTATCAGTGAGCTTATTGAAGGTAAGTTCGAAGAAGACGACTAACGAACAATAATTCGCCAGCTAATGCGTTTAACCCCTCTATATCCATAGGATTTATAAGAAGTTATTAACCCTTATCCTAAAATAGGCTAATATCCTCTATACCATCAAATCAGCATCAAGCGGGGGCAAACAATGGCGGAACAGATCGAATTTGATCAAGCCACCAAACCCTCCAAGAAGTCAGCGATGCTTTAGATAACGGTCGTTTTGTCTTTGTTCGGCGCCAACTGCAGAGTATGGAGCCAGAGGATATTGCGCACCTACTCGAAGCCTCTCCTCGTAAAAGCCGTGAAGTTCTGTGGCAACTCACAGACCCCGAAGACTATGGTGAAATCCTCGACGAACTGAACGAGGACGTTAAAGACAGCCTAGTCTCCAAGATGGCACCAGACCGACTCGCCGAAGCGACCGAAGGTCTAGAAACCGATGACGTAGCTTACGTACTGCGAAGCCTACCTGACGATCTATCACAACAAGTTCTCGACCAAATGGATACTGCCGATAGGCAGAGGGTCGAGAAGGCACTGTCGTACGAGGAAGATACCGCCGGTAGTCTAATGAGCACCGACGTTATCACTATCCGTGGTGACGTAGAGATCGATGTTGTTCTTGCTATATGCGTATCAAGGGCGAACTGCCTGATCAAACCGATACCCTGTATGTACTTGATGACGATGACAGGCTGATTGGTAATCTTTCTCTAACTACCCTGCTAACCACTCAGCCAGATGTTCATGTGTCTGAGGTAATGACAGATGCCGACGAGGCAATCTCGGTAGATCTCAGCGATACCGATGTAGCCAGCCTGTTTGAGCGTCGAAACTGGGTTTCAGCTCCGGTTGTTGACGAAGACCAGAAACTGGTCGGTCGTATCACCATCGATGACGTGGTTGACGTTATCCGTGAAGACGCGGAGCACTCGATGATGAGTATGGCGGGTATGGATGATGACGAAGATACCTTCGCCCCTGTATTCAAATCCGCGAGACGACGCAGTGTTTGGCTCGGAGCAAACGTGCTTGCTGCCTTAGCGGCAGCCTCGGTATCAAACCTATTTGAGGCAACTCTAGAACAGATGGCGGCCATTGCTATCTTGATGACTATCGTACCTTCCATGGGTGGTGTTGCAGGCAACCAGACAGTTGCTCTGGTTATCCGCGGCCTTGCACTAGGTCATATCGGTGACAGTAACCGCAAAGAGCTACTATTTAAGGAAGCAGCTATCGGCCTTCTAAACGGTATCCTTTGGGCGCTGATCATTGGCGCCATTGTTATTGTCTGGAAAGGCGACTGGCTGCTGGGGATCATTATCTCTGGGGCTATGCTCACCAACCTTCTCATTGCAGGCATAGCAGGTGTATCCGTGCCTATTGTGCTGAAGAAGATGAATATCGACCTGCCCTTGCAGGCGGTATGGCCCTTACCACAATTACCGACGTGGTCGGCCTATCAGTATTCTTAGGCCTCGCTACCCTATTCTTGGTATAAAAAACGAGCCGTTTGGCTCGTTTTTTCGTTTAATTGGTTTGAGTTAGTTGCCCGCAACCTTCATTGATTCAATCAGCATTGAACCGGTTTGGATCTGAGAGCGGGTCTCCACATCATTACCCACAGCAACAATGCGTAGGAACATATCCTTAAGGTTACCTGCAACCGTTACCTCAGATACTGGATATTGGATCTGGCCGTTCTCAACCCAGAAGCCCGCTGCACCACGAGAGTAGTCGCCTGTCACGCCATTCACACCTTGTCCCATAAGCTCAGTTACAAGGAAGCCTGTACCTAGCTCTTTTAGCATGGCATCGAAGTCTTGGCCGGTAGATTGAACAAACCAATTGTGGATACCTCCAGCGTGACCGGTTGTGGTCATGTTTAGCTTACGCGCAGAGTAACTCGTCAGAAGATAGGTCGCCAAGGTACCATCAGAGATGATGTCGTAGTCCTTAGTCTGCACCCCTTCACTGTCGAATGGCGTAGATGCTAAACCGCGCAGTGTATGCGGGCGCTCAATCACGTTGAACCAATCAGGAAGTATCTTCTTACCAAGATGGTCTAGAAGGAATGACGACTTACGATACAGGCTACCACCACTGATGGCAGTCGCAAGATGCCCCATAAGACCTGTAGCCACATCGGCAAGGAACATTACTGGATATTCACCAGTTGGATCTGCTGTGCATCCAAACGGTCTGTGGTGCGCTTAGCCGCTTGATGCCTACTGTCTCAGGTGTCCATAGGTCTTGTGAGCGACGAGCCACTGAGTAGCTGTAGTCACGCTCCATGGTCTCATTGTCACCCACACCGATAACACAGCAACTGATGCTGTGACGGCTCGACGGATAGCTGGCAAGTACGCCATGAGAGTTACCATAAACACGGATACCATAGTGACTATCATAGCTCGCACCATCGCTTTGCTTGATCTTGTCGCTGTAGCTCAGCGCAGCTTGCTCAGCTTCAATAGCCAGTTTAGCCGCTTTGTCTGGATCTGGCTCATCAGGGTGGAACAGGTCAAGGTCTTTCACTTCCTTAACCATAAGCTCTGCAGGGCCAGGACCTGCGCATGGGTCTTCTGAGGTGTACTTAGCGATATCAAGTGCGGCTGCCACCGTTTGAGCAATTGCCTTTTCGCTGAGATCAGACGTAGACGCGCTACCTTTACGCTGCCCACGATAAACCGTCACACCGAGTGCACCGTCGCTGTTGAATTCAACGTTCTCTACTTCGCACATACGAGTTGAGACACTCAAGCCAGTCGACTTGTTGATAGCGACCTCTGCAGCATCAGCATCCACCTTTGCTAATTCCAGCGCTCGGGCTACTGCTTGTTCCAGTTCAGTTTTTTGTTGGGCAATTTGTTGTCTAGCGTCCATATTTAAATCAATTATTTGCAGGCAATTACGGTTAGAATAACAAGCTTTTCGCTTTCTCCCCACTTTGTTTGTTAAAATAACTGGCATCAAGCGAATTACGCGCAAAGAATTGAGTAATTAAGAGCATCACATGGCACGAAAAAACCAAAAAGCCCCTTGGGAAGAGGAAGAAGAGATCATCTGGTAAGTAAGACCGAGATGAAAGAAGATATGGAAGCACTGCAAAAGCTAGGCGAAAGAACTAGTGGGACTTAAGCTTCTGTATTGGAGAAATTCCCGCTACCAGATGACCTTGCTGAAGCTATCAAAGACGCCCAACGCTTCAAGAACGAAGCCAAGCGTCGCCAACTGCAGTATATCGGTAAGCTGATGCGTCAGATCGAGCCTGAGCCAATCCAAGCAGCGCTAGATAAGGTTCGTAACAAGCACGCTCAAGCATCAGCAGAACTGCACAAGCTAGAAGCCTTGCGTGACCGCCTAGTTGAAGAAGGCGACAGTGCTATCGAAGAGGTGCTAGAGAAATTCCCGAGTGCTGACCGCCAACGTCTGCGCCAGCTAGTACGTCAGGCAAACAAAGAGAAGAAACAGAGCAAGCCACCTAAGGCGTACCGCGAGATCTTCCAAACGCTAAAAGAGCTTAACGACGACGCTTAATAAGCTTCAGAAACACAAAGGCCTGCTATCAAGCAGGCCTTTTTCATTTTTCTGGGTGATTACTCGGTACCACCCACAGTGATGCTGTCTAGCTTAAGGGTTGGTTGACCAACGCCTACAGGTACACTTTGACCGGCCTTGCCACACACACCAACACCTTTATCCAACTCTAGATCGTTACCCACCATAGAAACCTGTTGCATGGCTTCGATACCTGAGCCAATCAAGGTCGCGCCTTTAACTGGGCGAGTAATCTTACCGTTTTCAATCAGATACGCCTCAGAGGTAGAGAACACGAACTTACCAGAAGTGATATCCACCTGACCACCAGCAAAGCTTGGTGCATACAGTCCTTTCTCAACCGTAGAGATGATCTCTTCAGGGCTATGCTGACCAGGAAGCATATAGGTGTTAGTCATACGAGGCATAGGAAGGTGAGCAAACGACTCACGACGACCATTACCGGTAGGTTTGACGCCCATCAGACGTGCGTTAAGCTTGTCTTGCATATAGCCTTTAAGCACACCGTTTTCGATCAAGGTGTTGTATTGGCCTTCCACACCCTCATCATCAATATTCAGAGAGCCGCGACGGTCTAGCAAGGTGCCATCATCGACAATTGTACAAAGATCAGAAGTCACCTTCTCTCCAACCTTGCCTGAGAATACAGACGACTCTTTACGGTTAAAGTCACCCTCTAGGCCATGACCTACCGCTTCATGCAGAAGCACACCTGGCCAGCCTGCGCCCAATACCACTGGCATAGCGCCAGCAGGAGCAGCTTCAGATTCTAGGTTCACTAATGCTAGACGAATAGCTTCATCGGCAAAGCGCAAAGCTACTGTCTTATCGCCATCTTGCTCAAGGAAGTATTGATAGTCGTAACGACCACCACCGCCTGATGAGCCGCGCTCGCGACGATCGCCACGCTGTGCTAGTACACTGATAGATAAACGAACCAAAGGTCTGATATCAGCCGCATAGGTACCGTCAGTTGCAGCTACTAGCATCTGCTCATAGACACCACTTAGACTGATGTTCACCTCAGAGATCAACGGCTCTTTAGTACGGATATATACGTCTAGTTCTTTTAGAAGCTCGATCTTACGAATCTTATCTAGGCTCTCTAGCGGGTTCACCGCTTGATAATGAGGAGCATCGTGATGGCGTGAAAACGCCTGCACTCGACCGCTTTGCCCTTGCTGAGCAATACCGCGTGCAGCTAATGCACTCTGATGTAGGCTATCGGCTTGGATCTGATCCGAGTATGCAAAGCCAGTCTTCTCACCGCTTACCGCTCGAACGCCTACACCACGGTCGATGTTGAATGAACCATCTTTGATGATGCTATCTTCAAGCACTAGGGTCTCATGCCAACTAGATTGAAAATAGATATCCGCATAGTCCACATCACGCGATGCGATAGTAGCTAGTGTCTCTCCAATCTTGGCTTCATCCAAGCCAGTGGGTGCCAAAAGTTCTTGTTCTACTTGCTGTAATGTCATAAACAACTCTTAAAAATAAAGGCTTAAAGTGTGCGAAAGTGTTCGGTAACCGGCATCAATCGCCTCACTCGTTCCACTTCTGACAAATGTATTTCTGCTTGCAGGTTTGATGGCGTCATCGCTGACTGACAAACCTTATTTCCCCAAGGTCTATTACCATGGAATGCCCCCAGGTTTGACGACTCTCGGTATGATAACCACACTGCCCAACGCCTATCACGTATACCTGATTTTCGATGGCTCGAGCTCTTAAAAGGGTTTCCCAATGCGCCTCGCCAGTCACTGCGGTAAAGGCTGCAGCGACTATCATCACCTCGGCTCCATCGAGCCTAAGTTTTCGATACAGGTTAGCAAAGCGAACATCGTAACAGATAGATAGACCGACCCTTCCTACAGGAGTGTTCACCACCCGTGTTTCTTCGCCATGGGCAAAGGTGGCCGACTCGCGATAGCTACCATGCTCATCGTCGACATCCACATCAAACAAATGGATCTTGTTGTAACTGCTTACCAGCAGACCGAGGTCATCAAATACTAAGCAACTTGAATAGAGCTTACTCTCGTTTGCTTGGGTTGGAAACGAACCGACCACCAACCAGACTCCATTCTGTGACGCTATCTCACTTAATCGCTTTTGGACTGGGCCCGCACCAATGGGTTCGGCAATGGCAAAGTAGGAATCTTTATCGGCAAACATCAGGCAGTTTTCCGGAGTAACAATCAACTTGCACCCATCACTTGCAAGCTCAACGACCTGCTGCTCGATATAGCTCAGGTTGTGTTCTAGATCATCGCTAGAACACATCTGAATCAGGCCAACCTTGGCTGAAGACATGGCTTTCTCCTATTTGCCTGCTTGAGCTTCCTTACGGTATTCGTTTGGAATCTCATAGTCGCCCTTGCGACGTGATTTTTCCCTAACCTGAGGCGAATTCATTGGTCCCTTAACCTCATAGGTTACCTGAGTAATTACCTCTACTACAGGTGCTACTACCGTACTGATGGCCAATACATACAAGGCGGTTTGCGGTGCTACCGCAAAGGCGGTCAGCATAGGCAACCCTGAGGTTAAATCTGGGCTAAAGGTCACCTCAGCATCCACCATCTGCGTATTCAGGTTAGCAAGTCCTTTGATAGATAGGTCACCAGAGATAGAGTCCATCTCGATATCATTGGTAACAAAGATACCCTTTTCTAGCTTGCCAGTACCCTTAATAGAGTTAAAGGCTAAGCCTTGGTCGAATACGTCGGTAAAGTCTAATTGCATACGACGAATGATAGAGTCTAGGCTAAACATACCTAGAAGTTTAGCCGCGCCACCCACATCGGTAATCACTCCACGACCAAATTCTGTCTCCATAGTGCCGGACAAAGTATTCACACGCATATTCCATGGTGAACCATCCCAGTCCAAAGACGAGCTGACATCGAATGGTGCCTTCTGTATCCCAGAGTCGATACCAAAGCGCGCCATGATCTCTGAGTTGTCATCACCCTTGGCCTTAATATCCAAGTGCGAACGACTGGTCTCATCGGTCAGATCCCACCAACCGCTAGCCTCGACACTAGAGGTACCGCTGTTAAAGTTAGCTTTGTCCCACAGCATGCGATTACCATCGCGCTTCATCACTATGTCTACACTACCGACCTTGTAGCCCTGCATCCAAAAGTCATCGATCTTCAGGTCTACATTCGGCATCTTGTTGAAGAAGTCTCGGTCGAATTCAGTGATAAGTGGCTGCTCTTCTTCCTCAACCACTGCCACATCATCAACAATCTTCTCAGGCTCAGAGATATAAAGCTGAAGCTGGGATAAATTCGCGGTTAAGTCCTTGCCATCATATTCAGCACTGCCCTTTATCTGCGAGCTATCCACCGAATATTGCCACTTATCGGCCATTCGCCTCGCCGTAAAGTTAACGCTGTCCCAATCGAGGTTACCCAACTTAAGAGTATCCGTTTCTACACGAATACGATTTGGCATAGGCAACTCTGGCGCATTCAACTCACTAACTAGCGGCTTAGGTCCAGTTGTTGGGGTCTTTAAGATGTCTATCCAGGCATCAAGATCAAATTCAGGCAGTCGCAAAGATGCATTGTGTCCAACGATAGGACTAACACGAAAACTGCCCGCACCTATCACAGTATTAGTTGCTACAAGCTTAGGCTGCCCCTTGTCTAGCTCAATCTCAGTCTGGAATTTAGCGTTCGGGATCTGAAGTCGAGCCGAGATAGACTCTTGGTTACCAGACGCCTGCAAGCGAGCAAGCCCTGCAACTCCAGACTCTTTCGCAAGAGGAGCCGGATAGGTGCTCTTCAAGAATTTGAGGTTAGCCTTGGTATCTAGCTGATAGGTAAAGCCCACATCATTGATCTGTAGGTCTATGCCCATATTCCACGGCGCGTGCCCAGAAACCGGCTCAAGCCAGGTTTTACCCAAGTAAGGTATTAGCGGTTTAACCTGCCAGTCCCCCACAAGATCAATCCTAGTGTCGTAGCCGCGCTCAGCATTCTGACCGGTGAAATCTAAAGAGATAGGTTGGTCTAGCAGATTAGCACTCAAGCCAGAAGAACTGACTAGGTCGTTGTCAAAGGTGATGCGCCCTGTTGCCTTCTTCAAGGTCATAGGTGGAGAGCTGATATTGATATCGTTATCTTTGAGGTCTGCATAACCCCAAGCTCGAGACTCCACGCCCTCATGGAAAGGTATATAAAGCTCAAACTGAGATTCGACCTCACCACCAATATCGATAGTAGTCAGTGTCGCACCCACAGAATCAACCAGTGGCGAGGCGTTCATATAATCACGAACGTCAGAGCTTTCGCTTTTGCTGCCGCAAAGATCTCGATATGACCATCACCCGCCATTCTAGGGATTTGGCCAGAGATACGCTGAGCCTTGATGTCCAAAAGCTTGGCATCGCGTGAGTCGAGGAACATGGTCTCGTTCTGGAACAGCAAGTCGAGTTGCATATCCGTCAGTGGAGGCCAAGCGCTACTGAAGCTAAAACGGGTTTGTCGCAGTGGTACCCATGCTTGGAAAATACCGCTGTTATCGTTATACGGGAATTTAGACAGCTCACCGTACCAAAGCAGTTTTGCTGTGTGCACCTTACCGCCGCGAATACCCTCAGACAGATAGTCGGTCAGGCTCTGCCCCATGGCAAGAGTTGGTAGGTAACGCCAAGTTTGCCCCGCATCGAGTAGGTCAGCCTCGGCATAGAAGGAAAGAAATGCTGGTGCATCTTTCGGGAAATCGAGCTTAAAGGCACCTAATACCTGAAGATCTGGAGTAGCCACAGAGACCTTATCTGCCATAAACTCCAGCCATCATCTGAGTTTTCCCAAACTACGTCTACCTGAGCTTGTCGCACTCTAAGTGGCGCCTGGAATACCTGTCCGTAAGGCAAGGTATCATCCAGAAGGGAAACCTTGGCGTTGGCCTTGTGTATATTACCCGCAACTTTCGCCTGCAGGGTATGGAAGCCAGGGATCAGCTCCCAGTAATTCATTCGCCCTTGTTTCAGGGTCGCTGAGTAGCGCAAAGAGTCGATATCTTTGCCCATTGAAACACGAATATCTTCAACACTACCGCCGAGCTGCACCTTCTCTACCAAGCGTCTGTCTCTTGCATATCAGGCAGAAGATCAAGGATAGGTGCTAAGCGCTCAAGCTGAAGTTTGTTGGCGTTTACTGACCATTTCTCTGGCGCCCATTGCAGGGCAAAATTGATATCTGGCCACTTCTGCTGATTAGTGCTTAGCGATAGGTCTTGTGCGTTAACCTGGAAGCCTTCACCCTGAGGCTCGAGCTTCATTACACCGCTATTGAGTACCAGCGAGTTTTCCTCACCCGATGGCTCTCTCCACTTCAATTCAGAAGGAGAAACCTCAAGGTAGGCATCAACAGGCTTATTCTTGTCTAGGGTAATCCAAGTATTTAGGCTGACACGCCCTTTCTCGACCTCAACACCTTCAGCAAGGTATGGCTTGACCCATGGGGTAATGTCGAAGTTTTTGCCTTGTAGATAAAAATCACCACTGATGCTAGAAAGGCCATCGTGGTCGGTGAAATCGGCAATAACGCTAACGCTGTTAAGCTGCACATCCTTAACCGTTACCTCACCCTCGGCGCGGTGGCGACGATCTTGGTTAAGCCAGTTGAGACGCTCGATATCCACCTCACGCCTTTCGCCTGCAATGTCATTGAAAACGATACTGGAGTTGGTAAGGGAGAACTCATTTAGCTGGCGTAGGAGCAGACGCTCTAACTGACGAATCATCTTGCCGTCGTTAGAACTTGGTTGCTCTTCTTCAGAAGAGGCAAACAGGTCGATACCACTGATGTCGACATGAATACCGTCTACCACTAACTCACTGACTTGTGGGCGCAGGGCAAACAGAGATTGAAGCAGGTCGAACTCAACGTCCACCTGTTTAACCGAAAACTCTTTTACACCACCACTCAGGTTGGCTTGAAGATCAGAGAGGGATAGCGAAGGATGGGTGTTTCGCCAAAAGCCTTTTACTGAGCCAATCTCAAAATCCAAACCCGAGGCGTCATTAACCCAAGTTTGAATCTCTTGTTGATAGGCATCTAGGCGTGGCAAAGCGATGCGTAGTCCCGTGACTAAAACCGCCATTAGGACAAACACTATAACCAACAGAGATAGTAAGCATCGCTCTAGGCGAACCGTAAATGAAGCCAAGTTCGCGCTACCTTACATCATGACTACGTCGAACTGCTCTTGAATATAGAGTGGTTCCGACGACACCTTGACCTCTTTACCGATAAACAGTTCTAGTTCAGCTAGTGCGTGTGACTCTTCACCATTTAATGCCTCGGCTACCGATGGAGAGGCATATACCAAAAACTTATCGGCATCGTAGGCGCGGTTTACACGAGTGATCTCACGAAGCACCTCATAGCAAACAGTCTCAACTGTCTTTACTGAACCGCGACCTTCACAGGCTGGGCAATCTGAACACAGGATATGCTCGATACTCTCACGAGTACGCTTACGGGTCATCTCCACCAGACCAAGCTGAGTGAAGCCATTGATGTTGGTTTTCACGCGGTCATTGTCTAGCGCAGCTTCCAAAGAAGCGAGTACACGCTTGCGGTGTTCATCGCTGCTCATATCGATAAAGTCGATAATGATAATGCCACCAAGGTTACGCAGACGAAGTTGGCGAGCAATCGCCTCAGTCGCTTCAAGGTTGGTGTTGAAGATGGTCTCTTCTAGGTTGCGACGTCCAACAAAGGCACCTGTGTTGATATCAACTGTGGTCATTGCTTCTGTCTGATCGATAATCAGATAACCACCTGATTTCAATGGTACTTTACGTTCAAGAGAACGCTGGATCTCGTTCTCGGCATCGTACATATCGAAGATAGGTTTATCGCCATCATACAGGGCAAGCTTGCTGGTTAGCTCAGGCACAAACTCTTCGGTAAACTCTTCAAGAGACTCAAACACCATACGTGAGTCCACTTGGATCTGAGATAGCTCAGTACCTACGAAATCACGCAAGATACGTTGTGCTAGACCAAGCTCTCCATAAAGGGTTGAGCGAGTGATGTACTTAGAGCGGCGCTCCATGATCTTTTCCCAAAGACGCTTTAGGAAAGCGGCATCTTGCTCTAGCTCTTTCTCGTCAGCACCTTCAGCTGCGGTACGGATAATAAAACCGCCCGCATCGTTGCAATATGGTGCAACAATCTTTTTCAGGCGTTCACGCTCGCACTCAGACTCAATACGCTGAGAGACACCCACATGGCTCGCACCAGGCATAAATACTAGATAACGTGATGGAAGAGTGATATCTGTGGTTAGACGAGCACCCTTAGTACCAAGCGGATCTTTCACCACCTGTACAACGATGTCTTGACCTTGTCGCACCAGTTCAGAGATATCTTTTACCTGAAACTGTTGCTTCTCGTTCTCTGCCACACACTCAGTGTGAGGAACAATGTCTGAAGCATGTAGAAAGGCCGCCTTTTCTAGGCCAATATCGACAAAAGCCGCCTGCATTCCCGGTAGAACGCGACTCACGCGACCTTTATAGATGTTTCCAACAATGCCTCGACGAGACTCACGTTCAACATGAACCTCTTGGAGAACTCCACCCTCAATCATCGCCACACGAGTCTCACTCGGGGTCGAGTTGATCAATAACTCAGCACTCATAGCGCACCTCTAAATCTTATAAAAACTGGTGCAAGAGCTGCTCGGTCTCATACAAAGGTAGGCCTACAACCGAGTGATAACTTCCCTCGATACGCGTGACAAATTTCCCGCCAATACCTTGAATGCCGTAGCTTCCTGCTTTGTCGCATGGTTCACCCGTTTGCCAATATTCTTCGATTTCTTGTTGGCTAATGGTTTTGAACCACACGTCGGTAATACAAATAATGGTTTGCGCGCCAGCTTGGCTATACGCGCACACAGCCGTCATCACCTGATGCTGCTTTCCTGATAGGTCAGACAACATTTGTGTGCTGTGGTGCAAATCTTTTGGTTTTTCTAGAACGCGATTGTCTATGGTGACAACCGTATCTGCGCCCAAAACCACCTTAGTTGCCTTGTCCTCATCAGACAGGTCTTGAAAGACCGCTTGCGCCTTTTCGGAGGCTAGACGCTGTACATATTCAGTTGCGGTCTCTTGCTCTTGAATCTGCTCTTGTATATCACTGATAAGTATAGTGAAATCATAACCAAGCTGAGATAAAAGTTCTTTTCTTCGTGGTGAGCCTGAGGCCAAGATCAATGACTTCTTCATTTCCTACCTCACCCGCCATGAACGGCGTACACGACGTAGCAACAAGAATAGCCATGGCCATAGGATACCGTTAATCAAACCCACCCACAGAGAGGCTGGATTAAAGATCACATCCTGCACGATAAACTCGCCGAAGAACTCGATAAGCACTCCAAGCATGGTCAGCAGAGCAATGATGAATGCCTGTTGCCAAAGTGCCATGTTGCGCATTACTAGGAAGTTGATGGCGACTAGATAGGTGACGATGGACATCACCAGACCACGCACACCCAGAGTAGAACCAAGAAGCAAATCCCAGATAAGACCTAAGATCAAACCCGTACCGACATTCACTCGGTGTGGTGCTGCCATCACCCAATAACAAGTCACCAGAATTAGCCACGAAGGGCGAAGCACATCTAATGTGCCCGGCCATGGAATGGTTTGCAGTATCAGGGCAATAAAAAAGGTAACCCAGATAACCAGCTTACTGTGCAGAATATTATTCATTCGCTTCTGCCTCTACATCTGGAACCTGAGGCTCTGGTGTTTCTGGTTCAAACTTTATCTCTTGAGGCTTCTGCTCAGGCCATACCAAAAGCAGATAACGCAGACGACCAAAATCTACTGCTGGGGTTGCGACGATAGTTGAGAACGGTCGATGGTTGTCGATAACCACATCCGTCACCGTGCCCACCGGATAGCCTTCAGGGTAAATACCACCAAGGCCAGATGACACCAACACGTCCCCTTCTTCGATATCGAAGTTACTCGGGATATGCTGAAGCTGCATCTCACTGAGGTTGCCAGTACCCGCTGCAATTACGCGAATGTCATTACGAATCACCTGCACCGGGATTGCGGAGTTAGAATCTGGAAGTAGCAGCACACGGCTATTATGCGCCGATACCTCAGCAACCTGCCCAACAATACCACTTTCATTCAATACAGGCTGGCCTTGATAAACACCGTCTACACGACCTTTATCAATAACAACTTGCTGATGATATGATGACGAGTCTACTGCCATTACTTCAGTAACTACTTTCTTCTCGTCTCGCACAAAGGATGAGCCAAGCAGCTTACGGAAGCGCTTATTCTCTTCACGATATTGAGCAAGTAGCGTCAAATCGCTCTTCATACGAAGCAATTCTTCACGCAAGGCTTTGTTGGTTGTCAGCACCTCTTGCTTACTGCTCATACGCTCGTAAAAGCCAGCAAACATAGCCCTTGGCAAGTCTGCTGCATACTGAATAGGAGAGACAGCGCTGCTCAACACGTAGCGAACATTTGAAAAGGCGTCAAAACGACTATCAGCCAACATTAAGCTGGCTGATAGGAGAACGGCAAAAAAGAGTCGCAGTTGCAGGGATGGACCCCTGCCAAAAATTGGATTCATATTTTATTACCCAATTGGACTCTTCGTGAAAATGACACCCAATCTAGCTGGGTGCCAATCCGCGAAAGAGCAAATGCGAATTCCACTGACATATTATTCGTCAGTGAACAAGTCGCCGCCATGCATATCAATCATCTCTAGAGCTTTACCGCCGCCACGAGCAACACAAGTAAGAGGCTCTTCTGCAACAACAACTGGAATACCAGTCTCTTCAGTCAATAGACGATCTAGATCTTTAAGTAGTGCACCACCACCAGTTAGAACCATGCCGTTTTCTGAGATGTCAGAAGCCAACTCCGGTGGACACTGCTCAAGTGCAACCATTACTGCTGAAACGATGCCAGATAGAGGCTCTTGAAGCGCTTCTAGGATTTCGTTTGAGTTAAGGCTAAAGCTACGAGGCACACCCTCTGCAAGGTTGCGACCGCGAACCTCAAGCTCTTCAACTTCATCACCAGGATAAGCTGAGCCGATCATGTGTTTGATCTTCTCTGCTGTCGCTTCACCGATCAAGCTACCGTAGTTACGACGAACGTAGTTGATGATAGCTTCATCAAAACGGTCACCACCGATACGAACAGACGAAGAGTAAACTACGCCATTTAGAGAGATAACTGCGACTTCTGTAGTACCACCACCGATGTCTACAACCATAGAACCAGTAGGCTCAGAAACGCGCAGGCCAGCACCGATTGCTGCAGCCATTGGTTCGTCGATCAAGTAAACCTCACGAGCACCAGCACCTAGTGCTGATTCACGGATAGCACGACGTTCAACTTGAGTAGAACCGCAAGGAACACAAACAAGTACGCGTGGGCTTGGTTTTAGGATGCTGTTGTCATGCACTTGCTTGATGAAGTGCTGAAGCATTTTTTCAGTTACGAAGAAGTCTGCGATTACACCGTCTTTCATTGGACGGATTGCAGAGATATTACCAGGAGTACGACCTAGCATTTGCTTAGCATCGTGACCTACAGCTGCAACGCTTTTTGGCGAGCCGGCACGATCTTGGCGAATGGCCACTACAGATGGCTCATCAAGGACAATACCTTGTCCTTTTACATAAATCAGTGTGTTCGCTGTGCCCAAATCGATAGATAGGTCGTTTGAGAACATTCCGCGAATTTTTTTAAACATATTGGGGCGCTCTTCTCGCAAACTTTGGAAGACAAAATTGCCTTAAATGTACCAATGCCTCACTTATTCAGCAAGGCATTGGATTACAAAGATTGAGATAAATTCGCTTTTTCTGACCCTGTTCTGACTTAGCGTCCAAAAAAGCCAGTTTTAATTGGCAAAAAGCCCCTTTCGCCTCGGAATATAATCCTGTCGTTACCCCTGAAAGTACCGAATGTAACTACAGTTGAAGGGTCTTCATCCCCCACGTTTCGCCAGTTGTATTGAAGCCATGGTTGATCGGTATATGAACCACCGTTACTACAATCGACGCCGCTTTCACCTACCTGCGGAGAGGTAGTTCCTTGACGAAGCCACAAGCGAACTTGAGAGCGATGTGTGGTCGAGTTAGCTGTATGAGTTGCACTCAGGTTGTCGTCTAATCCTTCATCAACTGCACCATTACCAACAAGGCTCGCATTACTGGCACCCTCATTACTCCAAAGGGTTTGTCGGCAGTATCTTTGATTAGATAGATAAGAACTTCTGCGATCATCAGAATTGGTAATAAAAGAGCGTTCAGCTGAATCCCAGAACTCAGTTCTCAAAGGAATATCGATATCTTGATCACTATTGCCACCGATATCTTGCAAACTCATACGCCCGTATCGAAAATCTGGTTGTTGAGTGAATTTAACTCCACGATCATCGAGATCAAGCGTGTTGAAATTCACATTATCTACAATCTTACTCACTACCAGACCAAACTCTGCGTTTTCACTGTTGTAGGGTCCATCTGGCGTAGTCGTGTAATTCCCAACACTATTCGTTGATAGCTTCTGCATCATAAAGTCTGTGGTGTACTGCGCTAATCTGGCATTGCTAGCTACGCCATTTGCATCAGCTTGTCCCCAATCAATCTTGCTCCACGACAAATCATCCACTTCACACTGTCCATTCGATCCGTGAGTTCATCAGCTTCATCATCTATAGCTAAATAATCAATTTCGACCATCATGCTTCAGCGAATAGACCATAGTTAGACGTCGGCTCGTTTAAACCATTCTGTGCTTCAACAATAAAATCATGGCCTATACCCTGGTTCATATAACCAAAGCCAGTGTATCCCCCTTGGTCGTTTTGGCCGCTAGGATAAACGTAGTTGTCTTCAACTAAAGCTAAATGCGCAGGATAAAAACGCCCCACAGGGACAGTTGCAGGGTTCACTGTCATTTCGTAGTACGTATCTTGCAACTGAGAAGTCAACAAAATGCTGCCTACCTGACTCCAACTCAGACCGTTAAATGTGTATAGCTCATCGTCACCACCGGTGTGAACCTGGGATAGTTTCCTGAGAGCACTCCTGGGTCGCCATTGGCTGGAGAGTGAGGTTGATCATCTGGAATCGATACCTCGAGTGTAGCTGCGTAAGCCCCCTGTTTGGCGAAGTTAGGAGTTGTCTCGTAGTTACAATAATCTTTTCCGTTGGCAGATAGATCCACTGTACCGAACTCTGGATCGCCCTCATTCCATATTATTGGTTTAAGTACAGAAGAAAAGGCATAACCTGCAGCCACAAAACCATTACCAGAAAAAGAGGTACCTTGAGGGTTAGTGATTCCAGAGGTACTTGCCGTGATATCACATAGTGCTAGGGTGTAAGGTCTAACCTCAAGATCGGCGTCACCAGATAATCCCGTCCAATCTCCTTGATGATCGTCACACTGAGTACCACACTCCTCTTTGGTCCACTCAGGATCGGACACTGTGACTGAAACATGCCCTGCATCGAAGTAACTAAAGTCTATAGTCCCCTCACCTTGATTGAAGGTTATATTGGTTGAGTCCGCCGCAACTACCTTGGTACCAGATTGAGGCTCTATATAATTGGTCGAGCTCAGATCCAGATCTTTGGTACCAGAATAGTTTTCTATAACCTCACAACTGCCCCCGGTATCGGCAACAGCTTTGACTGTCACACTTACAGGTTTTCCTGCAATAGCCTTAGCAGGGTCGGGATCGAACTGGAACCCAAATGGCACAAATCGATATGGACCAGCGCTGTCTGATAATGAATCAGAAACTACATTAGCTGACACATTTACATTACCAACTGCAGTACTTTCCAGATAAAGAGTTTTCTCACCATCCACAAATGAAGAGGTAAAGCTGTTTGCTGTGCAAGAGCCGCCAGATTGTTGTTCCGACCAACAAGCAGAGCCATTGTCCGGACTCGCGACAACAGTAAATGAAGCGCTATATCCCGAAATTGGGAACCCACTATCATTTACCACCTTGAAATAGACAGGTATTCGGTCACACGTTAAGGCTTGTGCTGTTTCTGGAGTGATGACCAATGTTTTACCACCACCGGGTGGCGGCTCAATAGGACAAGAAGTTGAAGTGTTGAAGGTGTTATTAGCACCACTCACTTCTACTCGATAAGCAGAAATACCGCCGTTTATGGTGTTCCCACTACCAACAATCTGAAAACCACCAGAGGCTGTAGGATCAATGTAGATCTGTCCTGTGATTATTACATTGCTGTTGAGGCTTATGTTGGAAGATGCTCCATGACCGATCAGTAGTAGATCATCTGGATCGCCATTTGGATTTATGCTGCCGGCATTGCCGTTATTTCTATTAGTGGCAATAAATAAGTTCTTATAGTGTATAACGGTTCCCGGCTCGGTGACTAACTGAGCTCTAGCACGAATTGTTATATTTTCAATCCAATACTCCCCTGCAGGAACATTGAGTGTCGATCTAGCTCTGAGTAAAAGGTTGTTTAATACATTACCGCTGATATCACAGGTTGCATCTGCTGCGCACTCTTGAGTCGCAGTGCCTGTTTGAAATGGGGGTAAATCCATCGGAAGATCAAGCTTTTTAGTTGCGTCTATGCTGTCTGTAGAACATAGTCCGTTGGCGGAAGGAAATTCGCATGTCGCACCAGAAAATTGGCCCGTAGCAAAAGCCATACGATAGTCATCTAACGGGAAAACGATACTATTTGCAGCACCAGTGATCGTTATTCCACCAGCTGAATTACCATTGAAATAGTAGTTTGTTTGCAAATACTCAGGCACATATTCACAGATTTCGGGTAACTGTGGCGTAGTTTCACAGTTGTCAACAACGCGCTCAACACTACCGCTCCCTTGCAAGTTCAAGTTTTGGGCTGTAACAGAGCCTTTAAGCAGAGCAGACCCAGTCAAGTTCACATCACCGCGGCTAAAAACATTGGCATAAACAGGCTTGCTAGCATCTGTACTCAGGGTTACTTCAGCATCAGTGCCCTGCCAGTCCTCAGCCAGATGCTTAAACTCTCGGTGCTCTCATCTTCAGAGAAAAGGGTAGAGCCACCACCCACAGTCATCTTATTGACTCTTAATAATGTGCCTGTCTTGAAGTAAACAGTTGCTCCACCACTGATGGAAAGAGAACGAATCTGATAGTCAGTGCCCGTAAAATAATAGGTACCTGAAGACAGGGCTACCGTATCATAACGTCCAGCATCTATATTGTGCGTCCCTGAACCGGGAGACAAATCGGTATCACCTGGAGAAAAGTCCATGACATCCGGCTCACCAACTATCAACCAGTATCAGCTATACATTCTTGATTGTCACATGCTGTCTGTGTATCAAAAGCTTTATTTACTGTCTCAAAACCAACGCGTCCTCCAGCATCAATAGTACCGGTAACAGCAGACCCACCATCAAAGGTGATATTTGTTCCTGTTGTGAAAGATTGAACAGCATGTGGGAAAACATCACATTGCTCTGGGAGATCAGGTTCTGGAGGTTCGACATCTTCGTTGTAACACTCCAGCGTTTCTAAACCGACACCTGTTCCGGTGATGGTACCGTTCTTTATGTCAGCATCTTTACTCTCTTGGAAGACTTTAGAGCCACCTTGCACCCAATAATAGTGAGCGCGACTAATGTCATTTCCTTGGCCACGCTCGACTTCAATTCTTAGCTTATAATTCTGACCGGAAGCAAGCCTTTGCTCATTGAAGATATAATCAGCTCCAGATTGAAACTCTTGGTTGTACCACAAAGTATCACTCTCATTCCCACCCTCGAAAACAATGTCTTTGTAGTTAACGTTGTTGGAGCCAATGACATCAAACTCGACCACAAAGTCTTCGTTATTACCTGTGATCCGGCAAGTAAGGTCGGTAGGTGGCGGGACAGGATAGTCGCCATTGATAACACCACCTGCATCTATAAGCAGGTCATTGGTTGTAGCGGTACCATTAATTGTCCCGCCATCAATTTTTAGGTATGACTCCGAAAACACGTGCCCTGTTACATCAGAGTTTTGAAAGGTGGTATCGCCAGTCGTAATGATCACCAGGTCACTGGCGTTACCGCTCGATGCCTGTATGCTCCCATCACTCATGGTCATTTTAGTGACATAAATTGTGCTCGGGCCATTAAAGGTCAAAGAGCCATCTGTAATTTTTTAGCTCATCTTGAGTAACCCGGTAAATACCTCCAGGTACACTTCTATTATTCTTTATTTCCTCTGCAATGGGGAACGGGCTTGTATTGATGGGCGTAAAATTTGGTTTTTCTGATAGTCGTAACCCTCCATCAGCAATACATACATCATTATCGCAAATCTTCTTGTTTGGCTCTTCCAAGTTGAGACTTGAATAGCCTAATTTACTGTCACCAACCAGCGTAGAGATAGATGAGTTTTTCTTGATTTCAGCATCAGGGGTATTGTTCTGCCAGGTCTGAAGAGAGGTTCTTGGCAAGCTATCAGCAGGCACAGGAAAAACTGCCTGGGCCCAGACATTGTATGAAAACATGCTTGTGAAGCATGATGCTATCAGAGCAAATAAAACTCTACTCATCTCTAATCCCTTTAACCCAAACAGTCTGCTCACGCTGAACTTCAAAAATATTGCCATCATTACACGTAGCCACAGAGTTAAGCCTAAAATAGCGGAGATCGTCCGGCACTCCAGACGCTGGAGATTCACAGGTGATAACGGGCGCACTGCAAGCTACACCGGCATTGTTAACTAAGGCACCGGCAGCTATGCCTGCACTCGAAGACATATTTGAGCAACGTGCAGAGATATCAGAAAAACTTTCGCTAGCATTCAAGGGAAACAGGTGCGTCAGCCCCCATTCATTCGCTGATCGAGCCAACAAGCTAGCTTGATTACCTAGCAACTCTCTGGTCAATGTATCTTGGTTCGACCAACTGATTCTCAGCATACTCAACGCCAGCATCCCCATCACTACTATGACGAAGATAGCCACTATATATACATTGCCCTGCTGAGCCTTTTTATTGCGATTACGGAACATTACTCACCTGCACATCATGCTTGTAGTAACTCTGCTCATCACCACTAAAAAATAGGAAATCTAGATGTATCAAGCCGCCTCGCTGTAGTGAGGTATCTTGAAAACGAAACTCGCTCTGAGTTGAATCAATGCCTGTAGCGACCACTATATTGTTTCTTCTGAGCTCATCACCTGAGGTAATGCAATACTCAATCTTGTTAGTGCGATAGATGAAATGTCTATTGGCGGTGGAATCACTCGGTGGGTTCATGGTGACACTAAAGAAATCACCACTTTGTGAAGATGAAGTCACTCCAGCAATTGAAACACTTTGACCATTATTCTCAAGGTCTGCCATTCTGCTAGGGTTAATTACCAAACGAGTGCCATCGTCAAAGGTATGAGGATATTCAAGCTCATTACCGACGACGAACTCAATACTGCCCGTATCCTCTCGCCTAGCGTAGAAGCCCGCATACTCGATAGGATAGAAAGAGAGACATTGATTACTTGAAGTTAGCTCAAAACTATTCGGCACCGCATGACTGATCTCTCGACCAAGTTTTTCAATCGCGAATCGGGTTTGATTCTGAACTCTTTGTCTATCAATGGTCTGGGTGTATCCTTTAGCTCCAAACTCAACAAAACCGGCAATACCAAGAAAGATGATAGCGACCACTACTATCGTGACGATCATCTCGATAAGGGTGAAACCATTCCTGCGCATCAGTAGTTCCCCCTATGGGCAACAAAGGTGAAATCACCATACTGGCTCGCTGTAATCACAACGGTTACAACTTTGAAGATTTCTCTAGGCTCTCCGCTATCAACGGTAGGAACGCCAAGCCTAGAGTCATAGTCATACTCAACTGTTACTTCTGCTCTAAAACCTAAGTAGTCATCAGAGATGTTGTTGCCGAAGATATCATTTAGATTACCTGCTTCATTCAAACGGCAATTCGCTTTTGATTCATCCGTGGTATACCAGCAACCGACGTAGTCATCGACATCGTTGAACAGCGACGGAGGCTCTAAATTATCCGGACCAAAAGCAGAAGCAGGCGTACACTCAATGACATCGTTTTGGGCATCTAGATAATCATCTTCACCACAACGGAATTCTCCACCGTCATGGTCGCTTTTGTCATCAAAGTTTCTAGATAGAATTTCAGTCATCAAACTATCGCTAACGCCGATGCACGAACTTCATAATATGGCTTGGCTGATTGGGCAATCTGAGGTATAAAAAAGAGGTCAGCGTAATCATTGCGAGACCGAGAATCACGATAGCAATGATGCTTTCTATTAGGGTAAAGCCTTTGGTGAACTTAGCAGCCATAAACGTATCCTTGGCTGTTGATGCAGATAGTCTCTGTTTCAGACTCACTGCTCACATCAATACGAATCTCCTGCCCTGCTTCAGGTGTTGTGCAGCCAGAAGAACAGCTAGGATTGCCGAGTAGATCAAACTCTACCTGCATCGCAGGCTCAAAACTCATATCTTGCTCTTGAATAATGACTCTATGGCTATGAGGCCGATCAGAGGTATCCGTACAGGCTTGAACAGAGCCCAAACAACTCGCTGAAACCAACAGGCTATGTCTTTCATGCAAGCTTTCAGATTCATCAAGATTGGACTGCATTCGACCGAGCTGTATCTGTCTAATAACAGATATGCCCTGCTCTTGAGCAGCTTGTGCGGAGAATTTGGAAACACCGATGAACTGGCTAGCGGCATACAGAGACATGATAGCGACAACAATAATCACCACGATGAGTTCCACCATGGTAAAGCCTTGATTTAATCGCAAAGTCTTAGGGCTCAAAATATTGTCCGTAATACGCTAGGTCACTAAGTCTCTAAATATTATAGAGATATTTTATGGGATTGATTTTAATGATGTATCAATAGAGACAAAAAGGCCAGCAATGCTGGCTAGAGACTTAATATGCGTGATTAACAGCCTGTGTTGATCACATCAATAGATGGGGTTGCGACAGAAGATGCAGCTTCTTGATAAGAAACATAGCAATTTGTGTCTTTGATCTCCGTGTCAACATTGGTTGAAGACGAAGCGAGAGTCGCTACTAAACCAGCAGAAACAGCAGTATCAGATGCGTATACCCACTCAGAATCATCTTCTAGACCTTGAACAACGGCAACGATGCCATCTTCGTCCGCTGTCGGATATCCAAATGTTAGCGTAGTTCCATCTTCAAGACTTTCAGACGGGTCAGTTTCTACGCCTTCGATCGCTGCTTTACCGTAAACGATAGAGCCAGCGCCAGCCATTGCACCTTTAAGACCTTCAAGAGAAGACTCACGTGCGTCAGATTGTAGATTCAAGAAACGTGGCGCCGCTGTTACCGCTAGAATACCTAGGATTACAATTACTACCACTAGCTCGATCAGTGTAAAACCACCTTGCTTTTTCATATTCGTACCTTTTCAGTCCATTAATCAGGTTGTTACTGATTAATATAAATTTGTAAGTTTATTTTAACAAGAGGGTATGTGAAAAATTTATGGAACAACATACCCACTTCAAGAATATTTATTAACAGCCTGTTTCTACGACAGTAATTACCGGTGTAGAGGTTTCATCTTCTGCATTGTTATAGATAACAGAACACTCATTACCACTTACATCAGTACGATCTGCGAAAGTAACTACCGCTCTATCAGTTTGCTCATCAAGTTGCCACTCATTAGTGTCTTCTAGCCCTTGAACAGCATTACCAATGCCCGCTGAGGTTGCTTCTGGATAGCCGTAAACAACAGCGATAGAAGTTGAGCCATTGTTGATTGAACCTGACTCGGCAGTCTCAATACCGTTGATTGCAGCCTTGCCATAAACAATCGAACCAGCGCCAGCCATCGCACCTTTCATACCTTGTAGGGCAGAAACACGCGCATCTGATTGAAGATTCAGAAAGCGTGGTGCAGCGGTTACAGCCAAAATACCTAGAATTACGATTACAACGACCAGTTCGATCAGAGTAAAACCACGTTGGTTAGTCATAGTACTTCCTCACCTATGCCAAGAAACTTAGTTCAGTGTTACAACAACGCTACCGTTGGCAGCATCGTAGTCAAAATAGTGACCAGCATTACCTTCAAGTTGAGTGTAACGACACACAGTTGTTAGGCCATCACCATTAGCAGGGCCAACTTCAGCAAGATACTTAGTCGTACTGTCGTTTGTGTTTGAGGCTACTTGAGGTGGGTTTTGTAGAAGTTCAGTCATCAGGTCCACACAACGCTGTGCTGTTACCACTAGAGGAGATTGTGCTCCATCCTCTTTTAGTGCGATTGGATAGCCATCACGATAGTTTTCTTGGTCTGAAGTTGTCAGCCAGAACTCGCTGCCATCGTAATCTACAAAGTTGGTGCGAGAGTTACCTGCCGTCTCCTGTGGACGCACTTCTGCTTCCCACTGAGCACGTGCAGATAGAACTGCGGTTGCATAACCACCAGCAACGCCTTCAATACTTGCTTGCTTAGCGCTGTCAGTGACATCTAAAAACTTTGGTAATGCGGCTACTGCTAAAAGACCTAGCACAACGATTACGATAACTAATTCAACTAGGGAAAAACCTGCATTGCGTTTCATTAAAACTCTCCAATATGCAACTCTGGGCGGCTCATTATAAGAACACTGTTCGAAAAAGCTACAGATTTTGTAAAAATCCGTAATAAATATCTATTATCTGTTTCATAAATAGTTTTATTCGTCACAAAACCAAAAATAGGCAGTAAAAAACGCCTACTGAGCAAAAAACAAACAAACTTTCAGCATTTTCGTCTACCAACAAAAAGCAGATAAACCAAAATTTTTTTTGGGATGCGCTACTTATTCAGCACATAAATGGAAAGGTCATTGCGATTGAGCTCAACGTTAAGAGTCTCTCCACTTTCGAAATCGTACTGACATCGATAGAGATCACTTTGTTGAACTAATCTGGAGGCTATTGGCGGGTTTGGACGCTCGGAATGAGCAATCAAAAACATCTGCCAAGCACTACAACTCTTAATTCCATTTAAGATAGGCTCGGGCCATCCCTTGTTGTTAAACACTAGCACATGATCATCAACTTCTGCATATTTGGGCTTGCCTGACAGTTCCCAGTGCTGGCGTAAGTAATTCGCTTTATCCAGTGTCTTCTTCCCTATCAAAGCTACAGAGGTGCTCTGCGCATGCTGAGACACTGAGTTGAGCGCTAGCAGTAGGCTTGCTATCAAAATCAGCACTACCGCCATCCAAGCCCCTAGTCGGGTCAAGGAGTGTGATTTTTCCTCCATAGATACCATGAGTTAGCCTTGGATCGCGTCCAACATGCCCCACATAGGCAAGAAGATACCAAGCGCTAGGATAAGAACCATACCCGCCACTATCACCAGCAAGATAGGCTCGATGCGTGCGGTGAGTGTTTTAAGGTCATAATCCACCTCGCGATCATAAAAGTCCGCCACCTCGAGTAGCAGTTCATCCACTCGCCCTGTTTCTTCGCCGACAGAGATCATCTGCTGTACCAAGGGGGTAAATATCCCAGTGTTTCTGGCCGCGCCAGACACAGATGAACCCGCTTCGATAGCAGACTTCATCTCTAACAATCTTGCTTCTAAGTATTTGTTGTCCATTGCCTCTGCAGAAAGCGCAAGGGAATTATTCAGAGGCACACCAGATTGCAGCATCAAGGAGAAGGTTCTTGAGAAGCGTGCCAGTTGAGCTCGGTTAACAATATCCCCAACAACAGGAATACGCAGGCGTATCTTATCCCACTGCTCTCGACCATCAGCTCTGCTTACCCAAGCTTGGAAAGCAAATAGGCAGCCCACCATTACAGCGAGAAGTAGTGTCCAGTATTCAACAAAAAAGTTGGAGGTACCGATCAAGATCCTAGTCGGCAGAGGCAGTTCAACCTGAAAGCGGTTAAACATGCTCGCAAACTGCGGAATTACCTTTAGGTTCAACACGAACATAGCCACGGTAATAAAAGAGATAACCAATACCGGATAGCGCATCGCAGTCTTGATTCGCTTGCGTGTCTCTAGCTCTTGTTCGTAATAATGACTCAGTTGCAACAAAGCTTGATCTAATCGACCGTGTTCTCACCCACCGCAATCATAGAGACAAACAAGGGGCTAAACACGCTCGAGTGGAGCTGCATAGAGGCCGATAGCTTCGGCCATTAGTGAGTTCGTTGGCAACCTCTTGCAAGGCTTGCTTAAGTTGTTTGTTGGAGGCATCCGCAATCAGGCTTCGAATAGCACGTAGCAAAGGGATACCCGCTTTAGTAAGGCTATACATCTGACGACAGAAGATAACATATACCTCTAACGGTACCGCTGGGGTCAGCAAAGACTTCCACTCAAAAGAGCTTTCAGAATTTTCTTTCCCCGCCTTGATAGAGATCGGAATGATTCCTTTAGCCATCAGAGATTCTGCAGCTAACTCTTGAGTTGCAGCATCTACCAGACCGCTGACTTTCTGACCCTCTAGGTCTCGCCCTTGATAGCGAAAGGTTGCCATACTCTACCTACAACAAATGCGTCTCAGCGACACCAGAACCATCACCTTCGCCCAATAGCATCACCTCATCAAAACTCACCACACCTTCCAGCGCTAGCTTCATAGCTGACACAAGCAGTGGCTGATAACCCTCGGTTTGACGCGCCTTCTGGGCAAAGCCAACTGCATCGTTGGATCGCAGTGCATCCATCAAAGTCTGGTCTAGCTCAAGCAATTCAAAGACACCGATTCGACCTTGGTAACCGGTTAGGTTACAGCTTTGACAACCCTGGCCTTTGCTAAATTGAGAATGCACCTGATTTGGAAAGCGAGCCTCAAGCCAAGTTTTTTGGTCTGCACTCAATTCAACTGGCTCAGAACAATCGGTACATACACGGCGAATCAGACGCTGTGCCAAAACCGCACGAACTGAACTCGCCACCAAATAACCCGGTGCGCCCATGTCCATCATTCGTAATGCGCTATCTACCGCGTCATTGGTGTGTAGAGTACTCAAAACCAAGTGACCAGTAAGTGCAGCACGAAGGCCAATCTCAACGGTTTCTTGGTCACGCATCTCACCTACAAGGATAATGTCGGGATCCTGACGCAGGAAGGTTCTAAGAACCGTAGAGAAATCTAGATCGATCTTACTGTTCACCTGCACCTGGTTCACGCGAGGCAACCGATATTCTACTGGGTCTTCAACCGTGATGATCTTCTTCGACGGTGAGTTAAGCTCGGTTAGCGCACCATAAAGGGTGGTGGTTTTACCCGAACCCGTTGGACCCGTAACCAAGATCATACCGTGTGGACGCTTTAACTGGCGTCGTAGACGAATCAGAAGATCCTCAGGTAGGCCAGACTCTTCCAAAGCACGCACACCGGCAGTCTGGTTCAACAGACGCATTACTACAGATTCACCGTACTCGACCGGCATGGTCGACATACGAATATCGATAGACTGGCCTTTCACCTTGATATGGAAGCGACCATCTTGTGGTAGACGTTTCTCGGAGATATCTAGCTGCGCCATTAGCTTCAAACGAAGCACAAGCGCCGAGGCAATGTTTACCTCACTGAGAATAGTTTCATGCAGAACACCATCGATACGCTGACGCAGACGCAACACGTTCTCGTCCGGCTCGATGTGTATATCCGACGCCCCGACCTGAACCGCATCTTCGAATAGCGAGTTGATCAGCTTAACGACCGTTACTTCATCGCTATCAGCTGTATCAGACAGATTCAGTTCAAAGCTGTCTGTAGATTTATGTTCGGCGTGCAGTTGCTCTGCAAAAGAGGCAATCTCTTTGGTTCGGCGATAGTAGCGATCAAAGCCAGAGACCAGCTGACGCTCCGAAGAAACGGCGAACTTCACCTCATATTGAGACAGGATCCTGAGCACAGATTCTTGTGCAAACAGGTCTGCAGGGTCACTCATACAAACGGTAACTTGATGACCTTTGTGAGCAATCACTAACGCGCGAAGGCGACGAGCATGCACTTCAGGAAGCAATTGCACTGCTTCTATATCGACCTGAGCTCGGTTTAGGTCAACAAAAGGAATATTCAGCTGCTGAGCAAGGAAAGTCAGCAATTGCTTTTCTGTGATAAAGCCAAGTTGAATCAGTGAGTCGCCCAGCTTGCGTCCTGTTTGGCGCTGTGAATCTAGTGCCTGTTGAACCTGCTCTTCAGAAACAATTTCATTTTCTACCAGAAGATCGCCAAGACGCTTTAATAATTTAATAGCCACTACTCTTCCCCCTCTAGAGAATTAAGCAGCTGCAAGCGATCGCGAATAAACGCTTGGGTCTGTTTGGAAATTCCCACTAGGCCAAGTGCCTTGGTATATGACTCTTTAGCATCCGCGTATTCCAGCTGTCGCTCTTGTTGTATCGCTAGGCCAAGCCACCAGCGAGCGTTGGTTGGGTCTCGTTCCGATAGTTCTTTATAGCTTTCTTCAGCAATTTCAACATTCTTAGTCTGCTGGGCAAGGCCTGCACGCAATGCAAGGTACTCCTCGCTGGCGTTGTCTGGCATATAGGAAAGAGAAGAGAGCGCCGCTTCCGGTTGCTGCTCTTTTACTAGTAACTTGGCAAGGGCTAGGCGTAGTGCTTCGCTTTTCTCATTCAAACGAATCCCTTGTTGGAGCAGATTCACCGCTCGGCGAGTATCTTTGCGACCGTAGTATATGGCCGCTAACTTCTGGCGAGTGTTCTCGTCAGTAGGCACTAACTTCAAAGCTTTGTTGTATTCAGAAAAAGCTGTACGAACATCATTGGCATTAAGAGCCTTCTCTGCACGGGCGATAGACTTCTCCGCAAGTTGCTCGGCGGTTAGTTCAACCTGCTCAACTTTCATCTGTTCTTGCTCTGGCTTAGTCTCTGCCTTAGCAATGAGGATAGGCTTCGGTATTGGTTTGGCTTGAACAACAGGCTTAGCTTTTACTGGTTCTGTTTTAGCAACAACCAGTTTTGGAGCAACCTCTTGCTTCGGTGTGTTAGCAACTGCAACAGGTTTAGCGTTAGTAACCACTTCCTGTTCAGCCGTAACGGCTTCTTTAGGCGCTTGAAAAAGGCTAACACTTTCCGTTTGCACTGCGCTCTTTGTTGGTGAATTAATGAAGGTAGCATTCTCAACAGGCGCAAGTGTGACGCTGGTAGTCACCAAGTCATTCTGCTCGTTTTGAATTTGTGTCTGCTGCTGAGAAACCGCAAAGCCACCTAACGCTAGGCTAAGACTAAAGCCACCTATGATCCAAACCACCGGAGAGGTCTTTTTGAGCTTTGGTATTTCAGCACGCTCGATGTTGGAAGCGCCTTGCTTCTCCTGCTGTGCCAGTTTGGTCAAAGCACTGTTTACTACACTCATACCTGTTGCCACCCCCATAAAAATGGCGTTTTGTACTTTGGCTTTTGCACAACATAAGTATCTCTCATGGCATCAAACAGGTGCTGATTAATCACCTTCTGTTTGTTAGTGCTTACTGCCAATAAAAGAGCCTTGTGACAAAGCTGATTTATAATTCTTGGGATCCCAGAAGCGGCGCGCCAAATGGCTTTCTTCTGAGAAAGTTTAAATACATTGGTATCACCACCGCTTACCGAGATGCGATGATCAATATAAGCAACCGCTTCCTCTAAAGATAAAGATCTAAGCCTCGCGCTAAAGGTAATGCGCTGTCTGAACTGACGCAGGTGATGTTGCTGAAGTCGCTCGTCCAGTTCTGGCTGACCTATCAAGACAATCTGCAATAGCTTGTCGGTCACTGTTTCTAGGTTGCCAAATAGTCGGATAGTCTCTAACGCCTCATCACTCAGAACTTGGGCTTCATCGATAAGGGCGATAGCGGGTCTTCCTTGCTCTCTTAACTCCACCAACTTTGCTTGGATCTGGTCAACTAAACGGTGAGAGTCCGTTGCTTCGAGCCCTAACTCATTTGCAATGGCAAAGCGTAGGCCATCACCATCCAATACCGGATTGGGTAAATACACCAAAGCAAAGTCATGCTCTAACTGCTCAATGAGCATGCGGCAGACCATGGTCTTACCCGTGCCCACCTCCCCAGTTAGCTTGACTACCCCTTCCCCCATGTATAGAGCAGACATAACTGTCTGAATTGCCTCGTAATGTGGAGGCAATCCATGAAACAGCTGGGTATTTGGAGTCAAGCTAAATGGTGCTTGCTCAAATCCAAATTGAGTCAGATACATTATTGGCCTTCAGGGAACCACTCGTCGAGCAAGCTACGGGAGCGCTCGATCTCTTGTTGCCAAGTATTGACACCAACCACAGTTGGTTTAAGTAGGATAACTAGCTCTGTCTTCTCGGTTTGAGTCACTGTGTTACGGAACAGGTGACCCAATGCTGGGATATCACCGAAGAAAGGCACCTTAGATACCGCCTCACTTTCACTCGATTTCATCAAGCCACCGATAACCACAACATCACCATCAGAGGCGCGGATAATAGAGTCCGATTCACGTATAGAACTCTTCGCCAACGGCAAGGTAATAGTGCCTGTAGCTCGCCTAGGTCGATGGTCTTCTCTTCTGTGGTCACTTCGATAACCGCAGGGTGCACATGCAGAAGCACATTGCCTTTATCATCAATCTGCGGAGTCACGTCCAACGAAATACCTGAAAAGAAAGGTGTCAGTTCGACATCTGGTGCTACGTTCGCATTATCACCACTGCTACAACGCTACTAACGTCAGTAACGAAGTACTCGTCTTCACCCACTTTAATTAGCGCTTTTTGGTTATTTGCCGCAGTCACTCTAGGCTCGAGAGCACATTCATGTCACCTTGAGTAGCAACAAAGCTCAACACCGCCTCAAAGTTACCGTCGGAAATGGTGACATTTGTAGTTCCACCAAGCGCGTTAGCGATAGGAAGAGCAGTTAACGGCTGTGGAGTGAGGGCAGGACCACGTCCAAAGATCACATCTGCACCACCAAGAGAAGCGGTCATATTGCTCCATTGGATGCCTTGCTGATAACCATCATTTAGAGTGACTTCAAGGATCTTGGTCTCTAGGATCACCTGACGCTGCAGTCGCTCTTGAGACACACCTAAGAAATTGCGGATCTCACGGATCTCATCTGGGTAGCACGAACGGTAATAACACTCGCTTGTGGCGAAACTACAACGCTACGGCCCTCATCGGTACCAATTAGAGTCGCTACGGATTTTTCTAATTGAGTCCAAAATCACTCTCGGTTAGAGTTTCAATATCTGTACCGCCAGTCTTCTCTGTTGAAGTGGAACTAGACGATGAACCGCTATTGTTACTGCTCGAGCTAGAAGAGTCTGAAGAAGAGGAGCTGCTTGAGCTGTCATCTTTCGATGAAACAGAGCCGTTAGTGATAGAGGTTAGTGAGCGCCCCATACGTTTTAGCTGTAGGTAATCTACAGGGATAGTCTCTGTACGTAGACCCGCAGGGTACACCTGAATAACCTTACCGGATTTAGTGATGCTGTAGCCGTACATATCACGAACGACATTCAGCACCTCATCCATGGTTACATCGGTAAGGTTTACGGTTACGCGCCCCTCAACACCAGGTGGATGGCAGCACTGTATTCAGTACCCTGCACTAGGCTAGCAAAGAATGCCTTAGCTGAGACATTGTTCGCCTGCACACGGAATCGCTTCAGCTTGGTTGAAGAGCTACCTTCGACGCCATCAATATCTGGCATCAAATCGGCATTAACAGACGGTGGCAGCTCATCCAAGCTTTTACTATTGGCTTGATTGGCAGCTTCGTTCAGGGCCTGCTTAATTTCAACTGGGTCGTTATGCCCCATTGAGCATCCTGCTAATACGGCAGTGGCTATCCCCAAAATAAAAATACGCATGAATCTACTTCAGCCTTATTGTCTAACGTTTGTATTAAAAAGTTGTAATTGCCAGGTTTTGCCAGCGCGAGCTACAACCACATCTTCTTTAGTAATTGAAACTATCTTGTAGCCTGCAACGCTCTGATTTTTAGACAGAATTCTATCATTCAGCATAGCAACACATTGGCTACCCGAGTCACACACTATGCTTTGCAGTACAGGTAGCGGGTAAGTTTTAGCGCGCTTCACGGTACTGGCTTTGGGTGCATACCATCCCAGAGGAGCAGTTGGATCTTGCTGGGCAAAAACACTGCAAGACACACTAAGCATCAGAAATAACAGAATATTTTTAACCACTGATAAACTCCTGCCTAGTGCCCAAAGTGTAGACCTCTAGCACTAACTGTGCTGTCGGATACTTCTCAACTTGGTAATCGAAGCTGCGCCAATAGTATTTAACTGGCATCTGCTCAAGCGTGCTCAAGTAGTCTTTGATATCAAAATAACGGCCAGTCACAGTGATACGTACTGGATGCAAAAAGTAGCCGGTTTCATCGCTTACCTGTGTAATAGACTCTGCCGGTAGCGACTGCAGTGAGACCAAACGAAGCTTGCCGCCACTGCTCAACACCTGCTCCAGCAAAGTGGCCATTTGGCTCGGCGAAATAAGGCTATTCACCACCTGCGACAACTCTTCTGACAACTCTTGGTTTTCCAGCATCAGTTGCTTAAGTTTTTTGTCTACCTCAATATCCGGGTCACGCTTTAGCTTCTCGATAAGCACCTTGATATCGGTTTGAGTAGAAGCAATAAGCTGCGCTTCTCGATCAACAGAGCGCTCTGCTTTGGTTCGTTCTTCTGTGGCAGGGTCTAACAAAAAGGTTAGGCATAACAGGACAATAGCGACCCAACCGCCACCAGCGATCAACCATTTCTCTCTTGGACTGAGCTCAGCGAACTGATCAGAAAGTAGAAGCCATCTCTCTTTCATCGCTTACCTCCTGACTTTGCCTTCAGCTCGAATGTAACCACATTGCGATCATCACGACCGATATTCAGAGATTCGAAAGTACGCCCAACCAGCACCAACTCTTCCTTAAATTGATTCACCCAGCTTGGAATTGCCTGTGGTGTACTTGCAACACCAATCAGGTTCAGACTGTCGCTAGTGATCTGAATATGTTGCAACGAGATATCGTTGCGCGCCTGAGTCGCAAGGGCATCCATGATTCCCGAAAAACCAACCTTTTGAGAATCATCAAACTTACCTACTGCCTCGAGAGAACTGCGTTTAGCAGCAATATCTTCTTCAATACGCTTGGCCGCATCGAGCTTAGACTGTGTTGGAGTATGGTTGCTCAGACGCTGCTGCAAGGTCGCTTTCTCTTGGGTAAGTAGCGATGACTGACTCTTTAGGCTAACTAGGGTTTGCTTATATTCCTGAGTCTTGGCATTTTCCAAATAGGCAAGCACACCAAACACCACAGCTGTTAGCGCCCAAACCGCAATAACCTTGTTAAGTGATACCGCCTCTTGCTGTGGCTTCAGATGTGATGGATAAAGGTTGATGCTACTGAGTTCATGACCGTTTGCAGTATTTACTAATACCACAGCGCAAGGTAACGGAGGCTCACTCAGGGTAACGACCGACAAACTGACAATAGACTGCAATTGCTCAGTAAGAGTTTGAGCCTTATCGCCATCACAGCTAATCACAAGATTTCTGAACAACACACCAGATAGGTTTGCACTCAGATAGTCAGCACTGCGCTGTATATCCAAAGCTAGGCTGTCTATTACTCCGGGAGCAGCAGATTCAGCAGTCACCGGCGAATTTAGTCCACGCAGGGTGCGACTGAATACAGGGCTACCTGATACATAAGCAGATAGGTGGTAAAAATCTTGCTCCGAGCGACGCAGTAAAAAGAAGTTCTCTTGCTCTGCAAACGACTGACCCATACCTCATCCTCAGGAAGGATCTTGATAAGCTCTAAGCCCTGCTGCTCACAGTTTTGAGCTAAGGCTTGGGCAAGACGCTTTTTAATCGCGTAAGCCAGTACCTTCTGACCATCGGGCATAACTCGAGCGTCAGCAACGATGTCTGCAACAGGATCTGTTACTAGGTCTTTAAGAAGGAAAGGAAGCGCAGCAGGCCACTCGGACTCTGGAATACTCGGCTTATCTATCTGATAGCTTTGGTAATGTGCTGCACCAAGAACCACACACACCTTTTCTTTCTTTCCGCCCATAGCAAGGGCTTCTTGAAAGGCGTTCTCCCAGTTTCCATGAGATATGGCAATCGATTGCGGAGCTTTATCACCCTGAGGCTTACGACTGACATAAACAGCATCAGCCTGAATGATTATGATGAGCTGATAATCCTCATTGCTAGAGGAAAACAGGTTATTTATTTTTGAGAACCAAGACATATCATTTACCGTCTTCTTTGCTACCTCAATTCTGGCTCATTATTTCCGCCAACGATTTCTTCGTCCTGAAATTGACGACATGGTTTGTCTAATCTTATATCCAGATCCCGGTAAGAAGTCACTTTCTTTCGCAAAGAAGCGACCTTGCCCACCAGATATCCCAAGATTTAATAAAGTTTGCCACTCTTTCTTCGTTTCCACACCCACTGCAATAACCTGAGTCGGTGTATTTTCACAAGCGCCTAAAAGGCTACGAATATAGAGTTGGTTTTCAGGTCGACTTTCAATATTGCGCACTAAGCTCCGGTGCAATTTCAAATAATCCACCGAAGATTCTTTAATGTAGTGAGAACTGATTATGGTTCTACCTGCTTGGTTAACAATCACCTTGCAACCAAGGCCTGACAACATCTTGAGTACAGGTCGCATCGCATCTAGGTGCGTTACCATTGGACCTTCCATAAACTCGAATGCCAGGCGTTGCCTCTGTTGTGGGTCAACTGAAGCAACTCATCTCTCAACCAATTGAAGTGCGTTCTGTATCTAAACGGCTGAGCATATAGGTTAATAGAATAGCATACCATATCATCTGATAGCTTCAAAAATTTTACTATCTTCAATAAAACATTTTTATCTAACTGGCTTTCATAGCCGGTTTGTCTTATTGCGGGGCTAAACTTTGATGCCTTCAATATATGTTGCTTATCATCAATAATCCTACTGAATACCTCATGATGTAGAAATTCAACTTCACCATTTTCTTGAGCGAGGAAGCAAGGCTGCTTAATTAAATGAATTTTATCGGCATGCAATTCCCTATCAAACAAAGCCCGCCAACGAACGCTACCTCTATCTACCGAGGATTTTGTCTCTTTATTAAAGCGGTTCCAGTTATTTTCTTTCTCCAACTGAGCCGACTTAAGCGCTGTCTCTACTTCATTAACAATATTAGTGCGACGCTCACCCTCGCGGTAAACGGTCATGCCTAGGTGCACCCAGTTGTCTGGATCAATGCCGTTAAGATGTAGCTTCTCTACCTGTCTTAAGATCTGACTACATAGATTCGAGAGATCCGTATCTGATTGGTTAGGGATCATGGCGCAGAATGTCGCTTCATAATAACGAGCGAATACCACATCTGGATAACGATTGATGCTGTTGGAAATGGTATCACCAAGTTCAACGATAAAGGCATCCAAGGTCTGCTTATCGTTTTGCTCTTTTATACTTTCCCAGTCATAGACTTGAAGCACTATGATGCCACCAGAGGCACCACTCTCGGTTAGAGTGGACTCTAATCGGTTATCAAAAGAGAGGCGGTTTGATGCGCCGGTCAATTGGTCAAGGAATGTCTGGGAGCGGATAAAGGTATCGAAACGACTGCGCTCTTGTCTGGCATCCTGCAGTTCGGCAATGAGCTTATCCAATGCCTCGCTAGCAGTATAAGGCCACTCTTCATGATCACCGATAGCATGCTGCTCAACGCGCCCCGCTAGAATCATTCGTCCGCGTTCTTCTAAAAGTTCAGAGCCTCGCAGTTGCTGTCTAAGCCACTTTACGCCCTGTCTCAAACAAAACACGATAAGGCCGATAGCGAGTGTGATAGTAGATAATGCTCCGATGGAGTAGCTGTAACCTATATAAGGCGGAATAACCTTAAACTCTATGGTGTAGCTAGGATTGAGGGTCAGATTGCTGGTGTAGGTGACGAGCCTTTCAAGCTCAAACGGCCTGGCTGTATCTTTGTAGTCAAACAGCACTACAGAGCCGGAATGCAGCTTCATCTCGATGACATTGCTGGACTTGAGTAGTTTTGGCACCCAACGCTTGAGCTCACCATCTGCTACTGAAGCTTGGATCTGCTGATCTAGGACCTCTACGATCCCTTGCACTGAACGCTTAGTGTACTCCTCACCAAGCTTTTGAATGGATAGAGTACCGCCAACGAAAAGAATAAATACAGCACTGATGACTATCATGGTCACAAAGGCAACCAAGCGAGTACTCAGCTTTAACGCTGGAGTGGTACGCATGCAATTCAATCCCTGAATATGAATTTGGTTAAAATAAGTATGAATAGTTTGGCAGATTTGTAATTTATTGCTAACAAAAACAAACACCTGGCATAAAAAATGGTCCCAATTGGGACCACTTTCTCACAGTTTGTCTACCAAGCTGATTTTTAGAACGGAATGTCGTCGTCAAAATCCATTGGTGGCTCGTTGTAGTTAGACTGTGGAGCCTGAGGTTTTTGCTGTTGCGCAGGTTGCTGATGCACTTGCGGCTGTTGAGGTTGACCCCAACCAGAGTTTGCTTGACCTTGAGGCTGGCTATAACCACCTTGCTGACCACCCATCTGCTGGCCTGGAGCACCGCCGCCTTGACGGCCACCTAGCAGTTGCATCTGACCTGTTGGCCATTGAACAACAACTTCTGTGGTGTAGCGGTCTTGACCAGATTGGTCTTGCCACTTACGAGTCTGCAGTTGACCTTCGATGTAAACCTGAGAGCCTTTCTTCAGGTATTCGCCCGCGATTTCAGCTGTTTTGCCAAATAGAACCACACGGTGCCATTCAGTTTTTTCACGCTGTTCACCGCTTGCTTTGTCTCGCCATGTTTCAGAAGTGGCGATAGTAATGTTCGCGATAGCATTACCATTAGCGGCAAAACGTACCTCAGGATCTTGGCCTAGGTTGCCCATTATAATAACTTTGTTGACGCCACGGCTTGCCATGTCTCACTCCGTTTTCAGATTACTCACTTTTTAGACGCGGTAGCATACCACGATCGAAGATAGGATCACACGTGCTAAATCCCACTCCTTACACTGCGACAATAAAGGTTAAGCAAGCTTTCTGAGGATTTAAATTAGATTTACATTCATCAAATCAATAACTTAAAGAAACATCGATCCATTACGCACACAACTGCAACGTACTGTATAACTTAGCTTTTTAAGGTGAAATGGATCGCAAAACCTCCAACAATACTTCGCGAATTACATGAATTAGAAACAGACTCAAAATCTGTCAGTTAGGAGGAAAAATTATGCAGTTTAACGGTATAAACTCTCAAATCTTTCTACATAAAAACAGTGGATTTGACGAAACAACAATTACAAAGTTACAACAGCTAACAGGCTTAACCTTATACAAACTGGAAGATTGGCATCAGGAGTATAAATCGAGTTTAACCCCAATAATAATCATCAGTTATAACGATAAAGAATTTAATCCTTTGGAGTATGAGAACCCGAATGAACCGGGCAAGAATATCTTCATGGTCACCACGCGCACGCCACTACAATTAAAGACAACTCAGTTGCTTAAATATGGTCGACTAAAAGGGATTTTCTACAAAGACCAAAGTCCAGAGCAGATAGCCCTTGGATTGGAGTCCTTGGCTCAAGGGCGGTCATGGCTTAGCCGAGCGGTCACCGATCAGCTACTCTCATACTTTCAATCGGTCTTAATTCGCTATAACCCGCCTCATACGATTAATTTAACTCGCCGCGAAATAGAAGTACTGGAGGCTCTAAAGTCGGGAAAGTCAAATTATCATATCTCCGAAAAGCTTTCGTAAGCGAACACACGATTAAGTCTCATCTATATAAGATATTTCGGAAAATAAAAGGTAAAAAACAGGGACGAGGCGGTATTGTGGGCGCACCATTTCTTACCATAACCCGTCAATTTACATAAATTTCATACACTAGACATTGGGGTAGCTCTAACTTGATGGTAGAGTTAGGCGCTAAATTAATAACAATCTTTATAACGTTAGGTTACCCCATGATTAAAAAGTGTTTATTCCCCGCCGCAGGCTACGGCACTCGCTTCCTTCCTGCTACTAAATCTATGCCAAAAGAGATGATGCCAGTGGTTAACAAGCCACTTATCGAATATGGCGTAGAAGAAGCGATTGAAGCAGGTATGGACGGTATGTGTATCGTTACTGGCCGTGGTAAGCACTCCATCATGGATCACTTCGATAAGAACTACGAGCTAGAGCACCAGATCCAAGGTACCAACAAAGAAGAGCTACTGGTTGATATCCGTGACATCATCGAATCTGCAAACTTCACCTATATTCGCCAACGCGAGATGAAAGGCCTAGGCCACGCGATCCTAACTGGTCGTGAACTAGTGGGTGATGAACCATTTGCCGTAGTTCTTGCTGATGACCTTTGTGTAAACGAAGAGCAAGGTGTTCTAGCACAGATGGCTGCACTATATAACAGTTCCGTTGTTCAATTGTTGCAGTTCAAGAAGTGCCTGAAGATGAGACCCATAAGTATGGCGTTATCAAGGGTGAGATGATCAAAGACGACCTAATCCGTGTTGATGACATGGTTGAAAAACCAGAACCAGGCACAGCACCAAGCAACCTAGCGATCATCGGCCGCTACATTCTGACTCCAGATATCTTTGAGCTAATCGAAAACACTGAACCAGGTAAAGGCGGCGAGATCCAAATCACCGACGCACTACTTAAGCAAGCACAAGCTGGCTGTGTCCTAGCATACAAATTCAAAGGCAAACGTTTTGACTGTGGTAGCGTAGATGGCTATATCGAAGCAACCAACTACTGCTTTGAGAACATCTACAAAAAAGATGAGAAAGCCACTGAGCTTGGCAAGAAGTCGACCCAGAAAGAAGCTTAATTCTGATTCCGAAAAACAGTGGTAATAGCCACTGTTTTTTATCCAGTAATTGTTTGCACAGCTTTGAAGCTATGTAATACTTGCAAGATTGCTGACTATATAGTGGATTCAGATGGATACTATCGACGTTCGTGGTGCTCGTACCCACAACCTGAAGAATATCAACCTCACCATTCCTCGCGATAAGCTCATTGTTATCACAGGCCTCTCTGGCTCAGGAAAATCATCTCTAGCATTCGATACCCTCTATGCTGAGGGACAACGCCGATATGTAGAATCCCTTTCCGCTTACGCTAGGCAGTTCCTTTCTTTGATGGAAAAGCCGGATGTAGACCATATTGAGGGTCTATCTCCAGCGATCTCCATCGAACAGAAGTCTACTTCACACAACCCGCGCTCTACCGTAGGGACTATCACCGAAGTCTACGACTACCTGCGTCTGCTATATGCGCGCGTAGGTGAACCAAGGTGTCCTGAGCACAAAGTACCGCTAGCCGCACAGACGGTTAGTCAAATGGTAGATAAGGTGCTTGAGTTGCCAGAAGGCTCAAAGATGATGCTGCTTGCGCCAATCGTGAAAGAGCGTAAAGGTGAGCACGTTAAAACCTTTGAAAACCTAGTTGCACAAGGCTTTATTCGTGCACGTGTTGATGGAGATATTTGCGATCTATCCGATCCACCGACGCTAGAGCTTCATAAGAAACATACTATTGAGGTTATCGTCGACCGCTTTAAGGTGCGTGGCGACCTTAAGCAACGCCTCGCTGAATCTTTTGAGACCACCTTGGAGCTATCAGGTGGTATCGCCGTGGTTGCCTCAATGGACAAACATGATGAAGAAGATGAGATCATCTTCTCAGCTAACTTTGCTTGCCCATATTGTGGCTATAGCATGCAAGAGCTGGAGCCACGCTTATTCTCGTTTCAACAACCCAGCGGGTGCCTGTCACACCTGTGATGGCTTGGGTGTACAGCAATACTTTGATGAAGGTCGTGTGGTTCTGGATGACAGTCTGAGTATCGCAGATGGCGCAATCAAAGGGTGGGATCAGAAAAATTACTACTACTTTCAGATGCTTGGAGCACTGGCTGAGCACTATGACTTTGACCTTTATGCACCGTTTAACTCACTTCCTAAGAAAATTCGAGAGATAGTGCTAACTGGCTCTGGTCGCACCCAGATTGAGTTTAAATACATCAACGACCGTGGTGATATTCGAGTTAAAACCCATCCGTTCGAAGGTATTCTAAATACACTAGAACGTCGATACCGTGATACTGAGTCCAACTCAGTGCGTGAAGATCTAGCCAAATATATCTCTACCCGCTCATGCTCAAGTTGTGGTGGTACCAGGCTCCGTGAAGAAGCTCGTAACGTATTTATCGCCGATACCCCGCTACCAAATATTGTTGAAATGAGCATCAGTGATGCGATGCAATTCTTTAAATCACTGGAGCTTGAAGGCAGAAGGCGCAGATTGCAGAAAAGATAATGAAGGAGATCAACGATCGCCTTCACTTCTTGGTCAACGTAGGTCTTAACTATCTCAACCTTTCTCGAAGTGCAGAAACACTCTCTGGTGGTGAGGCTCAGCGTATTCGTCTTGCTAGCCAGATTGGTGCTGGTCTCGTTGGTGTAATGTATGTATTAGATGAGCCATCGATAGGTCTCCACCAGCGTGATAACGAACGCCTGCTAGCAACCCTGACTCATCTGCGTGACCTTGGAAACACGGTTTTGGTTGTTGAGCACGATGAAGATGCCATCAGAACCGCAGACCATATTATCGATATCGGTCCGGGTGCAGGTGTGCATGGTGGTCAGGTAGTGGCTGAAGGTACCTATGAAGAGATCATCAATAATGATGAGTCTCTCACTGGTCAGTATCTAAAAGGCACCAAAGAAATTACAGTACCAAAAGAGCGTACTCCCGTCGATCCCAAGAAACTTCTCCAGCTTTCTGGGGCGAGCGGTAACAATCTTAAGCAAGTCGACTTAACGATTCCATGTGGGCTGTTTACCTGTGTCACTGGAGTGTCCGGTTCGGGTAAGTCGACCCTAATTAACGATACCTTCTTTAAGGTTGCACACCGAGAACTGAACGGTGCTACCACCAGCAATCCAAGCCCTTATGCAAAGATCCATGGTCTACAACACTTCGATAAGGTGATCGACATAGATCAGAGTCCGATCGGCCGTACTCCAAGATCGAACCCTGCTACTTACACAGGGATCTTTACTCCGATCCGAGAGTTGTTTGCGGGCACGCAAGAAGCTCGTTCCCGCGGTTATAAACCGGGTCGCTTTAGCTTTAACGTACGCGGAGGCCGATGTGAGGCCTGTCAGGGTGACGGCGTGATCAAGGTAGAGATGCACTTCCTGCCTGATGTATATGTTCCTTGTGATAGCTGTAAGGGCAAGCGCTACAACCGTGAAACCTTAGAGGTTCGCTACAAAGGCAAATCTATCGATCAAGTTTTAGAAATGACGGTGGAAGATGCTCACGCCTTCTTCGAACCAGTACCAGTTATCGCGCGTAAGCTGAAAACCCTTATCGATGTTGGCCTATCGTATATCCGTTTAGGTCAGGCAGCCACCACCCTATCCGGCGGTGAGGCACAGCGTGTGAAATTAGCTCGTGAACTATCCAAGCGTGACACGGGCAAAACTCTGTATATTCTGGACGAACCGACTACGGGCCTACACTTCCACGATATACAACAACTGCTAGCCGTACTGCATCGCCTGCGTGACCACGGCAATACTATAGTGGTGATCGAACACAACCTAGATGTGGTGAAAACGGCCGACTGGATAGTTGACCTTGGGCCAGAGGGTGGACAAGGCGGTGGCGAGATCATTGCTACTGGTACTCCAGAAGAGGTCGCGCTTGTTGAGGGCTCTCATACCGCTCGCTTCCTTAAACCTATGCTCAAGATGTAGAGGACTCGCCACCTATGGCAACCCTGTTAACCTCAGGTACCAACTTACAGGCACAGAAACCAACTGTGCCTTTAAATAAGCGTTTTATGTTCGCAATCGGGGTCGCCTTTTTAGTGGCGACCCATTTCTTCACCCCCAATCCGGGTGGTGCAGGACTGTTTCTCTCTTTTAACCCACCGGTTTGGATAACCATATCTATTGCATTGGGTATGGCCGCCTATCAGACAGCACGTAACCGAGTTATCAAATACTCCAAGCTGTCTGTAGCCATGTTGATCAGCTGTATCTTACTGACTCTGCACTGTTTTATCCCAATGCAGAACCTTGCTGGCATTGCCAAGACTAATGGGGCTATGGGCAGGTCTTGGGCTATTTGTTGCCTTACAACAATTTAGATTCAGTAATGAAGAGAAACAGCGCCTTTTATGGTTCATCTTGCTATCCGTATTAATAGAGGCATTTTTTGGCTGGGTACAATATACCTTACTCTCTGAGGGCAATATCTTTGGCTATAACACAGTAGCCAATCGCCCCTACGGTATATTCCAACAACCGAATGTGATGGCCAGTTTCTTGGCTACAGGTTTAGTAATTTCTGGCTATTTACTGGCTAGACAACCCCATACTAAGTATCTGCATTGGCGCCATAAACTTATCCTTCTTTACGCGACTCCAGTTCTCACTATTCCACTTCTGGTTGTATTAGCGTCACGCACTGGTTGGCTAGGCTCTATTCTCGCACTTGCTCTACTTTTGCCTTATGTGCATCGCTTTGCTGCCCGCAATCGAGCCTATACTTGGGGCGCGATGTTGCTACTGGGGTTGGGTGTTGGGTTAGGATTGACTCAAGTCGGGGATAACCAATCACTGCTACAGCAAAAAGCCGATCTAGAAAGTCCGAGGGCATATACCTTTCCTCAAACTCTAGATATGTTGATAGAGAAGCCTCTTTCTGGATATGGCTATGGTCGCTTCGAGCCTGAATATATGCTGTATACGGCAAGACAACATCAGCTGAATAGCGAGTATCCTGCTGGCCTGCCGTCTATGGACCACCCGCACAATGAACTGCTTTATTGGGGTGCTGAAGGGGCATATTGCTTTATTCGGGATCTTTCTGGCGATGGGTTATGTACTGTACTGGCTAACAAAAGCGAGAAAAGGTACCCGTATCGGTATCTTGTCGCTATTTATTCCAATCGTGCTTCACTCACAGCTGGAATATCCTTTCTATCACTCAGCCATACATTGGATCAGTTTTATCCTATTGATCTATTGGGTCGACCAGCGTGGTGGTAAGAGCTACCAGTTCAACTTCGGCCGTTCTTCCAAACTCATACTGAGACTAGGAAGCCTTTTGATGCCCATCGTCGTCAGCTTCTTTATGTTGACATCACTTCAAACCAATCAGGTGTTAACGGAGTTTGAGAAATCCAAACCGAAAAATCCTGACATCTTAGATAGAGTAACAAACCCTATCGTGTGGAAAGACAGATACGAATGGGATATCAACAGCACCTTCTTACAACTAGGACTGGCGACGGGCAATCCAGACTATATCCAGTCGTTCGTAGATTGGTCTCAAGAGTTTATCCAGCACAAGCCAAGACCTTCGGTATACAAGAACTTAATTTTGGCTTATCAAGGCTTGTCTGATGAGAGGTTAGCCGAGGAGATTCGCGGGGAGGCCAAATTCCTATTCCCAAATGTCGACTTTGATAACATCACCTTGGTCAAGGTGGGAGAAAAGTTAGAATCTGACGCTACTGGTTCCGAATAAAGCAAAAGGCTCCGTATTCTTCGGAGCCTTTTCTATTCTACTTGAGCACTTCTTCTAGGGCTCGCAAGCAGAGCGCAACGTTCTCTCTACGAGCACCATATCCCATAAGCCCGATACGCCAAGCCTTGCCAGCAAGCGCACCTAAACCTGCTCCTATCTCAAGGTTGTAATCGTTCAAAAGCCTCTGACGAACCTCAGCATCATCAATCCCTTGCGGAATATAAACCGCATTAAGCTGAGGCAGTCTTTGCTCTTCCTCAACCACGAACTCGATGCCTAGTTTAGATAAGCCTTGTTTGAGCAACTGATGCATCTGCTGATGACGCTGCCAAGCATTCTCAAGCCCCTCATTCTTTAAAATCAACAAGGCTTCATGTAGCGCGTATAGGCTATTCACCGGAGCCGTGTGATGATATGAGCGTTTACCCTCTCCGCTCCAGTAACCGAGCACCAGACTCTGATCGAGAAACCAACTCTGAACAGGGTTTTTGCGTGCTTGTATCTTATCGATAGCTTGCTGAGAGAATGTGAGCGGTGACAACCCCGGCACGCAAGAAAGACATTTCTGACTTCCAGAATAAACAGCATCTAAGCCCCATTTATCCACATACAATGGAACGCCACCGAGTGAGGTGACTGCATCAACAATCACCAACATGCCCTTTTGCTTCGCCAGCCTGGCAATGGCTTCAGCATCACTGACTGCACCGGTTGAGGTTTCAGCATGCACAAAGGCTACGGCAACAGCATCAGGATTCTCTTCAATAGCCTGCGCGACTTTATCAACAGAAACAGCAGTACCCCACTCATCATCCACCAGTACAGCTTCAGCACCGCAGCGAACAACATTTTCGCGCATGCGCTCGCCAAAAACACCATTGCGGCAGACAATCACCTTCTCACCCGGCTCAATCAGGTTTACGAAACACGCTTCCATACCCGCACTGCCAGGTGCAGAGATAGCAATCGTGAATTCATTTTCAGTCTGAAACGCATATTTCAGCAGAGTTTTAAGCTCATCCATCATATTGATAAACAAAGGGTCAAGATGACCTATGGTCGGTCTTGCGAGCGCTTGCAGAACTTGGGGAGAGATATCTGAAGGGCCTGGGCCCAATAAAGTGCGGCGTGGGGGTTGAAGCTTTGCATATAGGGTGTCCTTGTTGTTTTTCTTCAGGGTATGACACTCACAAGCCTCACTCAAACCCAACAAGCCAGAATCGAGCCCTACTAGACAAAGTATCTTGCAAGAATTTCATTCAACCGGTTGACATAATTTAAGCAAAGCCTTTCAATGATTGTTTGGAGAAAAACCAATAAAAATACCCATCTCCGAATAATTATCGCTGGTTTATTCCGGCACTTTTGAATCACAGATTTTTGTCTTTTTTAGACAAGCTCATTAAAGGAATAATGGAGAGAAGCCGTGGGAGCAATCAACGTTGCTAAATTCGGTGGCACCAGTGTCGCTAACTATGAAGCGATGAACCGCTGTGCAGCCATTGTAGAAAACAACCCTGACACTAAACTCGTCGTTATTAGCGCCTGTTCTGGCGTAACTAACATCTTGGTAGAACTGGCAAATGGTGTGCAAGAGCAAGCCAAGCGTGAGCAATTGCTGCAGAACCTAGTTCAAATCCATTTCTCTATCGTAGATCAACTGAAAAACCCTTCTGAGATCACCCCTGCTATCAATGAGATCCTCGCTAAGGTTTCTCAATGTGCAGAACAGGCCGCGGAAAAGAGCAGTACTCAACTGACTGACCAGCTAGTTGCCTGTGGTGAGCTTATGTCTACACACATTCTTAGCCAGTTGATGCGCGAACGTGGGCATCAAGCAACCCGCTTTGATATCCGCACCGTAATGAAGACCACATCAAACTTTGGTAGTGCAGAACCGCTACTGGATGATATCCGTGTGGCGACTCAGTCTCATCTTGTGCCGCTGTGTGAAGATAATATTGTTATTACTCAAGGCTTTATTGGCTCTGACCACAACAACCAAACCACTACACTGGGTCGCGGTGGCAGTGACTACAGTGCCGCTTTGATTGCAGAAGCGGTTGACGCAAGTGGTCTTGAGATCTGGACAGACGTTCCGGGTATCTACACTACTGACCTAGAATTGCGCCTCAAGCAAAACCAATCCAAGAGATCAGCTTTAGCGAAGCCTCTGAGATGGCAAACTATGGTGCTAAGATCCTGCACCCATCAACACTATTGCCAGCCCTTCGCCATAAGATACCTGTATTTGTAGGGTCATCTAAAGAACCAGAGCTTGGTGGTACTTGGGTAAAACAGCAGGTAGAGAGCGCACCTTTGTTCCGTGCAGTAACCCTGCGTGGTAATCAGACCATGGTGACTCTAAAAAGTCTTAGCATGTTCCATGCATACGGCTTCCTAGCTAAGGTGTTTGAGATCCTAGCTCGTCATCGCGTGTCGGTAGATTTGATCACAACCTCAGAGATCAGTGTGTCTCTGACCCTTGATCGTACTAACACTCAAGGTGGATCACCTCAGCTTCCAGCAGAAGCTCAGCGAGAACTCGAAGAGCTTTGTTCTGTAGAGGTTGAGCACAACCTTAGCCTGATTGCCCTTATCGGTAACAACATGGGTCAGGCGAAAGGGACTGCGAAACACATCTTCGGCACCCTAGAAGACCACAATCTAAGAATGATCTGTTATGGTGCGAGTAACCATAACCTATGCTTCCTATTACATGAGTCTTCGGCTCGCCACGCGGTACAGCAGTTGCACCGTCAGTTGTTTGAAAACCAAGCATAAACAATGCGTTAGATACTAAAAAGGGGCGATTATCGCCCCTTTTTCTATTCAG
>BBSB01000002.1:0-322384 GCA_000830455.1 Vibrio sp. JCM 19236
GAAGAGCCGAGGTTGATAGCCTCGGCTCTTTTTTACGTGTCAAAGAACACAATCTTCGGTAGCCCAAATATCAATTCCTCATTCGAGAGTTCTAACACTTTCCCTTGTCCGAGGACACTTTTCTAAGCTCACTCTAAATAATCTACATTTACTAGTGACTATCTGCACAAAATCAGCAAGATAAACAGAGTCAGCGCTGGCGTTTTTTCAGTATTACAAAGAGAACTGAGTATGAACGCTAATACACCTAAAAAACCGCTTCCCCAATTCATCGAAGACCGCTTGGACTTTTTCCTCCAAGATAGAATTGAGAGCAACTTGAACAAAAAACACCTTGTTCAAGGAAAAATACCGACTACTGATGCCATTGTGTTGCAGAGCAATGACTATCTGTCTCTGTCTCAAAATACCCAGATTCAGAGAGCTCACCAAAAAGCTATTTCCGCTAATGATGATAACGTCGTTATGTCGGCCATCTTTCAGCAAGATGAGTTGGTTAAGCCTGAATTTGAAACTGAGCTTGCCCAGTTCATGGGGATGGAGAGCTGCCTTTTAGCCCAATCAGGATGGGCCGCTAACATAGGCTTGCTTCAAACCATCTGTGCAGAGGGGGTTCCCGTTTATATCGATTTCTTCGCGCATATGTCTCTATGGGAAGGAGCCAAATTAGCCGGTGCCGATATACATCCATTTATGCACAACAATACCAATCATCTGCGCAAACAGATTGCACGCTATGGGAAAGGGATCATTTTGGTAGATTCGGTCTATAGCACCATAGGTACCCTTGCTCCTCTAGAAACTATCTGCGATATAGCACAAACCTCTGGCTGTGCCCTTGTGGTCGATGAGTCACATTCGCTCGGCACGCATGGACCGCAAGGTGCCGGGCTGGTTCAACAGCTCGGCCTGAATAATCAGGTGGATTTTATTACCGTGAGTCTCGCTAAGACCTTTGCGTATAGAGCTGGGGCTATCCTCGGCTCAAAGAAAATGTCACAAACCCTGCCTTTCGTCTCTTTTCCCGCAATATTTAGCTCAGCAATGCTTCCCTCCGAGGTTGCCAGACTGGATGCAACCTTAGAAGAAATACGGCTAGCTGAGACCAAGCGAAAGCGATTGTTTAGTCATGCTCAAACCCTTAGAAAGGGTTTAAAGAGTATTGGGTTCAAGGTTCGTAGCCAATCGCAAATAGTCGCGCTCGAATGTGGTAATGAGAGGAATACTGAGCGCGTGCGGGATTTTCTAGAGGACAACAATATATTTGGCTCTGTTTTTTGCCGACCGGCAACGACCAAAAACAGCAACATCATTCGTTTTTCACTCTGTGCCGACTTAGATCAACAAGACATAGACGACATTCTAACTGTGTGTCAGTTAGCCTATGACAACCCTGAGCTGGAGTTTATTTAAGTCTATCGTGACTCTCCGGTTTACAGGCCGGAGAGTCTTTAGATCCAGTCGGAGATTTTCTCCAGTAATGCATCTTGGCTAGCAGGCTTGCGCAGATGATCATGCATACCACTGAGCCTTATATTATTCACAGCATCCGCAGAGATATCCCCTGTATGAGCGATAATCGGTACGTGCGAAAACTCTCGCTGTGAATTTCTGATTGTTACCGTTGCCTCTAAGCCATTCATGTCAGGCATATCCACGTCCATCAAGATCAAATCCACTTGGTTCTCTTCAAGCGCTAAGATTGCTTTCCTGCCGCTATTACTCTGAATAACCTCAAATCCCTGCTTTTGCAGAATAATCGATGTCAGCATGCGCAGAGAATCGTTGTCATCAACCACCATGACCGTTCTTCCTGCATAAGACCTATCCACACTAACTGGGCGTATCTCTTGCGTATCACTAGAAAGTTTGCCTAGCAGCATATTGACCAACATAAACTCGGAGGCTTGTGACCATCTAGGATAAGTGCTCCAAAGTAGCTCAATGCCAGCATGCTCATGTTTGGACAGCACTACCGTATTCGATAACCTTGGCTCTGCACTTAGCTGTTTGATTTGGTCCAGTTCTAAGCTATCGCTGTCAATCAAAATCAGGTCAGATTTAATCTTTTCATTGCCTAACAAGGCATTAATATCCAGCGTCTCAATGCTAACACCGACATTTCTTGCAACCTTGTGCACCGAATGTATCTGTGATTTATCATCACTGACCAGATGCACTGTTTTACAACCAAGTACTTGCTGCTGAAGGTTTTTAATCGCTTGAGAATCAACCCTGGGCACTGTGATGATAAAACTTGTGCCCTGACCTAGCTGCGATTCACATCGAATGTTCCCCTCAAATGCGCGAATCACCTTTTGACAAAACGGTAGTCCAAGACCGGAGTTGCTCTGTCCCCCAGTAGAGAAAAAGTCATCAAAGATTCGCTCTACCACCTCTTGAGACATGCCCTTGCCGTTATCGGTGACAACCAGTCTGTTTTCGTTCTCCGACGGCACAATGGAAACCTGGATTTGAAGTTCCTGCCCACCCGCTACACCGTGCTGATACGCATTCTTCAGCAAATTAAACAGTACATAACGCAGTAGTACATCGCTACCTAAAAACTCAAAATCACCGGAAACAGATAAAGAGGTGTTGCCTTTTGAATGAGGCTGCTGGTAGCCAAAGCTCTCAATGGCATTTTCCACCACATCCTTTGCGGAATAGTACTGAAAGGACGCACAGGAGATTTCACTTTCGTCTATGGATGTCAATAAGAGGTCGATGGCCTCTCGCCCACCTTGGATTGAATTCTTAGCAAATTCAGTGGTTTGCAACAGTTGCTCAGCTTCGGATGCAGAAATCTGATAGGTGGTGAGGTCTTTCCCGTCTGGTTTAGGATAAGAGATTGAAATACATCTACTGCAGCAGACAGCGTCGCCAAGGGGTTTCGCATCTCGTGTGCAATTCCTGCCCCGAGGGTTTTAGTTAACGCAACCCTGCCCTCATGCTGATTCTGATTACGCACATAAAAAGCACTGCCAAACACATACACAAATAAGAAGATAGGGACATACGCCCATTCAAAGGCGCTATTTCCCGCCAGATCTCCAGACAACCAAGTCATTGCTATTGCCAGTAAGACACCAACTATCCCCTGAGCAAACAGCAGCCAGGTCACATGAACCAGCAATACATGCAGGAAAATGGCGGACATATAGGAGAGTAGCCAGATCGTCGACCAATCATTCATTATCAGCATGTAGAAAAAGAAGAAGGGCAGACACAGGGTTATGACTATCTGGTAATAAATATGGAAATGCTTTTTCCAAGGGCTCGCGAGCTTATCCCTCAGAACCACTCCTAGAAACAGTAACGAACAGAATACTCTCAGCGCTAGGCTTTCATAGGGCTGTGGGAACAGGTAGGTCCAAGTGATGTAGTAAATGGGAAAGCCAACGAAACCCATCCAACCGACCAGTGTTAGGTTTGGGCCTGCATATTGATACGCTTTCTGGGAAGCATTTTTTACATCCATTAACCACCGCCGTGAAATTGCGAAACCGTTTTTGAAAAACACACAACCTGAAGCTCAGTTGCCACTAAAACACATTTAACTGTTTATGAAGTGCGAATGGTACACATTTTTATTTAGCCTCCCACAACCGTTAGCTAGGCGCAAAAGACAAAGTGTAAACCGTCGTTATTCTCTCATTTCATCAACAAGGTTACTCAAATAATTACCATAACTAGTGGCTTAAAATCACTCTCAATATGAAGAAAATGCCCGGCTGATGGTTTCAAATAAATGAGAATAACCTTGCCTAAAGATCGGCAACTAAAACAAACATTCATAACCTTCTATGGACACACCAAAGCGTTAAGTATTCACAGAGGACATACCATATACAATTCTATATATACCTAGTTAAAACTATGACAATAACGAGCTAATAAGAATATTATTCGAGCCTATTTGAATGGTTTTTATATCCTGCTTAGGGATAATCGCTACAAACCAAGCAATGCAAGGGAGCACGCTTGGGGAGCACCACCCAGTAATAAGGATATTAAAATGATCAAAGCAGAATTGGCTTATAAGCCACTTGGCATTGGTAAATGGACCACAGTGACCATTTCTCGCGATATGGCTCTTGCACTTGCCAAGGAGTACGCTGAATCGGGCTGGCCTGTAATGGTCGATGGCATCAAATTTGAACGCTTGGAGTCGCCGCTTGATTGTCCAGTCGAGGTAATAAATTGCCTCGACTTTCTTTTACTCCCCTGTGAATAATATTCAAAATCCTATCGATTTATGCTTTGAGCTATGCTTAAGCATGTATTCGGTACTTGAGTCGATTAAAGTAGTCGCGATTTAGGTATCCAAAAAGCTCAATCAACATAAAAATAAAAGGGACTTGGATTATGCGCAATTCTCTTATCGCATTAACCGCAGTGGTTGCAGGCTACGCTTTCTCACCTTCCTCTCACGCCGCAGGTGTGTACGACGATGACGGAGTTTACTTCGGATTAGGCGTCGGCTTCGCAAACTTCGACAACTCCATGATAGGCGACTCCCATGACGTTCTAGTGGGTGGCATTCTCGGATATCAATTCTGGGACTACCTCGCCGCTGAAATACGAGGGTATGGTGGCACCACAGACGATGAAGTACAGGTTAAATACCACTACTCCGCCCTAGTTAGGGTGATCTGGCCAGCGACACCAGCGATAAAACCTTACCTCATCCTTGGTTACGGTAACACAGAAGCCAACTACATCAGCAGCACTGAGTCAGACTCAGATTTCGTATATGGTTTGGGTGTTTCGTTCCGCAATCAGACTCCGTTTATCTTCGCTCTTGAGTGGCAATCCCTATACGATGAAGAGAATAATGGAGTGTCGGTTGATGGTTATATGATTAACACCAATGTGTATTACAAATTTTAGTTACATTGGAAAAATTGACCTAATTCAAATATTTACCGTTTATAGTCGCTCGTACGGTTTAAATGAACTAGACTTTAGAGACGTTGTAAAGACGTCAAAAGCAACTAGAACGTAAAACAGGTCAATATCTCTGTCAGTTGGCACTACGAAGATGACCCTTTTCTCCAATCCCGAGGCTGTCCCTCGGGATTTTTCTTTATTTACATAAAAACAACAAAATCAAAACAAAATTGATCTCGATCATTTTTCATTCTTTCGACCAGAGGTAAGGTTTGTATTGTTAAGGAAATGTAAAGCAACAGGAGATGCACATGAAACTGAAACAAGACCCAAGATGTTACACAGACGTGTGCGTGAACGGACTTTGGTATCACTATGATCACTGCGGTACCAAGGCGTACGTTCTAAGAGGTGGTTCTTCCCCTGAGATCAACCTGTCGAAAGAGCCTCAAACAGAAGACGAATTGGTACAAATGTTAGAGCAAGTGAGTTTTAACAAGTAACTAACAAGCACTACGTAACTGCCCTTGACTCTCCAATGGAGGGTCTTTTTTATCTGTTATTCAATGCCTTATAGCAAATACAAAAAAAAACCTCGACTAGGTCGAGGGCCTCTAAAAAAGATATGTTTGCAATTAAGCGTTGCGACGTGCTTCCACCGCTTTAGCAAGCTGACGTAGAGCTGTTTCGGTGTCTTCCCAACCGATACATGCATCGGTAATAGACTGACCATAGGTTAGCTCTTCACCCTCGACTAGGTCTTGGCGGCCTTCTACAAGGTGCGATTCAATCATTACACCGAAGATAGCCTTTTCACCGCCTTCGATTTGACCAGCAACGTCTTCACACACGTTCATTTGACGCTGGAACTGCTTAGAGCTGTTAGCGTGGCTGAAATCGATCATCACCTTCTGAGGAAGACCAGAAGCCTCTAGCTTAGATTTAACGTCGGCAACATGTTCAGCGCTGTAGTTCGGCTCTTTACCGCCACGTAGAATTAGGTGGCAATCTGGATTGCCGCCAGTTTCTACGATAGCTGAGTGGCCGTATTTGGTTACAGATAGGAAGTGGTGCGAAGACTCAGCAGAGCGGATTGCATCCGATGCGATCTTGATGTTGCCGTCGGTACCGTTTTTGAAGCCAACTGGGCAAGATACGCCAGATGCTAGCTCACGGTGAACCTGAGATTCAGTAGTACGCGCACCGATTGCGCCCCAACTGATCAAGTCACCCACGTACTGTGGAGTAATCATATCTAGGAACTCACCCGCTGTTGGTAGACCCATATCAGTAAGATCAAGAAGAAGCTTACGACCAAGACGAAGACCATCGTTTAGCTTAAAGGTGTTATCTAGATACGGGTCATTGATTAGACCTTTCCAACCCACTGTAGTACGTGGCTTCTCGAAGTAAACACGCATTACTACTTCAAGGTTATCGCTTAGCTCATCACGCAGTCTTTTAGGCGCTTGCCGTACTCTAGAGCAGCTTCTGGATCATGAATTGAGCAAGGACCTACGATCACCAATAGACGGTCGTCCTTGTCGTTCAGGATATTGTGGATAGCAGTACGAGCATTAAAGGTGGTTGCCGCCGCTGTTTCAGATGTTGGGAAACGCTCCAAAATTGCGATTGGCGGAAGTAGTTCTTTTACCTTGTTGATACGTACGTCATCGGTTTGATACATAGCGAATAATCCTTGCTTTGATGCATGTAGCAGAATAATTAAACAGAGCTTTAGCGATAAAGCAGTGCTACATGGCTTATATAATTTTGCCTAGTCAGTGAAACTTAACTAAGAAAAACGTGAGTTGCAATCACTTTTTCATTTAAAAGGCAATAGATGGGATTGAATTTGATTTTACATGAGGTGTAAAATTTTAAATACAGAGGGGTGATAGGACAATCCCCTCAGCACGAGATACTGCATAAAACTTATGATTTATAATAGGTTAGCAATAAATCTACACAGTTTTTGACGTGTAAATCTTTCTCTTCTGCACTAGGAAAGTCACGCATTCCAGCTAAAAGTGGCCAAAAATAAACTCCCTTAATTAATGTGTAGCTTTGCTCAGTAAATAGCTCAATATCGCACTCTTTGATAGAACCATGCTCTACAGCCGCTTTTATCCAACTTGCTATCGCGCTCTCTTTCTTAGAGAGCTTGTCTACCTGTTTTCTGAGCTCTTCTGGCGAGAAAAGATAGTGTCCAAAAACAACTCTAGCTATCTCAATATAGTCTGGTGAGCAACTGGCATTTAACTCAGCGAGCAGTATCTTCTCGAACTGGTCATGCAGGCTTTGTTCAGGGTGAAAAGTCACATCTATCTGCTGAACCGCTTCACGCCATAATGAGCTAATAAGCTCCATCACTAGCTCTTCTTTGCTACTGAAATGGTTATATACAGTGCGCTTTGAAACATTGGCTAGGCTTGCAAGCTTATCCATACTGGTGCCTGCGACCCCTGTTTCTAGAAAGGCCTGCTTCGCCGCAACTAGGATAGCTTCGCGCTTTAATTCACTTCGAGTCTTCTTCATATTTCTTCAACGCTATGGTCATTCAAACTTAATCGTTGAGGGTGACCTTAAGATCAGTTTAAAAATAATTGTTCAAAATTACGGCTTAATGTTCAACAAGTTAACCACTCTCTGAACTAAGCAATACCAAAATAGTACACTACTTAGTTTACTTTTTGAAATTCGCATGTAAACTACACTGTATAGTTTACTTTATGAGAGTAAGTGTGATGAAACATATCGTGTTAGGAGCGGTTCTTATGTCAGCGACACCACTACAAGCAGAAATCTTCGAATCAAAGCAGATTGATGGCAAGTTTCAAAATAGTGAAATCTCTTATAGCACAGGGATGGGCGATATCTACGGTGCAATGAAGGCATACTTCACTACCACACGTACCGAGCCTGTACCTACCGAACCGCTACCTAGCATGACGCTCACCGCTGAGCAGATCGAAAACACCGAGCAGGCATCGGTTGCCCGCCTGGGCCACAGCACCATGCTGATCCGCCTCGATGGCAAAACCATACTGACCGATCCTGTGTTTAGTGATCGCGCCTCACCTGTGCAGTGGGCAGGTCCAAAGCGGTTCCAAGATGCCGCGATCTCTTTGCAAGATTTGCCTCATATCGACGTGGTGGTCATCAGTCACGACCATTATGATCACTTAGATAAAGGGGCGATCAAAGCTCTGCATCACAAAGTAGATCACTTCCTTGTACCGCTAAAAATTGCCAAGATCCTAACCGATTGGGGCGTACCTGAGCACAAGGTAACAGAACTGGACTGGTGGGAAGAGAAGCAGATCGGCTCTATCCTATTTTCGGCAACCCCGACACAGCACTTCTCTGGTCGTGTCTATTCGACAAAGACAGCACATTATGGGCAAGCTGGGTGATCAAAGGCGAGCAGGCGAACCTGTATTTTAGTGGTGACTCTGGTTACTTCTCAGGCTTTAAAGCCATCGGCGAGAAATACGGTCCGTTTGATCTAACCATGATGGAAACTGGCGCGTATTCAGAGGCATGGAGTCAAATCCACATGATGCCAGAACAAAGCGTACAGGCGCACATCGATTTAAAAGGTAAGGCTATGCTGCCTATCCATAACTCCACTTTTGATCTGTCAGTACACGACTGGTTTGAGCCACTAGACCGAGCACTAAGCGCAGCACAATCACGTAACGTGCAGTTGGTTACCCCGATATTCGGCCAGATGATGCCAGTGCAGGATATTCCGGCGAGTGCACAATATGCGTGGTGGCGAGAGGTGCAGAAGCAACCAGAAAGTGAGATGCAAACGGCTTCGGTGAAGTGATGGCTTCTCATATAGCACACGCTCAGTCCAATTCCGTCATCCCATAAGTTGCGAAGCAACTATCTGGGATCTTTTCAACTACCGCTCCACATCAGATACCGGAAGCTTTTAACAAAGCTTCCGGTATGACACATGAGAAGTAGTGAAACACTTTGGAAACAAACCTCACCATCAATCCTTAACCCGCTTCTCCTCAGCAATCTGCTCCACCAGGTAATCCAAAAACAACCGCGTGCGCGTGTGCTCATAATCCAGCTTCGGGTAATAGGCATACACGGTAGTATCTCGCGCATACACCTCTGGCAAGATAGGGACTAATGCGCCTGTTGCAGCTCTTGCTGGATCATCACTGAGTTGGTTGGCAATATGCCCATACCATTCTTACCCGCATGGAACAGTGCCTCTGGGTTAGTGGTCGCAAAATTACCCGATACCGAAATACGCTTACCCGAGGCTAGGGTGAACTCGCGTTGAAGCTGCTCACCGAAGATCAAGATGTTGTGCTGTTGCAGTTCCTCAACCGATTTTGGCTCGCCATGTTGCTCAAGATATTGCGGCGAGGCGTAAAAGCGAAACCTATCTTCGAATAAAAGCTTGGAACGAAAACTGAGTGAGTTGAACTGCTCGAGCTCTCGACTGATGAAAAGGTCTAACTTCATCTCGGGAAGTTGGCCTGGAATGGTGGTGGTGAGCTGAATACGGATATCTGGATAACGTTGCAAGAATCCATCGATATAATGCAGCAGGAACTTAGAGCCTACCGCTAAGGTTGCACCTATCTTCAGTAGCCCTACTGGGGACTCGTTTACCGAGCGGGTTTCATCGATGATGGACTGAAAGCTGTCTAACGATTGCTTCATACGTTTGTAGAAGAGAGCGCCTGCCTCTGTCTGGGTGACACTGCGTGTTGTGCGCTTGAGAAGTTGTACGCCAATCTTCTCCTCTATCCAATGTACGCGCTTACTAACTGCTGAACTCGTGGTGGACAATCTGCGGGCTGCACCGTTGAAGCTCCCCTCCTCCACTACCATCACATAGCTACGAATACTCTGTATCCAATCCATATTAATTCCTAAATGGAAACAATCTAGTTCCTCAATGGTCAATTATCATCCGATGATTTTCAACATAAAATTCAATTCATGAATAAAAAGTCTCAAATGAATCTCATCCCATTAATGCTTGCCATGCTGGTTATCGCCACAGGCAAGTAGGTGTAAGTATTTACTTACCTTCTCTTCCTCTTATCAGCGCAGACCTTGGTGTCAGCAAATCCGACCTTCAATCTATCGTCACCCTTTTCTTGGTTGGTTTTGGTTTATCACAGCTGTTCTATGGTCCGCTCTCTGACGCCATCGGCAGGCGTCCAGTATTTCTCATGGGTCAGGCAGTCTACATAAGCGGTACCCTGCTTTGTATTTGCTTTACCGATAACCTAATTGCCTTGGAATCGGGCAGACTACTACAGGGCTTAGGTGCAGGTAGCGCGTCAGTGCTCGGGCGCAGCATCTTGCGCGATAGCTACGATGGTAGTCAGCTCACCAAGGCGCTCTCATACCTTGCCATAACCGCCTCTATCATGCCGATCATATCTCCGGTATTTGGCGGTTGGATTGCCTTCCATATCCATTGGGAAGCGGTCTTCACCTTTGTCTTAATCTATCTTCTTGCGACCTTTGCGGTGGGCTGGTACATACTTCCAGAGACCCTACCCTATGCCAAAAGTAGCTTTAAGCTCAGCAACGTGCTCAAGAAGTATGTTGAGCTTATCCAAAATCCGCAGGTTATCTCTAGCGCCTCATATAACTGGTTAAGTTATCTGGCTGCCGTGGTTTCTTTGTCACTGATGCCATATTTGATGCAGCAACAGCTGGGTATGACAGCCGCTGATTATGGTGTGGTGATGATTATCCCATCGGCGGGTTTGATGATGGGTAGCATCTTACTTAATACCCTCAATCGCCGTTTCGGAACCTACCAGCTGATTGGACTGAGCATAGCTATGTTCTTCTTTGCGGGCTTATGGCTCCTATTTGCGCCGTTCACTGTGTTCAACCTAGTGTGGTCCTTCACTTGGATAGCAGTGGCGCAAGGAGTCTCTTTCCCGCTCTCAATAAGCTTGTTACTCAAGCCACATAAGAAAGATGCGGGCTCAGTATCTGCGCTAGCAGGCTCGATTCAGATGTGTTTAGCAGGCTTTTTTGGTAGCTACTTGGTAGGTACTTGGGTATCAGACAAAACCGAACTTGGGATCTTTTATCTGATACTAGGTCTGACTATGGGCGCAGTCCTTCTGGCAACTGTAATACGCCCAAAACAGGCTAGAGAGACCTCGACTTCAGACTGTTAATATCGCACTGATACATAGCGATTACGACCGGTCAGTTTGGCCTCATATAGGGCATCATCAGCATGAGTTAGCAACTGGCGCAGAGACTTACCCGAGTTGGGGATGACAGACGAAATCCCCATACTCACGGTCACGTGATCAGCAACATCACTCTTGGAGTGAGCGATATTAAGCTCAGCTATCTTATTCATTACCTTTTCAGCAATAAATTCAGCACCCTTGATATCTGTGTTTGGCAACAGCAAAACAAACTCTTCGCCGCCATAACGCGCCACCAAATCCGCGGGACGTGCCACGCTCTTCGCCAAGGCATTTGCGATTGTTACCAAGCAGTCATCACCACCAATATGACCGTAGTAATCGTTGTACTGCTTAAAATAGTCCACATCGCACATAATGATAGAAAGTGGCATTCTGTCACGACTCATGCGACGCCACTCAGTGCGAGAAGCTGAGTCAAAGCGCAGTCTGTTAGGGATCTTTGTTAGCGAGTCTGTCACGGAAAGGTGTTTAAGCTCGCGCATAGCCTCTTGAAGTTTCTCTTCTCGAGTCTCGATGGCATCTAGCATATTGTTCAGCTGTAGTGACAACCCACCAATCTCATCCTTGGTTTCAATACTGGTGCGCTGACGATAGTTCTGATTCTCAGTGATTGAAGAAGCTGTTTCTTTTAATTTAGAAATTGGAGCCAATACAACCACTTGCAGAACATACCACTGCACCACCAGCAAAAGTACGCCCAAGATAACCGAAGCAATAAGTGCGGTTTGCACTGCTAATTTACCCTGCAGACTTATATTTCTCGGGTAGTAGGATTCCAGCAATATAATCGGCACACCATTGCTGTAGATATAACGGGATACCTCTAAAGTCTGTGCGTCCATCACCTCAACCATAAGGTCTGGCGTGATCTCTTTATTTGCGTTTTCCACCGCAGTGAGCTTAAACCTCACCTGTGTCTGCTTCATATAATCCGTTATAAGGCCTCTATCTATGCGTTTGCCGCGGATCAGATAACCCATTATCGGTCCCTGATTATTAGATTTAAGAATTGGTCTGATAGAGAACAAGACCGGACGCTCATTTACTACCAACAGCCCCATGAAGTTACCGTCTAGAGTATTCGGCATGAAGGAGTCTGTACCGTACTTACGAGAAAGCTGACCTATGGTCTGATCCACTAGATCTTTGTTCTTAACTACATTGTCCGCCGTCTCACTGTAAATACCGTGCCAAACCAACTCCTCGCGGGTGTTAAAGAACATCAAAAAATCGAAGTCACCATTCTTAAACGACTCAACACCTAGGTTTGCCTTTTCATAGTTGGTATTTTGGCCTTGCACAAAGGTATAGGTGTCATCCCAAGACGCCCAGTCTCGGTTCAATTTATCTAGGGTCTGAGAGTCTTCATTAAAGCGAGAGACTACTCGCTCGAAGTTCTTGATGGCAGAGTCTTGTTCTAACTGGGTAAATACCGGATAAATATACTTAATTTGAAGCCACGCAAGCACACCCACTAATAGTAAAAAGAGTGGGAACAGTGCTAGCAAGATCTTCTTTGATAAGGACATTAAATAACTCAGGGATATGAAAACGGCAGAATTGTAGACGCTTTCTGATTAAAAAGTAACAGCTTGTTAGCTTAAGTTGCTAAAAATTTCCATGTTATTCCGACCAAATATAACGCATATAGAATATTAGACGGTAAATACATTGATGACAGGAATATCATGAACTTAGTTAAGCAAGGAATCCCGCTTTCGGCAATTTCACTGCTACTCTCAACACCTACACTTGCCGACTCGCGCAGCGTTGCCATGGGCGGAACAGGTGTCGCCTCCGCCAACTTTATGTCAGCAAGCTTTCACAACCCTGCCCTAGCGGCAAAAGGCGAATCTGAGCACAACTTTGGCATGATCTTGCCAACAGTTACCACCTCGGTTCATGACGGGGAAGGCGTGTTGGACAAGCTAGATACCTACTTCGATGCAGAAGACGACTGGATAGATAATCCAGGAAGTATTGAAGCTCGTAATGCATGGAGACGTGCACTTCAGGATCTTAATAATGGGGACATCACAGCAGATGCCTCAGCTGGTATGGTTTTCGCTATCCCCAATAAGTTTGTGAACACTAACTTCTTTGTTTCCACCCATGCGACAATGCTCGCCACTGCAGATATCGACGACAACGACCTTGATAACACCAGTCCTGATGATGAGGTTGAATCAACCGCAACTGGCCTTATCGGCGGTACGCTCGACTATGGTTTCACCTTTGCTAAAAACATAGAGCTCTGGGGTCAAGATATGAGCTTTGGCGCCTCCCCTAAGGTTCAGCAGATATACACCACCTACTTTAGAGAGCGTCTAACCGAGGATGACATCGACGATGCTGATTTCTTTGATGACTTAGAATCTAAGACCACCTTCAATATTGATCTTGGCGCAAGTTGGCAGGTGCAAGAGCATTGGAACCTAGCAATTAGTGCAAGAAACCTTATCTCTCACAGTCTAGATACCAATATGCAGCTTGGTGAGCGTGCAACCTTCGAGGTAAAGCCCGAATACAAAATCGGTACAGCTTACTCCACCAATTGGTACACCCTAGCTGCCGATATCGACCTCAACTCCCGTAGCTACTTCAAGCAGCAGAGCTACAAAACCCAATACGCAAGACTAGGTGCCGAAGCAGACCTATGGAAATGGGCTCAACTGCGCGCAGGCTACATGCACAGCATGACTAGCTATAGCGAAGATGTGTTCACTGCCGGTATCGGCTTTAGGCCATACGGCGTATTTGGCTTTGATATCTCCGGACAATTTGGCAACGATGACAACTATGGCGTATCGGCTCAGTTAACTCTGGTGATTTAATTTGCTAGTGTAGGATTTGACCTAGCAAGGAATTAGAATGATAAGGAAGTCTCATGTCCCGCGTTAACATCTACAAAAATCAGCCCGCTGCCTACAAAGCTTTCTTCGGTGTAGAAGCCTATCTTAAGCAGTGTGGCTTTGATCCTATCCTGGAAGACTGGTGCGTGTGCGTACCTCTCAGATCAATGGCTGCGCCTATTGTATTCACGTTCATACCAAGGGAGCGTTGGCGCACGGAGAAACACAAGAGCGCATCTTTGCCCTATCAGTATGGAAAGAGTCCAAGCTGTTTAACGAAAAAGAGCGCTCGATATTGGCATTGGTAGAAGAGATGGCACACATCACTGAAAAGGGTGTCAGTGACGAAACCTATCAAGCGCTAGAGTCTCACTTTGATGAAATCCAGATATCTCAATTTATCGTGCTCTGCACCATGATGAATGCATGGAACCGCCTAGCGTCGCAACTCACGCCAACGAGCTAACCAAATACTAAACCTCTCATGCGGTAAACCCTTACCGCCTTTTTCTGCTATCTAGATTACAAACCAAAAACATAGTGGCGCGTAAAGGGCATCGCGTGTGATTTGATCATTAAACTACGCCTCAACTTCGAAAGATTGATTGGGCGAACTGATGAACAAGATTCTACGCAAAACCACAACGGCTATCGCACTGCTTGCATCCCTAATTGCTCTGCCAACCATGGCGGACCAAGAGCAGATGGACAAAAATGCGTTAGCTGATAAAGCGGCAAAGGAACTGGCGAACCCAAACACGGCTCTAGCGAGCCTGAACTTTAAATTTCAATACTATGGCGGCTATGACGACGGTGGTAGTAGCTCTACTGTTTTGTTCCAACCTTCAATGCCATTCCCGCTAGATAACGGCGATAAGATCCTATTCCGCCCTGCGATACCTTTCTCAATGAACTACGACAAAGCCGGAGAGTATGGTGACGACAGTGGCTTCGGTGACATCAGCTTCGACCTTGCCTATGCCCCTAAGACAGAGGCAGGCAGCATCATGGCATTTGGTGTATTTGCTCAACTGCCAACAGGTCAGGAAGGCTTTACTGCCGACCAGTTTGCAGTAGGTCCTGAGATGCTTCTTGGTAAGTTGAGTAAAGAGCGTATCTTTATCTTCTTCCCGAACCATCTATGGGGTGTGTCTAATCAGTCTGACAATCCGAATGCAAAAGACATCAACCGCACCTCGGTGCAGATTGGTTGGGTAGAGCTTCTAGGGAATGGCTGGACAGTCGCATCGAGTCCAACGCTGAGCTATGACTGGAATGAAGACCAAGCGGAAATTCCACTTAACTTCCAAGTAAGTAAAACGGTCATTCTAGGTAACCGCCCTTGGAAGTTCGGTCTTGAGGCTAACTACTACATAGAAAAAGATGAAAGAACCCGTCCTGACTTCATGATTGGTCTTAACATCACTCCAGTGGTAGAGAATAAGTTAGCTGGTCTGTTCTAATCTTCAAAACGCTCGGTAGCTCACTATCGAGCGTTTTTTTATTAAAAAGCAGATACAAGGATTTCTGGATATACTGAAAACATCATTTAAAACAATAGCCTATTCAGTGTCAGATAATCAGCTTCCCTTGATTCGTGTAGAAAGCGCCATCATCATCATAGAGAGCGCACGAGACTTCTTTCCATCGAGCTTGCTACACAAGGCGCAAGAGTTTCTGCCTATTCCTCTTGAGCGCGGAACACTGACTATCCCTGCGATTCCAGAAAACGCCATCATTCACTTTATGCAGCAACTCCACCAACACGCTGACAGTGAAGACTTCTTTCTTTATCTAGAAGAGAGCATGAAACAGCTGGCTAAGCTATGGCCGATTCCAAGCTCTAGCCAATGTAACAACTTGGTTTCCATACTCGAGTACAACGTAGCGAATTTTCAATCCAACTCCTCTCAGTCTTTACTCTCTATAGAAAAAGAGGGATTTGAACAGCAGGTCACTTTGACTCTAACCACAGATGAACACTATCTTGAGCGCTATTCCGGAACTGCAATTTGGCTAGAGCTTCAGAGCCTGATGTTCTTGGTGCAGTACATTCGGCGCATACTGGGAGATGAGTGGCTACCTTATCGGTGGGTCTACAGCATGCAGAGGTGGATGAAGTTGAAAAACATGTCCCACTTGCCCACAAGGGGTTATTTGTTCAACGCGAAGTCACCTCTATCACTCTATCTAAACAGGATGCCTACACGCCTCTTGAGATAGAACCCCAGAGCGTTTCTTTGCCTGAGCTCTCGGTTCAGAGCTTATATTCGGAACAATTGATAGCAGCGCTCTGGCCGTACACCGGCGAGCGTAAGTTAGAACTCGGCGTGTGCAGTGAGCTCCTTAATACCTCAAAGCGAACCATACAAAGAAAATTACAAGGCGAGGGAATGACCTTCCGAGATATCGTCGACAAGCTTCACGTGAGGTTCGCTTTGGCTGTACTGAGAGAGGACAGATTCACTGTCGCCGACGTCGCTTCACACCTAGGCTACGCCAACTCCTCCAAGTTTATCCGCGCCTTCAAACGCATCACCGGACTGCCTCCAATGCAGTACATACAAAAAGAGCCCAGATAACCCTGAGCTCTTTGCATACCTAAGGTCTATTTAGAAGAAAGAAACCAACACACCGTAGCCGATAAAGCTGGCAACCAAGCCTACGATAGGAAGCTTAAGTTGTTTGAGTAGGAAGAAACCTACCAACACCACCGCAAAGTCCTGTGCCCCGCTTACCGCACTCACAAAGATAGGCTGATACAGAGCCGCAATCAGTAGACCAACCACACCTGCATTGACACCTTTAAGCGCCGCCGACACAGAAGGAATGCTCGCCAATGCCTGCCAGTTATGAATAACGCTCAGTACCAGTAGGAAGCCCGGTAAGAACACAGCCAGAGTTGCCACAATAGAGCCCAAGATAGGTTGTTGAGGCAATAGCTCATAACCCAAGAAAGTAGCAAAGGTGAACATAGGCCCCGGTACAGCCTGCGCTGCTGCATAACCCGTTAGGAAAGCATCTGTGCTTAGTGAGTCACCAATCAAGTTTTGCAGAAGCGGAAGTACCACATGGCCGCCACCAAATACCAGAGAGCCAGCATAGAAGAAGTCGTGGAACAGCTTAGCGATAGGAGCTTGGGATGCGAGCAGTGGACCCAGCACTAGCACGGCAACAAAGATCACAAGCGGCAGCATCTGCAACTTAACCTTACCTTGTGGCTTTTCTGCAGGTTCTGATTTAAACCAAAGGGTGCCCAAGATTGCACACGCCAATAGCACTATAATCTGAGCCGCAATGCCACTAAACAGCAGCATGGACACCGCCACCAGCAAGCAAAGCCCGATAGATTGCTTGGTCTGACAGAAATTCTTGTACATTCCGACGATTGCGTCTGCCACAACCACAACTGCTAACAATTTCAGGGCATGAATCACTGAGACAAAGATTGAGGTCTCAAGCAAACTACTGCTGAGTAGCGCCAGCGCTATCATCAAAAGAATCGAAGGAAGGGTAAATCCTAGAAAAGCTGCGAACGCGCCACCCAAGCCACCTTTTTGTAGCCAAGGGCGAAGCCACTTGGCTAGAGCCTGGACCTGGAAGAAACTGACTAAGGGCAACAAGCTGCGCGTACTCATCATCGCTAAGCCATTTCTTCTGCTCAACGAAGGTTTTACGAAAATAGCCGATATGGGCAGCAGGGCCACCAAAACTAACCCAGCCTAGTGCGAAAAAGATCTTAAAAATGGAAAACATTAAGGTAATACCGCAATAAAAAAGTTAGGCATAAACTATGCTATGCCTTTATATGATTCAAATTGATAGAATTGATAATCTATATGAACAGGATAGATGTAGGAGCCATTTTGGCAGATATTAACTGGAAAGGGATAGACCTCAATCTGCTGATCGCCTTTCAGGCACTGTATAAAGCACGCAGTGTTTCCCTTGCCGCCAATGAGCTTCATATAAGCCAGTCAGCAATGAGCCACAGCTTGGCAAGGCTAAGACAGATGCTAGGTGATCCCCTTTTCCATCGTCAGGGCCACAAGATGGAGCCCACCGAAAAGGCTATGCAACTCGCACGAGACGTTGATCTCGTGATTGGCGTGGTAACCAACAACATTCTTAGCCAAGAAAGCTTTGCACCCGAGAAATACCAAGAGGCCTTTAAGATCGGCCTCACCGACTACGCGGAGTTTGTGTTTGCCCCTCAGATCTTTGATCGATTAAGCGCTGAAGCACCGAATGCCAAGATCAGCTTTATTAACGTCAATCGCCACAACGTTTTAGAGGTGATGGAAAAAGAGCGCTTAGATCTAGCAATAGGTAGCTTCCCATCGCTACCTGATGGCTATCAAACCCAGCCTCTCTATCAAGAAAGCCACGTGTGCCTATTCGATGCCAATAAAACCGGACTGACACCACCGCTTTCAATTGAGCAGTTTTGTCAGCTGCCACACGCCTTAGTTAGCCCAGATGGAAACTGGGTGACCAATGTCGATAAGAGCCTGCAAGAGCAGGATAAAAGTCGCCATGTGCAGGTACTATCCCGCAACTTCTTGACCATAGGCCAGCTGATAAAAGGTCGCGACCTTGTATGCATAGTACCTAAGCTCATGTCTATGATCCCTTTTATTGCTGAAGGATTGACGCGTAGTCAGCCACCTATTCCGGTGAGTGATTTCACTATCAGCATGTTGTGGCGCAGCAATCCCTCGAACAAAGATAAACAACACTGGCTACAAGGCTGTGTTGCCAGTGTCATCAACCAGATTTCTCAACCAAGGATTAGATAATGTCTGAAACCTCAACATGGCTTGAAATGTTCCAACTGACGGAGAGCCTTATTCTCAACGAGGTGATTTTTATCACCACCTTCAGCTTGATTGCTTGGGGTGTCTGGCGCGTGGTGCTCGGCAGGCTGGAAAGTCTCGCTGAAAAGACCAAGGTGACTTGGGACAACGCAGTTATTCACGGTATTCGTGCCCCAATCAGTGTTTTAATCTGGTGTTGGCCTGCCACCGTATCCCTAGGGCTAGTGCTCGAAGACAATCTCACCCATTCACTGGATTGGCTCGCAACCCTAAAACTAATACTGCTGATCTTTGTGGCTGTATGGGCTCTTTATCGAATCGTCTCCAATTTCGAAGCCGAGGTTCTCTCTCACCCAGAGCGCGATCCAACCACAGTACAGGCCGTCTCTAAAGTACTGCGCCTCGCGGTGATTATCCTAGGTGTATTGACCGTGATGCAGACCCTCGGGCTTAGCCTATCAGGTCTGCTTACCTTCGGTGGTGTCGGTGGCCTTATCGCAGGTCTGGCGGCAAAAGACCTGCTATCTAACTTCTTCGGCGGCATGATGATCTACTTCGACCGTCCGTTTAAGGTGGGTGACTGGATCCGCTCCCCAGATAGAAACATTGAGGGCACGGTAGAGCGTATCGGCTGGCGTATGACCATGATCCGCACCTTCGATAAACGCCCGCTGTATGTACCGAACTCAGTCTTCAGTAACATAGTGGTCGAAAACCCATCGCGCATGACCAACCGCCGTATCTACGAGACCATAGGCTTGCGCTACCAAGATTCAGCCAAGATGGACAAGATCATTGCAGACGTGCATGCCATGCTAAAAGAGCATCCGGAGATCGACGCCACACAAACCCTGATAGTCAACTTCAATGCCTTTGGTAAGTCATCACTAGACTTCTTCGTGTATACCTTTACCAAGACGGTGAACTGGGTGAGATTCCATGAGGTGAAGCAGGATGTGATGCTTCAAATCATCAATATTATTCACGAAAATGAAGCAGACATCGCCTTCCCAACACAAACACTCAAGGTCGACCCAGCAGTAGAAAGCGCTGAAAAACAGATGCTAAATCTATAGTTTTAAGTAGCACACATTCAAGCTAAAAATAGCAAGCTAGTAACCTAAAAATTTGTTGTGGCTTGCTACTTTTTTCATAAATAACAATCTGTTACATTGCGCTTTCTTTCATAATGGAATCATAAGAAATGAAGCGCTCACTCCTACTTCTCGTTCTATTCAGTACTGCTATTCAAGCCGAAGAAACCAAAGAATATAACTGGCATATCCATACTGGTCTTAGTGACTCTTCACAGGTTGAAGGGGTGATCGTGGGCGCTGGTTACAGTGGTGATATCTTTGGTGCAGAGTTTAACTATCACATCTTAGATGATAGCGCTAAATTCGATGCCAACGGCATGTATGAGTTCAATGTGGAAGCAGGCTACAAGATCAAACTTAACCGCCTGCAGTTCAAGCCCTATGCCTTCATCGGCAAGAGCATTCTCAACGGTCCCAACGCCCAAGGACAGCGCTTTGACGACGCCTATCAGTATGGCGCGGGTATCAAGGGTAACTTGGGCCTCATCTATGCCGACCTTAGATACAACAATCTAAACATCAATACCTATGACCCAACCAACGCCAACAACCGTGGCGATATCAACGAAGAGTATGTGCAATTTCATTTAGGTGTGACTTTCTAAATCACTGCTGTTATTTGCCTGTGTGCTGTCAAACAAAGGGGGACTTGCTAGAAGGAAATTAATTTCGTCTTTTTAGCACCCCCGACGTCTTATAATAAAGACACTCAACCAAGCACAATAATATGAACAGTTTTTCCTTTTCCAGCATAGAGATAGACGGCCAGACTTGCTCGCTAAAGCCAGACGATTCCAACCTAGTTGAGGTTGCCCAAAGACTTAAAATCAATATCCCTGCCCCTTGTCTTAAGAATGGACGCCGTGATGGTTGTTGCAAGGCATGCTTAGTGGAGGTTGATGGCAAGCGCGATTTCGCCTGCTCTACAAGACCTAAGTCAGGGATGAAAGTGACAGTTCGCACCAAAGAGCTGGATGCGATTCGTAAGGCTTCTATCAAGGAATACAAACAAAACGTCAAATCGGGCAATACCACTGCCTGTAATTGTTCTTGCTAAATCTGGGCTTCCGATATGCAACCCGACACTTTTTACCATAAATAACAAAGTGTTACCCTCCGCGTATTATTTCCTGATATGCAAGAACAATGAACAAAATTGGCATACTCGCCCTGCTCATAAGCTCAACTGTGTGGGCTTCAGACAAGCCATGGCATGTGAATATGGGGGTCACCAATTCAGATAACCTACAAGGGGTCAGTATTGGTGGAGGCTATAGCGGCAAAATCATCGGCGTTGATATAAACCACACTAACCTACGCAGCAATACAAAATTTAAGGGTGGACCGGTATGGGATGTAAACCTAGAGGCCGGGTACAAGTTTTCTGCAGGCCCTTTCCAGGTAAAACCATACCTTTACGTGGGCAAAGTGGTGTTTAACGGCACAGACCCACAGGGTTACTACGTAGACGATGCCTATCAATACGGTTGGGGATTTAAAGGTGCTATCGGCTATTTATTTACTGACCTGCAATACGGCGACATTCGCATCAACACCTACGACGACTACGACTCAAGCTATCGCGCACAAACCGAAGAAGAGGTGGTACGTTTTAAAATGGGCGTTACTTTTTAAAACTAACTGTAACTCTGCCCTCTTTGGTGATGGTATTTCGAAGACTCAACTGCAATGAGATCGTGACCGAGATATTCATCACTACAAAGATGGCTATCATGATCATCAGCTGATATTTGATTGCCACCATGGGTGAGGCGCCACCCAAGATTTGACCAGTCATCATACCCGGTAAGGTGACCAAGCCCATGGTCGACATAGAGGCCAATGTTGGCGCGAATGATTTCTGCATCGCGGCTTGCACAAACGGACGCGTGGCATACATAGGAGGAGCGGCTAGAGCGATTGCTGCTTCATACTCGTGCCTGCGCTCTTGGAAGGCGGTGTAGAGATTCTGCAGTGCTACTATATTGGCACTCAAGCTATTGCCAAGCAGCATCCCCGCAAGCGGGATAACATATTGAGCACTATGAAAAGGCTCCGGCTGAATCACCATCCAGCAGAGCAAGAACAATACCGGAGCTAAACCCACCAGCAAGCCTGTGGATACGGGCATCAACAGCGACTTCTTCGGTAATTTCGCCTTACCTATGATGCGCTCGCACCAACGCCAATCATGATGGCTATCCATGCCATGTTGACCCAAAGGTTATTTAGATCAAACAGGTACTCAAGATAGACACCGATCAATATCAGTTGTGCAGTCATACGCATCACAGAGAGCACGATATCTTTGCCTAAACTCAGCTGAAAATGCCTATTGATGGAAAACGGCACGATTAGAGTTAGAGAGAAAAGGGCCAGAAGCACCAGTCGATATCGATTGAAGATTGCATACACACGCTCAGAGACAATTACTCAGCTTAGAGTACGCCCGTCTGTTTTATGAATCCAATTAATAGAATGGATAGTGTGTATGCAGGATGTAGATTTAAAGGTTCAATCGCTTCAAGAAGTCTTTACCTACCATGATGCCTGTTTCGTAGTCCACTAGGATGTCATCCTTGCCACTCATCAAGCCAGTACTACTTAGTGGCTTAGGTGGAGCAAGTTCATGAATCACAACCCCTTCAGGCGGACAGTTCATAAACTCAGTCACACTCATGTGATTGGTATAGTGAGCAAACAGCATCTCCATGGTGCGCGGCGTATGGGTACGCCACTTCTGTGATTGCTGAGTCAGAAGCTCTGTGAGTTTGTCTTTGTTTGGCAACCAAGTCTTGGGAATAGAGTCAAACCTTGGCCACTGATGATCCTCTTTCATCTGATTTACACGCTCAGAGATAAAGTCACCAAATTGTTTGAGAGATTCGTTCTTGGTCACTGGCGCCATACGTTGCAGGTAACTGTCGATCCCCTTACTCCACTCCCCCTTGAGCTTTTCAAAAGGCTCTGCCGCCACCGGCATAAAGCTAGTCGCGTGTTCACCAATCACTGGCTCGGTGGTTATCACCACCATATGCGAGATGCCACGGCGATACGCCTCTTGAACGGGTATGGTTGCCGAAACACCACCGTCGACCCATTTAGCGCCATCGATCTCTATGTCATGGTAATAGAGAAGTGGGATAGCACAGGTCGCTTTCAGTACATCGAACCAGTTCTCAGAGAAGATCGGAAAGTAATGATCCTGCATATCCTCAACGTTAGTCACACAAGCAAGCGCTTCACGCTCAGTTCCGAGAAACTCCGCGCCCTTATTCATGTCCAGTGGAAACTCGCCACTGTGAACAAACTGAAACGCCCAATCGAGATCCATAGGTTGCTGTTTCTTCACTAGCTTGTTGAAGTCAAAGAAGCGGTTTTTGGTGGTGTAGTTGAGGATAAAGTCGAGCCCAAGACCTCTCTGCTTGGTGACAAAAGAGGAGACATTTAGGGCCCCAGCGGAGGTGCCAAGATAGAGGGAAAAAGGGTCAAACTCAGCTGAGTTGAAGGCATCTAGCACACCAGCAGCAAAGGCTCCTTTTTGGCCCCCGCCTTGAACCACTAAGGCGTACTTTTGCTGATCTTCCCATCTCATCTATGGCTTCCCTCATTGAAAATTACTTTGTATTCTCAACAACATAGCGTGAAGAATTTACATTGTAAATCGACTTAGAAGCAGATAGAGGTTTAGCTCAACTAACGCTGATTCTGTGCGGAATGAAACTCTTCAAGCCCAGAGATTAAGTCTAACTTAGTAATGCTACACCCACGTATCACAACCCTACCCTTAAGGTCCTCCAGTTCGAAATAGATTCGGTTATCGCCACTCTCTGTTTTCTTTTTCTTGCATCTCACAAGGTAGTTTTGAAAGCTAAATGCTTGGTAGTCCAAATAACTCAAATTCATAGTATACAAGTTATCTATATCAACTAGCTGCTGTATACGCTCTATGGTCACGTCCTCTCCTACTCTATGCTTCAAGTGATATTTCAGAATATCGAATAACAGAGACCGGAAAGGATACGAGTTAAGCTCAAGCTATACATGGTTTACAAAGGAAAATTGTGTTATCAGCACGCCTCTGCTATTTCGGTATGTATAAGAGGCTTCTTGCTCAATAAATACATGCTAAATGATGCCAAAAGCATGACCATTGCCGCTAGCACAAATCCAAACTGGGTAACCTGATAATGACTCAGCAATGCGATAGCCACATAGCTGACGCTCTGTACTAAGGTTGCAAACATCTGCAGTATTCCGTCTGCGCGACCTCGACTCCCCACTTCCACAGAAACATGCATCCAATTGGTTCTAGCAATACGATTCATAGCGTTGAAGAAACCAAAGATCAAAGTGAACAATAGTAGATAAATAGGATGCGGTGAGACACTCATTCCAACCACAGTAATCCACAGATAGCCATGGTGCTGAGCATGGTATTTTGCGCGGAAAAGAGTCCCAGTAACTTAGCCACAAACAATCCTGTGATAAGAGAACCTAAGCCAAACGCAAGGTTGTACCCAGCCAACCACTCGCCCGATATACCACTTTCTGAAAACCATATAGGAACGAGTTTTCCTAGGTAGGTCAGCACCGGATAAGACAATGCCGATAGCATCAGGAAAAGATAAAAGCGTGGCTCATTGACGATGAGTTGTTTGCTCTCTTTTAGCTGTGCGAAGAAAGGCATGGCATTGCTGGTGCGAAGCTTACGGCGGTAAGGCGTATAGATATAACAGAGAGTTGCAATGCCCGAAGCAACTGCCGCAAAGGCAGCAAACTCCAACATTCCCCACATCTCGAGAAGCACTACCCCTAACGCACCTGCGCCTAAAGTAGTACCCTGCATGATCACCTCTTGTTTGCCAGAGATAGAAGCGTACTCGTGGGGATCGTAGTTTTCTTGAGTGAAGGCATTGTTGGTTGTCCAAGCAAGATTACTGGAGATCCAAAATAACAACTGAGCAAAGGCCAGTAGCCAATGCGAACCCAAACCAAACCAATAAGCGACAAATACCAAGGTCGCAGTTGAGGCTTGGAGAGCCTGCACTATCACCAAGATAAGCTTGCGAGAATGCCTATCTGTTAACGTGGAAAAGAAAGGAGTACAGAAGAATGAGATTCCAGTACAAGCAAGGGCTACCATAGCCACAAACGGTCCCATATTGGGTGATTGCAACATGATCCACGGCAGAGCCATCATGAAAAGCCCAGATGAGATGCCATCAAAGAATCGGGCAGTAAGATAGGGGAAGGTACGTTTATCCATTTGAAAGCTCCATATTGTTCTACTGTTGGCTACTGTAGAACCTCAACTTAAGTTGAGGTAAAGAGCTAAATTGAAAAAAAACCTCGGAAAGTTTCCGAGGCTTTTTTTAAGCTTTAAGCTGTATGCGATCAGCTGTCAGAGGTTACGCCTGATCGCTGATCGCTGATCGCTGATCGCTGATCGCTACGAAGTTTAGTGCTCTGCCGCACCCAACTCTAGTAGCGTTGCGTTACCACCTACAGCCGTAATGTTGATGGTGCGTGTGCGCTCTGTGATGTAGCGAAGAACCAACTTAGGGTCTAGGGCTACTGGCATTCTCTTCAAGTCTGTTTCAACCACTAGAGGAGCGATCACACCGCGCTTTTCAGCCAGTTGACGGTTAATACCTTGAACTAGCTTATCTTCAGCGATAGCGGTAACCACGCGCACATCGTTCTCTAGCACTTGAGAGTATTGGTCATGCTCAACAAGGCTTAGTACGCCTGTTGGGAAGGCCGCTTTCTCGATAAGAGACTGAACCTGCTTCGCTACTTCACTATCTTGTACACATGCAATCACGCAGTTGCCTGCGAGCAGAGCCACAGAAAGCTGTGCAAAGAAAGCACTAGCGTTGTCAGTATTCAGGCTGTCATCGGCAATGATAAGAGCCACACCACGACCAGCGGTGTACAGTTCATTGGTTTCACCAGTAGGACCCGGCATAAGCTCAGGCTCTGAAAGTAGCTGCTCGCTGTGCGCTTTATGAAACGCTAGAGGCTTCTTAAGCGAAGTAAGTGCTAGCTTTGTCGCCGCCGTTTCAAGAAGCTCAAGACGCGCTGCAAAAGGAACCTGATTCCAAACAGACCATACCTGTTGGGCCTCAGAAAAACGAATCGATGCTGATTTCATGTTACTACTCCTTATGCATCTGTCATTTCAGCGCTTGCTACATCAGCGCTAGACTGGATCTGGCGCTCACGGCATACGTGGTTAGTGAAACGGTATAGGTAGTTTGGACCACCCGCTTTAGGACCCGTGCCCGATAGACCTTGGCCACCAAATGGCTGAACGCTACTACCGCACCTACTTGGTCACGGTTGATATAGCAGTTACCCACGCGAGCGTTCTGCTCGATCCAACGGTAGGTTGTCTCGTTACGAGAGTGCACACCCATGGTTAGACCAAAGCCCGTTGCATTGATCTGCTCGATAACAGAAGCCAACTCATTCGCTTTGAAGGTAACGATATGCAGGATAGGACCAAACTGCTCTTCTTCTAGGATAGAGATATCGCTGATCTCGATCGCCGTTGGAGCTACGAAGGTGCCTTGATTGCACTCTTCATCAAGCTTCACCTCAGCAATCACTTTCTGCGAGTTACGCATCTTCTCGATATGCTGTAGAAGCTTAGCCTGTGCGGTTTGATCGATAACAGGACCTACGTCCGTGCTGTGAAGATGTGGTTTGCCTACACGAAGCTCGTCCATCGCACCCTTGATCAAGCTAGTGATACGTGGCGCGATATCTTTTTGTACGAACAGCACACGAAGAGCTGAACAGCGTTGCCCTGCCGATGCAAATGCACTGCGCACTACATCACGTACAACCTGCTCAGGTAGTGCTGTGGAGTCCACGATCATCGCGTTTTGACCACCAGTTTCAGCAATAAACGGCACTGGGTTACAGTCACGCTCCGCAAGAGTCTGATTGATACGCTGCGCGGTTGCGGTAGAACCAGTGAAGGCAACACCCGCAATCGCTTCATGGCTAGTTAGGGCAGAACCAATCTCTGCACCACGACCAGGAAGAAGCTGGATAACGTCCGCAGGGAAGCCCGCATCTAGCATCATCTCAACCGCACGCACTGCGATTAGGCTGGTTTGCTCTGCAGGCTTGGCAATAACCGTGTTACCTGCAACAAGGGCAGCGGTTACCTGACCAAGGAAGATAGCAAGAGGGAAGTTCCATGGGCTGATACATACGAACACACCGCGACCAGAGCGCTCACACCACTGCAGGTTACCGTCAAAGTCTTTAATAGACTCTGGACCTAGCAAGGCTGCGTTGTCTGCATAGAATCGACAGAAGTCTACCGCTTCACGCACCTCATCGATGCTATCGTGGATAGTTTTACCCGCTTCCATATGACACAGCGCCACAAGTTCAGCTAGGTTATCTTCCATCTTATCCGCGAGGTTACGCAGACACTCAGCGCGGGTTGCGATTGGCGCACTGCGCCACTTCTCAAGGCCAGACTGTGCAATAGCGATGGCTTCGGAAACATGATCAAGGGATGCATACTTGATCTCACCCACTTGGATAGAGTGATCAAACGGAGCGATCACGGCTTCTGCCTTGATCATGCTTCCAGTTTTCATTTGACCACCAAGGATCGGAGCACCTACCCACTGCTTGCTTAGGAAGGCATTTACCTGATCTTCAAACGGCTTAGCCTCACTCTCTACGTCGATGTTTACACCGATGGAGTTTTTACGGCTACCGAAGATCTCAGTCGGCAGTGGAATATGGTTGTTATGCAGTGTCTCATTCGCCAGAAGCGTATCAACTGGGTGTTGAGTCAGCGTATCTACCGGACAACGTGCATCTACCAAGCGGTGAACGAACGAGCTGTTTGCGCCGTTCTCTAGCAGACGACGAACAAGGTAAGGAAGTAGATCTTTATGGCTACCTACAGGGGCATAAATACGAACCGACTGACCGTATTTGTCCATTACATGGTGATATAGAGACTCACCCATGCCGTGCAGGCGCTGGAACTCATAGTCACTGTGTTCCGCCATCTCAGCGATAGCCGTTACCGTGTGTGCGTTGTGGCTAGCAAACTGAGGATAGATGTTACCGCGCACGCCTTCGCTTAGTAGGAAGCGTGCACAGGCTAGGTAAGAGGTATCGGTCGCTTCTTTGCGGGTATAAACAGGATAGTTGTCATAACCAGCCGTTTGAGACCACTTGATCTCGCTATCCCAGTAAGCCCCTTAACTAGACGAAGTGGGATCAGATCGCCTTGCTCACGTGCAAGGGCATTCACCCATACCAATACCGGTAGGCAGCGCTTAGAGTACGCTTGGATCACAAGACCAAACTTGCCCCAGCCTTTAACGAGTTCACTGTTATAAACCTTCTCAAATAGTTCAAGAGAAAGCTCTAGACGATCCGCTTCTTCCGCATCGATAGTGATAGCAACGTCCAGCTCAACAGCACGCTTAAGAAGTTGCATCAACACATCATAAAGCTCGCTCATTACGCGATCTTTGTTCGCTACTTCATAACGAGGGTGCAGAGCAGAAAGCTTGATAGAAACAGACGGCGCAGGGCTGTCATCTTTGCCTATGCTGTGCTGACCAACAGACTCGATAGCAGAAAGGTAATCTTTAAAGTATTTGTGCGCATCTGCAGTAGTCAGCGCCGCTTCACCCAGCATATCGAAAGAGTGGGTAAAGCCCTTCTTACGCAGTGGTGCACCATTCTTTTGCGCTTCAACGATGTTACGACCTAGAACAAACTGATGTCCCATGATCTTCATCGCCTGATGCATTGCCTTACGGATAACCGGCTCAGACATCTTGTTAACTAGCTTAGAAATCGCAGAGCTTGGGCTGGTTTTCTCTTCATTGTTAATGCCAACAACCTTACCAGTCAGCATCAGGCCCCACGTAGAGGCGTTTACAAATACAGAGTCTGACTGGCTTAGGTGAGATTTCCAATCTGCTACCGTTAGCTTGTCCTTGATAAGTGCATCTGCTGTTTCCGTATCAGGGATACGCATAAGTGCTTCAGCAAGACACATTAGAAGGATGCCTTCCTGAGTATCTAGGCTGTACTCAAGTAGCAAGGCATCAATCATTTGAATAGAACGTTTGTCCGCACGAATAGCTTCGATCAATTGAGTGGTTTGACGCTCAATACGATGCTTCTCTTCAGCGGTTGGCTTAGCCAGTGGCAGTAACTCCTTGAGCCATGCAGACTCATCCACCATATACATAGGTGATATCTCAGCCCATAGGGTTTCTTTAGGCTGGTTGATAAATTCGGAGTCGAAAACTCTAGATGCTGTAAACATTTCTCTTCCTCAGCTCGACATCAGAGACCAACCCAACTTGACAGAAAACGTACCTTGTTCTACTGCAGTTGAGCATAATTGGCTCATCCTACCTCGCGAGCTTGCGCTAGATCAAAGAATACGGATCAATGATCAAAAGAAATGTGATTACGGTTCCTTAACAATACATTTTGTGACATTTAACAATATTTCTGTGGAACTTTACATCAGATCTAACACTCTATAGACTCCTTTACCGCTGGTGTCTCGAACTCAAAACTCCTCCTTTGAGGGTATTGGCTTTCAGGCTTAAAAGGGAATTTGGTGTGAATCCAAAACTGACGCGCAGCGGTATTTGAGAACGAACGTCTAAGGCTATTGCCACACACTGCAAAAGTGGGAAGTGGGACGCTAGGTTGTAGGTACAGAACCTACAGTGCTCATAAGTCCGAATACCTGCCAGTAAGTACAAAACGCATATATAAGCGTTTGATTTACTACGCGTATTTAGGATTACAAATGAAAAAAACAGTTTTAGCGACAGCACTTGTTTCGCTGTACGCTCCCTCTCTTTTTGCCCAAGAAGCGGATTCAACCAAGGTTGATGAAACTATTGTCGTCACAGCAAACCGATTCGAACAAACCCAATCTTCTGCCCTAGCCTCTGTCAGCGTTGTTGAACGTGAGCAGATTGAACAGATCCAAGCTGATAGTGCTTATGATGTATTAAAGACACTTCCAGGTGTTGAAGTACGTGGCCAAGGCACTAAGGCAAGCAACAATAGTGTGTTTATCCGAGGTGCAAACAGCAACCAAACTCTGGTGATGTTAGATGGTGTTCGTCTAAACACAGCAGCTGGTGGCACAGTCAACACACTAGGCCTTATCCCAGCGTTTGCCATCGAACGTATTGAAGTCATTCGTGGACCACGTGCAGCCGTGTATGGTGCGGATGCGATTGGCGGCGTAATTAGCATTATCACTAAGCCACAGAGTGATTCTGTACATGAACTAACCCTAAATGGTGGTTCAAACAGCTCTCACCAAGAGGGCTGGCGCTCAGCAGGTGAGCTTTCAGACACAGCGAAAGGACACTTTCTGGTAAGTAATGAAGGTAGCAAAGGCTACAACATTACTGATCAAGACATTGACCAAGACTTTGGTTATGAATCTCAGTTTGCCTCTGGTGGTGTAACCAAACAAATCAATGACAATTGGAGCGCAGGTTTCAATGGTATCTGGCAACGCTACAACAACCAATATGTGGGTGACTTTGGTCCTGCTGGTACTCCTAAGCGCCAAGACACTGAAAACTATATCGTTTCAGGTGATGTGGTCTACCAGATTGAAGCGTTAGATCATCTCTTCAAGTAAACTTCTCCGCTGAAGAGCAAAGCGACGGCAATGATCAGACTAACGCTCCGCGCAGCTTTATTGACTCCAAGCGCACGTCAGTCCTATGGGTAAACACCTACACCGGCGTTGATGCGCTGACTCTAAACGGTGGTGTCGACTACTCATACGACGAAGCAAACAACTCTGGCGTCATCTTTGGTACACCAGTCCAGGACTTCACTGAAACCACTCGTAACAACACTGGTGTTTTTGCAACCGCAGCCGTTGACCTTAAACCAGTATTGCTTGAAGCAAGCGTGCGCCACGATGAGAACAGTGCATACGGTGGTAACACTACTTGGGGAGTTGGTGCTGGCTGGTACATCACTGATTCTCTACAACTGACAGGTAACTACGGTACGGCTTTCCGAGCACCTACCTTCTTCGACCTTTTCTACTCTGATGCGTTTGGCGGTTCAGGTAACGCTGACCTAGAAGCAGAAACGTCTAAATCTTTCGAAGTAGGTCTAAATGGTTACTACGACTTAGTAACTTGGCAGTTAGTGGCTTACCAAAGTGACATTGAGAACCTAATTGTTGCCGACCCTATGACATTTGTTCCAGAGAACGTTGATGAAGCTCGTATTCAAGGTATCGAATTAAGCCTAGATTTCGAAACTGGCCCAATTCAACACACCCTAGTAGGTGACTGGAAAGATCCACAAGATCGCTCCAACGACCGTCAGCTAGATCGTCGTGCTAAACAAAACTACAAATGGATTGCAGGATACAAGTATGAAGACTTGGGCCTGTCTGTTGCGACTAACTACACAGGCGAACGTCCAGAAGCCAAAGGTACTGTTGAGCTAAATTCATACATCACAGTGGATATCGCGGCTTCGTATCAAGCAACTGACAATCTAGAAATGAAATTCAAGGTCGACAACCTGTTTGATGAAGAGTACGAGACTAGCTACGACTCCTTCAACCAATTCTACTGGGTTGGTCCAGAGCGTAGTTTCTATGTGGGTGTAGACTACCGTTTCTAAAAACAGACGGTAACTTTTCCTCACGTGCGATAAGAAGATCCCGGATATGCTGTCGCATTCCGCTGGGCCGGCATTCCGGGAGAACAGAAAAAATTAGTTCCTTCACAAAGACTTAACTAACCAGCTCGTCATCCCGGCAGTCTTTTAGCCGGGATCTTCTCAACAACCAATTCACACTGCTACCTAAATACTAACCAAACAAACTCCTCAACCAATCCAAACTACCTATCCCACGCTTTTTTTGCTAAAAATAAAAGAATCAATCTTCTTACTATTTAGTTCGCACAAAAATGCTCTTAACCCGCTCTGATGATTTACAGATATTAATCGCCGTTGTAGACAGCGGTAGCTTCTCTGCTGCGGCTGAAACCCTCAATATCCAAGTAGCAAAAGTCTCACGAGCGGTAAGCAAAATAGAAAAGCAATTGGGCGCGACACTACTCAACCGAACAACTCGTCGCATTGAACTGACCGATGAAGGCCGCGACTTTGTAGAGACTGTGCGAAACGGTATTAAGATAATCCAACAGGCGGAAGAAGAGGTGATTACTCGAGGTGAACTACCCAAGGGGCATTTACGTAGATGCAGCGAGCCCATTTGTATTTCACCAACTTGTGCCACTAGTGAGCGAGTTTAAAAGCCTTTATCCCGATATCGACCTGGAAATCACCTCAAACGAAGGCTTTGTGGATTTAATAGAGAAACGCACAGATATCGCAATACGCATCGGAAAATTAAGCGACTCAACCCTACACGCCAAACCCCTAGCAAAAGCCTGCTGTATATGGTGGCCGCTCCTAGCTATCTAGAAAAGCGTGGAATACCCGTTGAGCCTTGGGAACTAAAGCAACATGACCTAATAGGGTTTTCAGGAGTTAAGGTATTGAATAAATGGCCATTTCTGGAGATAACCTGATCAACCCAAGCATCACTTCCAGCAATGGTGAGACGGTGCGTCAGTTAGCGCTACAAGGAAACGGCATCGCCTGTTTGTCTGGATTCATGGTGAACAAAGACATTGAGCAAGGCAGACTCGTTCCGATCTTAGAAGAGCATAAACTTACTAATACAGGACGCGAGCAAGTGAGCGCTGTGTATTACCGTTCTTCATCTCCCGCGAAAAAGCTCAGTGCTTTTATCGATTTCATTCAACCTAGATTGAACCTATAAAAATACCCGCACTGGGCGGGTATCTTGGTTATTTCAGCGCTTTACAGTGTAAATCGGCTTATGGTGCGAGTCGGTCGATATCCCAACCTTGCTCAGCACGAGTATAAATGAAACGGTCATGCAGTCGATTTGCACCACCCTGCCAGAACTCAACCGAATCAAAGTTCACGCGAAAGCCACCCCAGAAAGAAGGCATAGGGATCTCTCCTTGTGCAAACTTTTGTTTTAGCTCCAGAAACTTACCTTCTAAAACGCCACGCGCAGAAATGCGGGAGCTCTGACGACTAGCGATAGCAGCAAGCTGGCTATCTTTAGGTCGAGAAGTAAAGTACTTAAAGTTTTCCGCTGCAGTCAGTTTTTCTGCAACGCCAGTAACATGAACCTGACGCTCAAGTGGATGCCAAGGAAAGTGCAAACTAATGCGGTTGTTTTCCTGCAGTTGTTGCGCCTTACGACTGCCTAGGTTGGTATAGAAAACAAAACCTCTTTCATCTACGCCTTTCAAAAGAACGATACGCTGAAACGGCTGCCCATTTTCATCGACAGTTGCAACTGTCATCGCAGTTGGATCTGTCAGACCTGCTTCCATCGCCTGCTCTAGCCAAAGATTGAACTGATCAACTGGGTTGTCTTTCAAATTCGCGCGACGCAAACCACCTTGGGTGTAATCACGACGTATGTCCGTGAGTTTCATGTGTTGTCCTTTCTAACTTTTTGTTTGCGCTAAATTTTGCTCGTCTCTAAAGAATAAAACAAGCATGAATTCTTCGCTGTTTTTTGCCGTACTGAGTTATAGACCCGAATTTTAAAAATTGTTTAATTGCTATTCACACATTTGCTTAACATTTCGGCTGATCATGGAATAATATTTAACTATGTGCGACCAAAGGAACTAGGGTTGCAATAACGCGGCACAGAAGGTGCCGTAACACTCTTCTACTCAAGCGCAAATGGATGGCCTATGAGTCAGGACAAACTAAAAAAACTAGACAGAACGGAACTAGAGTACGTCGATGATAAGACGGCAGCTCTGCTTCTCAATACACCTTCAAATGCCAGAATGTTGCTTTGGCTTATTCTGCTTTTCTTTGGCTGTGCCGTCAGTTGGGCTTATTGGGCTGAACTAGACAAGGTGACAGTCGGCAGTGGCAAGGTGATTCCATCGAGCCAACTGCAGGTGGTGCAGAACCTTGAGGGTGGTCTGGTTAAACAAATACTCATTCGCGAGGGTCAGCAGATCCAAAAGGGTCAGCAACTGCTACTCATCGATGATACCCAGTTCAAATCGGACTTCATGGAGCGTGAACAGCAGGTTTTGAACCTTACCGCTAAAGTACTTCAACTAACCGCTTCGATAGTCAGTGTAGAGGTGCAACAGGAAGTGACGGCCCGAAACTGGAAAGACAGCGTAGTTATCTCATTCGACAAACTCATCTATCCAGACCGTTTTGAAGAGGAACAGCCAAGACTGGCATCACGTCAACGATCCGAATATCGCCAAGATCTCAACAACCTTCGCAACCAAATTAGAGTGCTCGACCAACAAGTTGAGCAAAAGTCACAAGATCTCAATGAGATACGTGGCCGAGTACGAAACCTCCAACAAAGCTATGACTTTGCCAAGAAAGAATCAGACCTGATGGCACCGCTTGCTGCAGAGGGCATCGTACCTCAGGTAGAGTTCATTAAGCTAAAGCGTCAAGTGAACGACACCAAGCGTGAGTTAGATTCAGCGCGCGCTCGCATCCCTGCCCTCAATGCCGCGATTAAAGAAGCTCAACTAAGCCGTGTCGATGCCGCACTGGACTTCCAATCAGAACAACAAGAAAAGCTAAACCAAGCCCAAGATGAGCTTTCTGCATTAAATCAGAGCCGTGTAGGCCTTGAGGACAGAGTAACCCGTACTGTGGTGACATCTCCGGTAACGGGCACCATTAAGAAGCTGCACATCAATACCGTAGGCGGTGTAATCCAGCCGGGTATGGACCTAGTAGAAATCGTTCCTACCGAAGATACCCTACTCGTTGAAGCGGAAATTGCGCCGCAAGATATCGCGTTCTTACGCCCAGGCCTTCCTGCGGTGGTTAAATTCAGCGCCTATGACTTCACAAAATATGGAGCCTGACCGGCATCCTAGAACATATCAGTGCCGATACTATCCAAGACGAAGAAGGTAATAGTTTCTATCTAGTGCGCGTTCGTACAGAACAAACCGAATTTGGCGCAGAAGGACAGCTACCAATTATCCCAGGTATGACCGCATCGGTAGACATCATTACCGGTAAACAAACTGTTCTCGATTATCTGTTGAAGCCTGTGCTCAGAGCCAAGGGCAGCGCACTGCGCGAATAACCCAAATCATGGAAGCATGATCAAGGGACTATAATTACAATTATCCTGAACTTTCAGGGTATTAAGGATGCTAAGGATAGCAACTTGTGAAAGATTCATTATTACATTCATTAACTTACGTCAGTCGCTACTACGGGCTCTCAAACTCTCCAGAGGCGTTGGTCAATGGTCTTCCCCTGCCTGAGGGTAAACTGACTCCCCTGCTCCTTCCGCGAGCTGCTGAGCGCGCGGGCTTAGTAGCAAAAGAAAAAACGCACCTTTAGAAAAGGTTTCTGAACTTACCCTACCCGCTATCTTGTTAATCGGTCATGATGAGGCCTGTGTGCTTCTAAGTATCGACAAAGAGAAAGGGCAAGCAGAAATCATCAGCTAGCTCTGGGTTTATCGCAACTACGATCGAGTTGAGCGAGCTCAAACAAGAATACAGTGGTCGTTACTTCCTAATTAAAAAGCAGTTTCGGTACGACCAACGCTCCCCTGAGATATTAAAGACTCGCAAAGGACACTGGTTTTGGAGCACCTTAGTACAGTCTCGCTCTATCTATCGTGATGTGCTCATAGCCTCGATTCTGATCAATATCTTTGCTATCGCTACACCTCTGTTTACTCGTATCGTTTACGACAAGGTCGTGCCAAACTTAGCGTTCGAATCTCTTTGGGTTCTTGCAAGTGGTATAGGCGTGATATTCATCTTCGACCTATTACTCAAATCTCTGCGTAGCTATTTCATCGATGTGGCAGGTAAAAAATCAGACATTCTTATTTCATCAAAACTCTTTAGCAAGGTGATGGGCATACGTATGGAAGCCGCCCGCCATCAGTTGGCGCATTCGCCAAGCACCTGCAAGAGTTTGAATCCATTCGAGAATTCTTCACCTCAGCTACTGTAGCCGCCCTGATCGACCTTCCGTTTGCACTGCTGTTTTTATTAGTGATATGGCTTATCGCCGGCAACGTCGTCATCATTCCTATCATCTTCGTCAGCATCTTGATTATCCACTCTTTGCTGATCCAGAAGCCACTACGCAACAGCATCGAAGAAGGTTCGCGTCTTGCTTCACAAAAATACGCCAACCTTATTGAGAGCCTGTCAGGTCTGGAGACCCTGAAAATGTACGGTGCACAAAGCCAGTTCCAGTATCGCTGGGAAGAGGCGGTGGCGCATATGGCCAACTGGAATATCAAGAGCCGCCGAATCACAGATGGTGTGCAGAACTCAGCGGGCTTCCTTCAGCAGGCATCAAACGTGGGTATGCTTATCTTCGGTGTTTACCTGATTGCAGAGGGCGAGCTCACCATGGGTGGCTTGATTGCAGCGACCATGCTGAGTGGCCGTGCTATCGGGCCTATGGTTCAAATCGCTTTGCTTTCAACACGTTATAATCAGGCGAAATCTTCTATGACCATTATCGAACAGGTGATGAGCATGCCTGACGAGCAAGAAGAAGATAAACGCTATGTGCATCGTCCTGTACTTCAGGGCAAGATCGAATTAGACAAGGTGACCTTCAACTACCCTGATGCGCCGGTATCTTCCATACGAGATATGAGCCTTACTATTCGTCCTGGTGAGAAAGTAGCAATCATCGGCCGTGTAGGTTCAGGTAAAACGACACTCGAACGTTTGATCATGGGTCTTTACCAACCAACGCAAGGTCACATCCGTATCGATGACACCGACATTCAGCAACTCCATCATGTAGATGTACGGAACAACATTGGCTGCGTGCCGCAAGATATAACCTTATTCTACGGTTCTATTCGCGACAACATTACACTTGGCAATCCACTAGCTGATGACAATGAGGTCATGTTGGCAGCCAAGCGTGCAGGTGTTACCGAGTTTACGATGAAAGACCAGCAGGCCTTGAAAGACAAGTCGGTGAAGGTGGACAATTACTTTCTGGCGGTCAACGCCAAGCCGTAGCCATTGCTCGAGCATTCCTAGGCAAACCACCTATTCTTCTTTTAGATGAACCTACAAGCGCTATGGATAACCGCGCTGAAGCTCTGTTTAAGAATGAGCTAAAGCGCCTTACCTCAGAGCAGACTTTGGTTCTAATCACTCACAAAACCTCTATGCTTGAAGTTGTCGACCGCCTTATCGTAATGCACGCTGGAAACGTTGTGGCTGATGGACCGAAAGATAAAGTACTGAAAGAACTTCAGCGCGGAAACCTAAAAAGCGTAAACGAATAACCTCTCTGGGCGGTGATGTAGCTTTGCGTCACTGTCCTATTTTCCTTCCTAAGTGTATGATTTTAATAAAATCATACATATCATTTATTTTGATTTTTATTCAACTAAGTGATAATTTTCCTCGCACATCGGACGTACAGCGCACCATATAGTACACCGGTTTTCAAGACTCACATTCTGACTAGTCTCAGCCAACTTTAAGAAATTGAAGGTAGGGCAAAGCGAATTCTATCTAATACCCCAAGATAGAAATGCTTACTGTGATTGGTGTTTGCTTCCAATCTCAACAAAGCCACTCAACACATTTTCAACGTTTGAGTGCTGGAAGCAATCAATCTGAGGCTAGTTTACTCAACCTAGATTAAGTCGATGATTAGAAAAATTGAGCTTGGGCATACAGTCACTGTAATCGCCCATGGATATCAAGGTGAGGTGGTTGGTTACGCAATATTTACTGAGATGCGGCCAAAGGCTTGGTAAGGATTATAGATTCTAAAGGAGATACAATAGATAAGTGGTGGTGTGTGGACGACCTGCAAAGGGTCATCTATAAACACCCATTTGGGAGATAACGATTTACACTGTAAATCTGAGTCCCTATCAATTTACAGTGTAAATTAGCCCCGCTATTTACACTGTAAATTCCTGATAATCCTATCTGACACAGCTACACGCAACGCCTGCTCCACCTGCTTCTTCCCTGTAAAACCAAACTCCTTTGCAAGCTCCCCCCAGCTCATTTTTTTAATACCAGCAGAAATCAGCAAGCCCCAGTTCATATCAAAGCTGAACTCATTCCCGCTAGACAAAAGATTTACCAAAGCAGACGCGATAGCCGAACGGCAGGTTTCAAAGCTATTGCCGCCATTTGCGTAATTAGAGATCAGGCTTCTATCTCGTGTGGATGACGTATGACCTTGTGGCTGTAACAATCTAAACAATAAATCGTTCTGCAGTCGCAGATGATAATCTGGTGCAGTATCCAGTAGGCTTTGAGTAACAAACTCTTTTGCTTCTGCAAGCCAATCTAAATGGCTAAGCAACGGCTTCACCAAGATCGTGGAAAAACAGCCACTCGCTTGGTCTTGCTTCACACCAAGACGCACACACACAAATTTATTATGATTCCAGAAATCAAATAGCTCTGCGGTAGCGCCAAAGCTGGTGGAAAGATAGCTGAAGTTATTGGCCTGACTAGATACGTACTCAAGCAGAGCACTCCCCTACCCCCTTACCTTGGAGTTCAGGATGCACTGCAATACGCATAATACGAAGACTCTTTTGAGTAGCAGGCTCTGCAGTAGCAATATGATTGGCAAGAGATACAGGGACTAAGTGACCAACAGGTCGACGTTTCCTAACTGGACGCTTCTGATGGTGTCTGAATCCAACCCACCCTCTTCAACTGCCAACACTACACCGACACAAATAGAATCTTGTGTAGCTTGATACACAGATACCTTTGAGTCATTTAAAAGTTGAACAAGGTCATTTGGCGCAGTTTGGTAATGAGCATTGACCAGAAGACCGAAGCAATCAGACAATAAAGCCCTACTATTCAGAAAGTCTTCTGTCGTCAATTTACTGAACTCTAATGACGACTGACTTTTTATGGGTGCAGATCCAACCTCCGCATCGAGTAAGAACGCATCAAATAACCATGCTTCCAGTGAATCTTCTGGGTTCCAACGGATAGGCTGAGAGAGTCGAATCGCTTTCCAACCTGGCCTATTAGCTTCGAGCCAAGGTTCAAACTTAAGAGAAAAACCTCTTCCACAGCCTTCATAACCATGAACAGTCGTAGAGAAACAGACCCTGTGATAATTGGTCACTATCTGTTTTAGCAGTGGTAAAGGAATGGCAGACGCTTCATCGACCAACAATAGGTCGCAGTTAGGTAACGAGCGAAGCAATTCATCTGGTGCAATATACTCAATACTGCCACCAGAGGCAGATTCTAATTTAGAACCTGACACGGGCTTATCCAGCTCAACGCCAGCTCGCTCAAACAAGGTAGCAACCGCCGACTTGTTTGGAGCCGTTACCAAGACTCGTTTATTGTTATCTCTAATTATCTCTGCAGAAGCGATACCAAGAGCAGAAGACTTTCCCCTCCCCCTATCTGCAGTAATCACCAAAGGACGCTTTCTGTGTCCATTCAGAACCTTGTGAATCGCATCTATCGCCTCTTTCTGCTCCGCATACGGGTCAACCTTATCTAGGCCTCTATAGGACGCAAGATTGGTTATGCCCGCCTCTGAGAGCTCTACCAGTGATTCCATAGCCTTCGAGAGCCAAGTATCAAAAGGAGTATCTAAAGAAAGCTCTGCTTTCAGCAATAGCAAACCGCCGCCTTTTAAGGTGCCACATGCGGCGGTCAGGCCATCTGCATCAAATTCTGCATTGAGGTCAGCAACGATAAGATCTGACTCTTGCCCTAGCACTTTCCTTGCCTGCTTGAACGACAAAGACTCAGCAAAGCTGACTGTCTTACTGCCGATTTCTAAAGCTCGGTCAAAATCAGTGAGCTCACCTAACTGTTCTAGTGTTGCTTGTTTCCACTCATCACTGCCCCGTAACACCACTCCAAAACGGTGGAATCGCTGTTTGGCAGTTTCAATTAGAGACAAAAGTTGCTGTGCAGAATCGATATAAGACAAGGAGTTAATCCAAATTAGTTAAAGTGGCGCTGGTTAGCATAGCAAACTCCCCTACCCCTTTTCTAACTCAGAAACCTCAGACATAAAAAAGCCCCGATTTCTCGGGGCTTTCATCAAATCAATCAAGCTTATTTAAGCTTGCCTTCGATAAACTGAAGGATTTCTTGCGCTAACACATCGTCTACTTTCTTCAGGTTTAGTGCCAAAGACTGACCTTTACGAGTGTAGCTAGCACGGCCCTTAACTAGATCAACCGCTTTAGTGGCAGTCGCTTTGGGGGCTCCTTGCAGTTCAGTAATCCAATTCTCAAGCTCTGCAGACACCTGCTTAGTGATCTGCGCTTCACCCATCTCGCTAAAGCGCTGCCATACAAACGCACCGTCCGCTTGGCATTTATCCAAGATGGTTTGCTTGGCTTTATCGCTCAGTCCGAAGAACTGCTTATGGAGCTTCACGATCGTTGGGCGGCCAAGCTCAGTCACATTTGGATAAGCCTGAAGCAGTGGAAGTGGCAGCGAGGCCGCCTTTAGGGCACCACTTACGAGCGCTTCACTGCACTGAAATAAATTCGCTAGACCTTTCTGGTCTGTAATCTCACCAGAATCTAGCTTAGCCTGCATCTCTCTACCCTTCTCATACAGAGAAAGGGGTTTGTGTGCGTTAGCCACATCAGAAAGGAACTTAGCATGCTGAGTATCAATGTTCTCAGCCACATAGATAAGGAAATCTTGCTCAGCCAAGATACAAGATTTACGACGACGACTACCGTCTAGAACCTCAATCTTGCCGTCTTTTGTCATTCGACCAACGGCTGGATACTGCTGGCCACGCTCTTTAAGCGTAACTAAGATATCAGCTAGAGCGTGTTCGTTTAGGAACGACTGCTCGCGAGCATTCTCAGCAAAAACAACTGTCTTCTTCTCCACATCTTTCGCTGGAATACGACGCAGTTCGAATGAAACCGTGTCTTCACCTGCAACAGCAAGCTCAATAACCTGAGCATTCTCTTTCGCCGCTTCCTGCGCTTCAGCAGGCGTAGTAGCGCGTCGTTTGTTGGCTTTACCGAATAACTTGGCGTTTAGATCGGAAGTTTTGATGGCCATAAATTATTAATCCTCCTGATTCAGCGAAGCCCAGTTACTGTGCAATACGCGTTCTAACTCTAATGCACTCTTCTGTACCGCATCTTGCGCCACAGCCAGAGTCTTTTTACCACCTTCGAAATCACCTGGAGTCAGGTCGAATACGGTGCTGTAGGTGTCTGCACAGGTTTCAAATGCGCGGCTACGTGGAATAGTCGCCATCATCACCTGGTCTTGAAGAAGATAGTTCATCTCTGTCAGAACAGAAACTTGCTTCTTGTTGTCGTCCTCAAACATAGTTGGCATAAGACGAATAAACTCTAGTCCGTGCCAATCCTCTGGGAACATCTCGTAAACCGTTGGTAGATGCTGGAAGAAGTTTACCGTAGCAGCCCAGTCAAGACGCTTCGCCGCGCATGGAATCAATAGCGCGTTAGATGCGTACATTGCGTTCCATACTAGTGGATCAACGTGAGGACCGGTATCTATCATAATAAGGTCGAAGTCATCAGCAATCTTGTCGATAAGCTTCTCTTTCAACAGCTTAACGATATCTAGCGACTGGTCTTGAGACAATGATTGCCACGCTTCAGCGTTGAACATTGCATCTTCTGGGAAAGCGAGATGGTCTTTAGGTTTGGATACTGAGTTGGTAGCAGAACATTCTTACGAAGAAACTCGATATCTACCTCTTCGTCATCCGGCACGTTATCCAGCATGATATCTACTGCTGAGTAGATATTCTCGTGATCACTAATACTGATTTGAGGATTCAGAAACAGACGAAGTGAGCCCTGAGGGTCAAGGTCAATAAGACAGATGCGATAACGCTTATCTAGGTTAAGTGCCATACACGCAGCTAGGTGTACCGCAGACATAGATTTACCCGTACCACCCTTCTGGTTCTGTACGTTTACAACCCATGGTTTGTTGCCTTGATTACGCTTACGCTGGTGAAACTTCTCAACGCCAGCAAACTCCATCAATTGATGGGCTTCATCTAGAGAGATTGAATAGTGATTAGCGTTGTTTTTGGTGAACTGATGGCCGTTAGCTTCCATCTTAGTGATCGCGTCATCCAATTTACGACGCGTAAGACCAGAGCGAGTCTCCATCATAGCCTTCGACATCGGCGGGAAATGTTCTTCATTTCTTTCTTCAAGAACGATTTCGATGCGATCAGCTTGAACTTGTTTTGTTGACTCAGCTAATTGATAAAGATTATCTATTGTAGATTCCCTATTCATGACTCTTCCCATAAAAGTAAGACTAAGTTAATTGTACAGCTATTAGTTAAAACAGCAATAAATAGCTGAACAATAATTAATGTGTTGAATCACATAAATTGCCTGTCATATTACTATTTTATTGTCTATTTTCTGCCTCTGATTATGCTGTTTCCAGTTAAAGATTTAAAAAGTTACAGGAGTCACTTATTTACATTGTAAACAGGTATATTGATCAAAAGGCAAACAGTAGACACTGATAGCTGATAGCTGATAGCTGATAGCTGATAGCTGATAGCTGATAGCCAAACTAAAGAACCAAGGTCTTATGACAACAATAAAAACCGACATTGAATTTATCTTATCTACTCGGAGCGGCAACTTGGTCATCGTAATGTCTGAACTGCTAGTGACAGCGCAACAAATCAAAGAAAACAGTGGCTTAGTCACGGAACGATGGGAATAGTTGGCTAATTTACGGACTAAGCAACTCAATAACTGTATAGAAACACAATAGTCGTAGTCCTGATACGATCTAGATATAACTACAGAAGCATGATCAAGGGAATACCTTGATCATCTTTCCGAAACCATATTAGCTCGTTACTCTGATCTGTTTAAGATTACGGAACTATGATCAAGATATATTGATCCAATATTCGGTAAAATTAATAAGTAATTGAAATCTGTGCTTCAAGGATCTTTTTCGGATCAATGATCAAGTAACTTCTTTCTTCGGAAGCATGAAAATATCCGACTAGATTACGGTTAAGCCCAGATAGACTCTAGTGATTGGGTTAATTCACCTATAATCAGGCTTAGATTGAAGTAACAAGAGCTTAGGAAGCATGTGTTTTACATCGCTCTTGATCATGCTTCCAATATTTCTAATAGAAACGTCTATTCACTAGCAGTGCCGACGCATAACATTCAAATGCAGAATTAGATTTGAATCTGAACACAAAGCTTCGGAACTATGGGAAATAGCATTCCTTGATCATGCTTACGGATCGCCAAATAGGATGTAAGTTCGCTCAATTTCCTAAGATCGTCAAAATATGGGAAAAACGGCCTGTGGATAAGATGTTAGGGGTTGATGATCATGCTTTCGTATTTCATTTGATCATGCGTTCTATCTGACGTTGATCATAGTTTCGAATAGTTTTGATCATGCTCTCGGAGCTACATTGATCATGGTTTCGAAGGAGTCTTGATCATGCTTTCCAAAGTAAAAAAATAACTCATTCTAAATCAGTGGCTTAAAAGCAAATCCACACTCAGATCATAAGATCACTATATCAATAAGATCAGTTTTAATCATAAAGATCAGTTTTTAAGAGCAACAAGATTTTTTCTTTATTTTTCAATCATTCTTTTTTAAGCTAGGCGGAACAATGATGAAATTACGCTTTAAAGTAAATGGATTAATTAATGAGCAGTGATGAAAAGATCTTAATCAAGCAGCCTAGAAGCCATAAAGATGGACATCTCTTTGCAGTAAACGAGGCAGCGATCGAATGGATCGAGCAATACCAACACTTTAAAGGCGTAACCAAAAGCATAGTAGAACTGCTTAATCTCATTTCTCTAAGAGGCATGACAAGCAAGGATGGCTTAGTATCCACAACAGAGTTAATCGATGCCACTGATGGCAAGGTTACTCGGGCAGCCATTCAACAAAGACTGAGATCAGCAGTAAATATAGGTTTGTTTAGCCAAACACCAGTGAAGTTTGAAACTGGGCTTGCAGGAAAAACCATGCTTCATAGCTTTGTAAATCCTGCTCAACTGGTTACAGCGCTTGGTACAGGCAGTCTAATGACTGAGACGACTAAAAAGTCCGCTAAGCAGAAAAAGACTCAGGCCCTTGCTCAATCGAATGTAAACAAACAGCTACTTACTGAACATGGCCTGAACACGCCACCAGCCATGCTTTCCGAAGAAGAGCAGTTTGTGGTCTCTCCAACTAATTGGGCCGGAATTATCGACCAAGCGCTTGCGCCGCCTCGTACGCGCAAGAACTACCAAAAATCCATGGTTTCTATCTCAGGAACCCGAGCCATCATTGAAACCCGTTCGTCCAAAAACATTATGACGGTCGATGATCTGATGACCTTGTTCGCGCTGTTTACCCTAACGGTGCAGTATCACGATCATCATCAAGACGATTACCATATCAACGCTCAGATAGCGCCAAACAAGACACCGCTGTATATCACTGACATCCTCTCATTGCGTGGTAAGAAGGACAGTGGCCCGGCACGTGACTCTATCCGTGACAGCATTGATCGCATCGAATATACAGACTTCCAACTGCACGAGCTTACAGGGCAGTGGCTCAGCGACAACATGCCTGAGGGTTTCAAGAGTGATCGCTTTCGCTTTCTAGCTCGAACCATCACTGCATCGGAAGAGGCGCCTACAGAGAACGAGGCTGGTGAGATCAAGATCAAACCAAACCTCTACATCTTGGTTTGGGAGCCAGGATTCTATGAAGAACTCCTTACCAAGGATTACTTCTTCCTGTTCCCGCCAGAGATCCTGCGTCAGCATACCTTGGTGTTTCAGCTGTATTCTTATTTCCGTAGCCGTATGTCGCGTCGAATGACGGATACCATGCTGCTTACTGAGCTGAACCAGAAACTTGCACGCAACATTGAATGGCGTCGCTTCTCAATGGATCTGCTGCGCGAGCTGAAGAAACTGTCGAAAGGGAAGGGGGATGATGAGCTGTTTGCGGTGAACCTATGGGGTTATCACCTGACGCTTACTGCTCTTGAGCCTCAAGGCAAGATCAAGGATTACCAGGTCGACATCAAGTGCAATGCTGAAGAGGTGCTTAAGTTCTCTCGCGCCCGCACCACCAACGCCGGTAAGCGAAATATGGCACCAACCCTGCCAAACCCGCTACGTCATGAGATGGTGTCCAAGCAGAAGCTTGAAGAGCTGGCCGAAATCATCGACGGTGAATTTGAACCGATCCAGCGCAAGAAGAGCTCGCCTAGAGGCAATCTTGGTCGCCGAGTGAAGCTTCGTAAGCACCTAGTTGAGATCAACGCGGAAGAGATAACTATAAGTCTCACTAAATATACCTCTCCAGAGGCTCTAGAACGCAGTATAACGGCTTTGTCCGCTATGACTGGACATTCTCCAGCATCAATCAAAGAAGAGTGCGACGAGCTCATAGAGAAGCTCGATTGGTTGAGGGTAGGGGACAAGGTTGTAGGTTATGAGATCTTAAGCCGCACGATCGAGCTGTATAACGAGCAGACCGATGGCACACATCTCTCCATCGAACGTTTGATCTTGGGTCTTGCGGTAAGACGTAAGGTTTGCCGTCAGATCTTCGAAGGACATTACGATGAGACGGTAATGCGAGTGCTTAGAGAGATCGCATCAGGCTCTTGATCATGCTTCCGCATCTTTCTTGGAACAAGGCTTCAATACAGGGATTGGAGCCTCGTTTAATGGGAAGAGGGTTAGGAACTTCACATGGGATTCGATCTGATCGCTGAGTTCTCGCTTCCAATGCAGATCGGATCTCGCCTGACAAAACTCGATGATCAACACTGTGATCTGCTCTAACTTGCGACAACAACACATACGTATGTTTTGATCCACCTCCGCTCGACTCACCACATGTTGTAATCGCGCCTGCGCCAAACACAGATATCCATAGGCTTGTTCTTCTTCGCCTTGCTCAAGATAGTGCTTATACATGCGTGCACAACTATCCAGCCAGCAACCAAGTGCCTGGCTCTGCTCAAGAGAAAGCTCAGGGCCCAGATGTCCTCTGGAGCCTCGTTCACTAGTTTCTCCAGTTCTTGTACTTGATCATGCTTCCGATGATTGTGCCAATTGGACACCTTTTGTTGCCATTGTGTTAGCGACGTCACAACCCATTTCCCCTTAAATTATCAATTTAAGTTTAGATGGGAAATGGTGAAATTGTGACCAAATGACGACTTGTCCCACAAAAGGATCGGCAGTGCGAAACCTAGGTCACAAAACCCTTCAAAATCTCTTAACACACACCTTGTCCATTGCTATCTATACTTCTGTCAGAGGGAAAGGGTTACTGACGGACTTATGTGACTTTCCCTTAGTAAAGAATTTGATATTTAACGTTAAATAATTGTTTTATAAGAGTATTTTAGGAGCAAGTAATGTCTATTAATTCTATCAGCCATGAAGAGATGAAAGATCTCGCCGGTTCGTGGGATGAATTGAACGCTACGCCCGCACCGACGACGAATAAGCAATTGAAATCTGCAGAAGCTCGACGTCGAATTGAGCAAATGCGTGAGATCCGTGAGAGTGGTTTAACCCTTGAAGAAGCGAGAGAGCTCGGCTTACTTCACTGATTTTTAATCCCAACTAATTTTCAAATGGTCGACTATGCGTAGTCGACCATTTTTCGATTAAGCCGTTCAATTTACACTGTAAAGCCGAATTTTTTGAATCCCGCTGAAATGTGCTATATTACGCGCACTGATTTTTTGCAAACACACCCTCATGTCGATAAACCTTTCTAATCTTCCTGCAGAGGAAAAGTACCGAGTTGAATTGGACAAACAAGCTTCTTACTTGGTTTGGAAAGTGAAAAACTCACAGGGCACTGAAATCGAAATCTCTGAACAGCGCATGAAGCTGACTTCAGAGCAGCATATTGCTTGGTTCGATGAGTCTTTGGCTAAGTATCGACAAATGATGGGCGTGTAGCATGCCGTCATGCAATGACAGCAATTTCTTTGATTAATAGAATTTAGAGAGTAGATCCCGATGGGAAGAAGTTTTGAAGTGCGCAAGGCCTCAATGGCTAAAACCGCTGGCGCAAAAATTAAAGTTTATTCTAAATACGGTAAAGAAATTTACATGTGTGCTAAGAACGGTGGTTCAGACCCAGACATGAACCTGTCTCTAAAGCACTTGATCGCTAAAGCGAAGAAAGACCAAGTTCCAGCACACGTTATCGATAAAGCTATCGACAAAGCGAACGGCGGCGGTGGTGAAGACTACCAACCAGCACGTTATGAAGGCTTTGGCCCAGGCGGTACCAGTGTAATCGTTGACTGCCTAACAGATAACGGCAACCGTACCTTCCAAGACGTACGTCAATGCTTTGTGAAAGTAGGCGCTAAGATCGGTGTTGAGGGTTCTGTTTCTCACATGTTCGATCACCAAGCTGTATTCCAGTTCAAGGGTGATGACGATGAAGTGATTCTAGAAGCACTTATGATGGAAGACGTGGACGTGACTGACGTTGAGGTAGAAGACGGTGTTGTTACTGTATTCGCTCCGCACACTGAGTTCTTCAAGACTAAGACAGCACTGAACGCTGCATTTCCAGACCTAACTATGGACGTTGAAGAGATCACTTTCGTTCCTCAGACGCACACTCCAGTAACGGGTGAAGATGCTGAGAAATTCCAGAAGTTCCAAGACCTTCTAGATGACTGTGATGACGTTCAGCAGGTTTACCACAACGCTGAGCTGTAATCGCAAGCGAAATTAATATGAAAACCGAGCTAGAGTGCTCGGTTTTTTTGTATTTGAGCCAACAAATCATTCTTTTCAGATTTGGTTATTTTGTGGCTCAATCAGCGTGATATGCTGATTTCAAATGGATTAATAAAACGGAGTAACAGATGAAGGTAAGTTTTCTTGGATTGGGTGTAATGGGCTATCCGATGGCGGGTCACCTGACCAAGGCTGGATTTGCGGTTGCTGTTTACAACCGTACTTATGAGAAAGCACTTAACTGGGCGCAAGAGTATCAAGGAAAGGCTGTAGAGACGGTTGCAGAGGCCGTAGACGGTGCTGACGTGGTATTGGTATGCGTGGGTAACGATGACGACGTAAGAAGTGTTGTGACAGCTGACAACGGCGCAATCGCGAACATGAAGCCGGACGCTATCCTAGTTGACCACACAACCACTTCGGCAACCCTAGCGGAAGAGCTTCTAGCGGCAGCACAGAGTGCAAATGTACGCTTTATGGATGCTCCGGTATCAGGTGGTCAGGCTGGCGCTGAAAACGGCGTGCTGACGGTTATGTGTGGCGGCGCGACTCAAGACTTTGATGCGATGCAGCCAGTATTCGATGCTTATGCTAAGTCGAGCGTTCTGATGGGCGAGGCGGGTCAAGGCCAACGCGCTAAGATGGTTAATCAGATCTGTATCGCGGGTGTTCTAAGTGGTCTTTCTGAAGGTCTTCTACTCGCTGAGAAGTCAGGTTTGGATATCGCCACTGTAGTGGACTGCCTAAAACACGGCGCTGCTGGCTCCTGGCAGATGGAAAACCGCGCTAATACTATGGCTCAAGATAAGTTCGATTTTGGCTTTGCCATCGACTGGATGATCAAAGACCTTGGCTTCTGCCTAGATGAGGCGCAGCGTCATGACTTGAAACTGCCTCTGACTCAAGAGAGCTTTGATTCCTACAAAGCGCTTTCGCAGAAAGGCGACGGTCGCATGGACACCTCAGTGTTGATCAAGGCAATTCGCGAGAAAGCAGAGTCCTAATTCTCAGGATACCCAGCTTTGATGCTGGGTATCTTTTATCTCTATCTATTCATCTCATCTTCACATCAAAATCCCACCTAAACGTCAACAAAACTATTTTTAATTGGCGCAATATGAGAACTCCCTGTGATATATCGACGCCACCTAGTTGATATACAATTTGCAACCTATGTCGGTTTTTTACACTAAGTTTCTGAATCTTCGAACGAAACTGTTTAGAATCCATAATCTTTTTGTATGGTTCTGTCGAAAAACTAAAGTTTCAGAGCTTTGGTTGCTAAATCATTTTAAGAGCCTTGTTTTAGTATGAGACTTGCCTCATAGCTACTTTTAAGTACAATGCGCGCGTGTCTAATTTTTAATCAGTTGTTTGGGGTCAATGAAAGAGCATGTCATCGTAACCGTGTCCACCGTGGATGGTACGCGTCATTATCAACTAGGGAAATGGTTACAGAAGTGCTTAAAGGGTATCGGCTACCTGTCATTGGCGTCGGTTCTAACCGCTGGCGGTGTGATCTACTATCTCAACAATGAGGTGGATCTAGCACTATTAAAGCAGCATGAATCGGAAAGTCGTACAACTGAGCTCAGCGTAGAGGTGCAAGAACTTCAAGACCTCAAGCATGAGCTGGAAAATGACCTTACTAACCGTGAAGAACGCCTGCAGCGCGTTTCAGATCGCCTTGGCGATCTCGAGACTGTTCTTGGGGTTAGTGAGGCTGACGGAGAGATCGAGAACCGTATCGACACGGCCGCGTTGACCTCCTCAGTGCGTCTCTACATGCTAAACAACATACCTAACGGCTCACCGGTTGGTGAAGCCCGTGTTTCTTCTCATTATGGTTATCGTATCCACCCGAAGACAGGGCGTAAGACTCTGCACCGTGGTATGGACTACGCCGTGAATACAGGTGCACCTATTTATGCTCCTGCGGATGGCGTGGTTGAGGTAACCAGACCGAGTAAAACAGGCTCAGGAAACTTCTTAAGACTGCAACATTCATATGGCTTTTCAAGCTCTTACTCTCACTTACAAAAGTTTGAAGTGAAATCAGGTGAGTTTGTTGAGAAGGGCCAATTGATTGCATACTCTGGCAACACCGGATTTTCGACAGGTCCACACTTACATTATGAAATCCGCTTCGTTGGGCGGGCGCTAGATCCAATGGCGTTTCACGAGTGGAATGTCGATAATTTTGAGTCATTATTTGAGAAAGAACGAGGTGTTAGATGGGACTCTTTGGTCAAAAAGATAGAAAGCCGAGCAAGCAATCAGCTACAACTCTCATCGCAACCGGCTGCCACGTCGAAGGACAGCTCAAGCTAGAGAGCGATATGCATGTTGATGGTACCGTAGTTGGTCAGATTACTGTGGACCAATCACTGATCATCAGCAATCTGGCCGTGTGGTAGGTGATATCTATGCGGGTAAGGTGATTGTTAACGGCATCATCGAAGGGACCTGTCATGCAAACTCTGTGGAAATCCTAGAGAATGGTCGAGTGCAAGGCACCATCTATACAGATGATCTAAGCATCGAGCGCGGTGGTAAATTTAATGGCGACATTAAAGATGCCAAGAAAGAGCAAGTGGTGGAGCTTGCTGACAAAGAGACAAAAGCCGAGAAGAAAGAGCGCAAAACTGCTTAACTCTCAGACTAGATTAAAAAAGCGAGCTTAAACTAAGCTCGCTTTTTTGTTTCTGGATTTACACTGTAAAGCTATCAGCTATCAGCTATCAGCTATCAGCTATCAGCTATCGATTTCCGAATCGGTTGTAATCCAATAGGCCGTATTCGATAGGTTGGTCTTTCTGATACCAGCTGTGGATCTTGTCACTGAATGGCCAGAAGCGAACGTCGGTGCGTCTGATGGCAAAGCGATCCAATAGTTCTTCGTAGTCGTCATCATCGTCTAGCTGACGTATACGCAACACTAGCTCAGGTATCTCTCGCTCCTGCAGGCTTAAGAAGGCCGCTGGATAGCTTCCTAAAACGCCGGTAACTAGGGTGAGGGTATCTTCCTCGGGTAAGCGGTTATCCTCTTCGTTAAACAGGCTAGAGATGTTGGTGTGGGCATTGTTGTGTACTAGGGTAAACAGCTGCTCTTTACCGCTATCCGCTTCGATATTGATCATTAGTATCTGCGGGAACTCCTCGATACCTCCACCTTTTAGCTCGTGTATCTGTTGCAGAAGCAACTCGCTGTTGCGCTTGAGTGGCGTATCTTTTATCTCATAGCGGGTGTTCAATACAGGCGAAACCTTTTCTGTAAGTAGCGTCAATAACTCCTCTTTAGGGTCATCAGAGCGGTAGGTGATACCGCTTTCTTGATTGAAGGGTTCGGCGTTACGGGTTAGGTAGTCGCTAAACTCGATAGATTGCCCCTCATACCAGCTAGACAAGGTTTGATGGCGAGACTCTTTTGGTAGGAAGGCGATAAAGTTAGTCTCTCCTTCGATACGCAGCAGGTCCATATACATGCGGGTGATAAGCTGGTGGCCAAAGTTGCCATAGATATCAAAGCCTGCCACCAGCAAGTAGTGAATGCGCTCCATCAGCGAGTAGTCGATAACCCAAGCTGTTTTCGGTTGATTGCCTACAAGCCCTTTAACAACGGTAGCACTGTCAAAGTGTCTAAATATGGTCAGTGCTGCGTTGTCATTGGTGCCATCTCCATCCCAGATAATACCTAGGTCTAGATGCTCGCCATTCTTAAAGTGGGCATTCATGTAGTTGGCTTTCTCTGTCATGAATTTGGACTGACTCTTTGAGAAAGCTACCCAGTTAAGCAGCGGGGTAGTGTTGCTGTCCAGTTCACCTGGTAAGCGCATGTTTTCTGCTTGGGAGCGGAAGAAGTCATTGGTTTCCTGAGTGCCTGATTTGTCTGGATCGACAAAGAATACCCAGAAATGATCATTGATAACATTCAGTGCTAACTGACCACGACATACGGGCCCTTTGATATAGGCATGATGGTGTTTTGAGCTTCATCTAACAGGAATTTGTAGCGTGAACGCACTGGAATATCGGCGAACGCCAGAATTGGGTTTGAGGCCACATGCGCCTCATAGCTCGGCAATTTCTCCACCTTGTAATCGGCATCCACAAACCACTCTTTCCACTTCTGCATGCGTTGATCATTTAGTGCAAACGGCATGTGGGTTTTGTCGACTATGGTTTCACGCTCTGGGATCAAGCGATAGTAGACACGGTCTACACCTGGATCTTCATAAGGTCTGCGAGTGGCGATCCTTTTCACTGGTTCGCCCGGTGGGGTAGAGGATCTCACTAGATTGAAAAACTGCTTCTCTTCAACATCAGAGAAATAGAAATGGGACAAGAACAGGTGCTCGTAGATATAGCGACTGCTGATCTGCTGTTTTAAGGAGTCTTGGTTAAGATAGCTTTCCCACTTATCAATGCGCTTTACCAGATCATCGCTAAGGGGAACAGGGGCTGACATGGTCGCACCTTGTCTCAGCCAACCAAGCAGGATTTGTTGCTCATCATTGGCAAGAGCAGGCAGGCCATAAGGCATACCCCACAACGGGTTCTCTTCCATATATGAGTGAACATTGTCTGAGGTTGGGCAGAAGAAGCTACGGTCGAGACTGAAGTCAAAATCATCGTCATCTAGGATGGTTTCTTGAGGTAGTGGGAACTGCTGTTTTGGATCAACAGTTGAGCCATCACCCCAGCTTCGATATTTGCATCGGCGCGCTGTAGGCGTTCGTTAAGAACAGGGTAGAAGCCATGCTCTCGCCATTCACCCGTGCTAACAGCGTCTTCATATAAGCGGGTAGGGGCGGTGGCTCTTAATCTGGCTCCTTGATACACCAGCGCCTTACTTGCCCCACGGTCGATGCCTTCAGGTGAGGTCAGCTTTAACTGACAGGGGGCATCGTAGCAGGCGTGACACACCACACACCGCTTATCCAACACAGGTTGCACCTGTCTTCGAAGTATCTTGCTTGTGAGAAATCGTGGGCAACGATGCGCTCTTGAACCTCTTCTGGACCGAATAACTTCTCAAAGTTGAGTCCGGCATAGGTGGCACAACCCGATAAGATCAGAAACAGTGCCCCAGCTAAATAATTCTTCATTTTGTAACAACTCCATTTGCGATACATCAAGCATGGTAAGGAGTCGGTAAATAGTCAAAATTGTCGTGTAATCATCGACTTAACACTTGGAGCGCTAGATTTTTTATTCTGATATTTATTTTGGAAAAGTCAGGTATATTTTTACGCTGTTTTTTAATCTCTAATCGACGCAACAATAGACACATCTTGAAACATGATTGGAAATTGAAATGAAAAAGTCTGTATTAATCCTTGGTTTGGCTTCTGTTGTTGTTCTGGCTGGTTGTTCTTCATCTGAGCCGACTCGTCGTGAGCAAGCGCGCGACAAAGTGGAACAAATTGTTGAGGATAAGGGCTTTGATCCGGGCTTCAACAAACCAGGCCCAACTCCAACCCCAGATCTAGAAAACCCTATCAGAGACACTGAACAGATCGATGAAGTTAAAGAAGCTATAGCGGCAGTGAAGGGCTATATCGCCTCTCAAGATGCTGATTTCGAGAACGGGCTTCCAAAGAGCAACCCTAAAACCGAATGGCATGGAGAACTAGAGCGCACCGAACGACCAACAGGTACCAAGATCTACGGCATCTACAAAAATGGTGTGCGTGTAGCTGAAGTTGAGATGGATCGCGATGGCACCGGTACTATTTCGATCAACGACCCTGACAATATCAGAGAGCCAAAGGTAGTGGCTTATGTGACCAAGGCTGATCTAGATGAGCACAGTGCTTATCACATCGAAGTGGTTGAAGGTAATGACTATGTAGTGATCAACGGTCGTCCATTCGAGTTAGACGGTGAACTGAAACATAAGGTCGAGGGTATGGATAAGGCTCAACTTAAGCAGAAGGTAAACAAGGTTAAGCAAGCAGTTAAGGCTAAGCGTATGGCTGGATAATCCCCCCTATTCAGACTCAAGCTCTGATTTTCAGAGCCTTTTCTTTATCTAGAATTGGAGACTTCGATGAAACTTACTCACGGCATAGCACTTTTGGGTTTGTTATCTTCAAGCATGGTATCGGCAAACTGGGATCTAAACCTTCAGGCGAGCAATATGATGACCACTTGCTTGGTGTTGTGGGAGTAGGTTACGAGTTTTCCGACAAGCTATCCGCCTATGTGGATATCGACACAGACAAATACCTAGAAGTTGGGGCGTCATACGGCTCCGTCGTCGGCTCTTGGTATATGGAGGGTTACACCCGCTATGGTATTGGCCAAGAGCAGAACTACTCCACCGAGCAAGATGGAGAGTTTACCTATCAATCGCAGAATATCGATCTCGGTATGCTGGTGGCGAAACCGCTATCAGAACAGGTTCTTTTCTACTTTGATACCTATCTTCAGCACCGAAGCGCTGAATATGGCTTCGATTCTGAGCACATAAACAAAGATAGAAAAGAGAACCAAGTTGAGTGGTACAACAGTTTTTCTATCGATTACACACCGATAGATTGGCTGAGCCTAGGGGCTAGCGTAAACCTAGACTCATTAGTGAGTGAGAATGACTTTCAGAGTGACCTGCGCACCAGCTACGATGTCTCTGCAAGCCTAAATCTTCCTTACGTCACCCCATATGTGAGCTACACCAAGGGTGAGTACCGTGCCCGTCCCAATGAACCGGTGCAGGACTCAAGCTATGTAGAGCTCGGCTTCTACTTCAATTTCTAGTCCCTTTTCTTAGACCACTTCTCTTTGTGGATCAGCTGGTCTAGGTTCTCTCGAGGAAGCCAACCGAAGTCTTCAAGTTCAGGCTTATCTTTAAACTTGGTCACATAGCCAAGACAGAGATAGCCGATGATCTCCAGCTCTTCAGGGATGTTTAGAGCACTACGCAGGACATCATCGTGGATGATACTCACCCAGCCCAAGCCAATGTTTTCAGCACGAGCCGCCAGCCACATATTTTGGATGGCACAAACCGTGCTATAGACATCCATCTCTGGCTTTATGGTACGTCCGATAACGATCGGGCCGTTACGCTCTTTGTCGCAGGTAACACAGATGCCAAGGGGCGCTTCCATGATACCTTCGAGCTTAAAGCTCTTGTACTGACCTTGTTTATCTTTAGAGAATTGCTCAGCTGACTCCAAGCGCGCTGCTTCATATCCTTTCTTTATCTCTGCTTTAGTCTCTTCTTCAGTAACCAAGATAAAGTCCCAAGGCTGCATAAAACCAACGCTCGGGGCGTGGTGAGCGGCCAGCAGGATACGCTGCAGGACATCTTCCGGTATTGGCTGTTGGGTAAAGTCGTTGCGTACATCTCTGCGCGAGTGGATCACTTTATACAGTGCATCCCTTTCAGCATCACTAATCTTCACGGTTTTCTGCAAATTCTCTGTTGATGGCTTTGAGCAAATCGAGTCTGAATTGCTCGCTCTCTGATTGAAGCGCGATTGTAGCCTATTTCCATGTCCATTTTTAGACACAGCAGTGGAAGGAGTTTAACCGCTATGTTCAATTTTGAGACTACACTAAGAAGACGCACGTAATAGCTATTAACGCATTGTTTTCAATAAACTTATATTTTAGAGTATATGCTCTAAAATGGTGTTTCACGGAAGATAAAAATTGAAACTCAGAATCCTAACCTCAGCCATGTGTGCTGTGCTCGCCTTGCCCGTCAGTGCAGAGTCGGTGACCTTTAGTCAAGCGTGGCAGATGGTGCAGTCGGACAACAATGGCCTGGCCGCTAGCCAAGCAAACGTCTCCCGCTATCAAAATCTGCAGGCGGGTAAGAAGAGCCTCAACCTGCCCTCAGTCACCTTGAGTGCCAATTACACTCGCCTCGATGATGATGTCACTCTAGATGGCAATCAGATTGTTGAGAGTACAGGTAATACCGCACCAGCTGCACTTCAGCCTCTTCTGGGAGGGATCGTCTCAACCATAGCTGAGAAGGATGTGTTTACCTCGTCTATCCGTGCAGTATGGCCGATCTTTACTGGCGGCAAGATCATCTCCGCTCAATCCATCGCGGAAGCGCAAACCGATGAGGCTAGAGCACAGCTGGAAATGGATCGTCAGGCTAAATATGAAGATCTGGCTAAGTATTACTTCGGTGTGGTGCTGTCAAAACAGGTGGTACAGACCTATGCCTCTGTAGAAAAGGGGTTGGAGCAACACGCAGAGTTTGCCGCCAAGCTCCAACAGCAGGGTCAAATAGCCCGAGTTGAGAGACTGCAGGCGGATGCTTCTCTTGCTAAAGCGCGCGTGGATAGAAAGAAAGCCGAACGCGATTTAGAGATCGCCACCAGCGCCCTTACGCAGATCTTGAACCAATCTCAAACCGTGACACCTTCCACTGAGCTGTTTACTAACGATACCTTGCCTCCCTTGAGTGCCTTTACCGATGAAACCTTAACCACCTACCCTGGGCTTTCGATTCTGGACGCCAAAGAGCGTCAGGCAAAAGGGCTGACCAAGGTGGAGAAGGGAAAATACTACCAGATGTGTATCTCTATGGTGACTATAGCCTGTATGAGGATGACTCTTTGGCTGCGCAGTTGAGACCGGATTGGTTTGTGGGTATTGGTGTGAATGTGCCGCTTCTTGAAAATAGCGGTCGCTCAAGCAACCTAGAGGCGGCGCACAGTGCGGTTTTGCAGATCTCTCACCTGCGTGCACAGGCGAAACAAGACCTATCGGTGTTAGTGCAAAAGACTATCTAGAGGCGGAGCAGTCTCGAGAAGAAGTAGAGGTCTTAACGCCAGTATCGAACTTGCCCAAGAGAACCTGCGTCTTCGCAAGAAAGCCTTTAGTCAGGGCTTATCAAACTCTCTCGATGTGGTGGATGCCGAGTTGTATCTAGCTAGTATCCAGACTCAGCAACACGTAGCTGAATTTAATTATCTGATTTCTTTGAATAAGTTGCTCGCTCTAAGTGGAAAGATGAACACCTTTGAGCAGTACGAAAATCGTAAAGTGGTACAAACAGGAGCGGCTTCCAATGGAGAATAAAATGAAATCAAAAGCGCCGTTCGCAATCGCATTCTTGGCTGTTGCGGGTCTTATCGGGTTTGGGGTGTATCAAGCTTATAAGCCAGAACCAATCCGAGTTCACGGGCAGATCACCGCACAGCAATATAGCATCTCCTCTAAGGTGCCGGGGCGTATCGACACCATTAACGTGAAGAAGGGTGATCTGGTTAAAAAGGGTGACCTTATCTTTACCATCTATAGCCCTGAGATCGACGCCAAGCTAGAGCAAGCCAAAGCGGGTCAAGAAGCAGCGGGAGCGCTTGCTCAAGAAGCTGAAAAAGGCGCTCGTGATCAGCAGATTGCTGCAGCTAGGGATCAATGGAAGAAAGCACAATCGGCAGCGCAATTGATGGAGAAGACCTTCCGCCGAGTAGATAGCCTATACAAAGATGGCGTAGTGGCGGAGCAGAAACGCGATGAGGCCTTCACCCAGTGGCAAGCAGCCAAATACACAGAGAGTGCGGCCTATCAGATGTTCCTTCTAGCTCAAGAGGGTGCTCGGGAGGAAACCAAGAAAGCGGCTAGCGAGAAAGCGCGTATGGCAGCCGGTGCGGTAGCAGAGGTGGAAGCCTATGCTGCGGATACTCAAATAGAGAGCTGGTTCGATGGTGAGGTGTCTCAGGTATTACTTCATAGTGGTGAACTAGCCCCGCAAGGCTTCCCTGTAGTAACCGTTATCGATACTGCCGATACATGGGCTGTATTTAATGTTCGTGAAGACCTTCTAAAGCACTTTGAAAAAGGCGCCGAGTTTGAAGCCTTTGTTCCTGCATTGGATAAAAACGTGCGCTTTCGTGTAGTGCATCAATCTGTGATGGGTGATTTTGCTACTTGGCGCGCCACCGACAGCAGTCAAGGCTTCGACCTTCGCACATTTGAGGTAGAGGCAAGGCCTATGGACCAAGACAACGAGTATCGTATCGGTATGAGTGTTGCTGTGACTCTGGATGCGGCTGAGTAAAGCATGGGATTGATTTCTGAATGGCGACGAGTCTGGAGGATAAGTGGCTACTCGCCTCACTTACTTGGGCACCGATCCTGGTGGTGGGTTTAGTGTGGTGGATCTTCTCTAGCAGTATTGCTCGAGACCTACCTGTAGGCATCGTAGACCATGAGTCCAGTGCTATGTCAGCCGAGTTTGTACGTTTTCTAGATGCGACCGACACCTTAACCGTCAGTGGTTATTACTCTAGTGAGCAAGAGGCGGCTAAGGCGCTGCGAGGTGGTGACATCTATGCCTACGTTTCAATTCCCCTAAACTTTGACCGAGACGTGTATCTTTCAAATCCTCCTCAGGTATCGGTGCTGTATAACAGTCAATTTATCTTGGTGGGCAAGCTGATCAATTCTGCAGTGCTGAAGGCTACAGGCACTTTCGATGTCATGGTCGAGACTGGCAAGAACCTCTCGAAAGGTAACGCATTAACTAAGAGCGCATTAGGTCAGGCGGTATCGGTGCAAACCCAGATCACACCCCTGTTTAACCTCAATAGCAACTATGCCCAGTTCTTGGTTTCGGCAATAGTGCCAGCCATTTGGCAGATCACTATCTTTGTCAGCACGATACTGGCGCTGGGTATGCATCAGCGTCTAGGTACCTTTAGTCGAGACTTCACCGCCAAGCAGTTATTTCCGCTCTTAGCCTGCTATGTTCCTATATTTCTTGGTTTAGGCGTGGCCTTCTTATTGTGGATGTATGGCGTACTTGGCTGGCCGATGCAGGGCAGTTACTTGGTATTGGCCCTAGGGCAGTTGGTGACGGTTATCGCCTGTATGCTGGTGGCGGCACTTTTCTTCTTTGTCACTATGGATCCTGCCCGTGCAATGAGCCTTGCAGCAGCCTTAACTGCGCCGAGTTTTGCCTTTATGGGAGTGACCTTCCCGGCAACGGACATGAACCATCTCGCGCTTATCTGGCGCAGTTTGCTTCCTATAAGTCACTACATCGAGATGCAGATAAGTCAGGTTTCATACGGTGCGGATGCCATTACCTCTATCTCACATCTGGCTCCTATGCTGGCTTACCTGCTGGTGGCGGTGCTTCTGTATCGAGTTGTTCCTAAGAAGGTGGCGCAATGAGCTGGCGTGAAATCCTAATCGAAGAGATCAAGGCGATCATCAGCAATCCAGTGGTGATGCTGACCGTATTTGGCGGCGTCTTCTTTTACTCTATTCTGTATCCATTGCCGTACGCTAATCAGATCCCCCTTGAGCAGAAGGTCACTGTGGTGAACCTCGACAAGAGCAAGGTGAGCTTTGACCTAGAGCGTATGGTGAACGCTGCGCCTCAGGTGCATCTAGTAAATCGTGCTCATTCAGTGGAAGAAGCAAAGCAGCAGTTTCTTAAGGGTGAGGTGAGCGGCATCTTTGTAATCCCAGAGCATTTCTATCGTGACCTTCTGCTGGGTAAGGCGCCAACCCTAGCCTACGCTGGGGATGCCTCTTTCTTCTTGGTCTACGGCACTATAGTGGAAGGCTTAGCGCGTGCTGGTGGCACCTTGGCAGCCGAGGCTAAGGTTGCGCGTTTAGTGATGGAGGGGCAACCCATAGAAGCTGCCGCTAATCACTATCACTCGATAGATACCATGATGAAACCCGTATTTAACGCAGGTATGGGTTACATCAACTATGTAGTGCCTGCTGTGTTTGTGCTTATTCTTCAGCAAACCCTGCTCATTGGTATCGGTGTCGTTGGTGCGACTAATAAAGCTCGCCACAGTGCAAAACAGCTTGTAGTGCGTATTGCCTTGTTTATGCTGATCTACCTACTTCTGATGGGCTATTACTTCGGTTGGAGTTTTCACCTGTATGGGGTGGAGACCCATGCGAATGTGTTTGAGCTGTTTATGTTCGCCTTGCCATTCTTGCTTTCAACATCGTTTTTGGGCATCTGTATAGGGTTATGGGTGCCGCGCCGAGAGTGGGTGACGGTGTTGGTGTTGATGAGCTCTATGCCGTTGGTGTTCAGTGCTGGTTTTATCTGGCCACTGGAGAGTTTGCCACAGCCATTGATTTGGCTTTCCAACCTATTTCCGAGCACGCCCGCCATTCAAGGTTTCTTAAGTGTTAACCAGATGGGGGCTGAGTTCACCCAAATTGTAAGACAATATTTCACGCTGCTTGCTCAAAGTTTATTCTGGTTGCTGGTTGTGATAGGCCTGAAAGTCAGGAGAGTGTCAGAGCAGGGTTAGCCAATTGTATGATTAGTCAGTCATAATTCATATTCCAAATTAACTATTTGGAAACATTACAATTCCGGTCGATTTTTAATTTAGCCAGTTAATATCTACACCAGTATGTGTGACACCGGATACAGTCATAAGCAGTTACAAACGGATTGAGGTTGAGATATAGCTGTTGTTGAGGCTCATAGACATGATCGACAATACAATCGTTCCACAAGAAACCAATTCTGTTTCTAGCATCCTACGCGGTGTAGACCTAAACCTACTGACTATCTTTGAAGTGGTTATGCAAGAGAGAAACATGACCCGAGCAGCTAAAGTGCTCGGTATGTCTCAACCTGCGGTAAGTAATGCCATCGCGCGTCTTAAAGACGTGTTTAACGATGACCTGTTTATCCGCCATGGCCGTGGTATTCAGCCAACCTCTCGTGCAGAAGTGCTGTTTAGCTCAATTAATAACGCACTGAATCTAGTGCGTGATGAATTGCCGAATGTCCCTTTCACTCCTGAGAGCTCTACTCGCAACTATTCAGTTAGCATGCGAGCCACGTTGCAGAGTGAGTCGACTACACGACTGGTGCGTGATGTTAGCCTGCTTGCGCCTAACGTGAGCCTGAATATCTCTATGCTTCACGACCAAGAGCTTAGCTTTATGGTAGATAAAACCATCAAGAAGAAAGACTTCTACGTAGACTTTTCCCCTATCTTGATGAAGGGCTATCGCAATACCTTGCTAAGCAGTGATGAGCTGGTGGTGATCTCTAGCACCGCCCATTCTCGCCTTTCTTGTTTCTCATCACTGAACCTAAGCGACATGATGGGAGAGCAGTTTGTACTGCACCCTGCCATCCTTGATATGGTGGCAAAGTCTGAGGGTGAAGAGTGTGTTGGTCGTGGCGCGCACGTATGCCACTCTATTCAAGACTTAGTGACCATTGTGGCGAACACTCAGCTTGTCTCTATCGTACCTCGCAGACCGCTGAGCTGGCGAATCTGACTCTAGATATCAACATCGTACCGTGCCCAATCAAAGACAGCACAATTAAGACTTACTTGAGTTGGCATACGGACAAAGATCGAGATGCAGGCCACGTGTGGATGCGTGATCAGTTCCAACATGTGTTCAACAAGCAGATGGTGATGACGGTTTAAGTTGCTCACATCGCAGATAGAAGAAAGGCATGGTCTAGTACCATGCCTTTTTATTTTTAAATAGGCTCAAAACAGGTTGAGAAAGGATTGAGCTTATATTTCTGAAGCTGCTTTAGCGTACTGTCGAATATCTGGTTGGTAACTGAGCCCTTCAAACCAGCATTGTGCAGCGCATCATCATGACTTTCTTGCAAGCCCTCTATGGAGTCCGCAGTAAGCAAGTCGTAGGTCTTCATTGCGTAGCGACGCTCCCATTCGAGGATAAGCAACCAACCAAACAACGCTTTCTCTTCAATGGTGCGACACGAATCCAAGCACTCATCTAGGATATCCCAAGTAGAGCCATGAACCTTGTTTAGAATAGAATTGGCGTAGGAGTTGTTCTGTTTGTATTCGATTAGGTGTAGCTTAGTGGCTTTCTTAAGCTTGTGGTCTAGTACTCCAAACATAGGCGTCTCCGTAGTGGGCGATGACAGTAATGTAAGTGGAGTTTGACTGGCACAATAGGTCATTCGGCGACACTTGTTGCGCCAGTTTGTAACTAGGTGTTCACTAGGGTCTGTTGACCTAGGCTCTTGTTAGGTAACGAGCAACCTTTTCACGGTACTCAGACTTAAGCTCGTTTGAGATAAAACTTGCCTCGATAGCATTTAGGGTAAACTGCGCCAGCTCATCGGGCTTCATCGGATGAGCCTCGTTTACCGCAATAAAGTTATCAGTCATATAACCACCGAAGTAAGCCGGATCGTCTGAATTGATGGTTACCGCTACGCCCTTACGTAGAAGCTCGGTGATATTGTGCTCACTCATCTCATCAAACACGCACAGCTTGATGTTAGACAGTGGGCATACCGTAAGAGGCATCTTGGTCTCAATCAGCTTTTCTACTAGCGCAGAGTCCTCTACACAGCGCACGCCGTGGTCTACTCGCGATACCTTAAGCATCTCTAGCGCGTCATGGATGTTCTGCGCAGGTCCCTCTTCACCGGCATGTGCCACGGTTAAGAAACCTTCTTCGATTGCTTTGGTAAACACTCGTGCAAACTTCTCTGGCGGGTGACCCGTTTCGGAAGAATCCAAGCCACAGCGATGATCTTGTCTTTAAACGGTAGGGCTTGCTCCAGTGTTTTAAAGGCGTCTTCTTCGCTTAGGTGACGCAGGAAGCACATGATCAGTTCTGAGGTAATGCCCAGCTGCTGTTTGGCATCCGAAAGGCGCTGTGGATACCATTGATAACGGTTTCGAAGGCGATGCCACGCTCGGTATGGGTCTGTGGGTCGAAGAAAATCTCGGTATGGATAACCTTATCTTGCTGACATCTCAGTAGATAAGCCCAGGTCAGGTCATAGAAGTCTTGCTCGGTTTGCAGAACGTTAGCGCCTTGATAATAGATATCTAGGAATGATTGCAGGTCGCTGAACTGATACGCCTCTCTTAACTCTTCAGGGGAAGAGAAGGGGATCTGGATTTGGTTACGCTTGGCTAGGTCGAACAGAAGTTCAGGCTCGAGTGTGCCTTCGATGTGCAGATGAAGTTCGACTTTTGGCAGGTCTTGGATAAATGAGTTCATAAACTACCTATTGCTTCAAAGGTAAACTTACTCAAGTGTAGGAAAATGCCAGTACAAAGAGTAAGAATACCGTAAACGGTCCGATGTCTAAGACGGTCGAGAGAATTCTAACTCTTCGTAATCAGCTCTATTACGGGAACTGGTAGAGACCCCCAAACCTTATTAGTGGGGTTATACGAAGCAATCGCGCTCAGTATACATGAGGCATTTACGTTGCAACCTTACCCCTTAATGGTTAGTGTATATATGCTTATGCTTGTTTAATGTCTTGATTTACGTAGATTTTGCGTAGAACTTCTCCGTTAATGCCTACTTACATTTATCGTGTCGATTGCAACTTTTTTCATATATAACGTGGGTTTATCACATTTTTTGTTTCTCATATGACGTAAACTCTCGTTGCTTTTTTACGCTATATACAGAATAATTGACGTAAATTTTACGTAGTTTGCTAGGGGATTCACCTTGAGTGAGAGTAAATCAGAGGCAGACTGAAGAAGGCTACGATACATGAGGCCGCAAAAATTGCAGGCGTATCAATAGCTTCTGTTAGTAGAGCCCTAAATAATAAGCCGGGTATCAGTGAGAAAACCCGCCAGAAAATTTTAACTATATGTAAGGACCTAGGCTACGTTCCTAGTACTTCTGCACGTGAATTGTCTGGAAGTCATAACAATACTATCGCTATATCGTTAGGCCCACACGATATCTTCGCATCCCGTTATTTGGGCGTGCTTTGGCCATCATTGTCTGCTGCAATACGTAAATCAGGACGTAATTTACTTCCTGTGAGCTTTGGTGAGGTGGATCTGACCAAAGTCGGTGGTGCTATTCTACTGGGTATGACTACTAATGACCTTAGGGTAGAGATGTGCCGTGAGAAGAAGGTGCCTTTCGTATGTATTGGCATGAACGAGGGCTCTTTCTGGGTAGCTCCTGATGACTTTAATGGTGCCCGCGAAGCGACCCAACACTTGGTTGATAAAGGTCTAACCGATATCTGCTTTGTGACTCCTACTACCTATGGTGATGGCTACCAGTTTAGACATCAGGGTTATATGTCAGTAATGGCAGGAAATGCCTTACCTGTCAGGGAGTTACGTACCGGAGCCGAGCCTTTGGGAGAGATAGCTGCATACCGTTATTTCATCAATCTCGACCAGAAACAACTAGAGTCTTATCAAGGCTTTGTGTGTGAATGTGATGAGACTGCACTAGGTGTAATTGCAGCGCTTAAAGATAGAGGCTACAAGCTTCCTAAAGATTTCTCAGTCGTAGGCTACGATGGCCTGCCAGGTATCTCTAAAGAGCTGACAACGATAGTGCAAGACACCGACCTTATCGCAAACCGCGTAGCGCAAATGCTAGAGCAAGCTATGGTGGGTGAACAGCCAGTAGGATCGGTCGTTCCTGTTACGTTAAAGTTAGGTGAAACCACTTAGTTGTTAACAAATATATTGCATATGAATGAAAAAGCATGACTTAGGTCATGCTTTTTTATAAGTCGACGAAATAAAAGCGTAATGTGATCTTCGTAACGTAAGCGTTTACGTAAAGCATGCATAATGCACCTCAATTCGAACGTAAACAAAGATTTGAGGGCAATATGAAAAAGTCACTTTTAGCAGCATCCCTACTCGCTGCTGGCCTATCGACTTCAGCACTAGCCAACACAGAAGTTACTATCGCCGGTTGGGGTGGTAACGACGTTGTTGTTCTAAACAAACTGGTTAATGAAGTTTTAGTAGATGACTTCAAGAAAGCGGGTATCGACATCAAATACCGCGCAGTAGAAGGTGATTTCTCACAATACATCACCAACGCCCTTTCAGCAGGTACAGCACCAGACGCTTTCTATATGGACGTGGCATTCGCCAATACCTTCATCAACTCTGGCAAGGTTCAAGCTAACTCTGCAAATCTAAACAACGTTTCTCAGTCAATGATCCCAAGCTTGAACACAGCGTTCGAAGCAAATGGTGAGCAATACGGACTGGCAAAAGATTTCAACACTATCGCGCTTCAGTACAACAAAGACATCTTCGATGACGCGGAAGTGGAGTACCCAACTAACCAAGACAGTTGGGACGATTTACGTAAAAAGCTAGTAGAAGTAAAAGAAGTACTAGGTGACGAAGTTGCGGGTATCTGTGTGATGCCTGACTATGCACGTTTCGGCCCTTTTGCACTAGCGACAGGTTGGAAGCCTTTCAACGAACAAGGCAAAACTGTACTGGATGACAACTTCAAGCGTGCGTTTGAGTTCTACACCAACCTAGTGACTAAAGATGAAGTAGGTATCCTAGCAACTGACCTTGGCCAAGGTTGGGGTGGTGGCTGCTTCGGTACTGAAGAGACTGCAGTAGCCCTAGAAGGCAACTGGATCAGCGGTTACCTGCGCGACAAGGCGCCAAACCTTCCTTACGGCACAACTCTAATGCCAACCGACCCGAAAACTGGTGAGCGTGGCAACCTTCTATTCACCGTGGCTTGGGCAATTAACGCTGATGGCAAGAACGTTGAAGCAACCCAAAAAGCGGTTGAGATCCTAACCAGCAAGAAAGCCCAAGAGTGGGTTCTGGATGCAGGTCTAGCACTTCCAAGCCGTGAAGGTCTATCTAAGTCTGAATTCTTCGAGCAAACCGACTCTGAAAGCGTGCTGGCTAAGCAAGTGTTCGATGGTGCGCGTACCGGCCACGTTGAACCATTCGCTTTCCGCCAATACGGCGCAGCTTGGATGACTCCAATCAACGAAGCATTGAACTCTGTATTGCTTGGTCAAATGAGCCAAGACGAAGCGCTTAAGATTGCGCAGAAAAAATACGACTCGATGACGAAGTAGGATAAGCAATGAACTCGTTACGTCTTCGTCAACAGGTTTATGGATGGCTCTTAGCAGGGCCATTTGTACTGACCCTGTTAGTGTTCTTCCTTTACGCTTTGGTGCGTACGGTCTACTTCAGTTTCACTGATTACGACCTATTCAGCGACGCGGTTTGGGTTGGACTATCAAACTTTAAAGCGCTTCTTAGCGATGACCTATTCCTACTATCACTGGCAAACACCATCTGGTTCTCACTGATAGTAACGGGCGTGCAAACTGTATTGGCACTGGGTCTGGCAATCTTGGTTAACTCTAAGATCCGCGGTAAGAGCTTTTTTAGAACGGCTTTCTATCTGCCAAGTATTCTGTCGAGTGCTGCGGTTACCCTGATTTTCATCTGGTTCTATCAGAAGAACGGTTACCTAAACGGCTTTATCACAGACCTAGTTAACAACTACCCATACATCAGCTGTTTCTTCGCAGTAGCGGTTGTGTGTCAGGTACTGCTGGTTCTAAGAGACCGTGTTAAAGGTCTTCCTGTGGGCTGGTTTGATCCTGCGTGGGCCATCATGTCGACTATCGTTGCGGCTCTGGTAACCCTAGTTGCATCATCGTTCGGCTGGATTGAAGGTGCCAATGAAATCATTGAGGTGAACTGGCTAAACACTCGCGACAACGTAGGTCCTATGCCTCTAACGCTGTGGGCGATCGTTATCCAGAACATCTACACCACTATTCCAACCTTCATGCTGCTGTTCCTAGCGGGCCTACAAGGCATCCCAGGTGAGCTTTATGAAGCGGCGCACATCGATGGCGCAAACAAGTGGCAACAGCACTGGAACATCACAATTCCTCAGCTTGCACCGGTAACCTTCGTGGTAGTGACCTTCTCTATCATCGGCACACTGCAGATGTTCGACCAGGTAGCACTGCTAGGTTCGGCAGCACCGCTTGAGTCTCGTATCACGCTAGCTTACTACGTGTACCACAACGCATTCCCACCGGGTGGCACGCCACAAATCGGTATGGCGAGCGCAGCGGCACTGGTATTGGCATTCATCACATTGGCAGTGGTTTATCTGCAGAAGTTCTTTGGCGTGAAGGAGAAAGCAGATGGCTAACATGACGTCCCAAATTATGAGTACGGATGAGAAGCCTCAACCGTCAATGGAAGAGGTAGCTAAGTTTCAAGCACGCCGTCGCTGGGCGAAGGTAGCTTGGGTATACAGCTCACTGCTACTTATCGCAACCGTGATGCTAGGTACCTTCGTAGTAGCTTTCCTAGCTAGCTTGAAAGACAACCCGCTTGAGCAACCATTTAAGTTTAACTTTGCTCAGGTTCAGCCAAGTAACTGGAGCGCGGCTTACGACCTTGGTAAGCAAGGTAACAACGCACCTATGTTTGGTGGCTTCGCACCGGGCGCTGAGATTGAGTTTGAAGTGACCTATGCGGTGGAAGAGGGCAAAGAGCTTGCCACTCCGATCATCGAGGTGCCACGTCGCCGCCCAGGTACGGGTATGGCTGCGGCTATCACCACCGAATTTGCATCAGACTACGCACTAGTAAGCGAGCCTGTGCTGGTGGATGAAGGTAAGCAAGTGACCTTTATCGAGAAGCGCGGTCGCCGTGAGACTGAGAAACAAGGCCACAGCAAGACCTGGAAGTTCACCATCAAGTATCAAGGTGACGGCCCAGAGGTTGCGACCCTACCGGTAACCGTAGAGGTTCCACGTGGTCAGGTGCTGGTAGACAGCACACTTGCACCGAGTCGTATGGAGCGTCGTGGCCGCGTGGCAGCATGGGATAACGCAGCACCGGGTGTGATTGGGTATGTGTTTAAGTCTTATGTGCGCGTTTACACCGAGTCGGTGAGCTAGATACAGGTAAGAGCCTGTTCATGAGCTGGACCATCAACTCATTCGTTATCGCCTTTGGCAAGGTACTGCTAACACTGTTCTTCGCATGTACCGCAGGTTACGCCCTAGCACGACTTAAGTTTACCGGTGCTCGCGCAGTGTTTGCCTTCATGTTGTTCAGCATGATGATTCCAGGGCAGGTGACATTTATTTCTAACTATCTGATTTACCGCGACATTGGTTTGTTGAACACCCCTTGGGCTGTCATCACCGCCATCGTAGCGTCGGGTCAGGTGCTGATCATGAAGCAGTTCTTCGAGAGCATACCAAAAGAGCTTGAAGAAGCGGCCATCGTTGATGGTGCGTCCCCTGCCGTGATTCTGTGGCGCGTGTTCATGCCTCTGGCTAAGCCCGCCATCATGTCGGTCACTATCTTGGGTTTCCAAGGTGCGTGGAACGATTTCTTCTGGCCATTAGTTGTTATTAACAGCCCAGTAGATGCCTACACACTTCCTGTCGGTCTATTGAGCTTACGTAACGCATATGGTGTTGCAGGGGATTGGAACCTAATCCTGGCGGGGGCATTCCTCTCCACGATTCCTGTCCTACTGGTATTTATTATTTTTCAACGTTACTTCGTTGGTAACGATATTTCTTCCGCTGTTAAAGGTTAATTCGGAGATTACACAAAATGTACATGAACTATAGCGCTGGTACTGGCGAGCTTAAAAACTGGATCGTTGAGGAAACAGCGTTTGATTCTGCTCTTCAAGGAAAATGTGAAGTTGTAATGAGCCAAGGTAATGGCTACATGGGAGCACGTTCTGCTACTGAGGAAAAATACGTAGGTCAAACTCGTAACCTGTTTGTGTCAGGTACGTTCAACAAGTTTGACCAAGACGAAGTTACAGAATTGCCAAACGCGGCGGACATGAGTGCTATTGAGATTTTCATCGATGGTCGTCGTTTCCACCTAGAATCTGGTGAGGTAAAAGATTACTCACGTCGTCTAAACGTGAAGAACGGTGAACTGACCCGTGAATTCGTTTGGACTAACACTGAAGGCAAGAGCTTTGCGATGCGTTTCCGTCGCTTTATCTCTCAAGCAAACCTTCACCTAATGGCGTTCGACGTAAACGTGACTGCACTAAACGCAGATGCGAAAGTTGAAATCCGCTCTGGTGTTGATGCTCAGCTTTCTAACTCAGGTGCACAGCACTTCCACGAAGGCGAGAAGCGCATCTATGACAAGCGCTATATCGAGCTTCTACAGCGCACAACTGAAAGCAACGTTGATTTCGTATTCCTAACGTCTCACCGTTACTTTGTTGATGGCCAGCAAGCTGACATCGATCCAGGTCTACAAATGGACCGTCGTAAAGTATGGCTAAACATCAACCAAGACGTGTCTGTTGGCCAAACCTTTGGCGTTGAGAAAGTAGGTGTGGTTCACACCTCTCGTGACAAGCAGTTCGACCACGCTGAATACCAATTGCAAGACCTACGCGACCACGCACTGACTAACCTTAAGCAAAATGCTGACCGTAGCTTTGACGAGCTACTAGGCGAATCTGCAAAAGTGTGGGACGAGCGTTGGGCGAACATGAGCATCGCTATCGAAGGCTCTGAGTTCGATCAGCTAGCGATTCGTTTTGCTCAATACCAGCTAAACATCTTCACTCCAATGCACGACTCTCGCTTCGGTATCGGCGCGAAAGGTCTGTCAGGTGAGGGCTACAAAGGTCACTCATTCTGGGATACTGAAGTATTCATGCTTCCTTTCTTCATCTACACCATGCCAGAAGTAGCGCGTAACCTACTTGAGTATCGCTTCAAGACTCTTGGCGGTGCACGTAAGAAAGCGGCAGACAACGGCTACCAAGGTGCTCAGTTCCCATGGGAATCTGCACTGACGGGTGAAGAAGTAACGCCTGTATGGGGTGCGGTAGACATCATTACTGGTAAGTCTACTAAGATCTGGTCTGGCTTCATCGAGCAGCACATCACGTGTGACATCACTTACGCTCTTTGGCAGTACTACCAAATCACTGGCGACCAGAAGTTCATGGACGACATGGGCTACGAGATCATGTTCGATACAGCGACCTTCTGGACAAGCCGTCTAGAGTGGCTAGAAGACCGCAACATGTGGGTATCTGCAACGTAATCGGTCCTGATGAGTACAAAGAGCACATCGATAACAACGCCTTCACTAACTACATGGCTGTTGAAAACATCAAGCTTGCTATCCGTTACTACGAAGACCTAGAGCAGTCTAACCCTGAGCTACTAGCGAAACTGTCTGACAAGCTGAACCTAGTTGAAGCACGTAAGATGTGGTTAGAGCGTGTAGATAGCATCTATCTTCCAACGCCTCGCGCTGAAGATAAGGTTATCCCACAGGACGACACTTACCTACAGAAAGAAATCATCGACCTGACTAAGTACAAAGAGCAGCCATTCGTGGGTGGTCTGTTCCAAGACTACAACCTAGAGCAGGTTAACGAGATGCAGGTTTCTAAGCAGGCTGACATCATGGTGCTGTTCCTACAGCAAGAAGATAAATTTGACCTAGAAACTAAGATCGCAAACTGGAACTACTACGAGCCTAAGACTCTGCACGATTCATCGCTAAGTCTTTCTACTCACTCAGTACTAGCGTCTGATGTAGGTAACCCAGAGCTATCTTACGACCTGTTCCAACAAGCAGCGTCTATCGATATCGGCCAAAACATGAAGAGTTCTGACCACGGTATCCACGCGGCGTCTATCGGCGGCATGTGGCAGTGTGTGGTTTACGGCTTCGGTGGCGTTCGTATGCTAGGTGGTAACCTTCGCATCAACCGAACCTACCAGAACAGTGGAACGGTCTAAACTTCCCAATCTTCTGGAAAGGCGAGCGTCTAGAGGTTTCTCTAAACAAAGAAACCATCACTATCAAGCGTCCTGATTTCAACGGCGCAGCACTAGAAATTGAAGTGGCGAACGAGCCACGCACTATCGAAACTGCAGAGGTAACTTTCAATGTGTAAGGCATTTATCTTCGACCTAGACGGCGTTATCACAGATACCGCTGAGCTTCACTACCAAGCGTGGCAACGCATGGCAGACGAAGAAGGCTACCACTTCGACCGTGAGATCAACGAGCAGCTACGTGGCGTATCTCGTCAAGCGTCTCTAAACATCATCCTGAATGGTGCTGAGATCTCTGAAGAGAAGTTCGCAGAGCTAATGACTCGCAAGAACGACTACTACGTTCAATTGCTAGACACCATCTCTGCAGAAGACGTACTGCCAGGTATCGAGCAGTTCCTACTTGAGCTTAACGCTCGTGGCATCAAGGTAGCACTAGCGTCTGCAAGCAAGAACGCGCGTCCTATCCTGCACAAGCTAGGCCTAACGCCTCTGTTTGATGCTATCGGTGATGGTTGGTCTGTAACTCGCTCTAAGCCAGCTCCAGACGTATTCATTCACGCAGCAGGCCAAGTAGGCGTAAACGCAGATGAGTGTATCGTTGTTGAAGATGCAGAAGCGGGCGTGGATGCAGCTAAAGAAGCGGGCATGCGCGTTATCGGTATCGGTCCACAAGATCGCGTAGGTCACGCGACTTGGTGTGTAGCTGACACCGGCAAACTGAACCTGAGCGCGGTTCTTTAAAACGCTCAAAAAGCGCACATCCTATTTGTCCTTTTTAGGATGTGCGCAACCCCCTACCGCTGGTGGCTTACAGCAAGAATTTAGAAACATTAGGTAAGAAAATGGCTCGTTTAGAACTGAAAAACATCAATAAAATTTATCCTGACGGTGCACATATCATCAAGGATGCCAACTTAACCATCGAAGATGGTGAGTTCACTGTGTTTGTTGGACCATCGGGCTGTGGTAAATCAACCATGCTACGTATGGTGGCTGGCCTTGAAGAGATCTCCTCAGGTGACATGTGCCTAGACGGCGAGGTAGTAAACAACCTATCTCCAACCGACCGTGGCATCGGCATGGTATTTCAGTCTTACGCCCTTTACCCACACATGACGGTGTACGAGAACATCGCATTCGGCCTACAGCTAGCGAAGAAGCCTAAGCAAGAGATCGAAGTATCTGTGCGTGAAGTGGCTGAGATGCTCGAGCTAACTAACCTTCTTCAGCAGAAACCAAGCCAGCTATCTGGTGGTCAGCGTCAGCGTGTGGCAATCGGCCGTGCTATCGTTCGTCATCCTAAGCTGTTCTTGCTTGATGAGCCCCTATCAAATCTCGATGCCTCGCTACGTGTGCGCATGCGCCTGCAGCTAGCGGAGTATCACCAAAAGCTTAAGTCGACCGTTATCTACGTGACTCATGATCAGGTAGAAGCTATGACTCTAGCAGACAAGATCGTTGTACTTCGCAGTGGCAACATCGAACAAGTTGGTTCTCCTCTGGATCTCTACTACTTCCCGAAAACTCTGTTCGTTGCAGGCTTCATTGGCTCACCAAAGATGAACCTACTGCCAGCCACTCTTAAGAGTGCAACCGACTCTCAAGCATCCGTAGAAGTGGGTGATTACACCTTCGCTGCTGATGTTGATGCCTCTCTGGCTACGGAGGGCGCTCTAATGACCCTAGGTATCCGTCCTGAAGATATCCACCTTGCAGAAGAGGGTGTAGGGGTTGTTGTTGAGGGCCTTGAAAGACTGGGCACTGAATCCCTGCTTTACACCACCCTAGTTAAAGGTGGTCAGGAAGTGCTTGTACGTGTACCTGGAACAGTACATGTAGAAGTGGGACAGCGCCTAAATATCCGTATCCCAGCAGAAAAATGTCACCTGTTTGATAGCAAAGGAAAGGCTTTCGAACGCGGCATGACCATGGACGAGCTAATCACTCTACCGCCACAAGTAAGCATGGCTGGCTAAAGCTCAACCCTACAAAAATTACCGAATAAAAAGCCCGCTTGGCGGCGGGCTTAGGATTTTTACGCTCAAAATTCATAAAAATTAGTCATTTGAGCGAGAAAATGCCTGTTGGCGCAGGCAATGAAGTGGTTCTCGTTGGCGCGAGAACCTTTACGACAAGGAAAATAATAAGGTAACCACCGTGAAAAAAACAGTATTAGCGACTTCTATCGCGCTTGCATCCCTTTATATGACTCCAGTTTTAGCGGAAGAAGGCGACGTTCAGGCAACCGATTCTGCGGAAGTTCAAGGCACTGCTACTACCAAAGAAGCTAATCAATCAAAGGGTCAACTTGTTGCAGTAAAAGAAGAGGTTTCAACCGCCGAACTGCTTACCGCGACTAACCAACAAGAGAAAGAAGAAGGTCGCCTGCACGGTACCATTGGCTCCAACATCGAGATTGAGCGTGTAGTTAATGACCGTGGTGTAAACGAAGGTAAGGTGAAGTACACCCTAGCTCAAGGTAACTTCCGCCACGATGACCTACCAGGCTGGGACTTTGGCTTCTACTCAGGCCGTGAAGACCTATTTACTGGCAATCTAAAACACGCTGATTACAACCGTGGCGTGAACGCTATCCAAGAAATCTATGTAAACAAAGCCTATGGACTTGAACGTGGCTCTGTGGGTTGGGGGTTGAAACTGGCATCTGAAAGTATCGATAAGCGCACGACTCCAGGCGGCAAGGTATTTGGTAGCTACCAGCTAACCGACAATCTAGAGGTGCACGGTTACGGTCTTTACCATGTTGAATACAAACGTGATCAAGGTGAATTCCCGTACTGGGAACTAGAGCCAGGTCTAGGCTACAAGATCTCTGATAACTCTGGTGCGTGGCTTAACTTCCGTTACCAAGTAGGTGAGTGGAAAGGTAAAGATGGTACTCGTCAAACAGAAACAGAGTACATCATCAAGCCAGGTATCTGGTACAGCTGGGGCAAGCTGTCTGCATCTCTATGGGGTGAGTTTGGTTCATTCGAGAAAGAGAACGACATCACTGGCCAACACGAGTGGACTGAAGATTACAGCAAGCTAGGTATCTCAGCTAACTACCCAATCGCTAAGAACTGGCGTGTGTTCACTGAGGTGAGCTACAAGAAGATCGATTACAAAGAAGGCGCACAGAAGAGCGAATTCGAAGGTTATATCCCACTATTCATCGCGGGTATCAACTACAGCTTCTAAGCACAGTTGATCTAACAAAGTCCTGAAGCTAGGGTCCTCCCCCCGACGAGGGCCCGACCTAGCACTGTACCTCTAGGCTTGGGTAGGCAAATTTTTGATGTGTGACCTACATCAGAAGGGGGAAATTTGCCTGCCTAACCCTAGATGTATATCAATGCAAAAGAGTGAAGTTATGCTTGAGAAATACCGCCCACACCTGCACATGACACCAGATTCTGGTTGGATGAACGATCCCAACGGTTTGGTCTATTTTGGCGGCCAATACCACCAGTTTTATCAATACTACCCGCAAGATACCGTGTGGGGACCGATGCACTGGGGTCACAAGGTGAGCACCGACCTTATCCATTGGCAGAAACTTGAACCTGCACTGTATCCGGATGAGTCAGGTATGTGTTTCTCAGGCAGTGCAATTGTAGATACCGACAATGTTTCGGGTCTATTTGAATCTGGCAAACCAGGTCTTCTGGCGTTCTACACCAGCTTTATTCAGCCAAAAGTGACTCTTGCAGACGGTTCTGAAGTGGAAGATCCTATCCAGCAGCAGTCTCTGGCTTACAGCCAAGATGGTATCAACTGGACCAAATACAATGACGGCGCGCCGATTATCCCAGCGCGCGGCAACCCAGATTTTCGCGACCCTAAGGTGTTTTGGCATGAGGCCTCTCAGGCTTATGTAATGGTGGTGTCTTGCGGCCAGCATATCGAATTCTATCGCTCTACCAATCTTATCGACTGGACACTGGTCTCTGAGTTTGGCTATCGCCATGGCGCGCACAGTAAAGGACCTTGGGAGTGTCCGGATCTGTGTGAGCTTAAGGTTGAAGGCAAAGAGGAATCACGCTGGATTCTAGTGGTTGGCATCGGTGAGGGCGCACACTGCGGTGGCGCAGGCACTCAGTACTTCATCGGTGATTTCGATGGCGAGCGCTTTACTAACCATAACCACCCAGAAGAGGTGCTGTGGTTGGACTTTGGTCGCGACTATTACGCCACTCAGTCTTTCTCAGATATCCCTGCAGAAGATGGCCGCCGCATTGTTAGTACCTGGATGAGCAACCACCAGTACTCATTGGAACTGCCAACCAAAGAATTCCGTAGCTCGATGGCAATGCCAAGGGAGCTGTTTCTATTTGAATCCATTGCTGGACTTAGGGTAGGGCAGCGCTTGGTAGCAGAGCTCGACAGCGCACTTCAGCTAGATACTCAGCACCTTGAGCAAACCAAGGCGCAAGGCATGCAACTGTTCGCCCAAGGCTCGGTGCTTAAGGCGTCTATGGATGTAATGCTGGCAGATGATCAGACCCTTAGCGTTTCTCTGTTTAAAGATGCCGAAATTCAGTTTGAGCTGACTCAGGTCAAGAAAGGCATCCAGGTTCATTCGATTCGTAAAGGGCAGTTTGGCTCAGCGCGTATCGATGAGCACTATCCCACGATTACTCTGTAGTGGTGCCAGCAGGCGGTGAACTGCACCTAGAAATTTTGGTTGATGCTGGCTCGGTGGAGTTTTTGATCAACCGAGGTGAGTTTAGTTTCACTAATCTGGCTTTTGCCCAAGACACTGAAGCGAGTTGTCTTCTTGAAGTCAACCAAGGCGAATTGCACCTACAAAATCTAACAACCAAAAGTTTGGCTGGAGAAGAAGAATAATGAATCCGACACAAGCACAACGCGCACTGACTCAGGTTCTTGAGTCGGTAACCCTACCTAAGCTGACTAAGAAAGATCAGCAGGTATTCGAGAAGCGTCTCGAGCAGACCTTCCCATCGCTGGTAAGCAAGCTACACCAACTTTATGGTGAGCAGTATGACTTCTTTTTCCACCTACAGAAGTTAGTGCTTACTCTTGCAAATGCGTTTGCTAGCCGTAAGCGAAAGCTAAAGAACCGTGATGAACTTCGCTTAAAGAACCCAACTTGGTATCGCAGTGAAAAGATGCTAGGTATGGCGGTATATGTAGACCTATTCGCAGGCGACCTTAAGGGTCTCAAAGAGAAGATTCCATACCTAAAGAGCCTAGGTATTAACTACCTGCACCTGATGCCACTGTACAAGAGTCCAGAGGGTGACAGTGACGGTGGCTACGCGGTTTCTGACTATCGCACCGTAGATCCTAAACTGGGAACGGAGAAAGACCTAGTTGCGCTTGCCGACGCGCTAGCAGACGAAGACATCAGCCTAGTTTTGGACTTTGTGTTTAACCACACCTCAGACGAGCATGTGTGGGCAGAAGGCGCGAAAGCAGGCGATCCTGAGATGGAAGGCTACTACTACTTCTTCACCGACAAGCAAGAAGTGGATGACTACAATCAGACCTGCCGCGAGATCTTCCCGACGGTACGTCGTGGTAGCTTCACCTTCCTTGAAGAGCAGCAGAAGTGGGTATGGACTACGTTTAACAGCTTCCAGTGGGACCTAAACTACTCAAACCCTGCAGTGTTCAATGCCATCACCGATGAGATGCTATTCCTAGCAAACATCGGTTGTGAAGGTCTTCGTCTAGACGCGCTAGCATTCATCTGGAAACAGAAGTGGACTCAGTGCGAGAGCTTGCCTCAGGCGCACACCCTGATCCAATGTTTCAATGACTGCCTACAGATCGTTGCACCATCGGTACTATTCAAATCTGAGGCCATCGTGCACCCAGATGAGGTGGCTCAATACATAGATAAAAGTGAGTGCCAACTATCCTACAACCCATTGCTAATGGCACTAATGTGGGAAGGCCTAGCTACACGCCAAACTGGTCTTCTGACCTCATCGCTACAGAAGAGCTTCGAAATCTCACCGGATTGTAGCTGGGTGAATTACATCCGTTGTCACGATGATATCGGTTGGACCTTCGATGATGCGGTTGCCGATCAGCGTGGCATCAATGGCTATGATCACCGCCGTTTCCTAAACCAGTTCTACACTGACCAATTTGATGGTTCGTTTGCTAAGGGTGTGCCTTTCCAAGCTAACCCAACCACGGGCGACTGCCGTGTATGTGGTTCGCTAGCCTCTCTCGCTGGTCTAGAAAAAGCAATTGAATCTGGTGATAAGGTGCAGATTGAGTGGGCTATCAAGCGTATCCGTCTTCTGAACTCTATCAACCTGAGCATCGGTGGTATCCCGCTAATCTACCAAGGTGATGAGCTAGGCATTCTTAACGACCACTCTTATCTTGCAGACGAGTTTAAACGTGATGATGCGCGCTGGGTTAACCGTCCAGAGGTGACTGAAGAAGCAGTAGCACTAGCGCAAGACCCAAGCTCTTACCAACACCGTGTATCCAGCGAACTTCGCTCTATGATTGAACTTCGCCAGTCGATGCCAGTATTCGGTGAAGCGAAAACCACAGTGCTGAGTACTTATCGCGATAATCTGTTTGCTTACTGCCGTGAGCATGAGAACGGTGACAAGCTATTGGCTATCTGTAACTTCAGTGAGCACTCACAAACTATTCCAGCTTCTATCTGTGATGTACTTGGAAATGGCAAGGTTACTGACCTGCTTTCTGGTAAGAAAATCACTGGAAGTGAGATTTCATTAAACTCCTATGACGTCCTATGGTTGCAGGTGTTTTAACCCCGTTGCCGGAGCTTTCGCTCCGGCTTTTTTTTGTTTGAATTTATGCGATTTGGTCGATGTACGGCCGATTTCATTGGGCTTACTCTGGTTGATAAAGTAGTGAGTGTTTAGATGCAAAGACGCCGTAGATACATCGGGCTTGGCGCTGGCTCCCTGCCAGCGACACTTTGCTTACTAAATCACTCACTACCCTACCTAAAGCTGGTTCATGGAATTTAGGAAACAGGCAACAGAGAGGAATAGGTATAGGGCAATGGTAATGCCTTTCCAAACTCTGTCTTGATGAGAAGCCCCTGTTTTAAATCGACTCGCCCCTAAGCAATACAAGCTATGAATCAGCAATACGTTCACTGCAAAGGCAATGATAAACACCGAATAGTGAATCTCGCTGTTGAAGTAGAGTGGAAACACTGAGGTAAAGAACAGCAGTGCCTTTGGATTGGAAAGACTGATCATTACCCCGCTTATTAATTCAGTCGATACGACTTTATTACTGCCTTGTTTCTTCGGCTTGTCTCGAAAAAGACCGATGGCCTGCCATAGAAAATAAGCTCCGCCAAACAGACTCACCCAGGCCAAACCCTGTGAGAATTGTTTACCTATGTGCACTAATATCTCGTGAGAGACATACCCTACAATAAGAATTCCCAAGGCAACCCCAATAAAGCCTCGCACCGCTGCTAGCCGACCTTTGGTAATGGTATTGGTGATGGTGAAGATGACTGCTGAGCCTGGGCTTGCAACCGTCAACGCAGATATGATGTAGTAGCTTAGAAATGACCCCATATTTGTTACCCTCAAGATTTAATGGGATCAGATTAGGGCCATATAAGCTCAGTATTAACTGGCTTTAGGTTTAGGCACTTTTAACCTAGGTTTATAGTGATTTAGGGATAAGTGGGCTGACATGGATAAGTTCAAGGCAATAGAAACCTTTGTCGCTGTGTGCGACCAAGGCAGTTTTACCAAGGCTGCAGACAAGCTCGATATTTCAGTGACTATGGTGAGTAAGAGCATTGCGGCGCTTGAGCAGCAACTCAAGCTAAAGCTACTCAACCGCAACACTCGCAAGCAGAGCCTGACCCAAGCCGGTGAGCTTTATCTGAAAAGTTGCCGTGAGCTTTTGAGTGATCTTGAGGCAACCGAAAAGAAACTCGAGTCCTTAGCAATTTCAGCCGAGGGACAAATCCGTATCTCAGCGCCAACCAATTTTGGTAGTTATGTACTAGCTCCTCTTCTTAGTGAGTTTTCAAAAGCGCATCCGGAAATTCGAATAGAGCTAGAGCTTTCTGACCAAGTCTCAGACGTGATTCAGGATAGGTTTGATTTCTATTTTCGAGTAGGACAATTGCCTGATTCCGAGCTCATTGCCATCCAAGTGGCTCAGCAGAAGATGGTGTTCGCGGCATCCCCTACCTATTTGAAGCAATTTGGTGAGCCGACCTCTTTAGAGCAACTTCAGAGTCACAAAGTGCTGGGCTTCACACCTTGGTTTAGCGGCTCATCTTTTGGAAAGGAATTTGACCTTGCAAGTCTGAATCTGGGGCACTCGAAGCTAGTGAGCAACAATGGTAACAGTCTGCGTATTTGGGCTGTTCAGGGTTCGGGAATAGCACTGCAGCCGGAATCAATGTTAAGCGAGGACATAGACAGTGGGACGTTGGTGGAGGTGTTGTCAGAGGTCGAAGTACCCACAAGACCCGTTTTTCTTCTCTACCATAGTAGAGAGCTGCTTCCTGCTAGGATTAAAGCGTTTATCGAGTTTATTAAGCAGTCGCGACTGTAAAAGGCTGATCTAAGTTAACACTGACACGTAAGCATGCTCATGATTTATGTTCTCGGTTATATGGGTTTAATCCCTTTCATCCTACTTCCGCTAGCAATGGCTGTTGCTGGTGGATTTGGTGCGTTTCATATCCTGATTTCATTTGTCGGCTACAGCGCGGGCATCGCTATCTTTATGGCGGGTGCTAACTGGGGCAGAACGGTGGATATGGATGAGCCCAGCAAGCTAGTGCTCGCAACTTCCAACTTGATAACCTTAGCGGTCATAGGCCTGTGTTTGTTTGTCTTCTACAGCTTTCCAGCTTTGATAATTGGGATTGGTATCGCACACGGCCTCAATCTAGTCTTCGAAGCCAAACGAGAGAATGCTAAGTATCAGAAGCTTAGAATCATTCTTACCACGGTGGTGTTGGTGTCCCATCTAGCTATGCTTGCGCTTTTGATTATGCGCTAAGCTTGTTTGCTCGATTTCGTAATGAGTTGAAACTCCATGCCAGCCCTTTTGTTCCGTGTTTTGTAACGAGTTGGATACCTATCAAAAAAGTCAGAAAGTTTTTTCAAACCGTGATTACGTGGATCGAAGTCAGGCTTTAGTCTTTTAAGGTAACTCCCAACCTCCCCTAACTTTGCCCAACCTGCTTCATCTCTGTACAACTGCCATGACTGATGCATGAGGCGCCAAATTTCTCTCTCGTCTTCTTGAGCTTTGGTTTGTTGCTCTTCATTGCTCACATCGCCATTCAAGTTCTCAATGGCGACAAAATCATTACATGCGTTTTTGAAAGAAGTAGGTGTCATCGCTTTACCTACTCCAATTACATGTATTTCAGACTCTCTTAGTCTGGTCGCGAGACTAGTGAAATCGCTGTCACTAGATATCAGTGCGAACGCATCAAATCTATCACTGTAAAGAAGATCCATTGCGTCGATTATCATTAAGGAGTCGGTTGAGTTCTTACCAGAGGTATAAGCGAATTGCTGTTTTGCTTGAATAGCGAGTTCGTTTAGCGGTTGTTTCCAGTTTTTCAGGTGTTCTGAAGAAAAATCACCATAGGCTCTTTTCACAATTATTTGACCAAAACTGGATAGCTCGCCGATTATAGAACACAGCTTAGAGTGAGGTGTGTTTTCAGAGTCGATAAGGACCGCGATTTTTCTATTACCCATTGATATTTAATACTTTTATTCTGACGTTTTTACCATCCTAATTAGGATTAACTGCGTTTATAAAACGACATAATGTAAAAGTGTTATGAAGGGCACTGTTCTATATGACTATATATTAGCTAGATTTCATATCTTTCTGTGTGTTGGTACGCACCTTAAACTCAAACACCTTCTCTGGGCACACCTCTATGCAACGCCCGCAACTGATGCAATCTCGGCTCATGACGTTGCGATCTCCCTCTTTCAAAGGCTGCTTTAAGATGTCTGCTTCCGGGCAGACGTTGAAGCAGTCCATACAGTGGGTACAAGCCTCACGTTTTACAGCACGGATACGTAGGGCACTCTTACTGCCAATCACGCCGTAGGTTGCGCCCAGCGGGCAGAGGTGACCACACCAGCCGTGCTCCACTAATACGAGATCGAGAAGGAAGACCAAAAGGATCAAGATCCAACCCGCTCCCATACCAAATACCAGTCCTCGATGAAGTGTGGCAACGGGATCGATCCAAGCCCACAGGGCATTACCAGCGAAGAAACTTCCAAGCAGAATGGTAGGGATTAAAAAGTACCGGATGGATCTAGGCCAACTGTAGCTGAACTTGAGGTTCATCTTACGCCTTAGCCAAGCGGCAAGGTCGGTCACCATGTTGAGTGGGCATACCCAAGCGCAAAAGGCCCTCGGAGCGAGGATGGCGTAGAAGATGATGACTATCCCCGCACCAAGCAGTGCCGTGGTTTCTGGAAGATGACCTGCTACTAATGTCTGCATCACCAGAAGTGGGTCACTGAGTGGCACCGTATCCAACAGCATGCTTGAGGAGAGGTTTCCTTTTAAAATGCCTGCTGTTGGACCAACTATAAATAGGCCGATAATGGAAAGCTGGCATAAGCGCCTAAGAATCAGAAACTTGTGGGTCGGCCACCAACCTAGTTTTTCAATGGCCTCTTTGCCTGCGTCCTTTGCAAGATTCTTCGCCATTATTTCTTACCTCGCATCTCATCTAGCTAGGTACTGGGGTTGTGGTATCGCCCTCCCAGCCAAGCTGATAAAACTCACCTAACGCGCCTTTAGCAAGTTCTGTTGGCACGATCTTGATAGCCGCAACATCCAGCACACAACCTTCTTCACACTTACCGCAACCAGTACAGGAGTCGGAGTGAACGACGGGAATCATCTTAGCGTGATAGCCAGTACGGTTGTTGCGCACGTATTCGAGGGTAATTGCTCTATCGATAAGTGGACAGACACGGTAGCAGACATCGCAGCGCAGTCCCTGATAGTTAAGACAAGTTTCATGGTCGATTAGTACGGCAGTGCCCATGCGCGCATCATCTATGTTGGTTAGTGAGTGGTCTAGAGCGCCACTGGGGCAGGCTACTACGCAAGGGATGTCCTCACACATCTCACAAGGGATATCGCGAGCGGTAAAATAGGGTGTACCAGCAGCGGATTTAGAAAGAAGGGTGGCGAGCTTTAGCGTGTCATAGGGGCAGGCTTGCACGCACAGACCACAGCGCAAACATGCGGATTCAAAGTCACCGGCTTTCAATGCGCCAGGCGGGCGAATAGGCACACCTGTGTCTTGCGCATTACTTTGCTTGGATTGAATACCGAGGAAGGTTGCCAATGACCCCACACCAACGGCAGTGCGCGTGGCATCACGCAGGAATCGACGTCGACTCGAATTCAACTTCTTATCTGAATCTTTCATAGCTAAACCCCAAGCATGTGATTCTAAGAGCCAAAGCTCTTAATCAAGTATGGCGCATTTGGTCGAATAGTAAGCTGTTTACGTGTAAAAGCTTGATACAGCTCAAGGGTGCAGGAGGCAGAAAATGAGTGGGACGAACCCAGTAAATCCAAAGAAGTTGCTTAGTTCAAAATGGACAGCGGTAGAGCAAGTGCAAGGAGCTGCATTTCGCGGTGATAAAGGTGGATTACGATGAAGAGGGGAACGTTACTGAGTGCATTATCCAAGCGATTATGACTCGGAATGAATATGCGATTGAATGGAGAGAACTAAAACAGGCTTCCAAGTGGAAACAAGGTTGGAAATCTAGTGAATGATATTTTTGTAGAGTGCGATTATTTTATTTAGTTGCCCGGTAAATAAAATATTTAAACATTACCTATCAATAAAAACACAACAAATTTAGATTCAAAGATTCAAAGATTCAAAGATTCAAAGATTCAAAGATTCAAAGTACGCCATTTTACTGTTGATTTCTTGCTCGCTAAGCATGATATTTGAGTGCACGGAAAATAGTATGATCTTAATTTTAATAGTGCTAACTTTTTCTTTCAGATTGATATCACTTTCTTTGACCAATTCTTTCAATCTCGAATCTATATTTAAGTGCTTTTCATGAAACTCTTCCTCAATAATCATATTGTTTTTTTTCATATGGTCCAGTATTATACTTTTTTTTAGTAAAAGTACGATTTGTTCATCTAAATTGTTTGTTGAATTGTTTATCTGATATAAAAACTCAAGACACATATATGTTAGAAGGTGATTATTTGATCTAATACTGTTTGATAATAGATTTTTAAACTCATCCGTTTCCTCAAACGATTTTTCTTGTAGCAAGAGCATCCTTGACTTGTTCAGATAATAGTATGCCTTTAAATTGTTGCTACTTAATTTATCTAGTTGCCCTTCTGCATAGCTTAGGTTTTTACCCACTTGAACTTTTACTTTTTCAATATCAATTTCTTGGCCGTTATTTTTTTGTTGCTCGGCTATTGTTATAATTTTTTCAGCTCTTCCTAAACCTAAACTTATCCTGTGTAGGTTATTGTTTTTCATACTGGATACTTCCCAAACCTCATCGAATAATGAGAAACTATCATTATTCGATAATCCTTCTCTCATAACACTAGCCTTAAGCAGTGTTGAGTAGTCTTTGGCCAAGTACAACTCTTCTATTACGCTATCAAGGCTGTTAATCGTTGCAGTTTCAAGTCCTGATATTCCATATAGCCTTAGTGCACCTAAATAATTCGCCATGGCAATCATTTCTCTTTCATTTTGTTTTTCTTTAAAGAGTCTATTACCTTGACTATCTTTTTAGGGTTGTTATTCGTCTTTTTTGTTCGGATGTCCAAAAGAATTTCTTGATATTCTGTATATAAGAGGTACTTGCTATCTAAGCTTCTGTCTACTATTAATTTTAATTTATTAATCTGCTTATATGCTAGATCATATTCTCTACCTATTCTTAGAACTTCTGTTAGCATTAACCTTAGTTCAACTTCTTTTTTCAAAGACATTATGCTTGGATAATAGAATCTTCTTTCTTCTTCTATCTCCAGTAGTACTTCTAGTTCATCAATATGCTTATCTATATTAAGTCCAGTTGAAAAAGAATCAATTATATTTATTTCTGTTCTCAATAACTTAGCATTCAAATTTTCTGAGCTTATTAACTTCATACTTTTATGTAGGTTTCTAGCTCTTTCTAGGTTGCCATTGTCAATGTGTTTTCTTATATGTCTATGATATATACTTTCGTAATGATTTTTTATGATCTTCTCTTTCGATTCTATAAATAAATTATAAGCGGGCAGGATAGATGCGATGATCAGGCTTGGAAGGCCTATATATTTTATTATTGGAGTCGAATATTCATATAGTTTAATATATGAATTCTTAAATTTGTTAAAAATGCTATTTTTCATTTTTTACTCGGCATGTTAATAATGAAACTAATACCAATTAGCGATAGAGGGCTTGGATATTGTGGAAGAATGCAGTTCATTCCACTGCTCGTAGGTGGCTCAGAAAGTTTATAATTGATACCTGTCCTATTATAGGGTGGCATTAGTGAGGTATCAGAATGTGCATTGCTCTGCTTGGATTGCATACCGAGGAAGGTTGCCAATGACCCCACACCAACGGCAGTGCGAGTGGCATCACGCAGGAATCGACGTCGACTCGAATTCAACTTCTTATCTGAATCTTTCATAGCTAAACCCCAAGCATGTGATTCGGTGAGCCAAAGCTCTTAATCAAGTATGGCGCATTTGGTCGAATAGTAAGCTGTTTACGTGTAAAAGCTTGATACAGCTCAAGGGTGCAGGAGGCAGAAAATGAGTGGGACGAACCCAGTAAATCCAAAGAAGTTGCTTAGCTCAAAATGGACAGCCGTAGAGCCGAAGCGCAAGGAGCTGCATTTCGCGGTGATTAAGGTGGATTACGATGAAGAGGGGAGCGTCACTGAGTGCATTATCCAAGCGATTTTGACTCGGAATGAATATGCAATCGAATGGAGAGACCTAAAACAGGCTTCCAAGTGGAAACAAGGCTGGAAATAGTCCAGCCCATAACCTTATTGCAAGCGGTCGTTTTGCTTTACATCTTGGTACACAGAGCTCAAAACAAACAGGTCGCCTTGCCAGATCTTAAAGTCGAGACACCACTTGGCGAACTCTTCTCTTTTTGGTTGTGGGATTCCCACTTCCTGACAGTGACGTTCGCAAAACCCGTCCCAGTCATCTGGGTGTAAGAAGCGATTGGCCGGCGTTTCTAAAAGGTAGTTGTCCATAAATTGTTTACGCTTTTGTGCCAAATCCTGCTGGCTCAAGCTAAGGGTTTCGAATCGACTTGAATAGGGATTCATACTCTTTTTACCTTAGTTCTGGAGTCAGTTGCAGAGTAAAAAGGGTGGGGGACTTTGACAACGAATAACGACTATTCGAGCGCAAATTCGTGACGGGTTAGACACTAGCGTGAAAGAGATTTACAGATACTGATTGTTAGAGACTTGTTACATATGAGTGCATTTTTAACGATCTTGATGAAGGTTTATGCAGTATCCTAGATGCAGGAAAGCCAGAGTTACCGCGAAAGGTAACCCCAGCGGGACCAATTAGGTCATTATTTCGCGAAGTTAACGATAGGGAAGCACTTCAAGAAGCCGTTATCGGCACAGTTGATTAGGCCGATCTGAACGCCATCGATAGCGTGAGTGTGGTTGAAAACACCAAGTTGCAGGTTAGATTTGTTTGAAAGGCTCACCAAGCCAACATCAGCCATAGTATTACCGTCAGAGTAGTTCACCCAAGACCAGTTTAGACCTTCAACATTATGAGTAATGTTAGCAAGACCAAGGTTCACACCTGTCGCTTTACCTGTGTTCCAGTTAAACAGGCCCCAAGATAGACCTTTCATCTCTTGGTTTACCTTATTCGCACCAAAGAAGAAACCAATGTTAAGACCGGTTGTACGGTCTGTTTCAGACATACCTAGCACAGATACGTCCACACCTTTAACGCTAGAGGTTTTACCGTGTAGAACAGAAAGACGAACACCCTGTACAGAGTTGTCTTGAGGAGCATTGGTGTCGATGGTTGAGAACATTGCTGGAGTTTGTGCAAATGCCATTGAAGATGCTAACGATGCTGCCGCCACTGCAGTTAATACTAATTTTTTCATTTTTCTTACCCGTATATAAAAACAAGATGTTGTTCGTGTGAATTCATATTAGGGAATAGGATTGGACAAAATAAGTACAAAAAATGGAATGTAAGGTTTAACAGTATAAGTGACGATTAATTCAAACGTGAGAAAAATAAACAAGCATTAAAAAGCTCAATAAATTCAGTGTCTTAATTGTTATTTTGGTGGTCTTTTGGGTAAGAAACAATAAAAAAGGAACAGTATTTATATAACTGTTCCTTATTATTTAAATTGAAATTTCGTTTTTATATCAATTGAGTTTTATATGCTGTTTATTCGCTATATTTTCAGCAATAGCATCACTCATTTCGAACAGTTTTCCTAAAACCCTTCCGCCATCAGCACGAATGCCATTGTGCTCGTATTCATTGGTGATCCAAGCTCGGCTATTCGGGATCTTAGAAAGGGTCTCTCGACTTAAGTCCATTTCAACAAACATATCGTCCGCGTACACAGCGCAAGTTACAGGCACCTTGTTGTTGGCCAGAACTTCTGCGTTATATAAAGGCTCCCAGTCGCTCTTCTTAGCAAGGAGCTCTGCCGCTTCTTTTAGCGGTTGCAGGTTGTTGTATTGCTCAAACATAAATGGGAATACCATTTCGCCAGTAAACAGGAATTCATTACCTTGTTGGTAGTTAAATTCTGGATTTTGCTGACGAACCTGTGCGCACTCCAATCGGAATTGAAGCCTTGGCAATAGATAGACTCATGCAAGATGGCGTAAATAGGGTTGGTTTGGAACGATTGCTGAGCCAGCATCTCATTTAGGAACGCATAGTTCAGTACTTCTTTTCCATTTACCTCGATAAACGCGCTTTCTAGTAGGTAATAAGTCGGTAGGAAAGTGCCACTCATACCGAAATTGATACCGATCTGCTGGAACTGCTCAACGGTAAATCTCTGACCGTTTGGTAAGAACTCTTCATTATTAATCAGATGGTTAGCGATCTTTTGGCAAAGAGCTTGCGCTTGCGGGAACTGTTCAAAGAAGGCTTTGTTCTTATCGCGAGTGCGCTTAAAGGTTGCCTCATACACTACGTCAGGGTGAGCGCTGATAGAAGGTATACCTCCAGTGATATAGCTACGAAGTAGGCTTTCAGGGAACATGGACAGATAAGTCAGTGAACAGAAACCACCAAAGCTTTGGCCTAGGATAGCCCACTGGTCGATGCCCATTTGCTTACGGATCTCTTCCGCATCACGAATGATATTGTCAGCGCGAAACAGCGATAGGTACTCTGCTTGTTGCTTCGCACTCCGTCCCGCTAGAGTTTGATGGTTAATAGGAGTGCTGTGCCCCGTGCCACGTTGATCAAGAAGAAGCACGCGATAGCGCTCTAGCGCTTTGTCTACCCATGCCAAATCATTGTTTGGGCGCGGTGATTGGAAGCCAGGGCCTCCTTGAAAGTACACCAACCAAGGTTTTTGCTCTGACCCTGTGGTGATTTCACGTGCGAACACAGTGATCTTTTCACCCTCGGGTGCTTGGTAGTCTAAAGGTACTGAAAATGTGTGAGAGATAAAGCGACGTCCGCTATCTGAAAACTGTTGTCCTTGCATTTTATTTGTTCGTTTTTAGTTGTGGGGCTCATAACATATCACTGTTCTGGCGACCTTATTAGGCATTCAACTAAATAAGCGAATCGATTCACGCTTTACAGTGTAAATCTAGCCTCGGTGCTTATCTTATGTTCATTGCTGAGAAGTAATCTTCAGCTTTTCATTATTTAGTTATGAATTTTTCACCCTATACTCAATCAGTTACATGAAATTGAATGGAGAATAGGATGAAGTCAGCCAAGAAGCAGTATGCCGTGATTGGCCTTGGTCGATTTGGTAAGTCTGTATGTCAGGAGCTTTCCGCAGCAGGCTCACAGGTACTCGCAATAGACATAAACGAAGATAATGTGAAGAGCTCAATGGAGTTCGTGTCCGAGTCTATTGTTGCTGATTGCACCCAAGAAGATGCAGTTTCTGAGTTAAAGCTAGATGAATATGACCTAGTCATGGTCTCCATTGGTAGCGACATCAATGCCAGTATTCTCACCACGCTTGTGCTTAAAGAAGCACACTGTAAAACCGTGTGGGTAAAAGCAAACGACAAATTCCACGCCAAGATCCTGCAAAAGGTAGGTGCTGACCGCGTCATTATGCCTGAGCGTGAGATGGGCATGCGTATTGCTAGTCAGATGCTAGACAAGCGCGTTAAAGACTTCCATCCACTTGGTAGTGGCCTTGGCATTACCGAGGTAGTAGTGAGCGCATCACTATTGGGCAAAAGCCTCAAAGACTTCGCTGTATGCCAGACTGAGGGCATCAAGGTTATTGCCCTCAAACGTGGCCCTGAGGTTATCACTTCACCTAGCTTTGATAAGAGCCTAGAGATAGGGGACGTCATTATCTTGGTTGGTCCTGAAGTCGAACTGGCACAGAAACTTAAACTGCTATGATCCCGCGTTTTCACCAAAGCCGAGTCTACACACCTGCACACGAACGTAAGGGTGGCAAAGGGCGTGAGCCACAGATCATCATGGCCACCTTTTTGCTCATCTTGCTCCCCTGTGCAGTTTTGCTGACTCTGCCAGTATTTTCTGTTTCAGGTTTGAGCATTACCGATGCGCTGTTTACTGCAACGTCTGCCATCAGTGTGACGGGCCTAGGCGTGGTAGATACCGGCACGCACTTTACCCTGAGTGGCAAGATCCTGCTTATGATACTAATGCAGATTGGTGGCCTGGGCAGATGACCCTTTCTGCGGTACTCCTTTATATGTTCGGGGTGAGACTGTCACTGCAGCAGCAGGCTCTTGCTAAAGAGGCACTAGGCAGGAAAGACGAATCAACTTAAGACGCCTAGTTAAACGCATTATTTATTTCGCCCTTATCGCTGAGTTCATTGGCTTCGTGATTCTGAGTTTCCGTTGGGTACCGAGATGGTTGGGGGACTGGCCTGTTTTACGCATTGTTCCACGCTATCTCGGCATTCAATAATGCAGGTTTCTCTCTCTTCTCAGACAGCATGGTAGGTTTTGTAGGTGACCCGCTGGTTATCTTTAGCTTGTCTGCTCTGTTTATCTTGGGTGGTCTTGGTTTTACCGTTATTGGGGATGTTACCCATAAACTCAGTGGAGAGCGCAAACATCTTCAACTTCATACCAAGATCATGCTGGTGGCAACGCCAACGCTATTAATTGTCGGCACCTTGATGTTTTGGCTATTGGAGCGAAACAACATTGCCACACTTGGCGCGTTATCGGCAGGCGATCAATGGTTAGCGGCTTTCTTCCAGTCGGCTACCGCACGTACCGCGGGCTTTAACAGTATCGATCTGGCGCAGATGTCATCGGCTTCACTACTGTTTATGATTCTTTTGATGCTGATAGGTGCGGGTTCTACCTCAACCGGTGGTGGTATCAAGGTATCGACTTTTGTGGTGGCAGCGGCCGCAACCTATAGCTTCCTTCGTCAGAAGAACCATATCGTGTTGTTCCGTCGCAGCATAGGGAATCAAACTGTGACTAAGGCTTTGGCCATAATCGTGGTGAGCGGACTTATCCTGTTTGTTGCTATGTTTGCTCTGATGATCACCGAAAATGCATCATTTAACGTGATCGTGTTTGAAACCATCTCAGCTTTTGCGACGGTAGGTGTGAGTGCTGGCCTGACTGCTGAGCTCTCAGAGCCGGGTAAGCTGATTATGGTAGTAGTGATGGTGATAGGTCGTATCGGCCCATTGACCCTAGCCTATATGTTGGCAAGACCTGAGAAGAGCTTGATCCGACATCCAGAAGAGCCGGTGTTTACGGGTTAAAATTAAGCCTCCCAAATGGAGGCTTTTTGTGCTTTAAGCAAATGAATATGGCTCTATGTTGGAAATTGAAATTGCGACACTAACTTTTAGTAACACTTGAAAGGTATAATTTGATGTCCTTTGGTAAGAACAGTTTTATATGAGCATCCCAAACTACCAAGAATTTATGCTTCCTGTATTGAAGCAACTCTCAGATGGAAAAGAACATTTATTAAAGTCTGTAGCCTCAAACATTTGTGTTGAGTTTGAGTTTACAGAAGAGGAGATGAATCTTCGTATTTCGAGCGGTAACGGGCGCGTGATATACGGTAGAATTGGTTGGGCTAAAACCTACCTAGTTCAAGCAGGTTTGATATCCCAGCCTAAACGAGGCGTCTGTCTGATTACAGACAGAGGTCGGGAAGCTTTAGAGTCTGGTGCTGAGATAAATAACAACTATTTATCTCAATTCTCCGAGTACCAAAGTTTTAAGCGACGCTCTAACAAAAAAGAAAGTACGTCAGAGAGAAAGAATACTTTAACCTCTGAAGAAGCTATCAGTGAAGAAACACCTATAGAGAAGATTGAGAGCACCATCAGTTCTCTAGAATCGGCTCTGTCCAAAGAGCTATTGGATTCTATTTTGAATGCGACCCCAGTATTTTTGAGAATTTAGTAGTCGATCTGATGATTTCTATGGGGTACGGCGGTTCAAGAAAAGATGCGGGACAAGCAACTCAATATACTCAAGACGGTGGTATTGATGGAATTATCAAAGAGGATAAGCTTGGTCTTGAGATGATTTATCTGCAAGCAAAACGCTATAGCAACAAGACCGTTGGTAGGCCTGAAATACAAGCTTTTGCGGGTGCTTTAGATATGCACAAAGCCAAGAAAGGTGTGTTTATCACTACCTCTTCATTTTCGAAAGAGGCTAGAAATTTTGTTGATATTATTGAGAAGAGAATTGTTCTTATTGATGGCGAGCAGTTGACTGAATTGATGTTGAGCCACAATTTAGGTGTTTCAGTTAAACAAATTTATGAGATTAAAACTCTAGATACTGATTACTTTGATGATAACTAGAACAAAGGAGCCGGAGGGCTCCTTTTTTAACAAGCTTACTTAGCCTCAGCCAACAATTCTTCAACCATAGGACTCAGCTTTTCGTAAGGCACATACCCTGGAATGATCTGCCCATCGATTAAAATAGCTGGCGTACCTTGAACACCTAAATCTTGGAACATCTGATAGTTCTTATCTGTGATTTGTAGGGCTTCTTCATTGGTGGTCACATATTGGTAGAGTCAGTGGCTTTAGCTACCTTCATGATAGAGCGCAGGTTGTGGACTCCCGGCTTGCTTACCATCAATTCACTCACCTCTTCGTACTTCTCAGGAGCGCCTTTCCATATGTTTAGGGCATAGGTGGCGGAGTTGGTACGGCTCGAGTATTCCTTCAGCGGTACATAGATGTTGATCACCTTAATCTCATTTGGGTGTTCTTTGGCTATGCGGTGCAGGACAGGGTCTAGTTTCTTACACCAAGGACAGCTTAGGTCGGTAAGTGCGACTATGGTCAGTTTAGGGTCTTTTGCACCGAAGTAAGGCTGCTCTGGGTTGTTGTAGATATAGTCGTGATATTTCTCTAGCATCTGAGACAAGTGCTGATGCTGGTTAACATAGGTAAGCAGGTTGTTGTATAGCGGATCGATAAGGCTAGGGTTGCTCGCTAGCATGTCGTGGATAGCATCCAGTTTTTCTACATTAGTGTTGGCTTTGTCTTGAGCCAGGCTCAGTGGTGAAAACATCAAAGATGCGACAACTGAAAATAGTAGTGCTGTATTTCGTTTCATTAGGGATTCTTCTTAAATTTTAGTTAGCAACAGGCGCGCAAATAAACCCACAGGTGTGGTGACGCCGGTTGTAATTGTTTCTACTTTGCCATCTTTGATGATGGCTATGGTTGGGGTCACTGAAATGCCCCAATCTCTTGAGATAGTGCCGCTGGTGTCATTGATGTTCTGGAACTGGTAGTCATGGGCTTCTAAGTAGCGAGATACTCGTTCATCACTTCCTGAACTGAGGGAAATTCCGACTACAGAGTAGCTATCGCTAAACCAGTTCACGGTTGGACTGACGAACTTACATGCGCCGCACCAGGTTGCCCAGAAATAGGCGATGACAGGTTTTTCATGGCTCATTGCCATCACATCAAGCGGTGCGCCATCGATGCTCTGGCCTACTATTGGAGCTGCCTGCTCTAGAGGCATATCTTTGGTGCGCCACAGGTCCATACCTATAGTCAAAGCCGTACCTAGAGCCAGATAGATGAGGATCTCCTTTCCCCATTTCTTAAACCCTTTTTTAACCATTATGCGCTCCTGCCTTTTCGATGGCTTGCATGACTGCATCTGAGCTTAATATCACAGGAAGTTCTATACCTCTGGCGCTCCAGGACCATAAACCACATTAAACGGCACACCAAATCTGTCATGGCTTTGCAGGTAATCGGTGATGGTGGCACTTGGCTTAGTCCAGTCGCCCTGCATAGGAATTATCTCGCCATTAGTGAGGGTGCTGTATACAGGTTCTTGTAGCAGAACGCCGACCTTGTTGGCTTTACAAGTGACACACCAGTCAGCAGTGACATCCACAAATACCACCTTGCCTTCATCTACATATTGATGGATAGCCTCAACTGATAGAGGTTGCCAGTCGGGCTCAGCGGCGAGAACTTGGCTTGTACTGCTGTTTGAAGCAAACGCACCAATACCAACTAACGCACTCAGCACAACAGCGATAATGGCAGTGAACTTAGCATTGTGGACTCTGAGCGTCTGTATCATCAGCAATAGAGCGAATACGCCAGCCACAATGTAAAACGTCATTGCTGAGACATGCACAGACAACAATGAAAGTAGCCAGATGCTGGTGGTCAGCATCATGATGGCGAACAGATACTTCACCTTGTTCATCCAAGCACCTGGTTTAGGCAAGGCCTTAGCGATGGATGGGAACAGCGCAACCAATAGCCATGGCAAAGCCATACCGAGCGCAAGGGCGGTGAAGATACCGAATAGGGTAGGAATGTTGGTTCCAAGGGCGAACGCCACCGCTGTGCCAAGGAAAGGCGCTGAGCATGGGGTTGCCAGTAGGGTGGCAAACATACCCTGTACAAAGTGTCCTTTGTGCGAGTTATTACCCTTTGAAGCAAGCCAGGTAGAGGTGTTTGAAGAAAGCTGGATTTCAAACAGCCCCAGCATGTTGGCACCAAATAGCGCGGTCACTAGGAACATCACGCCAATAAACCAGCCGCTCTGGAACTGGATGCCCCAACCGATAGCACTACCTGAAAGCTTAAGCACAGTAAGGAAGCCAGCGATTAGCCAGAATGAAGCCAAGATGCCTGCCGCCGATGATAGGAATTGCAGTTTAATCTGACGTTTTTCTAATCCTTGTGCAGAGACGATGCCGCTCAACTTCATCCCTAAAACAGGGAATACACAAGGCATGAAATTCAGAATTAGACCGCCTAGTAGGGCGAACAGTAGCATCTGAGCTAAGGAAGTGTCAGATGCGGTATGGCTAATGCTACCAGCACTGACATCAGCCCCGTGCTCTGTGGTGAGTTCACCACTTTTGAGTGTCACACGAATGTTTTCACTGTCCAGTTTGGGAGTGCCCATCCAGCTGCTGACATCATAAGTAGCAGTAAGCGTCTTTCCTTCAGTGGATATTTTAGGAAGTGAAAAATCCGCATCCTGCATCTCATCACTTGGGCCATCGACGATAACGTCTGGCTGGCTCCAACCTAGGCTATTCACCGCTGTTACTTGAAGTTGAGATTTGCTTTGATCCCACACCGCCTTTATATCTGAGATGGTCGGTGATGGCTTAGGTACTAGGCTCATACCTTGCGCATACACTCGCATCCCGTTATCCAATAGAGTCAGGTCGTTTGGAGTAAACTCGAGGTGAATTGGATACTCAGTCAGTACACAGATACTGGTGCACGACGATAGCGTAAGCTTTACATCCAGCACTGTAGGCTTAGACATATCCTCCACGTGCAAGGTCATAGGAAAGACCACATCGTGCTTGTAGCCTAGTGTCTTGATACCCAAGAGCTCAAAGCGCTGTGGATAGGGCCAATGCCAATCCATATGGGTAATATTGTGCGAGTCTTCCCATGTCAGGCTTGGGGCAATCCCGCCCTCACCTGCTGCGCCAATAGGTTTTCCAGTCGCCAGAAAGCTTTACCTCAAGGTAGCCGGCTAGGGTCTTTTCCGCTTTATTGGTTTGGCCTGTAACCACAAAACGAGTCTGGATTGGCGTATGTTGCTCATTGATGAGCCAACCCGTGTCTTGAGTTTGGGCGTGCAGGCTAGTTGCGCTAAAGGCGCACAGCATCGCAAACAGCCATACCTTGACCGTTCGCAGATAGCGTTTAGTTTGTTGCATCTAGTTGTTCCTTAAAGAAATTAATTTGGATGTTTGAGAAACAATCCAAGCTTTATTCTCTAAAGACACATAATTTGAGGTGGAGCCGTCGCCGTTTACGGGAAATAGGCTCGGTAAAGTTGAGAGAGCTAACCGGAGCGCACAGTAGCCACAGGATCAAACCTAAGGTAAATACCTGCACCATGATGGCATGATCGTGCACCTGACAGTGATCGAAGCTGACTAAATGCTCAGAGAGGTGGCATTTCTCACCGAATCCCTCGCTAGGCTTTTTAACCAGTTGCACGCTTTGTTGCTCGGACGAATACTTGACCGCAGAGGAGTCCAACAGCCCTATGTTCTTGGCCAAGCAAACAGCAATAACCCACCACACGATCAGTAGCGACCATTTAGTGAGTTTGTTGAGGTTTCGATTCATGCTTTAAGCCATAGATAGAGTTGAACCCCATTATGACATAGATAGCTGGGTAGAGTTCCGTTCTATTTGACTGAAATCATGTTAAGACTGATTGACATAGTGCTCATAGATTTCATATAGCTCAGTACCAGACTTAACCCGTTTGTTTGTGCTCAGGTAAGGATAAGTTTTTTGGAGTTGTGCTTTGTCTACCGAAGTTGCAGTTTGTGTTGTTGGAGTATTGCCTTTTTCATCTAGAAAGCTGATGTCATAAGTGTCGTTGTTTTCATCCTTTTTAAGAACGACGGTACGATTATTACTTTCTGGGCCCTTATACTGCACGTAAAACCAGTCATTAACATTCTGCTGGTGGTTAATCGCCTTTGAGAAAAAAACGTGTTCACCTAAGTCATCTTTATATCTACTTCTGAAAGCTATGCTTCCTTCTGTATCATCGATATATAACTGTCCAGCACCCGCGTCACAATATTTCATCGGTATTTGAAACCAGCCTTGATCCAACGTACCTCTGAATATCTTCGCCAGATTTACCATGCCATTTGAGAAGACACTTCCATAGCGCAGACAAACTCTGTGACATTCTCATCTTCCTTTGTATTGAGATGACAAGCTGAGAGGGTTAATGCCAATAAAGTGACTAGCCAAAGTTTCATTATTCTTCCGTAAGAGACAGGTATTGAGAGAGTAAATAATGAATTTCTAGAGGTGTATATACAAGCTTTTGTATTATAAATATGGCGGTAAATTATATTTCATATGCGGAAAGGTTCTATAAAATTAATTTCATTTAATTTATTTAAAATTATTAACAATCAGTGACTTAGCAAGAGATAGATTAAAATTTTCATTAATAATTAATTACACAATATATTGCTCATCTTTAGTAGCTGCTCGGCTTATTAACCTATGAATGAAAAAAAGCCCCGATGGAGCGGGGCAAGCCTGAACCGTTATATGAGTATGGCTAGTTCAGTAAGAGCAAAACTAAGCTAGTGATAGCTATGGAGTTGTAGATTCTGGTACTCGAGCAAACTGTTTTAATCGATACTGAAATTGCCAAAGATCTTGGTCATTCCCTACAATGCGGATACGAGCATATTGCTCATCCAATTGTGTTGGTTTCTTTGAAGTGATTGCCGCTTGCCACCATTATTCCGTTGTCATCGAGTAACTTAGCTAGATTCACAAACGACTTTTTGACTAACAAGATAGGAGTCTTCGGAGAAGTTTCCATCACCTCGAAGCCGCACTCTTCGAGTTGACGCATCATCGCTAGTTTGTAGTGGCGGGTGCGAAGTTTGCTCTTGGCCAAGTAGGCTCGATATCTGGCAGAATCGCTTTGGCGATCTTTATCGATGCTAACGATGGTCCAAAGGGCACTACCGAGCTGTGCAGGTATCGAGACAAAGAAGGTGACGAAACAACATAGCCAAGTCTGATCCCTGCCAATCCCATCCCTTTTGAAAAGCTTCGAAGAACCAGTAGATTATCGCATTTAGCCGCTTCGAATAGCATCGACTCTTCATGCTCCATGAACTCGCCATAGGCCTCATCAACGAGCAGGATAGCGCCAGCCTCTCGGCACACCTTGCATACATTAACTAGGTGCTGCTTTGCATAGATGCGTCCAGTCGGATTATTCGGGTTATCGATATACACCAAGGTTGGTTTCTGCTTGCGAACCTCAGATTGTAGAGCCAGAAAAAGGCTCTCTTCATCGGCATAGTCGAACATGTTTAGCGAGGAATAACTGCCACCGCTTACCTTGAACTCAGACACCGCCTCAACAAATTGCGGGCCGATACCTAGCATGGACTTCTTATCATTGCTGAGAACCTTATTAAAGATAAGTTCCAAAGCGCCCATAGAGCCATTGGTAAAGGTGATCTGTTCAGCGTTGACGATGGCGTACTTACTCACCTCAGAAGCAAGTTCAGCCAAGTGACTGTAGCTGTAGTATTCGCCCATTCCTGTCATTAGCCAGATATCGCCTCAAAGCCGAGGTTAGGTGGACCAAACGGGTTAGTGCCAAGGGCACAGTCGATTGGGTATAGGCTGGAGACATAGGTCGCCAGCTCTGTTTCCAATTGTGGATTTAGCTTCATCAGATCAGCCTTTATCCGATAGCGCTTTGGCTGCCGAGCGCATCAATGCAGGGCCTTATTCTCGCCATAACCAGAGTGATATGGGTTGGTTGAGAACATCACCCCAACAAAGTCACGAGCAGGTCGATGTAGATCATCTGACCTAGATTGCCGCTCTTAGCCATAGCGCCGTCGTCATAGATAAAATCGAAGTGATATGATTGGAAGGCTGCTTTCTCATTGAATGCTCCTACAGAGCTCGACTCTTTAGCAGATCCAACGTAAGACTCCGGGTTACCGTTTGCATAGATACGATCCAGCACATTAGGTGATACTACTGGCTCAACCGCTACCGCACTCCAGCTCGGAGTCCATAGGGTGCCGAAGCGCCCCATGTCTTCTAGCGTGGTCAACATCAGGCCAAGAGCCAGCGCCGTGCCATCTGGCGTCTGGTTGAATAGTGCTGGTTGGCGTGCCGTCATCTTGCCCCACACACGCTCTTCGAACACCTTGTTCCACTGCTTGCCTTCGATGTGCTCGATCATCTTGGTTAGGATGATGGTGTTCATCGAAGCGTAGCGGAAGTGCTCACCTGTAGATTCGTTCTTAAGCGACTGGGTATCTTTGGCTACCTGCATCCAGGTCTCTACTTCACCGGTTGATTGACGAGGTGAGCCCAGAACCGATGCAAACAATCGAACCACAGAAGAGTCAGGGTTTAGGATAGATTCTAGGTTCTCTTCGTTATCCAACCTGTGGTGTGGTTTAGAAGGTGGATCACCTCAACCTTATCCCATACCGTGCCTTTTAGCTCAGGCATGTAGGTAGTCACTGGCTTGTCAGTGTCGATTTTTCCTTCTTTCACCAACTGAGCAATGATAAGCCAACCGTGGTTTTCGAGGAAGATGCCCAGATATGGCGGTCGGTCGGCTTCATGCCAGGATAGGCTTCGTAAACCACCTTACCTTCATGGATCAGCATAAAGCCTTGGGTACGAAAATGTGGGTCAGCAAGGTATTCAGCCATGGTGAAGCTGCCTTGGTGGTCTCTACATTAAGCTTATCTAGGTCGCTATTGATAGCGCGCTCAAGTGGCTTGTATTCTGCATTAGGAGAAGAGATAGCCGTAGTCAGAAACTCATTCATATGAGAGTTGTAATACATCGCATGGTCGCCCCCCATCTGCCAATGGAAGTTATCAAAACTGTTTCGAGCAGAGTCGATAAACTCTGGACTTGGTGCCTCTTTCGCGGTTTTGATCAAGAGGTTTACCTGAGCACCGTCTTTTTTCAGTGCTTCCTCAACAGGGTTGGCAAAAGCAGGGGTAGCAAGTACCGGGATAAGCAGAGCTAGGGACTTAAGTTTCATTATCGTTCTCCTAATTGGACTGGGCGGATTATCTAGTTTCCACTCAGGTTCAAATAGGTCATTCGGTGACATTTGCTCTTTTGTTGAACGTGTAGGCTCTTGCGATTTGGTGTCAAGTAGCAGGCTTGATACCTAGGGTTAGACAGGCGCGTAAAAATCCAGTAAATAGGAAAGAAAGACTTTTAGCGTTGCAAAGGGAGAGGCAATGAAAAGTAAGATAGCAACTGGAGTACAGGCGGTTTTAGCGGTATCCATATTCTATTTGGGATACGCCATTCACTCGGTCACCAGCAAGATTGATGAGGTGATAGAGCATTACCCGGTGATCCTAACCGAGATGAATCAATTGGCGAGCCAGCTCAAGATCGATGATTGGTTAGCTACCACAGAAACGTTCAACAATCAGCTTCCAAAGATCACTGAAGTGGCGGATAACGCCGTGGTGGTGATTGCCGATACCAATAAGGCCATCGAGTCTATCAACCAGAAGATCCCGCAGATCCAGCAAGAACTGACGCTTTATCGCGAAACGGTGATCCCTCAAACCCAAAAAGAGCTTAAAGCCTATCGCGAGCAGGTGATTCCACCCTTGCTAGTCGAGTCAAAGCAGTATCGAGTACAGACCATTCCAGCGGTAATAAAAGAATCCGAAGCCTTAAGAGCCGAGGTGCCGGTGGTGTTAGCAAGCGTGGATGACATCTTGGATAAGAGCCACGACCTAGGCAAGAAGGCTTCTCAGGGTGCGGTCAAAGGGGTAATACTCAGCCCTGTCGATCTCCTAAGAGACACAGGTGCAGGGCTAAAGAATCAGGTTGTTGGGCCGGCGGAAGAAGACTAATAACCGGTTAGCTCCATATAGCCTTCTCCCTGATGACTACCGCTTATGGATATTGGCCCCTCCCAATACGGAACCGTAAGCGGCATCTTGGCGTTAGGATTAATCGCTGATACCTCTAGATTGATGTCATATTTAGGCACGCTGACTTGCCATGCGGTAGGATAAGAGCTGGCTTCGATATCTGTGTATTGTATTGGACTGAGGGTAATCTGATCAGGATCTAAAGGGATTCCTAAGCCATCTCTTTGCATAATACGACCGTGGGAATAGCTGGCTTTTCCGGTTTGTGAATCCCTTAACTGGAACAGCACTAGGCTAAGGTCGTCATTGAGCCTTAATGCGAACCAATCCCAACCCTGTTGTGAGTCCAATAGAAACTGCGAACTCCATTCCCTGTCTATCCAACCTTTACCTGTAACCGTGTGAATCTTTCCATCTATGGTCACTTCTCCACTTACTTCGATAAAGGGCTGGCTGTAATAGTAAGAGGCCACCGCACCGTCTGCGCTTTTCTCGCTATAACCCTCTTTTCCCTGTTTTTGGTAGGGAGCAGAGCTCTCGAGTTTGAGTGAATAACCAAAGGTCTCAGATTTGGCTTCTAGGGTGGCAGGGAACATATCTGAGGTTTTTGATTTCCATTGCCAATCATCGAGAAAAACCCTAAACGGAGAGGTCTCTACTCCCGCCAACTCGGGATGGGCGCGAGACCACTTTTCATCGGCATAGTGGATCTTGGATGTGGTGACCGCACTGTGCGCCATATATAGTTGCTGGCTGTGCCATGACTGCGATGGAGCTTGAGTTTCAGGGTCTATGGCTACGCGAAATTGTGTCCATTGCATGCCAAGTGGCTGACCGTCTTGGTCGGTTAGATTAGCAGTGAGGTACCACCATTCATGTCTAAAGCTGGAGTGTGCCTTGTGGTCTTGTGGAAACTCAATATCTACGCCCGCGATCACTTGGGTGTAGCTGCTCTCGCTTTCTCCGAGCCAGCGCCCCATATTGGATTCTGTTTTTTTCTCGCAACCAAGTAGTGCGAGAAGCAAAGTGGTTACAACCAAAATCCTCATCACAACACCTCACTTTGCAGACTGCTAACCACTGGCTTGTTCACCAGTCGCCACAGTGGCATTAGGGTGGCGACGATAGCCACGAGTATGGTGATTAGAGATACGCTAGCGGCATCACTCCAACTCCACAGATAGGTGAGACTCCAGCCAAATGCGCGCAGAGTGACAATGTCGGTGAGCACGTAGCCCACAAGAGCCCCAAGAGGTAGGGCGATGACTAAAGTAAAGGCCACAAGAGATGCGATCTGTCCTATCACCATAAGCATGAGCTTTCTGCGATTAACCCCAAGAGCATATAGCCTTGCAATCGCTGCTTTCCTGGCATCCAGCAACATAAAGCAGGCCGTAAACAGACCGATGACAGCCACCAGCAAGGTAACACCATTTAGGGCTCGTGTGATGGCGAAGGTTTGAGAGAAGATGTTCAGAGCGATCTCTTGAATATCTGCCTGATCATAGAGCTGATTCGGGTTTAGGCTGAGCTCATCTAACAAGGTCTGATACATGTCATCTTTGTCTCCGGAGACCTCGATGCCAAGGCTGGTGGGAAGCTGGTAAAGCCTTCCTGTTGCCAGAGCTCAGGTGAGATCAATACCTCGCCATTTGGAGAGCCATAATCGTGAAAGATAGCGCCTATGGTGAGTTCAGACTTCAGAGCGTCGAGCTCGAGCTTATCATCTAGACCGAGCCCTAGTTTTACAGCTGTAGGCTCACTGATAGCGGTCACTTTCCCTGAGTAGAACTTGTCCCAGAAGTCCGCTACTTGTGACTGGAACACCATGGTTTGCTCTAGAGTTGCTTTGTCTTTGGTGCCAAGCAGTATTGGCAGACCTTGCATGTTTTCATCCACATAAAACTGCTTGTAGATGGTCTCGACTTGGGGGAATTGTTGTAGGGCGACTTCCACCTTTGCCATTTCACTCTGTGCTGGGCTGATATAAATATCGGCATGCAGTCGTTGCTCTAGCCACTGTTTCAACGTGTATTCGAAACTGCCCACTAAGGTGTTCATACCTATGTTGGCGGTGACCGCGAGTAGCAGCGCCATCATGGCAAGGGAGAGGGGAGAGATAAGCTCTTTTAGCTCAGCAAACAGATATTGAAACAGTCCCGATTCGTTACGATTCTCAAATAGGTTAGCAAGGGCATTGAGGGTTTTAGGGAGATAGAGGGGAATGGATATCACCAGTACACCCAGCCAAGCCATAGTGAATCTGTGGTGCTCACTGAGCCATAAGCCAAGGAGTGCGGCGACAGTAAGTGCTAACCCAACAAAGAACAGTTGGTTTTCATTGGCACTTTCCGGTGCCTGATAGAACCCACCATGAGAAGAGAGGGGCTGATTGATCCTCTGCTTAAAGTGCTGCCAACAAGCAACCAAGGTAGCAGCAAGGGTTAGCAGCAGTGCCTGCGCCCACCACAACCACTGCCAAGTGCCCGGAAGGAGAGTGGCACCGTAGAGCTGCTCTAAGGTGAGGGCAACGGTGGGATGCAACCAGTGGCTCAGTTGCATGCCTAGAACGAATCCTGCGCTTGCTCCGATAAAGACCAGCACCAGCAGTTCAATCAGAAGTCCAATGAACACTGCCTTGGGTGTCATACCTGCTTGCTGAACTTGGACCAACAGGCGGTTGCGCTTCAATAAGCTATATTTCACGCCGTTGTAGGCGATGAATAGACCACCACAAAGGCCAGCAGGCTCATGGCAGTGAGATTAAGATGAAAGCTGTCGGTGAGCGCACCAAGGTCAGTGCTCTGGGTGTTACTGATCCACTGACCTTTGTCTGTAATTATGTTTTGCCAGCGCTCTGGGTCACTCGAGTCAAACACCGCGATATAGCTAAGCTGCTGTTCCTTTCCCAACAGTCGTTGGGCAAAACCAATGTCCATCAACATACGACTGCCAAGTTGCCACTCGTCGGGGACCACGACCACCTTAGTCTCTATACCGTCCAAGGTCATGATGGAGTGGCCACCTGTTCGCTGATGCTGAGATTCACTCATCAACACCAGAGGTTCCCCTTGAAGCAGCTCCGCTAGGGGGAGCTTAGAGGTAAATAGAGATATGCCTCGCTCATCGTTTGAATACTTTAACCTAGAGGTGATGGCTGCAATGAGCTCACTACCTTGGACGTTCCAGCGGTCTCCGTCTTGGTCTCTCACTCGCCCTTCAATGATGGGTAGCGCATCACTCAAGCCTGCTTGCCTCAATGAAAAGTACAGGGATTCATCCAGATAGTTTTGACCGGCTAAGGGAATAACCAAAACCTTGGCTTGGGCACTGAGCTGTTCGGTAGATTCCGCATAGCTGCGCTTGGCATTGAGGTTGATGGCTTGCACGGCCACAAATAAGGTTACCGCTAAGGTGATACCTATGAGTATGGCTGCAGCCTGCAATGGAGCTTGTTTGTAGTGCGCTAGGAAAAGCTTGATGGCCTGAGCGACGTGTTGTCGGTTACGTCGATGCATTGAGCTGTCCATTGGCTAGATGAAAGCGAGAATGCATAAACTCGGCACATTCAAGGCTGTGCGTGACCAGCAAAATTGAGGTATTACCCTCTGCTGCGATTTCAGTGAGAAGCTTCATCACCTCAAGCCCAGACTTTTGGTCTAGGTTACCTGTGGGTTCATCGGCTAAAAGTAAATCGGGTTTGTGGGCTAGGGCTCTGGCAATGGCAACACGCTGTTGCTGTCCACCCGAGAGGGATGCTACGTGTCTGTTGAGTAAGGCATCTATTTCTAGAGTCTCTACCAGATGATCACACCAAGCATTCCAGCGCTCACCATTGAGACTTAAGGGGAAGGCGATGTTCTGCTTGACCGTAAATGGGGTCAGCAGATTGAACTGCTGAAAGACGACACCGAGGGATCGATGGCGAAACTGGCTCCAGTCGTCGTCTTTCCAATTGCTCACATTGGTGCCGTTCAAGGCAAGGGTACCGTGAGTGAGATATTCAAATCCTGCGATGATATTCAATAAGGTACTCTTACCGCTGCCACTGGCACCAGATAGCGCAATGCTATCACCTCTACCTAAAGAGAAGTCCATATCCTTCAATACGTTATGCGTCTCTTTACCGTCGATAAAGTTCTTGGTTGCTCCTTGCAAGTGAACCAGTGAGGTGTCCATTTCATCTCCAGTTTGGTGGCGAATGCTGTTGGTTTTTACGTGCTCCTCTAAAAATAGGTCAGAAGAAAAACTGCGACCAAGTATGACAGTTAGAAATGTGTGTTTAGCCGAAGACCAGAGTCACTCAAGTTAAAGAAAAAGCTGGAAATACATGCCGCTACAATTCTATTTCACTTTTTATCCATTGAATAAAGGCTGCTATTTTGGGCCTTTCCTGCATCCCGTCCATGCACAGCAAAGCGTAATGTTGCTTTGTCTCCATAGGCGTAAATGGAGCCAAAAGCTCACCAGATTCAATCGCTTGAGTGATAAATCGCAATCGACCTATAGCGACGCCTACAGAGTTTTTGGCGGCCTCCACGGCCAAACCTTGCTGAGAAAACTGATAACTGTGCTCTAAACAATCAATATCCAAATCGACAGAATCTAGCCACCTTTGCCATGCAGTAGAAGGTGTCGAATGTAAAAAGTTGACCCCTTTTAATGCCTGATGACCACGCTCTAAAAGGCGATGTTCCTTGGCATATTGAGGTGAGCAAACTGGCAGATATTTATCTTCAAAAAGCGGTATTGCATACACGTTTGGTTGAGTGTAATTGCCGTAGTAAAAGGCAACATCAAACTCTTGCGTAGACAAGTCTTGGATTTCTTCGTTGAGTTTGAACACTAGGTTCATATGGGGAAAGGTATTTTGAAAACGTTTTAGCCTAGGAACCAACCATTCTCTAGCAAAACCTGGAGCGGTCAAAATGCGCAATTCACCGGTCAAGTCTGATGATTGGATGCTATCAATCTCATTAAAAATACTCGAGAGGGAGCGAGAGAGTGTGGCGTACAGACGCTCGCCTTCAGGTGTTAGAGAAAGTTGACGTGTGCCTCGGATAAACAAGTTAAACCCCAACTCTTTTTCCAAGCCTTTTATCCGATGACTAACGGCACTTTGTGTTAAATGCAGCTCTTCTGCTGTGCGTTTAAAGCTCATGTTTTTTACAGCAAGACTAAATGTATGCATGTTTCTGAGAAGTATTTGCTTACTATCCATAGGGCCTTATAGATGAAATATTTTAATTTATGATGGCATTTATTTCGTTTGTCGTGACAGAGGATTTTCGATGAAATGCTCGTTAATTAGAGATTAGCACAACTTAATAAGTTAATTCTCTTCGTGAAACAAGGTGTCAATGACGATATAGCACCCTTGATGAGCAAATTTTATTAATCTGTATTAAAGGCTTACAAAATGAGTATTCTTGGTTACATGCAAAAGGTAGGTAAAGCCTTGATGGTGCCAGTCGCCACTTTACCTGCTGCTGCCATATTGATGGGTGTTGGATATTGGTTGGATCCAACAGGTTGGGGAGCCGATAACGTTTTAGCGGCATTCTTGATCAAATCAGGGGCCGCCATTATCGATAATATGGCGGTATTATTTGCGGTTGGTGTTGCGTTTGGTCTGAGTAAAGACAAAAGTGGCGCAGCCGCTTCTGTCTGGTTTCATCTGCTTCCTTGTATTGACCACCTTGTTGGCACCAGCGAGTGCCGCACAACTTTTGGGTGTCCCTGTTGACCAAGTACCCGCTGCATTTAGCAAGGTTAATAATCAGTTTGTAGGTATTCTGCTCGGCATCCTCTCAGCAGAGATTTATAACCGATACTCGGGTGTTGAATTACCTAAAGCTCTAGCGTTTTTTAGCGGTAAGCGCCTTGTTCCTATTTTGACCTCAATTGCAGGCATGCTAATGGCGTTTGTGTTCATGTACCTATGGCCATTGGTTTACGATGCACTGATTGTATTCGGCACCAAGCTTCAGTCGATGGGTGCTGTAGGTGCAGGCTTGTTTGGTTTCTTCAACCGCCTGATGCTGTCAGTGGGTATGCACCACGCTCTGTATCCTGTGTTTTGGTTTGATGTGGTTGGTATCAACGATATTCCAAACTTCCTTGGTGGCGCGCAATCTATTGCAAATGGTACAGGTGTTCCAGGTGTTACTGGCATGTACCAAGCAGGCTTCTTCCCAATCATGATGTTTGGTCTTCCGGGAGCAGCCTTGGCTATGTACCACTGCTCGGATGCCAAGAATAAGAACAAAATCTTTTCTATCATGCTGGCAGCAGCGATGGCGTCATTCTTCACTGGTATTACAGAGCCACTAGAATTTAGCTTTATGTTCTTAGCCCCGGCTTTGTATCTTGTTCATGCTGTTCTAACCGGGATTTCCCTGTTTATCTCAGCGAGCATGGGATGGATGGCTGGTTTTGGCTTCTCTGCGGGCTTTGTAGATTTAGTGCTTTCGACGCAGAATCCGCTAGCAACCCAGTGGTATATGTTGATTGTGCAAGGTCTTGTGTTCTTCGGCTTGTATTACTCAATCTTTAGATTTGCGATCATCAAGTTCGACCTTAAGACACCTGGCCGTGGTGAAGATGAACAGGGTGAGCAGGTAGACCAAGACGATATTGAGGGATTAACTGTTAGCTATATTGAAGCCATCGGTGGTCGAGATAACATTGTTGAAGTTGATAACTGCATTACTCGATTACGCCTGACAGTGAAAGACTCTTCTCTTGCTGACCAGAAAGCACTATTAGCTTTGGGGGCTGCTGGTGTTGTGCCTATGGGTAAAAATGGACTGCAAGTTATCATCGGGCTTGGCAAGGTAGACAAAGTTGCCCAGCAGATGAAGGTAGCTCTAGCAACCTCTTAAATTAAGAATAAGTTTGGCAAGCTAGCTTTATCCGAGACTAGCTTGTTGAACCTATGAAGTGCAGATATTTAGTCAGCACAAGCAATTGTGTTTCTACACTTCTCCCTCCTTTACTTAGCTCCCACCGTTTATTCTTGGACGGCAAGTGTTTCTATTTATGTAGCAAAAACAAAGTGATGCAGACCATGTGCTAATATCTTTGATATCGTCTACATACCAGTAAATCCTTTGAAAGCATCCTCCAACACCTTAAGCCTTTTGGTGACCTCGACCCGCAATGTAGTGCCCTATGTTGAGTATTGCGATGCCAAGGGCCTGGACTGGCGCTCGGTTGCAAAAGAGTGTGGCATACCGGTAGAGCTAATGCTCGATGGGGAGTGGCTACCGACCAATGACCTGATGGTGTTTTTGCACAAACTCGAGATGAAGTATGGGTATCTAGTTTCTGTGGAGGTTGGACGTAACACCAAGTTCTCCCAACTATCTCCGGAGCTCGACCGCAAGCTAAAAGCGTGCAAGAGCTTTGCTGAAGGTATTCATCTGGTTATCTCAGAGATGCCCAAATTTAACAACCATGTGGTGTTCTGGACCGAGTTCCGAGATGGGCGCTGGTGGCTGTGTCACCGCAGTGGATATCGTCCCTCCACGCTGGGCTTCGAACAAGCTGAATGGAGTAGAACCCTTAACGCTATCCAGTTTTGTAAGCTGTTCCTCGGAAAGAAATGGCAACCAGAAAGCGCGAAATTTATATCTGCTGGCACTAACGCCCACAGACTGCCCAAGCACTTCCACAATACTGAGCTTCTTTTTGAACAGAGTTACGGTGCAATAGCTATTCCGCTACCAGATGATTATGAGCCTGTTCCAGCCATGCAGAAGGATTTGATCTGGCATCAAGCTGTAGAGAAGCTAATAGACACTTATGCCATCTTGCCATGGTTCAATATCGACTGGTTTGCCGAGATGCTGGGTATGACCAAACGAACCCTACAAAGAAACCTCAAGAATGCAGGTATTACTTTCAAAGAGTCGAAAGACAACGCCAGAATGGAACGGGCTAAGCAGTATTTGCTGGGTACCGACCTTTCGGTGCAAGAGATCAGCTATCAAGTAGGTTATACCGACCTTAGTAACTTCAATCGGGCCTTCAAGCGTTGGACAGGGCTAACCGCACCCAATTATCGAAACGAAAATAAGTAACCCCATCACAACTATAAGCCTATCAGTCGATAGGGCTTTTTCTTGTTGTGACTATTAATTTGAAGACGGATAGCGTCCGTCATAATGCAGTTATTTGATTGTCTCTATCGAGCTAATATAGCTCCAACGCAATCGCCAAGCTCCTGAAAACCAGTGTCAGCGTTGGCTAAGTTATCCCTCACTTTTTAAGAGACAATCGTTATGAAAATGAAAAGTATCGCTCTAGCTTTAGCAACCTTCGCTGCAACTACTTCTGTAGGTTTTGCATGTACTTCAGTAGCTTGGAACACAGATGATTATGGCACACTGACATCAAGAACTATGGACTGGGTGGAAAGTACTAAGCCTGTGCTCGGCAACATCAATAAGGGTGAGGTTCGCTCTATCCAAGGTAATGGTATGGGTGATACCTACACGGTTAAATACAACATGATTGCGACCCTAGCTTATGGTGAGTTGGTGGCAGATGGTATCAACGAGAAAGGGCTGCAGGTGAACGCCTTGTTCTACCCAGATATGACCATGAAAGACTCAGTGACAGGCGATGAGGTGACTCAATTTACCTTTGCTGAATACGTGCTGGCGAGCTATGCCTCTGTAAAAGAAGCCTATGATGCGATTCCAAAGCTAGATTTGCTCGTGTAAAAATGGCGGGCATGCCGATGGAGATGAATCTTCACTGGTCCATTACAGATAAGTCAGGTGATCGCCTAGTGGTACAGATGGATGAAGATGGTCTGAAGATGTATCGCGGCGAAGAGGCTATGGTGATGACCAATGACCCATCTCTTGCACAGCAACTAGAGAGCAAAGCTGAGGTAATAGATACGTGGGCAGATGCGACTCGAGACACTGACTACGGCTCTATTGGAAACGGTAACTCAACTAGCCGCTTCCTTCACGCAGGCTATTTCCTGAGTAAGCTAGAGCAACCAACCTCAACACGCAACGGCATGATGAAACTCTCTACCGTACCATTCCGTGTAGCTGCAGACGCACCATATAAGGACTTTGGTACTGGTCGTGGTGTTGATGGCTATGCGACCGAGTGGACTATGACTTCTAGTCTTGAAACTGGTGATGTTGTGTTTGAATACAACTTCGACGATAGCTGGAATACGGTTCAATACAATGTGTATGACTTGATGGGTAAAGAGTTTCGTAAGTCTCTATCTACCAACGATATTGCACCATTGACGTTAGATTAGTGCTTATGTGAGTAGCAAATGCCAGCCCTAACTGTTTAGTTAGGGCTTTTTCATGCGTAGAGATTCTTATATGAGGCTAATTACGTTTCCCACCGTCGAATCGCTTCCTTACCTGCCTCGACTCCGAATTGATAGGCTTTTTCTAGCTCTTGATGAGAACGTGCGAGCCTACCTAGAGAAAAACCGGAAGGCGGACAAATCTCTATGATCTCAACCCCTTTCGGTGGCTGATTTATAAGGTCGACACTTAGGTTGTAGCCTTCATGTCGGGTTGCCATCGGCCCGGCTAGTGCAGGGGTTTGCTTGAGTAAATATGGGAAGAGTGCACTTATCTTGGCCTTCTTTTTTCTATAAAGCTTTTCTCTGCTTCGAATTACCATGATGCGAGTTGCACCACGCTTTATTGCCTCAGCAATTGGGATTGAATCGGCAACGCCACCATCAACATAGTGCCCTGAGCCAAGCGACACGCCAGGTCGATATAAAATGGGTATGGCGCTACTGGCTTTCATTATCTCGGCAAGCTCTTCAGAGGTTGGAGTATGGTATTCTGCCTTGCCAGTTTTGCTATTGGTTACAGCCAAGAAAAACGGGCGTGGGTCTTGGTCAAATGTCTGTTTATCGATGCCAAGCTCTTTGAGCGTTATTTCCCACATCCAATCCAAATGAATCATGTCGCCACCAAGCATGAAGCGCGGAAGGGATACAAACTCCTTTCTCAAGCTATAGTCGAGATAGATCTTTTTATTTCGCTTGGGCATTTTCGCTATGTAGGCTGCCAAATTGCTGGCACCTGCCGACACTCCCCAGAAGCTATCAAATGGAGAGAAATCTACCTCCATAAAGTGGTCCAGAACACCGCATGAAAAGATACCTCTCATTGCACCGCCTTCGACTACCAGAGCTGTCTTTCCTACATGCTGCATTTTTCTTTCCTAACTCTATTACTTGGGGAAAAGTGTATCGCGTTCCGGTTTTGAATATTTGAGCGCTTCTATGCTGAGTCTATTGTAACGCTTGAGAGGAAAGAGTGAATGAGTAGTTCTACTTCTTAACTGCTCAGTCTAGATATCATTATGAGCAACACACAAAAAAGGCCCTCAGTATTACTGAGAGCCTTTCTTCGTCCTAATTTGGAGTTAAGCTTTCTCTGCTAAATCAACTAGGTATTCGGCGATCGCCTGCATACCCGATTTAGGCACACCCGCTTTTACTTCTGCCTTCGAGTTATAGTTGGTATTGGTGTTCACGTCATAAGAATACCAGGTGCCACTTGCATCGCGGATAACCTCGATACCTGCGATATCGATATTGTTTTCAGCCAAGAACTTTTCATGCAGTTTGATAAGAGGAGAGTCATCTAGCAGGGTGGTGATCTCGAACTTCTCTTTCTCTTGCGGTTCTTCCTCTTCAAACGCAGGGCAGAAAGCATTTTCAATAGAACAACCATCCGCTGGACAAAGCTCAAAGCCACCTTCGGTGGATACCTTCACCGCGTATAGGAACTTACCGCCCACATACTCACAGCGAACGATATAAGGCTCATCTGATTTCACGTACTCTTGCAGTAGCCAGATACCATCTAGCGGAGCGTCTTCGTTGAGTCTGCGAACAGCCAGTTTCACCTCATTGATAGAGTCAAACTTCTCAACGCCTAAGCCTTTACCGCCACGGTTTGGCTTGATGATAAGAGGCCAAGTATTGAACTTTTCAGCTGCAGACACGATGAGCTCACTGCCGACTACCGCCTGAGTTTTCGGAGTCGCGATACCTGCTTTTTGCAGGGCTGCATATTGAGAGATCTTACAGACTTCTAGATCGATTACGCCATTACCGTTGACTAAGGTCACGTCGTGTAGACCAAGCCATTTATCGATAACGCGGGTTAACTCTGGTGCGTAGCGGTGACCACGAGTGTGGGAAGAGGCGCTCATACGGTTGTAGTACACGGCATTCTCAGGAACCGTATCGAACTCGATGTGGCCTTCATTCACAAACCACTCTTTGGCAGGTACGTTCAACTTATCGAATGCCTCACGAAGGGGAACAATCCACTCTTCGTTCTCGTGCAAAATATAGATGGGTTTCATACCTACTCCTTAATACATCTGTAATTTTTCCTTAACAGAGTAGATATTGCCAAACATAGGCCGAAAGCCAGTTTAAACCTCGTTATAGCTAGATGAAATCGATCTAGCTTATAACTGCTTGGATTTAGCCCGGTCTAGGATGTGGATTCTTGGTGGGCGCTAGACTAAACCCTTACTTTTATTATCAAAAATAATTTGATAATAATTCAAATATTAGCCTGTTTATCACATTGGTTATCGCTCCTATTATGTACCCATACCAAGGAGGCAGTCGCTTCAATGGCAAGCAAACATAAGAGAGCAGAACCATGACTAAACTAACTATCGTTGCAAACATCGTAGCTAAAGCAGACAAAATCGAACTAGTAAAAGCAGAGCTTCTGAAGCTAATCGATATCACTCGTGCGGAAGAAGGTTGCATTAACTATGACTTGCACCAAGATAATGAGAACCCAGCGCACTTCACTTTCTATGAAAACTGGACTTCACGTGAGCTTTGGCAAGTACACATGGGCAATACTCACCTAGCTGAGTACATGGCAGCCACTGAAGGTGCAGTTGAAAGCTTCACTGTTAACGAGATGACTCACATCGCGTAACCCATTCTAAAAAGGGCAGTATTAACTGCCCTTTTATCTACTCGCAGGACGACCATCGCCACTGCAACACAAACAGCGAGTATGACTATGTCACAGCAAATCAATCTTGGGGTCACTGACCTCTCTTTCCATCGTGTTACTGCATCTATCGTGAGCCATGTCTTGACTGATATGGGTTTCGAGGTGAAACGCATCTATTCTCCTCACCAAGAGAACTTCGCGAAGTTGAAGTCGGGTGAGATAGATATGCTCTCTTTGGCTTGGCTACCATCCAGTCATGGTATCTATAAGTCAGATGTGGAAGAGGTAGAGCCTCTGCTTGAGCTTGGTTTGCACTATGAGCCTTTTGCTCATTGGGGCGTGCCAGATTATGTTCCAGCAGAAGCTGTGAGTGAAGTCAGCGACCTGTTGAAGCCAGACGTGTTAGCTCGAATGAACAAAGACATTCAAGGCATCAACCCAGGCGCAGGCATCACTCGATTCTCTATCAAGATGATGGAGGAGTATGGTTTAAGCGAGGCAGGCTATCTCTTTCATACTGGTAGCGAAGAAGACTGTTTCGGCGCATTTGAGCGAGCAGTTGCTAACAAAGAGTGGCTAGTGGTGCCTTTGTGGAAGCCTCAGTTCTTGCATCACAAATACAAAATCCGCGAGGTGATAGAACCTAAAGGCTTATTGGGTATTGTCGATAGAGCAGTATTGCTACTTAGAGAAGACAGATCTAAACAGTTTACCGCAGAGCAACTAGCCAAGTTAGATAGCCTGAGATTCTCCAATGAGATCATCGCTGAACTGGATTACAAGGTCTGCCGTGAAGGGCAGGAGTTAGACTTAGTTACCCGCCAGTGGCTCGATGCTCAATAACTGTTAGAGTTTAAAGCGATCGAGAACCGAACGAACGCCTTGATAGACAATTTTTCTGACTAATTAAGGCGTTTTATCTGGGGAAAAACAGTTTGTTTGGTCAAGCTAAGCGCCATAGTCGGTCAACATAACGTCTACCGCCTTTTTTATACTTTGCGGCTTTCTATTTTTCTTCGCCAGATCAGCAAGGGAAACCTTGGTACCACCTGATTTTTTACCTTGCCTAAAGTTTCAACTGTATCCTGCAACTTTCTGACTTTAGTGAGCAGCATCCTTACGGTCTCACCGTTTTCACTGGTTAAAGTTACTATATTGTCTTCATTCACTTCTGAGACGGTTAGGTTGCCATGTTTCGAAGATTTAACCCTTGTTCCTACTAGGTTGGATATAGGTGAGGAACGGTCTGAGACATCACCTGACCTCAGTTTTGCAGCACTTATCGCTCGAATATTCCCAGTATTCTTAAACGAAATGATTACTGTGGAAGTGTTATAGTACTTAACCACTTCTGCATAGCCGTGGTTCTTTGTTTGAAATGAAGCACCTACCTGCATATCGAGTGGGGCGAGCTCTATTTTGGGTTTTGTCTGATTCATCTAAAGTCACTAGCCAAGCCAGTGGTTCCACATCTTGTATTGCAACGAAAAAAGGAAAGAGAGGTGGTCATTCTCTTTCCTTTTGAAGTGAAACCAGGGTCTTTGAGGTTATCCCAATAGCTCTTTAGCTGTAGTTACTGCGTTGTTTACAGTGAAGCCAAACATCTCGAACAGTTCGCCAGCAGGTGCAGATTCACCGAACGTAGTCATACCTATGATACGACCATTGAAACCAACGTACTTGTACCAGAAGTCAGCGATACCCGCTTCAATAGCGATACGAGCCGTAACATCTGATGGTAGAACTGCTTCGCGGTAAGCGGCGTCTTGCTTATCGAACGCATCTGTTGATGGCATTGAAACAACGCGTACTTTCTTACCTTCTGCTGTTAGTTGTGCAGCTGCTTCTACTGCTAGCTCAACTTCAGAACCTGTGGCGATAAAGATAAGCTCGGGTTTGCCTTCACAGTCTTTCAGGATGTAAGCACCACGCGCGATATTAGCAACCTGCTCTGCATCACGTGGTTGCTGTGCAAGGTTTTGACGAGAGAAGATCAGAGATGTAGGCGCATCTTTGCGCTCAATCGCCAGTTTCCACGCTACAGCTGACTCGACTTGGTCGCATGGACGCCATGTGCTCATGTTTGGAGTCAGACGTAGAGAGGCCATTTGCTCAACAGGCTGGTGCGTAGGACCGTCTTCACCCAGACCGATAGAGTCGTGAGTGTAAACTTGGATGTTCTGAACCTTCATCAGAGCAGCCATACGCATTGCGTTACGAGCATACTCCATGAACATTAGGAAGGTTGCGCCGTATGCCACGAAACCGCCGTGTAGAGCGATGCCGTTCATGATCGCCGTCATACCAAATTCACGTACACCGTAGTGGATGTAGTTGCCGGAGAAGTCTTGAGCTTCTAGAGACTTAGATCCTGACCACATGGTTAGGTTAGAAGGTGCTAGGTCAGCAGAGCCACCCATGAATTCTGGAAGGATTTGACCAAACGCTTCCAGCGCATTTTGAGAGGCTTTACGTGATGCGATATTAGCTGGGTTTGCTTGAAGGTCAGCAATGATTTGGCTCGCTTTCTCTTCCCACTCTGCCGGCAGTTTGCCATTGATACGACGCTTAAGCTCTTCTGCTTCTGCAGGGTAGGCCGCTGCGTAAGCGTCAAACTTCTCATTCCAAGCGGCTTCTTTCGCTGCACCCGCTTCTTTTGCATCCCAGTGTGCGTATATGTCAGCAGGTACTTCGAATGGGCCGTGTGCCCAGCCTAGTGCTTCTTTTGTCGCTGCGATTTCGTCGTGGCCGAGCGGGGCACCGTGGCAGTCGTGAGAGCCTGATTTGTTTGGAGAGCCGAAACCTATGATGGTTTTAGTGCAGATCAGCGTAGGGCGAGGGTCAGCTTTCGCTGCAAGGATTGCAGCATTGATCGCTTCTGGGTCGTGACCGTCTACTGCTGGGATTACATGCCAGCCGTATGCTTCAAAACGCTTAGGTGTGTCGTCAGAGAACCAGCCGTCAACGTCACCGTCGATAGAGATGCCATTGTCATCCCAGAATGCAATCAGCTTGCCTAGACCCAGCGTACCAGCAAGTGAACACGCTTCGTGAGAGATACCCTCCATCAGACAGCCATCACCCATAAATACATAGGTGAAGTGGTCAACGATATCATGGCCTTCTTTATTAAACTGAGCAGCAAGTGCTTTCTCGGCAAGCGCCATACCAACAGCGTTAGTGATACCTTGGCCTAGAGGGCCGGTTGTTGTTTCGATGCCCGGTGCATAGCCATACTCTGGGTGACCAGGAGTTTTAGAGTGGAGCTGACGGAAGCTCTTAAGATCTTCAATAGATAGCTCATAACCGCTCAAGTGAAGCAGAGAGTAGATCAGCATTGAACCGTGGCCGTTTGAAAGTACAAAACGGTCGCGGTCAGCCCACTCTGGGTTTGAAGGGTTATGATTCAAGTGGCCGCGCCAAAGAACTTCAGCGATGTCAGCCATACCCATAGGTGCGCCGGGGTGACCAGAATTGGCTTGTTGTACACCGTCCATGCTCAGCGCTCGAATGGCGTTAGCTAATTGTTTTTGTTCCATTTTTTGTTCTCGTTTGAATTATGATTTTGGATTCTGGAGTCATTTCCTACTTTAGAAAATGACTTCTTAAGAGGTTTTTAGAGCGAGAGGGTTACAACTTCGCTTTAATCATCTCTTCTAGTTTGCCCTGATCAACAGCGAAATTACGGATGCCCTCTGCGACTTTCTCAACAGCCATTGCATCCAGATTGTGCTCCCACAAGAATTCAGAGTGGGTCATTGGTGCTGGGCGCACTTTTGATGCTGCAACAGGTGCTAGTTTCTGAACTACTTCACCTTCTTGTTGCTCCAGTTCTTCAAGAAGTGCAGGGCCAATGGTTAGGCGATCACAGCCAGATAGTTCTATGATTTCACCGATATTTCGGAAGCTTGCGCCCATAACTACAGTCTCGTAGCCGTGTTCTTTGTAGTAGTTGTAGATATCCGTTACAGAGATAACACCTGGGTCTTCTTGGGCATCAAAATCACGACCTTCTTTCGCCTTGTACCAGTCCATAATGCGGCCAACAAATGGTGAAATAAGGAACACGCCTGCTTCAGCACATGCGCGAGCCTGAGCAAATGAGAATAGGAGGGTTAGGTTGCATTGGATGCCTTCTTGCTCGAGTATCTCAGCGGCACGAATGCCCTCCCAAGTTGAAGCAAGCTTGATAAGAATGCGGTCGTTTGAAATACCGGCATCGTTGTACATTTTCACAAGCTGACGAGCCTTCGCAACACTGCCTTCTGTATCGTAAGAAAGTCGCGCATCAACCTCTGTTGATATGCGGCCTGGGATAGTCGCTAGGATCTCTTTACCAATGTTTACAGCAAGCATGTCACAAGTGTCTTGAATCTGCTGTGCTTTGTCATCACTTTGACTTTTTGCGTATTCAATAGCTTGTTGGATCAATGGCTCATACTCTTCAATCTGAGCAGCTTTTAGTATCAGAGATGGGTTGGTGGTAGCGTCTTGTGGTTGATACTTTTTGATCGCATCAATTTCACCGGTATCCGCTACTACCGTTGTGAATTTACGCAGTTGTTCTAGTTTGTTGGTCATTATCTTGTTTCACTTATTCTTTTAGGCTGAGGTAAAGCTTGCTCAAACCATTAACTTTTCGGTTATAAATCAAGCAAATGATGGGATTTAAGGTCAAAAAAAGCCCTCGGAGCCGAGGGCATTGCTACAGGAGAGGGAGGTAGCTTAAGTTAGTATTTATTTAAGATAGCTCGAACTTCTGATTCATTTTCTGCCGCAATGATTGCGTCAATATCATCATCGTTTTGGAACAATTCAGATAGTGCAACGATTGTTTGGATATGGCTGTCTGAATCCATTGCCGCTAGTGTTACTGAGAAGAATACATCACCGTTGTCTTCTGACTCTAAATCTACGCCCTTCTTAAAGATTGTGATTTGAAGAGCCGCTTCATTAACCCCATCCTCTGGACGAGCGTGTGGCATCGCGATTTTTGGTGCTAGCACATAGTAAGCGCCGATTTCTTTGTGTTTAACCTTGATGGCTTCTAAATATGACTGTTCAACTTTGCCCTGTTCAATCAGCTTTGAGCAGGTGATGTCTAGAGCATCGTTTACCGAAAGGTTTTCGTCGTTTGCGATTACGATGTTATCGCCAATTAGATTCATAATGCTCATGATACAATCCAACCCAGAATTAGACCTACTACACCGAAGTCAAAGTCGGCAAATGTTGTTGCTTCAAGACCAAGGCCACCTAGTACAGGAAGAAGCAGCATTGGTAGGAAAGAGATACATAGACCCTGTGCAAATGAACCAAGTACTGCACCACGCAAGCCACCCATCGCGTTCCCGTATACGCCCGCTGCACCACCTACGAAGAAGTGAGGAACTACGCCAGCTACGATGATTGTCCAGTCAAACATACCCTGGATGCCCATTGCGACTAGACCTGCTGCAAATGAAGACAAGAAACCGATTAGTACCGCATTCGGTGCTACTGGGAATACCATTGGACAGTCAAGAGCTGGACGTGCGCCCGGTACTAACTTGTCTGAGATACCCTTAAACGCCGGTACGATTTCAGCAATCAGCATCTTCACACCTTGCAGTACGATGTACACACCGCCGGCAAACGTGAGTGATTGCATGAATGTGAATACTACCCAGTTTTGGCCGCCTGATACTGTCTCTACAAAATCACCACCGGCGATAATTGAGGCCATCATGAAGAATAGGGCCATGGTCGTTGCTACCGCTACTGGCGTATCACGAAGGAACATAAGGCTCTTTGGAACATTGATGTCTTCAGTTGATTTAGACTTGTCACCGAATTTATCGCCGATAAAACCCGCCACTAGGTAAGAAAACGTTGAGAAGTGTCCCATTGCTAACTGGTCTGTACCCATTACTTTCTCAGTGTATTTCTGAGCGATAGCCGGCATGATAACCATTAGTGAACCAACAATTATTGAACCAAGTGCAACTAGAGCTGTGCCTTTGATACCCGCCGTCGACAGAATTACCGCTACGAGCATAGACATGAACATTGTGTGGTGACCGGTCAAGAAGATGAACTTAAGCGGAGTAATACGAGCGAGTACAATGTTTACAACGAATGAGAAGAACATGATCAATGCCATTTCGTAACCGAAGGCTTCTTGAGCAAGTGCAACGATTGCTTCATTGTTAGGAATAACACCACTCACCCCGAACGCTTCAGTAAATACGACTGAGAAATGGTTTAATGCGCCAACTAGAGCGCCTGCACCAAAACCTAGGATCAAGAAACCCATTACGGTTTTAATTGTACCTTTCAGGATGGTAGAAACATCTGCTTTCTGTGCAATAAGACCAATGAAAGCAATTAAACCTACCATGATTGCTGGCTCTTTTAATAAGCCAAGCATAAATTCAAAGAAGTTAGCCATTATATTTTCCAACTATTTAGAATAGGTGTTTTATAAAGAAAAGGAGGGCATATCAATGCTGATGTATATTAATTTCAGCATTGATTTAATATATTTAAACTAAAAGATTTAATAATTAAGCAAGCTTTTTAAGTTGCTCTTCAATAGAGCTTTATCAAAAATGTTTGCTAGGCTAACGATATTTTCTTTGCCTGCATCGGCAAGTTGGTTTGCAACATCAGTCGCTGCAACCCAGATGTCTGCTTTGCTAGACGCTGCTGATGATAGATCTTCGTGGTCAACTTCAGCTTCTAGGCCAATTTTAGCGGCAACTTCTTTAACTGCCATTTCCATCATTAGTGAAGTACCAAGACCGTTACCGCAAACAACCATAATTTTTTTCATTTTCTTTTACTCGTAGGTTAATTATTGAGAAGTGTTATCTCTGTTATTGATGGTAGAGATAATAACTAAGAACCAAGAAAACAATAGAGATCTAGCTCACAAGGCAACTTTTGCCTTGTGAAGCAGGTCACAAGTATGAGTGCCGAACAATAGAAGTTTGATACCGATCACGAACTAGTTATAGGGAAGAGAAATGTATATTTGATGTATATGGGAAGAAGATATAGAAAACTAAATAAACAGCGTGAATTTATTCGCCGTAGTTCTTTATCATATTCTTGAGCATTTTATTTACGTCTTTAGTCTTTTTACTTCTCTTGGTCAGAGAGTCTAATGACTTAGGTTTATTTTCAACGTCATCATCATGGGGTTCGCTGTGTAATTGAGCGTAGGTTTCTTGGAATTTTTTGACTTTAGCCATCAGCATCCTGACTTCCTCACCATCCTCGCTCTCAAGCACAACGATGTTACTCGATTCAACTTTGACAATAGTTAATTGGCCGTGGCTCGCAGACATGATTTTGCTACCGACCATAGAAGACTGTGCAGGTACATTCCTATCCACTATGTCACCTCTACGAAGCTTGGCAGCGGTCGTGGCTCGGATATTACCTGTATTTTGGAATGCAACTACAACAGTGTGTGTATTGTAATACTCGATGACCGTAACAAGTCCATGCTTGTTAGTCTCAAACTGCATCCCTACTTGCATGTCTCGAGGTGCTTCCTGTTTCTTTGGTAACATTTACTACTATTTGCGCCTTAAATTTAGTAACTACAGCAATTATACACAGTAGGTTTTGACATAGAAATCTTTGTCTGGGACGAATGTCTACAGCTTCTTAAGATTAATAATGAGCCCTTTTTTATACCACGCAAACGCAATGGCTCCTTTCGGCTCCCGCAGAGTTTCGCTCGCTTTGTTGTGCGTAAGCCGATACATTGCCATGCTTATCAGCGAGCAAACAATAAGAGACGCGCATAGTGATTCATGAAAGAGCCGGACAGATGGTGGTGTTCCATACCTTAGTGGTGGCAGGTAGCTTTACCAAAGCCGCGAAAAGGCTCGATGTTTCAACCTCTTATGTCAGCAAGCAACTCTCGCTTTTAGAAACTGAGCTCAATATTCAGCTTCTACAACGTACCACCCGAAGTCTGAGTTTGACCGAGGCGGGACAACACTATTTTGAATACGCTGAGCAGGTGGTGAATGCCATCAAAGAGGCTCGCAGCACTATCGATACTGATCGCGATGATGTGGCTGGTCGCATCAAGATAGGTATTGCTCAATCCTTCGGTACCATGCACATCTTGCCAGCTATCGACCAATTGCGTGCCCTTTATCCAGATCTACAGGTGGAGCTGAGTCTGTTTGACCATAAAGCCGATATGTTGGGTGAGGGGATCGATCTCTGGATTACCAACTATGAAGACCTGCCCGAGGGCTATGTGGCACAGCGCTTGGCTGAATCTAAGTTCGTAGTGGCGGCTTCTCCTGATTATCTCACTCGGTATCAAGCACCAACCAAGCCAGAAGACTTAGAGCAACATAACTGTCTTGTGTATCGAAGCCTAGCTAGGGACTACAGTCGCTGGGCATTCACCAAAAAGGGTAAGTCGTTGACCGTTGGTGTTTCTGGTAACTATAAAGTAGATCTAGCGGAGGCGGTGCGTGAGGCGGCGGTTTCAGGTTGGGGCGTGGCCTATCTTGCAAGCTACCTGCTTACCGACGAGTTCCAAAAGGGAAAGCTCATTCAACTGCTCCCAGATTGGAAGGCGAGCCAAACCATGCCTTTCTATGCGGTTTACCCAAAGCGTAAACACTTACCAAAAAGATCAGCGCGGTTATCGACTTCTTTAAGCAGCATATTGGCAACCCTACATACTGGGATAAAGCCTTGCGTCCATATGTGAAAATCTAGGTATATATTTTCCACATACAGGTAATCACCTTTCCCAAGAGAAATAATAAGTCTGTAATCCTCAGTAAATACTGAGTTCTAGCAAACGGTTGCGCGATTGAGTTAACTGACCCTTAACATCTCCAACTTGTGATGTAAGTCACTGTGATTAGAATGCGCGCCTTCATTACCAAGACTTTGAAGGCCACCCTCAATGAACTCGATACTTGGCGTTGTTGCCATATTTATTTTTGCCTACCTACTATCGACGGATCGAAAGAATATCAACCTCAGAACTGTGGGCCTTGCCTTTGGTTTGCAGATCACCTTCGCACTGCTTGTGCTTTATGTGCCAGCGGGTAAAGAAGCATTGAATACCTTTACTCAAGGGGTTTCTAGCGTTATCGATTATGGGCAAGAGGGTATCGGCTTCCTATTCGGAGACCTAGCCAAAGGTAAAGTAGGCTTCGTGTTCGCCATCAATGTTCTGGGCATCATCATCTTCTTCTCTGCACTTATCTCCGCCCTGTATCACATTGGCATCATGCCTAAGGTGATCAACACCCTAGGTGGTGGTTTGCAACGCTTGCTTGGCACAGGTCGTGCTGAATCTCTATCTGCTACGGCCAACATCTTTGTGGGCATGGTAGAGGCACCGCTAGTGGTTAAGCCGTACCTGAAGAATATGAGTGATTCGCAGTTCTTCGCTGTAATGACCTGTGGTTTGGCATCGGTAGCAGGTGGCACCTTGGTCGGTTATGCTTCTCTTGGCGTAGACCTTAATTTCTTGATTGCGGCGGCATTTATGTCAGCACCTGCGGGTCTTCTGATGGCTAAGATCATGATGCCAGCATCAGGCGATGAGAACTCAGCCCAAGAGATAACCTCTGTGGAACTGCCGCGTGCTACTAACGTGGTTGAGGCTCTAGCGGATGGCGCCATGTCTGGTCTGCGCATTGCAGTGGCTGTGGGCACGACTCTGGTTGCTTTCATCAGTGTTATTGCGCTTCTGAACGGCCTTTTAGGCAACCTAGGTGGTTTGTTTGGTTTTGAGAACCTCAGCTTTGAGATGATTCTTGGCTATCTGTTCGCTCCTGTTGCTTACCTTATTGGTATCCCATGGAACGAAGCGCTAACGGCGGGGTCTCTAATTGGTAACAAGGTAGTGGTTAATGAGTTTGTGGCCTTTATTCAGATGATGCAGGTGCAAGATCAGCTTAGCCCGCACTCTCTTGCCATTGTGACCTTTGCGCTGTGTGGTTTTGCCAATATCTCAACCATGGCAATGCTTATCGGCGGTCTAGGTAGTCTAGTGCCAGAGCGCAGAACCTTTATCTCAAAGATGGGCTTTAGAGCTATCGCGGCTGGCGTGTTAGCAAACCTAATGAGTGCATCTGTCGCAGGTATCATTCTTTCCCTGTAACCGCATTTTAAAAGAACAAGTGGCGCTCCCTGTCGTGAAGTATCAGGCTCAACGACGCGATGGGGAGCGCCCTTTTTGTTTTTACCGCTATCAATTTCTGTCATATCAGATAGGCGTGAAAGTCACTCTGTTTATTTCCTCAGCAATGATAGATTTCGCCCTGAGGTAGAGAGCACCTCGTCGAAGTGTTGATTAACTCATTGTTAATCCTATTTACGCGCCTTTGAATTGGACAATCATCGGCGCTTTTTTTATGCCTCGAGAGTCCTAGATTAAACCAAAAAGCCCCATTAGCCGGTGATCGAGCTAATGGGGAAGGGAACCCAAGCTAACCCCCTGTGCAGGGGTGTGAGTTCAAAGGCTTAATTGTATTCAGTCACTTTAGCCACGTATTCGTACATGTCTGAGCGGCCCATCTTGTTTTCAAAAAGTTCTACAGAGAAGTAAGTTGGGGCATCGCGATGAACCATTTTTGCGATGGTGTCGCTGATCTGTTGCACATCGATGTTGCTATAAACACGGAAAGAAACTGACTCGGTTAGGCCAAGCTCTTCGGCTTCCTCTTTGGTTACATACACATCACGCATGTCATTTTGAACCTCGAGGATAGTGTCTGATGAGGTAAAGGTTGCTTCAGTAGCAAAGTAGACCTGAGAATCGGCAACTTCCTCAATCTGCTGCATTTGGTCGACGAAATTTTGGTCTTTTTCCATTGTCTTTGCACTCACGCCTTGAGCGAAAGCTAGATTGAACACACAGCTACAAGTGGAAGAACTTTCTTAGATAGTTTCATGGTTATGTCTCAAATTTATATGGTTAGGTGTGCCTGTTTAGACACTATTCAATGTTGTTTAAAGTGGCTTTAGTGCCGGTATCGGTTTGCTCTAAAAAGTCGTGCTGGCTGTCATAAACCATGCACCCATTTTCAGCATTGCAGTTGACGATATAGACGGCTTTCTTGCCACAACCTGCTACACCGATTTGATACTGAGGGACCTGTATTCTGTATAGGTCGATAGTCTTGCGGTTCAGTACAGTAGTGGTGACTGCATCACAGCTAAATTCAAACTTGCCGCGGTTTTGGGCAGCTTGAGTAGCGGTTATCTGATTGTCATTCAGGAAATCTTGGGTCGTGCTACATCCCATTAGGCAGTACTTGCCAATAAGCCCATCAATACGCATTTCATTTTCATTCTGATGATGCTCCTTAGTGCATCTCGGTTTTGTGTTCAGCCAAGATGGATTTCGCAAGCTCGATCTCGCTTTTATCCAGGTCGAGAACAATCAGGTATTTGTCGGCTTTGATGTCGCTTTCATATTTGATGATGCTGTCTTTAGGTACGCCTATGCTGGCCAAAGCACCACCAAGAGCACCCGCGCCACCGGTAACCGCTGCCCCTTCAATGGCACCGACTATGGTGGTAACCAGTGGCCTGCTACGAATAGTGCGCCAAAGGTTGGGATCCAGAACATGCCAGAGCCTAGAAGTGCTCCCCATATTCCACCCCATAGAGCTCCTGCCTTTCCCCAAGATTTAACGCGATCGCTGAGGTTGTAGAAGCCGGTAGCGTGTTCTTCGGTTTGGTAACCTTTACCCACGATAGAAAGATGATTGATATCGAATCCACCATTAACCAATTCGCTAACCGCTCTCTCTGCTTGTTTGTGCGTGTCGACCACTGCCACTATTTTGTCTGTTTTCATCACGACCTCTTACATCGCCAGTTCAACATCTTTGGCAATCTTGGCCTTTTTCAGATACTTGATGATCGATCGCATCAGAGCCAAGATGTCAGGATTGGTGATGCACTCTTCGACGATAGAATCGACTTCGACGTTTACTAGATCTTGAACCTGAATGATGTCTACTTGGCTATCCTGGCTGTTAACTGCGTACAGGTAACCTACTGTTACAGGCATCACTTCTTCGCCTAGTTCCAGAAACTGACCACAGGTAATTTGGTCAACGTTTTGGGTGGTTTGGATGTCGGTCGTAGTCCCAGTATCAGCAAATGAGCTCGCACTCATGCAGGCTAAAAGTAGGGTGGACAAAGCGATAGATTTCTTCATTTTTCTCTCAAACTTTCGATGAATAGTTGTGGCTGTTTACCCGGGAAATTGACCCTTGCAGCAACCGCGGATTCACTAGCCCCCTAAGCAAAATTACTTGTGTTGGGACGGCTGAGTGTTGATGGGAAGAAGTTTATGGAGAGAAGGGTAGAGATACATAAAACCGCGCTTATCTTGCTCTAACGGAAAAATAAACTGTTAACTATCAATAGCTTGATAGGAAATTTTTATGGTTATTTTATTTTTATTATCTGAGCAGAATCGGCTTTAGATATGAATAAACCTAAACGAATCGGAAATAGACCCGCTTGGGGTAATGAGGCATTTGTTTGACGAAAAGTGAGTAAAGATTTCGGGAAACAATAGGTAAAAAATCCCCCGCAAACTGCGAGGGATGAGCTGTGGTGATTGCCGTTTTACTTACTTAACATGCACGAAGTTTGGCAAGATAGTTTGTGCTTCTTGAGCAACAAAATCTTTGCTTGGTGAGTAAGCACGGAAGTAAACAAACCAGTTTTCATTTGGACGGGTTTCAACCCAGTTTGCTTCGTTGACACCCTCAGGTTTTGTCGGTGAGAAATGGAAGGTATAGTTGCCGTTCTCATCTTTCTCGGTGCCTGGGATGTTTGAACCCACATCAGCACGCTCGATGCTGTTGTCGATAATTGCGCGGTTCTCAACGTTGTAAACCGTGATGGTCCAGAACAGGTCCGCATAGTTAGCATCACCATCCAGAGTCAGGGTGTAGTGATCACTACCGTTCAGACCGTAGCCATCATTATCACGATAATTATCAAGATAGATTTGACCCCAGCCGCCGTTCTCGAAGCCGTGCATTGCAATGTCGTTAGTTACCGCTTCATAGAACCATGCCGCACGTCCATCTAGGTCGATACCAAAATCACGGTTTTGCTCTGGAGTCGAGGCTGTGGCGACCTCCCAGCTGTTGCCTTTAGGACCGTAAGCCGACTGAGGCAGGCGCTCAGTCTTGTTGAAGTCGATGTTCTTTACCATGGCTTCACCCATCACAACCGCTTGCTCTAGGATCTCGGTTTGGCGTTGGTCAGGATTGAACGGCTGACCCTTCTCAATACCCAGTGGGCGAAGCATGTCGTGCATAATGCGGTCACGCTCAGCAACTGGCTCAGACTGGATAGCCTCGTCTAGAGTCTTCCAGAAGTCCATACCACGTGGGTGTTTAGCATCAAGACCCAGCGCAGGGAAGTTCACACCTTTGTCACTCAGTGGTGTACCGTCAAGGTGAGAGATCTTTAGGTTCTCAAGGTCCTGCATACGTTGCTCTTCACTCTTCGCCATCAGACGTACACCGAAGAACACATAGTTAGTATCCGATTCCAGTACAACAGTACCTTCAGGTAGGTTGTCCGGGGTTTCGCTACCTGATGCCTTAACAACGTAAGTGCCTGGTTGGTCATCTGAGAGATACCAATCTGCCACATAGTGTGCACCGCACCGCGCAGCTCATCGGTTGGGATCTCAATAACAACCGGCTCTTTTTCAACATTGAACCAAGTGATCGCATATGGAGTTGAGGTGTTGTATGTCAGGCCACCTAGCTTAGATTTGTGAGACTCCACATAGGTGATTTGACCGTCTTCTGAGCCCATCTCCTCGTAGGCCGCTTTCCACGCATAGTTGGATACTAGCGGTACTGACCAGATGTAAGCCTGCGATGCGCGCTGATAGTCGATAGTATCGAAGATAGCCTGGGAGCTTTGCTCTGTCGGAATACCGTGAACAAAACTGTTTTCAAAGGTAAATTCGCCAAGAGCGTGTGGCAATGGTTTCTTGATTTGGTTGATGCTCTGCGGTTGCACAACCGGCAAGTGCTAGAGCTGAAAGTAACATGAGTTTTTTCATTGGGTCACCATAAGTTTTATATGGAAAAGGAATCGTTAGTGCCTTTCTCGGTGGTCAAAAAACACGATGCCCGCCCCTGGGCATCGCTGGTGAGCCACCAAAGTGGAAAAGGCCTATTGGGATTAAAATTGGTAATTGAACTCGATACGGTGGTCACCGTCGGCAAAGTCTGTGTTTTCGGTCCAGTTAGCGAAGTAGCGGATATTGGCGCGAGGCGTAAGTTGATAGCTGGCTGCAAACTCGTGGGCAAATACAGAGCTATCTCCCTCAAATCCAAAGTCCTTGAATGTGGATGAACCAGAGATAGATCCATATACATAGGGTTGTAGTTCAGCCAGAAGCTGTCTGTTAGCTGCATCTTGCTGTACATCCCAGCGACATAGAAGGAGCCATGCAGGTTGAAGCGATCGCGAACTTGGTCAGCATCTAGGTCGCCACCGGTTCCAGGTACTAGCTCTTCTCCTGCAGCTACCCCAAGTCCAGCGAGTGGTAGAAGTTAAACATACCCATTTTCGGTAGAGCCTGAATAAAGCTGTATGACGCAGAACCTTGGTTTGAGTCAAAATCCCACGAGACATCTACCTGACCACCGCGACCGTTGGTGAGGTCAACGGTGAAGTTTCGAAAGCGAATAGAGTCGATACTGTCATCGGCACCACGGCCATTCCAACCTACAGCCTCTCCTGCAAAGCCTTTTATCTCCAGAACGTTCATTCCCATGCTGGTATCACTGCCGGTGTCGTAGGTTTGCCCCACCTTGACATTGATACCTTTGTCTGTGTATCCGAGACCGGCTTGGTATAGACGGCGAGCGGATCAGACATATCTTGAACTTCGGACTCTTCAGCTACTGCTGTCATCGGTAGAGTCATGGAGAATAGGGCTGTGCAGGTTAAGTTACGTAGGTATTTAGCCATTTGGTTCTCTAATTGTATTGAGCCCTTAAAGGGCGGTCGGAACTGATTTGTGGCCAATATATATAGGTTGTATGATTAAGAATATTTATATCGACTAAAACCAAAGTTAAGCATTGCTTAACCATAGGGTGATAATTTATAGAGTGGGGTAACAGTGAATATCGATAGAATTGACCTAAATCTACTCAAGGTTTTCGTGGCTGTGTATCTGGAAAAAAGCCTAAGCCGTGCTAGTGAGAAGCTGTTCGTGACAACCCCAGCGGTGAGTCAGAATATTAAGAAGTTGAAAGAGTCATTAGGCGAAGAGTTATTCGTACTTTCCGGTCGAAAGTTTGTTCCTACCCCTTATTCTGATGCCCTATATCAAAGGGTTTCCCCCTTACTTGATGGTCTCGCCTCGGCACTAGAGGAGGGCAGACAGTTTGAACCTTCTAACATTAAAGAGAGCTTCAGGGTTGACCTAAATCCTCATGTCTTGCCTTGGCTAACCCCTGCTTTGCTCAAAGGCTGATAGAGCAGAGCCCCAAGTCAACCCTGGTCACCCATTCCATATCGTCCAGCACCTTAAGAGCGCTGTGTGATGATGAAATAGATATCGCTATCCATTTTGAAACCGACAAGCTTCCGAGTGAGATTGTGGCACTGCCTTTGACTCGACTGCCTTTCGTGCTGGCAATGAGGGAGGACCATTGGCTTGAGAAATCTGAGATCAGCCTAGATGAGCTCAGCGAACTTCTTATTGCTCACATCGACTTAGCCTATTGGGACCCAAACAAGCGTTCTCGCCTAGAAGATAAAATGAGAACTCTAGGTAAGCCAATTCATGTAGCGATGCGCACCACCTCGGTTATGGGGTTATTGGATACCGTGGCAACGACCGACTTGGTTGCACCTTGCTTTGCTCCTGTAGCCAAGTCTTATCACGGCAATCTGAAGCAGGTTCATATACCTGATGTTGAAGATATAGGGAGCATGGAGCTGTTCATCTTTATCCATCGTAAGAATCTGGAGTCCGCGAAGTACAAGTGGTTTATTTCTTTGATAGAAGATGCTTTTGAGAGATTGTCTCAAAGTGAATAAAAAAGCCTGAGTATCTCAGGCCATTTAGTTTAAACAGGTTCTGCTATTTTCCAGTCTTTTAGACCAAGTAGCTTCTCACCAAGAGGTGTGAGTTTCGCTTGTGGGTACTTCACCTGCTCCCAGTTTCTTGGATCACCCGGAAAGGCAAAACCCTCAGGCGCTAGTCGCTCTTTCCATGAGTTAATGCGCCAGTCGCGAATGGTGGTGTTGCTCTCCTCCGCTGGAACCATAGAGATATACTGCGCCATTCGGACTTGGTTTGATTGGTTTGGTCGAATGCCATGTGGAAGTAGGCTGTTGAAGATAAGTAAATCTCCGGCTTTCATCTCGATAAAATCTACCTCGAAACCCTCAAGGTCTGGCACAAATGGGTCACGATCTGCAGGCTGGGTTTCACGCCACACTTCTAGCTGACGATAAAGCTCAGGCACACACTGGAAGCCACCGGTTTCTTCATTGGTATCAGACAATGCTAGTACACCTTGAACGTTCACAGGTAGCGGGTCTAGTGAGGTGTCCGCATCCCAGTGCAAAAACCACTGAACTCACGCCCTGATTTGTTTGGTGGGTTAAGGTTGGCTCTGTCTATGGTCACCCATAGCTCCTCTTGATCCCAAATATCCACAAAGGCGTTATACACATCAGGGTGTTGGCGGTTATCCCACAATACTTGGTTGTTGTAACACTCAACCATGCCTGAGTTATTCAGCTCGACCATTGCATGGTCACGACGCTGCGCTTGATACCAAGTTTGTGAATCGTTCGGGTCCATTTCTTGGAATTCCCATAGGAAATCTTGAGAGCACTTAACTGCCTCGGGAGAGATAATCTGCGGGATCACTAGATAACCATTGTGCTGCCAGAAATCGAACTGCTCTTGGGTCAACTTCTTCAGTGGCAGACTTTTACGTATGTCTTTTAGCTGAGCTGAGTTGATGTTTGAAACGCTGTTGTTTCCCGGTGCATTGTCACCAAAACCGTATTTGTTCTTCATGAGGTTTCCTTGTGTAGGGTGTTGGTGAGCATGGGTCTTAGCCAGGCTCTTTTCTTTGGTCACATTCTGGCAACAAATAACATCCTCAAGTGATACAAAAACAGCAATTGATGATACTTTTCGGTCATCATATGAGTTTTTAAGGGCGACTAAGTATTAGATTATGAAGGCGCAGTTTGAAAAGGTAGAGTACGCACAGGACAGTTCTTGGCAGCTACTTATCCGCAGATTAGAGTCAATCCCTTTTGAATGGCATTTTCATCCTGAGTTCGAACTTACCTTAACCTTGAACAGTGCGGGCGAGCGCTATATTGGCGATACTATCTCCGAATATGGTGACTATGATTTGGTCCTGCTTGGCCCCAATATTCCCCACACTTGGCAGTCGAGAACCAGCTTGGACTCTGGTTTGGAACAGCGCGTTTATGTGCTGTGGTTTGATATGCAATGGATACAGGAAGTGGCTCGATTGTTTCCTGAGTGTCGTAGTGTTTTGCCTCTATTAGAACAGGCTCAGCGAGGCATCGTCTTTCCCAAGGCGTTAGCGAAAGCTTCTCTACCTCTGTTTGAGTCCCTAGATTTAGCCAACCCTACGCAGCGTCTCGCCCTGATGTTACAGATCCTAGATGCGATCAGCAGTTCGACTGAGTATGACTTTATTTCAGTGGAACAAGCACTTGGGAGCCACGATTCAGATAAGCGTGAACAACGGCTGCTCGGTGTGCTCTTAGAGGCGATTCATGACAACTATACGCAAGCTATCTCGCTGAATGAGTTGTCTCAAAAGGTCGGCATGAGTGAGAGCACTTTAGGGCGCTTTTTTAAGAAGATGATGGGGCAGAGCGTGAATGCGTACATTAACCAAGTGAGGCTAGGAAAGGCCTGCTCCTTGCTCATTCAAACCGACAAACCTATTTCTTTGGTGGCCGAGGTTTCGGGGTTCAATAACCTTTCGAACTTTAATCGTCTGTTTTTAAAGTATAAACAGATGACGCCTAAGGAGTTTAGGGGCAGGTTTGTTGATGCGAACTAAAAAGCCTTTGTCATAGACAAAGGCTTTGATTGAGAGCTTAAAGGCTTATGCTTGGATCAGTTGACTCATCTCTTCGCGCACTTGGGGTACGGTCAGACCAACGATTATCTGAAAACTGTCTCCATTTCTTACTACATTCACAGCACCCTGCTGTTGGAAATATTCAGTAGGTTGAACCTGAGATGCATCTTTGACTTTAACGCGCAGTCGAGTAGCACAGTTGGTTAGAAGCTCGATATTGCTTGCGCCACCCAGTCCTTGGATAAAGGCGTTTGCTTGGCTATCTTCCATAGCACCAGTTCCTGATTTAGCCGCTTTATAGTCTGCTTTTGAAACCAGTTTAACTTCAGCATCATTGCGACCAGGGGTTTTAAGGTCGTATTTAAGAATGATGGCACGGAAGGTAAAGAAGTAGATTGCAGTGAAGGTTAGACCAAGAGCAATCTGAATCAGATAGGTGCCCATGTGGTTGGAACCAAGAGGTAGCCAGTTTTGGAAAACAAAGTCGATAAGACCCGTTTGGAAGTTACCTGAAACACCCAGCATGTATGCGATAGTCGCCATGGTCGCCGACAATACTGCATGCAAAGCAAACAGCGCAGGGGCGATAAATAGGAAGGTGAATTCAATCGGCTCAGTGATGCCGGTCAGGATTGCAGTGATTGCTGCACCTAGTACCAGACCCAAGACCATCTTTTTCTTCTCTGGTTTTGCCGTTGAGTAGAGCGCAAGTGCAATACCTGTGCAGCCAAATACCTTACCCATACCGGTAAGCATTAGACCACCTTGTGGGAACTGCTCTGTCAGTGGTGCACTGTTTGCGGCGAAGTCTTGAATGTGTTGAATCCAGTAAGCAACTGTTCCGCCATCGACCGCTACAGGACCGTAGAAAACTGGCCCATAAACGAAGTGATGTAGGCCGGTTGGGATCAATAAACGCTCAAGCAGTGTGAATGCCCAAACGCCAAATGCTCCTGCGTTTACCAAGAAGGTCTGTAGGCCGTTGATGCCATCTTGGATGGTTGGCCAAACAAAACAGGTGATAACAGCAATAGAGACCATGATAGGGAAACTGATGATGACAACTAATGGTGTGCCGTTAAAAACAGAAGCCCAGTCAGGCAGTTTATGGTCGAAGTATTTATTGTGCACCCACACAGAGATGCTCGCGATGACAATGGAGCCAAGAAGATTGGTGTCCAGTGTTAGGATTCCGCCAATTTCAGTCAGACCGCGCTCACCCGCCACATAGTTAACGCCTAGATCTGCTCCCCAAAATTGTAGGATGCCACCTACTACATAGTTGAAGGTGATATAAGAAACGAGAGTAGCCAGAACAGCTCGACCAGAAGCCGATTTTGCTAGGGCAATAGGCAGACCGAGTGCAAACACTAGCGACATGTTTTTGAACACGGCTAGGGATGCCTGTAGCAAGATAGTCGAGATGCTATGCCAGGTCGAGCCCTCGACAGCCCAAGGGAAAAGGTCTTGGTTGAGTAGCATTACGGTAAAGCCGAGGAGCATACCTGCGGCAGGGAAGAGCAAAACAGGAACGAACATGGCCGCTCCAAATCTTTGTATCATGTCTTTCATAGTGACCCCAATAAAGGCCACTTAGATAGAGAAGACTCCATCTAAGTGGTTGTTTCAGTTATTAAAAAAATTGTGGTAGGTAGATTTTATTTTCTTCTAATAGCTCATCGACGATGGCTTTTGCTGTAGGGATATTGATAACGGTACGGTTGAGGGTTAGAGCATTTATAAGTTTTTGTTTGTTACCTTCGTACCATGCGTCAACGACCAGCTTTTCATAGCCGAGTTGGCTCTCAATCATGGCCTTTTGGAATGTTGGAATTTGTCCAACAGAGAAGGCTTTAGGTCCGTCGTTGGTTAGAGCACAAGGTACTTCTACCATGGCGTCATTCTGCAGGTTTTCGATGATGCCGTTGTTCTGCACTATGACCAGATAGGTATCACCCATGTTGTAAGCCAGTGATGCAGCAACACGCACCATATAGCGGCCATGGATGTCGGCATGCAGTTCTTCATTCGCGGTGGTACCCGCATCGATAATGCGTTGGTTTAGTTCGAATACACGCTTCTCACGACCATTGATTACCTGACGGGCACGAGTGTTGTTGATGTCCTCTTTCGCTACCATCTTTTCAGGGTACAAGTAGTACTGCAGGTAGGTGTTAGGTAGATATTCTGGGTTATCTGCCAACATGGTTTGCATGTTTTTGAAGGTCGCCTGCCAAGATGGATCGTCTGCAATCTCAGGTCGATAGCACTAATACCCTGATTCAAAATGATATTTTTAATCTCGTCAGTAAGGTCTTGGCCTTGCTTGTTTTTGATCTTGGTAAACCAGCCGTAGTGGTTAAGACCGAAGTACTCCGGAACCAGATCCCAAAACTCGCATCCTAGTAAGTTTGCATAGCTCACCATGATAGCGGCTGGCATATCACAGATGTTTAAGATGCGTTTATCTTCAGGAAACTCTCTATTCAAAGCCTCTGCAACTATGGCTGCAGGGTTGGTGTAGTTAAGGATCCATGCTTCAGGGCTGTAACAACGAATCTCGTTGATCAGCTGGATCATATCTCCGATCGATCTCAGGCCATAAGCATACCGCCAGCACCACACGTCTCCTGACCTACACATCCATGAGATAGCGGTATTTGCTCATCTCGTTCGCGTGCTTGTAAGCCACCAGTGCGAATTTGAATAAAGAAGAAGTCTGAGCCAGAGAATGCCGTTTCTTTATCCGTGGTGTAGATGAACTCTTCAACCTCTGGATAGTGTTCTCTGAACAGGATCTCAGTAGCTTTCGCATTCGACTCTTGGCGCTCAGCGTCAATGTCATAGAACACAACGCGTTTTAGTGGAAAGGTCTCTTTTTCTGCGATTAGGCTGTTCATCATGCTAGAGTATAGGTACTGCCGGCACCTACTACGGTTAGATTTTGTTTTTTCATCTTTGATATCCCAATGTGTATCTGATGGGATAAAAGTATCTTAAAAGTATTATCGCAAGCAATACATTTGAGATACTTTAGTTGTTTCGTATTACAGGGATCACGGTAAAAACAAAGAAAAGTACTATTAATGTACTATTTGTCACGTTTTGTGCGTAGCATGTCTCCGTCATAGAGGAGTAACCATGAATAAGCCAAGATACTTGCAGATTGCTGATACTTTGATTGAGAGAATCAGTAGTGGAGAGCTGCCAGCAGGTTCAATGTTGCCTACCGAGGGAGAGCTTCAACAGGAGTTTGATGTCAGTCGAGTCACCATCAGAAAGGCGATGCAAAAGCTGGTGGAAAAGGACTTGCTATTCAGGCAGCGTGGCAGTGGTACCTACGTAAAAGCGCCTAAGGCCCAACATAATGCTTTGCAGCTGAGTGGCTTTGTTGAAGAGGTCTCAGCACAAGGTAAAACACCGAGCTCTAAGATCATTACCTTTGAGTTGATTGAGTGTGATGAGTTGGTGGCAGAAAAGCTTGAACTGGATTTGGGCGAAGAGGTTTATTCTATACGCCGTTTGAGACTTATCGATGATGAGCCCGAAGTTTTGGAACACACGTTTTTGCCTGTAGCCTTGTTTCCAGACCTCAGCATCAGTGCGATGCGAAGCTCTAAGTATGACTATATCGAGAAAACAAAAGGACTTCAGATTAAGCTATCTCGACAATCGATTAAGCCGCAGATTTTAGATATAGCCACCGCAAACGAACTCAATATTGAGGTATCGCAACCTGTTATTAGGTTGATTCTGTAGGTGAGCTTGCTAGCGGTGAGGTGTTCGAATACACCATTCACTATTTCAGAGTGAACCAATACAGCTTTGACTACATCGCCTACCGATAAGGAAATTACAGATCCGCTTGCCTCCTGTTGAGGCAAGTGTACTTCTAGTTCACTCAATTAATACTCCATTCTTTAAACTGTTATTAAAGGTTAATGAAGACTGGAGTGAGCACTGTCTGATTTGATACTAAAAGGTATCGACACAATTTTTGTGACAATCAATCTCGCTGATGGCCACTAATCAAGGAAAGACGAATTCACTATCATGTTTTTCCGAATATAGAACTTCAGCAGTTAGATCAAGAGACAGAGCATGAACAACAACACTTGCAAATTTAAGCGCCACTTTGTGGTTGTGGCTCTCTCTGGTTTGCTGGTGGCTTGCAGTTCTGCCCCTGAGCGCAATGTCTCTATGGACTCCCAGTTTATTCACCCATTAGGTGTTGAGGGCTTACGGGTATGGGACGGAGTAAGTACCAACATCACTGGCTATGACCCTAGTTCAGGCTTTGCAAAAATGGCCGAGGCTAAACCCGAGGGAGAGGCATTCAATTACCTGGCCCTTTCTGGTGGCGGTGTCGATGGCGCCTTCTCTGCGGGTGTTCTGAATGCATGGAGCGAGAGCGGTGAAAGACCGAAGTTTGATGTCGTAACTGGTGTTTCTACCGGTGCACTGGTCTCGGTGTTTGCCTACCTAGGTGAAGACTATGATGATGAACTTAAGAACTATTATACCGCTACGCCTCTTGAAGAGATGTTTCGTCTTAACTCTATCTTTTCTATGTTTTCACAAAGGGCGCTCATAGACACACAAGGCTTTGAGGGTAAGGTTCGTGATGCCATTACCTATGAGATGATGCAAAAGCTTGCCGAAGAGCGGAGCAAAGGCCGCGTCTTATTGGTGGGTACCACTAACCTAGATAACGAGAAGATGGCTATTTGGGATATCGGCAAGATAGCGCAGGTGGGTACCGATGATGCGCGTACCCTTATCCAAGAGGTGATTATCGCCAGTAGCACGATTCCTGGCGCCTTTCCTGCCAAGCTAATCACCATAGATGATGGTGTTCATTCTTATGATGAAATGCACGTTGACGGCGGTGTCTCAAGACAAGTATTTCTGGTGCCTCAGTGGCTCGTCATGACATACCAAATTTTGGACGTGAGCAGAATATCTATGTGATTCGCAATAGTCGACTGAAACCTACCTATCAGCCGGTTCCTTACGAGTTTGCGGATATATCTTCTCGCTCATTGTCAGCGCTTATTCGCAACCAAGGAGTAGGAGATGTGGAGTTTCTGTATCACTTCTCACAGGAGAATGAGTTTAACTTCAAACTGGCCTATATTGACTCGGATTTTGAGCCAAACCGAGAGCAGTCAGAGGAAGCGTACATGCAAGATCTTTACAAGCATGGATATCAGTTGAAGCTTGAGGAACAACTCTGGACTGAGGTTCCTCCTAGCGTGGAATAGTCGCTGTTAGTTTTTATCTAATAATCAATTAGCTAAACCTAGGCTTCTACGAACTGCCTGATGGCGTATGCTTAAGCCATTAAGCAGCAGGAGCCAAGCATGCAATACAAAACCACTTCCTATAACTCCCTCATTAAAGAGTTCCAACAGCGTAAGTTTACCCTCAATGACATCAAAAGCTTCGTGTACAAGGTTTTCGCTATGTACGAGCGCGCAACGGTAGGGAAAGAGCTTGTCCCAGCTGAAGCGTTTTCCGATCTAGTTGCAGCTGATGTGTATGTAGACTTTCCTGATTATAAGATCCGCTCTCGCGAGGAGTTTTTGGAATGGCATCGTTGGATTCACGGCTTGCTGGTATCTGATGACCATGACATCGATAAGCTTGAGGTACTGTTTCTCGCTAATGGCAAATACGAAGTGAGATTTAAGGTTCGTTGGCGTGGTGAGTTTAAAGACGGCACCTATACCGACCTGAAACTTGAACAGCGATGGATACTGCGTGAAGAAGAGCAGTTTGAACATCCAGTAATCGAGCGTTATATCGCGACTATCGATGACCTTATACCGGGGATGACAGCGGCAGAAGCTGACTCTGAATAAAACAAAACCCCAGGCGATCTGCTCTGGGGTTTGCTCCAACTGACGTTGTTATAGTTATTCTTCAATGCTGGACAGGATTTTGTTTACTGTATGACAAGTAACGCACTGATAAGTCGAGGAAAAGTAAGACTTTGGTCAAGAATGGAGAAAGTGTCTGCTGGGGCAAGTTACGCGGGGCAAAGCGATTGAAATGCTCGAATTGAGCTTAAAATAAAGCCCCAACTGATTTGCATCAGCTGGGGCCTATTCTCTTTCGCAGCAATCCGGCTACTAAAAGTGCTCCCTGCATCTTTCCTTGATAGTGGTTAAAATCCGTTAACCCAGTTCCATGTCGTCGCCATCCTAGCGGTGTCCATTCTTGCCTGTCATCCTGACGGGCGAACTCTATCCTAGAGCTTTACTTCCTTGCTGATAACTAATCCTAAGTTATCAAATCTTCATCCTGAAGATACCTAATCCGTTAGGGTTTGTTCCTTTTCCTGCCAACTTCCTGTCGACATGGTTAGTATCTTCTTTCCGGCGCTTTGGAACAATCATGTATGGTGTTTTTTAGTGGTTTACATCTGATTAAAAAATAACAATTCCAATTTAAACAGTAACTTACAGTCTAGAATTCATGGCAATTATGAAACTTTAGTCAGATCGCTGACTCGTTTGTGAGAGATCTCTTACAAAGGTTTGGGGAGATCGTCTCAAAGTGCCTTTTACCTCAAGGTGATAATTGGTTATTCCATCTCTAACAGGGTTTCAGAGAGCAGTTCTCGTAGCCAAGTTAGCTTAGGATTCTGTCGATTAATGTTGGAGTAGTAGAGGGAAATCTCTCCTCCAGGGGTCGGTATTTCCTCAGGTAGAGGACGCATAGTCATCTCTTCAGGCAGAGCTGACCTAACCAGAGTAGATGCTGGCATGATGGCGTTTTCGTGTTTGATGGCTTCGAGACAAGTAATTAGTTGATCGCTGCGGAAGACAACCTGTGAGCTTAACTGCGCCTGAGCCAATACTCGCTCGATAAAGCTGGTTCGGTCAGCAAAGTCTGGCATAAGCATTAACACAATATTCTGTTGTGATAGAGCATCTACGGTTATTTCAGTTTGGGAAAATTCTGAATCGGCCAAGCAGCACACCCCGTATTTTGCTTTGCATATGGTTCATTACGCACCTTTATCGAGGTGTCCAGAATAGAGAAGTTAACCCCAATATCCACCTGACCTTGCTGAAGTTTGGCTTCGGTGTCCCATGTCCAGTTGATCAGTTTTAGTTCCGCCAAAGGTGCCTGAGCACGGAGTTTGGGATAGAGACGCTTCATTATCGGTTGAAGAAAAGAGGAATTGACCGCTACTGTGATATCCCCTTGATAGGTATTTGGTTGAACTCCCAGAACGGATTAAACATACCATCAATAGCCTCAAACACGACCGGGAGTTGCATTAGAACGGCTTCACACTTCGGGGTTGGACTCAGCCCATGAGCCTTGCGCACGAACATCTCATCCTCAAACAGCTCACGCAGTTTCTTCAGAGCCTTACTAATTGTTGATTGCCCCACAAACATACGCTCTGCGGTGCGACGTGTGTTCCTTTCCTCTCCCAGCACTTTGAGGATCTTGAGCAAGTTAAGGTCAATTTTGGCGATTTCTTCGTAATTCATCGGCTCATGATATTCCACTTTAGAATATCTAGATGTTAGATATTTCATTATTCAGCTTCAAGGGAATAACTTAAATTGTGCCGCAAATTAACTTTTTGAAATATTTGACTCTTCTGGAGGAGAACGGTTGAAAAAGGTGCTTTTAGCCTTATCGATAGCCGCACTTATTTCGTGCGTGGTTTTTCTGCTTGATATGGCATTCACCTCAAATAGGGCCTAATTAAATCAATGTCTTAACGCTAAAGACTTGAGGGCTCATCAAGTTTCACTTTGGAGCGCTGATGGATTCGCTCCTTGTCCAATTTGGCTCTGGTGTTTGAAGGGTTTATTTCCTTGTCCCTTCCCGTCGCTATAGATGCCTTTACGCGAGTTCTACGGACGGTTAGCTCGCGTTTTTTATTCCTAGTTAGGTCCAAATGTTTAAGAAAACAGTTATCGCTAGTGCTTTGGTTTTAGGTTTGTCGGCATGTGCGCCCAAGGCTCCGTCCCCTCAACAAGAAGTAGATTTTCTGGCTAGTTCCCTAGATATGAACTTTGAGATAGTCACCAATCATGGTAACAACCAGGGTGTTGAGTGCGGAGAACTCGGAGCAGACTATGCGGCCTGCAATAGAATCAATCTAGTATTGACTAATCTAGGTCGAGATATCGACATTAAAGAATGGAAGATTTATTTCCACAGTATACGCCCTATCCTCTCTTCAGATAATGATGCCTTCAAAGTCACTCATATCACAGGTGACCTGCATAAGATTGAACCTACCGAAAAATTTACCGGTTTCGAGCAACAGAAAACCTTTGAAATTCCTTTAGTTGCCGAATCTTGGTATGCCACTTATACCGACTTTATGCCAAGAGCATTCATCACTGCGCCTAATGCCGAAGCGCGCAATGTAGAGTCCACTAATACCAAGGACTCGAGCGAGTTTGTTGAGGGTTTGTCGGGTAAGCAGGTTTACTTTTCAGAGCTCGATAACAATGAAAGAGCAACCGCGAGCAGTCGCTTTGAGAAGCACAAAAACACACAACACCTTGATGTAGCCATGGAGATACTACCGACACCTAAGAGTGTTGAAGTAACTGGCGGTAAGTTGAGCTTGAAACAGGTATTGATCTATCAAGTCTGCCTCTCGCGAAAGCCTCTCGTCAGGCACTTGTTGGTCAATTTGAGCTTCTGGGGGTAGAGGTCAGCAATTCTGGTGTTCCAGTGAAAGTGCGCTATGACTCTCGCTCACAGGTTGAGAGCCAGAAGGATATCGCTTAGAGATCACAGAGGATGAAGTCTCAATAGAAGCACACAATGATACCGGTGTCTTCTATGCTCTGCAGTCAGTGCTTAGTTTGATTGACCCTATGAGCTCGCACGCCATCCCGACCATGAAGGTTATCGACCATCCACGCATGGAATATCGCGGTTATATGGTGGATGTGGCGCGAAACTTCCATTCAAAAGAGTCTATCTTGAAAACACTGGACCAGATGTCAGCCATTAAGATGAATAAACTCCATCTGCATCTTAGTGAAGATGAGGGTTGGCGACTTGAGATCCCCGGTCTTCCTGAGTTGACAGAGGTGGGCGGAAACCGCTGTTTCGACCCTAGTGAGCGTGCGTGCTTGCTACCACAACTAGGCTCGGGAGCAGACAGCAATAACTTTGGTTCGGGCTATTTTAGCGAGAAGACTATATCGAGATTCTAAAGTACGCTAAGGCTCGACATATTGAGGTTATCCCTGAGATTGATATGCCAGCTCACTCGCGAGCGGCTGTTGTATCTATGGAAGCAAGATATCAGCATTACATGGAGCAGGGTGAACAAGAAAAAGCGGAAGAATATCGACTGATAGATCCACAGGATTTATCCAATGTCACTACGGTTCAGTTTTACGATCGCCAGAGCTTTATCAACCCTTGTTTGACCTCATCAAAGCGCTTTGTGGCTAAGGTTATCTCTGAGGTGAAAGCCATGCACAAAGAAGTGGACATGCCGCTCAACGCTTGGCATTACGGTGGTGATGAGGCCAAAAACATTAAGTTGGGATCGGGTTTCCAAGACCAATCAGAAGCATCGCTTGAGGGTAAAGGTAGCATCGACCTATCCAAGGAGAATAAACCTTATGAGCTCTCTCCTCGATGCGTGGATATGATGCAGGCAGAGGGCATTTCTGATGCTAACGGTCTACTCACTTACTTTTCAGGGGAGGTATCTGAGATTGTTGAAGCTAACCATATTCCTACCTTCCAGATTTGGTCAGATGGCTTGAAATACAACAAGGGCAGTGAAGAGTTTGCCACTGAAAATGTACGGGTGAACCTGTGGGATACCGTTGCTTGGGGCGCGCCAGCAAAGGCTAACCAATTGGTGAACGATGGCTACGAGCTAGTTTTGTCGAACCCTGACTTTGTCTATTTTGATATGCCTTATGAAGTAGATAAACACGAGCGCGGATACTATTGGGCGACTCGAGCTACCGATACCAAGAAAGCTTTCTCATTTGTGCCAGAAAACCTAGCCCAGAACGCAGAACTGACCGTTGACCGTGAAGGTAAAAAGTACGTTGCGACTTCTCCAGATACAGCCGCACCAAAGGTACATGGTATATCAGCGGCGCTTTGGTCAGAGACTATTCGTACCGACGATCAATACGAATATATGACCTTTCCACGTCTGTTTGCGGTTGCAGAGAGAAGCTGGAATACAGGAGATTGGGAGCAGGAGTATGAGGCTAATACTGAGTATTCCTCATCAACCAAACATACTGATTTGGATGCACTCAATCAAGATTGGAGTCGATTTGCCAATATCTTGGGTCAGCGAGAACTGGCCAAGGCCGAACTGCGAGACCTTCACTTTAGATTGCCCGTACCGGGTGCCGAGGTTGAGGAAGGCAAGCTGGTCATGAACGTGTCTTATCCGGGTATCGCTATGGAGTATTCAACCAATATGGGTGAAAGCTGGCAGGCCTACTTTGATGAGAAAAAGCCTGAGGTTAGCGGAGTCGTTCTTATCCGCAGTGTTTCTCCTTCGGGACAAAGAAGCAGTCGCGTGACCCTAATAGCCGCTAAATAAAAACCAAGCCTCATTCCTTGAATGGGGCTTTATCATTTTGAGCTGATAGCTCAATTCGCAGACAAAATAAAACCCCACCAGGTTTTACCCTGATGGGGTCTATTCTCTTTCGCAGCAATCCGGCTACTAAAAGTGCTCCCTGCATCTTTCCTTGATAGTGGTTAAAATCCGTTAACCTAGTTCCATGTCGTCGCCATCCTAGCGGTGTCCATCCTACCTGTCATCCTGACCGGCGAACTCTATCCTAGAGCGTCACTTCCTTGCTGATAACCGAATCCTTAGTTATCAAATCTTCTTCCTGAAGATACCTAATCCGTTAGGGTTTGTTCCTTTTCCTGCCAACTTCCTGTCGACATGGTTAGTATCGTCTGTATAGCGGGCTGGAACAATCATGTATGGCGTATTTTTATCTGTTTACTTGTGAATGAAAAATAACTTATTTATTAAAAACAATGGTTTATTTTATATTTAGAGAAATTGCTATGAAATATCTGTCAGATCGCTGACTTCTTTGTAAGAGATCTCTCACAAGAGGTAGGGAGGATCGTCCCGATGATCAATTAAGTGCAAATTTGCATGCCTGTCGATCTTAATAGGCTGCTCTGTTTGCTATATTGAAGCCTGTTCTCTCAAGGTATAGAAGAAAATGAAGTTAGGAATCATTGGCTTAGGCGATATCGCGCAGAAAGCGTATCTCCCTTATATCACCCAAGTAGCAGGTGTAGAGCTTGTATTTAGCACTCGATCTTCAGAGGTGATGAAGTCACTGGCACAGCAGTATCGAATCTCTGAAGTTTGCTCGGACTACCGAGAGCTACCTAAGTCTGGTGTTGACGCAGTTATGATACATGCCGCAACTTCTGCGCACGTTCAATTGGCAAAATTCTTTCTAGAAAAAGGTGTCCCAACCTTTGTCGATAAGCCTTTAGCCGACAGCGCTGATGATGTGGATGCGCTTTACGAACTGGCGACTAGCAAAGACGTTCCTTTGTATGTGGGCTTTAATCGCCGCCATATTCCCCTTTACAACCAGCATGTAACTGAACTGGCTAACGGTAAGGTTGGGGATCTCCTGTCTCTTCGTTGGGAGAAGCATAGGTTCGATCTTCCCGGCGATATTCGCACCTTCATTTTTGACGACTTTATTCATCCCCTAGATAGCATCAACCTCAATGTACAATCGAGTCTAGAAGGCGTTGAAATCTTTACCCAAAAGGTGGGTGATAAGCTGGGTCGAATCGATGTGCAATGGCAGACGGGCAACACCTTGTTGCAAGCGAGCATGAATCGTCAATTTGGTATTACCCGAGAAACCGTGTCTGCCTGTTATCAAAATCGCGCCTATGAGTTTGATTCTTTCGTCTCTGGTAAATACTTGCAGAACAATTCAGTTCAGCAATTAAACCTTAAGGATTGGACGCCTATGTTAGCGAGCAAGGGCTTTCACTCAATGATGACGGATTGGCTGCAAGTTGTTGATTCTAATCACATAGATTCATCTGTGATCGAGCGAAATATTGCTAGTCACCGATTAGCGGATAATATTTGTCGTAGGCTGGAAGCCGCACTCGAATAATAATGCGAACTGCAAAGGATTGATTTCGTGACCATAAAAACCAAACTTAGGCTCCTACTTGGGACGCTGTTCTTCTTTTCCATTGCCAATATTGGCTTTGTATATGTGCTCGAATCTCGCAGTGAAAATAAGCTGCAGTGGGTAGTGCATACTAATCAGGTTCTGCAGAAATCTGGAGAACTGCTAAACGCTATCTCAGATACAGAAACGGGACAGAGGGGTTACCTGCTTACAGGGCAAAACTACTATCTAGAACCTTATTTCCGCTCTCGCGATGAGATTAAGAAGATCTGGGCAGAGCTCAAGGCACTCACTTCAGATAACCCCGGTCAGCAAGAGCTTCTAGATGAGCTGATTGTCGATATTGATTACAAGCTAGAAGAACTGGCTCAAACCATAGAGATGTATAACATCGAGCCGTCTCAGGCCCTTGCTGTGGTTCGTTCCAACGCGGGTAAGCAGTATATGGACAACATTCGCGCTTACCTTTCTTCCTTTGATGGTGAAGAGAAACGACTGCTCGAACAGCGTAACGGTGACTACCGCGAAGCCCGTGCCTATATCACTATGATGATAGTCATCGAGGCTTAATCATGGTTTTCCTTGCGCTGTTTACTTTGATCACCATAAACCGTGCTTTGTTTAGCCCACTTACCAAGTTGGTGGATGCGACGCAGAAGGTGGAGCAAGGTAAGCGACAGGATGTCGTGGACTACCTACCGAAGGATGAGATTGGCTACTTGATGGGGCGCTTTTACAAGATGAGTGAGAGCGTGCATCGTAGACATGAAGATTTGCATATAAAGGCTCACACCGATGAGCTGACTAAGGTGAAGAACCGCATTACCCTGTATACCGATATTGAAAACGCTATAGAGGTGAGTCAGGCGGAAGGAAAGTACGTTGGCCTCTGTTTTATCGATATGGATGGCTTTAAGCAGATCAACGACGAGCTTGGACATGAGTATGGGGATGTTTTGCTGCAGACCGTTGCCCAGAGGCTAAAATCTCTGCTTCGAGCTACCGATGAGGTTTATCGCTTTGGCGGTGATGAGTTTGTTGTATTACTGCAGTCTGTGCGCTCAGCGAAGGATGTCGAAAAGGTAGTACAAAACCTAGTCGAGAGCATTCGTGAGCCAATCTTGTACAAAGGACATCAACTCCAGGTTAGGTTTAGTACCGGTGTCTCTGTAGCGCCGCGAGATACTGTCGATGCCCTGCAGCTCGTAGATAATGCAGACAAGGCTATGTATCGCTCAAAGCAATCTAAACAGGGCAAAGTTGAACACTTTGTGCTTGAGCAAGCTTAGTCTCAGTTAATCTAACTACACTAAACAGGCTCGGAGTCATATCCGAGCCTGTTTTGGTTAAGGAAAAGAACCGCTATGGAAAGTCCTAAAAGACCCATCAACGCCCATTCCAATTATCACGTTCACGTCTACTTCGATGCAGATAGCCTAGATTTCGCCACTAAACTCTGCCATCAAGCGGGAGATAAGTTTGGCTTACAGATAGGGCGGGTGCACCAAAGAAACGTAGGTCCCCATACTAGGTGGAGCTGTCAGTTGCTCTTCACTAAAGACGATTTTGACGCTGTTATCCCTTGGCTAGATAGTGAAAGAGACGGCTTATCTGTGCTAGTACATGGCGTAACCGGTGATGATCTTAAGGATCATACCGACCACGCTTATTGGCTAGGTGATGCAATTGAACTGGACTTGAGCCGTTTCTAGCGTTTGTTGGGCCTTTCTACTGCGTTAGGCACTTTTCATGTAGAACCACTACACCTAAAAGTACCTGCCTTGTATAAACACCCAACAATTCGCTAGAAAAACGAACTCAAAAGGTCAACAGACTCTAGTTCTTAGGCTCGAAATACCAGATATCTTGTAGCTAGGCCAACCCCACGCATTGATGCTCACCCCTTTGAAGATCTCTTCAAACTGAATGGTCTGGGTGTGATGAAAAAGAGGCAATAGCTTGAATGATGAGATCAAGCTGGTGGAGATAGACTCTAGCCCTTTCAGGTACTCCGGATAGCTTTTGTGGGCGCGAAGGTTATCTAATTCCTCAAGTATCCATACCTTTTCCTGCTCTGTTAAGCTTGCCAACAATAAGGGGTCTGAGCTCATCCAGCTGAAAATAGAAGAGGGGCGATTGTCATCAAAGTTAAGGCTGGTTAGCAGCAGCTCATCTTTAAGCTCACCTGATTCAACCAATTGATACAACTCAGCATGAGAGAACTCATTCAGCGTACATCGGGTGCCGGATTTCTCCAGTATCTCGGCTATTTGCTCGGCACAGACCTTCAGCCTTTATGAGTGAAATAGGCGATGGATAGCTCTCTTGGTAGTAATTCATCGGTCGAGCCTAGCTTGGATACCCGAGTCCAACTCGGGAGAAGATTAAACGCATCTGAAGGCGGTTTTCGATTCGGTGGTGTGGTTCGTTTTAGCCCCTCGCGCATCGGTTCTCTGACTGCCGCAATCATCTGGTTTAAGGTTGATTTTTGTCCCTCGGATAGCTTGTTGCTTGTGTCATTGTATAGGGTAACCAAGCAACCATCTTCTATACGAGCGATGCTTTTCTCTTGGTTGTTGGTAACCGTTGTTACTTGCTCTGAGGTTTGTTCTGGACTTTGCAGCTTCTCGAGCAAGTAAGGAATGTTTTGCTCAGGGGTGTACCAGATAGTAACGCTTTCTGGCAGTGCTCGAAAACCGTGGAAGTTTTCATAAGCCTCCAGAGTGAGCGCCTGTTGTGAGTGCTCTTTGATCTTAAAGATACCACTGCCACTTATGCTCTCTGGATTGGTGAGCTGTTTAGCTGGCTGTATTGAATACTTGATGCCTGAGACTAGTCCAGGTAAACCAAGGTCTGGCTTAGTTAGTTTGAATACTAAACAGGTTTTTCCTTTCGCTACAACAGAGTCTAGATGCTTCAGCTCATCTTGATACCAAGATTCTGCCTTTAATTTTTCGAATAGCTCGGCCACTTGAGCTGCATCTATCTCCTGCCCATCATGGAAAGTAAGCCCTGGCCTTAGGAAAAAGGTCCATGACAGATTAGCTTCGTCGTAGCTCCAGTGATGAGCGAGATCTGGCTGATAAAGCCATTGCTATCGCACTTGGTTAAACAGCTATAGATCTGTCTGAGTAGGAAACGTTCGCCATTGCGCTGAGGTTTATGAGGAAGCAGGCGCGAGAATCTGCGCTCGTAGGTCAACTGGATATGCACTGCGTCTTCGCGCATCTGAGCCCTGATGTGGTCACCAACAGCTTCTCAAACACGCTTCTATCGTTATCCACTAGCTCCAAAGCGGTTTGATACTCTCCCAATGCCATCTGTGTTCTAGCGAGGTGATGAGAGAGTTCTTCTTGTGAGTAGTTGAGATAAAGCGAAGAGCGTTTATTTCGGCCTATTGCTGGCTTCCATTCTAACCATCCTGACTCAGCCATTTGCTTGAGCAAGGTTCGAGCATTTCGAGGGCTGGTTATCATCAGTTCTGCCACCTCAGGTAGGGTGACTTTGAGCTCTAAATGACTGCCCAAGGCTGCAATGCGAGAGAAATAGGGGAGTCGTCTTATCTCGAGTAAACTGGGATGTTCGTACTTCATCGTCTTCCTGCTTTGGACAATCTTCAGCGTATTAGCGCCATTATATGCCTAATATAGGAAGAATGGTTGGTAATGTTCTCTGTTTTTGTCTTCTTACTTTAGCGCAATAATCTTCATGGGTTAAACAAAGAGGCTAAGCAAATGAACAAGGTACTAACAGCGAACAATTCACACGCACTCGGTCATTACTATCAGCAGCGCTTGCTGCGTGCCAAGTCTGAGTGGGAAGTTAATCTGATTCTCACTATTTACAACTTGTTAAACATAAATGGGGATAGTTCTCAGGAAAACAGCGCTAAGCACGGGCGTAGCTGAGTTTTACAGTTACATTTGTGCGAGGATGAAGCTTTCCAATAATTAAGAGACGAATGGTTTGAATATTCTAGTGACTGGGGCAACCAGTGGTATTGGGTTTGAGCTCGCGAAACTGCTCAGTAAGCAGGGCCATAAGGTTGTGGCGACGGGTCGAAATAGAGATAAACTACAACAGCTAGAGAATGAGCATCAATGCTTAGTGTTAGCAGCAGATCTGGCTAATACGAATGAACTGGATGACATGTTTGAGCTGGCTGTGCATCAACTTGGTCACCTTGATGTATTAATCAATAACGCTGGACTCAACACCAGAAAGGCGATGATCGATGAGTTCTCTTTGGAGGAGTTCGACCTTCAATATGCGGTCAACTTAAGAGCCCCAGCGCTTCTTTGTCAAAAGGCTCTTAAGGTAATGAAACCAAACGAGAGCGGCACCATCATCAACGTGGTGAGCACGGTTGCCAAACGCGCCAATGAATCCATGAGTGTTTATACCGCTATGAAGCAAGGTTTTGCGGGATTCAGCAGCATCTTGATGAAAGAGGCACAGCCTCATGGAATCAAGGTTTCAACCCTATTCCCTGGTGGCACAGATACTAACTTTAGAGAGCAATCGAGACCACAATATATGAGCCCAGAGAGTGTGGCTAAAACTATAGCAGCGATCCTGTCGCTGCCTGATGATGTTGTGATGCATGAGATGCTATTTAGGCCACCTGTAGAAATTGAATAGTCTCTAGAAGTGTCTGGCAAGGTCCTTGAAGTCCACATCTAACTCTATGCCAAAGTGGACTTTAAGGGCATTAAGGTAAGACGCTTCATCCTCAAGGGTAATCTCTTGTACCTCATGTTGAGTTTTGATCTTGAGGGTGCTATTTAGCAAGGTCACTATGCCTTTGTCGTTTGGCATGGCCGCAGTACAGTTAGAGGTGAAGACAGAGTTTGGGCTAGTACAGGTATAGTGGTTGCCCATTTCGATATCACCTGAACAGGCATGCCCCATATCTAAGCTATATAAGTTGAGCCAAGCATCTTGCTCTTTAATCTGAAGCATAATGCCAAACTGTGCATCCTCAATGAGGCGGAAAGTCTGCATATCCGTTGCTAGCTCAGTGTTGAGCACAACAGGAAGTGGTTGTCTCGGAGTTTGAGAACCGAAGCCAACATCCACGATCCACTCTTTGCCATCTAATGTAACCAAGCTTACTTGATGACTGCGACCAGAGGGTTGCTCAGCTAAATGCACTCTTCCGAGAAGTGGTTTAGCCTCAAAGCCGACAGCCTCTAGTGCTCTAAGCATCAGACCATTTACCTCAAAGCAGTAGCCTCCACGATTATTGGTGATGAGTTTTTCAAATATCGCTTGTTCACTAAGTTCAATCTTCTTGCCTATCGCAACATCCATGTTTTCAAATGGAATATTTCTGTGCTGAGCATTTTGCAGTGTTGTCAGCCCTGACTCTGAAACCTGAGGTGCGTCGTTGAGTCCGACTCGATCTAAATACTGCTTAAGTTGTTCTGGTGTCATTAGGTGCATCCTTTCTCGAGATAGTGGCACGTTAGCACACCTTGACACGGATTTTATGGATAAGCAGATTTTTCGCAAACTGCCTCATAGTTAAGCTGTGTTTCACAGGAAATCAGCAAGAAACGTGACCTAAATTCTCTTTGTGTAAAATTTAACCAAACGCTGTGCGTTTAGGTATATATTTAACGCGAAACGTCAGGCAAAAAATAAAAAAACAAGGCTTAAAATATGAACGCGGAAGGCATGGAAAACATGTTCCTTCCGATGGCGGAATCCATGCTAGATGTCATTATGTGGATCTTCATCGGTTGGGCGTGTGTAGTATTTGGGTCGCTAGTGGTAAAAGCGATTAAAAACCATCTAGAAGTAAAAAAGAACTGAGGGTTATGAATGGCAGGCGGCATGATCCCTTAGATAAATTCCACTAGCTAGCTCTTTGTATTAGACCAAGGCTTCGTTCAACCTCGTTGTTGTCGGGGTATAAGGTTTGCACGCTTCTAATTCTACCTCTCATGTCTGCATGCCTTTTCAATCGTGTTTGAGTTCTCGTTCATGCCAGTGCAAGATGCTTAATGACTGCTGGTTTAAAGGAACTGAATACATGGAGCACATAGACATCTCCGCCACTGAAGTGGTTTTAATACCTGTTCATGAGTGTGGCGAGAAGTTGGTTTCTGCAAAGGGAAAAATAAAGTGCGGGAACCCACCGGAGAGCCCGGAAACCAAAGCCTGTTATCACTATGTTCGTCAAGGTGTGCTAGATAGGCTAAAACGTGCTGAGGAATTGCTACCAGATGGTTTGAGCTTTCGTCTGTACGAAGGTTATCGCTCTCCAGAATTCCAAGAGAAGTTGTTTGAGCAGCAACTCGAGCGTGTTTTAAAACGTAAGGCTCATTCGTCAGATGAAGATGCCTATCATATTGCCTCCCAACTCGTAGCGCCGACAAGAACGCTCACAGGCGAAACACTATATCCACCACATAGCACCGGTGGTGCGGTGGACATTGAGATAGTTGATCGCACGGGACAAGTTCTAGATTTTGGAATGGAGATAAAAGACTGGAACCGCGTATCCTCTGAGTTGTGCGCTATGAATGCTTCAGGCTTATCAAGAGAGGCCATAGAAAACAGGGCTATGCTGTTGCAAGTGATGTCTGAAGAGGGATTTGTGAACTACTCGCGAGAGTGGTGGCACTTCTCGTATGGCGACCAGTACTGGGCTTTTATGACAGAGCAATCACAGGCTATTTACGGCAGCGTGGTTGGCTTTTTAGAAAGCGCCTCGGCTCCTGAAGAGATAAGTATATGAGACAACAGCGTACGTCCCCTGTACGCAGCTTCTCTGAGTCCTTGTTACACCCACAAAAAGTTGAGCTATAGGAAGTGAGTGCTTCAAGTCGTGGCACCACAAAGCCAATACTGTCTACACGTGCAAGTGACTTCGTGCCAGAGGGTGAGTGGCTAGAGGTCAAGACCATAAACAAAGCGATGCCTAACTCTAAAATAAACGACTGGCCATAGCTGTTGCTAAAGAAGCCCAAACTCGTTCTGCAGTGCATTGTATACAGACCAGTATTTGCGTTGCACTTTGGGTGCAAAACCTCAGTTGAGCACCTATTTATTTTGTCTGGGGTCTAATCTAAATGGTCAGGTGTGTGCAGGTAGGTGCCACACCTTGAGCACTTGTAATCTCCGGAGTTCCCCGCTGAGAATAATCGTTCTAACAAGCCCATCTGTCTCGGAGATTTGGTTTTCTGACTGCTAAACATGGTGAAATGGTGCAGAGTCAGTTCTTTGCAATTACAACAAAATGCGCGAGTTTTCTCACTTCCGTACATTACACAGTTTCCCGATTGTTCAGACTATGGAGCAAGGCCAGCATCAGTAATCGACCAGCCATAATCTGTGATTAGTTTATCGCGTGCAGCTTGGGCATCGATAGAATATTGGCTATTACCAGCGTTAAAGACGACGTTATCTTGGACCTCTTGCTCACTCCAATTGATAAGTATCTGGTCGTAGGTTTCAGTAGGTATAGTGACACCCTCAAACATGCCTCTCATATCCTCTACCTTTGTTACATCCCAATCAGTGATGTTGAACTCAAAGCTAGTTGCATCTTCGAACATGTAATAAAAAGTGGTGGCTTTACTGGTATCCCAAAGGCTGAGGTCGGTATTGAATTGGCTCGCTTCGGCAAAGGTGTAACTGAAGTCTGTCACCAATCGTAAATCAGGTGTATCGGTTGCGTTGTTGGTGATATTTTCTGCACCAAAGAAAATATCAGAGAAAGATTCCCACTTGATATCTCCCATTGCTCTAAGCTCAGCATTGGCAGTTTCTCGCTACCACCAAGCGTTGTTAGGTTGGGGAAGACCCCATTGATACTTATGGTGTAGGTGCCGGGTAGAGTGTAGGTGTGTCTAACATCACCGGTTTGATTCTCTTCAATCGTTCCATCTCCCCAATCGATGTTGTAGTCATAGGTGTACCTGCTAGATCGAGTAGGGATAATTACCTCATCATTATCAGCCTCTATTTTCCACGTCGTAATGAAGGGGCGAGGTTCTACCACGCTAACAATGCGAGTCACTGAACTCTGGTTTCCCGATGAGTCTTCTGCGCTATAAACCAAGGTGTAATCACCTAGGGTATCCGTGTCTACAGTTGCTGAAGAAAGCACTACTTCAACTTCTCCATCTACATCATCCATAGCAGTAGCATGGAGCTCTAAATAAGGTCTGCCCTGTCCAACAATAATGAGAGGCTCCCCATTTAAGCTGATCACTGGGGCTTGCGTATCGACGAAAGCATCATTCACGGCTGGATTGGCGGAGTCATCATCACCCCCACAAGCGAGCAGTAGTGACGAGGAAATAACGACAGCAGAAAGTTGAAGGCACGAATGAGGTCTGACCCATGAGATAAAGGCTAATACGGATAACCGACATATTCTACACATCCTTGTGTAAGTGATTGATTCAAATGTTGAATCAAGAGTATAGAAGCAAATCTAATGGAGGGACGTTTGAACTTAGTAACAGGTAGGCGGTGAAGTAATAAAGGGCCTAAATACGAATAATTTGTTGTGTAAGAGTTACATTATTCTGCAGAGAAACTTTCAGAAGAGATCTGGATCACTCTATTTGTGGATACCGCACGCAGAGACGTTAAATATAAATGTACTTCTTGTCACACATTAAAGGTGTCAATTATTGAAATAAGACTCAAATCACATTTGTGTCCATTTATTAAAATTCAAATATTTAGACATGAGTCAAATTTAGCTTGTTGACTTGTGTGAAATATAAAAATTGTAATTTTATTACTTAGATGATTTGTGATCTAGCGTCAAATAAACCAATTGACCTCATATTCTACGTGATAATCATCACGAAATGCTCGCGTTTTTTCAAATAAATATTTGTATCGATAATGGTTACATCAACAACGCATAGAAGCACCGAGGAACATTATGCTTTACGACCTCATCGATCACGACCTAATTGATGTTATTGCCGATACTGATTATCAGTGGGAAGACGCCGTTCGAGAAACCACTCGTTATCTGGAAGATAAAGGCTATGTCACCACTGACTACGCAAATGCCATCATTCAGTCTACAGAAGAAAATGGTCCTTACTACGTTCTATGCCCAGGCATAGCAATGCCTCATGCCCGCCCAGAGGCTGGTGTTATCAAAACAGGTTTAGGTATTCATGTATTCCCTAAGCCTGTGGACTTTGGCTCAGACCTAGGTCCAGCAAACGTTCTTCTTACTCTAGCAGCTAAAGATTCCGACACCCATATAGAGGTTATTCAAGCCTTGAGCGAAATGCTGTGTGACGAAATCAATATTGAAAAGCTAGCCGCTGCCAATACCAAGAATGACGTTCTGAATATTATAAAAAACTACTAATAAAAACCACAGAATAAGGAAAATAACGTGACTACAAATGTGAGAGCTAAGGTTCAAGCCTTCGGCGGTCATTTGACGGCGATGGTGTTGCCAAATATTGGAGCTTTATTGCTTGGGGCTTCATTACCGCTTTATTTATCCCAACTGGATGGATCCCTAACGAATATTTTGGTGAATTGGTTGGTCCTATGATCACCTATTTGCTACCGCTACTTATTGGTTATACCGGTGGTCAGATTGTTGGTGACAAGCGTGGTGCCGTTGCTGGAGCTATCGGTACCATGGGTGTTATCGCTGGAGCTGAAATCCCAATGTTTGTGGGCGCAATGATCATGGGTCCACTGAGTGGCTGGGTGATTGTTCAAATCGATAAGCGCATCCAAGACCGTATTCCATCAGGCTTCGAGATGGTGGTAAACAACTTCTCTCTCGGCATTTTCGGTATGCTGATGTGTCTGTTTGCTTACGCAATCGTAGGTCCAGCGGTAAGTGCAGCAAACATGTTCGTTCAAACTGGCATCGAGGCACTAGTTGCGACAGGTTTCTTACCTCTGCTAGCTATTATCAACGAACCAGCGAAAGTACTGTTCCTAAATAACGCTATCGACCAAGGTATTTACTACCCACTTGGCCTACAAGCGGCCGCTGAAACAGGCAAATCTATCTTCTTCATGGTGGCGTCAAACCCAGGTCCAGGTCTAGGTATGCTGCTGGCTTACGCTAAGTTTGGTCAAGGTCTGAGTAAGCGTTCTGCACCAAGTGCAATCATCATTCACTTCTTCGGTGGTATCCATGAGCTGTACTTCCCATACGTGCTGATGAAGCCAACCATGATTCTGGCAATGATTGCTGGTGGCGCAACGGGTATCGCAACCTTCAACCTACTTGATGCAGGTTTGGTAGCGGGTCCATCACCAGGTTCTATCTTCTCTTACCTAGCTCTAACACCAAAAGGCGGCTTCCTAGCAACCATCGCAGGTGTGACAACAGCAACTATCGCTTCGTTCATCGTAGCAAGCGCAATCCTTAAGATGAGCAAGAAAGAAGAGTCAGAAGAAGAGTTCGAGAAATCTGTATCTGACATGAAAGACATGAAAGCGGAAGGCGCAATCAACACAGCTCAAGCTGCGACTGAAGCTAAGAATATCAAATTTGTAGCCTTCGCTTGTGATGCGGGTATGGGTTCGAGTGCCATGGGTGCATCCACCTTCAAACGCAAACTGCAGAAAGCGGGCTATGAGGTTGAGGTGAAGAACTTCGCCATCGAGAAAGTCCCAAGTGACGCGGATGTGGTGGTAACCCACGAAAGCCTTGAAACAAGGGCGGTGAAAGCAACAGGCCTACCTGTGGTCACTATCAAGAACTTCATGCACGACCCGGCTCTAGATGACCTACTAGATACCATCGGTCAACAAGCTTAATAAACATAATATTTGGGGCCAGAACTTGGCCCCACATTTCGGAGAGAATTCCCATGCTTCAAACAACTGCTGCCGTAATCTGTGGTGAAAAAGACGTTCGTTTAAGAACCTTCGATCTTCCGCAAATCTCTGATGACGAGCTACTAGTTAAAAACATCTCAAACAGCATCTGCCTATCGACTTACAAGGCGGCGCTACTTGGCAGTAAACATAAGCGTGTTCCAGAGAACATCGATGAAGTGCCAGTAATGACGGGTCACGAATACGCAGGTGTTATCGTAGAAGTTGGTGCTAACTTACGCGATAAATACAAATCAGGTGAACCATTCGTACTACAGCCTGCTATGGGCCTACCGACGGGTTATTCACCAGGCTACAGCTATGAAACCTTCGGTGGTAATGCCACTTACTCCATCATCCCGAAAGTGGCTATCGACCTAGGTTGTGTACTGCCATACAAGAGCACTTACTATGCGAATGCATCTCTAGCTGAACCTATGTCTTGCATCATTGGTGCCTTCCACGCTAGCTACCACACTACGCCTTACGTGTATGAGCACGAGATGGGCATCAAAGAGGGTGGCTCGCTTGCATTACTGGCTTGTGCCGGCCCTATGGGTATCGGTGCTATTGATTACGCCATTAATGGCCCAGTGAAACCGAGTCGTATTGTGGTGACAGATATCGATGAAACTCGTCTTGCACGCGCCGAAAGCCTGATCCCAGTATCAAAAGCCAAAGAGAACGGTATCGAGCTGTTCTACGTGAATACAGCTAAGGTTGAGAATCCTGTTGAGCACCTCAAAGCACTTAACGACGGCAAAGGCTTTGATGATGTAATGGTGTATGCAGCGGTAAGCCAAGTACTTGAGCAAGCGGATGACCTGCTTGGTAATGACGGTTGTTTGAATTTCTTTGCCGGCCCTACAGATAAGCAATTCAAGGTGCCGTTTAACTTCTATAACGTACACTATGAAGCAACCCACATTGTGGGCACATCTGGCGGTTCTACCGGTGATATGATTGAATCTATTGAGCTTTCTGAGTCAGGGAAGATCAACCCATCCTTCATGGTAACCCACGTAGGTGGTCTAGAAGCAGCACCTCATACCATCTTGAATCAACTTGATATTCCAGGTGGTAAGAAGCTTATCTATCCGCATATTAATCTGCCTCTGACTCCAATCGATGAGTTCCATACTCTAGCGGATGTGGACCCGTTTTTTGTCGAGTTGGACGCAATTTTGAAAGCGAATAACTACGTTTGGAACGAACAAGCAGAAAAAGCTCTTCTTGAGTTTTATGATGTGAGTCTGACAATTTAATAGTGAAGTTGGGTGCAGCTCTTGCTGCACCTTCTACGGAGAATAGAAACATCTTGTCGTTAGAAGAATTATTGGACGCGATAGACAGATGCGAGAACGCCACTTGCTTCCTGCAGGTTTCCAATAAGCTAATCAATTTAAAGCTTAAAGAGCTGTTACCTAGGGTCTTTATCCAAGATGACTTGGTGATGGAGTATGCGGTGACCCCGCTACTGAAAGAAGACGGCCCGCTTGTAGAGACCGATGTGGTTTCCAAGCTGATGTTTGCAATGGGTAAGATCTCTCTTGAAACCTATGCCGATATCGGGCTCTTCGAGCAGATGCACGACTTTGCTAAGCAGCAATCGGAGAAGATCCCCTTTGATGATGACCTAGTGTATGACTTTATTTCTAATCAGTCGGTGCTGGGTAAGCAAGATGACAATTTCTATCTCCAATCGATAAACAAACTTAAGTTTTCCTCTTTCGATGCTTTCTCTAAAGAGCGCTACGAAAGCCTCGTTAAATCAGTACTTAAGCTCTCTTGTGAGAGTCTACTGGAGAAGGTTGAAAGAGAGATTTTAGGATAAGGCTAAGCATGAAAGTCTCATTAAATGTCAGTGGCTTCGAATCAGAAGCAACCTTTCCCGACCAAGATATCATTCAAATTCACAAGCCGCTGGTAGAAAAGTTCACCAAGATACATCAGCAAACTAATGAGCGTACGGTTATCTTCCTGTGTGCACCTCCTGGCAGTGGTAAATCCACCTTAGCCGCTTTTTGGGAACATCTGTCTGAGCAAGATGAAGGCTTAGAGTCCGTGCAGGTTCTGCCTTTCGATGGCTTCCACTATCCAAATGAAATTCTAGATTCAAATTACACCGAGCGTGATGGAGAGAAGATCACATTACGCAGTATTAAAGGCTCCTATGAGACCTTTAATCTGACCGAGCTTATCGAGAAGCTTAAACAGCTCCGCGTAAAAGACCCCAAGTGGCCTTATTATGACCGTAACCTGCATGACCCAGTAGACGATGCGATTACTGTTGATAAAGATGTAGTTGTTATCGAGGGCAACTGGTTACTGCTAGATGAGCCTATCTGGAAGGGCCTTAAAGAACTGGCAGACTTCACCATTTTTATCGATACCGAAGCTGATTTTCTGAAGCAGCGTTTGGTTGATCGCAAGGTACGTGGCGGGACCAGTCTTGAAGATGCGTTGGAGTTCTATAACAACTCAGATTCAAAGAACGTTGAGAAGGTGCTTGAGCACTCGGTAGCTGCGGATCTTACTCTGTATATGAACCAAGATGGTTCACTGCAGATAAACTAGGAGGGGCTATGCAGATAGTTGTCGACAGCCATACCCATACCCTTGCTAGCGGTCATGCATACAGCACCATCATAGAGAATGCTCAGGTGTCGAAGGAGAAAGGGCTCAAGCTTCTTTGTTCAACTGACCACGCGCCAGAGATGCCTGGTGCTCCGCACTACTGGTTTTTTAATAACCAACGTATCTTGCCTCGTTTCTTACATGGGGTAGGTATATTGCGTGGGGTGGAAGCGAATACCTTGAATACTGAAGGGGAGTTAGACCTACCACCATCCTCTTACCAGCATCTAGATTGGGTGATTGCTAGCTTTCATGAACCGTATTCACCCCCTCGACGCCTGAGGTGCATACCCGTGCGCTGATCAACGTGATCAAAAATGGACGAGTAGATGTACTGGGTCACCTTGGTAATCCAAACTATGAGTTTGATATCGAGGCAGTGCTGAGCTGTGCTAAAGAGCACAATGTGGCTATCGAGGTGAACAACACTTCTCTTACTGGCAAGAGCCGAAAAGGCAGTGATGTTCGCTGTTCAGAGATAGTGAAAGTAGGTAAGCGTTTGGGTGTTTTCTTTACCACAGGATCTGATGCTCATTTCTGTGAGGAGATCGCGCGACTCGATCTAGCTAAAGAGCTTCTGAAGCATCACGGTGTTGAAGAAGAAAAGATCCTTACCATCTCAACATCACGCTTTCTAAACTTTCTGCTACTTCGTGGCAAGTCGCCAATCGCCGAGTTTGCTGAGCTTTACTAATACCTATCCGAGCATGGTATAGCGCCATGCTCGATACTTTATCCGGCTTGTCCCAGCATCATTACTGCCACTATAGCTAAGCTTCCACCTAGACAGCCATTTATCACTCTCATCTGTTTTGGCGACTGCAACAGCTTTTGCAACATGGTGCCAAAATAAGCCCATACCAGCATACACAAAACACCTATACCCACCATGACTGAGATGATGGTGGCGACTTGAGATACATAATCATTGGCTGGGTTAATAAACTGAGTAAAAACGGTCAGTGATGCCACCCAGCCTTTTGGGTTCAGGAGCTGGATCAATACTCCAGATACAACCCCAGAGTGATTGGATTCTATGTCCCCATCCATTTTGGCTGTCGCTATACCCCAAGCCATGTATAGGAGGTAGGCCACACCTGCTAACTTCATTGCGAAGTAAAGATCAGGGTAGAGACTTAACACGCTAACTAATCCTGCACTGGCAGCCACCATAATAACGATTATCCCAGTGCATTTCCGAGTACAAATGGGATACCTGCGTTGAAACCATGGCGACTAGATATACCTAGCAAGGCGATGTTGCCGGCGCCTGGTGTGATGGATATTGAAATAGAAAACAAAATGAAGGCGATGGCCAGCTCGAAGCTCATTAACTTAGGGTCCGTTTGATATGCGATAGGGAGACAAGTCTAAATACTTGCCCAGAAATTAATTTGCTTTTTGAGTTGCCATTTGCTTCCAGTTGAGCAGAATATTTCTATACTGATGTTTATTTAGAAAGAATCCCCTAACATGACCCTCGACGACATAGATCTAGCCATTTTGAGGCATATCCAAAACGATGCGCGCATCAATAATAGTAAGCTCGCTGAAAAGGTGAATCTAAGCGAAACACCGTGCTGGCGCCGTTGGAAAAGGTTGAAGAGGCGGGTTATATCGATGGCTATCGAGCACTACTCAATCGCAAGAAACTCGGCATTCAGATCTCCAGCTTTACTCTAATTACCATGGGTAATCATGAAGAAGAGTCGACCCTACCTTTTGAAGAGTTTGCCAAAGAAACCGAGTGGATTGTGATGTGTCATTGCATATCTGGTGGTGCTGATTACATGGTGCACTTAGTGGCAAAAGACATGGATGAGTTCTTTGAGCGCATTAGTAGCTTAAGGCGCATCAAAGGGGTGAGTGGGCTACAGTCTAATATCTCGGTGAAAGAGATAAAGAGTGGCACTCAGATGCCATTGAGCTAAATATCTCTTTCATAAAATTTGCACTAAATCCCTCGCATCCAGCCTGTGCTCTCAGTACCATTGCGTCAATTAATAGAATAACGGAACCTATAGATGTCTCTTCCTCCTTGCCCGAATTGCAATTCAGAATACGTGTATCAAGACCAAGACAACCTAGTTTGTCCTGAGTGTGCTTATGAGTGGAACCCGACTCAAGACGCCATCGAAGCTGAAGCGAATGCGGTGCGTGATATCAACGGCAACAAGCTAGAGCAGGGCGACAAGGTCACTATTATCAAGGACCTTAAAGTTAAAGGGAGTTCATCTGTGGTTAAGATTGGCGCAAAGGCCGTTATTAAGCGTGTGACTGTCGCCAAAGACCATCAGCTAGATTGCAAGGTTGAGGCTGGGGTGAAGTGCTAATCACGGCAAAGTACGTGAAGAAGGCATAGAAAAGGTTCTTCGTAGATCAGAGGGAACAATTTCTACTTCTGGTTCGTGTGCTTACTCTGCCAGCGCTGCATGGCAAGTCGCCGTAAATACCTCCCTGTAGGCTTGGTTTCAGCATCCTTGTCTCAAACACTTGCCCTGCACCACTGCCTGCCGCTTGCTCCATCAATCACTCGGGGGAGTGCCTGGATTAGAAGGGATTTTTACGCTCCACTCTAATCCGTAAAGAATTTAAAAAAAGAGCTCTCGCAAACTGAGGCTAGTTCGCAAAGAGCTCAAACTTTTATAATGCTTTTAGATAGGACTTGGCGGCATTTAGACGCAAGGTTGCGCCACCGATGATGTCGATAAAGCCCAATAGTGAGTGCGGTTTGTCTGCGCTAATCCAAGCTGCTCCAGTCGCACCGATAGGCATCATATCCATGGTTGCCTTATCCATTTCTAGAATCACAGTTCGACCTACAGGTGCGGCGCCGCGCTGGATGTGAGTCGATACTGCTTGCTCTCTCGGTAACAAACCACCTTGAGCCTCACCCGTTGCTTTTACAATGCTGTGAACGCGAGCCCTGAATACCTCACCCGGATATGCATCCACATAAAACTCGCTAAACTGGCCTGGTCGAATGTTGCTGTAGGTTTGGTCTGGAATACGCATCTCAACAAACTTCTTCGAAGTGTCCCAAAGATGCAGTGAGCCAACGCGTGAGCCGTTTGCGATATATATGTGCGTTACCATGCCGTCAAACGGAGCGGTTACGGTTAGGCGAGAAAGGTCGAACTCTAGGCTACCTTTTTGTGCAATCAGGCCATCTTTTTTGGCTAGCAGCACCTGCATGTCAGCATTGAGCAGTTCGACACTGTCTTGCGCCTCTTCAAGCTCTTTGATGCTAACGTGTTGCTCCATACTTAGGTTACGGTTTAGATGACGCTTAGCTTGAGCCAGTTTCACGTTCTGCGCAGCAATGGTGCGGTCGATTTCATTCAGACCTGAAGCCACCTCAGACAGCGCAGCCTGAATCTTGTCATCACGCAATGTGTAAAGAACCTCGCCTTTCTTAACCTCTGCATTGTGGTCCACATAGACGGTGTCTATGTGCTGACCCAGTGCCGGTGAAACCACCGCGTGTGGTGCCTTCACCGTAGTCGAGTTAGTCATATCCAATGGTGAATAGAAACGGTGACCAAAGAACAGAGCTAACAGTAGCAAAAAGCCAATGGTGATGGTGATGAAGTAGTTCTTAGCGGTTTTCTTTAACACGCCAAACTTAAACAGTAGCCATACCACGAGGATATAGGGCAGCATTACCTCTTTCATGCGAACGCTCCTTTAAGCCATTGCTGAACCTTGTCCCAGTCAGTCACTATCGCTAGTACTGCGATAACCCATAGAGGTTTGAAAAACAGGCCAAGGATACAGAGCCAGAAAACCAGCTTTGCCTGTGCTAAGCCTTTCTCTTTAGCTAAGTGCTTTGGAATTGAGTGTATGTACCAAAGCTTGTTCAGTACCCAGACTGCGATAGCTATGGTGATGACAACCACAAACCACATAAAGCCAATAGACTCCAATAGGCCGTAGATTGAAGGAAGCTGGTCATATTCCAACTCTGTAGGATGAATTTTCATTGGTGTTCCTTAATTGAGCGCGCCTGTTGGCGCACAATTATCGCGATGCGAATTTTAAGGGGAGGAGCAAAAACAAAGTATGGGGTGCGGATTATTACACCTATAACTTTAGCTTATGCAATACTGTGATCTTGTCGGTAACAGATTAAATCCTGAACCCTGTTTCTCGACTTTGCCACCATCGATAAGCTGCTTGATTACCCGACCTACGGAGTTTCGTGATACCCCAAGCAGGGATGCCAGCGATTGAATGTTCAGTGGTACGTAGTTGTCTTCCACCAGAGGAGATATCAGCTCTAGTGCTTGCTCTACCTTTACCGAAATTTCTTTCTCTGAACGGAGCAAAAACAGGCCCTGAAGCAGGCGTTGCTTTCTCGCAAGAGATTGGCTGATTAGCTTAGAAAACCCAACATCAAGGTCGAACAATAGGTTAGCAGTCTCGAAGGACATAATAACCACTTGGCACTCGGTAGCTGCCTTCACCTCAGTGATGGCGTTGCCTCCGAGCAAGAGTTGCTCTTCGTTTAAAATGGTACCCGGAGTGATCACGTTGTAATAATTGCCTACTCCATCTTCACATCGAGAATGAAAACCGAGAACACCTTGGATAGGAAGCGCGATGTATTTAGCATCATCGTCCTGATAGTAGAGAAAGCTTCCTTTGCTTAAAGTTTTGACCCTACCATTGGTGAGGATCAGTTGAGCTAGTGCATCGTCTATCCTAAATTTTTGTTTCAAAATTTCATGGATAGTCATGGATTTGCCTTTACGTTTAGCGTTGGGGCGATTCTAGGTATTTCCGAAAATAGAGAACAGTAGGTAGGACTTATACTTACTATAAATGCAGTTTATCGTTATGCCCTTAGTCAACCTGATTCTGCCATGCTTTGAATTGCTTCATTGCACTGTCAGTGCAACCTTAGCCACTAAAACCACCAATAATACGCGTCAGTTTTTGAACGGTGGTTGTTATGAAAAATCTGTTACTTATTTGTATCGTGGCGCTGTTGGTGGTCTCAGGAGTCTACGCCGAGGAAAAGCATCACGAAGACCCGACTCGTATCGTTACTAAGATGGGCTTGGGTTATAACGGTACTGCGACCTTGTCTGGCTCAGTTGGCTGGATGATGCGCGCATGCTATCTGGTAGGGTTAACGAAGAGGGTGAGTGGCGCATTGGCGGCTCTTGGCTGTTTGACCTAGGGATAGTCAACTTTAACTTCAGCAAGACGGACTACGACTACGGAAGCTATCGCAACAATTACAGTATTGGTACCTATGTGCCTCTGACCTATTTCGATATTCAGCCTGCTGGTTGGTTATTGTTCCCAATGGCGGGTTATTCCTATAACCATGGCAAACAGGCCATCCCAGAGGAAGATTCTTCTGATGAGTATATTCTGATGCGTAGCACTAGCCATGGTGGTTACGGCGGCATGTTTGGTGTTCGCCCTATCGGAACTACTGATTGGAGCCTGATGGGTTTTGCGGGTGCTAGCGTGGGCTCGGATAGCTACTTTAGCTATTGGTATGGCGCAGGTATTAGCTACAAGATCAATGACAATGCTTCGATGAATACCTTTGGTTATCTATCTGAAGACGATTTCGGTTCGGTCAACAAAATAGGTGTTTCATTTACTTATCAGTTCTGATTTTAAGGCTAGAATAGATACATAAACTTCAATTATGTATTTTTGACTTATGTCTATGGATATGAATCTGGTGCGCACCTTTGTCACCGTTTTTCAGCAAAATTCATTTACCCGTGCAGCAGAAGTGTTGGATGTCAGCCAGCCTGCGGTCAGTATGTCTATCCGCAGGCTTGAAGCCCAAGTCGGTGCGACCCTGTTTGTAAAAAATGGTCGCAGTATTGCGCCTACAGCTAAGGCGGTCGAACTTGCTGAGAAGCTTCAGCAAGGGCTACAACTGATTGAGAGCGCACTCTCGTCTGAGAACCGCTTTAAAGTCTATTGCGTTGAGGCATCAGCCACCTTCTAAAACATGATGACAACATAACCTTTAAGGTTCCCCCTTTGGATCAAAACGCCTTGCTCGATCAGTTGCGCTCGCAACAAATTGACTTGGCGATAGATACCACCACTAACAAAGACAGTGCCTTCCAGATCGACTTGATACGTAAAGAGCAGATAGTTCTAATAGCAAGAGAAGGGCATCCTAGGCTCACCAATGACACCATCACCGAAGAAGAGTTTTATCGCGAAAGTCACGTTGTGTACAAAACTACGCGAGATGGACGACAGCTACTAGAGCTCTTTACTGCGGCTCCTTTAAAAGAGCTTATTGAGTCTCGTGAGGTCTATAACCAAGCCTCTATGGCGATGAATGTTTCTGATTCTGATGATGTCGGAGTGGTGTTTAGAACCTTCGCCGAAAAATGGGCTCCCAAGCTTAAGCTCAAGCTATTTGAGATGCCGATGGAGTGTATTACAGTACCTATCCATATGATCTATCACCGCAGGCTTGAGCATGATGAAGCGCATAAGAAAATGCGTAAGCAGATCAAAAAGGTGCTTAAAAATAAAGCATAATTCAGGCTTATGTATGGGATAATTTCGTTGCATTGTTCCAGTTTGGGTTTAAGGGTCAAATAGCCCCATCTCAAACAAGAGTGGAACGAAATATGAACGTTACCTTAAAAAAAGCGGCCAGCTCTGTAATGATGCTTGGCTCACTTCTAACTGCTTCTCTGCCTGTTATGGCGGCTTCTAGCGCTCCAGCAACTGAATACACTCAGCGCGAACAAATCGAATACAACTATGCCTACTCGCTAGGTGTTCAAGCGACCATTTACGGCTGGGCACCTGTGATGATGGATGTTGCTCTGGATCTACAGACCAATGTGATTGGCCCAACAGATAATGGTCAAGCTCCACTGAACCAGTTGGGCCCAATTACTCGTCTATGGGACTATCGTGACCGTTCTTACACCACACCAAACAACGATACCCTGTATCTTCAACTTTGGGGTGATCTAGAAGAGCAACCTATGGTGCTGACCGTACCTCAAATCGATGACCGTTATTGGATGGCTCAGATTGTAGACATGTACACTGAAGCGGTAGTGGACCTGAGCAATGCAACTGTAGGCAACGACGGTGGTGACTTCATCCTAGCTAAAAAAGGCTACCAGGGTGAGCTTCCAGAGGGTGTGCCGGTATTCTATTCAGACACTCGTTATATCTGGATGGCTGGCCGACTAGGTGTTGAAAATGAAGCGGATCAGAAGGTTGCTCGTGACCTGCAAGAGCAGTTCCGTATCACTCCACTTTCTCAATACCCAGTAACGGTTCCGCAACCTGAGCCACTAAACGCTTCTGGTGCACCAGAGGTGAATTTCCCTCAGGGGCTGGCTTGGTTTGACCGTCTGAATAAGGTTCTACAAGAGAACCCGCTAGAGTCGGATAAAGAGCTAGTTGATAGCTTCAAGTTTATTGGTATCAACAATGGTGGTACTGAGAACCTAAGTGAAGTGCGTAAGGTGGCTCTTAACAAAGCGTTCGCTGATGGTTTTGCTATCGTTCGTGACGCAGCTATGTATACCGGCGTGCCTGTAAACGGTTGGAACTGGGAATACGAAGCAGGTCGCTACGGCACTGACTACCTACTTCGCGCAGCAGTTAACATGAACTCTATCGGTCTAAACTCTCCAGAGCGTGCTATGTATCCTAAGCGTTATGTAGACAACACAGGTGAGCTTCTAACGGGCGAGCACGCTTATGAAGTGACCTTCCCTGCGGACATGGCTATCAACGAAGATCTAGGCGGTTTCTGGACAGTGACTATGTATGACGCTCAAGACCGCTTCATGGTAGAGAACGAGATCAATCGCTACAAGGTTGGTTCTCTAAGTGACCACCTAGTTTACAACGACGATGGTTCTCTAACGGTTTACATCTCAAGCGAGAAGCCAACCGATAGCAAGCGTCTAGCAAACTGGCTACCAGCACCAAAAGACGGATTCATGCTACAAATCCGTATGTACGAGCCAAAGCCTGAGGTTTACCAAGGCAAGTTCGAACTACCAGAAATGTACAAGGTTTCTAAGTAAATCTCCTGATAATTTAGAATCAAAATAAGGGCTAGCCTTTAACAAGGCTAGCCCTTTCGTTTTCAAATAGGATTTTAGTTCTTAGCTATGAAGTTATCGATAGGTAAGCATCAGCAGAGGTAGATATTCCGTTACCAGATATCCACCAATACCTGCAAATGCCGCTCCTGCATAGTTGAGATACTGAGTGAACTGTTCACGCCTCTCAGCCAGTTTTCCAAGTATTACACCGGCTAGATGGATGAGGCAGTTCCAACTAGAAAGCCAGATGCAAATAGCTTAGGGTTGGCTAGTCGAGGCAACTCTGAACCGTGCGCATAGCCATGGAAAATACCAAAGAAGCCAGTACCGATAATGCCAATGATTATGGCTGGCTTGTAACTGGTGAAGATGGCGATGCCTAATACCAAAACAGACAGCGCAATGGCAAACTCAGACAGAATCAAGCGCACGCCATTTAGCGCAAAGCCAGCGCCACATACCATAGCTAGCATGAAACAAGCAGGAATAGTCCAGACGTATTTCCACCCAGTCTTGCGCTAACAATACCAACCGAAAGCATGGCCATCAGATGGTCGATACCTACCACAGGTGCAAGATACCTTCAAAGAAACCCGCATCCATGATTCGGATATGTGCGTGCGCTGGGGCAGAAGCCAACACCAATAAAACAGCTAAGATCTTCATGTAATCTGGCTACTGCGTGACGCAGTAGCCATCTCCTTATTTACTTTTGTTGATTGTGAATGGCTTTGATTTCAGCTTCGCTCAATGCGCGATCCCATACCATGGCATCAGACATATAGCCTTGGAAGTAACGCTCATCGTTGTTGCTGCTGTCAGACCAGCCGGATGCAATGTTGAACTGGTTTCCGTTGTTGCCGACATCCCATTTCAAGGCTGCACCTTTCTCTTCTTCAGCGATCAATTCACCGTTCAGGTATAGACGTACCATTCGGTTGTCATAGGTGGTGATTAGGTGTGACCAAACGTTTGTATCAGCGGCATATTCAGTAGCGCGAAGATAGGTGAAACCTTCGTGGTCACCTGATTCAGCGCGCTCAGCTGCGATGCCTGTAGCCCACATGGTGCGCTGACGAGAACCTAGACAGAAGCCGCTCTTAGTTCTTAGACCGTTACCCATGTAGCAGCCCCAGTCGCCGATAGAGTCTGGTTTTAGCCATACAGAGAAGGTGATTTGATCATCACCTAGCCATTTGTTTGGAGTGTCTAGATCAGGGGCAAGAGGTACGTATGAGATCTTGGTTTCTTGGTTGTAGCCGGTGTGTAGCACTGAGCCACGTTCAGGGTCTTGAACGAACTTATAGTCACCCTCTACAAAGTAAGTCAGTACGTCTTTAGCGAAAGATGGCTCTAGGTCTTCTTTCAAAGGAAGTGCGATAGTTGCCTCGAAGTGCTTAGGTTCAGCATCACTGTTGTAAACGTCGAATGATGTAGGCTCTGACCATGCAGACCAACGTTGCAGTTCATCACGGTAACGACCAATTGCACAGTAATTGCCATCAGGCAGTTTGTAGTCCACATAGAAGTCGTGGTCTGTACCAATATAAAGCTTGGAGATGTCCTGGTCTTTGTTTCGGTCGATGCCTTCTAGATCCTCATCACTTTCTGCACCGAAGATGTTCTCAATATCGCGTTTCACGTTTAGCTCGGCGGTATTGATTTCACAATTGTTGGTGTATGGGTTTGGTTTTCCGATAATGAATTCAGTACTGAACATCTTAGTGCCTGAACTGCTGTAATAATCAGACAGAGACAGCTCAAGAGTGTCATACTCCATATCAAGTTGAGTAGTCGAAACGGCTACAGAAGGCTTATCTGGTAGGATACCGCTCTTATTCAAACGGAACTCATCCATCAGAATTGGCTTAGGTAGAGGGTTTACTACGTTACCTGTAGACCAGGTTTGGATAACTACTTCGTCTGTTTCTAGATCAATATCAACCAATTGGAAGTTGTGTAGCTGCTGGGTTCTTGATACGTCAGGGTAGTCGTTTACTGAGCCGTGAGAAACGAGCGAATCGTAGTCCCATGGTGTGTCGGAACGTTTTGTCCAGTATTCGTCAAACGATGCACCACCACTGATTATGTGATAACCACTGTGGTCACGGAAGGTGCCACGCGCATAGTTGTGGGTATGGGCACCTATATACATAGCGAACTTCTCAGACTTGTTCAGCTCTGCGGTGTATACGCGTTCAACCAGCTCTTCTTCATCACCTTGGCCAAGCTCGGAGCGAAGTGGATGGTGGCCTACGGCAAAGATCCAATCGATAGAGTCGTCTTGGTCTGCGGTTTCAACTAGCTCTTTTACCCATTGACCCTGACGAACCATCTCATCACCGGTCATGTTGTTCAGTTTCACTTCGGTGTTAAGCATTACGAACAGCACGCGCCCTTTCTTAAAGGCGTAGTATTCTTCGATATGGTCAGGAAGAGGCTGAATGCCTTGGTAATCAAGGTGATCGTACTTAAAGTGCGCAAAATAAAGTGAAGCAGTAGGATCTTGATAATACTCATGGTTGCCAAGAGCAGTGTAGAAAGGCAGTTCACCGGATAGGTATTTCATCTTACCGAAGTGGGTATCTTGGTAGTCCTGCAGGGTACTTCTGTCGACTTGGTCACCGTTGTTCAGTACCAAAGAGGCAGCATGAACCCCTTCTTCTGGATACTCAGTTTCCAGCACATAGCGAGCACCTTTCACTAGGCGGTCGATACGGTCATCTTCAGCGTACTGGTGGTCACCAATCACAAGGAAGCGCATGTTGCCTTGCTTAGCATCGCTAGGTGCTGCGACAAAGCTAAATTCTTCTGATGCGGTGTTATCTGTGATAACGCGATAGTAGTAAGTAGTGCCAGGAGTTAGGCCTTCGATGGTGGTCGTATGGTAGTGATATTGATAGCCAAGACGCTGTGAATCGCCATAGGCTTCATTGGTGTATAGACCAGGTTTAGGGCCAAATAGCACCTTTGATTCGCTACCAGCATCGGTACGCCAACTTACCACTATGCTGTCGTCCTGCGCCGACATCAAATACGGGTCGTTGATAAGCACGTAATCACTTGGGTCAAACGGAATACCTGAGCCATCTTGAGAGTTGTTGCTCGAGCTCGAGTTACAGCCTGTCATGGCTAAAGCCAGCGTAACGCTAACCGCTATCGCCTTTAAATTAAGGGGTTTCATTTTATCTCCAAAAATCCATGTAAGTTAATCTGATATAGACCAGATGAATAAGAGGATAAAAATTGAAGATTTCACATTGATTAACCGAATATGTAATTCATTGAATATTCATATTCGTGCATAAATTGTCATAAACCAGTCATCTAGCAAGGATGTTATACCTTTGATTTAGCAGGAATTAGGTTTAGATTATCTGCCGATAACAAGGGTTTACTCATTTTCAGGGAGGAATAGTATGAGCCCAAAAGAAGTTGTATTGGCTTATTGGCAGGCTATGCAGAGTAATGATTTTGCTAAAGCGAGTGAATGGCTGAGCCCAGACTTTGAGTGCTATTGGCCTCAATCCAAGGAGCTCATCCTAGGCAGAGACAAATTTATCGCCCTAAACTCTTCCTACCCTGCTAAGGTAAGTGGCAGTTTGAGGTGCGCTCAGTTGTATCCGATGGTGACAGCGTGGTCACCGAGGTAGCAGTGAGCGATGGAAAACTCTATGACACGGCTATTACCTTTCATACAGTCAAAGATGGGCTTATCTCAAAACAAAGAGAGTTTTGGCCCGACTCGATGAAAGCTCAGAAGTGGAGAAGTCAGTGGGTGGAGATCCAATCTGATTAGTGAAATGCGCCGACAGAGCCTCGGCGCATCGATAGGTTAAAGCAGTGCTAGCACTGCCTTGGCTGACGCATCCGAAGAAGCAGGATTTTGTCCTGTTACCAATAAGCCATCGGTAACTACATGGCTCTGCCATGTCTCACCTCGGCTATAGCTAGCACCGCTCTGTGCAAACATATCTTCAATTAGGAAAGGCACCACTTGGGTTAGACCAACCGCCTCCTCTTCCTCATTCGAGAAACCTGTTACCTGCTTGCCTGATACTAGAGGCTTGCCATCCACGTCCTTAGGATGACGCAATACTGCAGGGCCATGACATACCGCACCTACAGGTTTTGCCTGAGCAGAGAAGGCTTCAATCAAAGCGATAGAGTCTTTGTCTTCGCTCAGATCCATAGTGGTCCGTGACCGCCAGGGTAGAAGATGGCATCGAAGTCATCGGCAGATACACCAGAAAGCTCAAGGGTATTGGCAAGCTTACTCTTAAGGTCTTGGTCAGCATCGTAGCGCTTGGTGGTTTCAGTTTGTGCGTCTTCTTGGGTGCTGTTCGGGTCGATAGGTGGCAAACCGCCTTTTGGAGAGGCGAGTGTGATGTCTGCGCCTGCATCTAGAAATGTGTAGTAAGGAGTGGTGAATTCTTCTAGCCAGAAGCCTGTAGCGTGTCCGCTATCGCCTAGCTTATCGTGTGAGGTGAGCACCATTAATACTTTCATTGTTTTTCCTTTGACTGACTATTGCTTGGTTGTCGTTTTATCTTAGAAGTGCTCCTGCTATTCTGAAATAAAGCGAAACCAATTTCAGATATCGAAAAAATGAATATAAGAGATAAAGACCTGAATCTATTGAAGATCTTCCATATTATTTATCAGGAAAAAACATCTCTAAGGCTGCTGAGCGTCTCGAACTGAGTCAGCCTGCACTCAGTCATAAGCTGAATAAACTCAGAAATGAGCTAGGTGACCCTCTTTTTATCAAAGCGCCTCGTGGTCTCACTCCAACCCCTAAAGCGCATAGTATTGCTCAGCAAGTGGGTGAGATGATTAAAGGGATTGAGAGCTTTTACCTGTCCCAATCAGAGGAAGACTTTCTCACAAGACCGGATCGCATCAATATCTACACCACGGACTATATGGAGCAGCGTCTGTTTCCGCATCTGTTGCCCTTAGTGCGGGAGAAAGCGCCTAATTTGGTGCTGGTGGCCCATGATACTCGTGGCAAACTGCCGAGCACTGAGCTTGAGGATGGGCGGTGCGATCTTGCGATTGCAGGCTTCTATTCAGATTTACCCAAGACCATGAGACAACAGCGAGTGAGCCAAGAGAGGTTTGTGGTTCTGGCGTCGAAGCAAAACAGCGTTATCAATAAGCGATTGGAGCTCAAGGACTACCTTGAATGTGAGCATATACTCACAACTTTAAGTGGTGACCTAGAAGGGAAGATAGATCTGATATTAAAAGAGCGAGGGTTGTCTCGCTCCGTAGTTGCAGGCTTTTCTAGTTTCTTGTCGCCACCGTCCATTATCCGCCATAGCGATATGCTGGTGACCTGTCTGGAGTCGATAGCAGACCAAGCTATTGCTTTGGACTCGGGCTTAGTCAAACACCCACTGCCGTTTGTGATGCCTAAAGTAGATATCATGCAGTTCTGGCACGAGAGGACCCATGTTGACCCTCTACGGAAGTGGTTGAGAGAGCAGGTATCTGAGCTACTCTCTCGCGTATAGCTAAGCGAACTTGCCTTCAAGCTTTTCGCATTGCTCCGCCTTCTTAAGCATCACACTGATCGCCTTCGATGCTATCAAGGCAACGCCTACCATGTTGACTGCGAGTATGGTCAAGAATAGGAAGTAATCACCGTAGACTGTGTGTGCCAGCTCTTGGGTCAGAACCTCGCCTTTCTCTAAGGCAATATTGGTCGAGAGAGCCGCGCCCACGATACCACTCAGAGCGATCGCTACCGAGAACAGGCTTACCGAGAAGTTCTCGATATGGTGTGGTGCTACGGAAAGGATAAAGGCCACCACCATAGAGCCACTACTACCTCAGCCATAGCTTGGAAGAAGTGCACCACAAGGAAGACTTCTGGTCTTATTGCCACATCTGGACCTACGGTATTGATGAAGTAGGTCAAGGTGCCAAAGGCGAAGGTGGTTAGCACAAAAGCCCATGCGATCTTGGTGGCAGTAGTAAGATGGATACCCTTCTTCTCAAGCGTACCAAAACCCAAAGCAACGATAGGGCCTCCGACCATGCACCACAGCGGGTTCATCGCCATGGCGGCCTCTGGCTCAATTGGAATGAAGCCAAACAGGTCACCCTGTAAGGTGTTGATGGCCACTATATTCATCGAGGTCATCATTTGGCCGTAGTAGACAAAGAAACAGGTGGTTAAGAAGGTAGCGATAAGTATGGTGCCCATGCGGTACTTCTCTGCGCGCTCTGCCTTAAACATCAAAGAGATGAAATATCCGATGGCGACCAGGCCAATGGCATATACGATATTCTGACCTACATCCATGTTGGAGAACATGAAGAACACCAATGCAATCATGACGACAGAGACAGCGATAAAGATGCCCCATGTTTTAGCCGATATAGGTTGGGTATCAATCGGTTTGCCTAGTGGAGAAAACGGCTTCTTCAGCATTATAAGGGTTAACAAGCCAAGGCACGCCATTATCGCTGATAGGGTAAAGCCCCCACTGAATCCAATATACACAGTTAAGATAGGGAACAGATATTGCCCCAAGAATGCACCGATATTGTTCACCGAATAGTTAATAGGGAAGCCTTTCTCAAAGTCTTTGTGGGTGGCGAAGGTGCGCTTGTATAGGCTCGGATAGGAAGGTGACATTAAGCCTCGACCATAGCTAGCGAGTGCGATGCCAGCCATAGCAGTGGGTACGTGTAATGAGGTAGCGCCAAGCACTAGCAGTATGTAACCCAAGGTAAAAGCAAAGTAGCTGATGGTAAGAGCGCGATAGGCCCAAGTAGCTTGTCAGCAATGAAGCCACCGGCGATGGCAAACAAAGGCCCGATAGCAGCAAAGGCACCGACCACCATCATGGTATCCGCTTCGCTATAGTTGAGCTCCTCTAAGAAGAAGCGAGTTAGGCTCACTAGCACGCCATAAAATGACAGGCCAAATAGCATCTGGCACAGCATCATGGATTTATTCAGTTTATTCCACATGATTGGATCTCGATATACAGAAGTAGGGACTAGCCCACGATGCAGGGAATGTAACGATTTGTGAGAGGCGTGGGGAATCACGAGTAGAGGATCGGATCCTACCAACTTGTGAGCACTGTATTAAAGTGGATCGTTAGACAGCAAAAAGCCCCGAGATTCGGGGCTTTGGAAGTTTGAGTAGTTGGCTACTATGCGTCTATCTTCTCTCGAAGCAGACGAAGTGCATTTAGTGTAACCAAAGCCGTTGCGCCAGTATCGGCTAGCACCGCCGCCCAAAGACCGGTCACGCCAAGCAGGGTAGTAACCAAGAAGAACACCTTACTGCCGATAGCTAGGGCTACGTTTTGGCGAATGATGCTCATGGTCTTGCGAGATAGCTTGATAAGACCTGCGATAGAGTGAAGTCGGTCGTGGGTGAGGGCGCAATCTGCGGTCTCAAGCGCCACATCTGTACCGTTGCCCATAGCGATGCCTACGCTAGCCGCTTTAAGTGCTGGTGCGTCATTGATGCCGTCACCTACCATAGCCACCGAGCCATTTAGCGCTTTTAGGTTGTTGAGCTTATCTTCTGGCATCAACTCGGCTTTATAATCCATACCTAGTTTCGAAGCGATTGAAGCGGCAACGCGTTGGTTGTCGCCTGTCATCATTACGCTTTGGATACCAAGCTCACTCAATGTTTCGATAGCTGAAGCCGCATCTTCACGAAGAACGTCTTGCAGGGCAATTAGTGCCTTTGGCTTCTCATCTAGTGTCACAACAACAACGGTTTGACCGCTAGACTCAAAGTTAGCGACTAGGCTCTTAAACTCAGCCGATAGCTCTTCAATATGACGCGGAGCCAGCACTTGAATTGAGTGACCTTCCACTACACCTGACGCACCCACACCAGAAATGCTCATAGTGTTTTCAGCGGTCGGCATATCAAGCTTGCGGCGCTTAGCCTCAGCCACAATAGCCGTTGCCAGTGGATGAGTAGATTTAGCCTCAACAGATGCGGCTAGGGTTAGGAATTTCTCGTCACCATAAAACTCGGTTACCTGAGGTTTGCCTTGGGTTAGGGTGCCTGTTTTATCGAACACGATCTTATCGATAGTGCCAAGCTGCTCCAGTGCCATACCGCCTTTTACTAGCGCGCCACGACGTGTAGCGTTCGCCAGTGCTGAGGTGATAGCTGCTGGGGTAGAGATAACCAGTGCACAAGGCAAGCAATCAGCAGTAGAGCCAGTGCTTTGTAGATCCACTCTTGCCATGACGCGCCCAAAAATAGTGGTGGCAGAACCGCGACAAATAGGGCGATAACCATCATCAGCGGCGTATACCATCGGCTGAATTTATCGATAAAACGCTCAACCGGTGCCTTCTTTTCTTCCGCTTCTTCAATCAAGCGGATAATACGGTCAACGGCACTGTCGCCTTGCGCAGAGGTGACTTTTAGGCGCACGGTTTTTTCAACCACCATGCTACCAGCCATGATTTTGGCTTTTGACTTTAGAGTGACAGGTAGCGGTTCACCCGTTATTGCGCTTTGATCGAAAACGCCATGGCAGTTTAGGAGTTGACCATCCACCGATAGACGCTCACCCGGCAATACCTCAATCTCGTCACCCACTAGGATGGAATTAACCGAAACGGTCTCGACCTCACCGTTAGCCTTAACGTGGCGAACGGTATCAGGAGTCAAAGACATCAGCTTTTGCACGCCACTGCGAGCACGGTTAGCAGCGATACCCTCTAGTTTTTCACCAAGCATAAATAGCAGAAGCACCATAGCCGCTTCTACCGTTTCGCCTAGGATCATGGCGCCCACTACCGCAACCGACATCAGGGTTTCGATAGAGAAAGGCGTACCATTCGCATCAAAGAGAAGGCTTTTTTAGCCAAAGGGATAAGAGCGAAGATGGTTACTGCGTACAGTAGACCTTGTTTAAGAGCAGGGTTGAAGTGGCCTGCAATCATAGCCAATGAAAACAGTATGGCAGTGATAACAAGCTTTGAGTTCTGGGTAAGGAATCCAGTTTGACCAGCCTCTTGTTGTTTCGAATCCTTAGATTCTTCAACTACAGCAAAGCCGGCATCCTTAATGGTTGCCTTAATATCATCGGCGTTTAGTTCAGCAGTGGCTGAGATGATAAGCCTCTGTGTTGAGAAAGCAACGCGAGCAGCAGTTACGCCAGTAACCTGCTCAACCGCGCGCTCTACCTTTGCTGCACAACTAGGACAATCCATTCCCTCTAGTTGCCAGCTTAATCTTTTACCCACCGCTTCCAGCGTTTTAGGTGACTTTTTATGAGAAGAGCAGCAAGTCGAATGAGAGTGGCTGCAATCGTGGGAATGACTCATGTGTCTGCCTTTAATTGGTGTAGGTCTATATAGGGAGAAAATTTATCAGAAGGTAGGCAGATTAAATTGCCTTTTTACGACAATCATGTGAATTGTGCATGAAAGTTGTTTCAAGCTGTTGCTTATCTCGCCCAATTATATCTGTTGGTGAAAATTAAACCGGTTAAGTGATGGATACCAGTAATAATGGGTATTCCGTCAATCGCACAACGAGTAAAAAGTAGCTAGTGCTGGCTTGATGGATATAGGTTTAAGCAGTATGAATTATGGATTGGTTGAGCCGATAGCCGAGAGATAAGTGCAGTGAATCTTTATCTTGGCTGTGGCGAAGCCCGGTATGCTTCGGTCGCTCAAAGGAATAAGGGTAAAACTGAACGCTCGATTAAATTTCAACTTTGTTTATCATGTGCGAATCATTTTTTGTATCTATTAGTTGAAGGGATCTGCGCAATGTTATTGAGTAATGAGAAACGGAACTACGTGTTTTCGTTAGGTTTGTTTTTTCCGTGGCTCTATTGCCCGTGGCGGCTGCTTCTATAACTCCTGCTTTTGCGGAAACTATCGATAATCAAGTTAACCTTGATGCATTACCTAGCTATAAACAGGATGCAGACCTGATTAAGCACACCTTTGAAACTCAGCTTTACACATTGCCAGCTTTTAAAATGGGTCATTACGGGCTGCGCATGTACCGTCAAACTCAGGATAGCAAGTATCAAGCGGCGGTATGGGCTGATATGGCGCGCGTTGCCAGTCGCTTGAATGAGTTTGCTACCGAAGTGCATACCCCAGAGCAAATTAAGGCTTATTCAGATGAGCGCATGGCGAACTATGACAAACACAAGGATGAACGCAGCTTACTGCGTTATAACGAGACCATAGATCAAAAAGAGTACCCTTATCTTGGTATCGACCTTCTGGCTCCATGGCTCGTGCGAACGAGTATGGCCTTAAGCATCGTGAAGATGAGAAATTACGTCAGATCATCCGTCGCTACGACTTTAAAGAGTTCGCCACCGACAAAGGCTTGATTCGGGCTTGGGCTGCACAGCTGGCAAATCAGGTCTATTGGCTAAAGCAGTTGGGTGAGCAAGATGTGGTGCCGGAGTTTACTCAAGCCTTCAGAGAGACCTATCCAGATAGCGAAGATGAGCATTTAAGTGACCAACAATTTATGAACAAGGTCTATGGCATGACGCATATCATCTTTGCTGCTGCCGAGTACTATCAGCACTCAGTCAACGAGGCTGATTTTCAATGGATTTACGACTACTACCGCAAAAACGTCGACATGATTCTAGAGCGTTCAAAAGAAGATGTTTTAGCGGAAGTGGGCATCAATTTCTTGCTCGCAGGTTTGGATGATGACCCTGTGGTAGAGAAGATGCGCCAGGCGATTCAACAATCTATTAATCGTGATGCAGGCATGGTTCCAGCCGTGGATGGTACAACAGACCTTAAAGATGGTGAGCATCGAAATGTGCTAGCAATTATGCTGCTTGATTGGCAAGGGGTAAAAGCGGTTCCGACCATACAAGGTGAACCAAAGATGTTTTCAAATCTTCCTTATGGCTTAGTGCTCAATAACGTTTCTAAACGCTAAAAACATTGAGCCCAGCATATTGCTGGGCTCGAAAGTGATTATTTAGATTAAAGCGTGTTCTTAAAGATCTTACCGTCTTTCATGATAAGGTCCATTTCAGTTAGGTGAGAACCGTCTGGCTTAGCATCGTTGGTAAACCAATCTTCACGACCACCGATTAGGGTGATGTCTTCTAGTGGGTTACCATCGATTAGCAGGATATCTGCGTACGCACCTACCTCGATTACACCGATTTTGCCGTCAGAGTACGGGTTGATCCAATCTTCCATCAGCTCTGCAGGAATACGACCACCCACAGAAGTCATAGCGCGAAGGGCATTGTAGTTACCGAAGAACTTAGCGTTTAGGTAGATCTCGTGTGCAATCTGCTTAGCACAGGTATCTGCTACGCCCACACAGTCTGTGTTGAATGCGCGATAGTCAGGGTTCACCTTGTTTACGTTATCAACATAAGAACCAAATGCCTTTTGAGCTGATTTCAGTTTCACTTGAATCATAGGGTCTTGAACCACTGGTACTTTAGCTAGCTCTGGAGAGAAAGCTGTAAGGTTGGTTACAAGGAATGCGTTTTCTTCTTCAAAGCGTTTATGGTGCTCAGGAGAATACATGAAGCCATGTTCGATGGTCTTAACACCAGCATCTAGAGCTTGGTTAATCGCTTTGTCTGAGTATGCGTGTGTAGATACGTAAGAGCCATAAGAGTCTGCAATATCTACCGCAGCTTCAAGCTCAGCATCTAGCAGAGACTGGTACTGCCATGGGTCAAACTTCGAAGATACACCACCAGATTGGAATACTTTAAGGAACTGCGCGCCCTGACGGAAGTTGTAGCGACCTTGTTCATGAATCGCATCCACACCCGCTGGCGTAGACATGATATTTAGGATCTCAAGGTTCTGCGGAGAGTCTGTTAGACGACGTGATTGCAGACCAACATCTGAGTGACCACCAATAGGTGCGATGGGTGCGCCAGATACAAAGGTGCGTGGGAAAGCATCTAGACGACCATCTCGCTCCATATCTGTCCAAGAACCTTCTGCACCACCTACATCACGAATGGTCGAGAAGCCCATGTTTAGGTACATCTCACCAAATTGCTGTGCGTGTACCGCGATCTCAGCCCAACGCATATCGTCTGTGCCAAGCAGACCTTTTGGAAGCGCCAGGTGCATGTGAGATTCAACCAGACCTGGCATTAGCGTACGACCTTCACCGTCGATGATCTTAGCGTCAGCCGGCGCTTCTGCGTCACCTGCTTGGATAGCGGTGATCTTGTTGCCGGTCACGATTACAGAATGGTTTTTATAAAGTTTGTTTTCAGTTCCGTTGAAGATATTTACGTTCTTGAATACAACAACCTGTGGTGCTTCAACTGCAACAGGTGCCTTAGCCGGCGCTGGAGCAGGAGCCGCAAAAGCGGTTGCAGAAACTAGTGCTAGGGATGCAGCAATAACTGATTTCTTGAACATGTAATATTCTCTCTTAGCTTGGATTGCGTTGGATTCGAGAGAGATATTAATGATTAATTATCAAACTGGATTGCCATTTGATGACACTTGAGATCGAAAGTTCGAAAATAAAAAAGGCCTGGAAAACCAGACCTTAGAAAATCTTAAGCTGAGTGAGTCACAACCGTAGGACGAAGTAGGTTCTCGTGGATAGGGCAACGGTGACAGACAAGATCTAGGAAGGCTTGCTTCTCTTCGTCTGTCAGTGGGGCATCGATGTTGGCCTTGATATCTATGCTCTTGAAGCCCACAGGATCATCGCTTTCTTTACCGATAAGGCCATCGGTGTTGATGTCAGCAGAGATGTCTACCTCGATACCCTTAAGCTCGATCTTTTGCTCTCTAGCAACCATCTTCGCGATTGTAGAAATACAGCCAGCCAATGAGAAAACAAATGTCTCAAGTGGATTAGCACCTTCATTGCCACCGCTTGGCTGGTCGATCACAAGCGAATGCTCGCGTACCTGTGCAGTTACCTTCCAGCCTTCGCTCATCTTGGTGCTTACTTCAATTTTTTATGTGGCATTACCTTTCCTTAATTTACAACTTCAGTGCTCTATTTAATCTGAGCAACAACTCTTTTAAAGGGACAAAAAGAATGATTGCATAGATGGGTAATCCACATAAAGACCAATGACTTATGAGTTATACCTCAAGCACCAACTTGCCTGTGTGCTTTTTCTGTTGAAAGAGTTCCTGCATGGTGTTGATTTCTTTAAGAGGTAGGCTCTTAGCTACGATAGGTTTTACCTTACCTGCCTCAATCCAGTTGATCAGGCTTTGGAATACGCCCTCTTCAAGCACGGTACAGCCAAAAAAGCTGAGGTCTTTTAGATAAAGGGTTCTCACATCCAACTCAACCATGGCTCCGCCGATAGCACCGGATACCGCGTAGCGACCTTTAGGCTTGAGTACTTCTAGAAATTGAGGCCATGCATCACCGGCTACAAGGTCGATCACCACGTTGACGCTGTTTGTACCAAGTGCTTCAACTAGGTTTGCATCGCGAGCAATCACCTCGTCTGCACCCAGATCCAGCAGCTCCTGATTTTTGCTAGGCTAGTGATGGCGATGACATAAGCACCGCGAGCTTTGGCTAGCTGCACAGCTGCGGAGCCAACGCCACCAGACGCACCTGAGATAAGCACCTTGTCGTTGGCATTGACACTGGCACGAGTGAGCATGTTTTCTGCGGTCGAGTATGAGCAAGGGAAAGAAGCGAGTTCGACATCGGTTAGGTCAGTATCTACAGTAAAGGCATGCTTTGACGCCACTACCGTGTATTCAGCAAAACCACCGTCGCACTCAGAACCGAAATACCAAGGTGAGGTTAGAGGCTGTTCGCCATACTCGCTCATGCTTGGCTCGATGATTACGCGCTGGCCGATGCGTGCGGCATCAACGTCTTTACCCACGGCTACGATAGTGCCACATACGTCCGCACCTTGGATGCGTGGAAACTTGAGCGCTACACCAGACCAAGAAGCATCTTCGCTGTCGGCGTCGCCCTTTGAATACCAGCCGATACGGGTGTTGATGTCCGTATTGTTCACACCAGCGCTGATACACGGATCAGTACTTGATTGGCACTTGGTGTTGGCACTGCGATATCCTCGCGATACTCGAGCATCTCTGGGCCACCGTGTCCGATAAGTTGAACACCTTTCATCTTACTTGGGATAGCAGTCATGGTTATTTCTCTAGTAGTTTAATTAGGGTCTGCTTGGCACTGTCTGAGGCTTCTTTGCCTAGTACAGGCCATGCATTGGACACACCTTCGTGTATCAAAAATAGGGTAGTGGCGAGCTCGGGTTTACCACTTTGCTCACCGAGCAGTTTTCTTACCTCAAGCTTGTGTTTATGCACCGCTTGATTGATCTCTAGGTTGTCCGGATAAGCCGAGATAGCGTTGATAGAAAGGCATCCATGGGGAGCAAATTCTGCCATCCAATGATCCAGCTTTTCGAAGATGTGCAAAACCGCATCTAGCCCTTGTTCGGGAGAATCATCCAGCAATAAATCTAGGTATCTCTGATGTCGGTGCTCTAGGGCGCCAACTATCATCTCTTCCTTGGAAGGGTAGTGTTTATATAGGGTGCGCAAGCTCACTTCACTGGCGTTTTTGAGCTGAGCGACACTGGCCTCAGCAAAGCCGTATTGGCTGAAAGCCACCTCAAGGCGAGAGGCGATTTGTTGTTTTAGCATAGACATTAACCAGGTAGAGTGTTCATTCTACTTTTTAGGGTAGAGTGTTTGTTCTACCTAGTCAATATCAATCTATGAAGCTGTCAACTTGCCGCTAGTGCGAGCATCAAGCCATCAAACTCGGCTCGAGATTCCTGAACCTGATCTGAAAGCGTTACCTTTTTCTCTTTCGCTGCAAGCAGAGCCTCGGTCAGTCGTTGCAGTTCTAGTTGCAGATCTTCCGGCAATAATTTGACCGCCATCTCTGCCTCATCTTTATGCTCCAGAGCAAAGGCGCGTATCTCTTTACGCAGAGACATCAGCGCACTCATGGCTTCACGCTCTTCTTCCGCCGCTTGCTGAGCCAAGTCTTTGAAGCGTTCAAACTTGGCAAAGGCCATGCCTTCTGCTGACCAAGGTCGATATCAGGCAGTTCCTCTATATTGATCGTTGGCTCTTCATACTCTTTCTGGTGACGAATATCCAAATTTGCCGCACGCACAAACGAAACCATCAGCATTACCGAGATAATCAACAGTGGAAGACCACCGACGATGGCTGCGGTTTGCAAGGTCGATAATCCGCCTACAAACATCAACACTGTCGGTAGGAAGGAAAGGGTGAATGCCCAGAACAAACGGTTCCAGCGCATCGGTTCCTCACTAACATTGTTTTGCACCACAGACGCCAAGATGTAGGAGATGGAGTCAAACGATGTTGCGGTGAAAATGATGCACAGCAGAGTGAACACGCCTACCACGATAGTGCTCATAGGTAGGGTATCCAAGATAGCGAAGATGGCTGTTGGTGCACCTTGCGCATTCAATATGCTGATAACATCAAGCTCTCCTGTTAACTGCAGCGACAGGCCATAGTTGCCAAGGATGATGAAGAACATGAAACACCCTAGTGAGCCATAAAAAATAGAGCCCACCACCATTTGCTTTATGGTTCGTCCGCGAGAAATACGAGCTACGAATAGCCCCATACATGGAGCGAACACTAGCCACCATGCCCAATAGAAGATGGTCCAGTCTTGTGGGAAATGGGTATCAGTAAACTCGCCATAGCCACCGAAAGGTTCAGCCCATGTCGCCATCACAAAGAAGTTCGATAGCATACGGCCAATAGAGTCGAGGCCAGTCTCTAGCATGAATACGCTCGGCCCTGCGCAAAACACAAACGCAAGCAACCCCATGGCTCCCCAGAAGTTGATGTTACTGAGAAACTTGATGCCTTTTTCCAGACCAGCGTAGGCGGAATAGCCGAATATTGCGGTACACAATAGCAGCACGCCTACTTGGCTTAAGGTGTTGTTTGGGATACCAAAGATATGGTGCAAGCCACCGTTGATAAGAGGTGCAGCTAAGCCAAGGCTGGTGGCAGCACCGCCCAGCATACCAAACACAAATAGTACATCGACAAATTTGCCTAAACCGCCATTAGCTCGCTTTTCGCCAAGCACTGGCATAAGGGCGCTCGAGATTTTCAGCACAGGTTGCTTGCGCACATAGTAGAAATAGGCAATTGGAAGTGCTGGTACTAGGTAAATAGACCAAGCGATAGGCCCCCAATGGAATAGGCCATAGGTTGCGGCCCAGCGAATCGCTTCTTCACTGCCAGGTTCTAACTGGAAGGGAGGCGACTGATAGTAATAAGCCCATTCAATGCCACCCCAATACAAGATGCTAGCACCGATACCGCCACAAAATAGCATGGCAGCCCAAGAGGAAGTATTGAACTCAGGTTCTTCGTCCGCCTCTCCTAGTTTGATTTGCCCCATATCACTGAAGATGACATACAGCATAAACAAGATGGCCGCGATACCCAGAGATAGGTACAGAACCCCGAGTTTGTCGGTCATAAAGGTCTTGCCTACGCTGATCCACTGTGCCCCCTGCTCTGGGAACAGTACGAGGGGAAAGACCACGCTAAGTAACAAGAATAGAGCGCCAAAAAATGTTGGCTTGTCTATGAGTGAGAAGTGCTTTTGCATATAAAAGAGCTCAATAATTAATCTGAGCTCAATATGGAGATTTGGGGTGCTGACAACAAATCTACTTTTTTGTCGTGAGGATAAATACAAACCAAAAAAAGACGAGTCACACGGGACTCGTCAAACAGACACTAAAAACGCAAAGGATGCGGTTAGTACCAGTTAAGGTCTATTACCATGATGTTGGAACCCATAGAGTTGGAGCCACACATTTCGTCATAGGCGGTATTTTGTCTCAAGGATGCAGACTGAAAAGTGGTGCCCTCACAATGTGACCGAATCTGCTCTAGGCTGTGAAAGCGCATTGGCTTGCTGTTTTGGTCGAGAAATGGCGTCTTTGAGTCGCCCTGCACTTGGTAAGCAAGGTAGATATCCCCTTCCAATGATTCGACTAGCAGTTCCATGGCTCTTTCCTCTATGTTCCAGACCCTTGTTATTACGCTCTACTTAAATCAGAGATCACAAAAATTAGAATTTTGTTTGAATTGGATTTTCGGAAGGGGCAAAGCGTAAAACAAAGTAAAGATGGTCGATAAGGGGCGTTAACCGATTGACGCGCCCATTGTTCACACTTATTTTTATGAGCTTGTTTACATAGAGAAAGAGCAAAAGTAGTTCAGATATGGATTCCATTACTCAAGCAGCACTAGGTGCCACCGTTGCCGGTGCGATAGCAGGAAAGCGATGCAACGCTAAAGTGTTAGCCGTGGGCGCAGCCTTGGCACCTTGCCAGATCTAGATGTGATGTTGGATTACGGCGATGCGGTGAGCAACACCATCAAGCATCGTGGTTTCACCCATTCCTTGCTACTAATGCCACCCTTTGCTCTGCTCCTTTCTTGGATCTACTGTCGCTTTCGTCCAGATGCGTTTTGGACTTTGGGTCGAGTCTTCTTTTTGACCATCAGCGTGTTGGTTACACACACCTTACTCGATGCTATGACCACCTACGGCACCCAGTTGCTGTGGCCGTTTGAGGGCTACTTTGAGCTTAGGAATATTTTCATCATTGACCCCCTCTACACTTTACCTCTGCTTATAGCCATTGGTGTTGCGCTGTTTTCTAGGAGTCGGGGAGGGCGCTGGTGTCAGGCGGTAGTGCTGATCTCTACTCTGTACTTGGTGTGGGGGTATGCAGCCCAACAGAGCGTTACTAAGCGAGTGCAAGAGAATCTGGCTGCGCAGAACCTTCCAAGTGAGAATGTTATCGTCATGCCAACACCCTTCAACACTGTATTGTGGCGCGTGGTGGTCATGGATGAAGGTAAATACTGGGAAGGTTTGGCTTCAATCTTAGATAAAGACGACCGTATTGATTTCGTCTCTCGCCCGACTGGAAATTGGCCGTTGGAGGAAAAGCCTGAAACCCTACAAGGACTGAAAGCCTTTTCTCACAACTATCTAAAATATCGTGAAGAAAACGATGCTCTGATAGTGACCGACTTGAGACTGGGTATGGCAGATAGCCTATCGTTCCAGTTTGTTCTTGCAGAGAAAGACGACAAGGGAGAGTGGGAACTGCTCGACTCTACCTGGCGTTATCCAAGTGAGCGAGGCTTAGAGCATCTGAGTGCATTATGGGAGCGCTTGAAGGGCGACCAAAGCATTGATGCCAACCTGAAACGGCTTGAGCTTAGCTACAATCAATAATGAAAAGGGGTAGATGAATCTACCCTTAATTTTGTCTTCTATTTCAGTGGATCGCCATCTGGCAAAGCACTGTGCATCCATAGCGCTAGGCGGTGCTTAAGGCTTGCTCCATCATGCTTGCTTTCTGGTAGTGGTGGGATTTGGTTTACTTCTACCAAGAAAAGATAAGCCGATTTTACCTTGAGTGGCATTGTACTATCCGGAAGGTCTATGCCCTGCATCTTGGCCAACTTGAAAACGACCTCTATGGCTCGCTTGACCAGCTTATCTTCATTGTGGAGCTTGTTGGTTTTTGACATTGAGTCACCATCACCTTTTGAGAATGTTTCTTGAGTATATCAAGGGACAAAAATCTCACGGGGGCAGGTGTCTCAATTTAGGTACAAAGCTTCTCTTTGTTAGTCAGGCGCTTTGGGTTAGAACTGATAATCCAACACAATTAAGTCTTCTAGAATAGGACGAAACACAACTTTAAGGCGTCGTGTTCAGGGTGGGGTAAGTAGCGCTGGCGAGCGGCCTCATCGGCGAAGGTCATCAAAACACTGTGGGTGAAGCCTTTATTTTTACCCTCGGGCTATCGTTAACTCCCCATTCCACCGCCACAACACCCTCTATCTTGCTCGGAATAGCTTCGAATAGGGCTTTAAGTTCCGAGATCTCTGACTCAGTGGCTTGGTCTTTAAATTTAATCAGTAGAATATGACGAATCATGGTGCTCTCCTAGTTGCATGTTCCTACTGTGCACCAGAGTGCGCGGTAGTATCAAGTTCCAACTAACTCGCAAGGCAGATGAGTGTTGTCTTTGAGAACACTGATTAAAGTAGTGATGATATTTACTAGACGACTGGTCTAATTTTATTTATCTTTGCTCCATGAATGCAAAAACTAAAGACACCAGACAGCATATTCTCGAAGTTGGTTACCAATTGGTCATCAACAAGGGCTTTACCGCTGTTGGCTTATCTGAGCTGTTGAGAGCAGCGGACGTACCTAAAGGCTCCTTCTACCATTATTTCGCATCCAAGGAGCAATTTGGTGAAGCGCTTATAGGAGAGTACTTCTCAAACTATATGAAGCGTGTTGATACTCTATTTTCTGATGCCAATCTAGACAGCAGAGGCAAGGTGCTTCGGTACTTTTCTCGATGGCTGGAAACTGAAAACGGGGTTTGCAATGCTAACAAGTGTCTTGTTGTTAAGTTGAGTGCAGAGGTGGCGGATCTTTCCGAGCCTATGCGAATGACCTTAGCAAAGGGTACTGAGCGCATCGTTACACAACTGTCGCAGCAGATTGCGAAAGGTATGCAAGAAGGTTCTATCCGTACCAAGAGTGCTGACGCTTTAGCACGTCAACTCTATCAACAATGGTTGGGTGCCAGTTTGCTGAACAAACTAGCGCAAGATTGCTCAAACCTAGAACATTGCTTGGAAATGACAGAGACACTGCTAAGCGCCTGATTTTATTCCCGTCTTGATACAGACGGGATTTTTTGAAATACACACTAGACGACCGGTCTAATTTTGCTGAAGGGACTATCATGACTGACTCCATTAATCGCCGCATTGTACTTGCCTCTCGCCCCGTTGGGGCACCTGTGCCAGCTAATTTCCGCTTAGAAGAGGCCGAGCAGCCGTCTCCGAAACAAGGCGAGATACTGCTTCGCAGTGTTTACCTTTCTCTTGATCCGTATATGCGCGGACGTATGAATGATGCGAAATCCTATGCCGATCCAGTTGCTATCGATGAAGCATGGTAGGAGGAACGGTTTGCCAAGTAGTCGAATCGAATAACTCTGAGTTTGAAGTGGGTGAATGGGTATTAGCGTACAGTGGTTGGCAAGATTACGGTGTCTCAACGGGTGAGGGACTGATCAAGCTAGGTAAAAACCCAGAATACCCTTCTTATGCACTAGGTGTGATGGGGATGCCTGGTTTTACAGCCTATATGGGGCTTCTTGATATTGGCCAGCCAAAGGAAGGAGATACCCTTGTGGTTGCAGCTGCAACCGGCGCTGTGGGTTCTATGGTTGGCCAAATCGGTAAGCTGAAAGGTTGTCGAGTCATTGGTGTCGCTGGTGGTACTGAAAAATGCCAATACGCGAAAGATCAGCTTGGATTTGATGAATGTATCGACCATACCGCTGATGATTTTGCACAGCAATTAGCGCAAGCCTGCAATAAAGGTATTGATATCTATTTTGAGAATGTGGGCGGTAAGGTGTTTGATGCCGTGATGCCACTGCTCAATACTGGCGCACGCATTCCTCTATGTGGTTTGATTTCACAATACAATGCGACGTCATTACCAGAAGGTCCGGATCGCCTATCTATGCTCATGGGGCAATTGCTGATCAAGCGTATCAAGATGCAGGGCTTCATTATCTTCGATGATTACGCACATAGATATGGCGAATTTGCTACGGACATGTCGAAGTGGTTAGCAGAGGGCAAAATCCATTATCGTGAACACCTAATCGAAGGACTGGAAAATGCTCCACAGGCCTTTGTCGGACTGTTGGAAGGAAAGAACTTCGGCAAATTGGTTATTAAAACCAATGAGCCTCAATAGGAGCTCATCATGATTACACTGCATCACTTAAATCAATCTCGCTCTAAGCGTATTATTTGGCTGCTAGAAGAACTGGATGTTGAATACACCATCCGTCCTTATCAGCGCGACAGTGTCTCTTTTCTTGCTCCTCCAGAGTTAAAATCGGTACATCCATTGGGCAAGTCTCCTGTCGTGGAAGAAGACGGCAAGGTGATTACCGAGTCTGGTGCTATTACCGAGTACTTGATTAGTAAATATGGTGCGCAGACATTGGCACCCGAAGCTGGCAGTGATGATACCTAGATTATCTGCAGTGGTTACATTTTGCTGAGAGTTCAGCAGCGCTGCCGTTATTACTCAAGATTTTTGTGGCCAAAGACGGAGCAGAAACTAACTTTCTGGGAGACTACGCTGAAGCTGAGATAGACAAAGTCATGAGCTACGTGAACCAGAGGCTAGAGGGAAAACGCTATCTGGTTGCAGATACGCTAACGGGTGCGGATATCATGCTCTCCTTTATTGTCGATATTCTAGCTAACTTTGGCATCCTGGAGCGCTACGAGAATATAGCCAGATACGCTAAACAGTTGGCCACCCATGAGGCATATCGCGCAGCAGAAAAGCTTGAACAGCAGTATGGCTAGGCTGGTGAAAGAAGGTCTTGATAAATTTAAGGTGCTCCTAGGAGCACCTTTTTTAGTCAGTGTTAAAGCGTTGCACCGACAAACAGCAGTGTTGCGGTCACCAAGAAAGCGATAACGATAAACGGCATTACCCACTTAAGGAACTTGTCGTAAGGGATTTTGGCTAGAGCAAGCCCCGCGACTAAGTGGCCTGCGGTTGGAGCGAATAGGTTGATCCAACCCGATGCTGATTGATAGGCGGTTACCATTACATCGCGACTTACGTTTGAGAAATCAGCTAATGGGCCATCAGTGGCATAGACACGGTTGCTAGACCTGAAGTGGATGGGATAAAGAAAGCCAGCACTATGTGTACTACATAAGCCACCACGGTAAATACGCCGCCGTTTAGCCCCTGCACCATGCCTTCAGACCAGTTCAGGATTGAGTCGATGATCTGGCCGTCACCCATAACCACATAGATACCACGAGCCACCGCGACTACCAAAGCTACGCCGATAAGGTCACGAGCACCCTCGATAAACTTCTCAATGTACTTCGCCTCAGGCATACGGTTGATCAGTGCGATGATGATGGATGCGGTGAAGAACAAGGTAGAAAGCTCATCGAACCACCAACCTAGGTAGGGATGAACTCGATACCCATATCAGACCAAGGGATCACGCCGTAGATCATCACAAGGAAAGTACCGAAGAACACACTCATGGTGAGCTTACGGATTGGAGTGAACTCTAGGGTTTGAGGCTCTTTACTGAACTCGTCATCAAACTCGATGCCCGCAAGAATAGATTGAGACTTGTCTGCCTTGGTTTTCTTGGCGTATCGCATCACATATACGATAGCGATGAGCAGTAGCGTTGCCCAGATAACAAGGCGAAGTACTACACCCTCACCGATAGGAAGACCTGCAAATCGGGACGCGATACCTGTAGCAAACGGGTTTACCGTTGAAGCCAACACGCCCACACCAGAGCCAAGCAGGATAACGCCTGCTGTAACCATACGGTCGTACCCAGCAGCGCTCATCACCGGCATGATCAGGGCCCAAAAGGCGACTGTCTCTTCAGCCATACCAAATGAGGTGCCACCAATAGCAAACAGGGTCATTAGAATTGGGATTAAAAATTGTTCTCGACCCTTGAATCTATCTACCACGGCGGCAACGCCGGCATCCATGGCACCTGTACTCATAGTCACAGCTAGGAAGCCACCAATGATGATGACGAAAAGTGCTACATCGACAGATTCGTGGAAGCCTTTGATAGGTGCCAATAGCACATCACCGACGCCTGCGGAGAAGACTCAAGCTCAGTGTATGACCCCGGAACGGGCAACAAACGCTCGCCACCAGAATAGTCGGCAACATCGGCAGCCTTAATAAGCTGACCGGTATCTGCGGTTTTATAGTCGTATTTGCCTGCGGGGATAACCCAAGTCATGGCGGCGACTAGGGCGATGATTAAAAACAGTATGGTGTAAACCGTGGGTAGCTTAAACCGAGATGTTTTGGTGCTCATACTCGTTCCTTTAGTGATGAATCTTTAGAGAATGTGGTGCAACCAAGTGCACATTTATGGCTAGAACTATAGGAAATATTCCAAAAAAAGAGCTATTCGAGATGTAAGTGTGCAAATACGGTTCGAAATGCTCTCTGAATTGAACAAAAAAGCGCCTCTTTTATTTGAGGCGGCTGATTCTCTTATAAACTACTGATCTTGCTCAGTATGTGGGTAGAACACTGACTGTTCGTGACCGCAGATACTGGTTTCAACGTCCAGTAGAGAAAGCACGGAACAGTAAAAGTTGTCCTGTGAGAATGGAACGTCTTTGTTTTTCACCACATCCTCATATTTGTACTCTGACCCTTCGTTCATCCAAGCAATCGCTCCAACGTGCTTCTGACTTTCTGGCGCGAAAGCGAAGGGCATACCATGCAGATAGACATCATTCTCACCCAGAGACTCACCATGGTCAGCCACGTAGAAAAGGGCGGTGTGATAGTCATTTGCGTAGTTCTCTAACCAAGCGATGCTTTTATCGATAAAGAAGTCGTTGAACAGCATGGTGTTGTCGTAGGCGTTCACTATCTCTTCATGACTACAACTGGCGAGTTGGTTGCTTTTACAAACTGGCTTGAACTTCTCAAATGCCGCAGGGTAGCGCTTGTAATACTCAGGGCCGTGACTGCCTAAAGCGTGGAGTACGACTACTACGTCTTGGTCTGGGTGCTGCTCTACATAGTCATCCAGACCTACTAACATGCCAGTGTCACGGCATTCTGGATCACAGACGGTATTGATATCTGATGACCTAAATGATTGATAATCGACGCGTTCTGCTACGCCTTTTGAAGAGGAATTGTTATCACGCCATAGTACAGCAACATTGTTCTCCTTTAAGGTATCTAGAGCGTTCAGTTTGTAGTAGATGGAGTCACCATTAAAGTCACTACGAGGATCGGATGAGAACATGCAGGTACTGAAACGGCTGTTGAAGTGCCACAGCTGGTCATATGGGTGAAGCTAATGACGCCCTTACGTTTGCTTAGACGAGGGTTAGTATCTCGCTCATATCCGTTTAATCCAAAGTGATCCCAACGTCCTGTTTCCCCTACGATAAGGACAATAAGGTCATGCTTTTATCTGGATGAACCACCTTGGCATCAGCCGCGACTACTTCCATCTGATCTTCGGTCGGGTGCGGCTTAGCATTGGCCTTAGCGATGTATTTCCCGGCTGAGTAAACAGGAAAAAGTGGTGCTGAATAGTAGCGAACGTGCTTATATTCTCGGAAAAAGAGGCGTAGTTAGCGCTAAATGGAACTAATGCGATGGCAATGATAAGCAGTGCAAAGGTCATGGAGAAGAGCTTCGCACGGCTCTCTCGCCAGAAGTTTTGGTAGCCCACTGGTGCTTTCCATACCAGATAGATAGGAAGCAGAGCACCGATAACCATAGCGGCCACAAGCTCGATGGAGAATAGCCCGAATGCCTCTCCAGTATCTGTTTCAAGGATGTTTTGTAGCATAACGGTGTCGACCACTATGCCGTAGGTCCATGAAAAGTAGGCGGCACTTGCTCCAATTAGGAAACCCAAACTCAACACGAGCTTAGTGAATAGGCGTCCAGCAAGAAGTGAGAAAACAAAGATGTGAACAGCAAAAAGGAAGAAGCAAACGCTAATGAAAAAGCCCCTGTTTCCTGCATCTAGCGGAAAAGCGGCGGTAAAGTCTCGAAAAAAGGCAAAGTTAAATAGTGCTGAGTAGACGAAAGACACGATCCAAACTAAGCGGTATTGCCCAGTGATCATGCGAAATAAGAACTGCATTTTCCCCCCTTTCCAAACGTTTTTGGATAGTGACAACTCTGAAAGTGCGGGGAACGTAGCAGTTCTCTACAGGGTTGTGGCTGAGTAAATATTAGATTGAAATTATTATGAGTTTGTTCGCTTTTTGAGCTTGGGCTATAAGTTTAGTCGTAAATAGCGCATTAGTGGTTTGATTGTAAAATCAATGCGTTGCATATGTTTTGGGATATGAGTAGCTTATTAGAAGGTTCAAAGAGCTCAGCAAAAAAGGAGATCATCAATGAGATTCAACGTATTTGGCACTCCAATGAAGGTTCTGCGAAAGTCGGGCGAATGGCAGTTGTTTCGCGACAGCGATGTTGGGATGGCAGTGCGAGTCTATGATGTGGTGATCCCTGAAGAATTGACTGAGGATCAACTCGCTGGATATCTGGACGATATCTATCATGAAATGGCTACTGCTAAGCATCCAAACGTGATTAAGGTGAGTTAAGTTAGCAAACTTATGTAACAGTCAATCCAGCCCCAAGATAAGAAATAAGTGAACTTTAGTGCGGAATAGGTTACTAATTACCGCAATGTTACACTATATCATTTGAAACATGTTTCTTATTAAATTCAGTAAGATGCATATCCGGTTTATTGGGTATGCATCTATTTTATGCGCTCTTGTCTTCTCAACATCAAGCTTTGCCCATCCACATTCTTGGGTCTCAACTAACAGTGTACTGAACGTTAAAGACGGCAAGATAGTCTCCATCAGCATGGATTGGTCTTTTGACCCTATGACTACGGCATATACCTTTGCAGGGCAGAGAATCACTCCTCAAAACCGGAAAGAGGTATTTCACAAGCTACAAGGGGATATCCTAGAGAACCTGCTCTATAAGCACTACTTCACCTATTTCTACACCAAGGATGAGCCCATTCGTTATAAGCAGGTAGATATTGGCGAGATCTCCATGATAGGTCCAAGGATGAGACTGCAATTTGAGTTAGAACTTGCCGAACCCGTCAGCCTAGACACCCCAGATTTGAGCCTGTTTATCTTCGATCCAACCTATTACATAGATATGAGCTGGGATAAGCGCGCAGAGGTGAGCTTTAGTAATAACTATCAGGGTAATTGCCATATTAAGGTGATTGAGCCTAAGCCTACCTCGGAGCAGGTCGCTTACGCTATGTCGCTAGCTGTCGACAGTGACCCAGATGATGAACTAGGCAAACTGTTTACCCAAAAGGCTGTGATTGACTGTGATAAATAAACGAGTAAACAGAAAAGCCTTATTGGGCGGTATAGTTCTGATCTTGGGCATCTTAGTATGGAAGAACTTTCCAATGCTGTGGATGCAGATGTCCAGCGCGCAGCGCGAGTTGGTGGAACACATCAGTACCTCGCTCTTCTATGCCGGACAGGGTAGCTGGAGTTATATATTTGGATTGCTTTTAGCCACGTTTCTCTACGGACTGATTCACTCCATAGCCCCCGGTCATGGTAAGACAATGATCATCAGTATGAGCTTAGTTAACGGCTATTCTCGGTTTAGGAGTTTACAGCTGGTGGCTCTGGTTGCTGCCCTGCAGGCCACTTCGGCATGTGTATTGGTGTTTGGTGCGACCTATCTCTCCGAGATATTGTCATTAAGCCTTTCCAACAACGTTAAGGTGCTGACTCAAGCGTGCGCTACCTTGATCATTTTGGTTGGGATAAAGCAGGCGTTAGTGCAGTTTAGCTCCAAGTTGTCGCAACAAATAAGCAAAGGCTCGTGGAAGCCGTTGTTGCTAGTCGGTATGAGACCTTGCACCGGTGCGATCTTAGTCCTTTTCCTTGCCAATACCTTCCATGGCCGGGCTGTTGGGTGTAGTAAGTGCTTACGCTATGGCGGTTGGGACAGCTACTACTAACTCACTCCTTGTATACAAGGCACTGGCAACCAAGGCTTTTATGCAGGAACAAGAGCATCAGGCATTACCGAGATCAGTTTCCCTTTTGTTGTCTGCTCTTTTAATCGCATCAGGTTTGGTACTGTTTAAGTTTGCTGATGTCTCGACACTTAACTTAGTGAACTAGAACGCCATCTTGTACTCAAGATAGCCTTCGCCATCGAAGTCTGACGACTCAATACTTGAGCCTGTATAGCCCAGTCGGACTTGATGGTTTCTATACTGGTAGTTCACAAACACGTCAGCGCTCAGGCTGTTGTAGTCCGACTCACCATAGGTAACAAAAGGGTCTAGGCCCAGTGAAAAGCCTTTTTCTAATTTGAAGCGGGTGTAGGTACCGAATGTAGTGGTGGTTATCCATTTATCTTCTCTAACCTCAAGGCCACCTAAAGTTAAAATGGGATAGAAGGTCAGCCTGTTGCCAAGCTTGAGTGTGGATATTGCTCCGACAGTCGCGGTGGAGCCGAAGTCCTCTTCCATTTGAATCGTGGATTCGGCGTAAACACCTAGATTGTTCCACAGGTTCATGTGTGCATAGCGAAAATTAAGCGCATCGAATCCACCTTTAGATTCCACACCGAGCAAATTTTTGCCCCATGCGAAGCCTGCGGATAGGTCGAGGTCACCATTGGTGTAGAGGTGCGCTCCAACGCTAGAGTAGACTGCAGTTGGATCAGCCATGTCTGGTGTCTGTTTGTCGTTTTTAGCCAACGCGTGGCCAGATGAAACCCAAAAACTAGAAGCAATTAAGGTGGTTACAAGAAACCGAGACATAGTTTTACCCTAAGCGTGGAGCGTGTGCCTAGGGTAATGGGTTAGATAGTGTTCAGATAATGAATACTATCTATAGCAGATATGTTGCGTGGAAATAAGCAGCTGATATCATGCATGCAATCTTTGATTGTTATGAATCTATGTGATCTTCATCGCGTTTTTTCTGAGCTTTGGTTAATCTTGGCGGGTCTCATTTACTGAATTAACGACCATGACACCGGCAATCAAGCTCTCCGTTACCGCAATCATTACCGCTATTACCGTGTATAGCTATGTTCCCTATGTGCTCAATACTGTTCGCGGCAATATAAAGCCACACTTCTATACCTGGCTTATCTGGGCGCTTATTGGCGGTATCTCCATTACCATTGCAGCGCTGGGTCACGGAGGCATTGGCTTAATTCCGATTGCGATAGGGGCGGTGTCTGCGCTGATCATCGCAATCTCTACCTTCAAGAATGCTACCGACGCCACAAAGAGCGACAAGATTTTCCTTGCCGCTAGCTTGATGGCTATTCCGGTCTGGTATTTCACGAGTGGCGCTGTGGCAGCCTTGATGGCCGCTACCATCAATGTTATCGCCTCGATTCCGACTATTCGAAATGCTTGGATAAACCCAAGTCATGAGACTCCATCGACCTGGTTGCTAAACGGTATTCGTTTTGGCGCAGCAACCGCAGTGCTCAATACCATATCGGTAGAGACGGCTTCATTTACCGTTGCTATGACGGGCGTTAATTTCCTAGTGTTTGCTATTTTAATTGTGCGCACCAAAGCGCTTAAGCATAGAACCAAGCAAGCAGAGTGTTTAGAAAGTTGTAAGTGCGCGTCTTAGGTTCCCAGCTTAGGTCTGGCGACCCAGTGTCCAAAGCAGAATCGGCTCACTAGCTCGTTTTGATGTCGACATTGGGTTTTATGCAGAATGCTCTTTATTTGGCTCTTGATGGTCTCTTTGGAAACAGACCTTAGATTGGCTATCTCAGGGCCGTTTAGTCCAGATACTAGCAGTTCAAGGATATCTCTCTCGGTGCGAGTTAACTGACTGTCTTGATGGTTCTTGTTATAAAGTGCTTCCCAATACTCAAGCATCTGATAGTGAGACACCCAAGAGTTTGCCCAGCTTTGGATCAGCTTCCAACTTTGCTGAATATTCATCAAGGCTACTTTAGTCAGCGGTAGGGTAGAGTACAAACAGAAACCGGCTCGGGCGCCGTAGCAAAGATCGGCAACCCCGGTATATAGACTGAGATCATGCGAGAGAACTCGGCAGCGCTGTGGAGATTCAATGATCTCTTGTTGTGTTTGATGTTTAAAGTAATTAAGCATCTTACTGCCTTGGTTCTGTATCCAAGGTGTAATGTCGAGATTGGTGCCAATCACCTCGATAATTTCGTGCTGTATGTTCTCTTCTTCGTCGAAAATATAAAAAGCAACCTGCTCAACACCATAGAAGCGCAGGCTCGCTTCTATGGTCTGTTGGATCCAGATAGGTGAGGTAACTGAGAGTTGTGGAAAGTCTTTCCCTTTCTGATCTAGGTACATCCAGATGTAACCAATTGTTTCTGATGGATTTAATTCTATCAGCTTGGTGAATGTATTTTATATGCACTCAGATCAATAAGTGTCGAATTATTCTGCTCGAATAACGCTTGAGCAGTGCATCTCCATCTCTTCTTTGTCTGTATCTGTCAGGTCACAATCGGTGATTATGGTTTCGAAGGTGGTCAGTGGAAGACATCGATGAGCCGAAGCATTGCCATATTTATCCGAATCCGCAAGAAGGATACAGCGGTTCGCTACATCGGCTACGGCACGTTTAACTGCTACTTTCCCCTCATTGGAAGTAGCAAGGCCTTTACTGTTGAAAGAAGAAGTTGAGATGAAAGCCAGATCGATATTGAACTGACTGATACTATCTGCTGCGCGCTGACCCACAAAGGATCCATTCTCTCTATCAAGCTTTCCACCTGTGCTGTAGACCTCACTCAAGCCATGGGTCATGAAGAATTCTAGAATAGCGAGATCGTTAGTTAGGATAGTGAGGTCATCGCGAGTCTTTAGTCGATACGCCAACTGAGCAGAGGTACTGCCAGCGTCCAGATAAATCACTGTTGCTGTGTCGATCAGAGGTTCTGCAGCTCGAGCGATAGCTTGTTTTTGCTCGCGGCGAATCTTCTCTTTTTGATGACGAAGTGGCTCACTGGCACTTGGCATACTCTTTTTACACCGCCAACTACAGACTCCACCAAGCTCTCGGCTTCAAGCTTCTCGATGTCGCGACGGATAGTCATATGTGATACTTCGAAACGCTCGGTGAGCTCAGAGATGCTGATGAACTCTTTCTCATCGATAAGCTTCATCATTTCGTATTGGCGTTGTGAAGGGATCATGGCTGTGCTTTGGTGTATCTCAAACTAGTGACAAAACGTTAACAGCTATGATTATGAAATGAAAGGGTGTGCTAGAAGAATAAGAGGAGCTTTTAGCTCCTCTTTATGTTTCCGCTACTTCTTCTCGTTGAAGGTAACTTGATACTCACCAATACCGGTGTATTTGATGTCGGTAGCCTTATCGAAATCTACCTCAACGATGCCGCAGTATGAGCCAGTAATGATGGCTTCACCTGCTTTGAAGCTGGTGCCACGGCGAGACATGAAGTCGATCAGCCAGTAGATTGGGCTTGCTGGCATGGTGTTTGGGTGTTCACCTGCAAAGGTTTGTACTGCTTCGCCTTGAGATACTGTGATGTCGATTTTAGAAGCTGCGAATGCTGCGTCACGGTCGATCTCTGGGCCGATGAACATGCCTTGGTTTACTAGACAGTCAGCTAGCTTTTCATAGAACTCAGCACCGCTGTCATCGGCAAAGCGCGCTTGCATTAGCTCAAGTGCCATGTGCGTTGCACCGATAGCTTCGTTGATTTCCGCTTCTGTGTAACCTTCAGCTTTCGCTGGTAGGTCTTTACCTAGAATGAAAGCAATTTCAGGCTCAACACGTGCCTTGCCGTTGTCTTTGAATAGCTCGCAGCTTTCGCCTTTTTGGATGCTATCTGCAAAGATAGGTGCTACTACGAATTTGTCTTCTGCTAGAGGCTGTAGACATTTCCAGCCCTCGACAGCGTCAGTACGCTGAGCGATCATTTCAGCTTGCACTTGAAGGGCTTGTTCAATGTTAGTTGGACGTTGTTCGGTTGCTAGGCGAGGGGCTTTAGTACCTGCTACACGACGAGAAAGTAGCTCGGTAGCAGCTTGTGCGAATTCTATAGTCATATTGTAATACCTTTATCGTAACTGCCCAGATAATATAAGAATTAATTGATAAGGGAAACTGCTACACCTGCTTTTGAGACCCGTAGCAACAGACTATTATTGTTAGTGAGATTTGATGACTCGCAAATAGCTCCAAAGCGCATTCAAGAGAAAAGCAAAAATATCCCATGAAACACCTTATTAAGCATGTTCACCTGTCGAAAGGAAAGCCTTGCAAGGCTAAAGAGATACATGAAGAGGCTGATGAAGCCTTTTTAGAACCTCATCGTCATGAGTATTGGGAGATACTTTGGTGTCTTGATGATTCTGGCAGCCAAAGCATTGATTTTGTTGAGTATGAGAACAAGAACCATCGTTTTTTCACTATAGCTCCAGGCCAGGTTCACAACTCGGCTTATATGGGAAAGGATGTGCGTTTACTGGTATTTTCTCCGGGATTTCTGATGGCAAACCCGAGGAATGTTCAGTTGGTGGAGAGCGTATTTGCTACCCATGATAATCGCGTGCCTTACCTTGATTGTCACCTTGAACAGAGCACGCATCTTGAATCCATATTTGGCATGATCAAAGAAGAGTGTGAGCGACAAGATCCGGACTGGGACTTGGTCGAATCCCTTATTATCAGTTTTTTGCGCTATATATTGCGCTTTAGTATCCCCTCACAGGGTGTTGGTGAGGAGCGTGATGCTAGGATATCTAAGCTCGTAGGGCTGATAGAGGATAACTATAAGCTAGAGAAAAAAGCCAGTTCTATGCCGATGCTCTGGCATTGACCAGTAAGCGCCTTAACGAGCTCTGCAAAGCCGAACGTGGTAAAACAGTCACACAGCTGATCCACGATAGGGTAATACTAGAGGCTAATCGGGACCTGATTTTCTCAAACAAAACCATTAAGACCATAGCGTTCGAACTTGGTTTTGAAGACCCTTCCTATTTTAGCCGCTTCTATCGCGGTCAGATGCAAGAGACTCCGGCGGAATTTCGTGAGCGATGTGCAGATAGTGCCATACAATAGGCAGTTTATCCCTTACTTAGGCTTTCCGATGTATTGATAATACCCGTATTCAATCTATTGCGGATAAGTCTCTACTATGAGCATTAACCTAAAAACTGATCCCGTATCTAAATCATTTTTCCAGTACCTTTGGCCAGCGCTGACAGGCATGGTGATCAAGTCACTCTATATCATGGGAGATGCTTGGTTTATTGGGCAAGGTGTCGGTGCGGATGGCCTAGGTGCTATCGCTATCACCATTCCTGCTTTTTCTATTTTTACTGCTATTTCTATGATGGTGGGTATTGGTGGTGCTGCCATGATGTCCATCGAGGTAGGTAAGGGCAATAAAAAAGCCGGACAAGTACTGTTTAATCAGTCGATGCTACTGACGGCCATTCTCACAACTATCGCTGTAACCCTAGCCCTGTTTTGGCTAGATGAGATCATTGGTATGGTCGGAGCTACAGGGAACATCGCAACCTTGGCACATGAGTACCTTTCGGTACTGCTGAAAATGTTCGTGCTTTACTCCCTTGCTTGGGTTCTGTCTTGCTTTGTGCGTAACGACACCAATCCTAAACTTGCCACAATTGCCATGTCTGTAGGCGCCATCAGCAACCTGGTTATGGATTACTTCTTTGTACTCAAGTTTGGTTGGGGTATGAAGGGTGCCGCCTATGCGACGGTAATTTCTCAGGTAGTGATTGCTCTGATTTTGCTAAGCCACTTCGTGTGTAAAAAGGGTAACCTAGAGCTTTCATTTAAGGGAGTAGGCCTAGGTCGCAGTCGTGACATCTTGAGGATAGGTACACCTATCTTCTTTATCGAAATCACCTCGGCTATGACTATTTTCATGTTCAACTATACCTTGCTTCATCATTACGGAGAGAGCTACATCATAGCGTATGGTTTGACTTCTAATATTGGCGTGTTTGCCCTGTTTGTCATGGTGGGAATAGCTCAAGCGTGCCAGCCTATCGTTAGCTTTAACCATGGTGCAGGTCAGCCTAAACGCATACAAAGTATTTTAAAGCTCGGGCTTAAGTCAGCTATTGGTTGTGGCTTGGTATTCATGAGTCTTGTTTGGTTGATTGCCCCTCAGATTGCGAGTCTTTATCTGGGTGATAATTCTCAGTTGACTGGTCTAGCTGCTACCGCGCTTACCTTTTACTTCTTTGGTGTGCCTTTGATGGGGCTGAATATGGTTATTGCCAACCTGTTTCAAGCGGTGGCAAGTCCTAGACAGGCGACCATAATATCGCTAAGTCGAGGATTTGTGTTTGTGGCATTGGGCATACTAGTGTTGCCAAACTTCTTTCCAGAAAATGGAATCTGGGGGAGTATATTGTTCGCAGAAACGGTGACAGCGGTTATCAGCTTGGTAATGCTTCGTGGGTATAGAAGCAGGGTGCTAGATGAACCGCTGAATTTGGTGAAGGCAGGTTAGGTCATTTCTCCCCGGGCACCTTACCGCCAATGCGATGGCACTCGTTAATAGGGATGGTGCCTTCGTATTTTCCGTCTATGTAGCAGGGTACCGATGGAACACCACCTGTGCCGTATCCTGCAAAAACAGAGCCTGAGAATGCCATTGCTAGAGCTATCAACATCCACTTCATAACAACCTCCTTGGCAAGTTATCTCTCATACGCAAAAACGGCGTATATGGAACATAAAGACCTATACGCCGCCGTATTATTTCGAGTGAAGTGCGTTACTCTAAGATGGTGGCTCCTGCTTCTGCGCTGGAGATATTGCGCCTAAAGATACTGAACAGTTCTCGTCCTGAGCCGAAGTGTTGGGAAGCGAGATCAAACTCAGCCTGCTCCCTATGCTGTATGTCTTGCTTGACGTTTACTTCACCGGTTTGACCATTGATGGTGATGATGTCGCCATTCTCTATCTTAGATAGAGGTCCACCGTGCTGCGCTTCTGGTGTCATATGAATAAGTGCAGGTACCTTACCTGATGCCCCTGAAAGACGGCCATCGGTCAATAGTGCTGTCTTAAAGCCTTTTTTCATTACATTGCCAAGAACTGGCATCAGCATGTGAAGCTCAGGCATACCGTTGGCCGCAGGGCCGTTATGTCTCACCACAACGATTGCATCTCTATCAAGCTCTCCCGCCTCATAGGCACGCTTCACATCATGTTGGCTATCAAACACCAATGCAGGTGCTTGAATTACATGATTCTCTTTAGCAACTGCGCTGATCTTCATCACTCCACGGCCTAGGTTACCGGTTAGTACCTTAAGGCCACCTTGTTCGCTGAAGTTTTTACCTAGCGGAGCAATCACATCTGAGTCTTGGCTATCGTGGATTGGCAAGTAAACCAGTTTGCCGTTCTCTAGGTTTGGCGTTTTCAGGTAATCCTGCATGGTGCCGTACACCGGCGTCGCATCCATATGGATTAAGCCACGCTCAGAGAGGTTTTTCAGTAGTGCTGGAACACCGCCTGCGCGCTCAAAATAATTGATATCGGCGGGGCCGTTTGGATAAACACGTGCCAGTAGTGGTACGACGCTTGATAGGGCATCGAGATCATCCCAAGTCACTATCAAACCGGCCGCTCTAGCTACCGCTATCATATGTATGGTGTGATTGGTACTGCCGCCTGATGCAATAAGAGCCACCAGTGAGTTAACGATAGATTTTTCGTCTACCACCTTGTACAGCGGACGTCCTTGAGCGCCAGAGATGGCAACCATATTCTTGATAGAGGCAATATTCAGTGCGTGTCTGAGTTCGCTGCCAACTGGCACGAAGGCTGAGCCTGGTAGCATTAGGCCCATGGCTTCAAACACCAATTGGTTGGTATTGGCTGTGCCAAAGAAGGTGCAAGTACCTGGTGAGTGGTACGCTCCACACTCTTTCTCTAGAAGCTCTCTATCATCAATCTCGCCCGCAACGTGTTGCTGTCTTGCTTTGACCTTCTCTGCATTAGAAATGCCAGAGGACATAGGGCCCGCTGGAATAAATGAAGTAGGCAGGTGACCAAAAGAGAGGGCACCCATTAATTGGCCTGGTGCAATCTTGTCACAGATGCTCAAAAGCGCCGTACAATCGAAGGTGTTGTGGCTCAGAGCAACCGCTGTGGACTGGGCGATAAGGTCGCGTGAGTACATGGAGATATCCATGCCCTCTTGCCCTTGAGTAACACCGTCGCACATTGCAGGCGTGGCACCCGCAACCATAGCGCTGTGACCCATCTCAGACATCACCTCTTTGATGAGTTCAGGATAGGTTTCATAAGGCTGGTGGGCGCTTAACATATCGTTGTATGCCGTTACGATACCCAGATTAATCTTAGTGAAATCAAGTACTTTATCGCGCTGCTGGTCACCACAAATCGAGACAGTGTGTGCCATGTTACTGCATGAAAGAGAACCTCTGTTTGGCCCGTGCTGTGCTTGTTTTTGCATGCGCTGAACATAGGCTTTGCGACGCTGTTTGCTTCTTTCAATGATGTCGCGGGTAACTTGAATAACTGTGTTGTTCATTCTTTCAATCCAGATATTGCTTAGCTAAGGTGACACATTCAGAAATTACTTCGTAGAGGTCGTTAGACACATCCACCTGATGGGTTTTAGCCTCTAAATCAGTCGGCATTTCCATGGTCGCGTACTGATCATCAAGCAGTGACAGTGGCATAAAGTGCCCTTCACGATTTTGCATACGCTCTGCGATGATTGCTTTGTCGGCGTGCAGATGCAGGAAGATAACGTTTTGGTTCCCTTCACGGATTTTATCGCGGTAGCATTTCTTGAGCGCTGAACAGACAATCACGCCACGCTCGTTCTTCATCTCCATGCTGAATGCAGCATCACGGATTCTTTCTAGCCAAGGATTGCGGTCTTGATCGTTTAGCGCTTCACCCTGAGACATTTTTAGAACGTTCGCTTTAGGGTGCAGATCGTCGCCATCGATAAACTTAGCGCGGATCTCCTGTGCGAACATCTCGCCAACAGTCGATTTACCGGTGCTTGAGACACCCATAATGATAAAAACTGCGGTGTTGTTATTCATAAACCCCTCATGAGATTTTTATAATAATTGTGCGGCGTCTGCCGCACTTATAGTCGGTATTAATCGAGATCTTCGCCGTTACTCTCGATGACCTTTTTGTACCAGTAGAAAGACTTCTTCGGGATACGGTTTAAGGTGCCGTTGCCTAGGTTGTCTCTATCTACATAGATGAAGCCGTAACGCTTGCTCATCTCACCGGTAGAGGCAGCTACTAGGTCGATACAGCCCCAAGGAGTGAAGCCCATTAGAGGCACGCCATCGTTGATTGCTTCTTTCATTGCTTGTACGTGCGCACGCAGATAGTCGATGCGATAGTCATCATTTACCTGACCGTTTTCATCCAATACATCCTTTGCACCTAGGCCGTTTTCAACCAAGAACAGAGGCTTTTGGTAGCGGTCATACAGGGTGTTCATTGTGATGCGTAGTCCCAGCGGATCGATAACCCAGCCCCAGTCACTCGCTTCCAAGTGTGGGTTCTTTATGGATTTCACTACGTTAGCAGCGCTGGTGTTGCCCTCGTTCATATCTGCTGATGCGCAGCGAGATGCGTAGTAGCTAAATGAGACGAAATCTACGGTATTTTTCAAAATCTCGTGGTCTTCTTCGCGAATGTCGAGAACGACACCTTTCTCATCGAATACGCGCTGAGCGTAAGAAGGGTAGTAACCACGTGACTGAACATCGATAAAGAACAGGTTCTCGCGGTCCTTCTGCATTGCTGTGAAAACATCTTCAGGCTTGCAGGAGTATGGGTAGAAGTTACCGCCGGCCAGCATGCAACCTACTTGGTTTTCAGGGTTGATCTCATGAGCCAACTTAGTCACCAAGCGCTAGCAACCAGTTCATGGTGTGCGGCCTGATATTTCACTTGGTCTTGGTTTTCACCCTCTTGGAAGAGTATCCCTGCGCCAGAGAATGGGCTAGCCAGTAAAATATTGATTTCGTTAAAGGTTAGCCAGTATTTAACTAGGCCATCAAAGGCCTCGAAACAGGTACGGGCATAACGCTCAAAGAAGGTGATCATCTCACGGCTACGCCAAGAACCGTATTCGTTAACTAGGTGCATGGGTACATCGAAATGGCACAGGGTTACCAAAGGCTCGATGCCGTATTTCTTGCACTCTTCAAATACTGAGCGGTAGAAGTCGATGCCTTCTTGGTTCGGTGTTTCTTCATCCCTTTCGGGAAGATGCGAGCCCAAGCGATTGAAATACGGAAGGTTTTGAACCCCATTTCAGCTAGAAGAGCAATGTCTTCTTTGTAGCGATTATAGAAATCGATAGCGTTGTGGCTTGGATAATATTCACTTGGGTCTAGCTCAACTGAGTCCACTTGACCAAGCTTGATAGGCATACGGTTTTCACCGTAAGGGATCATATCTACTGTGGTTAGTCCCTTGCCACCCTCTCGGTAGCCACCTTCTGATTGGTTAGCGGCAATTGCGCCACCCCAAAGGAAATCTGATGGAAATGTAGTTTTGGACATGCTGTGCCTTTAATTTTTCTTGTAGCCACCCCAAGCTGAGGTGGCTGAATAATCTGATGTTTAAGCGGTGGCTTTGGCAGCTACTGGAGCTTCAGTAAGCTTTGGTTCTTCTTTTTTATCCGCTTCTTTTTTCTGAGACTTGTTCATGTCGTCTTCTTCCTCGTTAGGGATATCGTCAAAGCCAAGCATTAGTGTTAGGACGAACGAAAGAACAACCGACAGTGCCATCAGGCCAAGTACCCACACCAAGCTCATTGGGTCGTTTACGTCGATAAACTGCACGCTGGTGAATAGGCTAGGTGCTGCCATTGAGTGGCTGGCGATGCCCGCATAGCCTGCTAGGCCACCTACGATAAAGCCTGTGATTAGGGTTGCGATGAGTGGTCGCTTCAAGCGAACCAATACGCCGTATAGTGCTGGCTCTGAGATACCCGCCATTAGGCTGATGCACCCGCTGCCATAGAGGTTTGTTTAAGAGCGATGTTACGAGTCTTCCAAGCTACCGCTAGACACGCACCGCCCATACCAATATTTGCGCCGATTTCAGATGGCATTACCATGCTTCAGTACCGGTTTCAGCGATGGTTTGGATGATGGTTGGCGTGAATACACGGTGCATTCCAGTCAGTACAAGTAGTGGCCATAGTGCGCCCATGATAGCAACCGCTAGCCAGCCTAGAGTGCCGTGGATGGTGTAAACCAGAGTAGAGATAGCTGTACCAATCCAGATGCCCATAGGACCTACCAGTAGGATGCCGATTGGTGCTGCGATCAATACGATAAGCATTGGCTTAAGGAAGTTCTTAGTAACAGTTGGAGTAATGCTATCTACCCAACGCTCGATGTATGACTGAATCCAAGTATGATAAGAACTGGAATAACCGTGTAGGTATAACGCACTGACTCTACTGGGATGCCAAATAGGTCAACATGCTTACCTTCGGCGGCCTGAGCCATTAGGTCGATAAAGTTAGGGTGAACCAAGACACCGGCAATACCGATGGCCAATGACATATTGGTTTTGAATTTAATCGCTGCCGATGCCGCTACCATGATAGGTAGGAAGAAGAAGGCACCGTCACCTATGGTGTTCAGTAGGATGATGGTCGAGTGGTCAGCTTCGTAAACGTTGAACATCAGCAGGAGCATGGCTGCAAGCTTAACCATAGAGCCACCGATGATGGCAGGGATAAGCGGCGACATGGTGCCTACAAGCGCATCTAGCATCTTGGCGCCGATAACCTTAGGAGTCAGTTTCACTTTAGGAGCTGGAGCGTCATCTGCTGCACTACCATCAAGGTTAAGCAGTTTCATCACCTCTTTGTATGCCGCCGCCACATTGTTACCCACGATAACCTGGCACTTATCACCGTTTTGTACAACGCCCATTACGCCTTTGATCTTCTTAAGTGCATCGGCATCGATTCCTGCTTCGTCTTTAGTTACGAAACGTAGGCGGGTCATACAGTGGGTTAGGGCAATTACATTGCTCGCTCCACCCATCTTCTCCACTACCGAATTGGCTAGGGCGCTGAAATTGTTGGACATTTTTATCACTCCTAAGTGTGCAGAGGTTGGCTAAGTCGTTAGTAGCCAAGTCATTTTGCGGTCTATCACAGCCAGATAGCCGACTTTTGAGTTCACGCACCGCCACTTGTGTGGCGATATTCTTCTTCTGTTTGTATTCGCCAGACTCGGGGGAGACCTCGCGATAGTTGTTCTTAGAGTTGGATTGTTATGCTCTAAGTTACGGGTAACAAGTTACCAGTAACATTTGTAAAATAAAGCGGATTTTGAGATTCATATAAAAATTGAGATCTGGATCGGTAAAACGAGGCCATACAAAGGCTTTAAGGGGATACGTACTGTTACAGGATGTATATTTTATCGAGTTTGCAGACACAGTTAGTGTGATGCATATATACCAAATAAGCAGAGAGCAAATGGACGTGAGCAGAGTAGGTTTAAGCGGATCACAATTGTGAGCTTTACTCTCAATCCAGCAGTCAGATTGTCACATCGAAAATTTATGTTTCTTATCAGCAGGCATATATTGGAATAAACCAACAACAAGATAAGGAAACGCATTATGGCTAAGGTCGCAGTTGTACTGTCAGGTTCGGGTGTATTTGATGGCTCGGAGCTTCACGAAAGTGTGATTACTATGCTCTCGCTAGAAAAGCTTGGCATTGAATACCAAACATTTGCTCCGGATATTACCCAGCTTCATGTCGTCAATCACCAAACCGGCGAGGTGTCTGAATCTGAGCAACGCAATGTATTGGCAGAGTCCAACAGAGTTAGCCGCGGTAACACCCAGTCGCTTGCTGAGCTCAACCAAAGCGATTTCGATGCCTTGGTGTTTGTGGGTGGCTTCGGTGCTGCCAAGAACCTCTCTGATTTTGCGGTCAAAGGCACTGAGTACGGTGTGCTTCCTGAGATCAGCCAAGCAATCAACGATTTCCATGGACAAGGAAAATGGGTGTTGGCGATGTGTATCGCTCCTGTGTTGGTGGCCAAATCCCTACCAAACGTATCTCTGACCATTGGCACTGATGCCGATACCATCCAGGCGCTTGAGCCGACAGGCGTTAAGCATATTGCTTGCTCTGCAGTTGAGCATCATGTGGATGAAGATAACAAGGTGATCACCACTCCAGCTTATATGCTGGCAAGCAATCTGGTTGAACTGGAAACCGGTATCAGTGGCGCGCTGAGTGCTTTGTCTAAAAAGCTTTAAAATTGAGATGGGTCTATACGCCGTTATAGACCCTGTTAACGCTAGACGCTTTCTCCAAAATCCAACTCTACATCTAGGCAGATGTTGTCGGTTTTCTTCGATTTACTTTCGATTCTTTGTAATAGCTGTTTTGCTGCGATTTCGCCTATCTCTTTACGAGGGGTAACCACACTGGCAAGCCTTGGTACGAGCGATTGACCTACATCGAGACCATGGAATCCGGCTACTGCAATCTGCTGTGGAATAGAAATGCCCTGTGACTGGCACTCAAACACAACCCCAGTTGCGATATCATCATTGGTGCAGAAGAAGCTGTCGGCTTGTGGATGTTGCTCTAGCGTCTTAGTCAGTAGTTCACGTCCAAGTGAGAAAGAGGATCCTTCTTCGGTCAGCATCTCAATTGGAGCCACACCAAACTCTTCAACGGCGTCTCGATAGCTTCACGCTTGAGTTCGGTTCGTCTATCAAGCTGAGCCCCAAGATAAACAGGATGCTTATACCCCTTTTCTAGAAGTGCCTTAGTCATCAAATAGCCCGCTTTTTTGTTATCAAAGCCGACAGATTGATGGATAGGAGTCTTACTCGAGCCCATGATTTCAACCGTGGGAATTCCAGCCATTTCAATCATGGCGAGCGTTCTTTCGGTGTGTTCGAAGTCGGATAGGATCAGTCCGTCGATTTGATATGAAAGCAGCGAGGTGATGTGCTTTTCTTCTACTTCAGGAGAGTAGCCGTAGTGGGCCAACATAACCTGATAGCCAGCTGGTTCAGTTATCTCCTCGATACCGCTGATAACGTCTGCGAACACTGGTTGGTGAGTGAAGGAACCAGGACACCGATAGCAAAGCTCTTGGAGTTCGAGAGCAGAGCAGGGGCTTTATTGGGGATATAGCCGGTTTCTGTGATGACCTTTTCAATCTTGTCACGAGTCTTTTGCGATACCTTTTCTGGATCCCTCAGGTAGCGACTCACCGTCATCTTGGTTACGCCAACTTGGTCGCAATGTCTTGCAGAGATGTCCTTTTGTTCTTCACAGTACGTCTAAGTGTTACGGTAACATTGCCTCGATTATTAGCGAATGAGGTGGGAATAGCAATCAGAAACTAGCAGAGAGTCGTAGTTTTGAATCTGTTCCTAAAATTGCTCTAGATGAGGGCAGAAAGTTTACCCAACATTGCGTGCTGTTTACGTTCGTTTACAGTCCAACCGGCAGCATACGTACCTTATTTTGAGAGTCGGATTGACCTCTCTCTGGTTAAAACTACGCTTAAACTTCTTACCTAAACAGGATCTTCGCTAATGGTTAATAAAAACAGCCAAGTTATCGTGCTTTCATCTGCATTTCTAATGCTAGCGGGATGCTCTCCTTCATCTGACTCAGTTGCTAGCACTGGTATTAGTGATTACAAGGGTTCAGCCAGCATCACTCAAGGTCGTGCTAAGACAATCGACGAAAACCTTTTGAGTGTGAGAATGGAAGAAGCCGTGTTGCTGGTGTTGGCGAGATTACTAACTCTGACGGAAAGGTATGGACGGTTCCAGCTGAAAACCACTTTATTACTGCGCCGAAAGCGAAGGATCTTTATGAAGAGTGCGCTAATATCACTCCTAAAAGTATTGCAGACGTTGATGAAGACTCAGTCCCTGTAGCCGTTGTAGATGCTGATGGGGAAGAGATCACTGGCTATATCTTTGCTGACAATTACTTCGAGTTATACATCAATGGTCAACTAGTTGCGGTGGACACAGTTCCCTTTACACCTTTCAACTCTAGTATCGTGAAGTTCAAGGTTAACAAGCCTTATACCATTGCTGTGAAGGTGATTGATTGGGAAGAAAACCTAGGTTTAGGTACCGAAGATAATCGAGGAAAGGCATTTCACCCTGGTGACGGTGGCTTTATCGCAAGCTTTAGCGATGGAACCGTGACCAACTCCGATTGGCAGGCACAAACGTTTTATACAGCCCCTATTTACGACTTGAGTTGCCTAAGCGAAGTGGATGGTAAACGTTTGTCTGAAACCTGCACCACTGAAGGTACAGACAATGGAGAAAATGCGTATGCTGCTCACTGGGAAACCCCAAGCGATTGGATGAAGCAAAGTTTCGACTCCAACTCATGGCCTCAAGCAACCCAATATTCAGAAGATGAGATTGGTGTAGACAATAAGAAGTCTTATATGAATTTCATTGAAAAATTCAGCGGCGCAGGAGCAAGCTTTATCTGGTCGACTAATGTTGTGTTGGATAATGAAGTTTTGCTTCGGTATGAAGTGAAGTAACTTCAATCTCTCAAATCAGCAAGCAACTATGTTCAAAAAATAGATATGGTTGCTTGCCTTTGCTAAGCCGTTATCTCAACGGAACTTTCTGTTCCCTTAACACGCTTTTGGACATTTCTGTGTCAGAGACATCGCTAATTTAGCAATCAATGAATTAGTTTAGATATGGAAAAACAACTGATTATGTGTGTTGCTTCGCATACCAAATTCCAAAGCCAATGACCATTACTAGCTCAACAGCAACCCACATCCAATGTCTTGGTACGGAACCATCAAGGAAAATACCCATTACGCGCGAGATTAGCGCCCCAAATGTTAATGTCATTCCGAGTGCTGCAACAGTAAACAAATAGGGGGTAATTTGATGATGAAAAATGAGTAGCATGCCTGCCCCCATCAGAAAGCCCCATCGGACTCTTCTTTCAACAGCTTGGAAGATATCCTCTGGGATGGGTTTATTGCTCACTAGCTCAGGGTTATAGCTGAGTATTCCCCCCAGCAATAAAATGATAATACCCACCACCTGTAAAACTATTTTACTGTCCATAAATAACCTTAAACGAACTTAGCGCAATGCTCAGTATCATCGTTTAATATTTTATTCCTGTTAATTCTTCAGATAGCGTCCAAAGCTTTCGCGCAGCATCAATATCATATGACTGCTTGCTTGACTCTACCTTAATGGGTGAGCCATGTAGTTCAAAAAAATGCGGGCCGAAGAAATCACCCGAAGATGCACTTTCGTCTATTGCAGCTCGTAGTGTTGGTAGTGCTCCCATTTCTTTACTCTGACCGAAAAAGATATTTAAGAATTTCACCACGCCACGCTGAAGTTCCGATGTCGTCCATCCAGGGTGAGCAACTGTAACCATAGGGTTGCCACCTTCTGATTGAAGCCGCCTTTTCAGCTCATAAGCAAAGTAGAGATTCGCCAGTTTGCTATCTGCGTACGCCGTAAAATTTCTGTATTTTCGCTTCTCCCAGTTCAAATCATCCAAATCGATCTTCGAGGACTTATGTGCGCCAGCAGTAACGACCACCACACGGGAGTTTGGTGTTTTCTTGAGAGTCTCGACTAAATGGCCGACCAATGCAAAGTGACCTAAATGATTCGTCCCCATCAGAATTTCAAATCCGTCATCAGTCTTGGCATACGGGCACGCTACTCCAGCGTTGTTGATCAGCAAATCAAGTTTATCGAAAGTTGCTGAAAACTGTGTACTAAACGCTTCAACTGAACGAAGGCTGGAAAGATCTAACTGCATAACCGAAATGTCAGTGTCTGGATAATCTGCCCGAATTTCCGCTGCTACCTTCTCACCTTTTGATACATTTCTAACCGCAAGTACTACCCTCGATTGTTTTTGCGCTAGCACCCTAGCAGTTTCCTTACCGATCCCGCTAGTTGATCCAGTCACAACTGAAATCCTGCCTCTTTGAGTAGGTATGTCGTCAACACCCCAAGGTATACTTGCCATAAACTCTATTCCTCATATTTTAGGATGGCTTAGCGATTACGAAGCAAGGCCTTAAGCCCAATGCAGTTAAATTAGAAAGGCTTCGCAATAGATAGAATATATCTTAAGAGACATGACCAAAAATAGCAGTGCACAAAACTACAAGAGTTGTATACAAAATAACGACTTCAGAATATTGATATGCAATATGAATTCTAATGATTAGGAAGTGTCTATCTGGCTCATTTCGGGGCAAAAACGTGTTTCAACTCGGTCTGTCGACTCCTCAAAATGGCAGAAAGCTACAGCCCTTAGTTCTTAAACCTATACCGCATCTTTTCTGATAGTCATAATTTCTCAGACGAAAGTCTGCTTTCCTGTAACATCCCCTTATTCTGACTGTTGATGAATGTATAATCCCAGAAACTCAAGCCAATTGGCTTAATGTCTTGCCCTAAAGGATTAAAATGCAGTTACAGAAGATCGACAAACAAGTATACCGTTCACGCCTAAAGGTCGTTATTGTCGGCTGTATTGCTAGCCTTGCCATCGCCAGTTTGGCCATTTCTCAGTCGCTAATTCTCATTTTCCCTTCTGAAACAGGGACTCATTTCCATTGGAATCTATTGGGTGTAGTAGTGAGTGCGATTACTTTGGCTGGTGTTTTAATCAAGTATAAAAACCACCCAAAAATGAAAGAAGTCGCTTACGTGTGGGACTTAAAGCAGGCGCTTAATCTCATTTATCGTAAGAACAGAAAGCTACTTGCTGCGGCAGAGCAGGGCAACGCTGAGGCAATGTTAGCGCTTCAATTTAGCTATGAGGGTTCACGTCAGCTTTGGGAGCTAGACGATAACACCCTAACTATGAGCAGCTTAAACCAAGCTCAGAATAAGCTGGATGATTGGGCTAAAAAATATAATGTGCAGTTGGACGTGACCACTTACCACTCGGATATATTGAAAGGATTTTAGTGCCCAGTAGCACCAGACTTTATGAAAAGGGCTCTAAATTCATTTAGAGGCCTTTTTAGTGTTAATCACCCAGTGGTTGACGATCACCGCCACCACGGTGTGAATCCAGCGCTACCTTAAGGCGACGCAGTTTATCTCGTGAACGGTTCTTATGATTTACCGCAAGACCCATAGAAATCACATCGACTAAAGCCAGCATGGCATAGCGAGAGGCAGACGGTTTGTAGATGAAGTCCGTTTCCATGTGTTTGATTGGCAATAGAATATCGGCAATCTTTGCTAGTGGTGTTTCATCTGGGGTAATTGCAATCACCTTGATGCCATATTGCTTGGCAAGCTCTGCGGTTTCGGTAATGACAGGGGTATAGCCTGTTGCCGAGATCATCACTAGCACATCGTTGGCATCGGCGGTTGCCGCTACCATGCGTGACAGCAAGCCATCGTTATAGGCAACCACCGGGTAACCCAAGCGGAACAGGCGATGCTGCAGCTCTTTTGAGGCTATGGTTGAGCCGCCACCCATACCCACAGCTATTATCTGACGCGCGTTGTGTAGCCAACTAACTGCGGTCTCAACGTCTTGTTCTTTAAATAGCTTTCGGTTGATATCTAGGCTTTGCTTGATAGATTCATAGATGCCTTGATAGCCAGTCTGATCGACAGGTTCTAGGATAAAACGCTGACCTACGGTCAGGCTTTGAGCCAGCTTTATCTTCATGTCTCGAACGTTGCTACAACCCACGGCCTTGGCAAAGCGGGTGATGGTTGCCTCGCTCACTTGGGCACTTTCAGCTAGCTCTGTGATGCTGGCGTTGGCGGCAAAGTTAATATCATCCACGATCAATTTAGCGACTTTCTTTTCTGCATCGCGCAGTGCAGGGAAGCGCTCGGTGATCTGGGAGATAATGTCTACTTCTAAACTCAAGGTTGCTGATCCTTATCGGTAGGGAGGGCTCAACCTTTACACTGTAAATCGTGAGCCCAAGATCTGACGCTATTATAAAGGTCTAGAAACAGGTTTCTACCCAGTTGGTAACCTGATATTCGTCATCGCAGATGGCAATATAGCGCCACTTATCAAAGGTTAAGCATGGGTGTGAGGTAGAAAACGCTATCATGTCACCCACTTCAATATCACTGTCTGGATTCACTTCAACGAAGGTGTGTTGGTCCATCACTGCAGTCGACACTAGACCTTCCACAGAGATAGGCTCACCGCTTCTGTAACCACGCTCTGCGATAGGCAATCCAGCATCAAATGCAACATCACGCTTGCCTAAGCCTACAACCAACTTTCCGGCTTCAGGGCGAGAGATAACATAGGCCCAAACCTCTAGTGCAGATTCAAGATCTCCACCCAGTTCACATGCATAGCCTTGGTTTACCTGCGCGCGTTGCATTACTTTACTTTGAGCATCCCAGTAGATGCCAGTGTCGTGAATGGCGTAGCAACCTGGGCGAATAATAGCGAGACAATGAGTGAGGTTTGAAAGGCATTCAGCTACTACGTCATACCAAGCAGAGCCAGCACCGGTAAGGATAGGTTCACCTTGGATAAGCCCATCCATAGATAGCGACTCAACCAGATTCAGTGCTTGACCAAGAAAGTCACGAATGCGCTGCTCTGCACCTTCGCCATGAATCACACCTTCATACAGTTCGATACCGCCTAGCTTGAGTGCCGGCATGCTCTCAATAGTTTCTGCTAGCTCCAACACTTCTGATGCAGAGCGTGCACCGCAACGTCCGCCTTCCACACCAAACTCAATTAGTACGTTTAGCTGTTGCTCGGAATTTGAGAAGTAACCAGCAAGTTGGTGCAGGTTCACTAGGGAGTCGACGCAGCAGTAGAAATCCACATCAAAATCACGAATAAGCTCAGCAATGATGGCCATGTTGGCCTTACCTACTAGTTGGTTAGCATGATGATGCGTTTAGCGCCAGCCATTGCTGCGATCTCAGCTTGAGCAGGAGTTGCAACCGTAATACCCCATGCGCCAGTAGCCAGTTGTTGACTAAAGAAGCTAGGAGTCATGGAAGTTTTGCCGTGCGGACACAGTTTTACTTGGTGATGGTCAGCAAAGCTTTGCATCCAATTTAGGTTGTTAGTTAGCGCTGATTGCTTGATAACCGCGACCGGTAGAGAAACCTCTTCTTTAGGAAGGCTGTAAGTCTGGTTTTCAGACTGTGAAACAGCTCTCCCTTTTTGGCCTTTTTGCAGTAGAGAGAAACTATCTTGATGATACTTAGTAACATCGATTTGGGCAGTAACAGAGTTCATTGTTTGTTTCCTAACACAGCTTAAGTGTATGTTTTTAATGATATAAACTTTATTTTTATATGTTTCAGGGTAGAAACTATCACACAATTTAAAATAGTTTGTGTGTTTTGTCACTAAAAAACGGCGTTCACTTTTCTAACATAATCACATCTAACAGCGGGTTGAGAGAGTGAAAAATGTTGTTCGACACCATAATCAAAAATGTAGAAGTGTTTGATGGCACAGGTGAGCAATCGTTTCACGCTGATGTAGCAATCCAAGATGGAAAAATCGTTGAAATCGGCCATATCGACCATGAATCAGCAGCAGAGTTGGTTGAAGGTTTTGGAATGGCGCTAGCGCCGGGCTTTATCGACGTACATACCCACGATGACACAAATGTAATTCGTTACCCAGACTGCCTACCTAAGATAAGCCAAGGCGTGACTACGGTTATTGTTGGCAACTGTGGTATCAGTGCCTCACCAACGGTTCTAGCGGGCGATCCGCCTGATCCGATGAACCTATTGGGCAATCAAGAAGATTTCAAATATCCGACTTTCAAGGCCTATGCAGAAGCTGTGGCAGAGGCTAAGCCTGCGGTAAACGTAGCCGCACTTGTTGGACATACAACCTTGCGCAACCAAGTAATGGATGATCTGCAACGCACCGCGACAGACGAAGAGATTGCTAAGATGCAATCCAACCTAGGCCTAGCTATGGAGCAGGGCGCTCTTGGCCTGAGCTCAGGTTTGGCTTATGCCAGTGCCAAGCAAGCTAATGCCAACGAAGTGATGCAATTAGCTAAAGTGCTCTCTAGTCATGGCGGTATCTACACCACACACATGCGCACTGAATTTGAAGAGATCTTAAGTGCGATGGAAGAGGCGTTTGAGACAGGTCAGTACGCTAAGGTGCCGGTTGTTATCTCTCATCTTAAATGTGCTGGTGCTGGCAACTGGGGTCGCACTGTAGAGGTGCTAGACCTGATGGATAAGACCTCTAAGCATCAAGATGTTTCTTGTGATTGCTACCCATATTCTGCGAGCTCTTCGACCCTAGATCTTAAACAAGTCACCGATGACTTCGACATCTTTATTACTTGGTCAAAAGCTCTGCCAGAACACGCGGGCAAGACGTTAAAAGCCATTGCTGATGATATGAATCTGCCATTAATGGAGGCTGCTAAAGCGCTTCAACCTGCAGGCGCTGTATATCACTGCATGGATGAAGACGATGTGAAGCGCGTGCTTAAGTACAAGCTAACCATGGTGGGCTCTGATGGTCTGCCGAATGATCCGCATCCACACCCAAGGCTGTGGGGCACCTTCCCTAAGGTGTTAGGCCATTACTGCGTGATGAAAAGCTATTCGATCTGCCGGAAGCCATTCACAAGATGACGGGTATGTCGGCTGAGCGCTACAACCTATCTGGACGAGGAGAAATTAAATGTGGCGCCTTTGCCGATTTAGTTCTATTCGACCCGAAAAGCATTAAAGACACAGCAACCTTTGAAAATCCTATTTCAGTTGCAGATGGAATTATCAGTGTCTTTGTAAACGGACAATTAACTTACCAAAAAGGTGAAGTTAAAAATAATCGTTCTGGTGTGTTTATTTACCGCAAGTAAATAAATATTAACCAAGATAAATGTAAAAAATATATTGGTAAGAATATCAATATTTAAAGTAAATAACTGGAGTTAAAAATGACTATTAAGCGTTACGGTGTTGAAGGTGGTACAGGTACAGGTGGTCAGCACCTACCATTTGCTCGCGCAACAGAAGCAGGTGGTTTCCTTTATGTATCTGGCCAAACGCCTATGACAGACGGTGAAGTCGTTGAAGGTGGCATCATTGATCAGTCTCGCCTAGCTATTCAAAACTGTGTCGACATTATGACTGAAGCGGGTTACGGCCTAGAAGACGTGGTTCATGTGAAGGTAGTTCTTACTGACTCGCGTTACTTCCAGTCTTTTAACAAGGTATTTAAAGAGTTCTTTGGTGCAAACCCACCGGCGCGCATCTGCATGGTTTGTGACCTAGTGGTAGATGTAAAAGTTGAAGTTGATGTGACCTGTTATCGCGAAGACCGTCGTTAATAAAACGCGGAATAGATCACAATTTAATATCACAAAAACTTACCTAGAGAGTATTTGGAAATAGGGGATATTGTTAATATCCTCCGGATACTCTCAACCCTACATATTAAAAAAGTTACTTCGCAGTATTAATAAGAAAGTAACTAACTGAAATATAAAACGAAACTAGAAACAAATTCTTAAATGGATTTAATATGTCTCTGAGAGGTGCTACATGAACAGTACGCTATTTTTAACTGGATTTGGCGTTTACGTCTGCTTTCTTATTTGGCTAGGGTGGTTTGTATCCCGTAACCAAAAATCAGGCGAAGATTTCTTGTTGGGTGGCCGTGGCCTTCCACTATTCTTGGTACTTGGTACCACAGTAGCGACCATGGTGGGTACAGGCTCAAGTATGGGCGCTGTAGGCTTTGGTTATGCTAACGGTTGGGCAGGTGCGCTTTACGGCATCGGCGGTGCAATCGGTATTCTGCTTCTTGCACTATGGTTCGCTCCAGTTCGTAAAATGAACTTTATGACCATGAGTGAAGAGCTCTCTTACTATGTGGGTGCGAACCGCATCGTTAAAAACCTAGTAGGCATCCTGATCTTTGTTGCTTCAATCGGCTGGCTTGGCGCGCACATTCTAGGTGGCGGTATGTACCTAGCATGGATTGCGGACATCGACCTTAACCTTGCTAAGATCATCATTGCAGCAGCCTTTACCATCTATGTTGTTATCGGTGGTTACACAGCGGTTGTTTGGACTGACACCATTCAAGCTATCATCCTTTTCGTTGGCTTCATTCTAATGGCTGTGCTGTCTGTACAACACATAGGTGGTATGGAAAACCTATATTCAGCAATGGACCCAGCAGCGACCAGCTTCCTAGCGATTGAAAAACTAGGCATCATCCTGCGGTATCTCTAGCAGTAGTAATCGGTGTAGGTGTACTGGCGACTCCATCTTTCCGTCAGCGCATCTACTCAGGTAAAGACGTTTCTACTATCCGTCGCTCGTTCGTAGGCTCTGGTGTTCTATACCTTTTCTTCTCTATCATTCCAGCAATCATTGGTATGGCAGCGCACGCTATCGACCCAACGCTGACTAACCCGAACTTCTCGTTCCCATACGTAGCAGCAACGGTTCTGCCAGTGGGTATCGGCATGATTGTTCTTATCGCAGGTCTTTCTGCAACTATGTCGAGCGCAAGTTCTGATGCTATCGCAGGTGTATCTATCCTACTGCGTGATGTGTACGTAATGTTCACCGGCCGTGTTCCAGCGAAAGAATCAATGCTGAAATACTCTCGTCTAGCTCTGGTTATCGTAATCGGTATGGCACTGCTGTTCGCTCTTACTTCGAACGACATTATCGGCTACATCACTAAAATGATCTCAACCGTAATGTCAGGCATGTTCGTGTGCGGTATGTTGGGTTGCTTCTGGAAGCGCTACAACTGGCAAGGCGCTATCGCAACGCTAGTAGGTGCATCGGTTGCTTCATTCACTGTAATGCTAAACGCTGACTTCACCGCATTTTGGGGTAACCCTGTAATCCCATCTTGCCTGTTCGCTCTAACAGCAGGTGTAGTGGTGAGCCTAGTGACTCCAGCTAACCAAGTCACTCCAGAGCAAGCGAAAGCGATTCTTGATGAAGAGCGCGCAGCTATGGAAATGGAAGTTTCTGAAGAGAAAGCTGAAGAGCGCGCACCACAGCGTCCTGCTACGGCTAACTAATCGTCTTTCCCCCTCAAATGGCTCTGCATTCCAGAGCCATTTTTATATATCTACTCGCTCCATCCCCCAAAGTGCTCCTCATCGGAGCGGGTAGCTTCCTAAGGATGGTAAATAATGAAAAAAACACTCTTATCTCTACTAATCTCAGGTGCAGTAATCTCTCCAATGGCCTCTGCAATGGCACCAAATACCGACTTAAACCTTATGCCTTATCCGCAAAGCGTTGAGCTTGAGTCGGGGCAAGTAACCGTTGATGGTAGCTTCAAGGTATTTATCAAAGGCTTCAACTCAGACCGCGTAGAATTCACCGCCAAGCGCTTCATTGAGCGACTGGAGCGTCAAACGGGTGTGCCTATCCTAGATTGGCAAGTAGACAATGCCAAAGATGCTAATCTGATCATTGATATAGAGGCTGCACCTAAGGCTGAGATCCAGAATATCGATTCAGTTGAGTCTTATAAGATCACCACTAAGGGCAATCAAATCACTCTGAGCGCACCTAGCCCATATGGTGCTATCCATGGTATCGAAACCATACTACAGCTAGTGAACACCACAGCAGACGGCTATTTCATTCCAGCGATTACAGTGGTGGATGAACCCCGTTTTCGCTGGCGCGGCATCTCTTATGACACCTCTCGCCACTTTATCAAATTTGATGTTCTGCTAAGGCAATTGGACGCTATGGCATCTGCAAGATGAACGTCTTCCACTGGCACTTCTGGGACGACCAAGCATCCGCATTCAGACGGATTCGTGGACTCGTTTGTGGTCTGAAACCTCAGATGGCAACTACTACACCAAGGATCAAGTACGTTACTTGGTAGAGTATGCAAGAAACTTAGGTATCCGTGTGATTCCTGAGGTTTCTCTTCCAGGACACTCTTCAGCAGTGGCTCACGCTTACCCAAGACTGATGTCTGGCGGTGAGGGGCAAAGCTACGAGCAAGAGCGTGGTTGGGGGGTATTCGAGCCGCTGATGGACCCGATAAATCCAGAGCTGTATGAGATGCTAGGCGATGTATTCGATGAAATGGTAGAGCTATTCCCTGATGAGTACTTCCATATTGGTGGTGATGAGCCAAATTACGCCCAATGGATAAACAGTGAGAAGCATCAAAAATTCATTAAAGACAATAACCTAGATGGTGAGCGCGGTCTGCAATCTTACTTGAACGTCAAGATCGAGAAGATGCTAGAAGAGCGTGGCAAGAAGATGACTGGCTGGGATGAGATCTGGCACAAAGACCTGCCGACATCCATCGTCATTCAAAGTTGGCGTGGCCAAGACAGCATTGGTCGCGCAGCTAAAGAGGGCTATCCTGGTATTCTATCAACGGGTTACTACCTAGATCAGCCTCAGCCGACTAGCTACCATTATCGTAATGACCCTATGCCGAAGGGCATCACAGTAGATGACAAACTGCATGAAGGCGAGAAATTCGTTACCTATCAATGGCTAAAGCCTCGCTCTAAAGGTGGTCCACGTAAGGGAACGCTTACTATCATTGAAGCGAAAGACGGTAGCTTCCGCGCCTTTAGTGACTATAACGGTAAGTCTCGTGAAGAGATCTTTATTAAGTCGTATGTACCGGGTAAGAGCTTTGTAGGCCATTTCGACAACTTCATGTCTTACACCGAGTTCAACCTGAATTTGGATGATAAAGGCTTTGCCGAGGGCAGTTATCAGCTTATTGGTAATGTGCGCTGGCCAACCACAGGTGAGGTGATTGCGAGCAGCAGTATCAAAGGCAGTGTTATCCCTGAGCCAAATGGTGGCTACCCGGCGGTGCTGAACAAGGATGAAGAGAAGCTTATCCTAGGTGGCGAGATCACCATCTGGCTTGAAAACAAAGACAGCTATACGGTTGAAAACTATCTGTGGCCTCGTAGCTACGCTATTGCAGAGCGCCTGTGGTCGGATCAAAATCTGACCGATGAGCGCAGTATGTATAAACGTATGCAGGTAATGGACACTTGGTCTGAGGTTTCGGTAGGACTTCGTCATCATGCGGACGCGGATATGCTTCTTAAGCGCATTGCTAAGGGACAAAACATCAGCGACCTACGCACTCTAGGAAACTATATCGAGCCTGCTCAGTATTACGCCCGCAACTGGGAGAAGTGGATCTCGACAGAACCTCATGGTGAGCTATACAACCAATATGAGCGTCTGAACCGTTTTGTCGATGCTCTTCCGGTGGAGAGTATGGCGGTGTATGAGATGCAAGACCTTGTTCAGGCTTATGGTACTGGTGATGAGAGCGCATTAGATAAGCTCAACATGCATTATCAAAAAGCGCAGATGTCAGCCATTGCTTCGAAACCTATCTTTGCCGACAACGTATCTTCAGTAGATACAGTGATAGTGGCAGACAAGGCGAAAGAGATTGCCGAGCTTGGCCTTGAGCTAGTAGAGGTAGCTAAAGCAGGAGATAAGCTTTCTGAATCTGATGCTAAGGCGTACCAAGCGCAGATTGACGATGCGGCTATCATCTTTGATGAGACCATAGTGGCGATTGTAAGACCGACAGAGCAGTTGTTGAATCAGCTGAAGTAATCGGAAGCTCTAATCAAAAGCCGAGACCTATGTGCTCGGCTTTTTTACGCGCTTATTTGGGGGTGTAGATTTTAAATCTATCTTCGCCTTCGGTACGAATCATGAGTTGCACCTCTTGCGGTTTCTCCCATGGAACAGTATGAAAAAGCTCAATAAAAGCGTCTATATCTAGGTAGTCAACTGCAGCTATAAACACGTCGCAACTCATGAGCTTGCGACCGCCAGCAAGATGGTAAACATTTTTAAGAATCGTGCCTTGATAGCGCTTATGAAGATAGTCGTTCAAAACGTCTACGCTTCCTTGCTCACTTTTTGCCCAAGCGCCATCTTGGATTGCCGTCGTGACAATGACATTGGTTACACAGGTCATAAGCTTTACTTAGCTAAACGGGTGTTTCAGTGGCTTCAATAATATTTCCGAGTACGCTTCCGGTGATGCTATATCGGCCACCATTATTGATAATATCCCCGCCAACGATACCTTGAATAAAGACCTTGGAGCCGGGTTCTAATGTGATGGATTTAGAGACTATGCCATACAGGTAGAGAACACTATTGCGCTGAACCAGCACGTTTCCCGTGCACATACCAAGTAGCTCGTACCTGTCAGAGACTATCAAGTCGCCTAAGATGTTTCCTTGTTCAACCATGCTTCCCTCCTGAAAACCGTTGCTTTTAATAATTTTTCATACAGGCATACGGTATTCAAATGCATCCTGATGGAATTGTGAGCACCGCCTAGTAATTCATTGAAAAATAATGACTAATCTATCTTCTCTGACGTGAATTACGTGTCACAAAAATGGGAATGAGAACTACACGAAGTTGTTGACTTAGTGTTAAGGTTGCGGGCAATTTGTTTTCAGGGTGTTGCGTGTGCGACTGACAGACTCAAAGCATCGATTTATGTTGCTTATCAGTGCCTTAAGTTGGGTGCTGGTAACCTTGATGCCTGTTATCAATGCCCATGGAAGCAACGCGGGAGTGTGGGCATCCCTGTGTACCTTGAACGGCTTCAAGCTAGTTCAGATTGAAGAGGCGAATCCGCATACCCAGCAACACGCCAAGCCCTGTCCGTTCAGTCACTTTTCATCTTTTCATCAACACAAGCTTAAATTAACCCTCCAAGGGAAAGTCAATCTCTTGTGGTCGATGGCGAGTATTCACATCCAAGCCTAGCGGTTAGGTTTGAACAGCAAACACCGCGAGCACCGCCATCTCTTTTTACCTAACTAAAAACTATTAATAACAATGAATTAGGTCGTGCTAGAACGATCTCTAGGTAAAGGAAATTACTATGTTGAATGACTCAACACCCTCGCGTGTGAGCGATAAGTCACGCGCAAAATCCCTCTATTTCATGACTTGGCGTTGGCACTTTTATGCTGGTCTGTTTGTTATCCCATTTATGTTGATGCTCAGTCTTACTGGATTGGTTATGCTGTTTGATGATGAGATTGAAATGGCTCGTTATCAATCCATTTTGCAGGTAGAACCAAGTGACACAATGGTCTCAATTAGTAAGCAGCTAAATCAGGTAAAACAGGCTTTTCCACAGCACTCGGTAACGCAGTTTGTACCGGCGAAAGAGAGTGACCTTGCAAACCGCTTTTCCATCCAATCTCCTGATGGTCACTCAGTGTTCGCTACGGTAAACCCTTATACAGGGAGGTGCTCGGAACCATAGACAGAAGTGACAGTATCTATAACCTCGCCAACGACATCCACGCAACCTTGCTAATCGGAGATTGGGGGAGACTATCTAATAGAGGTATCCGCAAGCTTGGGAATATTACTTTTGGTCAGTGGTATCTATCTCTGGCTTCCGCGAGACAATGCTTCTAAAGCAGGCTTTCTTAAAATTCGACTAAACAGTGGCTCTCGTATACTGATGCGAGATCTGCATGCCAACCTAGGTGGTGCACTTTCCATTGTGCTTCTGTTTTTCCTTATCTCTGGTCTTGCTTGGACTGGGATCTGGGGGGCAAAACTGGTGCAAGCATGGAATACCTTTCCAACCTACTACGCCTATGGAGCCAAGCCAGAGTCTGAGTTGACACATGCCAGTCTAAATCATGGCGCTGAAGAAGAGATGCCGTGGAATCTGGAGCAAACGCCAATGCCTCATTCGGAGGATAAAGAGGCGCACGACCACAGTAAAATGGGGCATGAGCAAGCTCATTCAAACTCTAGTTATTCTATAGATATCGACCAGTTAATCGCTCGTGCAAACCAGATGGGATTTGAGCAATACAGCCTGTTTTTTCCTAAGTCTGAGACAGGTGTATTTACTATCTCGGCAAACTCTATGGCAGGGCAGGTGACCGACCCAAGACAAGACAGAACCAGTCACTTTGACCAGTATTCAGGACGTTTGCTGGTGGATGTAACTTGGGAGGACTACAGCCTATTTGCCAAGTTCATGGCGGCTGGGACTTCGCTTCATCAGGCGATTTGAGCATCTGGAACAAGGCCTTGAATGTGTTCTTCTGCTTAGCCTTTATTGTTATCTCGATAACTGGTTTTGTTATGTGGTGGATACGTCGTCCGAGCGGCTCATCCAAACTTGGCGTGCCTCCTCGTTTTCAATCAAAGGGAGTATGGAAAACAGGTCTAGTGACACTAGTCATTATTGCTGTCGCTTTTCCGCTAGCAGGCTTGTCTATTATCGCCGCGCTACTTCTTGATTGGTTGTTGTTCAGTCGAGTAGAGAGGCTACGCGTGGCCTTTCGCTAGGCAAAAAATGGGGCGATTGCTCGCCCCATATATTTCTAGTTATTTGTGGCTGATGACCAGTGCCATTTCGTCACCATCTGCAAATGGGCTGCCTTTAAGATCGCTATATTTAGCTTTGATCTCTAAGCCGTGTGGCTCTAACTCACTGGTCAGCATTTCTAAGTTGAAGTGCTGTAGCCAGTTATAGACTGTCCATTCTCTTTCATCTTCGAAGATGACATATTTGTCTAAGGTCACAATTTCAGGCTCGTATTTGAAGTTTGATTGCAGACACCAGTAATCTTCTGCACTCCAAAAACCACCCATGGCGTTCTTCTCAATATTTCTAGATTCGGTTTGCGAGGCAAAGCGAGTCTTGGTGTAAACATCCAGTGCAATAGAGCCGTTAGGCGCTAGCAGGGATTTGAACTTGCCTAATAGGGTCGCGCGCTGCTCTGGATTTAGGGCGCAAAGGTCGCACATCACCAGCGTGATCAAATCGAACTTGCGAGTGTCACTGTACTCAAGGTAGTTCCCGTAGTGATACTCGATATCAAGCTTTGATTCCTTGGCTTGTTCTCTTGCGTGCTCAAGGGAGTTTTGTGAGAAATCCAGACCAACAACTGTGCCAACGCCTTTGGATTTTAGGCGCTGAGTATAAAGGCCAGGACCGCAACCAAAATCTAGGGTTTTAGATTCTGCATTCAGGTTGAATTCAGAAACCAACCAATCTACAGATGCATCAATAAACTCAGCGGTGCGAGACGCAAGGCTAAGATCAGGATTTAAATGAAACGCCAGCATCTGCTTTGCGATATGGCTATCAGTCCACAATACATCAGCAGTATAGGTAGACCAAACAACAGGCTTTGCACTAGCCTCGTCGATTTTTTTGAACATTTTTTGTAATTCCGACAATAAGTTAGATTCGTCGTCCTTACTTTCGGCTTAGGTTATTTCTTTGAAATGCCGTAAGGACGCTTGGTAGAAATAGCTTGTTGAGAATGAATCATTGCAGATGCCTCCTTAGTAATGAATTGAAATCGGGGGCAAGGTATCAGCTATTGCAAAAGCAAGCAATAAGGACAGTGGATATAGAAATAAAAAGGGCCAGCAGAAGCTGACCCTATAGAAGTTGTTTATGCTTTAACGCGCCTAATATGGTTTCTGCGTTACTCACTTCAAACTCACCGCCTTTCTCGACATTTAGATGGGTGACTACACCATTGTCTACCACCATAGAATAGCGCTGAGAGCGGATGCCACCGAAGTTGGCCGTATCCATCTCAAGTCCCAGAGCTTTAGTGAAACTGGCATCCCCGTCACCGAGCATGAGTATCTCGCTGGCATTTTGTGCCTCACCCCATGCGTGCATCACGAAGGCATCGTTCACAGCAACACAAGCAATGGTATCAATACCCGCCGCTTGATTTGATCGGCATGAACAACGAATCCCGGTAGGTGAGCCTCTGAACAGGTTGGGGTGAATGCTCCTGGTACAGCAAACAGCACCACGCGTTTGTTGGCAAATAAGTCATCTGTGCTGTGACTGACCATGCCAGCATCAGTGAGTTCACTTAGGGTTGCCGCCGGTATTGCTTGTCCTTTCTGAATCATTTTTTATTCTCCGTTTCGTCTGGTACAGATGAGTTTAGCTTATTGTTGGATTCATCTTAGGCTGAATTGAATACTGAGAGATTAATTGAAAAGGCTGCGGTGCTGGTCGTTGCACTCATCTTCAATTTCTTTTACTGCCACTTTATTGTTTGCAGTGTGCATGTATTGAATGATGCATTGGTAATAACCGATATCATCATCGCTCAGCATCGATGAGTTGTCGTACAACGCGGTGCAGGCACGCTTGATAGGCTGAGCTGAAAACCAATCCTCAGCGGGCGCAACGCTTTCGGTAATACATTGCTGATAAGCCTCTTTATCTATTGCGGCAGAGGCGAATCCCGGAGCGAAGGCGAGTGAAAGCAGTCCGTAAACACCAACGCGCTTGAAATAAAGATTTGCGCTAGAAAACATATTCGATAGTTGAAGCATCTTCTGTTCCTAATATTTACTGTTAATTCGATTTTGTAGCTGTTTTTTCATCTTGAATGTCAAATGAATGCAATTGCTTATATTCAGAATCAGCAGACCCTAGCCAATCTCAAAGGAAGCAACGCCAAAGGTCCGCTCTAGAGGTAGATCTGGAAACGAACCTGTGTACATACGAGCCGTTTCAAAGGATTTCGTCATCTGATATTTCTCTGCCAATGCCACCGCAGATGGATTGACCTCTGGTGTATCAAGGAAGATGGCATCGGAGGCTGTGACCTTTGCTTTGAATGCCAAGAAAAGCTGTTCTGCGAGGCCAGGAGAATCGGCAAACAGAGGCCAATCTTGTAGCCATTTCGACACTGCCTAATCACGCCGTAACCCGCCAGTTTGTCTTCAGCCATGATACCTAGTGCGTGACTATCTGGTTGGCTTATCCAGGCTTAGTAAACTCAGTTCGGTCGGCAGGAAAGAAAGGCTGATCATAGGCATTCAAAGTATCGAAAGGAATTGATGAAAGCTCCAGGATGTTAGGATCATCAGGAGCTGAGCCACCGCCCGTTCCCTCATAGCGAATATTGCGGTAAGCCAATTTAAAGCCAGACTTCTTGTAGTTCTCTTGCTGATCAACCACACCATCAAGACCAATATTCAGCCCCGCTAGGCGCTTTATACCTGCGTCCCAGATCTGTATTCCATAGCCTTGACCGCGATACTCAGGCTTAACGATATAAAACCCAAGAAAGCCAAACGACTTATCGTATTTGACCACTGAGATAACGGCGATAGGCTCATCATCCAGATAACCCACGAGAAAAGCCTCTGCGTCAGCAATAAAATAACAATCGGCATCATGTAAACCGGGATTCCATCCCTCATTTGCAGCCCATTCCACCGCAGTATCTATCTCTGCACGGCTCATGGTTCGAATTGAGTAAGTTCGCGCGTTCATGGCTTCTCCCTAAACAGTTACCTTGACCTATCCATGCCAGTCACCGATATCAGTATAGACCTGAGTTAATATGAAATATGGGTCAGCATCGCTATTGAGCGAGGAATTTTAGAGGTATATTTCATGACGTATTTCATTTGAAGACTGGAAGTAAGATGACCGAATTTGAAAAGATGCTCGAAGGACAAGATTTTGATGGTGGCGACAAAGGTATCAACGAGATCCGAGATACCGCTGCGATTCTTCTCCAGCAGTTAAATCAAACCATAGATAGCCAACAGCGCACCGACATCTTGCAACAACTGATGGGCTCAATGCCAAGCTCAAGCATCATCCGCTCCCCATTTAGTTGTGAGTTCGGAAAGACTATATTCATCGGTGAAAACACCTTCCTCAATATGAATGTGGTCATGCTAGACGGCGCCAAAATCTCAATCGGCAACAACGTCTTGGTAGGTCCAAGCGTCCAGTTCTATTGCGCTAGTCACTCTCTGAATTTTGAGTCCCGCCGTAGATGGGAAACCTTCTGCAAGCCTATCGTAGTAGAAGATGATGTCTGGATCGGTGGCAACGTGGTGATTAACCAAGGCGTAACCATCGGTGCACGTTCGGTGATTGCGGCAAACTCGGTGGTGAATTCTGATGTACCGCCTGACTCTTTATATGGTGGAACGCCCGCGAAGTTGATTCGTCGGATTCATGAGAATGAGCGAGGTTAGATAAGCATACGCCTGATAGGCCTGTTGTATCGACTAATCGGGGCGTATTTGTGGAAGTGAAGTGTTTTCTTGAGCGGACTGTAATATGAATCTCTACTGCATAAATAGACACTTCTGAGTTGTAGGTTTTACTAGCTTATATATTTAATGCTAAGTCACCTAAAAGAAGTAACTCTCGTTAGACTGGTTCGCAGTGAGAGCGATTTACATACAATCTTAAATACAAGAATGAACAGGTGGTTATTGCAGGCGTAGTGTTTTGGTTTTAAAGCTTTTGTTAGTTCTGAACCTCAATCTTAACCAAATCACCCTTAACCATTACACACTCGAACCTTTTTTTGACGATAAATATATTGCCAGATTCTTCGTACTCGGTTTTGCGTTCAATTCGGGCATTAACTAAAAGGTCTCCATCAATACCTTGAGATTGCCCATTTCGGATAGCGTCGTCCATTGCGCGCTGGAGCAAATTATCTTTCGGACCAGAAATGTAATCCAAAGTGTAGAGGTTTACTTCATAACATGCTTTTCCTTTTGAGAAGGATGATGTTTTGTTGCTTTTTGGTACTCGAGGTTTCGGACATTAAACGAGGATGCGGCTGTAAACTGACCGAGACGCTCATCTGAATCAGGTGGCATCTGCACACAACCACCGAGCATAGTCAAACTTAAACAGACTAAAATGGTTTTCTTTATTTTCATTATCAAATCCGGTAGGGACAAACAAACTTTGAGGCAGATCTGAGTTGCGAAGTGCCCACTGTGAAGGTTTTGGAAAAAGGCTCTGAGAAAACAGAGCCTTTGTTTAATCACGAAGCATTTGCTTCAGTTACTAATGAGTTAAGTCGTAGAAAAGACAAGCCGAAATAGCGTTGGCTATTTACGATTGTTCTCGATAGTCCTCTCCATCTTTGAGATTTGTTTTTCTCTCAGACGTTTCACACTTGCATAATGCGTATTAACAGAGGCGACATTTGCAGTAGCAAGCATTGCTACTGGAGCACCAAACTGAAGGGTATCTAAGTCAGAGTTAGGCACTAAGCTTTATCTTTACACGCTATTTCAAAGTCATCATTGTCTTCAATTAGAATACAGTGTTCATAATATTGTCCACCTAGCGTGACATCTTTCAGCTCACCAGTTGCTACAAACACATCAGTATCGTAATTAACGTTGCCGACATAACCCTGGTCGCTCGAAGCCAGCACTGTTTCTCGAACAAGATCAGATACTACAGTTCCGATTTGGTAATTTGCTGGATATGCAATCAAGGTTTCTAGCTTGTACTCATCAAATCCAGAGCCATCGTCTTCATATACTAATTGCTCACCTTGACCATCGTTTCGATCTGCATACTCAGTATAAGACCATGCCCAATCCACTCGATCACCTTGAGCTGTCGGGGATACTTCTTCTTCGTATATGCTTTCACTACGCATTGCGACTAGGTATTCAACATAGAGATATTCTTGGTCACAAGAGTTTTCATAACAGGCATCTCCCTCTTCTTGTGTTGGCCCCCAGAAACCAGGAATGTAGTTTTGATTAAGAATTTCTGATTGCGAACCGTCATCCCAAACATATTCTTGGTCACACGAAACTAGATAACAGGCATCTATTTCTGCTTGAGTTGGACCATCCAAAAGCCGGGGATGTAATTAGGGTTTGGCTCTTCTTCAGTAACATAAGTTTCCCATGTATCAGTGCAGGTTTCCTGATAAGTGACCAAAGATTCTGTGACTTGCTCTGTCCAGCTGCAGTTGTCTCTTTCACCGCTGTATGAACCTGTCGCTTGATGCCCGAAATAATCGTCAAGAACGATACCTGCTGCACCACCCGAGACACCAATGACCTCACCGTTCGAGTTGATTACGGTTTTACCATTTACTTGGATTTCGCCTTCAACATTGAGAACTGCATTATTCGCCAATGCTGTAGCTGGCAGAATTGCTGCAGCTATAAGAAGTGTTAGTGTAGATTTCTTCATTATGTATTCCTTTACTTAACCGTTAATTTGCCTTGAATGCGAAGCTTTTCTGGATTAGAGCCAGACGACAGAGTAAGCGTCTCGCCTTCTTGTAGCGTGAGGTAAAGCGCCTCATCGCTAGTCACTTTAATTTCTGAGAAAGTGACAGAAGCTTCATGGTCATATACCAATTGGGCTCTAGCTTTAAGCTCGCTCAATGTAATATTCTGAGCATTAGGATCGTATGGATATTCATCAGCATTATCACCAATGCCGTCCTCATCTGAGTCCAACCATTCGGTTCCATCCTGAGGGAAAGCATCTGAATTATCGCCGTAACCATCATCATCTGAATCTAGCCACTCTGAGTCATCATTAGGAAATGCGTCACCATTATCACCAACATTGTCACCATCACTATCAATCCATTCATTAGGATCATTAGGGAATCCATCCTCAAAATCGTAATAACCGTCATCATCACTATCTCGCAGTAAAACTGTATCTAGATAGTTTTGGGCTTCAACTTCATCAAGGAAGAAGCGGCCGATACTTGTATTCCAAGCAATTGCTGCTCCTTCATGCTCAAAGCCAATTGTTTCAATACCCTCTCGGTAATAGGCGTTGTACCAACCCATGGATTCTCAATCGTAGGTGCAACTAGAACTACATCAACATCATTAAATCCAAGAATAGCGCCCGGCAATAAGCACCATTTTCAAGAGTGACAGGCAGCATTAACGGGTCACCACCTTCAGTGAATCGCTGATCATCTGTTGCTAAATACCACTGAACAGGTTGGCCAGATTGATCGTACCTGAAGGTCTCTGTCGGTAGCTTTTTGCCATATCGATTCAAACCCGGCACAAGTTCGCTGTCGATATCCTCCAGAGCGGCTCCTCCATTGATGGCATTTTCAATCTCTAAACGGAGATCTACGTCCTGGCTACCCCATTCATCAAATGATGTGGCTATCCATAGGCCATTAGATTGTTTTTGATAAATGCGATAGGCTTGCCCGATGTTGAGCGAGTCTGCAGTAAACGGGTAGTCTGTCAGTGGGTAATGCTCCCATTGAACAAACTTGGTCCATTTTTCATCGCTGATTTGAGTTGATTCTGCGCGCCATTCTTGGAACAGAGTATTTTGCGGGTCGTTATCAACGACTAGCATTACATTGCGCTCTTCATCGAGCACTGAACGCTTTCCGAGTTCCGATGCATCACCATTGCTCTGGACTTCTTTGCGGTAGTAGTCCCAGTAAGATGTTAGATCGTCCCATTTGCCATCGTTGAAGTTAAAGTCAGCATATTCTTGAAACTTTCCATCTTGCGGGTTTGCCCATGCTGGTTCTGCTTTCTCAAAGACATAGGAACCATCTAGGTTACTAGACAAGTAAAACAGAACGTTCACGTTCCATCTGCATGCCAATCCTGATGATCTTGGTAGAATACCTCTATATTATTTCGTTCGACCAAGGTGTTTTGATTCGCCCATTGGGGGGTGTAAGTTTGTTCATCCGCTAAAACAAAACCATCAACAACATACTCAACAAGATCCGTTACTTTAGTTATCTCACCCTCAGAAGCATCAATCGAAACTGAGAGTTTTTGAACCATGTCAATCTCATTCAAGTCACTCGGATGTGTTCTAGACAGCAGTGCTGCTCCACCATCAAATGTGCGATCAAGACCATTTACTCCACCTTCATCTTGAGCACCACTTTCATCAACGTAGCGCCAGAAATCTTCGGTAGTTTCTGTTTTGGTACCTATGTCTAACGACATTCCTTCAAAAGATGCAACGCCATCAAGATTAAAATCATAGGCAAACTCAATTAAGCGAGTAAAATCCTCGCCGATTTGTTTGTCGATACTCTGCTCGTAACCGAACAGCACTCCATCGGCTGAGGTGTAATGTTTAGAGATCGTTGTAACGACCTCGCCACTATTCATTGTTTCAATGGTATGTTGAACTTCAACATCTAACACTGTTACTTCGGGGAAGTTAAGTTTAACGACCGCTATCTGCTCAGCACGGTTGCTTGTTACAACATCAGCGACTGATTTGGTATCGTCTTCGGGATATGCATCCTGCTATCTTCGATGCCGTCATTGTCATCGTCAGTGTCAGCGTTATCTCCAATACCATCACCATCAGTATCTACTGATTCAGAGGCATCTTCGGGAAACGCATCTTCATTATCTTCAACACCGTCATTGTCATCATCTGTATCGGTATTGTTACCTATCCCATCATGGTCTGTATCTACTGTCTCAGTAGGATCTTGTGGGAAAGCATCTTCGATATCGATAACACCATCATTGTCATCATCCGTATCGGCATTGTTACCTGTGCCATCCTTATCTGTATCCATAGATTCAGTAGGGTCTAGCGGGAAAGCATCATCGATATCAGTAACTCCATCGTTATCATCATCGGTGTCTGCATTATTTCCTATCCCGTCATTGTCTGTATCAACTGACTCATTAGGTCTAGCGGGAAGGCATCCTCTACATCGATTACTTCATCATTGTCATCATCGGTGTCTGCATTATTTCCTATCCCATCATTATCTGTATCGACGGACTCTGTTGGGTCAAGCGGAAATGCATCAATTGCATCATCTACACCATCATCATCACTGTCAGGGTTCAGAGGGTCTGTGTTTAGTTCAGCTTCTGTAGAGTCTGATAAACCATCGTTGTCATCATCAGTATCTTTATTATCACCAACACCATCAGAGTCATTGTCTGAGGTCTCACTGGCATCTAGCGGAAACAGATCGTTTAGATCCGAGATACCATCTCCATCGGTATCCCAATTGAACGGATCAGTGCCTCTAACGACTTCATCTAGATCACTTACACCATCATTATCGTCGTCAGTGTCTTCGTTGTTGCCCAAGCCATCGTCATCGGCATCTAGATATTCATTTGGGTTGTTTGGGAAAGCATCAAGGTCATCTGGAACACCATCTAGATCTGAATCCACTGTACCTATCGGCGTATCAAAAACAGGTGCTTCGTTTTCGATGTCGTCAGAGCTTTCAACGACTTCTTTTATTTTTTCGTTGACCGCCTCGGTCGTTTTCAAGAATGAAGACTTTTCAGTAGAGTTTTCAACCTCTTCGATCACGTCTTGCATCTCTTCCGCACTTTCTGGTAGCACTTCGGAGTCAACAATGTTTTGAGCAGCAAAAGCAGCTTCTTTGACTTCGTTTTCTACAAAGTCTCCTAAAACGTCTTCGGTTTCTAAACCTAGCTGAGACGCAACCTCGCTAACAGCTTGTTGTTTCTTTGCTTCCAATTCGGCATCTGTTTCAGAGCCGTCCACTGATTCTGTAAGAATCACGTGAACAAGTGTGGAAAGAGGGGTTACGTCAGTTTCACCGGCCGGAGCCGACATTACATACCCCGTATTGACAACAACGCCATTGGGTTGCGAATCTGAAATCGTATCTTCATCTACCGTTTCACCTGCGATTGCTTGAACAATCACAGAATATTGCTCTGGGTTGTCAATATCAGTGACATCGAGGTTCGCAACACCACCTTCTTTCGATCTAGCCTGAGGCTCTCCAGCATCGAGCAGGAAGTTGCTGTTTAGATCAAGCCATACTTGAGCATTTTGAAGATAGCCATCAATGGCAGTGACTGAATAAACCTCACTTTGGGGAGTCGTTGGTTCTGAGGGAGACACTGGAGGTGGCGAACCACCATCGTCACCTCCACAACCAACAAGGACTAACCCCAACGCAAGAGTAATTTTGTTCCTTTGCATGAGTACTCCATGTGAAATGAAAACTGTAAGTATTCATGCGAATTATGTTTCATATTATTTCTGGGTCTCAAGCAAATATATTGTTTTCAATGGCTTAGATTTGTTTTTTGTGATCTATACGGAATAATGTACGAATAAGATAAATAAGTTGTACTTATGTATTTGCGATCAAAGTTTGTGAAACATTCGGATTAGTTGGACTATCCTCTAGGACTACTGTGCTAACACTTAATACAGCTATAGGCTCTCATTTTGAGCCCCTTAATACTTATTACAGGTCAGCGTCGTTACTCTCTGAACAAGCACTTAACTGCGCAGATTAGTAGAGCCGAAATATAAACATACCCATCAGTGTAAATAGCGTATTAGACACTCCGTAAGGCACTGTACAGCCAAGTTGATTGCTGCATGAAATCTAAATAACCACTAAACGAAAACCAGAGCAGACAACATAAAATCGAGCTGTTCATTTCGGCATGCCGAACAACCTGTGTCGTTGTGGTTATGTTTTATTAGATTTCTAAGGAAGTGGTATGAATTGGTTCCTGTCTTCACTGCCAAGTGATACGACGCACTGGTATATTTTGCTTGGTTGTATCTGGGCTGTAGTAGGTGTTTTTGCCTACATTAAACACCGCTTAAGTGGTGACTAATTAGGTCATCTCGCGACCTTCTACTAGCGCTGCTGCCTAATAAAGCAAAGGAGCTCATTATGAGCTCCTTTCTGTTTCTAGCTATATAGGCGTTCAGTTAGTAGAACAACACCATAAACATACCCATCAGAGTAAGCAGTGTGTTGGACACAGCGTAAGGCACTGTGTAGCCAAGCATTGGGATGTTACTGTTTGCTTTCTCGCCCACCATAGCAACTGATGCTGTACTGGTGCGTGCACCGCCACATACACCTAAGTTGATAGCTGGGTGGAACTTAAAGATGTATTTACCGATCAGTGGCGCTAATAGCATAGGAATAGCGGTTGCTGCCGCACCGATGCCGAATAGACCTAGGCCAGCACTCTTAAGACCTTCAACAAACCCTGGGCCTGCTGAGATACCTACGATAGCGATGAATACGTTAAGACCAACTGAGTTCATGAACCATTGTGTTGGCTCTGGTAGTCGCGCAAAGGTTGGGTGGATTGAGCGTAGCAACCTAGAACTAGACCACCGATTAGCACGCCACCTGATACAGATAGGGTCACTGGAGCGCCATCTACATTTACTGCAAGTGCACCCAGTAGACCGAATACCACGATGAATAGACCAACCCAAACCATATCGGTTTCTGTTGTGGTTCTGTCTACGTGACCAACCTCTTTCTCCATACGCTCGGTATGAGTCTTAGTTCCTGTGATGCTTAGGATATCGCCACGGTGGATCTCAGTTTGAGCCAGCATTGGCACTTCTTGGCTAGCAGCGCCGCGAGTGATCTTATTAAGGAATACGCCACGTGCGTAGTGCTCTTCTGCAAGAGAAACCAGGGTGCGGTTAGCAAATTTTTTGTTGGTTACCACTAGGTCAACGGTTTCTAGAGGCAGATTCTCAAGTTCTTCGTCCACTACTTCAGTCAGATACTGCTGAGCATGTACCAGCGCATCTGAGTGACCTGTTAGGGCAATGATGTCACGGGTTTGTAGTCTAGTGTTTGGATCGAAGTCGATAAGCTCCCCGTCGCGTTTGATCTTCTCGATAAACAGACGCTCTTCATCGTGTTGGAACTCGAATTCAGCAACGGTTGAGTCCGCGATGTCTGCGTTCACTCGATAAACGCGAGACTCAGTGCGGTGCCAAACACGGCCGATACCTTCTTCTGGTGTGCCTTGAGACATCTCTTTTTCATAGTCTTTACACGCTTCTTCTAGGTTTACACCCAGTAGAGTTGGACCTACGTAAGCCAAGATCATGCCAGTACCGATAGTACCGAACAGGTAGCAGATAGCGTATGCCACAGGGATTTGGTCAAGAAGTTCTTTAGCATTGCTCGCACCCGATGAGTTGATTGCATCAGTAGCAAGACCAATAGAAGCTGAGATAGTTTGTGCGCCTGCCCATAGACCTGCGGCTAGACCTACATCGTAGCCTGCAATTTTTGCACCCGCGTAAGTGACCGCGAAGCAAAGTAGTGAAATCAGCACAGCGAATATTGCCTGCGGAGCACCATTCTTAGCCACTCCTCGAACAAACTGAGGACCAACGCCGTAACCCACCGCAAACAGGAACATGGTAAAGAAGACAGATTTAACCTGTGAGGAGATGGAGATGTCCAGCTGACCAATAAGCACGCCAGCAATTAGGGTACCTGTTACCGCGCCAAGGCTGAAGTGGCCAAATTTCAGTGCGCCAAGCCAGTAACCAATACCTAGGGTCACGAAGATAGCCAGAGCTTGGTGAGAGCGGAATACTTTTACGATCCACATTGGCTCTGCTTTCGCTGGAGCTTTTACTACCGCAGTGTCCGTGTGTTGGTCCGCCGCAGTCTGCTCTTGTGCCATAGCTGTGTTGAACAAACTGATAGAAGAAGTAGATGGTTGTGCGTCAAGGTTGACGTTGCCCGCTAGCATGAAGACTGCCAGCAAACTCAAGAATAGTTGCTTCAAATACTTTGAAGGAGATAGCTTTGCAAGAAATGCCATTTTAACCTCTGAGTGAGTTGTTTCTTTTCTGCAAACCAAAGAAGTCCCTCACTCCAGGCTTTGCCCGAGCTGGCTTTGGTGTGCTTAACTGAGTTGAATGTGGGGCTAGAGAACCTAGCCCCTTATGTGATTAACCGTGGTTGAAGGTGCTTGAGCTCTCTTCATCTACAGAATTCACTATCGGGAATTTCTGGAATTTTTCGATAGTGCGTTTTAGGTCTTGAACCAGTAGGTCAACCATTCGTGCTTACGCCGTGACGGATAAGGATGCGCATGATCACTAGATCTTCACGGTTTGATGGCATTGAGTAAGCTGCAATCTGCCAGCCGCGAGCACGGATAGCGTCGCTTAGGTCGAATAGGTTGAAGCCAGCATCTACATCTTTCTTAAGGCTAAAGCTCATCGCAGGGATACCGCCACGACCGTCATAGATGATGTCGAATAGGCCCATTTTCTCTACTTCGTCAGATAGGTACTGAGCCGAGTGGTAGCAAGCCTCATGAATACGACGGTAGCCTTCTTTACCAAGACGCAGGAAGTTGTAGTACTGAGCTACGATCTGACCACCAGGGCGAGAGAAGTTCAGTGCGAAGGTTGGCATGTCGCCGCTAGGTAGTTCACACGGAAGATAAGATCTTCTGGAAGGTCTTGAGCTTCACGGAATACCACCCAGCCCACACCAAGAGGTGCTAGACCATATTTGTGACCAGATGCGTTGATAGACTTAACGCGAGGAATACGGAAATCCCACTCTAGCTCAGGGTCAACGAAGGGTGCGATGAATGCGCCGCTCGCGCCATCTACGTGCATTGGGATATCTAGGCCAGTTTCTGCTTCTAGCTTGTCTAGAGCATCCGCGATTGCTTTTACTGGTTCGTACTGACAAGTAAAGGTAACGCCAAGAGTTGGAACTACGCCGATGGTGTTTTCATCAACGCGTGCTAGAACTTCTTCTGGAGTCATTAGCAGACGGTCGCCTTCCATAGGGATCTCACGAAGTTCAACGTCCCAGTATTTAGCGAACTTGTGCCAACACACTTGAACAGGGCCGCAGATAAGGTTTGGTTTGTCAGTAGACTTGCCTTCTTTGCGACGCTTCTCACGCCAGCGCCATTTCATTGCCATGCCACCTAGCATTGCCGCTTCACTTGAGCCTGTTGTTGAACAGCCCATAGTGTTTTCTGCATCTGGTGAATTCCAAAGGTCAGCCAGCATGTGAACACAGCGGTTTTCAATCTCAGCAGTTTGAGGATATTCGTCCTTATCGATCATGTTTTTATCGATACATTCGTCCATGATCTTATGGATATTTTCGTCAACCCAAGTTTGGCAGAAAGTAGCCAAGTTCTGGCGAGAGTTACCATCAAGAATTAGTTCGTCAGAAACCAATTGATACGCCGCATCTGGATTAGACTCATTACTAGGAAATGTAGTCTTATTAACAGTTGTATCTAGCAATTCATCTGCAAATACATCATCAATTGACTGAGGGTTTACGTCGTTAAGTAGCATGTGTAGCTCCACAATGATTTAAATTAATGAGGTGCGATTACTTGTTTGTAAAAGCAACCTCGCTTTGGACGAGAAGAATTATTGCTGAGCTAGAAATCAATTCCATAATTAGAAAATAAAGAGTTAATAATTTAAAAATACATGAGTTAATTCCCTTGTATTAAAACGATAAAATCTAGATTGATACCAAGCTTTGATGGGGACTTCGCACAGAAAATGGGAGGAAGGTCGCCTGTGATACGGCAAGAGTATTAGCTAAGTATCATCTTCATAAAGCCCGACAGACATAGGGTTGGACACAATTAGCCACATATTGATTGAAACTACTTCCTCAACTCTTCCATTCACAAAAAATCAGTCATCAAGAAAATATAATATAAATAAATCAATGGTTTGATTGTTTTTGCTAAGCGCATTTTATCTATAAATGATGCTCGATTAAGTACTTTATCCGACGTGGCGCATACAATTTTCTGTAGATTTTCATGGGAGGCAGCCTAGCTCAACAAGCAAGCGGACTCCTTATCATGGTGTATATCGAGGTCGAACCATGCAAAGGCATATTTTTTCAGACAGTAATTGTTCATTGCTGTTGTCTGTAAGTTTTTTATCGACACAGACCATATTGGTTGGTGTATCTGATGGGAACGGATTTATTAATTATTCTGAATTCAAACTGTTGAATAATAAGGTCTAAATAATGCGTGATCATATTTTGTTAGGCCATGTGTATATCCCAGGTTTTATGGTGTGGGTTATATTGAGTTTGATTGCACTATATGTTGTGAAATTTTTATTGGGTGGAATCTTACGAAGAAATAACTTTGTAAACCCATCTCTCATTGAATTATGTCTGGTGGTAATTATTGCTGGGCAACTGCTTATATTACAGGTGCAATAAAGTGAATGTTCTTAAATTTATTCTGCCAGCTGCTCTAGTGCTAGGTGCGGGCGTAACGTGTTACTCATCTTATACCGCTTACACCGAGTCTTTATGGACACGAGATGCCAAAATCCATGTTGAGATAGCAGAGATCTCACCCAAGGTATCGGGTGAGATTGTCGCTATCAAGGTGCAGGATAATCAGTATGTGAATGAAGGAGATTTGCTGTTTGTAATCGACGACGCTGACTACAGGAATAACCTGTCACAGGCGAAGTTTGCCATGCTAAAAGCACAGGCAGAGCTTAAGCAATCGCAAAGCGTTTATCGACGAGATTCGAAACTGCTTCCGGCAAAGCTTATCTCTCAAGAGCAGGTTATCTCTGAAAAACTGCAGGTAGAGGCCAACAAGGCTCAGTTTCAGCAGAGTAAAGTGAACCTTGAAAAGGCGGAGTTAGACCTAAGCCGGACCAAGGTTTACGCACCTAAAAATGGCTATGTCACCAACCTCAATCAGCGCGAAGGCAATTTTATCAATACCGGTGAAACCTTTGTGGCACTGGTGGAAAGTGACACCTATTACGTGCAGGCCTACTTCACTGAAACCAAGATTAAAGATATCCAAGAGGGGCATAGAGTGACCGTTCACCCTTTCTCTTCAGGAGAGTCTTTCTATGGAACAATCGAGGGGGTAGGGCGTGCTATCTCTGACCAAAGTGCGGACAGTTCAGGCTTGATCTCGAACGTGAACCCAACCGTGCCTTGGGTGCGTTTGGCTCAGCGTGTCCCTGTTCGTATCAGTATCCCTAAAGAGGTCATCGCAAGAGAAAGATTGATTGCTGGTACAACCGTTTCAGTGGATATCAAATGATGTTGATGACTTGGATTCGACAGTGGTCAAACCCTGACTCTATGACCTTTGCATTTCGCTTTTGCTTAGCTGTGCTGCTGACTTGGATGATATCTCTGTCGCTTGATTCTCAGGCTACAGGAACCGCAATGATGACTGCCGCCATCATCCAAATAACCGGCACACGTGCGCCAGCATTAAAAAATCTGTCGCACGCCTGACAGGCACCTTTATTGGCGGCGCTTACGTGCTGTTCGTGGCCGGTGCCACCATGATCGATGCTTGGTTGTTTAACGCCTTTATTATCCTTGGCATAGTGGTCAGTCTCGGTATCGCATCTTACTTTCATCGCCGTGTAGCCTACACGTTTGCCGTGGTGGGTATCACACTCTCGCTGGTGGGCTTTCCTATTGCTGCAGAAGCGGATATGACCAACTTGTTTGACCATGTTCAGCTGAGATGTATTGGGATTTCATTCGGCATCCTAATGTCGATGGTGGCGAGCTACATCGTTCCCTATGCGGATGACAAACGTGAGTTGCTGTTTGTTAAGGCGCAAACAGAAAAGTTTATCTCCGAGCTGTTCCGTTCAGAGGCTTCAAAGGTTACCAAGCTAATACGCACATTCTTGAGCCTAGTGGGTAAGAAGTGGCTGGCGGTAGATGATGAAATCTATGGCAGTCACAGCGATAAAAGTGTGAAAGAAAAGAGCCGAGCTACCTTTTACGACTGCATTAATATTGGCGTACAGGCAATCGAGTACAGGAAGCTGGGTGATGCCGTTGGTATGTCGCAGTCAGCGTGGCAGGAGTTGGAAGACAGCGGCTTTAAGCTAGACACAGAGTATCGAGAGAAATGGCAACTGGCACAAGGGCCTTTGCTTGAACTGTTTGAGGAGCGTTCAGCTGACTTTGCTCTTCAACTGCAAAGCTTTAATCAGCAAGAGATTGTGTACGATTACAGCGAGAGCAAGTATGTCGATGATATCAACAATTTTACTGATGGCTTCCTTGTACTCAGTAACATGGCTAGAGCGACGCTTGCACTCTTTTTACTTTCGTTTATGTGGATAGAACTGCAATGGCAAGATGGAATGAGTGCCATCATTATGGCCGGCATGATCAGTTCGGTATATGCCTCTCAACCAGGTGCTGAGGGAGCATTTAGCACCAACATCTATGCTCAGTTTGTGGCAGGGGCGTTTGCCTTCTTGGTTAACTTTATTGTCATGCCGATAGGCTCCCCCGTGATCTTGTTTATCACTGGCTTTATCGGCGTATACACAATGGCCTACTGGTTCTGGCAGAGCCGCTCTCTGATGAAGATAGTGTTTATGGTATCGCTATTCTCATGGAGTAATTTGGTGCCACTTACGGCGTCACCATCTTATGACTTCGCCCATTTCCTAAATTCGGTAGTGGCGAACCTGGTGGGCTTGCTCGTTCTTTGGACCTCTTATCAAGTGTTGCCATCACGCAGAACAGCGGATGTGATCAAGAAGCGTCTGACCCGCTTGGTGAAAAGGTTAAAGCATGGTGATAAGAACACTAAGACCAAGATTAATATCAATAATCTTATTCTTTCGTCATACTCATTCTTGATTGATGAGTCGGATGATGACTCAGTATTTACGCTCTTATACACTAAGGCGCTGACTCGGGTTCTGGATGAAGAAGAGTTGGACCAAGAGCAGCGGAAACTGCTGCTCGCGTCAATCGATAATGGAAAGACAAATCTCAAGCTTAACCAGAAGCTGGTGGATTTAATTGAGCATAAAATCGGTAGTAAAGAAGAGGTGAACTACAACTGGTTCGCTCTGTCGAGATTACTTCATGCTTGATTTGAACTTTAAGGCTCATCCTGCAAAGGATGAGCCTTTTTGTTTTCCAATTGTTTGCTTGGGGAAGGCAAGCTATTGGTTGCCACTGAGCTGCTCTAATACAAAACATAATGAACGGCTAAAACCGCATTCGATAGCTTGGTTTCGTATTTTTTCTCTGCCCTATTTTCAAACTCTGATTACATATAGAAATCCAACACCTACACATTAAGGCTCTGATAGTAATGGGTTTTTATAAATTTATTATAAGTTTATTGCCCATGCTTCCACCTCAATAAATAAAAAATTTAAAGATTACTCAAGCTTGTGATTTGGTTTATTTCTTAGTCAGATTTGCCCTGCATACTCTTCGTCGATTTCAACCCCAACCTAAACAGGAAATATCGACGTGAAAACCAAAATCCTTCTATTAGCTATAGCAACGGCACTTGCTGGATGTGCGAGCGCACTACCAGAGAAAGATGAACTCTCTTTACTTGGTGGCAACCACAAATACCAAGAACTTGATTATAAATCTGATGAACAAGGCCTCTATTGGAAATCAGATGACTACAAGACTGACGAATACCAAAACGTGATTGTAGATGATGTAAAGATCGAGCTAAGCCAGAGCATCAAAGACAAAGTCAGCCCAGAAGTGATTGCTAGATTTGAGGCTGAGATCAAAGCGTCTCTTACTGAGAAGTCTAACAAGCTGTTCCCTCACGATGCCACTAGCCAAAAACAAGCATTGGTAGATGTAAATGTCATCAAGGTTGAAGACCTGGAAGAAGATATTCGAGCGCTGGAGTTCATTCCAGTTGGCGCTGCGATTGGCCTAGCGAAACTAGCAGCTGGTACCCGCGACCGCTCTGTTCGCCTGATCGTAGATGTGGATGTGAATGATAAAGCAGACGGTCATCTCTTGGCTCGTCGTGTATTCGCTATCAACAACGATGGCGTGCTTGAGAACGACCACTCCAAGATCACCAGCAAGGTGCTGGACAAAGACGTAGAAAAAATTACTCAGCAGGGTGCTGAATTTATTCTTCACACACTTTATATGTAAGGAATGAATGATGAAATTATCTGCTCGACATTCTAAAGCCTTATTGCTGGTACTTGCTTTAGGGTCTTCACAAGCGTTTGCGCAAGAAACTACTAGCCAAGAACAATCCTTTGATAACTGTTTGCTTCGTAAAATCCATATGGGTGTCGAGCAAGATAATCTCGACGAAATTAAACAAACATGTCTTCAGGAGACAAAAACTCATCACACTACGGTGCGTCATGAATTGGAGAAGGAGTCAGAGGACAATCCTTTTGTCATCACTTCGTTTAGGCAAAACTATTTCTTGCCTATTACCAACATGGACCATATAAATACGGCACCGTACACAGACGATGTGTTTGGTGATGGTGCAGACAAGTTGGATAACAAAGAGATCAAGTTTCAGATCAGCTTTAAGATTTCCATGTTTGACGATGTCTTCTTTGAGGATGATGAGATTTACTTTGGCTTTACTATGAAGTCATTCTTGCAGGCTTATGCTGAAGAGATTTCTTCGCCATTTCGTGACATCAACTATCGCCCCGAATTCTTTTATGAGACTACGCTTCCTATTGATATGGGCGAGGGCGTCTGGTTTACCCGTGTGGGCTTCGAGCATGAGTCCAACGGTCGTACGGAAGAGCTAAGTCGCAGCTGGAACCGATTGTTTGCGGGTATCGGCTACGAAGAAAAAGACTTTATGGTGTACCTACAACCTTGGATTACCGCTGGTGGTATGGATAATGCCAACAAAGATATCGAAGACTATCTTGGTCACTATGAGTTGACCGCAGCGTACAACGTAAGTGTGTTCGAATTCACCGGTTTAGCTCGATATAACTTTGATACTGGCTATGGTGCGTTGAAGCAGGTGTTAGCTTCCCACTGCCATACCTGAAAAAAGTACGAGGTTATGTGCAGTACTACCAAGGCTACGGTGAGAGCTTGATTGATTACAATTACAACATACAGCGCATCGGTGTTGGTGTGCTCCTTACAGACTTTATTTAATTGAAGAACCTTTTACAGAGAACAGGCAATGACGAATATCATCTCTATCCAATCCCATGTTGTATTTGGCCATGCAGGGAACAGCTCTGCGGTTTTTCCAATGCAGAGAATGGGTGTGGAAGTATGGCCAATCCATACGGTGCAATTTTCTAACCATACCCAGTATCAGCAGGGCTGGAGTGGTCGAGCATTTGACTCTTCAGACATCACGGACTTGATCGCAGGCATCGACAAGATTGAGCAACTGGTTAACTGTGATGCTTTGGTCTCTGGCTATCAAGGTAGTGGCGCTCAATGTGACTCAGTAGCAGCTGCAGTGGCGAAACTAAAGGAGCGTAACCCGAATGCCTTGTATGTGTGTGACCCTGTGATGGGAGACCCGAAAAAGGGTTGTATCGTGCCAGAGGAAGTTACCGATAAATTGGTCAATGGCTTGATGTCTCTAGCTGATGTGATAGTGCCAAATCAGTTCGAGCTCACTCAGTTTACTGGGATGGAAATTAACACCCTAGAAGATGCGATTGCTGCCTGTCGTCATGCCATCAGTAAAGGCCCGAAAATGGTACTGGTTAAGCATCTTCACTCATTGTCTGATGAAAGCTTCTCTATGATGCTAGCCACAGAAGAGGCGGTTTACTTAGCTCAGCGTCCGCATCTAGAGTTTGCTAAACAACCGGTTGGTGTGGGTGACTTAATCTCAGGCTTGTTTACCGCAGGTCTGGTGAAGGGTAAATCACCAAAACAGGCGTTTGAGCATGCGCATAACGCCGCTTATGGGGTATTGAAGGTTACTCACGAATCTCAAACTTGGGAGCTTCAGACCATCAAAGCTCAAGACGAATTCGTGGAGCCGAGCTCAAACTATGCGGTGCAAGAGGTGAGTTAATCTTTCTCTAACGCAACAAGCTTTCCGAGGGTCTGATGTTAGTCAGACCCTTTTTATTAAACGCTGCAAGCAAAAGGCTACTTGGCGAGAAACGCCACTTTTTTCAGAAAGCTATCTCTTAGGTGTTCTTGGTCGTATTCCAAATGATAGGTGTTGTGAAAACCTACTTTCAGCTCCACCCCATTTCCTCGTAAAAACACGTTATAGCCGTCGTAATCAGAAAACGCCTCAACGCCTTCGTAGATTTTGCCATGCTCTGTTGGTGTGCCGTTGTTCATCACACACTCATAGGCTTGCAATACTTTGCTCGAATCTAGATCGTTTTTCATCTTGATGCCCTCGCAAATAACCACACTTTAAATATGGATAATAATCCAGAGTTGCGCCAATTGGACGGGTAAACTCTGTGAGGTGAATGGAACAATAAGCCGGGCACGCTTTGAGTGCTTGTAGATTGAAGTGCTGTGTGAAAAACGGCACCATGTCAGCCAGTGATTCAAAGTGACAAGGAGAGCGTCATAATGACAGTAGCAATCAGACCGGCCCACCCTAGCGAACTAGAGCTGGTCTATCATCTTGTCACCTCCAATCAAGAGTGGACCGAATTTAACGGGCCGTATTTCCCCTACCAGCATCCAACGCTAGATGAGTTCAAGAACTCTACCTTCAAAAGACTGCTCGCAGGTAAAGATATCCAGTTGGTCACACTGGATGATGCTCCTGTAGGTACAGTAAGCAGTTACTGGGAGTGTGAAGAGACACGTTGGATTGAAGCTGGCGTTGTTATCTATGACTCCTCTGTTTGGGGAAAAGGTGTGGCTACGAAAGCTGTTCCTCTTTGGGTAAGCTATCTGTTTGATATTCATAATATTGAGCGCGTAGGCATGACTACTTGGTCGGGCAATCCGAGAATGATGGCTTTAGCCTCAAACTTGGCTTTCAACAAGAGGCGAGACTGCGTAAGGTTCGATACTATCGAGGTCATTACTACGACTCGGTAAAATTTGGGGTTCTGCGCTCTGAGTGGCAAGCCATAAGATCTGCCGTTAACAAAACAAGGGAACAGGTCCTTTAGGGAGCACTGAATAGATTGCGATGGATATACTTCTTCTTTTTATAGCTGGGCTTCTTGGCGGAGCGCTTAACTCAATTGCCGGTGGCGGCACCTTTATCACCTTTCCAGCATTGGTGTTTGCTGGCGTGCCACCGATAGCGGCCAACGCCACCAATACCTTCTCGTCCTTCGCAGGCTATTTAAGCGGTGCCTATGCGTTTCGCGCTGAGATGGCGAGCCATAAGAAAACCGCCGTTCTAATTGCAATCGCTAGCCTAGTGGGTGGCTCCATTGGTGCCTATCTGCTGCTTAATATTGAAGAGAGGGAGTTCAATAATGTTATCCCTTGGCTGATGTTGTTTGCGACCTTGATGTTTATCTATGGAAGCCAAATAGGTGGGTATCTGAAGAAGTTATCCACTAAAAGCAGTAAGACCGAGTACATGTGGCTGGCATTCTTGGGAATTTTATTCCTGTTAGTGGCCATCTATGGCGGTTTCTTCAATGCAGGTCTTGGCATCATTACCTTGAGTTATCTGGTATTGGCTGGATTTAACAATATCAACCTGATGAACGGCCTGAAACTGTTGGTTTCTTGCTTTGTCTCTATCATTGCTATCGCTATTTTTATCGCCAACGATTTAATAGCCTGGTATGAGGGCACAGTAGTGATGCTAGGCGCTCTGGTTGGGGGCTATTATTCTGCCATCTTGTCTACTCGGCTCTCCCAAGCAACCATTCGTAAGGTGGTCATTGTTATAAGCGTTGGCACAACGGCTTACTTCTTTGTGCAAGCCATTAGTGATTTAATCTAGGTGCTTAAACTGCAATGCCACTAATCGCTGATAGAGTTCACAACTTTGCATCAGTGATTGATGGTTGCCAATATCGACCAGCTCACCTCCGTCGAGCACCGCTATCTTGTCTGCATGCTGAATGGTGGATAGACGGTGGGCAATGATAAGGGTAGTGCGACCTTCCATCAGTGCTTCTAGCGCTTGCTGAACATGGTGTTCGCTCTCACTATCTAGTGCGCTGGTGGCCTCATCTAGCAGAAGGATCTTAGGGTCTTTCAATATCGCACGAGCAATAGCGATGCGCTGTTTTTGACCGCCAGAGAGCCTTACGCCACGTTCACCTAGAAAGCTGCGATAGCCATCGGGTAGCTTCTCAATAAACTCATGGGCGTGCGCTTTTTTAGCCGCTTCAATCACTTGCTCATCGGTCGCCTCAGGGTTTCCGTAACGAATATTGTGGAACACATCGTGACTGAATAGGGCAGGTTGTTGCGGTACTAGCGCCATTTGGCGGCGAAGGTCTTTAGGATCGAACTGGCGAATGTCTTCTCCTGCAAACAATACCTGCCCCTGCTGAGGGTCGTAAAAGCGTTGCAGTAGTTCAAACAGGGTAGTTTTGCCCGCGCCCGATGGGCCAACCAGAGCTAACACCTTGCCTTGTTTTGCGGTTAGATCTAAACCTTTGATAGCCGGTTGATTTGGTCTAGATGGATAGTTGAAATCAACTCCTTTGAACACAACCTCAGCAGGCATGCTTACTTCTATCGCTTTGTGATTGTTTGGTGCACTGATATCGCTCTCGACTTGCAGAATCTCGACCAGTCTTTCAGTTGCGCCAGCGGCTCTTTGCAGTTCACCAAGTACCTCTGAGATGGTTGCCATCGATGAGGCTACCATGATGGCGTAGAACACAAATGCACCAAGTTCACCGGCAGACATATCGCCCTTGATAACATCACTTCCTCCAACCCAAAGCATGCCAGCAATGGCGCTGAACACTATCACGATCACGCCTGAAATTAATATCGCTCGCTGCTTAACTCGTTGTCTACCGACCTCGAAGGCTTTTTCTACTTCTACGGCAAACGCAGTTTTTCAAATCTTTCTGAGCTAAAGCTTTGTACTGTTTTAATGTGCTCTATCGCTTCGCCAGCATAGCTACCTACATCAGCCATAGAGTCTTGGCTTTGGCGGGATAGGGCACGTACACGTCGTCCGTAAACCAGAATAGGCACGAGCACAAAGGTACAGAAGCGAGCACAATCAGGGTCAGCTTAAAGTTGGTGGCAAACAACATGATGATGGCGCCGATGCACATTAGGGCGCTGCGCATCGCCATGGAAAACGATGAGCCGATAATGCTTTGCAGCAGCGTAGTGTCCGTGGTGAGGCGCGACATAATATCGCCGCTGCTATTGGTCTCGAAGTAACTAGGGTGCAGAGAAATTACATGGTTAAACACCGCTAGACGAATATCGGCACTGACTCGCTCACCTACCGATGAAACCAGGTAGAAGCGAAAGAATGTTCCGATAGCGATGCAAAGGGTAATACCCACAATGAACTGGATAGCGTTGGTGAGCTCGCTTAAAGATTGCTGAGCAAATCCGTCATCAATCAGGATGCGCACCCCATATCCTACAGACAGGGTTAGGCTAGCAGTCGCTACTAGGCAAATAAAGCCGCTGCCACTCGCCATTTATAGGGGGCAACAAAGGTGTTGAGCTTAAGAAGGATACTGAGATTCTTATTGTTTTTACTACTCATGAACGGGGTACAAACCTTATCTCTAGGCGAACAAGCTAGTGTTTAAAATATCGCTTTCTTCTTATCTTTGAAATAGAACAGAGCGCTGATAACGATGAATAGGAAAGCAAAGTAATAGGTAAATGCCGACAGCGAAGCGAGAAAATCGATGCCTTGCTCTATTTCTTCCTCGGTGTAGCCTGCGAGATCAGTTTGTAGTAATAGGCATACAGCACACCTATCAGCCCGTAGCCCATATTAAACATCAAACCCTTGAAGCTGAGCACCGTTGCTCTGTTGTGCGATTCTGTCTGTTTGTTTAGGTGGTAGCTGATAAAGATGTTCATAGTCATGATGATGAAGATGAGCATCAGCGCAGGTATAACGCCAAAGATTGGCCAGCCACGACTTATTAAGTAATAAGTGGCTATGGTGGCTAACCCCATGATCATAATGAACTTTCTAGGTGCCATGCTTTCGGCTAATCGACGACTTCGTCCGGCGAATATGATCTGAAATACGCTTATCCCAGCGCCGATAAACTATGTAGATGATCGGGATTTCGATAGCGCGATAGTATTGGCTGTTCATGGTTAAGAACATGCGAGAGGTGTGTTCGAACAGGCTGTAGTAGAGCAAAATAAATAGAACATAGGGTGTTGAGAGCACCCATTTTGCAGTATTCATGGTGAGCTTTAGGCTTTCAATACTGCTCGCGGCCTTGCCCCCAGTTGTGGTTTTGGTTTTGCTCTCTTCCTCCATACTAAACGCCGCATAAATGGCGACCAATGCTACCAATAGAGTGGCGTAGACAGGAATTCGCATGATGTCTTGAGTAGTCTCTGGAGCAGTAAATCCAAGGAATTGGAACACCTTACCCATAAAGTCCACGTCATACATAGCCGCGCCCAATAGGGTCACAAAGATGCCAACGCTTGAGGCAAGGCGCAGTTGGATCTGCAAAACCTGTGGCCATACATCCTCTTTGCCCTGTTCTTTTAAGGTATCGTAGGCCAGCGCCTCGTCTGCGCCACTGGCTAGCGCCATCGCCAAACCACTGAGCACTCGATTGATTAAGAAGACCACAAACACCAAGTGCATATTGCTCGTGGGTACAAAGGCAATCATGGCGATCTCGATAAACATGATGATGGAAGACATCACCACCAGTTTCTTACGCCCCAAGGTATCGGCAAAGGCACCCGAGGCACCTCAGCAATTACTATGGTGGCCGCCCACACCACGTTCAGCATGGCAAATTGAGACAGGGTAAGACCGTAATCTAGGTAGAGTAGGGTGAATACCGGATAGTAAAAACGCGCAAAGTAACTGCTTCTAAAGATCAGATAGCCGCGAACATTACGTATGTTTAGAATTTCTTTGAGCGTCATGAACTTCCTTGTTTTTGGACTTAAAGTTTCGTTATAGAGGCAAATCCTCTATCCAGAAACCATCTTGTTGTGCTTTGTTATAGCCATATTCATACAGGACTTGTAGATACTCTTTGTCGAATACCTTGCCCTGTGGAGGCTTTTTATCAAAGTCATCATCAATATAGGTGAGATAGAATTCAGCACCTATTTTGCGGGTGATGTAGAGCTCTCGAGCGATATCACCTCGTGTTTGAGCCATGATGAGATTATCAACGCTTCGTGCAGCGAGGCTGATGGTGTCATCTTCCACAAACTCAAACTCGGTTTTTACACGACCATTTCGAATGGTGTAAACACGCGGTGCATCGGCATAACCTAATGATTTGACGAAAGAAGTATAGTCAAAACCTATAGGATCGAAGAAGAGTTGGCTAGAAAGTCCGCCATCTACATGCATCTCTTCAAACTGCGCTCCCTGATAATAAACCGGTATAAACTGAGGTGGAAATACACCTGGGATTGATGAGCTCGCGGTCAGAATCTGATGTATCAGGTCGTTTTTGTTTGGCAGATCACTGTTGGCAATTCGCCCTAGATTCCAGATCATCTGTCTGCCGGAATCAAAATGGGTCGTGCCAATAAACAGGCGCTTGCCTGCGCGATACTGGGCTGCAATTTGCTCTATAAAATCATCGTCATAGGTTTGTTGCACTAATTGATAAAAGCTTTCGCCACCAGAGAGCGCATCACCGAATAAAAAATGAAAAAAGCTAGTGCCGCCTAGCATAGATTCATCATCTAAGCCCAGCATCACCTCTTTTAGCTGATCCAGTTTGTCTCCACCAACAAATACAAATGGGGCTATCAAGGCACCTGCGCTGACACCAGTGATCATTGAGTACTGAGGCAGTTCGCCTTTATCACGTAGGCCTAGCAAGACTCCAGCACCAAAAGCTCCACGAGGACCTCCGCCAGATAGCACTAAGATATTAAATTGCTCACCCATGACCCGAGGAGCAAAGGGTTGCTGCTCTATTTGGTTTATCTTTGTCTGATCAAAGGTATGGCTTTCATCTGTATTCTCGGGAGCTAGATTTTTGGAACGCGATCACCCCAAAAACGAAATGGTTCATCGTCTTCACCTTGAGCCAAGCCTATGTCGACCTTCAGATAGTTAGATTCGTTGACTCGAGTGTCAGCATCATGGGGCGTGCCCGAGCAACCCACCATCAGCAGAGCGATTAAAAAGAGAAACGACTTGTACAATGGAAACCTCGTTTATTTGTTACTACTCTGAACATGCATTCAAAGTCTTCTTTTCTTAGTAGTAATCTCTTGAAAATAAACAAGGTTTTCTCAAGAGATGCTGACCGGAGCGAGCATGGCATCGATCAACGAATCTAATAACTTTATCTATTTCACCCTCTCGCTCATTCTTATCTTTGTGATGGGCGCATTGGCAAAAGAGGTCGAAGGGGAGCATCTAAACTTCCTTCTTAAACCTCTTATCCTAAATAGCTTTATTATTTGCCTCGCGAGCATGAAGTTTGCTCGAGGCTGGTATATCTACCTTGTTGGAGTGAGTGTGTTGATGGCCATTGCTATCTTGGCTCACTCCTTTTATGACAACACTCACCTGAGTGTCATCATGTTGGTGTTGATACTGGCGTTCTGCGTTGGCGTGTTTCAGGCTACGGCGCACCAGATATTGCTTTCTGATCAAGTCGATAACAACAAACTCATCGGCTCTGTTGCCCTGTTTCTAGTTATGGGACTTGGTTGGGCAGCCATTTACTTACTGCTCATTATCTACAACCCTGAAGCCATCAAAGGCATAGTTGCGCAGGACCACTGGGGAGAGCATTTCTCTGTGGTGACTTACTTTAGCTTCGTTACCCAAACCACCTTAGGTTATGGAGACTTCAGTCCCAATACACCTCTTGCCCAAGTGGTGGTGTACCTACAAGGCATAACAGGCGTTTTCTATATGGCGGTTGTGGTTTCAAGCCTAGTGAGTGCTCGCAAAAGGTAGATTGAACGGAGCTAAATTAAGCTCCGTTGTCGCTTTAGAAATAGAGTCTAATCACGGACTCAGACACACAGCCAGGTCTGCGCACGCCTTCAATCTCAACCTTGATCTCACGGGTTATCTCTAGCCCTTTCTTGATTGGGGTGATGCTGAGCAACTTGCACTTACCTCGGATGTTGCTTCCTACCTTTACAGGGTATGGGAAGCGAACACTGTTAAAGCCCATATTTACCGTTACTTTCGCGGTGGGGAACTGTGGTTTCTCCGGGTCCACCGCCTCGGTCAACTTGGGCAGAAGGGCCATGGTTAAAAACCGTGCGCTATGGTCGACTTAAATGGAGACTCCTGCTCAGCACGCTGCGGATCTGTGTGGATCCACTGCATGTCTTGGGTTATCTCAGCAAAGGTGTTGATACGCTCTTGGTCCACAGAGAACCACTCACCAACAAAGATTTCTTCACCGATCTGCTCTTTGAGCTGGTCAAATAAGGCTTTAGCCGCGGGTTTCATCAATAGTGTGTTGCGCTGCGGTGATTCCACCTCATCGTTAACCGCCGGTTGATTAAACACCTTGTTCCAAGAGTGATATAGGCTCTGTGAGTAGCTGTGGTTTACATGCACTTCTCGATAACCTTTCAGTAGCGTAGATACTCCAGCATTGAACTGAGAATACTTTAGCGATGCCATCTGTTGGTTGAACATTCTATTAATCCTCTAGTGCTTTCGCGTGGTTATCCGCTAGGAAGGTGTACACGGTTGGTACAACAAATAGCGTAAATAGGGTACCTACTGTCATGCCTACGGTAATTACCAAACCGATAGAGAAACGGCTCTGTGCACCTGCACCAGCGGCTGTTAGTAGAGGTACAACACCGATTACCATGGCTGCTGTAGTCATTAGTACTGGACGAAGACGTTCAGCTGCCGCTTTCTTAACGGCTGCAATCTTGTCCCCGTTAAACTCAGGCTGTATTTGGTTGGCAAACTCCACAATCAAGATACCGTGTTTACTGATAAGGCCTATCAGGGTTACCAGACCTACCTCGGTGTAGATGTTTAGCGTATCGATACCCAGATACAGCGGATCATGGCACCAAAGATAGAAAGCGGTACACTGGTTAGTACAATCAGTGGATCTCTAAAGCTCTCAAACTGAGCCGCCAACACTAGATAGATGATGATAAGTGCTAGGGCAAAGGTTGAAACCAGAGAAGCACCTTCTTGCACGTATTGGCGTAGCTGACCTGATGAATCGATAGCGTAAGAGCTAGGCAGGATCTGCTCGGCACCTTTTTGCATCACTTCATAGGCTTCACCAATACTCACGCCAGGCATCATCTTAGCTTCGATGGTTGCGCTGTTGAGCTGTTGGAACTGATCCACCGCTGATGGCTGTACGCTTTGGGTAATATCAATCAGCGATGACAGAGGTACCATCTTGCCGTTGTTTGAGCGCACGTAGTAGTTGTTGATGTCATTCCAAGAGCTGCGATCCGCACGTTCTACTTGAGTAATTACCTGATAGCTACGCTCATTTAACGCGAAGTAGTTGATAAAGCCTTCACTCACATAGCGAGTCAGTACGTTACCTACCTCTTGAGCATTCACGTCCATCAGAGCCGCTTTGTCTCGGTTTACCGCGATCTCTACCTGAGGCTTGTTGAACTCTAGATCGTTCTGCACATAGATAAACTTACCGCTAGTAACAGCATACTCTTTTAGCTTCTCAGCATATTGGTATAGCTCTTCATAGCTGCCAGTTGGTGTTTTGATGACCATCTGGAACGGCAGGCCCTGAGAGGTGCCAGGCAGATCCGGTGGAGATATGGTGAATACCTGCAATCCAGGGAAATCCACGGTGTCTTTCTGGAAGCGGGTCATCATCTCTTTTGCTGATGCATCACGAGATTCCCAATCCTTCAATACGCCTAGACCAAAGAACTTAGAGTCTTTTTGATAGCCATTAACCATCAGAGACATCTCAGTTTCTGGATAGCTGCGGATAGTATCTTCAAGTGGCTTGGTAAAGTGACTAATATAGTCAGTGTTTGCCTGTGAAGGGCCTTGGCCCATCATGATAACCACGCCTTGGTCTTCCTGAGGTGCCAGTTCGCTCGCAGTGTGAGTGAACATAAATACTAGTGACACCAAGAAGGTTGCTACCAAAGGCCAAACCAACAGTCGGTTATTCAGAACAACCGTTAGGATCTTCTCGTACTTGTGAGTAACACCAGCAATAACTTTGTCGATCTTCTTAACCAGTGCGCCTTCAAGTACCTGCTTGTTCAGCATTTTTGAGGTCATCATTGGCGTTAGCGTTAGAGCGATAAAGCCAGAGATGATTACCGAGCCAGCAAGCGTAAAGGCAAACTCAGTAAATAGCTTACCTGTTAGGCCACCCATAAAGCCGATCGGTGCGTACACCGCAGCTAGAGTAATGGTCATTGAGATAACCGGACCTGCAATCTCACGAGCACTGTTGATTGCCGCATCGATAGGTGATGAACCTTCTTCCAAGTGACGGAAGGTGTTCTCTACCACAACGATGGCGTCATCTACTACCAGCGAGATAGCCAGTACCATGCTAGCAGGTCAATAGTTGATACTAAAGCCCATCGCCATCATAAGAAACATAGAGCCGATAAGTGATAGCGGGATAGTCACTAGCGGAATGATCATCGCACGCATCGAGCCTAGGAAGGCTAGGATAACGATGATAACGATAACTGCCGCTTCAACTAGGGTCTTAGTTACCTCTTCGATAGAGCTGTTGATGAATTTGGTTGAGTCATACACTACCTCAGCTTTCATGCCCGGCGGCAAGCTGTCGACAATCGATGGCAGAACTTCATACAGACCCTTTACTACAGTCAGAGGGTTCGAAGTCGAGGTGTTGCTGATCGCAGTCGTAATTGAGCTACCACCATTAAACAGTACGCGAGAGTCGTAGGTGTTTGCGCCAAGCTCGATGTTAGACACATCTTCAAGGTGGATCAGCTGACCATTAGCACTCTTAAGTACTATGTTTTTAAACTCTTCAACCGAGGCTGCGTCTGTGTGCGCATTGATATCAATCTCGATGTAATCGGCTTTTAGCTTACCCGCTGCGCTTACTGCGTTGCTGCCTTTAATTGCGTTTTGTACATCGGAAGCTGTGATGCCATAGGCCGCCATCTTGGTTGGGTTCAGCCAGATACGCATTGCAAAGTCACTCTGACCAAGCAAGTCGATCTTAGATACCCCATCCACGGTTGAGAAGGTCGGTTTAACCACTCGGCTCACGTAATCTGAGATTTGCTGAGTCTTAAGTGAATCAGAAGAGAAAGACACGTAAAGGATCGGTGACTGTGAGGTCGACTTGAGGATACTTGGGTCTTGAGTACCAGCTGGTAGTCGGTATTTCACTTGCTGCACCAGCGATAGGATCTCTGTCAGCGCCTTATCGGTCGGATAATCTAGCTTAAGGTTCACCGTGATAAGGGATTTACCCAAGCTACTCTCAGAGGTCATGTAATCGATGCCTTCTGTCTGTGCGATCTGCGCCTGCAGTGGCTGAGTAACATAACCTTGGACGCTGGTGGAGCTTGCCCCAGGGTAGTTGGTGGTGACTGTAATCACACCGGTTTCAATCTGCGGATATTGACGTACTTGCAGGCCAGAAAATGCCTTTATACCTAGCACTAGCAGTACCAAGCTAAGTACGGTCGCCAGAACCGGTCGTTTGATGAATATATCAGTGAAGTTCATGAATATGCCTATTTATGACTTGAATGATGCTGGGAAAGGACGAGCGTTGTTTACCTTAACTACCGTCTCTTTTTTCAGTTGCTGTTGATTTGAGGTAACGATCTCATCGCCGGCTTTTAGGCCAGATAGGATACCCACTTGGTCATCCTTGCGAGGACCTACTTCAACCAGTTTGTGCTCTACTACTTGCTCGCCATCTTTGTTAGTCACGACGAACACGCTGTCACCATAAAGAGAGAAAGAGATAGCTACTTTCGGTACAGGGATGATTGAAACGGTCTGGTTTAGTTCGATTTCAGCATTGATATACATGCCGCTAACCAGTTGGTTACCATCGCCTTGAACCTTGGCACGCACATTGATGTTGTGTGACTGCTCATCCGAAGCTGGCTGAATAGCAGACACAACCGCGTTAAAGGTTTTGCCTTGGTAGGCATCGTTGCTAAACGTAACTTTTTGACCTTCTGCTAGTAGTGGCTGATAGTCTTCAGATACTGAGATGTCGATGTAGTTGTCGTTGATGCTTTCTAGGTCAACGATAAGAGAACCTGGGTTGATGTAATCACCCACGTTGAGAGTACGAATGCCCAATTTGCCTGAAAATGGAGCCTTGATGCTCATGAAGTTAATTTCAGAGGCAATGTATTTAAGGGATGCAGATTGTGCGTCGTACTGAGCTTGAGCTTTGTCTACTGAGTTTCTCGCTGTGCTGTTGCTAGCAAGAAGCTTTAGTTGTCTCTTTAGTTCAATCTTGGCGAGCTTCATCTTAGCAAGTTGGTTTTTGTATTTTGCCTGCAATAGAGAGTCATCTAGCTGAACAATCACATCACCTTCAGATACCAGCTGTCCTGATTTGAATAGGATCTCTTTTACCTGACCCGAAATCTGACTTGTTACCTGGGTGGATTGTTTTGATGAAACCTGACCAATAGCTTTGACTGTTTTAGTCCAGTCGGCTTGCTTGGAGATAACTGTGGTGATCGCAACAGGTGGCTTTTTATATTCACCTAGTTTCTTGGCGATCATGTGATTCTTAAATGTGTTAAATCCAAATACGAATACCAGTATCAGTATTACCAGTATCAGGACTATTGATATTGCTTTCTTAGACATAACCTTTGCTTACTGTGTGCGTTAAAAGTGCGGCTAATTTAACGCCAGACAAGCATTTAGTTATAACCCTTGGCTAATCAATCCCTAATATTCGATAAAGAAAATATAATCCATAAAAATCAGCATCTTATTGGTGTTAATAAAGATATAAAAGATAAAACTATGATAGGGAATTCATGTATCTGATTTTGCGAACTCTTAAAGTATCCGGGTATCAAGAGGAGCAATATCCATGTCAAACAATATGCAAAAAACAAAGCACGCGACTGCAGAAAAGATGCAGCGTGTTTACGGAACTGAAGTAGAACACAAACACAATAAAGACCATTTGGAGTTTGAAGATAAGCAGCAGTCCCATCCACACCAAAAGCACGGTGGCAAGAACGAAGGTCATAAACACCTGATTAATCATCATGCTGATGGACACCATGACAAGCATCATCACGATAAAAAGCACAGCCATAAAAAGTCTTCTCGTTTGCACCATAAAACGAGCAGCAAGTAATTGCTGAACACTTCTGAACTGTCCAATCAACACAAATAACCGGAATACATAATGAATCGTAATGATGAAAAGAAACTCGAGACCCTGAGTCCTTTTGAGGTGAAAGACACCCTGATGAAGCTTGCGCAGAGCAATAAGGATCACGCCATGATTAATGCTGGTCGTGGTAATCCCAACTGGGTAGCTACTGAACCTCGTGAAGCCTTTTTCCAACTGGGTCTATTCGCATTGCAGGAGTCAAAATCTACCTTTTCTCCATACCCAGGTTTTGGTGGTGTGAGTGAGCAGGATTGCATTTCTGCACGTTTCCTTTCTTTCTGTGAAGACAACGAGCAGGTTGAAGGCATCCGTTTTCTACTCAATGCTTTTAACTACCTCACTACAGAGCTTTATTTAGATGCTGATGAGCTTATCTATGAGTGGGTAGAGGGTATTCTGGGTGACAATTACCCAGTGCCTGACCGCATGCTGAAATACAGTGAAATCATCTCACGCAAATACATCGAGCAAGAGATGGGTCATAAATCCCATCTACCGGATTCTCACTTCAACCTGTTTGCAGTTGAGGGTGGCACGGCCGCTATGGTGTATATCTTCAATACCCTAAAGACCAACCGTCTGCTTAACAGCGGTGATGAAATCGCGATTGGCGCGCCTGTATTTACCCCATACCTTGAGATGCCTGAGCTAGAAGATTACAACCTGAACAAGGTTGAGATCATGTCTACAGAGGAAAGCTACTGGCAGATCCCTGACAGTGAGTTGGAGAAGCTCAAAGACCCTAAGATCAAGGCGTTCTTCTTGGTAAACCCAAGCAACCCATCATCGGTAAAGCTGAACGATAAAACACTGCAAAAGATTGCCGACATCGCCAATGAACGCCCAGATCTTATCCTACTAACGGACGATGTTTACGGTACATTTACCGACAAGTTCACCTCTTTGGCGATGCTAGCACCTAAGAACACTATCTTGGTGTACTCGTATTCTAAATACTTTGGTGCAACGGGCTGGCGACTGGGCGTCATTGCGATAAATGAAGACAATAACTTCGATCGCATGATTGCAGACCTTCCTGAAGAAACACGCGAGAGGTTAAGCAAGCGCTACAGCGGTATCAGCTTGGATCCAGCAAACATCAAGTTTATCGACCGTATCGTGGCAGACAGTCGCGCGGTTGCCCTAAACCACACTGCGGGCCTGTCTACACCACAGCAGATCCAAATGACGCTGTTCTCTCTTTTGGCATTGCTTGAAGGTGGTAAAGATTATCAAGAGAATGCTAAGCGCATCGTTCGTTCTCGCTACCGCACCTTAATGGAAAATGCATTGACTGAGCCAACGATTAAAGAGGGCGACGACAGTGGTGCTTTCTACTACGTAGAGATCAATATTCAGAACCTGGCGGCTTCTGCTCATGGCGAGGAGTTCTTTAACTGGATGAAGGCTGAGTATGAGCCTCTGGATTTCTTGGTGCGTCTTGCTGAAGAGAGTGGCATCGTGGTGATGCCTGGGGGTGGCTTCGATGCTCCAGAGTGGTCACTACGCGTATCCTTAGCTAACCTTCCTGAGTCGGCTTATGCTGAGATTTCCTCTGCAATAAATACAACTCTAGCAGGCTACTATCAGCTATTTTTGAACGCTAAATAAGCAATTTCATTGATAAAACCTCAGCTGAGAAATCGGTTGAGGTTTTTTGTATTTACCTGAATCCTAACCAATACTTCTTTATTAGATACAATAGGTTATAAGCTGTATATGAAGAATCAAAAGGTACAATTTCGAATCGACGAGTGGCTGTTCGTTCCTTATGAAGATAAGTTTATTCTTCATGGGGAGACCATTGTCATCGATAACAGGCTTTCTAAGCTATTTCACTTCTTGTGTGAAAACCCAGACATCGTCTTTTCTAGAGACGAGCTTATCAACGAAGTCTGGAATGGCTCTATCCTTTCTGATCAGGTGATCACCCAAGCCATCTTTGAACTGCGGAAAATCCTAAAACAACATGGCAACCATCCATATGGTTACATAGTCACAGTACCTAAGCGTGGCTATAAGCTGGATGCCACCGTTGAACGAATTATCGAACCGGCTAAAGGTCCAGTTGAGAGTGTCATCGAAGAAGAGGAACAGCCTCAAACTGTTGAGACAGAGGCGGAAGTGGTTCAAGAAGCTCAGGTTGAACCTGAAGTAAAAGACAAAGCCACACCTGCACCTGTGACGCCAACTCCAGTGGCACCAGAAAAGAAATCTAACTCTAAGTTATGGTTCGGTTTTGCTGCTGTATTCGCCTTAATAGCGATGATTGGTTTTTATCTGCAAGGCTCAAACTCCGCGGTTAAAGAAGCACCACCGCAAGCCAGTGCTAGCGAAGAGCCGGAAGTAACCACCAGTTATCTATCTCTAGAGCCAAGATATGTGCATGTTATCGTTGAACAAGAAGTACTTTACGATGATTTTAAAACAGGTGTTGTAAAAACACTTTTAGACTTACTAAAGGTCTATCAAGATGTTCGCATTATATACAATGGTCCAGCAGCGAAATTCGCGGCTCATGAAATTAGATTTGCCAGTAGTACTAGCCAAAACAGGACTTATCTTGAGATTGAATACGTGAACCGTATCTCTGGGCATAAGCATCTAGATAGAAAATATGACATAACCAGCCCCTCAATTAAATCGTCTTTAAAGCGTTCACTCGATGATCTGCTGGACTCTCTTCATATTGAGATCGATAAAGAGATTCTAGCTAGTCATGTGGATGAATTACCAAGTGAAGAGGGAGCTATTGAAGCGATAGTTACGGCGTACGCGTCTACTTATCACGCTCATACGCAAGGCAGAGCCCTAGAGCTAATCCAAGAGGCGGAGATGCATTCGCCAGACAATCCATACGTGATTGCAACCAATTACATTTACAATCTTTCCTATCTCTATTTGCATCCCAAAGGCGACAACATTGAAGCCATTAACAAGCTTAATGCTGAAGCTGCAGAGAAATTTGCCGTTCTGGAGAGCCAAGATAAGGTCACACCAAAGGTAATGGAAGCAATGGCGATGATGGCCCTTTCTAAAGATGATGCCTTACTTGCCAAAAATATTTTGCAGACGATTCCTCACCAGAGAAAAACAGTGCTCTTCTATGTTCTCAATGGTAAAGCTGCTGAACTGAGTGGCAACCGAGATTCAGCCGAAGAGTTTTACTACAATGCGGTTATTGAGGCGTCATCAACCTTAGTGTTAAACCTCTCTGAAGTCTTATTTTTTAACAGTGACTTATCTGATATTAAGAGCAAGGTTAAAGACAGTAGTCTCTGATTGTTTTAAATAAAGAAAGGGCGGAAAGATTAATCTTTTCCGCCCTTTTTTATTAGTAGTATTGAGTGTCCAATATTAGTTGAGAATGGTATAACCACGCTCTTTCATGCAGTTTCTCATTACTTGGTCTTTCTGATTATCGTAATTTTGTACTGCTGCTTGCTTCTCTGCAGAGCTTCCTAATACGCCGGTTACCAGACCGATCCCTGCGCCGATTTCAGCCCCTTTTGTACCAGAACCACCGGTAATAGCACCAGCGCCTGCACCAAGTGCTGCTGCTCTTCCCATGTGTCTTACCGTCGTTCTGCCAGTGCCCTGTGTTTGTTGCATCTGAACTTGGTCGCTCAGCTGCTCACATTGATACATATCGGCACTGTATTTCTCTTGGTCAAGACCCTTGGTATCGATGATAAGGTTTTGCGCAAATGCGCTCGGGGCGAGGATCACGCCCATGAGTAGTGTCAGTGTTAGCTTTTTCATTTCTTTACCTGTTGTGTGAGTAACTAACGGCAGAGTAAGGGAATTCAGAAGCTAGGTAATAAGGTGTCACTAAAGCTTAGATAATAGTTTTTCAATGAATAAATTGCTTATCAAACAGGCTGTTTATCAGATAAAGTGCAGATAAAATAAATATAAAATTGTATTGTAACTCATTGAATATATTGAATTAGATAAAGAGTAGCGTACCTTTAGGCTCAGCTGATAACAAATCTCACTCCCTCCCATAAACTTCTCCCCACTTTTAAGCAACCGAGCAAACGGGAGAAGAGATGTCAGCTTCAACGTGCCTATATAAATCAGCGACCTTCGAAAGCCTTTCATATTACGTTAGCGCTGTAGATCAGAGTAACACCTTCAATAATGAGCAGGACTATTACCTAAGTAATCAGGCCTTCATTGATTCAAGTGCAGAGCTCAATGATGAGTCTGTGTTGTCGAATCGCTATGACGATGAATTTGATTCGCATAGCTACATAGAAGATGTTGCTTTGGACTCTCTCCAAGATGAATTTACTGAACTTCACGAAGACAAAAACTGGAAAGATTACCTTTCAGATGAGTTGAAACTGGCGCTGCAAAACTCGATCGAGTGAGCTAGATGTCATCTTTCATCGCTGGCTGACCCATGAAAAAGAGAGCATTCAATCCCTGTCAAAAAAACACAATCTAGATGCTGAATTTATTCATGAGATTGAGGTTCGTACTCTCGAGAAATTAAGAAATTTATTAGGACATGTCCCGTTAACAAACCTGGCTTAAAGAACATTAATATTTATTGGTATTGAAATGAAAAACACACTTAAATTTATGCCACTTGCTTTGTTAATCAGTGGAAATGTATATGCAGATTCTTTGAGTGAGGTATATAACCTAGCAAAGCAAAACGATCCGCAATTACTTCAAGCAGCAGCACAGCGTGATAGTGCGTTTGAGGCAATTAATTCGACTCGTAGCGACTTGCTACCTCAAATTGACCTAACTGCAGGCTATAACTACCAAGACACTGACCGCCATGAAGCAGACGGTAGCACCACCGATGTCAGCCTAGGTCTGTATCAATCTATCTATGATCGCAGTAGCTGGGTGGCGCTGAGTATTTCTGAGAAAAATGCTCGTCAGGTTGATGCGAGTTATGCTGCAACGCAACAGGCGGTGATTTATCAGGTAACGGAAGCCTACTTTAACGTTCTTCGTGCCAGTGATGACCTTGAGTTTGTGCGCGCTGAGAAGGCGGCGGTCGCGAAGCAACTGCATCAAACCGAGCAGATGTTCGAGGTTGGTACGGCGCCAATCACAGATTTGCAAGATGCCAAAGCTCAGTATGACAGTGTGCTCGCTCAAGAGATCCAAGCTGTTAATAACCTAGAGAACCAGTATGAAGAGCTGAGAGCCATAACGGGTCAGCAGGTATCAGACCTTTCTGTGTTGGACATAGATAGATTCTCTACTTCCATGCCTTATCTATCAGCGGCGGAGTTGGTTCAGCAGGCAAGCAAAGAGAACCTACAACTTCTGGCAGGTCGCATTCAAAAGGACATTGCCAAGGAGCAGATCACCTTAGCGGATTCTGGCACTTGCCGACCATCTCCCTTACGTCAGGTTACAGCTATCAAAAGAACTATGACATGCCCAATGACCCAGTGACTGGGCAGAAAATGGATGATGACGAGAACCTATTTAACCTGGGTATCAGTATCGATCTTCCGGTTTATTCCGGTGGCCGTGTCACCTCTGAAGGCAAACAAGCTGAGTTTCAATATATAGTTGCGAGTCAGGAGTTGGAAGAAACCTTTCGAGACGTTCAAAAGAACGTTAGGGCATTTAACAACAACATCCGTTCATCCATTGGTTCCATTGATGCATACAAGCAGTCCGTGGTTTCGGCTAAATCAGCGCTTACTGCAACCGAGCAAGGCTTTGCTGTTGGCACCCGCACCATTGTTGACGTTTTAGACAGCACTCAAAACCTATACCAAGCGGAGAAGAATCTATCGGATGCGCGCTATCAATACATCTTGTCTCAGATTCAGCTCAAGCAAGTGCTGGGTACACTGAGCGAGCAAGATATCTTTGATATCGATTCGGGTTTGATTACAACAGCTGGAGTTCAAGATGCAGATTAATACTCATAACGTAGAGTTGTCGCCGAAGCTGCGCTCAATAATTCAAGAAGAACATATGTATCTTTATCGCTTCAATGTTTTCATCTTGCTACTGAAATGCGATATCGAGGTCTTGGATGCGGCACAAGATACCTATCAGGTGACGCTTACTTTGTATCTGCAAGACCAGACCTTCAAAATAGTCAGCTGTGATTGGGAGCTTGAAGATGCTATTGAAGAAGCGTTTTTGAGCCTTCAGGAGAAAATGATGAGGCATAAAGCCAAGTTGCGCTTAGGATTCATTAGAGAGAAGTTGGATCGATTTTGGATGTTATTTAATCCGACCAGCCCAAAAATGGTGAAACGAGTTAGATACTATTAATAGAAAAACCGAGCCCAATTGGACTCGGTTTTGTGTTTAGTATGCCATGCTACGGATATCACCTGTGATGATCTCTGCAGGTATGCTGTGCTCTTTAATGATGTTGTGACAAAGCATACCGTGTCGACGTGGGGGCTTGGCTCCGAGGTAGTCGCCATAATCCCAGCGGTTATGTCGTTGTACCCGTCTTGGAGCTGTTGTCTTGCCGTTGGTAAGCTATCCAGAGGCTTCCCATCCTCTGAAATATCCAGTGGAAACTGCATATCTTTCCCATAATCCGGAGCCACAAAGCACTTTACAGCTGTTCCAGCTGGCAGAGCGAGCTGTAATTTAATCTTCAGGTTTTTGCATGCAAACTGCATCTCATCTACTGAGAGCTCAGGGTTGATAAAGGCTGCTCTAACGCCTTTACGGTGAAAGGACATACCCAAGAATTCAAGTACCACAAGCGATCTCGGAAGCAGTGTAACAGGCTGCGATAGCATCCATGCGATCTTCAAGCCCAACAATATAAAGAGCCAATTCGTTTCTTTTAATTTTCATTATTATTCCTAGTTTTGACGTTGCTAGTTGGAATTCTAGGGCGTGCCCCCAAGCGGAAGGGGAGAGCTAGGGGGCACTATCGGTGTCAATCCAATCTTTCATTAACACACTAATATTTAAGGCGGTATTTTTCATCACCCTTTTGGGGGATGACGTACTGCTGATTTACAACACCTTGATATTCGTCAAGTTTCAAACTTGAATAGCGTAATGATAAGGCGCAATTTTATGCCAAAGTCAGAGCAGGAATATTCAATCTCTACTGCGATATTTACCCTAATCTTTAGTTAACAAGGTTTGATGGAATTAGCAGAATGAGCAGAGCGCAACTCATAGCATTAGTCACAGGCGCAAATCGAGGATTAGGCAAAGAAACCGCATTACAGCTAGCGAGTCTTGGTTATAAGGTGGTGCTCGCTGCCCGCTCCAAAGAAAGTGCAGAGCAAACAGTTCTAGAGCTTGGTGATAAGAATCTATATCCAGCGGAACTTGATGTAACCAGAGAAACGAGTATTCAGGCTTTAGTCAAGCTAATAGATACCGAGTTCGGTCGTTTAGATGTACTGGTAAATAACGCCGCCATCCACTATGACACTTGGCAAAGTGCCATTAGCGCGGATTTGGACATTGTTCGTGAGGCGATGGAGACCAATGTTTATGGTGCTTGGCATATGGTTCAGGCGTTCCTTCCACTTTTAAGAAATAGCGACAATGGACGCATTGTGAATGTCAGTAGTGGTGCTGGTGCGCTCGGTGCAATGAGTGGCAATACCCCAGCATATAGCTTGTCCAAGGTCTCTCTTAATGCGCTTAACCTGATGCTGGCTTCTCAACTGAAGGGAGATAATATTCTGGTGAATTCGGTCTGTCCGGGCTGGGTAGCAACGGATATGGGAGGTTCAGGTGGTAGACCAGTAGAAGAGGGTGCTAAAGGCATCGTCTGGGCGGCAACCTTGCCACAAGATGGACCGACAGGTGGCTTTTTCGGGATGGAAAAGCAATCGACTTCTAACAAAAGAGGCACGCTATTGCGTGCCTCACTGTTTTTACAAGTCTTTAATAACCTTTAAAGAACAGTTGGTTACCTGTGTCTGCACACTGGTCTTGATAAGCCTTTCTGGCTTTCTGTTGCTGTTCTTCTGTCATCCCTGAGAGATATGCCCGCTCTGAGTCCACCAGTTTGGAATACTTGTAGCCACGCTCGCTAACTAGGTAGTTTCTAAACGCGGTACGAGACTCTATGGATGCTCCGTGCACCCCAGATACGTTGGCACAGAACAGCAGTTGTTCGTTGCTAATATCGTTAAGCACTGAGGCAGAAGCGATTGGGCTAAGGGCGCACGCGATAATCACTGCGACCAGTCGTTTTACTCTTTTCATAACTTACTCAAACATCAATATGATATAGGCGATAAACAGGATTAGGTGGGTAGCACCGTTTAACGAGTTGGTGCGACCGCTACTAAAGCTTACGCTTGCCACTAATAAGGTTGTTCCAAGTAGCACCATTTCAGCGGGTTCCAATCCTAATATAAGTGGCTGGTTAATAATGTTAGAAATAAGTAAAACCGCAGGTACTGTTAGGGCTATGGTGGCGAGCACAGAACCAAAGAAGAGGTTCATCGCACGTTGCAGCTGGTTGTTTAGGGCTGCCTTCAGTGCTCCCACTGCCTCTGGTGCAAGGATCAAGATAGCCACGATCAGACCGCCTAATGCAGGTGGAGCTCCAAATAGGTTCACCGTGGCATCGATTGGAATAGCGAGGCTCTTAGCAAGCAGGATCACGACGCCAGATAGCCTACCAACATCAATGAGTGATAGAGGTTACTGCGAATAGGGCCGTGAAACTCCTCTTCGTCCTCGTTATCTTCATCGATAAAGAAGTGGGTATGACTGCGAGTTTGAATAAATAGAAACAGGCCGTAAAGAACCACAGACGCAAACACTAGAGTCACGAGCATGGCCATAGACATAGAGCCTGAGGCATCGACGCTGGTAAAGTTTGGCAATACCAAACACAGCAATGCAAGAGGCACAATGGCGACTAGGTAAGACTTGATACCATCAAGGTTATACTTCTGGGTGTGGTATTTGAGCCCGCCCACGAGTAGCGTTATACCTACTAAGCCATTCATTACCGTCATGACTACAGCAAACATGGTGTCTCGAGCCAGCATAGGATTTTCATCACCAGTTAGCATTACTGAAGATATCATCACCACTTCAAGCAAGATCACCGATAGAGTCAGGATCAAGGTGCCATAGGGGTCGCCTAGGTTGATCGCCAGTGCATCTGAGTGTCTTACCACGGCGAAGATGGCCTTCATGACCACTGCAAACAGAACTAGGGTTAGCAAAATACCGACAGGTGATCCCATATTACCGAGCAGTATCCCGTCACCAAAGCTTTTGAATAAGATAACGGTGAACACGCCGATAAGAAGTACCAGCTCGTTCTTAACAATTTTCATCATGGAAGTGCGTCTCCTTCTACAGGTGTATTCGCTTTATAGTGTTCAGGGCTGACGCCGACTAACTGAGGTAGGGTGACGCCCATGGAGATGGATGACCAGGTACCGGAAACGATGCCCACCACTAGAGCGATGGCAAAGCTTCTAGCGCCGCTCCACCAAGGAGCCATAGGCTTGAAACGGTTACCAAGGTGGTACCAGAAGTCACTAAGGTACGAGAAAATGTCGCTCTTACCGCTTGGTTGATCAGCTCGTCTGCTTTTCCTCTTGGTTTGGCTTTGAACAGCTCACGCGCTCTATCTGCAATGATGATGGAGTCGTTGAGCGAGTATCCCAGCACCGCGAGCACTGCCGCCAAGATGGTGAGGTTAAACTCCATCTGGATCAGAGAGAACAGGCCGAGTACCAAAACCACATCGTGTAATAACGCTACCAAGGCACCTAGGGCGAATCGCCATTCAAATCGGTAGCTAAGGTAGAGCATGGTGAGGAGCAAACAGACTAAGATAGCCAGTCCACCTTGCTCTACCATCTCTTGGCCTACCTGAGGGCCGATGATGCTACTGCTAATCATCTGATAGCTTGCGTCTAGGGACTCCAGCGTCTCGGGAAGAGAAACGTTAGTATCGTATGTTGGGTTGTAGCGGATCTCCCATAGTCCTGGGGCTGCGGAGCCGTTTACAGAAACCTCTTGGCCTATGCTCTGGTCAAGATTCGATTTGATCTCAGCTTGGGAGAGCGCTTGCTCCAGCCTTACCTCGCAACTACACCGCCAGTGAAATCCAGTCCCCAATTGAATCCCTTGAGGGTGATGACCATCAGGGATAGGGCGAATAATAGTGCTGAGACAAATGACATTCCCAGCCGAGTTCGAGTAAGTTGAAGATTCGAAATGTTCATGATTACACCCTTACATCGCGTCTCTTGTCTTGACCCCAGATGAGATTAATCAGGGCTCTTGAGAGAAATATTCCAGTAAACATGCTAGTGAGAAGGCCCAAGCCTAGAGTCACTGCAAAACCTTGAATAGGACCGTTACCCAGCGTGTATAGGGCGATGGCTACTATCATGGTGGTTAGGTTGGCATCGAAAATAGAGCTGAATGCGCTTTGGAATCCTCGGTCGATACTCTGAGCAAATGAGCGACCTTCTCGCATCATGTCTCGGATGCGCTCGAAGATAAGCACATTGGTATCCACTGCCATACCCACGGTCAGTACCATGCCGGCGATTCCCGGTAGGTGAGCACGGCTCCGGGCAACAGAGCAATCAAGCCAAACAGGCACACCATGTTGGCAAGAAGCGCCAAGTTGGCCACTAGCCCAAGTTTTCTGTACCAGATAGAGATAAACACCAACGTCAAACCGAGCCCCAAGGCCAACGCTGCAAATCCGTTCTTAACGTTCTCTGCCCCTAGAGTCGGGCCAATGGTGCGTTCTTCTACAATTGAAATAGGCGCTGTTAGCGAACCTGCTCGCAACAGAAGTGCTAGCTCTTGCGCATCTTGCATACTGCCCACACCCCGTTATGCGAAAGCGGTTGCCCAGAGGCGACTGTATGGTAGCTATGCTGATCACTTCGCTACTTTGCTGAGTTGCGCCATTTTCATCTTGGCTGTACTCGCTATATAGGGTTGCCATCGGCTGACCAATATTGCTGCGAGTAAAGTCACTCATCTTGCGACCGCCATTGGCATCAAGAGAGATGTTGACCTCTGGTGAGCCATATCACCGATACCTGCCCGCGCATCTATGATGTGCTCACCGTCCAAAATAGCGCGGCGTGCCAGTTGTACTGGGTGACCATTCTGGTCTGGTACAGTTAGGGTTTGTCTGATGTTGCCGTTAGACATGGCGTGAAATGCCAAGGATGAGGTGGCACCGATTACGTCTTTCGCTGCGGCAGGGTCTTGAACACCTGGTAGCTCAATACGGATACGATTTTCGCCCTGACGCTGTACGACGGCCTCAGTAATACCTAGCTCACCGATACGACTGCGCAGGATCTGAATGTTCTGCGATAGAGTCAGGTTTCTTAGGGTACTCTTTTCTGAATCAGGCAGACTTAAGGTGATCATATTGTCGCGAACTCGGCTGTCCCACTGCGCGAACTGAGTGCGAAGTAAAGAGCGGGCTTTGAGCATATCCTGGCTACGCGGCAAGGTTATCTGAACTGTCTCATCTTGGATGCGAGCTCGTCCTGCACCAACAGCCTTAGTGATCTCATCCACCGCCATTTGACGATGCGCCTGATAAACAGGCTCCATATCCACATCCAGCAAGAACTGAACACCACCTCTTAGATCGAGCCCGAGAGTTATAGGAGAGAAACCCGCTTTGAGCAGCCATTGAGGTGCGGCTGGTTCCATCGCAAGGGCGACAGTGTTACTGCTATCAAGCTGTTCTTTTAAAAGCGCTTGAGCTTCTAATTGTTGCTCGGGATTATCTAGGGTAATGACGGTTTGAGTGCCGTCTGGGTAATACTAGATATCTGAATATTGTGATTGTTAAAAAAGCTCTGAATATCAGAGGCATAAGTGATGTTTTGCCTATGGTTAATATGTAAAGCAGCCTTCTCACCAAATACAGATGGCAGGGCGCTGAGTGTCATCACCAACAGACTGATGATTAGGACGATATATTTCCATTTGGCATAGCGATTGATTGGTCGCGGCGCGGGTCTTTTCAAAACCAAATTCTCATAAAAAGCTAGATACGCCTACCTCTTCCGAGCCAAGTTTTGCGCTTGAATCACGCTCTTAAGGCGAGCGGGTGCGCATCATTCTTGGCAAAGAATCATGTAGGAATGAACTGAATTAAGAGAGTGGTTGTGGCTTTCCGTGTATGTGCGAATACAGCAGGTTGGACTCTTTCCAGCCTGATATCCGCGACGAATGAGCGGTTAATTGATTGGTCCAATGCAGCTGCTGAGCCACTGGTCGCTTGGGTTGCATCGCCAGTTCTAGTAGTGGCGGCGGATTGAAGGCGACCAGCAGATGATAGGTAGGCTCGACCCCTTGGGTGGCACACCTGTCTATGCTGGTGATCCTGCGTTGGATAGAGATAAAGTAGTGAGAGCTATGGTTGGTTAGGCTTGAGCCTTCCTCGTTCTCTGGAATGCCCAGTTCACCAGTTCCGTTGCTTAGCTCATTTTGAACAAGAGTGTTTTCAGCAAGCACGTCCTGGACAAGCACGTCTTGAGCGGGCTCATCGGCCAAATACAGGTGCTTTGTAACCACACTGTTGGTTAGATGAGGCAGAGCAGAGCAGAACTTCTCATTATCTAACGGGTACAGCCCTGCACTCACGGTGTGAGTAAACATAAGCAGTAGCAAAAGTAGCTTGTACCAGTGTTTCAAGATAATAGCGTCTCAACTTAATACTCAATCCTTGAGAGTTAGGTCTTCCATGAGAGCGAGCTAATCATATCAGGTCGCTGTTAATTGAAAACTAAAGAAAAATAAATATCGCAGTTTTTATACCCAAAGTAATTGGAGTTGCAGGTAGGCGGCAAGTGAGCGAAGCCCCTGAGCATAGGTAAACTATGTGATGGGCGGGGCCGGCCTCCGGGAGCGAGCGTCAGCCAACGCCCCTGCAACTTCAAGTAAGAAGGGTACCTTTATTATTCGGCTAGATATTTGATGGCTAGAGCTTCGCCAGAACCTTTACTGAACCCAGTTCCCTCGCCCTGCAAACCCCAAGTTCCTTCGGCTACCGAGCGCACAATAATGGCGTCAGCACCAAGCTTAGAAGCTTGACTCTGCATATTGGCAATGATGTCGGCGCTGCTGCGCTTTGCGAAGATGGTTTGTCCTGTGGTGGTGGTGATAAGACCTAGTTCTTGATAATTCTGCGAGCTTGGTTCTGAGTAAAGAACCTGCACAGAAGATGCTGGCGCAGTTTGCACAACATTAGTTTGGGTGCAGCCAGTGAGTGCAGTGGCGAAGAGAAGTGAGCCGATAAGTTTGGTCTTGGTTGAAAGCGTCATTGTTAGTCCTCGGATTTAGTCTTGAGGTCCTTTTCGTCAATCAACTTCCCAGTCGCGGGCTAGCTTACCAGAGTCTAGATAATTGAATAGGTCATTAGACGACATTTGATATCTGTGACTTATAGCTAGTGTCCCCAGGTAAATAATTCATTTAATTCAGTAGGTTATAAAAATAGAGTAGTTGCTCTTTTGTGATCCGCTTCACGTATTTTTGTACGGTAAAAGTTAGAATGCATGTCGTTGCATATTCATTTATTCAATTGATGAATGTGTAACCTCGGGAATGGCCAAACCTGTCGTGAGATAGGGACGGAAAGCTGCGGGTCTCTGGCAAGGAGCTAGAGATAGCCGGGTTGCAAATTAAATGAATAATTTAACCCGCCAAACCTATCGCGAGGTAGGGACGGAAAGCCACGGGTCTCAAGCTAGCCAATTGAGATAGCCGGGTTGCAGAATATGGAAATTCCAATAAATGAAATTAAAACTATTGTCAGCGCTAGTGGCCACGTCAGTTTCTGCTATCTCTTTTTCCACCTCGGCAGCGACTAATATTTCAGTAAACGTTAAGGATGATTCAGCCTCCGTACAGTTTGTTGATTACAACGATATGTACAAGATTGCTTTCGGCGGGGCTGACAACGTACGACTTGTCTCTCAAGAGTTCTTTGAACTATTCCGTCAAGACAGTCTGAAGAAGCACACAATTCCTGTGATTCTTGAAGCTGTTTTATTTGATAAAGGTTGGTCTAAAGAGCACGGTGTCGAGGGCGTGACTCTTAAAGGCTTAACCGACACCTCTTTTACCCTAGCTTTCAAAAACGCGAATACAGGTATTGAAGATGCCGTTGTCTTTTATGGCAGTGATGTCACCGCGCTCTTAGATGGTGGTATGGGTGGCATTGTTAGCTCTAATATCAACATTAAAGACAATAAAACTCGCCTCGCAGTGTTTAATCCGACTAAAGACAAATCTTCAATCTGGATCGGTGGAGGTAAGAGCGACTCAGTTAAGCGTGTATCCCAGCAGTTTGCTGATATTACTGGTGGTTCCAAGATCCAAGGTTACGAAGTTAAGCCTTTGCTCGAAGCACTGTTGTTCCCTAAAAAGGGACACGCCGGGATTGAAGGCGTTACCTTACTTGGCTTGAATAAAAACAGCTTCCTAGTTGCAATAAACGAGGGTGAAGGCCGTTATGAACGTATCCTGTTTAAGGGTGACTATGTAGCGGATGTGATTGCAAAAGTGACCGGCTCAGAAACTGGTTCAAGTAGCATGCTTGATACTGGAGATGGTCAGAGCAAGTTTGCTATTTGGAACACAGATGAGCGTAACAGCATCTTTATCTCTGGTGGAAATCCAGCCCTAAAAGGCATGTTTGGCCATAAGTTGGAGCTGCACAAAAATGGTAATGAGCTGAAAACGCTTGTCAACAAAGTGATGTCCAAAGACGGTATTGACGGTGTGACTGTAGTTGGTTTGAGCTCGGATAGCATCACTTTGAAGATCAAAGCGAAGGGTTCAACTATGGATACGCTTATGATTACAGGTAACGATGTTGCAATGGCTTTATCAGGAACGCCTAGTTAAGCTATTTGAGATCTACTAAATAAAAAGCCGACATTTTAAATATCGGCTTTATTAATTAAGAACACAAGCACTCACTAGTATTCCCTTTACATGTTAATTCAACTAATGGTTCAGCTAGGTGCTTTCTAACACTTATTGAAATATAACACTCTTCTTGAGATAAAGCGTTGTCTTGAATAAAAGATTTCTGATTGTTCTCATATTTGCATCGATATTTACCATCGGAGGAATTCGCGTCTTTATTTTTTGCTAAGCCTTTATCGAGTAGTCCAATAGCATGGCAATATTCACCACCATCCATCTGACCATTAGTCAAAAGAAGGTCTACTCCTGGACTAAATCTTAAGTACTCTTCGCTACCATTCTTATAGACTCTATCATCTATGTTCTTGATTGCTTGGGCATTTTGAACAGCCTCTTGAACCCTGCCAGCTATGGTTTCAAGGGTGGCGATACGAGAATCTACCGAATAGTTGAGAAATCTCGGCAATGCAACAACCGCTAGTGTACCGAGAACAACGAGCACTACGATTAACTCTATTAATGTAAAGCCAAATGTTCTTTTGGTTTTATTATTTATACCTATCATATCCGTATGAGAAAAATTGTAAGGGATGATTAATGCGAGAATTATATAAAATTTTTATATAAGATGTGAAATTATATTTGTGAGCTTGATTAGAAAATAACTCATCTTCTTATCTTTTGCTTATATATAAGAAATAATTCTTCTATGAAATTTTAGTGCTGCGTTCTAGAAGCAGACGCCTGTGTTCTTCATTTAACCTATTTGTGCAGATCCTGCATAAGTGATATTCCATCTATCTGGTTTTTCCAAAAATCCCGCTCCCTATAATGCCCCTCATTCGCTAAGGCGACCTAAACAACTTTATGAGGGCATGAACCATGACCACCAAATACAAAAATGCAGTGCTTGATGACCAAGCCTTGATTGCTGGCCTTAAATCTATCAACGGTATGGGGCGATATGACCGTCCGTGTTGCTGGAGAAGCTTGGGGTATGCCCCTTATCGACCAGAAGACTAAGGCGTTGATCTCTATTGCCATCGACCAGATGGCAGTGAACGTAACAGGTGAGGGCAACCCATTTGGTGCGCATGTGGATATGCTCTTAAACAAGGTGCCACCTACGAAGAGATTGAAGAGCTTATCGTATTTGCATCTACCTACACAGGCTTTAACAAGGGCGCGACCACTATGGGTGCACTGAACAAGATTCGTCACGAGCGAGGTGATATCTAATGGCTATTCCAGGACTAAAGAAACCCGATCACATTGGATTTACGGTTCCGAACCTAGATGAGGCGATTGCCTTCTTCCGTGACCACTTTGATTTTGAGTTGGCGTACGAGTTCGGCCCGTTTGCATCCGACGATAACTGGATGGCAGATCACTTGAATGTAAACCCGCGCGCTGAAATCACCAAGATTGCGGTAATGAGCGCTCGAGGTATCAACCTAGAGATCTTTGAATACGCCGATACGGCTCCGCGTAATAATCAGGCGCCAAACAATGCCGACATTGGCGGTCATCATATGGCGTTTTATGTTGACGATATTGATGTGGCGGTGAGCTACCTGAAAAAGCAAGGCATTCAAGTGTTGGGCGAACCAACCGTGATGACAGATGGCCCGACTGAAGGTGAGTCTTGGGTGTACTTTATGGCGCCTTGGGGCATGCAGCTTGAGTTGGTTTCTTATCCAAACGGTAAGGCCTACGCTCGCGAATCTAACGTAGCCTTGTTTGACCCACGATGAACTTACTCTTTATTGGCCTGATTGTGGCCGCAGGCATGGGGCTCTCCTTTGAGGCGGGCCTACTTGGCCTCTGGGAGGGCAAGTTGGTCATCTCTGGGCGACTTTAAGCATCTTTGGCGTAGGTACCGCACTGTTATGGCTTATTCGATTGTTTACCCCAAACGCTAAATACACAGATTGGCAAAGTATCCCTAGATGGCAATTGATAGGGGGCCTACTTGGGCCTATCTATGTGGTGGTCTTGACGCTTTCTACTCCAATTCTTGGGGTTGCGATGACCATGATTTGTGTGCTGTTTGGCAGATAACCAAGAGCTTTGCTATCGATTACTTTGGCTGGTTTGGCATGCCTAAACAGGCGCCTAATCCCTTACGCACATTAGGGCTAGGCTTTATCGCCCTAGCTCTATTATTCGTTTATCTAGGAGCGCAATAATGCTCATTGTTATCTTGCTTGCCATCGCCTCAGGTATGGCGCTAAGCGCGCAAGCGGCAATTAACGGTCGTTTGGGGGCTAAGGTTGGCGTTATTGAGAGCTCTTTGTTGACCTTTGGTGTTGGCACCGTTGTGACCGCACTTTTGATCTTCTTTTTTGAACCAAGCTATGAAGCCAACTTGCTTAGCGTGCCTAAGTGGCAACTAGTGGGCGCGCTGTTTGGCATTGTCTATATGCTAGTGATGGTGGCGGCAGTCCCAAGAGTGGGTGTTGCAGTTGCGACCGTGGCGACGATTTTAGGGCAGATGAGCATGAGCCTAGTTATCGACACTCAAGGCTGGCTTGGAAATAGTCCAATTGAACTCAACTACTGGCGAGTGGCAGCAATGGTCTGCATCACTTTGGCACTGGCTTGTATCTATTTTGCAAATAAACCTTTAACTCAGGAGTCGCCTTGTGCAGAACCCAGCTAGAACCCTAATGGTCTTCTTTAACCTAAAACCTGAAACTCAAGAATCAGACTACCTTAATTGGGCAAAACAGATTGACCTACCGACGGTTAATCAACTCAATAGTGTTTCATCTTTCGAGGTATTTAAGGGGCTGAGTCTGCTAGGACAAGAAACCGCTTCTCCGTGGCAATATTTCGAGGTCATTCAGATAGAGTCTGAGGCCGCGTTCTTGGAGGATATCCAGTCACCAGAGATGCAGAAGGTGATAGAGCAGTTCCAAGCCTTTACTCAAGATGCGCATTTTGTGAGCACCCAGAACATCCTTTCTAACTAGGGTCAACAGACCCTAATATCAAGACAAGCTTCGGCTTGTCTTTTTTATGCGTGGCTATTAAGCTTGATTAGTAGAACATAGCTCAGTGGAGAGACTTGGTGAATTACGATGTAACCCTCTTAGAGATAAAGCTTTTTTGATGACGACTCAGTTCGGTAACTTTTCGGAGGTGGCGAGACGACAGGACATGACCCCCTCTTCAGTATCGAGAAAGATGGCTCAGCTCGAAGAGAAAGTAGGCACTAAGCTACTTCATCGTCATACCCGTTCTATTTCTCTCACCGACGAAGGTGCAGCCTTTGCTAAGCAATGCTCCGAGATTATTGAGCAATATGAACTGGTGGTTGAGCGTATCGAGCAACGTGCTGACACTGCGAGGGGCACCATAAAGATAAGTGCGCCGGTGGCCTTTGGGCGGTTGCACATTGCTCCTTATCTTTCTGAGCTTTTAGAACAATACCCGCTAATAAAAGTACAGCTACATCAGACCGATAACTTTGTTGACCCCGCAGCTGAGTCTATCGATCTTATGATCCGTATTGGCGTACCCCAAGATTCTTCATTGCGTATGAAGCGCTTTGGTGAGCAAAACTATGTGATGGCAGCCAGCCCTGATTATTTAAAAAGCTATGGTGAACCAAAGACTCCACAAGATTTAGGTACGCATAACTGCCTGGTTTTTAAGGGAATGAAAGGTTTGCAACGTTGGTTCTTGGGTAAAGAAAAACTAGAGCCATTCGAGGTTTCAGGGTCTTTATACAGCAACAACGCGGAGAGTTTGGTCGCTGGAGCGGTGGGCGGCTCTGGGATCGTGGTTTTTCCAACCTGGCTGATTGGACAGGAGCTTAGAGCAGGAACACTCAAATCAATCCTAACCGACTATAAGGTTTCAACCAGTTCCGAGGCGCAGTCTATTAATGCTCTGTATCTGGAGACCGACAACCTAGCTGCCAAGGTGCGTGTGGTGATTGACTTCTTGGCGAAAAAATACGGTTCTCCATGTTATTGGGATGCCGTTTAGACGTTATTGCTCAAACTCTAAAACTGTAGAACGCGAATGGTTCAGAAAAATCAGGCTAAGGTTAAAGGCGTCACTATCAAAACTGGGAACGCGTCATGGTTCGACTATTTTCTCTGGCTGGGGCAATTTGTGCCTAGTAGTTTCTTGCTCTGCATTTGCTTCCGCCCCTGATTTGAAGTCAGCTACCCCCGTCATCTATCTTGCCGATAACCTTGAAGAAAAAGACAACCTAGGTTGGTGTATCGATACCGATGGAAGAGGGTTCTCTGAACTGCTTCAGGCGCACTCATGTAAACCTGCTGCAGAGGAGCCTCTAGATACGCAATTTCGCTACATAATCGAGACCGGGCAGATACGTTCTGTGCCCTATGCCAATAAGTGCATGACGTTAAGCGACCCTGAAAACTTAACTCATCCATTTGGCCTACTTGATTGTGTCCAAGGGCAAAAGAGTCAGCAGTTTGTATACGATGCCGACTCAATGGAGATCCGCATTCACAGCGACCTATCCAAATGTGTGCTTGTTGCGGAAGAGGCGATAATTGCGGGCCCTTATATGTCTCGTGACTTATCTTCGCTGACTGCAATGAAGCAGAAGCCGCTAAGAAACAGTGGATCATTAAAAACTAGCGCCTTTAAATTTAGTTCAGGTTGTTAGAGCACTGCTTCACAGGCTTCTGCCACCCAACTGGGCGACTCTTTATTGCTTCCATTTAGCTCCAAGATCATAGGGACAACATGCTCCCAAGCCTTGTGCGCCCCGATATAAGCAGGACGAGATTCTAGTCGAGCGAGCCAAGCGATGATATTGGGATAATGAGACAGTATTTCTTGATAATTAGGGTCGATCTTTAGGGCAACCAGATCGGCCACATAAAGTATGTCGGCAGCACTAGGGGCGTTACCAGCAAGATACAGTTTGCCCTCTAGCATAGATTCCAAGTTTCTGAACATCTGGTGCAAGGCTTCGAGCTTGGCTTCAATCTCAGCTTCTGTTGGTTTATCAAAACCAAGATAGACTGGCATCAATAGAACTGGCAGAAAGTAATCGAGGGTAAGCGCCTTTCTAAGGTTGGTGTGATACCAAGAAAGATACTTGTTAATTACCGCCTTAGATTGAATGTCATTACCAAACCACTGCTCGCTCACGCCGTGCAGGTCGGTGAGGTAGTTCATGATGGCACTGGCCTCAGAAAGACAGAATGCGCCGTGTTTCATTGCAGGGACCTGATGCAGTGGATTTACCTTTAGAAACTCTGCCGAGACATGCTCGCCTCGCGTTAACCAAACATATTCAATAGAGACATGTATATTTGCTTCAAGACAAAGCCAATGAACGGCGCGGCTTGGTTCAGAGGTTGGGTCGTGGTAAATCACAGGTGGGGTCATGCTTTGTTCTCTTTTTATTGAAATCTGGTAACTCCAATCAGAATACAACTATATGAAAACAAATGGCTAAAACAATGTAATCAAGGATTTCACTAATGCTTATTTTTGACTGATTGAATATAAGTAGAATTGCACACTATTTAACCTCAAGTGTGGTCTAGTAAATAGTATGCAGGCTATTTTATATCGCAGGTGTAGACATTTTATTCGTCATTTATCGATTTTGACGTGTATCTCTTTTCCTTTATTTGCCTGCGCATCTGACATTTCAAATACGGTTTCCCACGGTGGCGAGCGTATTGCCAACGGTGGGTACTTTGAGTTGGGCGCAACTGTTTATGGCTCGAGTCAGTTTGATGTTAGACAACCCGATAATACCTATCAGCCTGCTTTGCTGATCAGCGGTATCTATCAATATCATGGGCTGTTTGCTGAGATGGTTCATCAATCCCAAGATGGCATCAATTTGGGTTATAACGCTTGGAACTCAGAGAATTGGTCGCTCGATCTTATCTTCGCGAATTTCCAAAGCTTGTGGGAGTTACAAGATAACGTTGATCTCACGGGTTACACAGAAGCGCAGCGTGACAACTATTTGAGTAATCGCGGTAATACCTTTATTGGCGGCGGAATTCGAGCAACACGCTATTGGGCTGATCATTATGTTTTCCAATTTAGGTTGGTGGGCGACTATTACGATGATAATGGTATTCAAAGCTCCCTGCGCCTGGGGAAATCGTGGCAGGTTAGAAACTGGAATCTGTATGCCTTGGGTAGCGTTAATTACGCGTCCGACAAGCTCGTTCAGTCAATGTATGCGGTGAGTGCCGAAGAAGCGACTTCTCGCTTCCCGCAATATAAGCCCCATAGTGCTCTCAACTATGGATTGGAACTAGGGGCGGCCTATCCCATCACAAATAACGTCGTATTCCGTGCTCTCTATCGTTTTAACCTTCTGTCCGATGAGATAACTGACAGCCCATTTAACCAATCAGGGCATGTCTCTTCGTTTATAACCTCAGTTAGTTATGTCTTTTAGGGGAGTGAGATGAAAAAGCTACTAATCACTCCCTTATTTGGTCTTGTTTTCTATGCCTTCCCCTCTCATGCGCAGGAGCAAGGTGTTCAATTGACTGTGACTCCTGAGCAGTGTGTCGCTCTTCACAAAGGGCAAACCTGTTATCAAGAAGTGTTGTTCGAATGGAAAACGCCTAAAGACGGCCGCTTCTGCTTGATAAATGATGGTACAAGGCAGCAATTGGTGTGTTGGAAAGGCGATTATGCGGAGCAATACAGATATAGCTTTCGAGGCCGAAAAACTACGCATTTCAGTTTAGTCCCTCTAGGAAAGGAGCAACCTTTAGCGAAGGTGAAGGTGGTGGTTACTTGGTATATAAAGCGCCAAAACAGAGTCAGTCCGGTTGGAGGTTATTTTAATGTCGACACAAGCTCATATTTTGATTGTTGAGGACGACGTCTCTCTTGCTGAGTGGATCGGGGATTACTTGCTTGATCACGGTTTTAGTATCACGGTCGCAAGCCAAGGGGACTATGCCCTCGAGATGATCCAAGAAGAGCAACCGGATCTAGTACTTTTGGATGTTATGTTGCCGGTAAAAGATGGGTTTGATGTCTGTGCACAGGCACGAGATTTTTACTCGGGGCCCATTATATTTATGACCGCTTGTGTTGAAGATGGTGATGAGATTAAGGGGCTAGAAGTAGGCGCAGATGACTATTTAACCAAACCTGTTCGCCCCAAGGTGATGCTCGCACATATCAAGGCCTTGCTTCGCCGAGTGTCCGACGAACAAACCAAACAGCAGTTAAAGTTTGAAGACTTGCTACTCAACGCCACAGCCAAGGCTGTAACAATCCGAGATACAGAGATAGACCTAAACTCGAACGAGTTTGATGTTCTTTGGCGCCTAGCTAGTCAAGCAGGAGAGATCGTTGCTCGCACTGACTTGATCGCAGAGTTGCGAGGTATCGAATACGATGGCTTTGACCGCTCCATCGACAATCGCATTGCCCGAGTGAGAAAGAAGCTTCAAGAGGCGCCAGAGCAACCATACAAGATCAAAACCATACGCGGTAAAGGCTATCTGTTTTGCCGTGAAGAGTCGTCGATAGAGCACTAACATGCGAAAGCTTATTCTCTCTTTAGTGTTTGTGGTTCTTGTTTCTATCGCTCTGTTGGGCTGGTCCATCAGTCAGATAGCTAGTGAACAATCAGATGGCCCGAATCTCAATGAGCGCATTGCGGCTCTACAACTGTTGGGAGTTGACCTTTCTAGGAGTCTTGATACAGACAGCCCTAGGTTGCAGCTGTATCTGAAGAGGTGGAATAGCGTCAATTCAGAGAAGCTTTCCATTACGAAGCTTGAGCGTTTTCCCTTACCCGAGCCTCTTTCTTCTGAATTTAGGAAAGATGCGTATCTCATGCTTGAGTCCGATGAGGGTATTTCACTGCATTTTTTGATGCCTGAAACTCAAAAGGTTCTCAATATAACCACGTCGCTCCATTCCATCGATAGCCCCTATATTTCACGCAATACCCTGTTTACCTTGCTGTTTTACATAGGCTTGATAGCCATATTACTGATCTGGGTAGCCCCTTTAATTAAGCAACTGCTGAATCTTAGTAAGACCACACATGATTTTGGTATGGGAAGATTGGAGAAGAGAATTCCGGCAAGTAAGCGCTCCTACATTTCCAATATCGAGTCTGAGTTCAACCGCATGGCTGACAGAATTGCGCAACTGGTGGATGACAATAAGCTTCTTAGTCGTGCTGTCTCACATGACTTAAAAACTCCAATAGCACGTTTAAGGTTTGGTATTGAGGCACTGGAAGAGACGCAAAATCCAGAGTTGCAAGCAAAGTACTTCGCTCGTCTCAATCGAGACTTGGACAATATGGAGGAGCTGGTTTCTACCTTGCTTAGCTATGCCCGCCTTGATGAAGCGAACATCCAACCTAATTTAGTGCAAATAGAACTGAATGCTTGGGTAAAAAGTCGTATAGAGGCCTTCGGACAAACTGAACTGGATATAGACTTTGTGTCGAGTTCTGCCCCATTGCTGGTGGAGAGCGACCCTATGTATTTGGCTATGCAGCTGGGTAACCTTCTTAGTAATGCAGAGCGTTTCGGTCAATCTCAGATACGCGTTAGCCTAGCCTCTGATGACAAGCATATAGTGCTAGCTGTTGAAGATGATGGTGAGGGAATCAAACAGAGTGAGGTTGAAAAGGTTATCCAACCCTTTGTGCGCGGTTCTCAAAGTCGCGGAAACTCAGGCCATGGCATGGGGCTTGCGATAGTAAACCGCATTGGCACTTGGATGGACTCCAAGCTCTCGATTCATAGGTCATCAAGTCTTGGTGGTGCCTGTATGCGGCTCAGGATTAAACGACTCAAGGGTTAATAACGTTCAAGATAGTCCCCAGTTCAACGTTGAAACTCTTATCGAAAATGTATGATACAGCAAACGATGAGAGGCTACTGGTGCTAGGAAGGACTCAAAAGTAATGAGTTGTCTGCGCACGATGTGACTTGAGAAAACAGCCGCTGTGAGGCCGAGTCGAAACTAATGTAACAGCCCTATAAAGGCTATAAGAATATATATATTTACGACCCAGTGATAAAAAATCAGAAATTATTTAAGTAAATCTAAATATATTTGTCGTGGCGATAAAGGTTCTTTTTTAGCTGTTTTATTTCAACCTGAATTAATATAAGTGGTTGATATGTATGCAATTAATTGAGTGGCGCAAAAATTAAAGTCTTTTTGGCTGTTCTTTTTAATTTGTAAGATTTTAAATGTCATCACACATTTAAAATATAATACTACAAATAATGTTGGCTATGGATATTATCCTCTCGTTTATTAACGAATGTGAGAATACCAAAGTGGAACTCAATACCCTTATCGTTGCTATCTATTTCCTATTTCTAATTGCAATAGGATGGATGTTCCGTAGTTTTACCAGACAACCAGTGATTACTTCCGAGGCGGCGGTAACATGTTGTGGTGATGGTGGGTGCAACTGCGTTCATGACTCAGTTCAGTGCTTGGACATTTACTGGTGCCGCAGGTAAAGCATATTCAGATGGTTTTGCTGTGGCTATGATTTTTGTAGCTAATGCTTTTGGCTATCTAATGAATTACCTGTACTTCGCACCAAAGTTTCGCCAACTACGTGTAGTGACACCTATTGATGCTATCCGCATGCGTTTTGGCTCCAAGAACGAACAAGTGTTTACATGGTCTTCTATGCCGAACAGTGTGATATCTGCAGGTATTTGGCTAAATGGTCTCGCTATTATCGCTTCCGGTATCTTTGGATTTGATATGGAGACAACCATTTGGTTAACAGGGCTAGTAGTGCTGATCATGTCTGTGAGTGGCGGTTCTTGGGCAGTTATTGCCTCTGATTTCATGCAGATGGTCATCATTATGGCAGTAACCGTAACTTGTGCAGTTATTGCCGTGGTACATGGTGGAGGCGTTTCAAATATCATTAACGACTTCCCTGTGGAGGAAGGCGCTTCATTCATTTCAGGTAATAACCTTAACTACATCAGCGTTTTTGGTATCTGGGCATTTTGTATCTTCATGAAACAGTTCAGCATCACTAACAACATGCTGAACTCATATCGTTACTTAGCAGCAAAAGACTCTAAGAATGCCAAGAAGGCGGCTTTATTGGCTTGTGTGCTCATGACGATTGGACCAGTAATTTGGTTTCTTCCGTCTTGGTTCATTGCATCTCAAGGTGTAGACCTCGTAGCTCAATATCCAGATGCGGGTAATAAGGCTGGCGACTTTGCTTATCTATATTTCGTGGAAAAATACATGCCTGCAGGTATGGTTGGCCTGCTAATTGCTGCCATGTTTGCTGCAACTATGTCTTCTATGGATTCAGGTTTAAATCGCAATTCAGGCATCTTTGTGATGAACTTTTATCAACCGATTCTTCGTCCTGCGGCCACTGAAAAAGAATTGATGGTAGTGTCAAAGTTGACCTCTGCATTCTTTGGCTTTGCGATTATATTTATTGCGCTGTTCATCAACTCCCTAAAAGGATTAAGCCTTTTTGATACTATGATGTACGTAGGCGCACTTATCAGCTTCCCTATGACTATCCCAGCATTCTGTGGCTTCTTTATCAAGAAAACACCTGATTGGGCTGGCTGGGGAACATTACTCGTAGGCGGTGTAGTTTCTTACATTGTTGGCTTCGTTATTACAGCAGATCACATTGAGTCATGGTTTGGTCTGAATGAACTGACCAAGCGTGAATGCTGATATTAAAGTTGCATTAGGCTAGTTGGTCACATGGTAATTACCGCTGGTTTCTTCTGCGCGACCACCATGTTCTTCAAGCCTCTGGAAGAGCAACGTCAAAAAGATGTAGATCAGTTCTTTGATAATCTAGCAACACCGCTTGTCAATGACTCAACTGATCAGAAAAAACTGGATAATAAACAACGAAAAATGTTGGGCTCTCTTATCGCCGTTTCAGGCGTCGGTGTGATGGCAATGTTTGTATTACCAAACCCTTTATGGGGCAGAATGACCTTCGTTTTGTGTGGAGCTATTGTTCTGAGTGTTGGCCTGCTGCTTGTTAAAGCAGTAGATGACTCAATAGAAAATACAATCAAAAAAGCCCGAGCAAATTGATCAGTAATCTAAACTGAAATTAGCGAAATTGCTTTTCAGTATTACAAGTTGGCTAATTAATCCCAGAAATAAAGGAGCTCAATTGAGCTCCTTTTCTTTGTCCTTAATAAGCAGATACTCTAGTTATCAAACTTTAGGTGATTAAGTATAAATTCAGTATCGTAGACTCGGTTCTGGTTGTGTTTTGGCTTAAGTTTCAGGCCAGTCACTTCTACTACAGAAGAGGTCTCTCTGCTCACGCTAGAGCTTCCAAACAACAGGTCATCGTCCTTAGTTGCTACACCAAATTGATTCACAGCGTCGCGATTGGTCATTTCATTGGTGTAGGTAAAGTATGGATAGCCTGCCTCATGGCAAAGTTCCGCGGCTTTTCGCATGATGTACTTGCGTGTTAAAGCGCGATCTGTGTTGTTGTTACCGACGAAGCTGATTTGCCAGCTATCTTGGGCAATCTGAGTCGTTTCAAAGCCTTTACCAAAGCTCCAAAAGCTCTTTTGGGTATCGTAAGGTGTCGCGCAAGCACTGAGCATCAAGGCCAATACCGTAATGGTTGTGATCTGTTTAATTGGGAGCATGGGTTATCTTCCTTTAGAAGGCGTAACTGATGCCAAAAGTGGTTGCCCACTGGTTTTGACTGTCGACTAGAGGTGAATCTGAGATATTGGAATCAAGATATGAGTAACCAGTAGACTGGGTCACGTCTAGGTTCTCAGTAACAGGAATTACCAGCATGTAGCCTACCTTATAGGCAAAGGCACCGTCGCTTTTGTAAGCGGGTCTACCAACTGTGGCATCAGATTGCGAAACACCCGTGTAGTAGTTCACGTAGTCCTTACTGAAGTAATGCACGCCAGCATAAGGCACTAAGTCGGCAACACCACCTAGGTTGACTGGGTGATAGTAAGTGATATCAGCTTGGAAGCTTTTATATACGCCAGTGACGTCGTGTTGGAACTTGGTCGCCAATGTGCCTTGTCCGAGATGGATATCGGCGTTTAAGCCTAGGTCTGCACTGAACTTTCTATCGCTCATCCCAGCGAGGATGTCAGCTTTATCTGAATCGAAGCTAGGGTTAGCTGCAATAAAAGCACTCATGTTAAAAACGTCTTCATTACTGCCTAAGAAGCGGTAGTTGATACCGGCTAGGTCAGCGTTAAAGTCTTCGCCGTGGTAACCGCCATTTAGGTACGCTGCTGTTTGATGGTCTTGTCCCTTATAGAATTTACTCCCAGTAATTACACCACCACCGATGAAGGCTTGGTTCTCGTGGGTGTAGATATTACCGTTTCGCACATAAGCTGTATTGGTGTCGGCCATCGCATGGCTAGACAGAAGAGTCGCTGAGATTGTAAGACAGATTTTTTCATGATTGAGCCCTGTTGATTTGTATGGGCTCATTATGTCGGGACTCAGAAACTGACTCTGTATCCTAATGTATCTTGGACGATTACTGTGGGTTACATTTGGATTGAATACGCCTTTTCACGTTCCAAATCTCACTAAAACCTTGGAAATATCACCCGAAAGGGTGTGGAAAATTTATACGCTTGCCATCTAGTATTATTCATTGGCTTGAGAAACTGGCTCGGTGTTCTGCTGGTTTATTGAGAACTCAGGGAGAAATAGGATGAGTAAGTTCTACGTAGATTTTTGGTCTCGAGAGTGGATTGATCAGAACCAGTTTCCCGAGGCAACACTTGAGAGCTTTCAGCAAGTGTACGCAGACAGAGACCTAGGCGTTGCATTTTCTGGAGGTGGCACACGTTCAGCGGCCTGTACTCTAGGTCAACTCAAAGCGTTAGATGAACTAGGGTTGCTGCCTAGGGTAAAGTACATCTCTGCGGTTTCCGGTGGCGGATGGGCGGCAACTCCATTTAGCTATACCCATGATTTAGACCAGTATTTTGGCAAGATCAGTGACCCAGAAAATATAACTCTATCCAACAGTAAATCTGTGCTTCCTGAGTCCCTGCAAGAGGCAATAACTCAGTCACCCTTGGTCAGTAACTTATTGGAGGGAGGACTCAAGCTAAGAGGTGATGAGAGCTTTGCCTATTCTCTCGGTGAGGTGTTTTTAAAGCCTTATGGGTTGGATAACCCCAATCACTACTTCACGTTTAACAACGAAACTAAAGCTTTGGCTAAGCAGGGATTTCCACGCGGATGATCCCTGATTTCCATCAAGTTCGAGAAGGTGCGCCTTATTTGATTCTTGGAGCGACCCTATTGAATGAAGACGGCCTGGCTTCGGACAAAAAATATCACGTTGAGTACACCCCTTATTATTCTGGTGTGCGCGTGGGGCATCTAGACGAAGATGTGTTCAGTAGTGACGACTATTTCGGCGGTGGCTATATCACTAGCGTGGGCTATGACTGCATGGGGCCATACCGAAAGAGAGAGTTTTCTGGTCGTGAGCAATTGCTTGTTAAACAGGCTCCGGTTCTGAGTCTGGATATCACAAACGAGAAGGCCTTTTCTCTGTGTGACATCATTGCCAGCACAGGTGCCGCCCCGCAAGAAATCACATCGAATATTGGCCTCGGAGCTCTGGGCTTTCCCGAATTTAATCATCTGCCACTAAATGTAAAAGAGGGCGATAACTACGTATCAGAAGAGTATCCACATTCTGATGGTGGTCATCTAGAGAATCTGGCATCATGCCTTTGCTTGCACGCAAGGTGAGTAAGATCGTGGTGTTTATTAATACAAAGAAGCCGTTCTCGCCTAATAAGAAAAAGCCTTTAGATAGTGGGGTCAACAAGTCGTTAAAGGCACTGTTTATACCTATTGATAACTTCTGGAAGAAAGAGGATTTTTCAACAAACGTAGTGTTTGAAAATGGTAAAGAGGAACTGATTAACCTTATTGAGCATTTCCGTACGCTAGTAAAGGAGGAGACTAGTAGCGAAGAGTACATAGCGAAAACAGCTCTGTTCGCTAAAACCAATCTAGTCACAATAGAAAACAAGCACTATGGCATAGAAGCAGGACATGAGGTCGAAATTACTTGGGTGTACAACTGCCGAAGTTCAGCTTGGGAGCGCAAGTTGAAAGATAAAGATCTAGCCAAACTTATAGCTAAGAAGAAGCGCTTAATAGGCAATCAGAAAGGATTAGAGGACTTTCCTCACTACGGCACTTTCTTTGAAAACATCCGAGGGGTTGTTGAGCTAAGTAAGGTGCAAACCAACCTCCTGACTAACCTTTCCTACTGGGTGGCGAAAAAGGCTTTGAAGGATATCTAAAATTGAAAAAGGAGACCTCTGGCCTCCTTTGTTTTACTTCTCTTCTACTGGAATTGGCACCACTAGAATATCGGTAGGGGAGTGATCGATAAGGTGCTTAGAGTAAGAAATAATACGACTCCAGAAATCATGGTGGTGGCCGCAGACAACAAGGTCTATTTTGTTGTCTTTCACCATAGCTTCAATCTTCTCACTAAGGTCACCTGTGCCCACCCAGATATGCTCGATAGGGTAATTGGTGTATTCGACTATCTTGTTGAGTTGCTCCACGGAGCGTTTCTTGAGTGGTGCTTCGTGATAGCTAGCTTGCAAGTCGACCAGTTCTGGATAAATCTCGCCATGGGAGCCATCGATATGGACAAAAGACAACTGAGCATCGACAAGCTTCGCCATGGAAACCGCTCTGTCTATCAAAACGTTGCATTCACCCTCAAGCTCTAGTGCGACTAAGATATGTTGGTATTTCATAACGTCACCTCATGCTATTTAACTACTAGTTATAGGATAGTTGTTCATCGCCTAAAAAAGTGTCGAATTGGTCGCACAACGTTCTGAAATCAATCTGTTTTATAGTGAAACTATGCACTGGTTAGCATTTAAGGTGAGCAACTGGGCTCGTTTGGATTCTCTAAATAAACAGCTCATGTAACTGACACAGAAATAGGTTAATCTCAGCAACAAAATTGTTCTAAGGACACTATTTCATGCTATCTGTTTCTCCTGCCATCACTCTGTCTCTGGCCATTGTTTTAGAGGTGTTTGCTACTACGCTACTGCCTAAGACCAAGCACTTTACTGAGCTTACACCTACGATTGCGGTCCTTATTGGCTATGGTCTGGCTTTTTATCTGTTGTCGGTAACGGTACAAAGCATCTCGTTGGGAGTGGCTTACGCTATCTGGTGTGGAGCAGGCATCGTGCTGGTAGCTGGGCTGTCGTGGTTGGTTTACGGGCAGAAACTGGATATTTACGCCATTGTGGGTATCGCGTTTATTTTGCTGGGTACTCTGATCATCAACCTTTTCTCTAGCTCTGTGAGTCATTGATTCGCTGTTGAATCAAGAAAGCTAGCTACAGTGAATACAGTTCTTTTGGGTTGCTCCAAACATAGAAAAGGTGGCTTAATCGCCACCTTTTCTGCCTCTGTTAGCTCGTTGATATTCCCATTACTTATTTTGTGGTGGATACCAAGAGTTGTGGACTCCGCTTTGTTTACATCGAACATAGTGAAGTTATAGGTTTCGGCTGACCAGGTATCGTAGCGGTCTAGAACCCACTCACCTTGGTTACGGTCAGTGTGAACTGTCCATAGAGTTGGGAATACGTTCGGCGTTTCTAGTGAGTGGTCTAGCTGCTCGTAACCAGCGAATGTGCTGTTAGCTACTGCCTTCATTGCATTTTTAGCCGCTGCGTTGTCTTTCACATCACGAGCGTACATGTCAGCTATGATTTCTTTACCACGTAGACGACGGTCGATTGGGTGAATTGAGCCATCAGATTTCTTGCCATTTGCTGAGAACTCAAGGTGCACAGCCAGTTCAGGGTCGTTAGACATCACGTTTGCCGTTTCACCACGATAAACTTTCAGTTCACCTTGCACAAACTCTACGATAGCCGTGTCACCTGATTTGTCAGCAAACTGGTAGTGGACTGGAGCTTGGGTGCAGTGACCGTGACCAGAGCTTGTTGGTAGATTACAGATTTCAGCTTCGATGATGTCTACTTTGCCGTTCTCGATAGCATCCAGCACTTCAGCTACGGTGGCGAAGTTATCTGTCGCCCAGTTTGGTACCTCTAGAGCAGAGACGTCCGGAGTTTTCGCGCTACCCTCTGGGAAAGCAGAGTAAGCACGGCTCAAGTAAAGAATACGCGCCTCTAAACCCGCTTCGTTCATCGCTTCGGCAACCACCCCTCCTTTGCTTGTGTCTGTGTTGGCGCCATGGAAAGAGTTAATTTTCAGAGTGGCGTATTTTGACTTCGCCTTTACTGCGTTGTCAGTCGCTGCGTATACAGCTTCAACGCCTTTACCTGTACCTACTACAGATGCTTCGTCATGGCCGAACCAGTCCATAGAGCGAGAAGAGATAGAAGCATCGCCATTGTGGTAAACCGCAGTTGTACATGCTTGTGCGGTACCTACGATAGCTGTGGTTGCTGTTGCCGCTAGTAATAGTGCTAAAATTGATTTTTTCATGTTGGTTACTCTCGTTTGTTCTTAAGTTGGGTGTAGATTAATCCACCGATGAAAAAAGGAACAATGAGCAGCTTTAAGCTGAGGTTGTAGGTTGGATCAGGACTAGGTAATTAGCAGAGACTAGGGCTGACTGATTTGATGCGAGGCTATTTTCACTGTAGTCTCCGCGGAAACTTCCATGAACTTACCGAACGAAAGTCCCTTATCGGATGCAGACAATTCATGGAATTGAGTATTGATGTCAACTGAGTCGAAACAGAATAAAAACTATGTCCACACGAGCAACTGTAATTCTTGGCCTTTACAACCCTAAAAATCCGACCAATGTCGGCGGTGTTATGCGCGCTGCGGGTTGTTATGGCGTTACCCAAGTTCGCTATAACGGTGATCGCTACAATCGAGCAACCACATTGCACGCCGATACCAAGAAAGCTCATCAGCGAATTGGTTTGGTTGAAAAGGACGATCTGTTCGCGGAATTGGACAGCGATGTGAAGGTGGTTTGTGTTGAGTTGGCGGTGGGTGCGACATCATTGCCACAATTTACACACCCTGATAAGGCTATCTATGTACTTGGCCCTGAAGACAACTCTTTGCCTCAAGAAATCATTGATAGAGCGGATCATGTTGTGTACGTGCCAACCACAGGCTGCATGAACCTTGCGGCAACTGCCAATGTTGTGCTGTATGACCGTTTAGCTAAAACGTTAGGTCCTATCGATGACCATCAGCAGGTGATTGAAAATAGAGACAATAGAAACAGGCTTAAGGTGAAGGCAACTTCTGATGAATCTGTATTGGCAGACTAATTAAACGCCTAAGAAAACAAGTAAAGCCAGCCTGTTAATCGGCTGACTTTATCGTATCTAATCCAAACTTCAAAAACTGCCTAACCCTTGGTGAATCAGGACTAGTAAAGAACTTCTCCGGTGGATTCTTTTCAATCAAAATGCCTTTCTCTAAAAACACCACTTGGTTAGAGACGTTCCTTGCAAACTCCATTTCGTGAGTGACCACCACCATGGTGTAACCCTCTTTGGATAGTGCCTGCATTACCGCTAGTACCTCATCAACCAGTTCTGGATCTAGAGCGGAGGTTGGTTCATCGAATAGCAGAACTTCGGGCTCCATTGCTAGCGCACGAGCGATAGCCACACGTTGCTTTTGGCCGCCGGATAGCATGCTTGGATAACTGTCTAGCTTATGAGACATGCCTACCTTTTCTAGCTGCGCTTTGGCTATCTTTTCTGCCTCAGCTTTTGGCATTTTCTTAACGTGCAATAGCGCTTCCATTACGTTTTTCAGAACGGTGAGGTGAGGCCACAGGTTGAAGCTTTGAAACACCATACCGATGCGCTCGCGCATCTTGGCTAGCTCTTTGTACTTAAGAGGTTTCTTGGTGATTGGGTTGACGCCTATGCGTTCATCACCCAGATGTATGGTGCCTCGCTCTGGCTGTTCTAGCCAGTTCATACAGCGAAGCAGGGTAGATTTACCTGAGCCTGATGAGCCTAGAATACTGACCACATCCCCTTTGTTAATGGTGAGGTTGATGTCTCTTAGAACCTCAATACCGTCGAACTGCTTAGACAGGTTAACTACCTTTACGATCTCTTCGACTTCAGACTGAGACTGTGCGTTGTGAATAGGCAACTCGACGACAGGCGCGGTTTCTTTACTGATAGGGGTTTCAATTGGCTCGGTGTGAATTTTTTCATTAAGCATGGCTTAGCCTCTTTCCTGAACTTTGTTAAGTGTGATTTTGCTGACCTGTTCAATGGCGATACTGATAACCCAGTACAGGGCGATGGCGACAATGAAGGCATTGAGCGGAATGAAATAGGTCGATTGAATGCTGTTTGCTGCTGCGGTGATCTCCCCAACGGTGATGATGCACAGAAAGGCGGTGTCTTTCAGGCAGATGATGAGTTGGTTGGCAATCAAGGTACCGACTTAAACAGTACGTTGGGCATCACTATGCGGCTGAAGGTCTTAAACTTGGAGAAGCCGCAGGCCTTTGCCGCTTCTGTCAGGCTGAATCTAAACCTTTACGGATGCCTCGAAAGATCTCACAAAAGTAGGTGCCGTGATAAAGGCTCAGAGAGATTAAGCCTGCGGTGAAGGCATCCATACGGATTCCCACCTGTGGCAGTCCGTAGTAAAGCAAATAAGCCAGTATCAAGAACGGCAATGTGCGCATCATGTTAATGCTTAATACCACGCCCCCTTTGAGTCCTTTTACTCCATTTTCTAGAACGTAGAGCAGGGTAATGCCTAAGGCTAGACTTGCGATTGAAGCGGCAAAGAATAGCACGAAGGTGTTGCCAAAACCTGAGATAAAGATGTCTCGTTGCTGCCAGATAATTTCCCATTCAGCCATAATTACTCCTTGTTATTATTAGCCCGCTAGATAGTCAGCTTTTTTCTCGGCCATCTGTTGCAATTTGATCAGCACGCCAATGATGCACATGTAAAGAACACCGGCGCAGAGGATAGGCATCAGAGGTTCATAGGTAACAGCTGAGATGCGGTTGGTGACGCGAGTTAGGTCTACCACACCAATCACAGCGATGGCTGGGCTACCCTTGATCAAGAAGGACATTTCGTTCACCAGTGCCGGAAGGCTCATCACCACCATTTGCGGAAACATGATGCGTCTAAAGTAGGTTAGGCGCTGCATGCCCAAGGCTTCAGCGGCCTCTTTTTGACCATGGGAGAAGTTGATGAATGCGTTTCTCCAGATCTCAGCGTTGAATGCTGAGGTATTTAGGGTCAGACATAAGATGGCAGAGAAATGTTTGTCGAGGTTGATGCCAAAGGATGGAAAAGAGAGAAAGATAAATAGGGCCAAGGTGACCAGAGGTGTCGCTCGAGCCCAACTGACATAGACCCAAGTGCTTGGTCGATAATCGGCAGTTTAGCCATTCTAATCAGCGCAATCACCAGCCCAATAACCACACCTAATGCTATGGAAACGGCGGATATCCATGCTGTGGTCCATGCTCCATGAAGCAATTGCATCCATGCGTAGTAATCCATATATACCTACCTGTCTGCTAAAAAGTTGAGATTGAATTTTTGAGAAGGACCAAGACCTTGTGAGTTATTGTTGTTGGCCTTGGTCACTACATACTTGTGGTTATTGCACTGCGGTTAGCTCATGGTATTGGTCTACAGAAACGATGGCTTTGGTTGGCAGTTCATCGAACGACTCTCCGAACCATTTCTCTTGCAGCTCAGCCATGCGACCTGTCTCTTTAAGGTGTGCGAAGAAGTCGGTTAGATAGGCAAGAAGCTCTGGGTTGTCTTTCGGTACAGGCCAGCTTACAAAACCTGGGCCTGATACAGCTTCACCTTTCTTAAACACTTTAGGCTTAGCTTTTACTAGCTCGTTAACCGATACCACGCTGTTGATGACGTAATCGATACGGCCGTTGGCAAGGTCAGCATAGGCTTCAGGATAGGATTGATACTCCACTACCTTACCAAGCTTCTTACCTTGTGCTTCTAGCATGCTTGCTAGCTCTGGCAGTCTTTCTAGAAGGGCGCTACCTGCTTGTAGGCCAACGGTTTTACCGTCTAGGTCGCCAATGGTATTGATGCTGTCATCTTTTGCTCGAGCCACAAAATAGTGCTGGGCTGAGGCGATAGGTGGGGTGAAATCGAATACCTTAAGGCGGGCATCGGTGATGATGGCACCGGTAAGGGCAAGGTCGTATTGACCAGCAGAAACCGATGCTAGAAGACCAGTCCAAGGCAGGATCTCTTGTTTGACCTCGAATTTAGAGTAGGAGCGAAGCTCGTCCAAAAGGTCTTTGTTGATGCCCGTCGGTTTGCCTCTTTCGATAAAGTTAAACGGAGAATAGTTGTCCTCGGTAGCCACCTTAATGCCCTTGCTGGCAAAGGATGGCATCTCATCGGCAAGTGCCATACTAGACATGCCCAATGTCATTGACGCGACTGCAATGGCTAACCAGTTTTTCAGTTTCGTTCCCTTTCTCATAATTCGTTCCTTGCTGTGTTTTGTGAACACCTTCACTTTAGATTTGAGACAGATGCATGGGTTAGAGCCAATTTTCTGAGTCGAATGGGACAGGCACAGGAACTGAGTCAGATACTACTAATTGGGTAGTTTGGCTTGCTTCTTGCACAACTTAATGAAATGCAATGAATAATAGATTTCGGAAAGGTTGGCTCTATGGCGATAAATTACAGCTGTTTTATCGAGTTTGATTCGAAGCGAAGCTTGCAAGAGCAGGTTCGAGAGTATCTGGTTAAGGCGATACTCGAGGGTGTGTTTTCTGCCGATGAAGCCTTGCCATCCTGCCGTAAACTCTCTAGCCAGTTGAAGGTATCGCGCAATACCGTGTCCCTAGTTTATGAGGGGCTCGCAGACGATGGTTACCTCATCAGCAAGCCAAGAAGCGGCTACTATTTGTCTGAAAAATACAGCCTTAGGCTGGAGGAAGTTGAACAAGAATTGGACCATTTTGAGGCAGATAACCCCTCAAATGCACCAAACTGGAGCCATAGACTTAAGGTTTCTACCGACCAGTTTCCTCGTATCGTCAAACCCTCTCACTGGAGCTGCTATCAATACCCTTTTATCTATGGTCAGCCGAGTATCAATGATTTCCCGTTAGCTCAGTGGCGAGAGTCAACCCGTAAGGTAATTGCTGATCCAAACGATCATGGCTGGCTATGTGACAAGGTGGATAAAGACGTTGAGTTGCTGGTGGAGCAGATCCGAACTCGAGTTTTGCCACAACGAGGCATTCACGCCAAGAGTGACGAAATCTTGATAACCGTTGGCTCTCAGAATGCCTTGTATCTAGTCTCGCAACTGCTGATGGACAAACACACTCGCGTCGGCGTTGAGAACCCTGGGTATAAAGAAGCGAACAATATTTTCAGTCTAGCGCAGGCGCAGCTGCATCCTCACACGGTTGATCAAGACGGCCTGATGCTGAATGAACTCTCACCCATGTGTGACTATTTCTATGTCACGCCGAGCCATCAGGCGCCAACGGGCGTAACCATGAGTAAACAGCGCCGACAGGATCTTCTGCAAATGGCGCAAAAGAATGATGCCATCATTATCGAGGATGATTATGACTCGGACAGTAACTCAGAGTGGGCACCACTGCCAGCGCTGAAGGCGTTGGATAAAGACAATCGTGTTATCTATGTCAGTAGCTTTTCTAAGATATTGGCCCCAGGTCTGCGTTTGGGGTATATCGTTGCCCCAGAAGAGTTGATCTACGAACTGCGCACCTGCGTCGCCTTATGTATCGTCATCCACCGAGCCGTGTACAGATGGAGATGGCGCATTTTATCTCGCAGGCTATTACGACAGCTTCTTAAGGCGCTTTAAGGACAATACCCGTCAGCGCTGGCATGAGATAAACCAAGCGGTGGAACACTACCTTCCAGACTGTACTCGACTCGCCAAAGGCAACTATTGTAATGCCCTCTGGTTAGAAACGCCTGACCAGATTAGCAGCCAGCGGTTGGCGTCGAGAGCCGCTCAACGCGGGGTACTCATCGAGACCGGATACTCACACTTTATGGGGCAGCAACAAGCTAACCCAGAGACCAATACCTATTTCAGGCTTGGCTTCCATGCCATTGATAAGGCGCTCATTACCCCAGGGGTCGAACAACTGGCAAGAGCTTTAGGGGCTAGGCTCTTCGCAAATTTGCTCCTTTTGGATGCGCCAACGCCAAGACAATTGCCTTGGCGTTTTTTTATCTTTTGTTTGGGGTATCAGTGGTCAAACTCTGATAACACTTGGCTAATGATGGCAACCCCTTGCTCTATCTCATTGGGTTTGATGATAAGCGGTGGAGCCACATGGATACGGTTGTTGACGATAAATGAAAGCAGTCCCTTGTCGGTTAGTTTGGCCTTCAAAGCCCCATCTTTTGAGCGCTTAATGGTTCTCGTGTAGCTCTATCTTCAACCAACTCCAACGCCCAGAACATGCCCTTACCACGAATGTCGCCTATGCTGGTGTGCTTTTCCATAAGCTCGATAAGCGCTGGTCCAAGTACCGTGTTACCAACCTCATCGGCGTAGCGAACAATACCTTCCTCTTCCATGGCATCTAGGTTGCCACAATCGCTGACATAGCCAGTGGATGACCAGAGTAGGTAAGGCCGCCCATAAAGAAGTTGCTCTTGAAGTATTCGGAGATGTGCTCGCTGACGACCACGCCACCGGCCGGTACGTAGCCCGAGTTCACCCCTTTTGCGAAGGTGATAAGGTCTGGAACCACATTAAAGTGTTCAAAGGCAAACCAACGTCCGGTGCGCCCAAACCCAACCATTACCTCATCGAAGATCAGCTGGATACCGTGCTCGGTGGCAAGGTCTCTGACCCCTTGCAGATACCCCTCAGGTGGTAGAAGAAAGCCCGCAGTGCCTGGAATGGTTTCTAGGATAATCGCGGCAATCGCTTCAGGCCTTCACACTCAATCACTCGTTTAAGGTGCGCCAGTGCTCGTTCACACTCTTGCTCTTCGGTCTTAGCGTTAAATTCGGTGCGGTACAGATATGGATTAAAGAAATGCACATGCCCACGGCTGTATTCGTTGGGAACGCGACGAAAATCGCCGGTGGCGGCAATCGCAGAGCCAGTATTGCGTGGTAAGAGCGATAAGCGGAAAGCACTTTGTCGCGGCCAGTGAACTGCCTTGCCATGCGGATGGCATTTTCATTGGCATCTGCACCCGCATTGGTAAAGAACACCTTTTTAAAGCTATCCGGTGCTCTATCTAAGATGCGCTTGGCCGCTTCGCCACGGGTAAGGTTGGCGGTAGCGGGTGCTATGGTCACTAGAGATTCAGCTTGAGCCTTGATCGCATCGATCACCTTTGGGTGCTGATGGCCAATGTTGGTGTTGACCAGCTGACTGCTGAAATCCAGATATTGTTTACCCTCGAAGTCCCACAGATTACATCCCTGCGCACCAGCAATGGCGATGGGTGCAGCGGATTCTTGCACTGACCAAGAGTGGAATACGTGTTTGTCTAAGTCTATAACCTGCTGACTTGATACATCTGATCTGAATACATCCATTTTCATTCTCCTGTGGGTATTGAGTCTTTGCGTTGTGCTTTGCAGGTATCTTGGCGACAAATGGAATTAAGGGCGTAGGGACAGATTAAAAAAAGCCTTGTGTCAGCCAGATGAAGGTGTGACTGCCACATACAAAACCGAAAACTGGCTCTATAGGCAGAGACTAGGCTTGATTACATTGATGACATCAAGGGGCAAACGACAACGGGCTAGAGAATGTACTTAGCGGCAGTATTCATTTTGTTTGCGGGTGTGATCAGAGGCTACAGTGGCTTTGGTTTTGCCGTTATCGCAGCCTTATGCCTGAGTTTTATTTATTCGCCGTTTGATGCCGTTGCGATTGCATTGGCTTTGGATCTGCTGAGTAGCTTGTGCTTGGTTTGTGGGATAAAGACTCAAGTGAATTGGCGTCTGCTAGGCATGTTGTCGCTGGGAATGTTAGGGGCAATACCCGTGTCGCTGTTTTTCGTTTCGGTGATCTCAGCCCATGAGCTAAAGATGATCATCGCTGGTTTTTCCTTTGTCGCTGGGGCTCTGATCATGCTTAACCTGCGGCTCCTTTGGCTTAACCAACGCTATGCTTTTTTAGCTGGCGCTGTGTCTGGATTTAGCATGACCACGGCCTCAGCTGGTGGTCCTCCACTGGTTCTGTACCTGCTTAACCTGTCGCTAAAAGGAAGTGAGTTAAGGGCTACTGCAATAGTGTTTTTTATCTTGAGCTCAGCCGCATCCTTGCTCGGATTGCTCTACGTTAACGCCGTATCTGTGCAGTCTATTCAAATCAGTTTGATGCTTTTTCCAGTTGCCGTGATTGGTAATTTGATAGGGAAAAGGCTTTTTAATCGATACCCGGATTTATCACCTAAAAAACAGTGGCTCCCATTCTGATGGGCTTGGCACTGCTAATCATCATTTAACAAGGAACGCATTATGAAGAAAATCGCATTTATTACTGGCGCAACTTCTGGTTTTGGTAAGGCTGCTGCAAAAAGGTTTGCAGCAGACGGTTGGTCACTGGTGCTATCAGGTCGTCGTATCGAAAGACTGTTGGATCTAAAAGAGACTTTAGATGTACCTGTGCATGTGATGCAGTTGGACGTTCGTGATGCTAAAGCGGTTAAAGAGGCTGTAGCGTCACTGCCACAAGAGTTTGTTGAGATAACGGCACTGGTTAACAACGCAGGTCTCGCGTTAGCCCCTCAAGGTGCTGCTGAGGTTGACCTTAGCGATTGGCATACCATGATAGATACCAATGTGACCGGCTTGGTGAATGTTACTCATGCTTTATTGCCAACCTTATCAAAACTGGAGCAGGGGCAACCATCATCAATGTGGGTTCAATTGCAGGCCAATGGCCGTACCCAGGTAGCCATGTCTATGGCGCGAGTAAGGCGTTCGTTAAGCAGTTTAGCTACAACCTAAGATGCGACCTTCAAGGTACAGGGGTTCGTGTTACTGATCTTTCGCCAGGCATTGCAGAAACGGAATTTACCTTGGTTCGCACTAAGGGCAATCAAGAGGCGTCTGACAATTTGTACCGAGGTACAACACCACTCAGCGCTGAGGATATTGCAGAGCAGATGTTCTATATCGCGACTCTGCCAGAGCATATCAATATCAACCGTGTTGAGGTGATGCCGACACGTCAGGCTTGGTCGCCATTTGCTATCGACCGTGACTAACCAATAGGCGTAAAAAAGCCCCCAAACTTGGGGCTGATTCGTTCAAGCTTAAATTAGAAAAGCATGTGACCACAAAGCGCGATGATTGGCAGGGTGATCAGGGTTCTTAGAACAAAGATAGCCATCAGCTCAAAGATGTTCACTGGGATCTTGCTCGAAAGGATTACCGAACCTGTCTCAGACATAAAGATAAGCTGAGTGATAGATAGAGCCGCAATCACAAACTTAGTTAGGTCGCTATCAATAGTTGATGCCGCAATGATTGATGGCACATACATGTCAGTGAAACCAACCAGAACTGTTTCTGCAGCAGCGGTTGCTTCAGGCAGGTTCAGCATCTCAAGTACAGGTACGAAAGGCGCACCAAGCCAAGTAAAGATAGGCGTAGCTTCGGCAATCACTAGACCTATAGTACCCACAGCCATAACCACAGGCAGAACACCGAACATCATATCTAGAGCACTGTGCAGGCCTTCTTTTGCCACAGCAGATAGGCTCTTAACCTTGCTCGCTCTTTCAAGCGCTAGTTGATAACCATATTTCACTGCAGATTGACCTTCAGGAATAAGCTCATCGTTTTTGTCCGGAGCCGTACCATCAATATAGGTGTCTTTTTTGTAGCTTAGTGGTGGCAGGAACTGAATAATCATTGCTGCAACAACACCAGACAAGCAGATGGTCAGATAGAACGGAACGAAATAGTTTCTAGACCAACCTGAGCTAGAACCACTAGTGAGAAAGAGATACCAACAGGTGAGAACATGGTCGCTACCACTGCCGCTTCACGCATAGTGTATTTCTTTTGCTCGTACTGCTTGCTCGTTAGAAGTACACCTACAGTGCCGTCACCAAGCCAAGAGGAGATACAGTCGATAGCCGCTCTGCCCGGTAGACGGAAAAGAGGACGCATCACCTTACTTAGAAGGGTACCCAGAAGCTCCAGTAGGCCAAAGTTTAGTAGTAGAGGAAGTAGCAGGCCTGCAAAGAAAAAGGTAACAAACAGAGAAGGAAGCAGGTCATTCAGCACTAGGCCACCGGTGTTGCCGTTCCAGATGATCTCAGGGCCCATCTGATGCAGTGCCATTAGGGTAAATACTGCACCTAAAACTCTCACCAATACCCAAGCAGGTGAAAGAATAAATAAGCGATTCAGTAGAGATGATTCTGTGACGAAACTTGGCTTGAACACGTTAGCTAGCAGAGTCGAACCTGCTGAGAAACAGATAATGCCGGTTACGGTTGGCAGAACAGCGTCACCTAATAGGCTTTAACGCCTTTCGCCATCAGCGCCAATGGAAACGTGAAGCTATCGGCTACGTTCAGTGGTGCTAAAAAGAAAAATAAACCCAATAGGATGGGATAGCAAACATCAATACATTTCTCTTCGTATTGACTGGGCTTTCCGCTACAAGTACATCGCTCATCTACAACCTCATGATGATTTTCTATTCACTTTTTGTGAATCTTAAAACAATGATTGCGATTTTACATAGCAAAGGGCTGAGTGCAACAAATAAATTCAATACAAATGCAAAAATAATGAATATAAAGTCAAATTGTTGGTTTTGTATAAAGCGGCGCAAATAGCGTGTTACAGATAGTGTCTCTATATGTAAAATCTTTGCGATCCATGTGTAACTGTAAGCTTGTGTTAACTGGAGGAGATTCCATTGGTTGCATATGCCAGTAATTTCCAGCATCCCTACAAAACATGTCATACCGCACATTGTTGAGTATCAGACCACCCAACTATTGCGAAGTATTACCTATGTCACATCTAGTCATACAATACTTTTGTATGCTTTTATGGCTTTAACAAGGAAATACACAACAATATTTTGTTAGGAAGATGAACATGAAAAAAGTTTACCTAGGTCTGGCTATTGCAGGTTTGCTAGCAGGCTGTGCCTCTACTTCTGATACCGCTTCTGCTAAGAAAGAAACTAACGCTGCTACAGCTGCAACATCGTCAGTTGTGATCAAATCTAGCGCAAGCTCACTGATTAATGACCCTCAGCTAACTGCGTTCCGTAGCAACAGCGGTAAGAGTGACTTCTGGCGTAAAGAAGCAGATAAAAACAATGGTAAGGGCGACGTAGGTAGTTCTAAAGACTCAGCATTTGATGATGAAGGCTCGGCTCGTATTCGTTTTATCAGTTCATCCGATGATTTCTCATCCGTTCCTGGCTTGAGCCAGACAGTTGAAGGCTTGAAGCCAAACACTGACTATGTACTGTCGTTCTACTTGAGCGATAAGAAAGGCGCTAACTCTGTAAGTGAAGTACTTGCAGGCGCAACGGGTGCAGACGGTAAAGAGCTAGGTGAGAGTGTTATTCACGTTAGCCAATTGAGCAACAGCCCTGTTGGTGAAGTTAAAAAGTCATTCCGTCAGGCACAAGTAGAGTTTAACAGTGGCGACAATACGTCAGCGACCATCTACACAAGAATGCGTATTACTGATGCATCAGCTATCAATATGGATGGTGATATTGGTAAGCAGACCGAAGTTCGTGTTGATGAGTTTGCTCTGACTAAGAAGTAAGATTGCTGAATAGTTTTGCTTTGAAAACGGCAACCTTTGGGTTGCCGTTTTTGTATGGTTAGCACTGTTAACTCATCTTTACTGAGCTAATGTGACCTTGTTTGAGCGACCAAAAAATGAGGATTTAAAGGTTGAGGTTGATTGCTCAGACTGGGATACCCAGAAGGCGTACATTTCGTCCCATTCAGCTTCTAGCTCATAGGTTTTCAGGAGCTTAGATTGGTCAACACCAGCGAATTCAAGCGCTTCCAATTGGCTTGTAAAGCCAGTCGTTTCATCTTGCTTTCGCTATTACCTACCTGTGCAATCCACTCTCCATTGAAGCTAAAATCAGGGAAAATGTATTTGAATGTATCAACTCGCCAGCCGAGTCTTCCTTCGGTATAGGTTTCTTCGTCAACGTAGGTCGCATAGTTGTCTTGGAGTGAGTTGTCGAATGCTCCTTGCCACCAAAGAGTCACCGTTTCGCTACCTACTTCATAAAGACCACGGTATTGGCTTTGGTCATCTTTATCAGAGTACAGCACTGTGTTTGCAGAGAGGCCGAGTTCATTACAAAGCTGTCCAGCATCGATACCATTTTCAGGTAAAAACTCGAAATCAAAAGATTCGATTATTTCAGGGTTACCCAGTAACAGCGCTGTTAATTCAACACCATTGTCTTCAATACTGCCACCATACATAGTGCAAGCTGAAGTCGGTGCATCAGGCTTTCACTACTAGAGTTTGAGCCGCCACAACCGGCCAGTAATCCAAGTGCCGAAAGAGCAAGTATCTTGTTTTTCATTTTGTCTCCTTGTTTTTATTTCTGAGGTAAAAAGGAGAGCGAATGTTAATCGTTTTTGTTATTCGTATTGGAATGTTCGATATTCTTAGGATCTTTGTAACAACCTGTGTCTGGGTCGTTTGTCAGTTGCATAGACATTCATTGCTGTTTCCAGCACACCTTAGCGAAACACTAGGCTCTTTATCGTAATCATATGGATTGATATGTATGTAACACTGGTTTTGAGATAGCGCGTTATCTGCAATAAAAGCCTTGGTGGTGTTCTCGTATTTGCAGCGATATTTCTTGTCCTTAGTATGAGCGTCATTGTTTTTGCTAAGCGTCACGTCGAGTAGGCCGATTGCACGGCAGTATTCTCCAGCATCTAACTGGCCTTTGTTCAGAACAAGGTCCACACCAGGGCTGTATTTAAGATATTGTTTGTTTTCTTTTATATATACCGTCCCTCGACATTTTTTATAGCTTGAACATTATTAAATACTTCACGAGTTTTACCGACTAGGTGTTCAAGCACAGAAACTCTAGCTTCCGCGCTGTAATTTAAAAAGCGAGGTAGTGCGGTTACAGCAAGTATGCTAATTATGACAATAATAGAAATTAGCTCTATTAGAGTAAAACCCAAATTCTTTTTGATGTTCATAATAACTATATCTATATAAATCAGAGGGTAATAAGTCCTGCTTGTATTTATACAAGCAGGACATAGGGTTTAGTTATCCCAAGTTACTAGGTATTTACCACCGACTCCATTGCCAGAGATCTTGATATAACCATTGCGGCCTGAAATACGAGCATCGTCGTTTTGGAATTTTCCTTTCGCCTTAAAGGTGCCGTCCTTGGCGAATTCTAGGTAAGAAAATGCATCACTGACTTGCTCAAAGCAAAGACCGCCACTGATGCCTTCTCCAGATAGGCGAATACCATAGTTGTCGACCGCTTCTTCTAGAGGGATCTTGCTAGGGTGACTTTAGGGTAAGTGCCAACTGAGTTTACTTGCTGTCCCAATGGATTGATGTTGTTACAGCTAAAACCCCACTCAGAGCGAGTAGCAAAGGCATTGTTGCCTGCATCAACACTGTCATAGCAAAGACCGCCGTTGATACCTTCACCAGTTAGTCGTACGCCCTTAGTACCGAAATCGTCTTCGTATTGTCTGTAAGAGACTCCCTCTTTGAAGCCTTTTTTCACAACAACCGCAGAACTTCCATCTAGGTTATTTTGAAACCCTGCAACGTTATTACAGGAATAGCCATTGTCCGCATAAGCGTGTGCTGATAGTGAAGCTAAACAAGCCAAAACCAGACATTTCATTTTCATAATTTTATCCAAATAAAGTTACGCAACCCGGCTATCTTTTATTTGATAAAGACCCGTGGCTTTCCGTCCTCACTTCGCAGCGAGTTTGGCAAATAAAAATTGATTCAAATTGAGAACCGGGAAGATATTAAATCGGTTGTTGACTGATTTTTGTGCTTTATATCACGTTAAGTTGAGGGTAACGATCAAACATATTTATTATCAGGACTGTTTGTTTTTATCAAAGTTAATAAATAAATTTTGTTGAACTAATAAATATATTTAAATTTAGATTAAGTTATTGGTATATAAGTAATTAATAAATTAGATTAGAGAAAAGAAGCAGGCGTCCTTGCCAGCTTATTGTGTACAACTATCAGCGAGCGAGATCCTTCACCAGTTCTTCTTTAGATTGATAACCGTAGTACTCCCAAACATCTGTACCCGAGATACGATACCCATACACCAATTCTTTAATCCATTGTTTACGGGTTTCGGCGATTAGCGTGATGATTTTTCGTGTGAATTTAGTCATGAGTTGCTCCTTAGTGGCATAACTAAAGTGTACGCATCACCTTTCTTTTTCTATGAATCCTTAGTGCTTAACTAGTAGTACTTTTCGTTCAAATTTAAGTAATCTGCATTAGTATTGAAGTAATCTACAGCTTTGATTTAAATGGAGCATTGAATGCAGGGTGTGCTTGAAAGGGTGCCACAGCGACTGGGTATGTCGTGGCGTTATCGAAAGATAGTGGAAGAGAAAAAGAGCTATGGTTGGCATCGTCACAATGAGTATGAGATAGCTATACACCGTCACTTTAAGGGCTTTTGCTTTATTGGGCACAATCAAAGTGAAATTGAGCATAACCATATGGTGATGGTAGGCCCAGACCTCCCGCATGCAATTTACTCCGCACTCGAACATGATTCGCCACAGTGTGAGACTCATGTGATCTGGTTTCGCAAGGAGTGGATCGAATCCTTGATAGAGATCTGCCATGAGTTAGCCCCATTAAAGACACTGCTATTTGATGCGAGCAGAGGTTTACAGTTCTCCCCTGATACTGCGGAGAAAGTAGTAGCAATGCTCGATGAAGTGATGCAGGTATCGCAACCAAAGCAGCTCAGCATTTTGATCACAATACTTTCCGTTCTTATTGAAGACAAAGAGGCAATAAAGCTTGCCAATCCAGTTGCGCTTAAAGACGACGAATCTCGTTCTATTAATGACAAGCTTGAGAGGGTTGAGGGCTATCTTCTCAAAAACTTTGCCAATGACATCAGTTTGAAAGATCTTGCTGACCATTTATATGTGAGCGAGAGCAGTGTGCGCACTTTTCGCCAAACATTTTACCGAGAGCTTTAGCCAGCATCTCAAGAAACTGCGTCTGAATATGGCCTGTGACCTCTTGATGAACACCGACCTTCCTATAAGTCAAATCATCGAGCGAGTTGGCTACGACAACCAAGCCAACTTTAATCGACAGTTCAAGGCATACAGAGAGCTAACCCCAACGGCCTACCGTGAGGCAATGCAACGGGGATAAAGTGCAACCAATTGATATAAATAATGATTTACTCCCAGCAAGCGTCTGATAATCTGGAGAAAGGTAGTAAATAAAATCATCAATGGATTGATGCACTCAAAGCGCACTCACAAGGTACTGCCACTGTTTAGAGTAAGCGCATTTTTAGTCTTATAAGAGTGCCATTGAAATGAATAATGTGAAGCTAGGGAGATGATGTAAGCGCTATGGAGTTTGACAATAACGTTCTTTACCTGAGTTCTTTTTTTGCGGTGACTATGGGCATAGTAGTGCTCTTTATCGGCCGAAGACTCAATCAGTCGATAGGGTTTCTTAAAGAGTTCAGTATCCCTGAGCCAGTTTCTGGCGGTATCTTGGTATCAACACTGCTTGCTCTCGTCTACGCTGTTACCTCGGTTGAGGTGACCTTTGATCTAATGGCGCGCGATGTGCTCCTGGTCTATTTCTTTACCACTATCGGTATCAACGCCAGCCTGAAAGACCTATTAAAAGGCGGTAAGCCTCTAATTATCCTTTTGGTGGTTACCATTGCCTTTATGGTTATGCAGAACATCGTGGGCATTTCAGTCGCCTCAGCGTTCGGTCTTGAGCCTGTCTTCGGTATGCTCAGCGGCAGTATTTCCCTAATTGGTGGTCACGGCACGGCTATCGCTTGGCACCTAAGGTCGCTGATGAGTTTGGCTTAGAAAGTGCAATGGAGATAGGTATCGCCAGTGCGACCTTTGGTTTGATTCTAGCGAGCTTGATGGGCGGCCCTATTGCTAAGTTCCTTATCAAGAAACACAGCCTAGTTGCCTCTGTTGAAGAAAATCCGGAGAAGGAAAAAGCAGAGCAACCGATTGAGAAATTGACCTCGTTTGATTTCCTAGATGCAGTGCTGGCTATCCATGTGTGTATCGTATTTGGCGTACTGCTGAACGAGGCTATCAGCCAGACAGGTCTGCAATTACCACTGTTCGTTTCTTGTCTGTTTGCCGGTATCGTGATTACCAACCTTATCCCAGATTCCTACCCCGCGTGTCACGGGCACTAAGTGGCCAACGCGCACCGCAGCAGTTGATCTGATTGCCGATATTGCTTTGGGCACTTTTCTAGCTATGTCTTTGATGAGCATGCAGCTTTGGACTTTGATTGACCTTGCAGGCCCTATCTTCGCTATCTTGGCAATGCAGTTGCTACTGGCTGTGGTCATTAATATCTTTGTGATATTTCCTGCAATGGGTAAAACCTACGATGCAGCTGTAGTGTGTGCCGGTTTCGGCGGTATATCCTAGGTTCAACACCAACCGCTATGGCCAACATGTCGGCGGTGAGTCACAAGTATGGCTACTCGGCGCAGGCCTTTATCGTGGTGCCATTGGTGTGTGCGTTCTTTATTGACTTGGCGAACGCGCTGATTATTCCTTATTTCTTGAGGATGATGTAGGGGTTAAAAGTTCCAATGTCATTAAATACATCGTGCCGGAGTAATCTCCGGCTTTTTTTTGTGTCGTTACTGAGGTGGTGCATCAGAAGATCCCGGATATTTCTTCGAAAATTCCGCTGAGAATACTTAATATTAATAAATAAAAATTATCAAAAATATAATCATTGATAATTTCATGTAATCCAGATTCCTCCATATACTCACCCCATCAAAACAAAACACCAAACAAACATAAGGGGCTGTGAGTCGCTGAGCGTCGGCAGACCTGGCTAAGAGGAATCGAATTATGAAAATGAATCACGTAGGTATCATGGTTGGCGACATGGACAAAGCGGTTGAGTTCTACACTCAAGCACTAGGTCTACGCGTTGTAATGAACAACACTAAAGTTGTTGAAGAGCGCGAGTCTGCTATCGGTCGTATGTGTATCGCAGTATTTGGCGAAGGCTTCAAAGGTTTCAACATTGCTCACCTAGTAACTTCTGATGGTATCGGTGTTGAGCTATTCGAAATGGTTGACCGTGAAGAGCGTCATAACGTTGATTTCTCTCGCTTAGGTATCTTCCACTTCTGTGTACAGCTACCAAAAGAGCAGTTTGCATCTGCAATCAAACGTGTAGAAGAGTTCGGCGGTAAGGTACGTATGGACATTCATCGTTACCACCCAGAAGATGATTCTAAGCAAGCGCAAATGGTTTACCTAGAAGACCCGTTTGGTAACCTGTTCGAGTTCTACTCGCATTCTTACGAAGACACTTACGCTTCAGACTACGAGTAATAGTCAGTTAAATATGAAAAGGGATTGGCCTCGGCCAATCCCTTTTTTTGTGTTTGGAAATAAATTGTTTTTATTTTTAAGCAGGCATAGCCTCAAGGAATTCATTCACTTCTTGGCGCACAGAGGCCACATGGCTACCAAAGATTATCTGAATGTTTTGCCCCTTATTTACGATCCCCATAGGATTCGCTTCTTGTATTTTTGCTTCGTCCACTAGAGACGAATCTTTTACTTCAACACGCAAGCGGGTGTAGCAGTTCTGCACATCTAAGATGTTTGCTTTACCACCCAGACCAGCAATGATAGCGGTAGAGTTAAACTCGCCTACAGTGCTGTCGATAACGCCAACTGCATTGCGTTCTTTGTAATCCTTTTTAGTGTGCAGCTTCATCTCTGCATTACCACGGCCTAGGGTCTTAAGGTTTAGCTTGGTGATAAGAACTCTAAATACCACGTAGTAAGTCGCGCACTGAGCAAAGCCAAGCAGCACATAGTAAGGCCAGCCAGTCTTAGTCACGCCAAGTGGGATGTTGTACATGATGAAGTCAATCAGACCGCCTTTACCGATTGCCAGAATGTCGAAGATAGACACTAGCATCATGAATAGACCAGTTAGGATGGCGTGAACCACAAATAGAATTGGTGCAACGAATAGGAAAGAGAACTCGATTGGTTCGGTCACACCCACAAGAATCGATGATACAACCGCTGGGACCAGAATCGCTTTTACATGAGATTTCTTGTCGTCGTCAGCGCAGTGGTACATAGCAAGAGCTGCACCAGTAAGACCAAAAATCTTAACTAGAGAGCGAGCGTCATAAACAACGCTGTGAGATAGACGTTCGATTGTTGGGTCGGTCATCTCTGCTAGGAAGATGTTTTCGATACCACAGTAGGTTTGACCTGAAACTACAGTACAACCGCCTACCTCAGTAAAGTGCAATGGGATCCACAACAGGTGATGCATACCCGTTGGGATCAAGATGCGCTCCATAAAGCCATACATGCCCACACCAATATGACCAGACTCAAGAATATGCGTACCGAAACCTTGGATAACGTGCTGCACAGGCGGCCAAACGTGAGTGAATACCACACCAAGGGTCATCACGATAGGTAACATGATCAGTAGCACTAGACGAGATTCACCATACAGAGCGAATGCACCTGTGATGACCTTTTGGCTGTATCGGTTGTGAACGACAGCGTTCAGGATACCGATCAACATACCAACGAAGATACCGGTATCGACAACTTGAAGACCCAGAATGGATCCCTGACCGGTACCACCGAGATCCCCTTCGATAAGAAGGCCATTGATGTCCATATAGGTATGCATTGAGTAGAGATAAACAAAGTACAGGATAAGTGCGTTAAAACCTGCAAGGTGTTTATCTTTCTTTGCCATACCCATGGAGATACCGACGGCGAAGATAATATGTAGGTTGATAAGGACGGACAGTGCCCCCATTTTAATACCTCGCCAACGCCAGCGAAGAAGGCATTGTCTAAAAAGGGTAGGGCAGAGACGATAGAGGTATTGGTGACAGCCGCGCCGATGGCGATAGCCAAACCCACCATAGGTAGGACATAGATCGGAGCTAACATGGCTCGCGATAAATCACTCATATAAGTGGTTATTGCTTCTCTGTTCATTGGTCGATGTTCCTGAATTAGCTATTGATTTATTAATGTTGTTTGCGAATAGCTTTATTGATCGAAGAGATTATAACAACTTTCTGGTGGTTATAATGTGATGGATAACCTATTATAATACCAATTAGTCATGTTATTATTTCGAATATATAACCAATAATTAAAAGGAATCGGCAGTGTTATATGTAAAAGTGTTGGAAAGTCTTAAAGACAAGATTAACGCCGACGTTTATCGAGTAGGAGAAGCGCTTCCTACAGAGAAGCAACTCATTGAAGAGTATCAAGTAAGTCGAATCACCATCCGCAAGGCGGTGGATGAATTGGTGAAATTAAAACTGGTAGAAAAGCGCCGTGGTTCGGGCACTTATGTGCTGGAAAAGCAGCTCTCCCATCAACTCACTACATTAGCGGGAACCTCGGAAATACAGCAGAGCAATAACAAGTCTGTGAAGTACAAGGTGACCAAGTTTTTTATGGATACCGAAAACGTCTCAGTCCATAAGCTACTTGGGCTAAGCGAGAGCGAGCCTCTGTATTATATCCGTAGGGTTAAGTATATAGATGACCAACCTCGTATCGTTGAAGACAGCTATATGCCAGTCTCTCTATTCCCTGAGCTGAACATCTCTACCTTAGAAAAATCCAAGTTTGCTTATGTAGAACAAGAGAAGCAGATGGTGATAGAAGGAAGTCGCCAAGAGTTCACAGCAGTGGAGTCGGATGAGGAGATAACCAAGCTATTGGGCATGGAAAAAGTCACCCTATTATCAACCTACGTTCATCTCCAATTTAGTAGATGGACGTAAATTTGATTATACCGAGGCCTGGTTCCATCCGGATGCGCATAAGCTAGCGATATACCTTCCTCGCCATAATTGATTATATATTTAATATTTATTTATAACCTATGTTAAATAACCTTTGAATGGTGTCACATAAATAGATTATTCAATTTGTCATGTCTGCGGCAATAAATACGATAAGACCTATTCGAGAAAGGTTATGTTTGATAATACCTTTTAGCTTGTAAGTTTAAGTATAAATGGAGTTGGTTATGACTAAACAACCACAAATCATCGCAATTGCTGGTGGCGGTTCTACATACACAGCAGGTATCGTTAAAGCGCTTCTTATGAAAGGTGACGAGTTCCCAATCGCTGAGATCCGCATGTACGACATCGATGCTGAGCGTCAAGATAACGTAGCGGTATTGGTAGACTATGTGGTTAAAACACATGCTCCAAATGTAAAGCTAACGGTAACCACTGAACCAGAAGTGGCGTTCTCTCACGCTGACTTCGTATTTGCTCAAATTCGTGTTGGCCAATACAAGATGCGTGAGTTTGATGAGAAGATCCCACTTCGTCACGGCTGTGTAGGTCAAGAGACCTGTGGTGCTGGTGGTCTGGCTTACGGTATGCGTACCATCTTCCCTATGATTGAACTGATTGATCATATGGAACGTTTCTCAAAAGAAACTTGCTGGATGCTTAACTACTCTAACCCAGCAGCGATTGTGGCGGACGCGGTAAACCGTCTGCGCCCAGATGCACGTGTGCTGAATATCTGTGATATGCCAGTGGCAATCGAGCGTAACCTATCCAACATTCTTGAGGTGAATCGCTACGACCTAGACGTGGAGTACTTCGGTCTGAACCACTACGGTTGGTTTACTTCTATCAAGGTAGACGGCGAAGAGAAGATCCCGTTCCTGCGCAAGCACATCGCTAAGTTTGGTATGTTGACCGAGCAAGAAGTGGAAAATGCCTGTCACTCAGAGCCGTCTTGGATTAAGACCTTTAAGAACACTAAGCCGCTGGTTCAGATGTTCCCTGAGTACATTCCAAACACCTACCTTCAGTACTACCTAATGGCTGACGATATCGTGGCTCAGTCTAATCCAGAACACACTCGTGCTAACGAGGTGATGGAAGGTCGTGAGAAGAAGATGTTCGAAGCAATCGAGCAGATCAAGGCTTCCGATGGTGATGTAGAAGGTAAGTTCCACGTGGGTGTTCACGGTGAGTTTATTGCGGATGTGGCTATGTCTATGGCTTATGACCTTCGCCAGAAGTGGCTAGTGATCATTCCAAACAACGGCATTATCAAAGGTTTGCCAGACGATGCCATGGTAGAGGTTCCTGCACTTCTAGGTAGAGACAAGGTTTATCCAATCCAAGTGGGTGAAGTGCCACACTTCTACCAAGGCATGCTGCAGCAGCAATTGATGTCCGAGAAATGCTTGGTGGATGCGGCTATCGAAGGTTCGTACGATAAAGCATTGCAAGCCTTTACCCTAAGCAAGACAATTCCTTCAGCCAAGGTTGCGAAATCTATCCTCGATGAGATGATTGAAGCGAACAAGGATTACTGGCCAGAGCTGAAGTAATCGAGTTAAGACTATGAAATACAAACAAATTAAAGATCTAGACGCATCAGCAGTCGGCTTCGGCTGCTGGGCAATCGGCGGGACTTGGAATAACGTCTCGGATGAAGAGTCTATCAAGTCCATCAAGGCGGCTCTCGATACCGGTATTAACTTCTTCGATGTTGCTCCTGTATATGGCAAGGGCCATGCAGAAACGGTTTTAGGTCAGGCACTAAAGAATGAATCTCGTGACAAGATCATCATAGCAACCAAGTGTGGTCTGCCATGGTCTCAAGATGAGCGTAAAAAGACTCGTAAGGATCTTACTAAGGCGAGCATCTTTAAAGAGATCGACGATTCCTTGATGCGTCTGCAAACCGATTATGTGGACTTGTATCAGGTGCATTGGCCGGATCCAAACACGCCAATCTCCGAAACTGCCGAGGCGCTAGCTGAGCTGAAGAAGCAAGGCAAAATTCGTCATGTAGGTGTGTCTAACTACTCACTGGATATGACTCGTCAGATGATGGAAGGAGTAGAGGTCGCTACCTTCCAAGGCCTGTACAACCTGCTTGAGCAGAACCCTGAGCACTACCACAACATTCCATTGCAGTACCGCGCTCGTGAAGAGGCTCTGCCTTTCTGTAAAGCCAATGATATGAAGTATTTGCCGTACTCGCCATTGATGCAGGGACTGCTAACCGGCACCTTAAAGCGTTCAGGAAACTGGGATGAGAAGGATGATCGCCGTAATAACCCTAAACTTAACGGCGACGCCTTCGAACCCTATTTCAACTGTGTGGAAGAGTTAAAGCTTCTAGCCAAAGAAGCGAACATTCCGCTAGCGCATCTAGCTATCCACTGGTTGGTGGCGCAAGAGGAAGTGGGTCCAGTTATCGCAGGTGCCCATACCGTTGAGCAGGTGAATGACAACGCTGCCTTTGTCCAATCCTCTTCAAGCGCGAAACTGCTTGCGCGAGCTGAAGAGATAGTGAACAAGTGGAACCTAGTCTAATTTAGTTTTGCCTCCACATTGCCCTAGCTTTTGCTGGGGCTTTTTTGTTTTAGAGGCGGTTGAGTTTGTGTCGGTGCGTTAGAAGATCCCGGATATTTTCTTCGAAAATTCCGGGATGACGGGATCTATATGTTGTGTGCTATTTTCGAACGATTCGTCATGCCGGAATCGCAGGAAGCGATATCCGGAGTGCCGGCCCAGCGGTATCTTTAGCCGAACACACTTAATCATAAATAACAAAATATTATCAAAAATATAATAATCAATAATTTCATGTAATCTCGATTTCTCCATATACTCACCCCATCAAAACGAAACACCAAACAAACATAAGGGGCTGTGAGTCGCAAAGCGTCGGCAGACCTGGCTAAGAGGAATCGAATTATGAAAATGAATCACGTAGGTATCATGGTTGGCGACATGGACAAAGCGGTTGAGTTCTACACTCAAGCTCTAGGTCTACGCGTTGTAATGAACAACACTAAAGTTGTTGAAGAGCGCGAGTCTGCTATCGGTCGTATGTGTATCGCAGTATTCGGTGAAGGCTTCAAAGGCTTCAACATCGCTCACCTAGTAACCTCTGATGGTATCGGTGTTGAGTTGTTCGAAATGGTTGACCGTGAAGAGCGTCATAACGTTGATTTCTCTCGTCTAGGTATCTTCCACTTCTGTCTGCAATTACCAAAAGAGCAGTTTGCATCTGCAATCAAGCGTGTAGAAGAGTTCGGCGGTAAGGTACGTATGGATATCCATCGTTACCACCCAGAAGACGATTCTAAGCAAGCGCAAATGGTTTACCTAGAAGACCCGTTTGGCAACCTATTCGAGTTCTACTCGCACTCTTACGAAGACACTTACGCTTCAGACTACGAGTAATAGTCAGTTAAATATGAAAAGGGATTGGCCTCGGCCAATCCCTTTTTTGTGCCTGCTATTTAGATGACCAAAGCACTGTTTTTCCATTGGCTAGTTTAGCCAGCACTGAGTGCGCAGAAATAGTGTTGTCGCCTAAAGTAAATGTTTCTGGGGTAAAGTTGGCCGTGATAGTGCTGCCGTCGCTGAAGTTGGTTTGCTGCACCTCACCGAGTTTATCTAACCATTTAAAACCGACTAGCTGTTTGTTCCAGAGCTGTTGGTGTATTGGTAGGTACCCATCTTGGTAATGCACTAGCGCCGCAATGCGTTTGCTCTTTGGTGAGCTTGCTTCATCAGTGGTGAGATGCACCATCGCTGGGGTGTTGTAGAGCATTCCAATTAGGTCTCGCTCCATCTGCACATTACTAAACTTGAGGCTATCGCTGTGCCAGTGATGACTGTTGATCACCTCATCGTGAAAAACAGCCTGGTAGAGTGGAATGCGATACTGGGGATCAAACAGCAGATCTTTATAGGGCTGTTTTACCTTTGCCGGTTTAAAGAAGAAATCCGGCTTTTCATCGGGATACCAGCGTCCTAAGTAATAAGGTGAGTTACGGTTGGACTTCATATCCTTATCTGTCCAACCAAAGCCAACAGTCTCCAACCCATGAGCAAACGAAATACCTGCGGTAGTTAAACTGTTACCGTCTTCCGAGCCTACAATCAGGTGGTTGTCTTCGGCTATCCAACTTAGTCTTTGGTTATAGGCGTTGAGAACACTCTGCTCATTACTATCGTCGCGATAGTCTTCGCGGGCCACACCCGTTGAATCCACGTCGATGAATAGGCTATTGAAATGGCCATATTGAACAATATCTTGGATTCGTTTTTGAACGTAGCCGAGATGGCAGTTGGATTGAGATAGAAGCCATTTCCTCGAAAGCCTTTCTTCTTAGTCCCGTCAGCTTGCTCTATATAACAGTTGTCTCGCATAGCTTTTGGAAGTTGCGCGGTCAGCCAGGTATCGTTTTTTCCTCGTTCAATGGCGGTGTTGTATGAGTCATAGGTAGCGACTAGATACCCCGCATTTTTTGCCATATCGACGGCTTCTGGTTGGTAGAGCGCCGGCATCCAGTTATCAAAACCTAGCCACAGTTTTTTTAGTCCTGCGTGCTGGAGGGTGTGAATCATCTGGGTTGAGATGGCTTGTCCCCACTGATTTGAAGGGCGCAGATACTTGCCTGCATGGGTTTCGAGCCATTGTTTTTGTTTCTGAGCAGAGTCGTATTGAGCCTTGATGGTGTTATCGGCAAGGCTTGGTGTTTGAGTAGGATACTTTTGCTTGAGAGAGCGATTAATCTCAGAAACCAATAGTCTCTTGTGATACTGAGCTAGCCAGTCTTTACCCTTTTTCAGGGGTTTAAGCTCCTTAGTCGCTTCGGCTGAAAGCTTGAGCCCAGACTCCTTGGTGTACCAAGTATTGAGTCCCCACCAGTCAGCTACATCCATGGTACTTATCACGCCAGTTCCAAACAGATAAACCTGACTCGCGCCTACCATCTTAGCCACTTCTGGGTTGAGCTTTTGTTTTTGCTCTAGGCTTTGTGACTGTCCATGTTCGACTCGCCACTGGCGATAGGACCTAGCCCCACTTAGAGAATCCTTACCCAAGGTGATTTTGACCTTAAAGGTTTGGCTTTGATTGAGAGACGTAAATTGATGGTCTGCCCTCATATCTATTTTTTGTGAGGCAAAGTCAAAGCCGAGTTCATTGTTAGTGGGCGTAACCAATTGATAGTTAACAAATCTATCTCCCTGTTGAGCGCTCCAAAATGGCATCTTTAGGTCTTGAGTAGTATTCGAGCCTGAATACTCTTGCGCTAAGAATTGCCCCAATGTTGGCTGGTAGTGGGTACTCGCATTCCCTCACTAAATGGCAGAAGTAGGGTTTGAGTCTTATGCTCCGCAAGGTCGAACCAACTCAAGGTAACAGGTTGATTTCGCATTATCTTTGCGTGGCTAGAGGCATCGAAAGAGAGCAGTAGTTGGTCTTGATATAAGCGTGCGACCGCTGATATCTGACTTGGAGATAATACCCAGCTTGCAGTTTTGTTGTTGGCTCTCAAGTTAGTGACTTTCTGTGGCTCGCCATTTACCCGCAGACTACCGCTATTAATCGCCAGTTTGTTCCACTCCACCTTTAAGCTTGCGGGAGAAATTCGAAGCGTATTTCCCTTGGAAGTAAGTGTGATGACGCTGGCGCTGGCACATGAAGAGACTAAAGCTAAGACTAACAATGATTTAGATGGAGACGGGCGCATTGATTTGAGGCGTTTCATTAGGATTTGTCGCACCATACTGGAATTATCTACCTGCCTAAATGAGTTCAATGTTAGGTTTTTATTTTGAAACTAACATCAGAGTTTCTACCAATGCCACCCCTGTTGCCATTAGTGCAAGTATTTTCCAGAACAACACCGGATTTCGGTTAATCAAAGGGCTTTCATCCTTTTCTTTTTGTAACACAGGGTTTGGGATATAGAGATCGGCGATGAAGTCTCCCAATACTTGATAGCGCCTGTTGGGGAGATGATGAGTGGCTTTTTTAAATACCAGATCGACCCAAGTTGGGATGTCATCTCGGTAATCGGATAGAGAGCGATAAACCCACTTTGTATGTCTAGCAACGTTGAGATTCTGGCTGGTGGTGGGTTTGTATGGGAGCTCTCCGGTTAGCATTTCATAACCAATCACGGCTACAGAGAAAAGGTCTGATACTAGGTTAGCTTTGCCCGTGTTTAGGTATTCCGGCGCAATGTAGTTAACCGCTCCTAATGGAACCGTATCTTGGGATTCAGGCTTATTTCCTCGAGCCTTTCACCTTAACCGCACCAAAGTCGATAATCTTCACCTCGCCGTTTGGGGTAATCATGATGTTTTCAGGCTTTAGGTCACGATGAACCATATCGGCACGCTGGAAAACTCGCAGTGCTTTTATTGTCTCATCTAAGATAGAGCGGGCTTGTTGCAGGCTAGGTTTAGGGTTGTCGTACATCCACTGGCGAAGGGTAATGCCCTCAATGTACTCGCAGATCTGGTAGACAAACTTGCTCTCTACAGGTGTAGGGTAGACCTTCATAACTCGTTTGTTTTTGAGCTGAGTACCCACCCATTGCTCGTTGGCAAACCCTTTTAGGTAATCCAGCTCATCTCGATATTGCTCTGACGGCGTTTTAGGACGCGAGTTTCACCATTGGTCTCATCCAGCACCTGATACACATGGCTTCTTGCTCCTGCATGTAGGATCTTCAGAACCTTAAAATGATCCAGTTTATGCCCTTCATCTAGTGCAGGAGGAATTGAGCGAGACAGAACCGAAAGCTGATGCTCAGGAAGCGATTGTGCCGGCAGGTCTAAGATATCTAAAACCAGTGCACTGAGGTTATCTTCACTACCTTTTTTAAGGGCGCTTTGGCAAAGCTGATTACTGAGTTGTTGCGTAGTTAGGTCTGCGGAGGAAATCTGAGATGAGACATCCAAGGTGTCGTGAACACCATCTGTGGTGAGGATAAATCTATCGCCTTTTTTCAGGCTCAGCTGCTGATAATCCACATCCAGATTTGAATCCATACCAAGGGCTCGGGTGAGATAGGCTTGCTTGGCAAGATTAACCCTTTGATGGTCCTTGGTGAGTAGTTCTAGCTCACCATCTCGTAGTAGGTAAATGCGGGTATCGCCAACATGGAAGATATGGGCGGTATTGGACTTAATGATCACACAGCTAAAGGTGGTGACTAGGCTGTTATGGGTGAGTGCTTGCTTACTCCCTTCTTCATAGAGCCAACTATTGATTGCAGTTAGTATCTTGCTGGCGGAGTGCTTGATGCTCCAACTGCTTGGGGTAGCGAAGTAGTCGTTTACAAACTGCACTACAGCGGTGTGACTAGCTCTCTGGCTTTGGTCACTGCAACTGACACCATCGGCAATACAGGCCACTATGCTTTATGGGTTAGTTCTTGGTTGTTGTCAGGAACCTTAACCAAAATAGCGTCTTGGTTCTGCGCTCGCTTACCAGTGAGAGAAGAACCGCCGTGTTCTATTTTGAGAGTTGCGATTGGCATATTCATATGGGTAAAGGGAGCCCGAAGGCTCCCATCCTTACTAGTTCGATACGTCAATCAGGGTAACGCTGCCATCTTCATTAACCTCGGCAATCTTACCGTTAGGCTCTTCCATGAATAGCAGGGTAGCAAAGCCAAGTACGGCGGTTGCTGCAATCACATAGAAGAAGGTTTGATAGTCAACGAAAGAGAGGATAGTTAGGTAAGTCACCGCACCCACGTTACCGTAAGCACCTGTCATACCTGCAATCTGGCCTGTCATACGACGCTTGATAAGAGGTACTGTAGCAAATACTGCGCCCTCACCAGCCTGCACGAAGAAAGAACATACCATAGCGGCTACAACAGCTAGCCAGATTGGCCATTGGCTGTCTACCTGACCCATTAGGAAGTAACCCACAGCAAGGCCAGCAGTCAGAATCAGTAGAGTAGGCTTACGGCCAAACTTATCAGAGATCCAACCGCCACCGGGGCGAGACATCAGGTTCATAAAGGCGTAGGCAGAAGCCACCATGCCCGCTAGAACCGGTGATAGTTCAAAGGTCTCAGAGAAGAACAATGGCAACATTGAAACAACAGCAAGCTCAGAACCGAAAGTGGCGAAATAAAGGACGTTAAGAACTGCAACTTGCTTGAACTTGTACTGATGGATTTCTTCAACAGGCTCTTTGAAAATGTTCTTGTTTACCTTCCATACTTGGCTAGCTTCAAGAAGATAAAGGGCAACTAGACCGCCATAAATGGAATTAACTACGAACTCAGACAGCATACCGATACCGCTTGGTGACAGTTTCCAAGCTAGTAGACCTAACACCGCATACATAGGGATCTTCATCAGTAGCAGGAAGTAGAAATCACCCTTTGAGGTCACTTCCATCGCAGAAAGGTGCTTAGGTCTGAAATAGGTTGAGCTTTGGTGTGTCGGATACGTTCTTGTAGAAGACAAACGAGAACAGCAAGCTGACAAGACCGGTAGAGGCGATAGCGTAACGCCAGCCTCGTCACCACCAAATAGCAGAGCCACATAGGTAGAGTAAAGGCCGCTGCTGCCGAACCAAAGTTACCCCAACCACCGTAGATGCCTTCAGCAGTGCCTAGCTCATTGTGTGGGAACCACTCGGATACCAGACGGATACCCACTACGAAGCCCGCGCCGATGAAGCCTAGCATGAAGCGCGCAATAGCGGCCTGCATGAAGGAGTCGGCAAAGGCAAACATAAAGCAGGGAATGGAGCAGACAGCGAGCAGAGCCGAGTATACTAATCTAGGTCCGAATCTGTCGGTAAGCATACCTATGATGACGCGCGCAGGTATGGTGAGCGCCACGTTCAGGATCAAAAGGGTTTTTACTTCTTGAGTGGAGAGGCCTAGGGTCTCTTTTACCATCTGTAGTAGCGGTGCAAAGTTAAACCAAACCACAAAGGTAATAAAAAAGCAATCCAGCTTAGGTGCAAGATCTTCATCTTGCCGGTAAATGACATTAGTGAGAACTTCGTATTTTCCATGGTGTTTATCCTTTTACTTTAGTTCCTAATTTTTAAATCGACACCTGTATCTCGCCCTCATGGGCGCGCACAGGGTAGGTCTTAATTTGTTGTTCGGGCTCCTCTAAACAGGCTCCGGTTTGCAGATGAAAATGCTGCTTATAAAGAGGGGAGCCACATAGGGTTCACCCTCGATAGAGCCGATAATTCCTCGGGAGAGCACATTGGCTTTGCCGATTGGGTCAAAATTGGCCACGGCGTATAGGCTGTCAGTACGGGCGCAGTTGAAGATGGCAACTTGCTGGTCTTCAACCAGGGCGCATACGCCTATGTTCGGAGTTAGGTCGGTTACCCGACAAACGGTTTGCCAGTTGGTCATGGGCTTCTCCTTAGCTATTCGTCATTTGACGTAAGTTCCAATACTGGGATTCTTTCTTCAGCGCTTGGCTCGAATGATTTAGGGATCTTCTGTTCACGCATCGAGATAAACTTGAGCTTCTCGTCCCTTTGGTCACTGTTAATGAAGTGGCTGAATCGCTTGAGTTTTTCTGGAGACTCTATGGTGGTCTTCCATTCGCACTGGTACTTGGCGATGTTGCTCGCCATCTCTTTCTCAAGCTCTTCACACACACCTAGCTTGTCTTCAATTACCACCTGTTTGAGGTAGTCCAATCCGCCTTCTAGGTTTTCCATCCAAACCGAGGTGCGTTGTAGGCGGTCAGCGGTGCGGATGTAGAACATCAGGATGCGGTCGATGTATTTGATGAGTGTGATGTCGTCTAGGTCAGTGGCGAATAGGTCTGCATGGCGTGGGCGCATACCGCCGTTACCACAGACGTAAAGGTTCCAACCGTTTTCAGTGGCGATAACGCCAATATCTTTTGACTGGGCTTCCGCACATTCTCGGGTACAGCCAGATACGGCAAACTTCAGTTTGTGTGGAGCGCGAAGACCTTTGTAGCGGTTCTCGATATCGATAGCAAAGCTGACACTGTCACCTACACCATAGCGACACCAGGTGCTACCTACGCAAGACTTCACGGTACGCACTGATTTGCCGTAGGCGTGTCCGGTTTCAAAGCCTGCATCCACCAGTTTTTTCCAGATGATTGGCAGGTCATTAAGTTGGGCGCCGAATAGGTCAATGCGTTGACCACCGGTGATTTTGGTGTAGAGGTCGTACTCTTTGGCTATCTCGCCAGAACAATCAGTTTTTCTGGTGTGATTTCACCGCCAGCGACTCGAGGTACGACCGAGTAGGTGCCGTCCTTTTGCATATTGCCAAGGTAGATATCGTTAGTGTCCTGAAGCTCCATATGCTCGTCTTGCAAGATGTAGTCATTCCAGAACGAGGCGAGTATCGAGCTACCGCTGGTTTACATACGGTGCAGCCAAGACCAGTGCCATATTTCTCTAATAGCTCGTCGAAGGTCTTGATCTGGTTGATACGAACAATGTCGCTCAACTCCTGGCGCGAATAAGCAAAATGCTCACACAGGTCGTTGTTTACCTCAACGCCTAGGCTAAGGAGTTCGCTATCTAGCACTTGCTTGGCAAGAGCCGAGCAGCCGCCACAACCGGTGGATGCATTGGTGGTCTCTTTAAGCTCAGCCATTGTGGTACAGCCAGAAGCCACAGCTTGTTTGATATCGCCTTTAGAGACATCAAAGCATGAGCAGATCACGGCACTATCTGGCAGGGCATCCACGCCCATAGCTGATGACTCGTCGTCTGCCACATTAGGCAGGATTAACACAGATGGGTTCTCTGGAAGTGGCATATCATTCTGCTTGAGTTGAAGCAGCGTGCCATAGGCGTCGGCATCACCCACCAACACGGCGCCGACTATCTTTTTGCCATCTTCCGAAACGATAAGGCGTTTGTAGACCTGCTCAATTTCATCGCTGTAGGTGTAGGATTGCGCGCCCTCAGTTCTGCCATGCACCTCTCCAATACTGGCTACATCTACGCCAGAAGTTTCAACTTGGTGCTCATATCTGGGGCGGGTGAATTGGATAGGGTTTTCATCTTGCAGAAGATGACTCGCAGCCACTTTTGCCATCTGATAGCCTGGTGCGACAAGGCCAAAGATCTGACCTTCCCACAAAGCACATTCACCAATAGCGTACACATCCTCTAGGCTGGTCTGGCAGTGGTCATTGACTGCGATACCGCCGCGCTCTCCAAGCTTGATCTCGGTTTCCCGCGCCAGTTCATCTTGAGGTCTGATACCAGCAGAAAAGACAATCATGTCGGTTTCTAGATGGGTACCGTCGGCAAAGTTCATGCGATAGCGGGCGCTTTCACCTGCCACAATTTCTGTGGTCGCTTTCTCGGTGTGCACGGATACGCCCATCGCCTCAATCTTGCGTCTTAGCAGTGCGCCGCCACCCTCTTCAAGCTGTACTGCCATCAATCGAGGAGCAAACTCCACCACGTGCGTCTCAAGGCCGAGGTTCTTAATTGCATTTGCTGCCTCCAATCCCAGTAGGCCGCCACCAACCACCACGCCACTCTTGCTCTGTTTACTGGAGGCTTGGATGGCATCTAGGTCTTCTAAGGTTCGATAAACAAAGCAGTGTTCTTGGTCGTTACCAGGAATAGGTGGCACGAAAGGATAAGAGCCGGTCGCCAGCACTAGCTTGTCGTACGCTTCCACTCGGCCACTCTCGGTAACTACCGTTTTAGCCGCGGTATCTAGGCTTGTAACCTTGTCGCTCAGAATATAATTGACGCCATTTTCTTCGTAATAAGGTGCGCTGGTTAGTGACAAGTCATCAGCGGTTTTACCCGTGAAGTAGGAGGTCAACTGCACCCTGTCATAAGCAAGACGAGGCTCTTCAGAGAAGGTGATGATCTCAAGATCATCTCGCTTACTGGCAATGAGGGTATCGATAAATTTGTGGCCAACCATTCCGTTTCCGACCACTAGGATTCGTTGTTTGCTCATGTCTCTATTCCTTGATTTATGCCGTTAACTTAAATGTGCTGTCTGAGGTATGTCGCTCTGAAAGTTGTTCCAGCCACTGCATTTGGTTAGCTATGGTTACAACCTCGCCCACCACGATAAGGCGGGTGATTTGATCTGGTTGTGCTGTTTAAGATCGGTGAGTTCGTCCAGTTGCCCTGTGAAGATGCGTTGCTGTGGAGTACAGCCATTTTCGATGATGGCGACCGGCGTTGCGGTATCCATACCTGCCTGACTAAGTTCGCTAGTGATAAGTTCTGTCTTGGTTAAACCCATATAAATCACCAGCGTCTGGTTGAGTTCTGCCAGTGCCTTCCAGTTGATTGAGAGAGTTTTGTCGCTGTGGGCGGTAATGAAGGTACAGCCTGAGCACACCACGATGGGTAAGGGGAAGGTTGGCGTAACTAGTACAGCCCGAAGCAGCGGTGATACCCGGAATCACATCCACAGAAATGTTCTTCTGAGCCATCAAAAGCATCTCTTCGCCACCGCGACCAAATACAAAAGAGTCACCGCCTTTTACTCGGCACACATTGGTGCCAGAGAGTGCTAAATCTAGAAGAAGTTGGTTGATTTCCTCTTGGGTTGAGCTGTGCGCGCCTTTGGATTTACCAACGAAGAGGCAGCGTGCTTTTTCAGGGAAAAGCGCCCTAATTTCTTGGCTAACTAGGTTATCGAAAACGATGCACTCTGCCTGTTCAATCGCTCTTAGTGCTTTGACTGTCAGCAGGTCTGGATCGCCAGGTCCAGCACCTACCAGTGTTACCCTTCCTGGGCTCTTTTTTGAGAATCTTATCTTCATACCTGAATCCCGTACTTTTGAACTTGTACATGGATTCACCCCAGCAATATGAATGCCACTTTTTTATTTTTATAAGAAATTAATTTAAAAATACCATTAAAAACAATGGTTTGGCTTTGGTGTTTAAGGTGTGTTGTTTTGGTTTGGCACAGTTTTAAAACTGATTTTTGCTTAAAAATGAACCTTGGTGGTGCAATTGGGCTCACATTAGTGCAAATGGGGTTATATAGGTGGTTATTTGGGTATAAACCACGTACCACTTTAGGGTTAGTCTTGTATTTAAGTATATGTTTTTAAATGATTAAAAAATGAATTTTTATTGCTGGTGGTATTTGGTGCGAACTTTGCAACATATCGCTTAGAAATAAAGAATGGAGCGATACTATGGTGCAGGACAACCAAGGTTGGATCAAGACAACATGTGCATATTGTGGAGTGGGCTGTGGAGTGGAAGCCAGACCCAAATCAAGTGGGGAACTCGAGGTTCGAGGAGACAAAGATCACCCTTCAAACTTCGGTAAGCTTTGCACCAAGGGTATAGCGCTGGGCGATACGGTAATCCATGACGGTCGCCTATTGGCGCCCACTAAGAAGCAACAAGGCAAAGCTGAAACTGTCAGTTGGGACGAAGCACTTAACTTAACCGCAAACAAGTTCTCGGAAGCAATTGAAAAATATGGGCCTGAATCTGTGGCGTTTATGTCTCAGGACAATTGCTGACAGAAGATTATTATGTGGCGAACAAGCTTATCAAAGGCTTTATGGGAACTAGCAATATAGACAGCAACTCTCGTCTTTGCATGGCCTCGTCTGTGGTGGGACATAAGCGCGCCTTTGGTACGGATACCGTACCAGTTTGCTATGAAGATTTAGAGCAGGCTGAGCTAGTGATTTTGGTCGGCTCTAACCTTGCTTGGTGTCACCCTGTGCTGTTTCAGCGTCTTCGTGCAGCCAAACAAGATAATCCAGATCTCAAGGTAGTGGTTGTAGACCCAAGGGTTACCGAGACATGCTCTATTGCTGATGAACATCTGGCTATCAACTCTGGCTCCGATGTCGCTCTGTTTAATGGTCTATTAGCCAATCTGACTACCAATGGATACCTAGATGCCGAGTATATAGAAGCAAACACCAATGGCTTTGAAGATGCGCTGCAATCGGCTTTGCTTGAGTCCGAGGTCGAGCATAAAACCGGTTTATCGGCATCTCAGCTTGCTCGCTTTTACTCTGACTTCGCAACCACGGAGAAAGTGGTCACTGTCTATTCCCAAGGTGTGAACCAATCCAGCCAGGGTTCAGATAAGGTCAATAGCATTCTCAACTGTCATTTGGCGACCGCCAAGATAGGTAAGGTGGGATGTGGTCCTTTCTCAGTAACTGGCCAGCCTAACGCCATGGGTGGCAGAGAGGTAGGCGCATTGGCCAATACACTGACCGCTCACATGGAATATGGCAACCCACAACACTTGCAGGCTATCAGTGACTTTTGGGGCACCGAAAACCTTGCCAGCAAGCCGGGACTGAAGGCCATAGATATGTTCGATGCCATGCTTGAGGGGAAGATCAAAGCCGTGTGGATAATGGCCACCAACCCTATGGTGAGCTTGCCAGACAGCGCCAAGATTGAAGCTGCTCTTAAGGCGTGCCCTTTTGTAGTGGTGTCTGACTGTATCGCCGATACCGCAACCACGAGAATGGCGGATTTACTACTACCCGCGCAAGGCTGGAGCGAGAAATCTGGCACCGTCACCAACTCAGAGCGTCGCATCTCGAGACAGCGCCGCGTTGCCAAGCCCAGGATGGCAAAACCAGATTGGTGGATAGTGTCTCAGGTGGGGCAGCGAATGGGATTTGGTGAGGCATTTGATTACTTGCATGAGGGGGAGATATTCCGTGAATACGCCAACCTTACCACCCTTGAAAACTACAATGGCGAGCGAGACCTAAATCTAATTGGCCTCACTCAGTTAGACGATCAAGCTATAGCAAACTCACCCCTCAACAGTGGCCTGTGCTAGAGGTACAAAAAGAGCTGACCAATCAGCGATTCTTTTCAGATGGCCGTTTCTTTACCCAAGACACCAAAGCAAACTTCGTTGCGGTGAGCCATAGTGAGCCACTTAGTCAGGTATCTGAGGCGTTTCCTCTACTGCTCAACAGTGGGCGAACTCGCGATCATTGGCATACCATGACCCGCACCGGCCTCTCGGCTAGGCTCGCAGAACATCAAGCTGAACCTTTTGTGCTGATTCACCCGCAAACCGCTAAAGAATATGGCGTTGAATCAAACCAGATAGTTGCGGTAAGTAACGAGCAGGGCAAGTGCTTAGTGAGAGCGCAGATAAGCTAGAGATGATGCCAAAAGAGCTGTTTATTCCTATCCATTGGAACGAATCCACAGCCAAAGAGAGCAAACCATGCTCTCTTATCATTCCCAACAGTGACGAGTTTTCTGGTCAACCAGAATTCAAACATACACCAGTCACACTAGAGCCTGTAAAGCATCAAAGCTCAGCTCTTTTATTTGCTCGCACACCGATAGATCTTTCTGAATGTGACTATTGGGCAAGGCAGAAAATCGAAAAGGGGTATCTGTATCGCATTGAATCGAAGCTCGTTCCCTATGAGTTGTCGCAGGTGCTGAAGAGTAAGTTGTCTGAGAGGGGACTGATAGTGAGTTATGAGGGAGATGAGGAGTATCGATATCAGAATGTTGTGGACGAGAAAATTGATCAAGCTGTATATGTTCAAACATTAAATAGAGAGTTTGATGTTGAGAGCATGAAGTCTGAATTTAATAAATATCTAATGGCCACTGATGCTGTTTAGGCGTATTTACGGTGACTCAGTTGAATATTTATTGGAATAATCTTTCTCAATTACTTAGTAACTTAATTTAGGTAAAATACTCTAATTACAGAATATAGATATTAGAGAAATAAGATGGAAGGAACAGTAGTAGAGTGGAATGATGATAGAGGTTATGGGTTTATTTCTTCACCAATAAGTCATCAAAGACTGTTCTTTCATATCTCATCAGTAAATGGCGGTAGACGCCCCAGTGTGAACGATGAGGTAGAGTTTGCTATTGGTCAGGATCGACGCGGTGATGCGTGCGCTGTAGATGTTAGATTGGCTGAAGTTCTAACTGTGAGCTTTTCTTTTTCTCTGGTGTTTGCTCTTACTTTCCTTGTCGGTCTTGCTAGTTCCTACTTCATTTTTGATGTAGATGTATTGTTTGTAGCAGCTTATTTCGGAATGAGCTTTTTTACCTTCATGTTATATGCAATAGACAAGAATGCAGCTGAAAATAATGAGTGGCGGACTCCAGAATCCACACTACATTTGTTCGCTCTTATTTGTGGTTGGCCAGGAGCGTTAATTGCTCAACAGATACTAAGGCATAAATCAGTAAAGCAACCATTTAAAGCCATACTTTGGATAACCATTATTTTGAATAGTGCAGTTTTCTTATCACTGCTTACCCCGCAGGTTTGGGTTATTTCGACCACTTTATTTACAAGTTAGGTCTTTTAGTAGATGCAATTAGGAGCACTATTTAGACTTACTAAATCGGCGAAGATCAACACTTAAGCATAATGATGGGTGATAAATTGTCGTTTGTATTATTTGTTGGATTTATGCAATCACTGATTACATTTCACCCAAAATTTTAGCGTACGGTACGCTTATAAACATTCTTCACTGAGCAGAATATTCCACAAGAGAATATCGCTAAGGTTTATAGGCGTACAAATGAAAAAGATTTTAACTACCATCACCGCAAGTGTACTGATGGCAACCACAGGTTGTGCCTCGATTGTCAGTGATAGCCAATACACTATGGCAATCACCAGTTCTCCTGACGATGCTATCTTCACTATCACCAATGAAAATGGTCAGGTAGTGAGTAAAGGTCATACACCATCAACTATCTCTTTGGATGCAAGCAACGGTTTCTTTGATGGAGCAGACTACACCATTAAATATCATAAAGATGGGTATGAAGATTCTATCGTGACTGTCTCTTCATCTGTTGATGGATGGTATGTAGGTAACATCTTATTCGGTGGCTTCATCGGCTTGCTGATTGTCGACCCAGCCACAGGTGCTATGTGGAAACTACCAAAAACTGCGAGTCAGTCACTGCTGAAGAACCAAAATGCAGACCAACAAGATGGTAAGCAGTTAACTCTAATGTCATTGGATAAAGTGCCTGATGGTATGAAACCGCAACTGGAAAAGGTGAGCGGCTAACAAATAAAAATAGCGCCGAAATGGCGCTATTTTTACGTAAGGACTAGCTAGAAAATGTAATTTGCGTTGGCTAAGGTGCTCAATAAAGATGTCGCTCAAGGCCGACATGACGGATACTTTACCTAAGGATAACCTAGCTAAACTTCGTCGTCCCGGCCTCGAGCCGGGGCCTTCATTCCACCAATCCTACTTCTTCAAAACCAAAGAAACATTCACACCAACACTAGATGAAATAGCAATATCCCAACTGTTTTGGACACTGCAGCTAGACTCTCTTTCGGAATACCAAAGCTCATACCATCAATGACTACTGGCTTTACACTAGAGACTGAAATTACATCACCCACGCGTACAATATTTAGCATAAAGTCTAAGGTCTGAGCCTTACCATACAAGGTCACCTGTGCAGGAACCGTTGCCTGTGTAACCACCATATCACCCTTCATCAACTCAGCAGGCACGGTAGCCATTACTTCAACATTCGGATGGGTCGCAACCTTAAAGAAAAGCTCTCCAAGCCGGTCGTTTCGAATAGATACTCCAGTATCAAGATTCTGTAGTGGCACCATTACCTTTAGATTCCCTGAGTCGTCTAGGCTACCAGTCAATCCAGTAATAACGGCAGGTTCAACTATGTACTGTTTCTTAATTGTGGCGAAGCTTACCGTCGAAACCTTGGAATCAACTTCATAGTGGCCCGCAGCAAGGACTTGAATAGGCATAGCTAGTACAGCCATCACTAGCGCAAAGGTAGTCAGTAGATGTCGCATGTCATTTTCCTTGTTATCCATTGCAGTGGATAGAGTATTGTTCAAAAAGTAGACTTCGCAAAGCTTGGCACTCTCGGGCACTTGCGTGTTGATCTAAGTTCACTTGTCTCTAATCAAATTAAAGAGACCGCCCCAGAATCCGAGATAACCTCTCTTTAAAGCTTTGGTTTAAAGTGAAACTGGAGGTTACTTAAAACCGCTTTGAGTTAACTGTGTTTTAGAGGTTCTTATGTGGAAGTACTTGCCTTAATCGGAGTATGTCAGCAAAAAGTCAAAAAAGTTCAAATTTTTATTTCCATAAATATCAATAACTTAATTCGTAATTATGACATTTTGACGTAATTGGTACGAAAAACTGCTTGTATAGCGTACTGGTGACGATTAATATGCATATCAACGGACAGGGAACCGGTAGACACCGCAACCTGTTTTTTTTAAATCTCATTTGGTATTCAGTACCCTTTGAGTGCATATTCCCAAATTTGCAGGACTTGTCCTGCTTTTTAATAAAACTAAATAGTACTTAGTACTAATTTATAGGTAATGACATGAAATTCACTAAGACTTTAATCGCTGTATCGCTCGCAGCATCTTATGGTGTTAGCGCTGATGTGACGCCAATTGAAACGTCTCCAGAATGGGGAACGGGTAAACCTGCTGAGTTTTTGAAAGCTCTTGGCGCAAATCTATCTCCAAAGCAAAAAAATGCTTATGCATCAATGCTTATCCTTGCTCAATCACCAGAGAGTCGTGAAATAATTGTTCGCTCTATGATCGCGAATAACGTAACTGATCGAGATATTGAAAAATTTCTTTTGGCGAACGAAAAGTTTGTTGAGTACGGCCAACAAAATGGTCTTGTAGATTCTGATGGTAAAGCAACGGACAAGTTGAAAAAGTGATATTTCTGATAAGCGTGATGAGCACTGGAATGATTCGACAGCTAAGTTCTACAGTGGCCTTCAAGATTTTGCAAATACTATCGAAGATGAAGAAAACCTACAAAAATTCGTTAATCTTCTAGACTCGTTTGATACCAATAACGGTAAATCTCTTCTAGATGATATGCAAAGTAATGGCAAACTGGTGGGCTTAGAACCTGATCAAGATGTTGATTACAAAGAAGACCTAGCAAGATTAGCTAAACAAAAAATTGAAGGCAAAGTAGGCTCAGGTGACCTTCAACCTATTGAGGATGTTATTGTTGAGCCAGCAAAACCTATCACCAAAGAACAGAAGCTAGCGTTGGCGACTCACCTTCTTGAAATCAGTGATATTAACGCTTCACTTGAAGGAACAAAGTTGACGTTTAATCACCCAGAGAACGGTGAGATGACGATCGACCTGGCTACAGTTTCAGAAGAAACGTTGGCGAAAGTAAAATACGGTATTACCGAAGAAGCAAAGAAAGGTATCGAAGAACGTCGCTTGGGTGTCCCAGTAGAGCTAGATCCAATTGATATCGGCATTCCGCATGATGGCGATCTGATGCCTATTGAAGATGTGATTGTTGAACCAATAGACCCTGGTTACGGTGTTGAACCAATAGATCCTGGCTTTGGTGTAGAACCTGTTCCTGGAGATGATCTTGCTCCAATTAACGACATTAGCGATGAAGACCGCGCGAATATTTTCAATGCTTTGATGGAAGCTGCTGGCAAAGATGCTCGCATCCTTAAAGGCGACGGCGTTGCAACTATTGTGTTTAAAGATGCACAAGGCAACGAGCACATGATTGATATCGATGCTGGTGACATGGACGAAATCACTAAGCGCGCAACTAAGGTAAAACAAGTAGTTCGTGAAGAGCTAGTAAATCGTGCTCCAATTGCAGATCCAATTGACCCAGGATTTGGTGTTGACCCGATTGACCCAGGTTTTGGTGTAGAGCCTGTACCTGGTGACGATTTGTCTCCTATCAACGATATTACAGATGAAGATCGTGCAAATATTTTCAATGCTTTGATGGAAGCAGCGGGTAAAGATGCTCGTATCCTTAAAGGTGATGGTGTTGCGACTATCGTATTTAAAGATGGTCAGGGTAACGAGCACAAGCTTGATATCGATGCTGGAGACATGGATGAAATTACAAAGCGCGCATCTAAGGTAAGAAAAGTAGTTCGTGCAGAGCTAGTAAATCGTGCTCCAATCGTAGACCCAATTGACCCAGGTTTTGGTGTAGATCCAATTGACCCAGGATTTGGTGTTGACCCAATCTTCGACGGCATTGATCCAATAAAAACTCCTGGTGAACATAAAGACCAAGCTATAGGTAAGTTGAAAGACGCTGGAAGCAACTTAATTCTCTCTGCTGAAGAGATGAAGTCAGACCTAACTGCTTCTAAAGCGGCTCTAGAGCAGGTGCTAGCAGGCTACGAAGAAGCAATTGCTAAGACTCAAAATGCTGTTATTACTGGTGATGCAGAACTTCGTGCGGCGGCTGGTGAAATGAAGTCAGACCTAACGGCTTCTAAAGCGTCACTTGAGCAAGTACTAGCGGGCTACGAAGAAGCTATCGCTAAGACTCAGAACAAAGTAATTGGTGGTGAAGCAGAGCTACGTGCATCTGCAGCAA
>BBSB01000001.1:0-372848 GCA_000830455.1 Vibrio sp. JCM 19236
TTGTTTTTGTACCTAGAAAGGGCTAGTCATTCACAGCAGCTATAAAACCGCGATAAGAATACGTGATTTGAGCCACACTTTAGAAAGCAAAAGATACAACCTGTATTTAACCTGTATTATTCTCCGTCACGTGAAATACAAGTCTAACTGCATCCTTTTGGAGAACTAAAATGGCAAGAGATGCTAGCCAGGTGGCTACTACTGTACTCGACCTTCTTGGTGGTGAAGCCAACATCCAACAACTAACTCACTGTGCGACTCGCCTGCGCGTAGTGACCAAAGATGACAACAAAGTAAATAGCGAAGCGCTGGGTGAAACCGAGGGCGTCACGGCTATTTCTTTAAAAATGGTCAGCACCAAGTGATCCTTGGTACTGGCTTTGTGAGCAAGGTGTTCAATGTAATGAATGGTGAAGCTGATGTTGAACCTCAGCAGGAAGCCGCTCAAAAAGAAAACCTATCAACCTTTAAATCGGTAACCCGCACTTTCTCAGACATTTTCGTTGCCATTATCCCTGCACTGGTTGCGACTGGTCTATTGATGGGTCTTCGTGGTCTGATTGTAAATGGCTTTGGTGTTGAGCTTTCTCCTCAGCTAATGACCATCTCTCAGGTGCTTACCGATACCGCATTTATCTTTATTCCAGTATTGGTGACCTGGTCAGCAATGCGCGTCTTTGGCGGTAACCCAGTTCTGGGCATTGTGCTGGGGCTTATGTTGGTGGCGCCGCAGCTTGCCAACAAGTGGGATGTGGCCTTTGGCAATGCCGAAGCCATGATGATTCCATTCATGGGCTTTGAAATCGCGGTAACGGGTCTGCAAAGCTCAATCCTTCCTGCGGTATTCATGGGTTGGTTTGCCGCTCAAGTAGAGAAGACGTCTCGTCGTATCGTACCTGAGGTGCTAGACCTCATCCTTACTCCGTTTATCACGTTGCTTGTATCTCTGATTGCTGGCCTTGTGTTTGTTGGCCCAATGCTGATGGGCGTAGAGAAGTTAATCACCGAAGCTGTGGTTTATTTCCTGCAAATTCCTTATGGCATCGGCGGCCTTATCTACGGTGGCGCTATCCAGTTCATGGCTGTAACCGGTATGCACCACACTATCGTGCCTATCACTATCGCTATGGTGACTGAGACTGGTTTTGATTACATCAACCCACTAGGCACAGCAGCTATCGCGGGTCAGTTTGGTGCGGCTATGGCGGTAGTAATGATGCAGACCAACAAGGTTAAAAAGTCAGGCATGTTCGGTGCTGCGCTTCCTGCGCTATTCGGTATTACTGAGCCTGCGATGTTCGCAATCACGCTTCCACGCGTTAAGCCATTCCTATACGGCTGTGTTGGTGGCGCTATCGGTGGCGCTATCGGTGCTATGGCGCACATTGGCTCAGCAGGTACTGGTGCAACAATGCTTCCAGGCATGCTTTTGTACCTCGGTGGCGGTCTAGGCATGTACATCGTAGTCATGCTAGTCGCAGCCCTTGTAGCCTTCATGCTAACCAAGCTGTTCTACAAAGAAGAGAAGTAATTTTAGGTTTGTCCAAGCATCGTTCGCATCTGCGGGCGGTGCTTTATTTTTAAGAGTTGTTATGGATTTTTCTAATCGTCAAAATCGTTTGGTTCGCTTATCTGAAGTGCCTGAGAGTTATCTTGAGAAGATACACGCTATGGCGCAGAACGACCCTTTTTATCCAACCTATCATCTTGCTCCAAAGCATGGCCTGATGAACGATCCTAACGGATTGAGCTATTTAATGGCGAGCACCATATCTTCTATCAGTGGTTCCCACTAGGTCCTGTTCACGGCCTAAAGCATTGGTATCACGTGTCGACCAAAGACTTTGTGAACTACAAAGACCGAGGTGTAGCGCTATATCCAGATGAAGAGTTCGATATCCACGGATGTTACACCGGAATCGGTCTGCCTCAAGGTGACAAGTTAGCACTGTTTTATACCGGCAACCGTTTTGAAGATGGTACGCCGGTGCAAACTCAAGTTCTGGCGTATATGGACACGCAGGGAAAGGTTGAGAAGAAAGGGATAGTGGTACCTCATGACGCTTCCGAGTATACCTGCGAGTTTCGCGATCCAGTGATCTTTGAGCGTGGTGAGACGCCTTTCATGCTGGTGGGTGCGCAAGGCCATGATGAGAAAGGAAAGCTAGCCCTATACAAAGGCGAAACGCTCGAGTCATATCAGTATCTTGGTAATGTCGATATCGGTGGTGATGACTTTGGCTTTATGTGGGAATGCCCAAACTATTATGAGCAAGACGATAAAGGCATTCTGATTTTCTCGCCACAAGGGGTTACTTCCGAGAGTAAGTACGACCTGAAGAACGTGTTCTCCGTGGTTTATATGGTTGGAAAACCGATCGATACCCACGAGCTAAGCTTCGATAACTCAGGTTATATCGAGCTCGATAAGGGCTTTGATTTCTACGCGCCACAGATTTATCTCGACGAGCAGGGCAGACGTATCATGTATGCTTGGTTGGTAATTCTAAAAGTGCGTACCCAACGGATAAAAATTATTGGGCGCATATGATGACAATTCCTAGAGAACTGCGTTTAGTGGGTGACAGAATTGCGCAATATCCACTATCAGAACTCGAAGATCTTCGAACTGAGTCTTTTGAAATAGAAGCGTCCCAACAGCTAACTAGTGGTGCGTTTGAGCTTGAGCTTAGCGCTGATGACAAGTTCAGCTTTGAGTTATGCAATGATTCAGGTGACAAGGTAACATTCTCGGGAAGTAGCGAAGAGTTTTGTTTAGATAGGTCTCAATCTACCTATCTGTATGCAGAGCAGTTCGGTCAAGTGCGCTTTGCTAAGCGTGGTCTACAGAAGCAGAACATCCGTGCGTTCGTGGATAACTCGAGCCTAGAGGTCTTCTGTGATAATGGTGAGACGGTGTTTACTTCTCGTATTTTTATCCAAGATATGAATCGACTCGTCGTAACGGGTGCTGAGGGCACTTTGCACTACCTAAAAGCCAACCAATTCACAAAATAGGCATACTGTCATCAAATGGCAGGAAACTCGTTATAGGCTCTGATAGGTTAATCTTAATTATCGCCTGCAGAGCCTTTAATGAACTATCTACAACTCGCTTATCTTCATCTCGCCACTATGGTGCCTGCCTTTATCATCGGCACTTACTTAATGCTGAGTAGAAAAGGCACGCCGAACCACAAAATGTTAGGCAAATGGTACATGTCGCTGATGGTTATCTCCGCTACAGTCACCCTGTTTATGCCTGCAGAGGTTGGGCCTAGGTTTCAAGAGCATTTTGGCTACATACATCTGCTAACACTTACTGTTTATATCTGTGTGCCTCTCGCATTAAGAGCGGCTAAATCCGGCAATACACGTTCTCATATAGGGAATATGCTTGGATTGTATATAGGTGGACTCTTGGTTGCAGGCAGCTTCGCCTGATGCCAGGGCGAATGTTGAATACTTGGCTGTTTAGTTAACGGCTCTAGAAATTGTAAGTCAGTCCAAGCCCAATTGCGGTGCCATCGTTTTGTACTGTGATAAGGTTGGTACCTGTTGAGGTGTTGTATTCCTTCCTCGCGTAGTCCTCGAATACCGCCGAAAAGTCAGCTTGTAGGTTTTCAGTAAAGCGGTAGCCAATTCCTAAGCGATATCTATAGTCGATGCCACCAAAGGCATCTATTGCCTCATCTGCGCTGATTCCAGTTCTAAAGCTCCAGTCGCTCAGTCTGTATTCCAAAGAGGTGGCCAAGCGATTGCTGTTTTGCGTGCCGACTAACAGGCCAAATGGGTCACTGTAATTGCTATAGCGAATGCCTTTGTCATCCCAATCTGTGTAGCTGTAACTAAAGTGCCAGTCTAGATTCTTGGTCGCTCTCCATGTGGCGTAAAGGGAAGTAATACTCGGCAGGTCAAGCTGTATGTTGTTATCAGAATACTGAGTAGCGAACTTGTGATTTGCGGCCAGTGATAGGTTTGGATTGACTATCCAAGTAGCACTGAGAGCACCACTAAAGCCGCTGGTCGTATCTTTTAGTTTGCTGTCATTGCATCCTCTGAAACCGCACTTAGTCTGGTACAGCTCATATTCTGTATATAGGTACTCTAAAGTTGCCGCAAAGCTTACCTGGCTCCAACGATAAGCGAGTGTGGGCGCTACTGAGACAGTGATAGGGCGAACACGAGTTTCGTCGGTTAGAGGAATAATGACTGATATTTGAGGGATAGAGATGTCAGCCGCAGTTCGGCTGTAGATAGCAAGACCTGCACTCCAATTATCATTTAAAGGTGTAGCAAAAAAGCCCGCAGGAATAGGATCCGACTGCTTATATTGGGTTTGTGCTCCGAACAAGTCGTAATCTGTGGTCACTTCATAGAAGGTGACGTTGGCAGTAACGGTCGGTGAGTTTAGTTGAGTAATACTCGACGGTGCGAGTGCTAAGACAGATGCATCTGTTGCTATTGCACCGTTAGCAGAGGCCAGTGATGAGTTAACAGTAGATGATTCCCAAAAGTTTAAGCCAGTGGCATGGCTAAGGCTTGGCAACAGGCCAATAATTGAGGTTAAAACTAGGCGTTTCATAGTGGTTCATTCTCATACGATTGCGTCGAGAATATGAGACAAGATATTGATATGCGAATGTTTTTTTAAAAGAAGATGTAACAAAAAATGAGCCAGCATTTGCTGGCTCATTGTGTTTTATCCTAGGAAGGCGATATAGCCTGCAGGACGATGAGGTTGACGATGTCGATAAAGAAAGCACCAACGATTGGTACAACCATAAAGGCCTGAGGAGATGGGCCGTAGTGGCTTACCAAGGAGCCCATGTTCATTACTGCGGTAGGGGTTGCACCCATACCAAAGCCGCAGTGGCCACCAGTAATAACTGCTGCATCATAGTTGCTGCCCATTACTCTAAAGGTCACGTTGTAGGCGAAAACCGCAAGCACACAACTCTGTACTGCAAGAATAATTAGCAGTGGCATCGCAAGATCGAAGACTCCCAAAGCTTAAGGCTCATCAGCGCCATGGCTAGGAATAGCGATAAGGAAACCGTACCTATGGTATCCACGGTATCTGTGTTGAATTTGTATGCACCGGTAAATTCAAAGATGTTGGTCAGGATAACGCCTAGGAACAGCGCAAATACGAAGTCAGGAATACCTTTTAGCCACTTGATATCTAGCGTGCCTGTCCACTCTTTGATGTAGGTTGCACCCACCACGCAGATAAGGATCATAAACATGGTTTCGATAACGCGGCGAGGAGTAACCTTGTCTTCTTCCAGTTCGTTATAGGTCACAACGTCTGGATACTTCTCGTGGTGTTTATCACCCGCACCGTATTCAGACTCTAGGTTGTGTTTGGTGATGCGGCGTTGTGCTACTGGACCACCAATTAGACCACCCACAATTAAACCAAAGGTCGCTGAGGCCATGGCAAACTCAAGGGTTTTCAGACCGTACAGCTCCTCAAATGTGGCAGCCCATGCCGCGCCCGTACCATGACCACCGGATAGGGTAATAGAACCCGCAACCAGACCCATAAGGGGATTAAGGTCCATCATGCTGGCAAGGCTAACACCGATAGCGTTCTGGATGATGATGTAAACAGAGGCCACACCTAAGAAGATAAATACCTTCTTACCACCTTTGAGAAGTTGACTGTAACTTGCAGACAAACCGACTGTGGTAAAGAACATCAACATCAAGATCTTCTCAAGTGGAAGAGTAAAGGCAAGATCGATGCCTTGGGTGTGCAATACGGTGATGATAATCGCGATTATCAATCCGCCCACGATAGGTTCAGGTACCTTGTATTTTTTTAAGAAAGGCACACGACGGTTAATAAATTGACCGAGGAAAAGCACTGAGATAGCGACTAGAAATGACTCTAGCGCTCCAATTTCGTAAACAGTGTTCATATCACTCCTTTTAAGACCAGTTACAGCGCCTTGAATAACTATAGACGAGAAATATAGACGCGAGTCCGTAACATGGTGAGATAAAATGGAGCGGTATGTTACACCTATCTGATTGATTTATCTTGTCATAATGCGCCAGTTTGCACAGAAATAACAATCAGATCGCTTGAATTATCGCCTTTTGATACAACTTTGGTGTTAGACCAGAGAAGCGTTTAAAGGCTCGAGAGAAGTGAGAAATATCGGCGTAACCCAGCTGAGCCGAGATCTGAGTAAGAGAAATTCCCTTGGTCATCAACTGACTGGCGGTATCAAACATCAAGCTATTTTTGATGCTGCGAAATGAGGCTTTCTCTAACTGAAGTTTGCGCTGAAAACTGCGAGTACTCATATCAAACAGCTCAGCGGCCAGTTCTATAGTAAGTTCATGCTCATGCACATAGGGAAGAAGGGCGGTGTAAACGGTATCTGAAAAGGTGCTGTGCCATTCGATTTGATCGCGTTTATTTGCTGATTCGGAAATCGATATGGTTTTATCGAGTATTGCCTTATCTACTTCAACCTTGTGTTCATCCTGACCATAGAGCACTTGGATGTGTTGTGGAACAAACTTAATAAAGGATGAGTTCGGCCCTTGTCTAAGGTAAACGTGCTTAGGGGACCAGGCCGGCATATCAATAAGGTTGCGTATTAACTCAACGGCATAGATAGCGGTAAACACTTCCTCCCACTCTTCCATTTTTAGCGGGCCTTCCGCGCGACAAAACCAGGCTTCGTTATCTTCCTCAACCAGATATTGAGACGCCACAGGAGCTGAGTCTCTGATCAAGATATTAAAGCGGGTAAGCACGTCTCGAACGGTAAACTGGCTAGGAAGGTTCTTCGCAAATTCAGGCACAAGTAAGTGACGAATAGCGTATTGAATGCCGTAGCTGAAGGTTTCGGTAGGCATGGCATCGTAAGCGGCTTTAAAGAATTGCCTAGCTGGGTGGATGGCAACCATCTTACTCTGTTTGACCAAATTAGGGTCCAGCTTAGATGACTTAAAGATGGGTTTAGGGTCTAGGCCTCTGCGGCTTAAGGCTGTGATCATACTTTGCACAAAGTCGCCACGAATGAGGGGAATACTGTTATTAAAATGTTCCAAACCTACATCATTGATTGACTCATTAAATGCTTTGTCTGTCACTAAATTTTCCTTGTTTATCAGTACGTAAAAAGCCGGAATAAGGCTTTGCAACCGGTTGAATATGTGGATATATTGCGCGCTTTCTAACCGTATCAAAAGTCTAACTAAATCTCACACCCTATGAACAGAAGTTTAACCTGCTTAGTCCCAATTTTGTTAGTGAATCCTGTGTTCGCGGAAGAAAAAAAAGAAAAACACCATGAAGACCCAACCAAGATAGTGACCAAGTTGGGTATTGGTTACAACGGCGATGCGACTTTCTCCGGCTCTATTGGTTTAGATGAAGCTCGTATGCTTAACGGGCGGGTTAATCATGATGGAAGTGAGTGGAGTGTTGGCGGTTCTTGGCTGTTTGATATCGGTATATTGAACTTCTATTTTGGTCGTAATACCTATGACGACGATTCACACAACACTTCATACAGTGTGGGTACCTTTGTTCCTCTGAGTTACTTTGGCTTTGCGCCGGGCGGTTGGCAGATATTTGCGACTGGCGGTTATAGCTATAACGATGGTGAAGTGCGGATGAGTTTGACCTATCGCAGGGGACTATGTGTTTAGACCTCAAAGCAGCCATGGCGGTTACTTAGGTGCGTTTGCGTTTAAACCTTTGACTGAGCATTGGTCAGTAATGACTTTCGGTGGTGCAGGTCTAGGTAGCGATGACTACAGCAACTACTGGATTGGTGGCGGTGTAAGCTACAAGATCAATGACCACCATTCACTCAATACCTTCGCTATGTACAGTGATAGCTCGATTTATGATTCTGATTCAAAATTGGGTGTGAACTACAAATACGAATTTAAATAAATTTAGACAGATCATTTGGTTACCTCCTGCGTAGTAATCTAAAGTTTTTGGCGAGCTCTACATTTTTCGCCATTAAAATGCGTGCCACCAAAGGAGAGAGTGAAATGCATCAGGTTCTAACCAAAGGTCTTTTAGTGTTATCAGCCGTGTCTTTAGCCCCACTTGCCAATGCGGGGGAAGATGTGGTGTATGAAGTGGATGGTCAGCCTTACCAGGGGTATTGGTCAAAGGCATCTGACGGAGCGCCGCTGGTGGTTCTGGTTCATGATTGGGATGGTCTTACCGATTACGAAATGAAGCGTGCCAAAATGCTTAATGATATGGGCTACAACGTGTTTGCCGCTGATCTGTTCGGACAGGGCGTGCGTCCAACCGAAGTGAAAGATAAGAAGCAGCATACGGGTGAGCTCTACAAGGATAGAGCCAAACTTCAAAAGTTAATGGCAGCCAGCCAGACTAAGGCCGAAGAGCTCAATAGTGGCACAGGTAATACCGTAATGATGGGGTACTGCTTTGGTGGTGCGGCAGTTCTCGAATCAGCGCGAGCGGGAGCCGATGCAAAAGCCTTTGTCAGCTTCCACGGTGGCTTAGGTACACCGGATGGTCAAAGCTACAAAATGACCAAAGCACCAGTGGTTGTCTTCCATGGCACAGCGGACACCGCCATTACTATGCAAGATTTTGCCACCCTAGCGGTCGAGCTTGAAGAAGCTGGGGTTTCCCATGAAATGATCTCTTATAGCGGCGCGCCACACGCCTTTACGGTATTTGGCTCTCCAAGGTATAGAGAAGACGCGGATATGAAGTCTTGGAGACGCTTCGGAGAGGTTCTAGAAGAAGTTACCCAGTAATCTAAACGCACTCATAGATGGCGTACAGATGGACATAGCGCTTGATACAAGCCTGATTGCCATCGGCGCCATCTTTTTTATGGGGTGAGCATGAGACTTGTAGCAGGGAGATAAACTCATAGGGGAAAGCAGTTCATCCAGTTTTTCGCCTTCACTCGGCGCGAGCAATATGCCTTGCTCTACATAGCTTGCAAAGTCATCAGGAAAGCGATTAAGCCACCAGTCCATCAGTTGCTGACTGCTACTAATGCGACTAAACCAGTGGTCACACACCAGAACCAGACAGTCATTTGGCTGAATAACATATCCGTACTCTTCTCGCCATAGGCTCACCATCTTGACTAGGTTCTGCCTGTGGGTTCGATTTGCTGTCTTTAATGAATCAGGTAGTAGCCAAACATTGCCAAAGTGGGTAGTAAATCTTCGAAAGGGCAATTCTTGGGTGGATTGCTCGGGTCTTACATCAAATGCCTCAGATACCAGCGTCGTGCCATAACTGGATGCCACGCCAGTGAGTCGTCGCTCAACCAGGCTTGCCAGGTGCTTGTTGTCCATACCGCGATTATGGACTGTGGGATAGGCGCTCTTAGTAAGAGAGGAACAGTCACTTTGTACCTGTTTTAGCGCCTGGATAACGATGTCTTTTAACAAACTAAACTATTCCTGTGACCGTCTCTATCACTATGATTTTACTACTTAATATACTGTAAATTTAAGTAAATAATCGCGTTCCATCAAATTCTTCGACTAAGATGAACAAATTCATTAGCTAGACGTTAACAAATACGTCACCATAATGTTTCACATCAGATGCAATCATATGCATCAATAGGAAGTAACGGATTAGATGGAGGATGTGTGAGTCAGGGATACAATAAAACAGCCAAAACTGTGCACTGGATTTCAGCCATAGTTGTCATTGGTATGTTCGCAGTGGGTCTGTGGATGGTCGACCTTACCTATTACAGTGAGTGGTATCAAATTGCTCCGCACTGGCATAAGTCTATAGGCATTTTACTCGCCTTGCTTACCCTTTTTCGCTTGCTGTGGAAAGCAATGACCAAGTCCCCAAGTGTTGAGGGCTCTAAGTTGGAAAAGGTAGCGGCTAAATCTGCTCATCATCTGATGTACGTTCTTCTTTTCGTTCTATTTATTTCTGGATATCTAATTTCAACCGAGGACGGTCGTCCAATTTCCGTATTCGGTTGGTTCGACGTGCCTGGGCTAGGGAAGTTTTTCGAAAACCAAGCTGACCTTGCTGGGCAGGTTCACTACTACGTCGCTTTTGTGCTGATTGGTCTAGCATCAGTACACGCACTGGCGGCACTTAAACACCACTTTATTGATAAAGATAATAGCTTCGCAAAATGACAAGGGGATTAAAATGAAACGATCAATGTTAGCGCTAGGATTGGCGGTTGCGATGGCAACACCACTTGCAGCAAATGCAGCAGACTATGTAATTGATACTCAAGGCGCTCACGCTTCAATCAACTTTAAGGTAAGCCACCTAGGTTACAGCTTCATCAAGGGCCGTTTTAACAAATTTGAAGGTGAGTTTAGCTACGATCCAGCAAACGTAACTGCTTCAAGCGTTGAGGTTACCGTTGATACTACTAGCTTGATTCAAACCACGCAGAGCGTGATAAGCACATCCGTAGCGGTGATTTCATCGATGCAGGTAAGTACAGCGAAGCTGTATTCAAATCTACCAAGGTTGTAGACAAGGGTGATGGCAAGCTAGAAGTTATGGGCGACCTGACTCTACACGGCGAAACCAAGCAAATTACCATCGACGCTGACTTTATCGGCCAAGGTAAAGATCCGTGGGGCGGTGAGCGCGCAGGCTTTATGGGCACGACTCGTCTAGAGCTAGCTGACTTCAATATCCCAGTAATGTACATCTAGCTATGTAGATATGGAACTGCACGTAGAAGGCAAGAAAAAGTAATTCTGTTTACCTTTGGCAAAAGAAAGCTCCCAGTTGGGAGCTTTTTTCGTTCTGGTTGTCTAGCTAGATTAATCTTGCCAAGCCTGCGTAAAACCATCGTTAGCAAACTTAACGCTAACACCTTGGGAGCTCGCTACAGAGACTAGCCCTTCGCTATATTTGAATTGATTGACAATGTAGTTGAGGTCTTTGTTTGTGATCGCATGGGCCGATTGCATGTAGCTACCGAATCGGCCGCTGTACTCGCAGTAAACCATCATGGATACAGACTTACCGTTGACCTTCCACGTTTGCTTTTGTGGAACCCTAGGATTGGATAAAGAACAGTAACCTTTACTTGCAGCAACAGTGAAATAAATATTTGGATTAGATTGGTTTATCTTTTGGACAGAAGCAGACACCAAAATTGAACGACCATAGTCGGACTTGAAACTGATGGTAGATACGCCACCTTGATTGTCTTTAAAGCTTTGGGTATCGACTTGAGTGGCAGCCTGCATTGCAAGTGCTGGGCCGCTCGCTAGCATTGATAGTAAAAATAGCGAACCTTTCATGGCATCTCCTTAGGGAGCGATTTTGCTTCTGACCACATTATTACGTATTAGGTTGTTTCCTGGTTCAACCTAAACCAGCAATTTTCTGCTTCTCCAAAATTCCTGTGAAACTTTCCAGTTTGATTTAGTTAAATAATTCAATAACCAGTTTATTGTCTTTGATAGCTAAGCTTGGGTCTGAGGACTTTAATAGAGACTCTTGCACGCTATTGCTATCGAGTTTGTATACCGCTTGATTGGAAAGCCCATAGCCGATCATAGAGACCGCAGGCTTTAATAGAGCCTTAATTTCAGGCGATAACTGACCGCCTTTTTCATCGAACTTCTCAAGGCGTAGAGACTTTAGAAAGACTTCTCCGCTCTCTTGCCTGTACTCGGGTACTGCACTGAACTCGAGATCCAAGTCCAGGGTTTGGCTGGGTTGATTAAACATCTGTATCTTGGCATTGGTGTTGGCAAACACAGACAAGCGATCGGCATCTGCTCGACCTATGTTGACCTTGAGATCATCGATTGCAACTTGCGCATACAGCACATTCTCCACACCAACCGATTGATTAAAACTGATGTTGTCTGTGAGATAGTTGGTCATCTCTTGTTCTGAGATGCTGTAGGTAGCACAACCACCAAGTGTTAATGAGGCAAGAACAAGTGAAAAAAGTTGGAAGGTTCTCATTGAGGTACCTTTTTATGACAGGGAGAAGAATAAATATAGCTGAGGATTAGCGGCCAATGTCATGGAAGTGCAACTTAGGAAATGGTCGAAGAGAGGTCGATGAATAGTTGCGAATGTGGCTGTATTTTAGCCACTGGCACTTCTATTCTTTTTTCGAGCTATTTTGCAATCGGAGAAGCGTGATGAATCTAAAAGACGTAATGCAGTTTAGATACTCTACCAAGGAATTTGATCCTGAGAAGAAAATCAGTGCCGAGGATATGGACCAGCTAAAACATATCCTTAGATACAGCCATCGAGTGTGAACTCGCAGCCGTGGCACTTCATTATTGCCAGTGGTGAAGAATCGAAACAACGCGTGGCAAAAGGCGCGCAGGGGACTTATCAGTTTAATGAACAGAAGATCTTGGACGCTTCGCATGTGGTGTTGCTTTGCGCACGGGCTAGTATAGACGAGCCGTATCTACTTCATCTTCTTGAATCCGAAGACTCAGATGGACGCTATCAAGCGGCAGAGTTTAAAGACTTAGTTCATGGCGCACGCTCTATGTTTGTGAACATCCATAGATATGACCTGAAAGATGCCCAGCATTGGATGGATAAGCAGGTGTATCTGAATATGGGTGGACTGCTACTAGGCGCCGGTGCTCTTGGTATAGATGCTTTGCCTATGGAAGGTGTAGATTTGGCGGCGCTGGATGAAGAGTTCGAGCTGCGTGAGGATGGATTCACTGCAGTTGCTGTCGTTGCGTTGGGCTATCGCAAGGCAGGGGACTTTAACGCACAATTGCCTAAGTCTCGATTGTCTGAGGAGGAAATCTTCACAGAGCTTGAGTAGCCTCATGCACTGAAAATGCCTTGAGGTGTTGTCAATTCAGAGTAATCTAGGGTGAGTAGAATAGATTTTTGACTTAGATATCAAAAGGATCCTCATGAAGTACACCCTAGAAGTTGACCTTCATACGCATACCCTTGCCAGCGACCACGCTACAGCACCATTCATGATTACGTTCGCCTCGCGCCTAGTCGAGGCATTAAACTGTTTGCCAATACCGACCATGGACCAGACATGGAAGATGCCCCGCATAAGTGGCATTTCGTCAACAGCCTGACCCTGCCAAGGGTTGCCGACGGGTGGGAATCCTCCGAGGTATCGAGAGCAATATCAAAGATATTGATGGCAGTATCGATTTAGAAGAGCCTATTCGTCAGAGCTTAGACATTATATTAACCGGATTCCATCGACCAGTATTCGCGCCTCGCAGCATAGATGAAAATACCCAAGCTATGGTTAAGGTAATTGAGAGCGGTAAGGTGCATGTGGTGACTCACCCGGGTAACAATGCCTTTCCGATCCATATTGAAGAAGTAGTAAAAACCGCCGCTAGAGAAAACGTGGCGCTTGAGATCAACAACAGCTCTTTCCTGTTCTCAAGAAAAGACAGTTACCCCAACTGCTGCAAGATTGCGGAACTCGCCAAAAAGTTTGATGCGCCAATCAGTGTTGGTTCTGATGCACACAACGCATGGGACTTGGGTAAGTTCGACAAAGCTGTAGCGCTTATTAGCCAATATGACTTCCCAGCTGAGCGAATCATCAATAACACTACAGATTCACTGTTTAACTACCTGAAAACTAAAGGTATTGATATTCAAGATCAGTTTGAATGGTAAGGCTATCTTCAACCTGAATAAGATTAGAGCCACCTCAATGAGGTGGCTTTTTTATGTTTTTATAAAACATTTTGAATAATTGAGGAGAGTTAAACAAATCTGTCACATTCAGCGCATAGATTCGTTGCGATTTTTTCAAAGGGAAACAATATGAAAAATATTGCAATGACTTGTGGTCTAGTGGCGATTTCTTCCGCTGTGCTAGTGGGATGCAACTCAGATGAGAATAGTGCGCAAACACCTCCGCCTGTGCCAGAGCAGAAGGCTCGCTGTACAAGGGATATGCATGTTCACTCAACGGCATCTGATGGGCATCAGTTGGTGCAGTCCATCTTGAACATCGCCTACAACAAATATGATCTAGATTTCATTGCAAGTACCGAGCACAGCGGCTTTAAGCGTTATGAAGTCAATGAAGGATTATGGCGTGTTAGAGCGAGTGGTGAGCGTATTTTTAACCCTGAGCCAAGCGACGAGCCGGGAGACGAACTACACAGCCACGACTATGCCAAAGACGTTTACGCTGATGACAAGGTCTACACCCCAAGAGCGCAAGATAACAACCGTCTGTACGCCAATTTGGTTGACTATCGCCATGAGAACCTGACTGAAAAGCAATTCCTACTGACCGGCATGGAATACACACTGCCAGTCATCAAGGAGCATACCACCATGGTACTTTTGGATGATGGCGATGTGGATGAGATCAATGAGTTTCATTATCTATACGGTGAGGGAGAGCGCTGGGAAGGAGATGAGCGTAAGCAAACATGATGATCTGTTGGAAGCTATGACTTTCCTTCAACAGAACTATTCTGAACGTGCGTTTTATCTTTTAATCATCCTTCCAGAAAGCATGAGGTAATGATTGAGTATATGCGTGAGCTCCACAATACAGCGCCGGATATCATCATAGGTATGGAGGGGGCACCGGGACATCAGAGAAACCCAGAAGCTCGAGGTTCCTATGAAATGGAGCATCCTATCTTTCTGAAAGAATATGCTGAGGACTATCAGGGACCAGCCTATCATGGACGCACTTATGGTGGATTTGACTACATGACGGCTCGTATGGGCGGTGTTTGGGATGCACTGCTGAGTGAAGGACGACGGATTTCAATCTTTGCTCATAGTGATTTTCACAGCATGGCGAAAGACTTTTGGCCAGGTGAATACAGTAAATCTCACATCTATCTAGAACAAGAGACCCAAAAAGGACTTCTAGATGCAATCAAGGGTGGTCAGAGCTTTGTAACTCATGGTGATCTTATCTCGGAGTTAGAGTTTATCGCACAAGGAGAGAACGATTTGAACAGTTCTACTCGTATGGGCGGGGAGTTGGTGATTCCAGCAGGCGAGAATGTCACAGTATCCATCTCTATGAATCTGCCAGAAGCGAATAACAACGGAGAAAAACCAGACCTTAAGTTTGTCGATGTGATTTCAGGTTATGTGACGGGTAAGATAGACCCTACGGATCCTGAGTTTAACAAACCTTTCGCCGATGATGTGTCTGTAATTCAGAGTTTTGAAAAGGGCACACAGGGATGGGTAGAACAGGATGGAAAGCTAACCTTGAGTTTCACCCTAGAGCAAGTTGAACAGGATATGTACATCCGTTTGCGGGGAAGTAACAACGAAAAAGGTACGCCTGGCTATGTGGATCTCGAAGGTAATCCTGTTATCGACCTAGAGAAAACCGAGAGCGATCCCAATGTAGTTGCTTGGAAAGATCTCTGGTTCTATTCAAATCCAATCTTCATTACGGCAAATTAACTGTATGCGCTTAACCTTTTTTAGGTTGAGCGCTTTTAATATCACTCAATAAAGCAACCTCAGTTACATCAATCGCTCTGTTTACCCGCTTGATTTAAATTAAGTGAATTCTAATATAGTCGTAAACGCAACGAATTGGATGACCAAAGACATGAAAGAAACAAGAGCCGATCAGCTAACGCTACTGAAGAATCTACTTAGCAGCACTAATGATACCAACTACGTTCGCGTGCTTTATGCCGCTTGGGCGAGTGCACTGACCACGGGTAGTCGGTATGTTATTGATTTAGTTAAGGCTGAAATCGATGAGCCTACCGAGTCTCAGAGACGTGATATTGAGTTTGCTATCGCTCGCATGGGCGTTACCAACCCTTATTTTATCGCTAAGCAGTTTGTTGAAGTCAACGCCGGTGGTTCCCTTGAGAGCTTAAACTTCAAAAGCTTTGCTTCACTCAACGTAGAAGACGAGGTTGCCTACCATCACGCATGTGTGGCTATCTCTTTGATAAATGGCGGACACATGTGTCTTCGCTCTCATGTTGGGTCACTGCAACAGGCGGGTGTTCCAGATCCAGAAATAGATGCCACAATGAGATTGGCAGCTGTGTGTCATTCCCTTAAAATCCTCGCCTCTATCGAATAACCGCTTGTAAGGGGCGAAGATGTATTCTTTGCTAGGGATATTAGCCTTCGTAGTTTGGGGTTTAGCCCCCCTGTATTTTCACCAACTGACTGACTTTGATCTTGTCACTGTCTTATCCCATCGTGTTTTTTGGTCAGCCTTGATTCTAGTGCTGGTGGCAGTATGTCACCCGCGGTTTGTTCGAGGCTTTCGCAGCATGACCAAGCGTGATGTCGGTTACTCCGCACTAGCAGGTTTGTTGATGAACGGGTCTTGGTATGGATTCGTCTACGCCACAGTGTCAGGAAACTTGCTTGCCGCCTCTTTAGCCTTTTATATCGCGCCTATTATGGTGTTTGGTTTTGGCCTGTTAGTGTTTAAAGAGAAGGTCACTAAGGGCAGAGTATCGCTCTTGCTTTGATGTTTACAGCGGTTGCTGTTTACGCGGTTTCAGAAGGTGTATTGCCCTTGATGAGCTTAGCCATCGCCTCTGCTTTTGCGCTGTATATTGCAGTGAAGAAACTAAGTCGCCTTAACACCTTTACGGGACTTTTGTTAGAGCATGTATTGTTTGCTCCGATAGCGCTTTTCCTGATTTTAAATAACCCACATAGTGTCTCTGAAGTTACCCTTTTAGCTGGTACAGCTCCATTGCAACTGGTGTCGGTATTGCTGCTTTCCATTTCCGTAACTAAGGTAGCATTGAGTCGGGTTAGCCTTTTCCAATATATAGAGCCAACGATACACTTTGTTTTGGCCATGTGGGTGTTCCATGAGGCGATATCGGGGGGACAGATGACTGCCCTAGCAATCATCTTGATTGCCATTGCGATCAGCATGCAAAAGCCAAAGCTTGCCTAGGTGTTGCCATTGGCCATGCTGATCACACGCTTAAGTGTCCAGCGAATAAGGATTGGTACCACTGCATCACCGTGTTTCTCGCAGTACTCAACTATTGCTAAAGCCATATCGGGTTTAGCGTGCTTTTGAGGGCTCGGTTGATGACTTTTTTAGCTGGGATAGGATGATCGTGAGGGATCTTGACCATATCCTTAAAGAAAATCTCGAAACCGTTGTTATACAGGTAGTGCTCAATATCTTTGTCTGGAAGTTCGGTTAATCTGTGCCTTTCTTGCTCGCCATTGAGAATCGAACGAACAGAGTGTGCATATTTTTTACCTGCGGCATCACCATCGGTCACAACGTGCCAATCGATATCTAGCGCTTTAGCTACCTTGAGCAGCGACTTTAACCCGGATTGAGCAAACTCAATGATTTGTACGCCCTCAGCGGCTAAGTCATAACCGCACAGTTTTGCGAGTTCGTTGAACAGCCAAACCTCGGTTTCCCCCTCGACTAATAGCCAACAGCGAGCAAATAGGGCACTGGAGCGGTGGAATCGGATATGAAAGCCGACCCGTCGTAGCTCATCCGCTGATAGCATTTGCGATTGAATACTCTTGGTTTCTGTTCTGTCAGACTTACGCACCAAGCGTTTAATACTGCTAAGAGGTACTGCGCTGAGCAAAACAGCAGAATTGGTGGTGAGTATCTTCTGCATAGGTAACATCTGTAGTAGGGCCCAAGCACGTGCTAGATGAGTTGGATGAAGTCGACCCTCAGGGTCTTCTACAATCAGTAGTGGCCTTGCAACGCGCCTTAGTTCGGTATCCCCCTTAGCTTGCAGGTAGTTGTTTAAAAGTCCCATCAGCAATAGGCGAGTCTGTTTGTCCTTAGTTTGGTCAATAAACTGAGTGAGAGAGAGGTGTTTAGCGCCACTTCGCACCCCGCCGGAGCTGAATATGCCATCTCGAGCGCTTCTTGGGTCGTGCCTGCTGTGTGACTTGTAGGAAAAGTAGTGGTCAACCAAGTCGTGCATGGTTTTAAAGCTACTCTTCATCTCTTCTTTACTAACAAGACCAGGGTGGGCAAGTAATCTTCGACAGGTGTTTTTGATGCGTCTTTCAATGCGTGAGTTCGGAAGATCAGACGCTTCGACGCGTTGGAAGCGCCTTGAATCTCGGAGCCTAATCACCGGATGCAGTTGCATTAACTCTTGAGCAAGCTTGATAGAGTGGTGAAGCAGCTTCTGCTCACCTTGTTCATCGAGAAAAGCGTAGTGTGTAGTGATCTTATGTCCAACCATAGACGCACTGAGGCGGTAGATAATAAAGGGCTTGTCCCCGTTATCTTGGTTCCATATGGGTTTTATCTTTCTATAGCGACCAGACTTTAGCTCGGATTGAGAATTGGCTCGCAATTTAAGGACGATCTGAAGATGCTGTGTTTGTGGGTGCGAAATGGCGTAATCCACATGAAAGTCACGCATCTCAAATTCGTATGGTTGACCGTTTGTTGGCAGCGCCACAGAAAGGGCGTCGAGCAGAGAAGATTTACCCCAAGTATTTTCACCGATCAGGGTAGTGAGATCGTCAAACGGTAGAGAGAGGCGCTTGATACCGCGAAAGCCTGAAACCTCAATGCGCTCTAGCTGCATAGACCCTCCTTGAGAAACTAGCCTTAATGAATTCAGTGGCTTAGGGCTTATTTAGATTATATACTTTGATTTCTGCGTGGTTGATTGAACACTGATTTTGTAGATAAGACCGGATTCGAAGGCAAACACTTCGACGTCGTTGCAACATATTTGGGTATAAGCGACAAAAAAAGATTTTCTGGTAACGCACTTTCAGACGAGAGTAATGTTCAACTAAATGTAATAATGTCTTACTAAGCTCTGAATAAAGAACGATCAAAGTCGGTAGTTGGATAGGTAAAACGCCTATCTTTAGGAAAGGCTACTAATAAGTTAAGGACAAACACAGCTTTGGGCGAAATAGGTCCCAGAGTGTGAAGCGAAAGAAAAATATGCAAAAGACAATAACTCGGGTTCGGGTTGCTCATATCAACGATACCCACTCTTATTTCGAACCAACAACAATACAGCTCGATCTCAACCTCGATAACCAAGTCCACAAGCCCTATATCAGCGTCGGTGGTTTCGCTCGCATCAAATCTCGCGCTGATCAACTCAAACAACAGGCGCTTGAAAACGATAGAAATTTTATGTTTCTGCACGCAGGAGATTGTTTCCAAGGAACCCTCTATTTCTCTCTATTTAAAGGCAGAGCAACTCAGATCTGTTAAATCGCCTTGGCTTAACTGCGATGACACTAGGCAATCATGAATTGGATATGGGTAATGGGCCGGTTGCAGAGTTTGCTAAACAGATAGAGTTTCCACTGCTATGTGGTAACTGGGACCTGTCTAACGAAGACAGCAGTAAGGTCAATCCGCTAAAGGGTCTGCAAAGCCTGAAGCCCTATGATATTTCATCACAAGCTGCGAGTTGGATAACTCAAGATGTAGATGGGGAGAAAATCGCTATCTTTGGCCTTTCGATAGATAAGATGGCGGATATCGCAAACCCAGATCCCGATACGCCTTTTATGAATGCACTGCAAACCGCCAAAAATACCGTGAAGCGCATTCGGGACTCTGGCATTAATAAGATCATTCTGCTCAGTCATCTTGGTTATGAAGCTGACCATGAGCTTGCAACGCAGATAACGGGCATCAGTCTGATAATTGGTGGGCACTCTCATGTTCTGCAAGGCGACTTTTCTGCATTAGGCATCGCTTCTAAAGATGAATATGGTTCACGAGTGGGCGATACCTATATCGTTCAAGCTGGTGGTCATGCTCAGGTGATAGGGCATTGCGATATTGACTTTGATACAGACGGAAACGTTGTTAACTTCAATGGTAAGAATGAACTATTGATTGGCAGGCATTTGTGCCTTGATGCCAGCATGACAGATTGCAATTGCGACGGTGAGTACGAGCAGGTGGTCGATTTTCTTCGTTCCCATCCAAATGTAGTGCGCTGTCCAAAAGATTTAGCTATTCATCACCATATCTATGATACCTATCGTCCTGCGGTGTTTGCGCTACAAACCGCTATAGTGGGGCATTTAGCTCAAGGACTTCGCCACGTACGAGTTCCGGATGAACAGGGTGGGAGTGAGATTTGTCCTATGGTTGCGGAGTCTTTTCTCACAACAATGCACTCTGAAGGGCATGAGGTGGATTTTGCTATCCATAACGCTGGTGGGGTGCGCTGCTCTCTAAACCCGGGGCCGGTAAGTAAGGCAGATATCGCCGGTAAATTATTACCTTTTGCCGTGCCTATTGGTGTTTACAAGCTAAAGGGCAAATACATCAAGCCAACTCTTGAGGGAGCTATTGATAATGCCTTAGACCCGAAGCACAGGAACAGGGAGTTTCCCATATAGTCATAATCTGAGTTACGACCTTGATCTCGAGGCTCCCAAAGATAGCAGAGTTAAGAATCTAAAAATCTGTATAGATGGTAGATGGCAAAATATAGACCAAGAAAAAGTCTATTTTGGTACTTCATCTGCTTATACCATGAAGGGTAAAGAGGGCTTCTCAGCGATATTAAATAGTGAGCCAGGTTCTATTGTTACAGAAACAACCATGTCTGACTGCTTCATTCAAATGATGTATGAACAACCGCTACGATTCGAATCACAAATAAAATTAGGTCTAAAGTAGTTATAGCCACAAAACTTTCAGTTAAAATTGTGTTAAAAATACAAGGGCTATCTGGTTGTTAATTAATAAAAAAGCGCAATAAATGCGCTTTTTTATTGTCTGTATTCATTCTGCTGAATAGTTATACAAGAGTCTTGTTAATTGTCTGTTGCATTAGAAAATCTAATCCATATTCTAAATTTTACTCGTTTTATTTGTGCAATCTTATTGCCTATATTTGCACTCAGAAATCATTGAGTTTAACCAGTTTTTGCAGAGGCTTATCATGGCACAAGTAATGCTCGACACTATCGCGGTACCTAGCTCAAAGGACTCAAAGAGCTATTCAATTGATTTCAAAGGACTGATGATGCACCTAGTAGATATCCTGTTTGGTAAAAGCCAATCAACTACTACTTACTACGTGTCGGATATGTCGGCTCACGTACAAAAAGACATCGGTATGATTCGCTAATACACCGATTAGAATTACTAAGCCCCGCTTGAATAAGCGGGGCTTTTTTTATGCTTCGATTTCCTACTTATTTCTACGATACCCATTTGAACGCTTAATCTAGTTACAGAAGTTTTGTACTAGAGTGGGCCTCTTGCCAAAGAACAGCTTGGAAAAGAAAGATTTATATTGCCAGCCAAGTGCTAGTAGGTGCTTTGCCAAACCTTGGTTCTCAATGATCGCGACCTCAACACCGCTGTATTGGTGGGGATTTTGCTTTATATAGTCAATGAAAGCACTCAGCACGCCTTGTCCTCTTACCGCAGGGTTGAAGTTGACCGCGACAATAGAAAAGCGCTGACTACCTACCGCGCAACGAACATAACAGTAACCGTGTTCACTCTTGATGGTTTCGGAAAACTCTGGGAATGGACGAGTTTGTTGCAGACGAGATAGTTTGTCATATTCAGTGCAAAGGTGGTTGAGAAGTTGCTTGGCGTTCTGGTTCATAACTGCGTCTTCTATATGCAATAGTTGTTGAATCTTCATAAATAATTCTATGGCCTGATTGCACTTCAAAAACGGTGAACATACAGCGGTAGTAATTCCGCTTTTTATCGGCTATTTGGCTTGGATTAGGATTTATAGCTCAGCGGGAAGCCAGCGAGATTTATTAGAAATATTGGTTTTTAATGCGAAAACACCCTGTAACTCAGTCTGGATGTGCTTTGGATTGATTATGACTTTCATGACAGTGAGCTAAACCTGATTAAGGACTTGCGCAATTAAACTAAAGCGGAAGGAAAATAGAGTGTGACTGCCGATATTCGGAAGATGAATTAGAGCTTGGACCAACCTAAACGTCACTTTTCCGCTATAGAGATAAAAAGCCCAGCGGGGGGCTGGGCAAAGTGGAGAGTGTATTGTTGTTATTGTTTTTTGCGCTTAGGAGCTGCAGAGTACTTTTATTGCTAATCCGCCTTGGGAAGTCTCGCGGTATTTGGCATTCATATCTTTACCCGTCTCCAGCATGGTTTCGATAACCTTATCGAGAGATACGCGTGGGGCAGAAGAGCGACCTAATGCCATACGCGCAGAGTTAACCGCTTTTACAGCAGCAATACCATTACGCTCGATACATGGAACCTGTACCTGACCTGCAACCGGGTCACAGGTAAGACCTAGGTTGTGCTCCATTGCGATTTCAGCTGCGATGCACACCTGTTCAGGCTTGCGCCCATTAGCTCAGCAAGACCTGCGGCTGCCATAGAGCAAGCTACGCCAACCTCGCCCTGACAACCTACTTCAGCACCAGAAATTGAGGCATTACGCTTGTACAAACCGCCGATAGCCGCTGAAGAGGCGAAATAGCGCTGATACTCTTTTTCAGTTACCGGCTGAATGAACTTGTCATAGTATGCAAGCACTGCAGGTACGATGCCACAAGCACCATTGGTAGGCGCTGTTACTACTCGACCACCTGCAGCGTTTTCTTCGTTAACTGCAAACGCAAACAGGTTAATCCAATCCACTACCGCCATAGGGTCAACATTGGTTGAAGCTGAAGTCACCAGCTTTTATATAGAGCAGGGGCGCGACGATGAACCTTAAGAGGCCCAGGTAGCAAACCTTCGCAGTGTAGGCCGCGATCAATACATGCCGACATGGTCTGCCAGATTGCCGTCAATTGAGTATTGATAGCGTCAGTGCTCATCACTGATTGCTCGTTTTTCAGCATAATAGTGCTGATCGATAAGCCATTATTGGTCGCTTGCTGGATTAGCTCTTGTGCTGATGTAAATGGATACGGGATCTCTTGGCTAGTTTCGCTTTCTTGGCCAAAGGATTCTTGGTCGACGATAAAGCCGCCACCAATGGAGAAATAGGTTTTACTGAAGATCTTTTCACCTTTACTCCAAGCGTGGATCTGCATTCCGTTTTCATGGAGTTCTAGGTTGGTAGTGTGGAAGTTCATTCCCTCAGAGGCAGGGAAGGCAACGGTGTGATTACCGTTGTCGATATTCAACACTTCAGTTTTTCTACTTCAGCAATTAGAGGATCGATTGCATCAATGTCTACTGTCTCAGGAAGATTGCCAGCTAGGCCAGCAATAATAGCCACATCTGTACGGTGACCAATACCCGTTAACGAGAGCGACCCATATACATCGACTGTGAGCTTGTCTGTTTCTTGTAAAAACTGTTTTTGTTTAAGCTCATCAACGAAGATCTTACCTGCTTTCATTGGACCGACAGTGTGAGAGCTTGAAGGACCAACGCCAATTTTATAGATATCGAAAATACTGATCATGAATGGGGACCTTTAAATCAGAAGGGGAAAGCCTCCCGAAGGAGGCTATACAGGTAGTTCTTAAAAGATTGAGTAAGTCGCAGAAGTGATAGCCGCGATACCGCAGATTAGGGTGAAGATACGAGCTGGGGTAGAGGTCGCGTATTTCTTCATTGCAGGTACTTTGTACATAGCAACTACTGGCATCACGAATAGGATAGCAGCAATCATTGGAGCGCCGATTGCTTCAATCATGCCTAGGATGCTTGGGTTAATGATTGCAACAATCCAGGTGGTCACAACGATAAAGCCAAGAGCCAGTTTATCGATAGCGCTTGCCTTCATCTCAGAGCGAGACTTAATAAGACCCGTTAGACCTTCTTGAGCACCTAGGAAGTGACCGAAGTAGCTTGAAGTGATCGCCGCGAATGCGATGATTGGGCCAAGGATAGAGATGATAGGTGAAGCGTGTACGTTTGCTAGGTAAGAAAGTACAGAGATATTTTCTGCTTGCGCTGTAGCCAGCTGCTCTGGAGATAGAGAAAGCACTACAGAGAATACGAAGAACATCACAAAACCCATAAGCATTGCAGATGCACCTGCAGTGATCATGTCAGTTTTCTTATGAGCGTCTTCACCATAAGTTTTACGTTGCTCTTTAGCGAACTGGCTGATGATAGGGCTGTGGTTGAAAGAGAACACAATGATAGGAATTGCAAGCCAGATAGTAGACGGCATAGAGCTCCACTCTGGTGCTACTGACATCATTGAAGTGTTCCAATCTGGGATCAGGTACAGAGACAGAGCCATAAGGATAAATACTAGTGGGTAAACCATAGCTGAGGTAGCTTTAAGCATTAGCTCTTTACCAAACACAACACCCGCAGTCATTAGGGTGATCAAACCACCAGATAGAAGCCAGCGAGGGATAGACTCCATACCCAGTTGGTTTACCATGAAAGAGTCAACTGTGTTGGTGATGCCTACACCGTAGATTAGAACGATTGGGTAGATAGCAAAGAAGTAAGCGAAAGTAATAATGTTAGCGCCAGTCTTACCAAAATGTTCTTCTACAGCGTCTGTGATGTCGCCTGATTCATTTTTTGTTGAAAGAACGAAGCGAGCTAGACTTTTGTGTGCAAACCAAGTCATTGGTGCTGCGAGTAGGGCTAGTATTACTAATGGCCAAAAACCACCTGCACCTGCCTTGATTGGAAGGAAAAGCACACCCGCACCTACAGCTGTACCAAAAAGGGATAGACACCATGTCAGATCTTTATAAGTCCACTTGCCAGATTTTTCTGCTGCTGGAGCAGCAATAGTTGATGTTGTCATAGTTGAAATTCTCGGAAAAGGAAAAGGAAGTAAATTTCGCGGGCATTTTGTTGCAGACAGAATTATTTTTATGCGATCGCGATCACTTTATGCAACAGAGAATAAAAATTCAGTAGAACTATTTGTCCTTAGTCACGAAAATGCCGTGCTACAGCTTAGTTTTACTAATTCAATAAGCAGAGATGCATTAGTTTTTATAATCAATAAAATTTGAGAGAATCAATTGAAATTGAGCAACCGTTTACGCGGTTTGGAGCCTTAAAATGATGAATGCGAAAGAGCTGGATGATTTCCTACTTTCACTCCCAGAAAGTGAGTTGGATTTTCCTTTTGGTAAGGAAGTGGCGGTATATAAGGTGGTAGGGAGGATGTTTGCCTTGGTATCTCATGAGTTAGATAGAAAGGATAAAGCTCTAAGCTTAAATCTAAAGGGTTTACCCGCAGACAACATGCTTTTATCAGAGGAATTTGAATCTATTCGCCCTGGTTACCACATGAATAAGAAGCATTGGATTACTGTGGTTGTCTCTGAAGAGATTGGAGAGGGGATGCTGAAAGACCTGATTGAGCGCTCTTACGATCTTGTTGTGAAGAAACTAAAGAAGGCGGACAGGGAGCGTATTGCGATTTTTAGATAGGCATGAAAAAGCCTCGCAAATGCGAGGCTTAAAAGAATTAGCAGCAATCTAAAAGATTAGAAAGTTACTTTAGCACCTAGCACACCGCCAAATTGTTCTTTGTTAGTGAACTCTTTGCTTGCTTCAGCATAAGTGCTGAAGTAGTTGGTGAATTGGTAAGTAGCTGAAAGCGCAGCTTTGTGGCTGTCTTTTTCAGTGTCACCAGTTCTGATGTCGTCAAAACGTGCACTTGTGAAGGTAGCACCAAGAGATAGCTTGTCAGTAGCTGCGAAAGTTGTCGCTAGCTCATAACCTTGGAAGTCGTTACCTAGTTGAGAACCGTTAACGTATAGAGCACCGAAGTATAGAGCGTCAGTTAGATCAACGCCTGCACCTACTAGGATGTTGTCACTATCTTTAACTTTTTGAGCACCATTGTCTTCGTGAGTTTCGTTAGCGTAACCCGCACCTAGTTTGAACTGACCGAAGTCATAGCTTGCTGACGCGCCGTAGCCTTGGTCGATAGTTACATCATTTTTGTTGTCATCTTGAATTTTAGAACCACCACCGTTGTAGTTAGCTTTAACGGTTAGACCACCGTAAGTACCAATGTATAGAAATTGGTTATCAGCACGGTCAGCAGTTGCAGACTTGCTTGATGCTTCAGCACCGAAGAAGTTTAGAACGTCAGTGTAGTCGGTTAGTAGACCTAGAGAGCCATCAGTCTTACCGTATTGAAGTTCGTTGTTTTCGTTACCAACACCAACATATAGGTAACGAGTGTCGTTAGAGTTAGCTTTGGTGAATTCTTTCTCGAAGAAACCGTGTGCAAATACAGAGTCTGTTACGTTAGTTTTTGCGTCAACGTTCAGACGTGCACGAGACGCGTCATCTTGTTTGTTGTCGCCAGTATCAGTTAGGGTAGTACGAGCTTCTACACGGCCGCCAACGTTAAGTGCTACGTTGTCTGCGTTATAAACTTCAGCAGCGTTTGCGCTTGCAGCGAACGCTGAAGCTACAGCGATAGCTGTAAGAGTAAGTTTTTTCATTTTTTAGGTCCTTTAATTGTCAGTGCCACAAATCTCAAAAAGAGCACTGAGACTAAAGCCTATATAACTTGTTCCCTGTATTTAACTCATAAAATGGCAAACTTATTTTATAAAAAGAATAAACATTACATTGCATGCACAACTCGGTTTATAATGGCGGGCGTTTGGTTAAGTTAATGATATTTATAAGAATTAAAATAAATCTGACTATTAATTGTGGATTTTAATAAAACTGATTGAATATAATTAATTTGTCTGTTTTGTGAGCTAGATAATATAAATTAAATAGAACCAATTTAATAAATGGGAAAGTTTTATTTAGTTATATAGAAGTTCATACTATATGTAGTCGTATAACAAGGCTAATAAAGGAGATAAACGCATGATCAAAGCCATTTTTACATGGAGCGGAGGCAAGGATTCTGCTCTGGCTTTGTACAAGATACAACAAAGAGACGATATAGAAGTGGTAGCACTTCTAACAACTCTGAATAAAGAATACAAACGCATTTCGATGCATGGTGTGAGAGAGGAATTGCTTGATAAACAGGCTGAGTCCCTCGGCATTCCATTGATTAAGATGTGGGTAGAGCAAGACTCGTATGATGAATACGAGCAGAAAATGAAAGAATTGCTGTTAGAGCAAAAATCTCTAGGAGTAACCAAAGTTATCTATGGAGATATCTTCCTAGAAGACCTCAGAGAGTACCGAGACAATAACCTGGCAAAGGTTGGCTTAGAGGGCGTTTATCCATTGTGGAAACTAAATACTAAAGAGGTAATCAACAAGTTTCTGTCTCTTGGCTTTAAAACCACTACCTGTTGTATCAACGATCAATATCTTGGGGAAGCGCACTCAGGTGCTTTGATAGATAAAGAGTGGATTGAATCATTACCGAAGCAAGTTGACCCTTGCGGTGAAAATGGAGAGTTTCATACCTTCTGTTTTGACGGTCCAAACTTTTCTGAACCTCTGAAGTTGGAGTTGGGTGAAAAGCTGTATAAGCCTTTGGACGAGAAATTTATAGATAAGAGTCAGCAACCCCATGCCAAAGGATTTTGGTTCACGGACCTGAGACTTCTAGAGTCTAAATAACTGGCTGGAAGTTAAGCATATCGGTTAGCTAGTCCTTATCAATAGAAAAGGCGCATTAAATGCGCCTTTAAAGTATCGAATAAGTAGAATTACTTCTTGCGACAGAACTCGCAACGTAGCCACATAGATTGGCCTTCTACCTTACCTGAGAATAGTTCTGGATCATCTTGTGCCAGACCAATGTTGCGAACCATAGTGCCTTGCTTAACTACCATTGAAGAGCCTTTTACTGGAAGGTCTTTGATGATGGTTACGGTATCGCCTTTTGAAAGAGGTGCACCGTGGCAGTCAACATGCTTCTTACCGTCGTTTTCCATGCCAGTTTCGGCCCAGTTCTTGGTCTCTTCTTCCATATACATCATGTCTAGAAGGTCTTGAGCCCAGCCTTCAGAGCGAGCAAGACGAGTCAGTTGACGCCAAGCTAGAACCTGAACTGGCGCTTCTTGGCTCCACATGCTGTCGTTAAGGCAACGCCAGTGGTTTACGTCCATTTGCTCTGGGTCTTCAACTTGAGAGCGGCAGGTGTCGCAAAGAATAGCACCGTGGTCAACGGTTACTTGAGTGTGAGGAGCGACTGCGAATGGTTTAAGATCAGAAGTTGAACCGCAAAGCTCGCACTTGTCACCACTACGTTGAAGAAGAGTTGTTTCGATAGACATTCTGTTACCTTGTACTTTGGTCTCAAATTTTGCGGGACATTATACTTAAAACCACACTTTTTGCGAGGTTTGTCACGCCAGGACTTCGCTATGTGTGTGGTTTTATAGCTTTCAAATATGCGCTTTATGGGCGTTTGCAGTTTGGTTTACTACCGCTGTAACCCGGCAGAGTTTTCGCCTCCGAGTTTAGGTCTTTGATTCGAGTATCGTGAGAGGGGTGGGTGGATAGTAGCTCCGGCGGTTGGTTGCCACCCGATGCCTTAGCCATGTTTCTCCATAGGGCAACACTCTGGTAAGGGTCAAAGCCCGCTTTAGCCATCAACTGCAAACCCACGATGTCCGCCTCGCTCTCTTGAGTTCTGCCGTAAGGGAGTATCACTCCGTACTGAACCCCAGCACCCATTAAGGCGACGATCTCATTTCGGTACTCTTGGTTAGCAAGGGCGACGTTGGATAGCTGAAGTCCGGTGTTCGCTATTTGTGCCTGTGAAATACGTTCATTACTGTGATCAGCGAGTACGTGTGCTATCTCGTGGCCTATAACCGTAGCCAGCTGGTCTTGGTTCATCGCGACCTTGAGTAGGCCGGTATAAACGCCAATCTTTCCCCCAGGCAAAGCAAACGCATTCACCTGAGGGCTATCGAACACTACTACTTCCCATTTATCAAAGCTCGGCTGCTTAGGAACAAACTCTAAGATGCGGTCGGTGACGCACTGTACATAGGCATTAGTTGCCTTATCTTGGCTGATCTTCTGCTCTTGCTTCATTTGCTCAAAAGATTGAGCGCCAAGTTGGGACATCTGGCTGTCAGAAAACAGGATCACCTGGTTGCGACCAGTAGGAGATTTAGCACAGCCAAAAAGCCCAGCGACTACAAGCGCTAGGCTGAGTGTTTTTGCAAACTTCATGGTTTCTTTCCAATTGCGATTATATAAAAGCATATACTTGGAACAGGACTATTGCCTATTTTTTGGTAGTTTTAGAGACGAAAATCATATAAATATCAGTAGGATGACTAAGTGAGTATCTGGAACAAGACGCTATGCTAGAGAAGCTTAATGCTAGCTCAAAAAACACCCTAGTTGAGCATCTGCAAATTGAATACAGCCAATTTAACGACAACTCTCTTTCAGCGACCATGCCAGTTGCACCCATCACACATCAGCCTCTAGGTATGCTACATGGCGGGGCATCTGTGGTTCTAGCGGAGACCCTAGGTTCAGTTGCTGCCAATATGTGCGTAGATGAAAACCAATACTGTGTTGGGTTGGAGATCAATGCCAATCATATTAAAGCCGCGCGCTCAGGTTTTGTCACAGGTACGGCTAAGCCGATACATCTTGGACGTCAAACCCAGATCTGGTCGATTGATATTATCAATGAGCAACAACAGCTAGTGTGCGCATCCCGTCTTACTGTCATGGTAAGAACAAAAGGGGTAAAACAATGACCTTTGATTTTGAGCTGGGAAAGATAGTCGTCACGCCACATGAGATAATGATTCGATTGTCCGGTGAACAGCGCATGACGTTGCAAGCGCACACAGATGTAATTCAGCTTATGGGCAATGTCTTGGTTGTGCATGATGCACAGAGCCGTTGGTCAGTGAAACTGGATAGTGAAATCGTTGACCAAATTATTGAAATTACAGGGTTAGCTAGAGTTAATTAACTCTGCTTGAAGTGCTAAAATAAGGAAATTCTTACTCTAAATACTTAAATGGAATTTCCTCTTTATGAGCAGTCCTCGCCTACGAGCCCAGTTTGAAACCCTGTTTGAGCACTTTAATGGTGAAGACAGCGATACCCGTATAGAGGACATTACTGAAATCCTCTTCTGTACCCGTCGTAATGCCCGAATTGTACTCAACAAACTAGCAGAAGAAGGGTGGATTGAGTGGCATCCTTCGGCAGGGCGAGGGAAACAGTCACAGCTTATATTTAAGCAAAACCGCAACGCGGTAGGAGAGGACCTTGCCAAGCGCTATTTAGAAGAGGGCAAGATAGGTCACGCACTTCAGGTTCTCAACCAAGATGCCTCACGCCTTACTCAGGTTATTCAAGATTACCTTGGTGTGCAGAATCAGTCCGGTCAGCAGGTCGTTAGGCTTCCTTACTACCGTCCTCTAGCCATGCTACACCCAAGGAAACCCCATCGCCGCTCTGAGCAAAACATCATCCATCAGGTGTATAGCGGACTAACTAAGTTTGATAGTGACGACAATCTACAACCAGATTTAGCCATTACTGGGAGGCTTTCTCTGGCACTCATTGGCGCTTTTATCTTCGAGCAAAGGTGCGCTTTCACAATGGTCAGCTTCTCGAAACCCAAGATGTGATCGATCATTTTGATATCTTGAAGAAACTTTCTTTGTACTCCCATATCGACAGAGTAGAGTCTCCATCACCATTCGTTATCGATGTTTTCTTGAGTAAAGAAGATCACTATTTTGATCTTATTTTGGCTGAGTCCAGCGCCAAAATATTGCCAAAGAATGCATCAGACATTGAGAACATAGAACGGCTACCTGTAGGTACAGGACCTTATAAGGTCGCGGTCAACAATGAAAAACAGTTGATTCTTGAAGCGTTTGACAACTATTTTGGCTTCAGACCTTTAGTAGATAGAGTTGAGGTCTGGGTGATTGATGAGGCGCACTCGAGCTTGGTGTATCCAAGTTTGAATCAGCCAGATCTACCCATCAATAATAGCGATACGGATGTCTCTCTGGATCCTGGCTGTACCTACGTTTCAATTAACCAGCGAAGCGGGCTAGGTCAAAGCACCGATTGGCAGAATTACTTTGCTTCTAAACTAAGCTCGTTCAACTTGTTTGCTAAATTGCCACAAGAGTCGATCATCGAGCTGGGCCTTTTACCTGCATGCTTGAAGCCGGTTGGTATCATGCTCAAACACTGCAAGCTAACAAACCTGCAGAAAGTGCAACGGTAACCATTGCTTATCACAGTGAGCATCCAGTTTTCCCTACCATAGCAAAGGCAATCGCCAACCTTCTTAAAGAAGATGGTCTTAGTGTACAGTTCAATCGTTATGAGACCTTTCCAGATGATCTTTCCAAGGTCGATCTCTGGTTAAAGCCGATGGGAATTGGCACGCACAGGGACGATATGCTTCGTGGCTGGATTCTCGAATACAGTGATGTGGATTTGCTTTGTGGTGATGAACGCTATGGGCAGCTACAAGCCATGATGGAAGCTTGGCATGGCACACCCAATCAGACATTTCCTGCAAAAGAGCTTGGACGCTTTCTGGTAGAGAACAAGTTAGTGATCCCTATGTTCCATTGCTGGCTTGGGGTGAGTACCGATCACTGCGGCTCACTACAAAACGCTAAGTGTAATGCCTTAGGTTGGTTCGACTTTTCCAAGGTTTGGGTTAAACCTGAATCATAAACAGAATTGAGGTTAGACCTAAAGTTTCCTTTCTGTATTCCCGCGTTCTATTTGCACACAATAGCACCGCTTTTAATCACTAAGGCGGTGTCAGATGCAAAAAATTCCCTACATATGTGCCTTATCTGTGTGCTAGTTTCAGGCTCACTTCAAGCCCATGGTTTGGTCTATGACCAAGGGCAGTACGATGCAAACCAGTTCAATGAAGACATGATCTATTGTGAGGGACTTGCTCATCAGCTCCCTCAAGAAGAGGCGCCTGGTCTTGTTGAAGAAACTGCCAAGCGTGGTGCGCGTGGCGCTGCGGCAGGTGCAGTAGCCGGCAGTGTATCAGGGAACTCTGGCAGTGACGCTGCCAAAACCGGTGCTGCTGTTGGTATGACCTTGGTGTACTTGGCAATCGAGGAAACCGTAAAGCGGCTGAAGCAAGTAACCAACAAGCGTACACCGACCTAGTTCGTAACTGTATGTCTGGTCGTGGCTATATGGCACTTAATTAAGCGAGGTAACAGAATGAATGCTCAAACTATTAAACGTGCGGTAATTGCTACTTCATTTGTGGGCTTTTTGATGACCATAGGGGTTCAAAAAGCGATGGCAGGTCCTGTGCATGATTTAGGCCACTTGGCTGATCATGAAATGTCGGGTGAAGCGACTCAAATGGTTACCGTCGACGGGATTGAATACCAGGCAACGGAATCTTTTATCCAGAAATCTGAGGTGAGTGAGACCGAAGAGGGCGTGAAGGTGATAAGAACCACAGTTGAAACTATTGAGCTAAAAGAGGTTCAGTAAGACTAAGACGAGCAGCTCAAACAGATATTAACGCCGCCATCTCTAGCAGGTCTTGACCAATGCGAAGGTACTTGATGGCTCACAAAAGGATTAGCGAGTACCTTCATCCAGCGGTCTACAATCTCAAATCGACCCGACTCCACCTCATCAATAACCTCTTGTGCTAGGTGAGTTCTAAGAATGTACTTAGGGTTTACTGCGCACATGGCCGTGATGCGCTCTCTCTCATTCGGATAATCCAATTCCAATCTATGTTGATACTGCTTCATCCACTCTTGCCATTCAGGGTTTTGAAAGCTGGGTTCGGTAAACCATTCTCGGTAGGTCAATTCTGATAATCGCCTGTAGCTATGGTTATAGTCGAGCTTGAGTTTTTCCATAAGAGCTAACACATGATTAAGTTCGTCACTGTCGCCTTCTTTACTAGATATTAAGCCAAAGCGCTCTCTCATCAGCCCTGTATACTGAGCTTGAACTTCATCTACATAGCTTGCCAGTACGACTTCAATATCGTCTTTCTCTAACACAGAGGATAGGGCGTATCCCAATGCAGATAGATTCCAGTGCGCAATTCCAGGTTGCCTGTTAAAAGCATATCGACCCTCATAGTCTGTGTGATTACCCACAAAGTTTGGTTGATACTGTTCGATGAAGGCATACGGGCCGTAGTCGAAAGTTTGCCCAAGAATGCTCATGTTGTCCGTGTTCATCACCCCATGATAAAAGCCATACGCCTGCCAACCTGCGATCATCTTAGCCGTGCGCTTTACTACTTCTGACAAGAACAGCTTAAATCTATCTTTACGTCCTTTAAGTTTAGGAAAATGCCAATTGATAACATGGTCCATAAGAGGCTGAATCAGGTGTTGTTGCCCACTATAAAAAAGATATTCAAAATGACCGAAGCGGATATGGGTTGGAGCGATTCTTAATAGGGTTGCAGCGCGCTCCAGTTCTTCTCTGCGCACAGGTGTTTGAGAGCCCACAAGTGCAAGGGCTTGGGTGGTTTCTATGCCTAGGCCAGTCATGGCCGCACTAATCAAATATTCTCTGACAGATGAGCGGATAACTGCTCTGCCATCACCCATTCGAGAATATGGCGTTTGTCCGCTTCCTTTTAGATGCATGTCCCACTTTTGCGTAGAATCATCAACGAACTCTGCCAGAAGTAGGCCCCGTCCATCACCCAGGTCTGGATTGTATTGACCGAATTGATGCCCAGTGTATTTCATCGCCAATGGCTTCCACTGGGGAAGTGTGCGTTTGCCAGACAAGAGTTGAGCTAGTTGTTCTTCTTCTCCTAGGTCTACTCCCAATCGCATAGCTAGGTCGCTGTTGGCATGGATGAGATAAGGGGCGGTGATAGGAGTCGGGTTAACAAAGGAAGAGAGCGCAGGCCCCAACTCGGCATAACTGTGACAATAGTTAAGCTTGTGTAAGGGCTTCATTTTTTCGCTCCATTAAACCTGTGACAGGGTCACTAGCTGCTTGGTGTATTCTTGCTTTGGATTGGTAAACAGCTGTTCTGTTTCTCCAAATTCAACCACTTCACCTGCTTTAAGTACCATGGTTTGATGGCACAGGCTCCGCACTACATTTAGGTCGTGGCTGATAAACAGGTAGGTAAGATGATATTTTTGCTGAAGGCGTTTGAGTAAGTCTAACACCTGTGCCTGTACCGTACGGTCAAGGGAAGAAGTAGGCTCGTCCAACAAAATGAATTCTGGCTTAAGGATCAAAGCGCGTGCGATAGCGATACGTTGACGTTGCCCACCGGAAAACTCGTTTGGATACCTGTGTCGCGTTTCTGGGTCGAGTTCTACCTCATTCATAGCTTGGCAAATCTGCGAATCTATTTCTTGCTCACTCAGCTCTTGATGCACCCTCAAGCCTTCACCAATGATCTGAGCAACAGACATTCTAGGGTTCAAAGCGGAGAAGGGGTCTTGGAATACCACCTGCATTCTGGAGCGCAGTGGCAGCATCTTCTTTCTGTCAAAGTCTGTAATGCCTTGGCCGTCAAACTCAATATCTCCCTCACTGTGCACCAGTTTAAGAACCGCCATACCTGTAGTGGATTTACCGGACCCACTTTCACCCACTAGACCTAGCGAATGACCTCTTTTAAGGTCAAAGTTAACCCCAGTTACCGCTTTAACATGGTCGACCACGCGCTTGAAGATTCCGCCGTGGATAGGGAACCACACCTTGAGATTTTGCGTGTGGACTAGGGTAGGGTTGCTCTCTGGCACCTCTACAGGTGAGCCCGATGGGTCAGCCTCGATCAGCATCTTAGTATAAGGATGCTTGGGTGAGTGAAATACCTCTTGGCAATCACCAGTTTCAACCAGTTTACCTTCTTTCATTACCGCGACGCGATTGGCTATGCGCCTGACAATGCTGAGGTCATGGGTAATGAACATCATGGCCATATGCAGTTCTTGTTGAAGCTCTTTTAGCAGATCCAAGATTTGCGCCTGAACCGATACATCTAGGGCAGTAGTAGGCTCGTCGGCAATAAGAAGTTCTGGCTCGTTGATCAGTGCAAGCGCTATCATTACTCGCTGACGCTCACCGCCTGAGAGTTCATGAGGGTAAGCGTTAATCTTCTGTTCTGGGTTACGAATGCCGACCTTATTTAACCAGGTCAGCGCAAGATCCTTGGCTTTATTTGCTCGAACACCTCGGTGTATCTCAACAGTCTCGACAAGTTGTCGGCCTATCTTGTGCAGCGGATTAAGAGAAACCATAGGCTCTTGGAAGATCATGCCTATGCGACCACCGCGCACGCCGCGCATTCTTCGTTCTGATAGGGTTAGAAGTTCATCGCCATCAAAATGAATAGACCTGTCTCATACACAGCGCTTGCTTTAGGCAACAGCCTCAAGATGGAGTTAGCCGTTACAGATTTGCCAGAGCCACTTTCGCCTACCAGTGCTAGGGTCTCACCTTTGTGTACCGAAAGGCTCACATCATGGGTAACCCTTCTAGGGTTCTTTTTACCCCCGAAAGCGACGGATAGATTTTTGATCTCTATTAAGGGTGCTGTCATTCCTATTCCTTTGACAAACATCAAACACTAACAAAATCAGTGACTTGAATTTAATCGATTATGAGTGCTAAATCACGCTCAGATAAATGTATAAAAAACCAACTGTGCGATTGCTCTCATTTCTCAAATATTTTGTATCTTCTTCAACTATTTTTGGGTAAAGTTCAATTGTAGTATTAAATTACAAGGACGGTGGCGTAATGATTTTCCCCCAATCAGCCGCCCCTTACCATCTAGCATTAGGAGGCGATAATGCCAAAGGACATCTATAAATCTGCTTATAGCCTTGTAAAAGAGGCTGAAACTTCACCTTCAACTGGCTCAAAAATGCTTGAGCTCACTAGATGCGACTGTAAATGATGTGGTAAGCCAAGCAACATCGGCTATCGACAACATCTCAGGACAGAATGCAACTAGCTTGTCAGCGACTACCTCTTTAGCAAACGAACTAAAGCAATCGATTGAGGCGCTGAAATTAGAGCAAGTTAACGGCTAATTTCCCCTAAAATCTCTATTTTTGAAGAGGCGTCTAGCGCCTCTTTTTTATCCCTGTGCGTGTGGGTCAAACGCATCACGCACCGCTTCACCGATAAATACAAGTAAGCTAAGCATCACGGACAACACTACGAACGCCGAGAAACCAAGCCAAGGTGCTTGCAGGTTCGCCTTACCCTGGGCCAAAAGCTCGCCCAATGATGGAGAGCCACTTGGCAAACCAAAACCAAGGAAGTCCAAAGAGGTCAGTGTGGTCACGGAGCCCGATAGAATAAACGGTAACATGGTCAGGGTAGCGACCATGGCATTGGGCAACATATGTCTACCTATTATACGACTGTCACTCACCCAAGCGCGTGGGCAGCTTTAACATAATCAAAGTTACGGCAGCGCAAGAATTCGGCGCGCACCACACCAACCAATCCCATCCAGCTAAATAGCACCATGATGCCTAGAAGCCACCAGAAATTGGGTTCGACAAAACTGGATAAAATGATCAGAAGGAACAGGGTAGCATGCCGGACCACACCTCGATAAAGCGCTGACCAATAAGGTCTAATTTGCCACCATAGTAGCCTTGGGTTGCACCCACGATAACGCCAATGATGCTACTAATAATGGTAAGCACAAAGCCAAACAGTACTGATATTCGAAAGCCATAGATGATTCGAGCAAGAACGTCTCGGCCTCTGTCATCCGTACCTAGCCAGTTTGTGTTGTCTGGAGCCGAAGGCGCAGGGCCCGGCAGGTTGTAGTTGATGGTGTCATAGCTAAAGCGAATTACTGGCCAAATCATGTAGCCCTTTTCTTCGATAAGCTCCTGAACATAAGGGTCGGTGTAGTCTGCCTCTGCCGCAAACTCGCCACCAAACTCCATTTCAGAATATTGCTTAGCAACAGGAAAGTACCAACCACCATCAAAGTTGACAAATAGTGGCTTGTCGTTTGCGACTAGCTCGGCAAATAAGCTGATGATAAAGAGCACTAAGAAGATCCACAGTGACCAAAAACCGCGTCGGTTTGCTTTAAAGCGCTGAATGCGCATCTGCATCATTGGGGTCATTATCGTGCCTCGAAGTCAATGCGTGGATCGACCCACGAGTAGGTGAGATCTGAGATGATGCTTAGGATGAGTCCAAGAAGCGTCATGATATAAAGAGAGCTAAACACGACAGGGTAATCTCGCTGTATGGTTGACTCAAAGCCAAGCAAACCTATGCCTTCTAGCGAGAACATCACCTCAATCAACATAGAACCAGTAAAGAATATAGAGATAAAGGCGCTTGGGAATCCGGCAATGATGATCAGCATGGCATTGCGGAACACGTGTTTATACAAGATGGAACGATCGTCTAAACCCTTCGCCCTTGCGGTAACCACATACTGCTTATTGATCTCATCGAGGAATGAGTTTTTAGTCAGCATGGTTAGGGTGGCGAATCCGCCGATCACCATGGCGCAGGTTGGTAGGGCGAGATGCCAGAAATAGTCACCGATTTTTTGATACCAGGTCAGTTCATCGAAGTTGCCGGAGACCAAACCGCGCAGAGGGAACCAGTCGAAATAGTTGCCACTGGCAAACAGTATGATAAGCACGATAGCAAACAGGAAGCCGGGAATGGCATATCCCACTATCACCAGAGCACTACTCCAGATATCAAACCTCGACCCATGATGTATCGCCTTTACAATGCCAAGGGGGATGGATATCAGATAAATGATGAGCGTACTCCATAACCCTAGGGAGATAGAGACAGGAAGTCTTTCTACTATGAGTCGATTACATTGCCATCTTTAAACAGGCTCTCACCAAAATTAAAGGTGATGTAGTTGCCAAGCATTTCGAAGTATCGAACGTGCATAGGCTTATCGAAACCAAACTGCTTTTTGATCTCTTCGATGACTTCAGGTCCATACCACGAGAGCCGCGATAGCCAGTGCTAGATGGCTCGCTATCACCGCCGCCAAGTTCTACTTCCTGACCACCACCGGTGAAGCGTTCCATCACGCCTGAATCCAGCCCCTGCATCTGAGCGATGGCTTGTTCAACCGGACCGCCAGGGGCAATCTGGATGACAAAGAAGTTGATGGTAATGATGGCCCACAGGGTAGGAATAACTAGTAGCAGGCGTCGAATAATATAGGCTGACATAGGCTCTAAAATGCTTCTCTCAAGAGTGTCAGCCCCGCGTAAGCGGGGCAGTTATCAGTATGTAATTAGCGACGTTTCGCTGGTAGCTTTTTCGCTTTCTCTGTATCGATCCACCAAGTATCGACACCAAGATCAAACTCAGGGCGAGTCTCTGGTCTAGCGAATTTATCCCAAGTCGCCACGCGGAACATGCTGCTGTGCCATGCAGGGATCGCGAAGAAGTTCCAAGTCAGTACTCGGTCAAACGCAGGCCCTAATGCTTTGAGCAGTTCTGGGTCTTGCTGATGCTCATCGATTTGTTCGGTTAGGTAGTCGATAGCCTTGTCGCGCACGCCCGCTTGGTTATAGGTACTATCGATATAGTTGCTGTTCCAAACGATCTTAAGATTCGGGCTTGGATAGGCATTGGCTGAATAAGAGCGGAACACCATATCGTAGTCACGTTCGTGCCAACGTTTAAGATACTGGGTCGTATCCACAGTGCGGATCTTCATATCGATCCCCATGCGACTCAGATTTTTCTTTAGGGCTCAGCAATACGTTCTGTGGTAGGCTGAACACCAATAACTCGAACTCAAATGGTTTGCCGTCTTTAGTAAGTTTACCGTTTTGTGTTTCCCATCCGGCTTCTTTAAGTATGCCAAGGCAGTGCGCATCTGAGAGCGAATACGACCTGAACCGTCAGATTTAGGTGGCTGATACGCCTCACCAAAAGCGCGCTCTGGATCTGGCCTTTTAATGGTTCCAGCACTTTAAGCTCTGCCTCACTAGGCATACCTTTAGCTTGATACTCCGTGTTTTGGAAGTAGCTACTGGTACGTTGATACTGCTGGTAGAACATGTTGCGGTTCATCCACTCGAAGTCCAGCGCATAGGTCAGGGCTTCACGTACCTTGATGTCCTTAAAGATCTCACTTTCGGTATTGAAGATGAAACCCTGCATGCTTTGCGGGATCTCGTGAGGGATCTCTTCTTTTAGGATATAGCCTTTGTCAAAATTGGTGCCTGTGTAAGCCGTCGCCCAGAACTTGGCGGTGCCTTCTTCGCGAAGGTCATATTCGCCCGCTTTGAACGCCTCAAGCATAACCGTATCATCGCGATAGTAATCGTAGGTGATGGTATCGAAGTTATTACGACCAATGTTTACTGGTAGGTTTTCCGCCCAGTAATCTTTGTTGCGGGTATAGGTGATGCTCTGTCCAGCTTTGAACGATGAAATCTGATAGGCACCGCTGCCTACAGGTGGTTGAGATAGGGGTTGGCTTAGGTCTTTGTCTTTCCAAAAGTGCTCCGGAAGGACTGCCATACCTTGAACTAATGCAAACAGCACGTCTTTGTCAGGCTTAGCCATATCGATACGTACGGTTTTATCATTCAGGGCTTTCACCGATTTGATGTCTTTGAAGTAGGTGCGGTATTGAGGCACGCCTTGGTCGAGGAACTTCTGGAAGGTGAACTCCACATCCTTAGCAGTAATGGTTACGCCGTCCGAGAATTTGGCTTTCGGGTTAATGTCCACTTCCATCCAAGAGTAGTCGTCAGGATAGCGAACCTTTTCAGCGATAAGGGCATAAGAGGTGTTCATCTCATCACTAGGAGAGAACATCAGCGTGTCGTAGATTTCACCTGTACGAGCACCTGGTTTGCCGCGAGAACCGTAACGGTTGAAGCTATCAAAGGTACCGATAGCGCCATAGGTCACGCTACCGCCTTTAGGGGCGTTAGGGTTTACATAGTCCAGATGTTCAAAACCATTGGGGTGTTTGGCCTCACCAAAGCCGACAAGGTAGGTGGCTTCGGTTACCTCGGCACACGCCCATGATGAGAAGATCATAGCGGACGCCAGCAAAGTCCTTTTTAGCATTTTACTCTCCATTCCCTAAAACAGCTTGTACTCTGTCTATCTAAGTCGTTGATCAAATTACGTGGAATTAAATTCCATCTTATCGAATTTGTGTGTAACTGTTTGAGTATAGACAAATTTTTGTGTGCTGAGTTTCGAGTTTTTTTCGAGAAGAGTAAGCAAATGTCTTGATTGATGAATTTATAAACAGAACGGTTATCTGTCGCATGGTTAGAGTTAAATAGAGATTTTTTTACTTATTGTTATAAAGTAAATGCACCTTTAAGGGAGGGCGAATGAGACAAGCAAATCCTATCTCTGAAATCCTACAGGGCGAGTTACTGACAGAGTTTAAGACAGTGAGCGCCATGATAGAGATCTATTGCCGACATCATCACGGAATGATCATGGGCCTTTGCCTGAGTGCTGTGAACTGAAAGAGTATGCTGAGACTAAACTAGACAGATGTGTGTTTGGTCAGGAGAAGCCTACCTGTAATACCTGCCCGGTACACTGTTATAAACCTGAGCCAAAAGAGCAGATGCGAGCGGTAATGTGCTTTAGTGGACCTAGAATGCTGCTCAAGCATCCTTTGTTGGCCATTCGGCACCTGCGCCATGAAAAGCGACAGGTACCCGAATTGCCTAAGCAGAACGTCTCAAATCGTTATCTGAGACGCCAAAAATCGACTACTGACTAGCCTTTGCAGAACCGGCACGTTGCGGGCGACGCTTAGGCTTATTGTTTGCACCTTGGCGCTTGTCACCGTTTGGCTTCTTACTGTTGTTACTTTGACCGCCACCTGGTTTAGTTGAGTGACGCTTGTTCTTGTTTGCCGGCTTGTGCCTGATGCATTTTCACCAGAACGTTGACCATCTTTATGACCTACCTTAGGCTTCTTCGGTTTTTTCGGCTTCTTAGGTTTGATAGGGCGGGTATCCAGTTTTGATTCTGGCACTGGATTTACTGGTTTATGGCCTTCCATTTCGTGTCTTTCAAGTACCTTGCCAATCAACCGTTCGATAGCAAACAGCTCTTTTGCCTCATCTGAGCACACAAGAGAGTAGGCTTTACCCGTTTCTCCCGCGCGACCTGTACGACCAATGCGGTGTACATAATCCTCTGAGACATGTGGCAGGTCGAAGTTAACCACTTGCGGCAATTGAGGAATGTCTAGACCACGGGCTGCAATATCTGTTGCCACTAGCACACGGATCTTACCGCTTTTGAACTCTTCCAAGGCCTTGTGCGCGCACCTTGGCTTTTATTACCGTGGATTGGCAAAGCGTGATCTTTTGTCCTTCCAAAAAGCGAGCCAGTCGGTTGGCGCCATGCTTAGTCTTACTAAACACTAGCACCTGCTGCCAATCCCCTTGGGTGATTAGCTTGGCTAGGATCGCAGACTTTTGCTTTTTGTCAGAAACATAGATGCTTTGCTCAACAAGCTTAGTGGTTGAGTTTGGCGGGTTTACCGAGATCTCAACAGGGTTGTTTACCAAGTCTCTTGCTAGTTCGCGAATTTCAGGCGAGAAGGTGGCAGAGAAAAGCAGGTTTTGTCTCTTTTCAGGCAGTAGCGCCAATACCTTCTTGATGTCACGAATGAAACCCATGTCCAACATACGGTCGGCTTCATCAAGAACCAGCACCTCAAGTTGGTCAAACTTAACGGCGTTTTGGTTGTATAGATCAAGAAGGCGACCAGGTGTTGCCACCAATACATCGCAGCCACGGCGCAACTTCATCATTTGAGGATTGATCTTTACGCCACCGAATACCACGTTGGACGTGGTTTGTAGGTGGATACCGTATTTCTCAACGCTGTCGTGAACCTGAGCCGCAAGCTCGCGCGTTGGAGTTAATACCAGCGCTCGTACGTGATTGCTCTTTGGTTTTGGACCCGTACTTAACCTTTCTAGAAGTGGCAGAGTGAAACCTGCCGTTTTGCCTGTGCCGGTTTGTGCCGCCGCCATAACGTCTTTACCGTCGATAATGGCAGGGATGGCTTTCTCCTGAATTGGAGAGGCTTTGGTATAACCTAAGTCTTCAATTGCGCGAAGAATAGGGAGGGAAAGGCCAAGGGAGTCAAAGCTCATAGATGTTCTACTTTTTAGTGGAGGGTTACTAGAGCCTAGTCGAAGTGTTTCAATTAAGCGTGCTAGCGAATAAGGGGCGACATTTTGCTTCCTTTCACCGCAGACATCAATAAGAATGTGACAAGACATCCGTAAAGCCAATCCGTTAATGCTACCTCTTATCTATCATCCTATCTATTCTGAGCTTCCTTTGCCCAAGGGACATCGTTACCCGATCATGAAATATCGCCTCCTATTTGAGGCAATAAAAAGTGATTTGGACTCCAAGAAAATAGAGTTTGTAGAGCCTGCAGCCCTAACCTTGGATGATATAAAGAAAAGCCACAGCAGTGACTATGTAGAGGCGTTAGCTAGCGGGCAACTACCTGCGCCAAAGATGCGTCGCATCGGCTTTCCTTGGAGCGAGACCTTAATTGAGCGAACCCTTACCTCTACCGGCGGAACCGTAGAAACGGCACTACAAGCGATAGATAAAGGCATTGCGATACACCTTAGTGGTGGTTATCACCATGCTCATCATGATTTTGGTAGCGGCTTTTGCCTCTTCAACGACCTTGCTATTGCTGCGCGAAAGGCGCTGGAGCATGCTGATGTGGATAAGGTGCTAATCATCGATAGCGATGTGCATCAAGGAGATGGCACGGCCACTATCTGCACTGACAACCCGGATATCATTACTCTTTCATTCCATTGCGATAAGAACTTTCCGGCTAGAAAACCGAGCTCTGACTTGGATATAGAGTTTGCCCGTGAGACTCAAGACGAAGAATTTTTGCAATCCTTTAGCTCTGTGGTTGAACTGGCTATCTCATTACATCAGCCAGATCTGGTTATCTATGATGCGGGGGTCGATATCCATGTTGATGATGAGCTCGGCTATTTGAATATCTCCACACAGGGATCTATCAACGAGATTGTTTTATGTTCTCGCTAGCAAAGCGCAAACAGATCCCCATTGCTGCAGTAGTAGGAGGTGGATACCGCTCAAATCACAGTGATTTGGTTCCTATCCATATGCAACTGATACGTGCGGCTATCGATATTTGGGAATAGGTATTAGTAGATAGAGCAGAGCTACAAATGCCATGGAACCAAACAGATCCTCTGGTCTGTGCATGCCAAGCCAGAGCCTGCTGTAGGCAACTCCTAAAAGCCCAAAAAAGCAAAATTCCAGTTACCGCGTAACGTTGTTGGCTAAGCGCCAGTCCACCAAAGAAGACCAAGCAAGCGGCTACAAACACAGTGTGGCCGGATGGGAAGGAGTAGTCGGTTTCGTGTAACCAGTGTCCAATTCGATAGTGAGAGACGTACTCAGCCGCCGTTTGTACTAGCGTGTCTTGGGTAGACTCGGCATAGCTATAAAATTGCTGTGGTGTATCGATAAGCTTTAGTTGCACTAACGCTTCTGTGTATGGACGAGGGCTTTGAGTAAGGTGTTTCAGTCCTGTCTTACCGGCAAAGCAAAGTACCAGTAATATGCCAAACCCAATACTTACCTTAATGAACTGTTTTTTGTCGGTCGAGCCAAGTAACAAACCAAGCATTAAGACAGCGAGTGTAATCAAAAATCCCTGGCTACCTGCCGAATATGTGAGGTAGGTAAGTAGGCTACCCTCGAAGTCTGAAGGCGTTGATAACAGGTCAAACGGACCTGATACAAGTGAGATCAGGCTGATGCCAAGTGCCATGATGGCGAGAATGATAAAACCGTGGCGTTTGGTGCTGAGATAAGGATAAAGATTGGACACTAAAATTTCCGAGAAGGCAAAACCTACAGTCTAGCGAAAGCGAGAATGTAGGTCATGCCTCAATCTTATTTTTCCATTTATGCAGGGCTCAGGGTTAGGTTTTTTACCCAGATACGTTTTTGGAAACGCTTAAAGCACAGGCCAAACTTCACAATCTCTTCGGTCAGCATTAGCGCATACACATATTCAAAAGGAAGGTTGAAGATGTAAGCACCGATCGCCAAGCACGGAATTCCTACCATCCACATAGCGATAAAGTCCATGCGTAAGCAGAAGCTATTTTCACCACCGGCTCGCAGGATACCGACAATGATCACCATGTTGAGCATGCGAATGCCAAGAAGCACAGTGAACACAGACATGGCAGGTGCCGCCAATTCGTAAAGCTCCGGTGAGGTCAGATTCAGACCGCCAAGTATATTTTCCTTGAATATATACACGGCTACCGCAAGTACGATTGAACAGCCAAAAATAGCCTTAATGAACCAATTCGCCATGGATTCAGCTTGTGCGAATTCGTCATTGCCTAAAGATTGACCGATCATAACCGAGCAGGCGACCGCAATACCGAAGAAGGCAGAATAGCAAAGCCCTTCAAACGGTCCCATCATACTGAATACGGCCAGTTCGGTGGTGCCCATATGGCCAAAAATTACCTGATAGGTCAGGGTGCCAAATGCCCATAAGATAGTGTTGGCGGTAGATGGGATGGCCAGCTTTTTAAACGAGCGTGCTAGTCGGCTTGGGTCAGGCAATAGGTTTGCTCTGATAGTCCAGTGGTTCATCTTATAAAGTACATACCTATGGCTAACACTTGGAATACACGAGCAATGGTAGTTGCAAGTGCTGCACCGGCTACCCCCATAGGTTCAACACCAAATCCACCTTTGATCAGCCAGAAGTTTAGGCCGATATTCAGGAACACGGTCAAACTGCCCAGAATTAGCGGTAGCATGGCGTTACCGGAACTACGCAGCTAGATTCCGCCACAATGATCCAGTGCGTCAGCGTAAGCACAGGGATGCTATACCAAAGATACGTAGAGCCCAGACGAATTACTTCGGCATCTGAGGTTTGCAATAGCATAATGAACTCAGAACCCAAGGTAATCGCTAGGGTTAACGGAATCATCAGCCAAGTGCCGTATTTCATAGCAAGCTTGGTAACGGTTTTGGCTGAGTCAGCATCACGACGTCCCCAATATTGCGCAACCAAGATACCGTTGGCACTGGCGATACCTGCTGAGATCATGATGATCACAAAGTGCCATTTAGTTGCGATACCCACAGATGCGGTCGCTTCTTTACCAAAATCACTCACCATGAGCACGTCTGCCAGCTGTAATAGAGCAACTAGCGCACTTTGAATGGCAACAGGCAGGGCAAGGCGAGTAACTTTATTGAAAAAGCCGTCAGGGATTATATTTGCCTTAGATTCATTTATATTTTGACTCGTCATACCTACTCCATAAAAATAAGTGCTTATGAGCGGGTATGTTATTCATCTACTAGGCTATTTGGCATGTTAGAAGTCAGACAAAAGCTGTGCAAATCTGTCATGCAACAGTTTGCACCTAAAAATGTGTGGTCAGACAAGGTATTTCTGAGTCCGGAATGTAAGGAGCGCTTTCTGACGAACTCTGATATCCCAGAGTTATCGGAGAGCTGTTACTTTATGGCTGGATTGGCAGAGCTTGAGAACGGCTACGAGATTGAGCGTGAGGGGGTAATGTGCATACCTTACTCATCACCCTCGAAGGTCGTGGCATGCTCACTACCGAAAATTATGTGAAGGAGTTGGAGCCTTATTCAATGGCTGTGCTTCCTGCGCATATGCCGCACAGGTTTGAACTGCATCCGGAAGACAGCCGTTGGAAAATGGTATGGATCCTCCTAGAGACCGTGCCTAAATGGGATAACCTTATCTCTAACGGGCAAGCGGTACTGCCGTTTCAATCCAGTGAGCAGATATGGTCTCTAATGAACCTGCTTCACCTAGAGGTAGATGGACGTCCAAGCTATCGACGGCTTCTAATTAGTGAGGTAAGTCGAATCTTGCTGGCTTCGAGCCTAAGCCTTTTAGCTCATCCATTCGTGTGCAAACCTTGTTTAATGAAATCGAATCACAGCTACATCTGAACTGGACAGTCGCGTATATTGCAGAGCGCTGTTTCTTGAGCCAAGAACAGCTTAATAGGGTGTGCAAATCTTTGTATGGCGTCTCACCACGTAAGAGACTGATAGAACTTCGCATGGAAAAAGCAGTGGATCTATTAAAATATGAAGATTGGAGTGTGGGTCTAATAGCTCAACGTCTTGGCTACCACGACCCTTACAATTTCACCCATAGATTTAGTAAGCACTTTGGCTGCTCTCCAAGAGAGTATCGAAAGCGCAGTAGGGAATAGTATGAACTTCTTGGCGCATCTGCATATCGCGGATGTCAGTAATACTAGCTTGGTGGGAAACTTGCTGGGGGACTTTGTAAGAGGTGACCCAACGGGCAAGTACCAAGAGGATTGGGTTGAAGGTATTCGAATCCACCGCTTTGTGGATAGCTATACCGATAACCACCCAGACATCAAAGCGATCCTTCCTTTATTTGGACAGCAGCGACGCTTTGCGCCAATCGCGTTGGATGTGCACTGGGACCACTGTCTAATCACGCACTGGGATAGATTTCATTCCAAGGGCTTTAAGCAGTTTTGTCGCAGTGTAAGCTCCCACACTCATCCAAAGCATGTCTCTGGTGATCTTCCTGAGCGTTATTCTAGGGTGGTCTCTTCCATGTGGGATGGAGAGTGGTTCGAGTCCTATCGCGACATGGACAACATCGGATATGCCTTGATGCGTATGTCAAAACGCTCACCAAGAATGGCGCCTTTGGCCCTTTGTCATCAACATCTTGTTGAAAACTATGACGAGTTGGAACAGGTCTTTTTGCGCTTTTATCCAGAACTCATCGAAGCTGTGTCTAAAATCAAGTAAACTTGCGCCAATTCTAATGATTACATTCTGATAATGACTGATTCTTCTTTTGCAAAACTGGGTGTAGCGGAGCAATTCGTTACAACACTAACTAACCTGTATATTACCGAGCCAACTCCTGTACAACACGAAGCGATTCCATTTGTACTTGAAGGGCGAGACGTATTGGCGGCAGCGCAAACAGGCACGGGTAAAACCATCGCTTTTGGTTTGCCGATATTGCAAAAGTTGAGTGAGCAACCATCTAAGCCAGTAAACCCTCAAACACCTTGCGAGATCCGCGCCTTGGTTTTGGTGCCTACGCGTGAGCTTGCTCAGCAAGTGTTTACAGCAATCACTCAATATGGGGAATCTACTGAGCTAAAGGTAGGCGTGGTATATGGCGGTACCAGCTTTGGTGTTCAGGCAGAAATGCTGACTAAGGCTGTGATGTATTGATTGCCACACCTGGTCGCCTGCTGGATCATCTGTTTAATAAGACGCTCCGCCTCGATACGGTTCAAACCCTAGTGCTCGATGAAGCTGACCGAATGCTAGATATGGCTTTATGCCGGATATCAAGCGCATCATGAATAAGCTCAGTAATGAAAAACAGACCCTGTTTTCTCTGCAACCTTTAACAAGGGCATCAAAAATCTGGCTTACAAGATCTTGAATACCCCAGTTGAAGTTGAGGTATCACCTGCGAACTCTACTGCCGATAGTGTTGAGCAGATAGTGTTTCCGGTCGATAAGAAACGTAAGCGTGAGCTGCTCTCTTATCTTATCGGTTCTAAAAATTGGCAACAGGTTTTAGTGTTCTGCCGCACAAAAGAGGGGCGGAGGCGCTTTCTAAAGAACTGAAACTGGATGGTATCCAAGCCGTTTCAATGCACGGTGACAAGAGCCAAGGTGCTCGTACTCGTGCTCTTGAAGAGTTCAAAACCGGTAAGGCCCGCGCCATGATTGCAACTGACGTTGCAGCTCGTGGTATCGACATCAAAGAGCTTGAACATGTTGTGAACTTCGATATGCCATTTAAGGCAGAAGATTACGTGCACCGCATTGGTCGCAGTGGGCGAGCGGGCCATAAAGGTCATGCGGTTTCTTTGATGAGTCACGACGAAGAATATCTGCTTAAAGCTATTGAGCGATTGCTAGACAAGAAGCTTCCTCAAGAGTGGCTAGAGGGCTATGAGCCAAGCCCAATTGAGAACGTAATTGATGAACCTTCCGGTCGTCGCGGTCGAAGCCGTGCTTCTGAGAAGCGGAAGATGAAGGCTAAGCTGGGTATTCATAAGAATCGTGGTAAGGCAAAAAGGCGATAATTATTAATAATTTGATAATTACTCTTGAATACTATTAAACAATAAGGGCGATAATTTGTTAATTATCGCCCTTATTGTAGTTGTTTTATATGGTGCTCATGCATACAAATAAGTTGCATGAAATTGTATTTTAATTATTGGTTTAACCATTACATAATGTGACTTGGGCACAGAAAATGTATTTATAGTATTTAAAAATAAAACTTTCAAATTTAAAAATAAGACAAAACAACAAAAAGTGGAGTCTTATTTTGAAAAGATTAGCAGTGGGTTCATTAGCGTTATTACCGTTATTAGCGTTTGCAGCACCAAAAGATGGTTTCTATGTTGCAGCAACGCTAGAACCTTTCAACAAAACCGATGTAAAAATCCAGCAGGTAGGTGGTGTTAGTGGCGATAATGATTTTGGTTATTCATTGATCTTAGGCTATGACCACCTATTAAATGAAAATATTACGCTCGGTATCAGTGGTGAATATAACAACTTGGGTAAGGCGACTACATATCCGGTGAATTGGTCTGCAAGTGGTTTTAGTATTACGGTTAGACCGAAAATATATTTCGGTGATAGCGATATTTATATAAGCCTTATGTAGGTGTGGGTAAATATGAGTTTGAGATATCTGAATCTATTACTGGTTCAAGAGAAACATCAAACGAAAACAGCATATAAGTACGGTATAGAGATTGGTGCGCAGTTTGATGAGAATTTTATAGTCAATGCCGGCTGGAAAGAAAGTTATTACGATGAGCATGGAGTATCAATTGATATCCATGGACTTTACTTAGGAGCGGGCTATCGTTTCTAAAAAAACAAAACCCGACGCTAGGTCGGGTTTTCTATTTTTGCTTTATCAAAGCAGAGACTTCAACTTCTCAACAAACACATCAATATCAGATTCGCTAATATCCTTGTGCGTTACAAATCGCACAGGGTTGCTTGGCGACATTAAGATGCCTTCTTTCTCAAGTTCGTTAGCAATCTTGTTAATGTCTACAGTCTCATCCAACTTAGCAAACACGATATTGGTTTGAATAAAATCTGGATTAACCGAGAAACCAGGTAGCTCAGCGAGTGCAATAGCCAGTTTCTTGGCATTGTAGTGGTCATCTTTTAGGCGTTTGGTTTGCTCTGTTAGCGCAAGCATGCCTGCCGCGCCCAAGATACCCGCTTGGCGCATGGCACCACCGACCATCTTACGCAGACGGCGTGCTTTCTCGATTGTTTGTCTGTCACCAAGAAGCAGTGAACCCACAGGAGCACAAAGGCCTTTTGATAGACAAATAGTCATGGTGTCGAAGTGTTTAGCAATTTCGGTAATATCTACATCTAATGCTACCGCTGCGTTATAAACACGAGCGCCGTCTAGGTGAAGTTTAAGGCCGTGCTTGTTTACGAACTCTCGAGCTTCGGCGAGATATTCAAGTGGAAGCACTTTGCCATTGATGGTGTTCTCAAGACTAAGAAGTTTAGTGCGAGCGAAGTGAAAGTCGTCTGGCTTAATAGCCGCTTCAAGCTTTTTAAAGCATAGCGTACCATCAGGTTCGTTCATGACTGGCTGTGGCTGAATAGAACCAAGAACCGCAGCACCGCCTGCCTCATAGCGATAGTTGTGTGCTTGTTGGCCGCATAGGTATTCGTCGCCGCGTTCGCAGTGAGCCATAAGACCAAGAAGATTCGCTTGAGTGCCTGATGAGGTGAATAGAGCCGCTTCAAAACCGTGTCGCTCTGCTGCCCAGTTTTCTAGTTCGTTGATGGTAGGGTCATCACCATAAACATCGTCACCGACAGGGGCATTTGCCATAGCGTCGCGCATTTCTGGAGTGGGTAGGGTAACGGTGTCTGAACGAAAATCCATTTTACTTCCTTAGCTTTGTTCGTTTTTTACAGTTTGCCACACAACATGGCTTTTGAAACAGTGGCAATTGTCTTGGCGTCGGTAACGCGCTCGTCTTGTATCATTTTAAGAAGTTCCGAAACCTCCACTTTTTGAACCTCAATTACCTCATCTTCATCCTGGGTAAGGCTATTGCTTAGAGAGAGCTCTTCTGCAACGAACAGATATTGAATTTCGTTGCAAAAACCTGCCATAGGAGTCAGTTTTCCTAGATTGTGCCATTTATTAGCTCGATAGCCCGTTTCTTCTTCAAGTTCACGCTTGGCAGCAGGCAATGGGTTTTCGTTTGGCTCTAACGTGCCCGCTGGAATTTCTAGTAGCCACTCCTTTAATGACGGGCGATACTGGTTAAGTAGCAGAATTGTTTTTTCGTTAAGCTTGGCCAATATAACTACGGCGCTGGGTGATCGACTGAAGTGTGAGCAGTTGACACATTATTGGGTAAAGTGAGGGTTTCCTCGGTTAGAGCGAGGTTTTTCCATTTATGGATAATTTTGCGCATAAAATCCGGTCAAAAAAGGGAATTATCGTAGAGATTATATGTCTTAGATCACGCTTTTGCTCTTGACTATAATCAATAGGTAATTGCACAAATTAAAGCATTGATCTCTATTGTTAAATCCCATTTATGGAATCTAAGTTTACGCTGTGATCAATCTCTCGTTAACTTGGTATACAGCGGTTAGTTAAATGAAATCGAGTTCATTTGCAGTTTTCTGTTGTAACATGTTGTTAACTTGGATATAAATTCAAGTAACATATCAAATGGAGTGTAGTAATGATGCAGACTAGTCGCGTTTCACATGCAGAGCGCGCCTTGCGTTCAGAGCGGATCGATAAACTAGTAAAATATTTATCCGACGGCGTATATGAACGTGAACACACCATCAAACTCTGTCTACTCGCTGCGCTTTCTGGCGAGAGTGTATTTCTTCTCGGCCCTCCAGGCATCGCCAAAAGCTTGATTGCTAAACGCCTGATTAACGCATTTGAGACCAGTACCTATTTCGAATATCTAATGACTCGCTTTTCAACACCTGAAGAGGTGTTTGGTCCGCTAAGCATTCAAGAGCTGAAAGATAACGGCCGCTATGTACGTCTTACAGATGGGTATCTACCTAAGGCGAACGTAGTATTCCTAGATGAGATCTGGAAAGCAGGCCCTGCTATCTTGAACACACTACTTACTGTGGTAAACGAAAAGACCTTTAAGAACGGCAATGACATCGAAAAGGTGCCTATGCGCCTATTGATCTCCGCTTCTAATGAACTCCCAGATGAAGACAGCGGTCTGGAGGCGCTTTATGACCGTATGTTGGTTCGCATCTTCGTCAACCGTATCCAAGATAAGCGTAATTTCTTCAGCATGCTCACTGTTGGTACTACTCAAGAAGCAGAAGTGCCCGATGATCTTAAGATCTCCAATCAAGAATATTCAGAATGGTTAAGCGAGCTTGACCAATTACCTTTGAGTGAGGAATTGTTCGACAAACTGTATCTGCTGAAAAGCATGCTAGAGGAGCGTCATCAAGAGTCTGAAACTACACTTAAGGCCGATGACTTGTATGTTTCTGACCGTCGTTGGAAGAAGGCGGTAAAACTTCTTAAGGCCAGCGCCTTCTTCAATGGACGTCAGAAGATTAATGCCCTTGATCTTATCCTTATCCAAGACTGCCTATGGAACAGCCCCGAATCTCGTGTGATAGTGCGTGAGGTGATGCGAGACTTTGCACTAAACCATGCGTTTGGTCAGAGCGATATTCTACATGTTATTGAGAGCAGTAAACGCACCCTGGAAGATGTGCAGGCAGAGATTGAAGTACAAAACAGTCTTCAAGTGGCTCATGAGGCCGCTGGTGGTTTACTTCGCAAAGAAGGTTTTAAATTAGACCTTAATGATTGGCGAGTACATAAAGTCGGTCCTACCGGTAACCTAGTGAAGCTAGTTCTTCTACAGAGTAATCTCTCTGTTTCCGAGCAGGAGAAAGGGGATTCACGTTGGGTGTACGTACCTCATAACGATCTAGTGAAAGTCGTTTCTCAAGGTGGCGGTGACGTATATGGCTATGTAAACCAGAACACTAATATGGTGTCTTTGAAGTTTGCCCTTGATGCCGATGATAATCTGGTGATTAAAGATATTGCTAACCGCTCTGTACTAGTAGGTCTAGTGACGAATAAAGGCCTAGACAGTGAGACTCACCAGAAATGGCATGGCTTAGCTCAAAGTGCGGTTGAAGATTTGGAAAAAGCGGAGTTGACTCTAACTAAGGTTCGCTCTGACTTCCACGGTGCGCTGCCACACAATTTCATTGAACCAGAGCTTCCAACAGCGATGGAGTCAGGCCTACAAAACCTAGCTGACTCACTGGTTTCGGCTCAATCTCAGTCTAAGAAATTGGCTCAACGTATCGGCTTTATGGCTGATTACTATTCGGAATAAGGTGTTGTAGATGCTCGGTGTAGACGCCATTAACTTAGCAATGTCAGTCGCAGACTCAGGCATGGTCGAGAGTGCAGTCAATGATCTCATTGGTCGCAGTCAGGTACTTATGGCTTCTGAAAAGCCAGGCATGAAGGCGTCGGTAAAAATCACTTATTTAAGTGGCGTAAGTCGGTGAGGAGACGCATCACCAAGGTGTGTGAAACTGAGCAGATCCAAGAAGAAATAGCCTATACCAAGAGGTAATCCATTGGGATGAAGCCCAGTTTGATACTGACATCAATTCAATCGTTAAACAGCTAGAGAAGAAGAGTAACTTCTATTTCCAAGCTAAGAAGCTGCTGGATCGTCAGAAGAAGACACCAAACCCAATGTTTGCTCACTTCTTTTGCGACCAGTGGTATCAATCTCTATACAACACCATCAAGCAACTACAGTTGAATGAACTAGAGCAAGACAAGCAGAAGTTCCTAGATGACCTATATAACCGCATGGAAAACATGAAGAACATGCGCCAGCTCGGGGAAGAGGGGGATGAAGCCCAACTTGGTCGCTTGTGGGATATGGCGGCTGCCAAACTTTCTCGTACTGATGTTAAAACTATGGCCATCTACGCTAAGTTCTTGCGAAAGCATAGTGGACTAAAGGAGATTGCAAACGAGCTTGGCCGTATGGCGAATCAAGTGGACGACCCCGATCTGCAGATCACCCCTGCTGCTGATTTTGAGGTGGTTGAAGAGCATTCTGACGAGGCCACGGATGATATCGTTGGTATCCACGAGAGTGATGACCTTAGCAAGATGCTTCCGAACGAAACTATGTTCCTTGCCTATCCAGAGCTAGAGGTTATTTTCTACAAGCACTTAGTCGATAAGCGGTTGATGAACTATCGCACCTCGGGTAAGGCACGCACCTACGTAAGATAAATGCGCAAACTCCTGCCCATAGCGATGTAGAAGTTGAGAAAGGTCCGTTTATTGTCTGTGTGGATGCTTCTGGTTCCATGAGTGGCTTTCCAGAGCAGTGCGCTAAGGCTATCGCATATGCTCTGATGCAGATTGCAATGGCTGAAAAACGTGACTGCTATGTAATCTTGTTTTCTACAGAGCAGATCACCTATGAACTAACCAAGAAGGATGGATTGAGAGAGGCGAGTGATTTCTTGTCCTATACCTTCCACGGTGGTACAGACTTTGAGCCCGTGTTAGAGACCTGTATTGAACTCATGCACAGCGACAAATATCGCAATGCCGACATGGTAGTGCTGTCAGACTTCATCGCACCGAAGCAGTCCGATGAGATGATAGCTAAGGTGGAAGACTTGAAAGCGAAACACAATCGTTTCCATGCGGTGAGCCTGTCTAAATACGGCAACCCTGATCTTCTCGATATCTTCAGTCATAACTGGAGCTACCACCCCGGCCTAATGGGCCGTTTCGTTCGTAAATTCTAAGTTCGCCCCTTCTATAAAGTGGCGAACTTAGCTTCATCAGGTGAATACGGAGCGATAAAAAGACGTCGTTCAATTTCCGCCTCGGATATATCCATGGGCCTGAATTGCACTTGTTGTTGCGGGGCTCTTTGTGCCAAACGACTTGCGCCCAATCCACCAATACAACCAATTTTAGGGTAGCCTCCAATAGTCTGCCTGTCTCTCATTAGCACTATAGGTTGTCCATCATTGGGCAATTGTATTGCTCCATAAGCTATACCCTCAGACACTATACCGGTTCGTGAAGAGATAATTGGAGAGCCAGAGAGACGGTAACCCATTCGATCAATATTGTTGCTGATGGTGTAAGGCGAGGCGTAAAATTCGACACTTGTTCTTTGCAGAAATGTTCAAACTGGTATCCCTGGATAACACCAAGCTCTAATGGTGCATCATACTCCTCAATTGCCCATTCAGGTGTTTGTTTCTTAGCAAGAGGAGAGCTGGCAATAAACGGTATCTCATCGCCCGCTTTTAAAGGGGAGCCTTTGCCATCTAGTCCTCCAATTGACTCTCTAGAAACCGTTGAACTGCTTTCAAGGGTTTTAGAACATAGGAAACCGCCCTTGACACCAAGGTAGGCTCTTAGCCCCGAAATAGGTTGTTCAAAGCTCAGTTGGTCTCCTGGTTTTATGCTGTAGGTGCTCCATGGGCCAATCTTTCGGTCGTTTAAGCGCGCTCCAAGGTCTGCACCGGTTAGAGCAATAGTTGTTGGCTTCAGGGCCTCAAGTTGTAGCAGACCAAAGGTAATCTCAAGTACGGTATCCCTGTGATCATTCCCTAGAAGGCGATTGCACCAGTGATAAGCATGCTCATCCATTGGGCCACCTTGGGTGATGCCTATGTGTTGGTAGCCATTACGTCCCACGTCTTGTAATAAAGAGAGCATACCGGATGGTGAACTATAAAACTCATAAGATGCCCCCCAGTGTTTCGAACTCCCTTCTGGTTATGGGGCAAAAGCGAATTTGATCACCCACCTTTATCTTCGTAGGGGATGAGTTTTGCCAATCGACCATTTTGTTAGGTGTGCGTCCAATGATCTGCCAACCACCCGGACTAGTGCTGGGATAGATGGCTGTTTGGTTGTCAGCAAGTCCAACGCTGCCTTGAGGAACCTTAAGACGTGGTGTAGCTTTGCGTGGTACCACAATCTCTTTATCAAGCTTCCGAGGTAGGCAAAACCTGGTGAAAAGCCGATAGCGTATACGCGATACTCTTTTTGTGAATGTCGCTTAATAATTTCACTAGGTGATAAGTCGCACATCTTGCTCACTTCGTTAAGATCCAGAGCTGTTTCAGGTCCATAGTAAACTGGCACATCAATGATGTTGTGTTTACTTCTGAGCCCCTTGATTTGCGATTCCTGTTTCAAGGTAGTTTTGATGCGCTGCTTAATGTCATAGCGATCGGTCTTAGTAAGATCGAAATGCACCAATATGGATGTGTAAGAGGGTATTAGGTCTATTAATACTGGGCCAAGAGCCTTCGTCAGGGCGATTGACGCTTGATTGACCTGATTAGAAATTTCCTCATTGATGTCTTCACCAAAATAAAGGATGCAGCAGCATTCACTTATTGTTTCTATACGCACCCTAGACCCCATTATTGTTACTTACAGCCCTTGCAATAGCCGTGGCGTGTTCACCGTCTCCGTGAATGCATATGGTATCTACTTTAAGCGCTATAGAATTCCCATTGATGCTGGTTACATTGCCTGTTTGTAGAATTTCTTTAACTTGAGAAACGATCTTATTGACGCTGTTATGCACGGCGCCAGGTTGGGTACGGTCCACTAGGTAGCCATCATCGGTATAGGCACGATCAGAGAAGGCTTCAAACAACAGGGGAATGCCTATCTCTTGTGCAAGACGCTCCACAGCTTCATATTGCGGGGTAGCCATTACCATTAATGGGCAATCGGCTAGGGTTTCTTTCACCGCCAGCATAATTGCCTTAAGCACAGTAAAATCTTTCATCATGGTGTTGTAGAGCGCACCGTGGGGTTTTACATATTCAACCTGTGCTTGATGCATGGTACAGATGCCCTGCAGTGCGCCTATCTGATAAGCCACAATAGCCCTTAACTCATCACTAGAGACAGACATATTCCGTCGTCCAAATCCGACAAGGTCGGGATAACTAGGGTGTGCACCAATTTTTACTTTGGCTTTTTTTGCTAGCAGGACAGTTTTTCCATGTTTAATGGATCTGACGCGTGGAAGCCACAAGCTATGTTGGCAAGGTCGATATAGGGCATGATTTGTTTGTCATTGCCTTTGGTCCAAGCTCCATAGCTTTCGCCCATATCGCAGTTGATGAGGATATTCGATGTCCGTTCCATGTTGAGTTTGTTCCTTATAGAGATGCACTAGCTCGAGAGGCCTGGTCGTAGATACCTGCTAGGGTGCGTAGCAGGCGAGCACTGTCACCAATGTTGGTGTTGGGAATACCAGACTCATTGAGTATGTCCATTAAACATGTTTCTCGTACCTCTCTATAACTCTTACAAAGCTTTTCACCAGATGGAGTAATCGAATAAAACACTTCTTTACCGACTTTTTCGGTATCTACGTAATCCATTTTTAGTAGCTTTTTCAGTGCGTAACTAACCACATGGGTATCTTCGATATTCAATACAAAACTGATATCTCCTACGCGCTTTGATGATTGTTTGTGCGCAATGTGATGCAAGATCAACACCTCTATGCGTGTCATTTCAGGCCCGCCAGCAGCTTGCATGCAACGGGTTAACCATCTCTCGTAGGTGTGATGGAAGATGGTTAGTCCAAACTCAAGCTCGGAAAGCTCTGGGGAAATGTCTGACACCAATTGAGAGGCAGACACTATGTTCGTTTTACTCATAATTCGTACATTCCATGTTTCGATATCATATTATTAACATATTGATAAATTATATGTAAATTATTGACAATATTACAGCGTTATGGTTCTATCTTCCATTCACTATTTGAATAAATATGTTGGTGATACTGGTTGTTTTTCTAATGAACCCCCTTTAAAACGGGCTGTAACTGGTTGTTAAAGCGAGATTAAAACAAGGTTTGTTGATCACTATTTGATTAGATATGCGGGAGTAGGGAGGCACATGGAAAGTGTTGGACAGTCGTTGCTTAGCGTAAAGGACTTAAACATTACATTTGGAAGTAGTGAGGTTCGAGCGGTAAGTAATCTGAGCTTTGATGTACATCCAGGTGAAACGGTGGCCATTGTTGGTGAGTCGGGTTCCGGTAAGTCTGTAACCTCAATGTCGATTATGAGGCTTCTCGAACACAGTGGGAATGTAGACATTCAAGGACAGATTGATTTTGGACTTACTAGCCAGTTCGATATCCTGAAGATGTCTAAGCAAGAGGTTGAGGCATTGCGTGGCAACGATATTGCCATGATCTATCAAGAGCCTATGACTTCTCTAAATCCGGTTCTAACCGTTGGTGAACAAATCTGTGAGGCAATAATCCTGCACCAGGGTTTGTCTTTTGAGCAGGCGAAAGCAAAAACCATAGGGCTATTGGAGAAGGTGCGCTTACCTGATGCCCACCTATTGTTCGATCGTTATCCTCATCAACTTTCAGGCGGAATGCGTCAGCGTGTAATGATTGCAATGGCACTCTCATGTGAGCCAAAACTGCTGATTGCCGATGAGCCGACCACAGCTCTCGATGTGAGTATTCAAGCGCAAATCCTGCACCTGATCAGAGAGCTTCAGAAAGAATTCAATACAGCGGTTATCTTTATTACCCATGATATGGGGGTGGTAGCCGAGGTGGCGGACCGCGTAGTGGTAATGCATCAAGGAAAGGTGCTAGAACAAGGCAAGGTGATGGATATCTTCCTAAATCCAACCCATCCCTATACGCAAGCTCTGTTGGCCGCAGTTCCAAAGCTAGGAAGCATGAAAGGTGAAGCGTTTCCTAAGTGTTTGCCACTGCTGACGTATGACAATGGCCACCTAAAAACAATTGGTGAAGAGGCGATTCAGGATACAGCGGATTACTCCAGACCTCTGCTTCAGGTAGACAACCTATCGACTTACTTTGACGTGAAGAAAAACTTCTGGGGTAAACCTACCCACAGAATATTTGCGGTAGAAAAGGTCTCTTTTGATATCTTTCCAGGTGAAACCCTTGCATTAGTGGGTGAGTCTGGCTCTGGTAAGTCGACGATCGGGCGAGCTATTCAGCAACTGTTACCTATCTTCGACGGAGATATTCGATTTAAAGGCGATTCCATTTACTGTGACGACAAAGCCAAACAAAAGCTACTCAGACAAAAAATTCAGTATATATTTCAGGATGCCTTTGCAGCATTAAATCCAAAGAGAAAAATTGGGCAGAGTATTGTCGAGCCAATTCATACCCATAACCTAATCCAAGGTAAACAAGCTATACAGGAGCGCCTAATTGAGCTTCTGGAGCAGGTAGGACTCGATGAGAGTTACGCTGAGCGCTATCCACATGAGTTGTCCGGAGGACAGAGAGCGCGTGTGGGAATCGCAAGAGCCCTTGCCTGTGATCCTGAACTGATCATTGCTGATGAATCTATTGCGGCACTAGATGTGTCGATTCAGGCCAAGATTTTGAACCTGTTAATGGAATTACAGCAGAAGTACAAGCTTGCGTTTCTTTTTATCACCCATGATATGGCAGTGGTCGAAAAGATCAGCCATCGTGTTGCCGTTCTTTATCTTGGGCAGTTTGTTGAATATGGAACAAGAAAGGCCATATTTGAAAACCCGCAGCACTCTTACACGCAAAAATTATTGTCAGCGGTTCCGGTTGCCGACCCTACCCAAGTTGACAGAGCATTTGTCCCGTTCGAAGGGAAATACCAAGTCCAATTCGCGAAGTTACCAATCCACCATCAGCTAAGAAATTAAACGCAATTTCTGAAAATCATTGGGTTGCCGAATCAATCTAGTAAAAGGAGTTATAAAGATGAAAGCGTTCAGCTTAAACCGATTAGTTACGGGATTAGCCCTATCGGGCTCTCTAATCCTATCCTCTGGCGCCATTGCATCAGGTCAATTGACTGTTGCAATACCAACCGATGCTGGGAACTGGGATCCAATTGATACCTACATGGTGGCTTGGTCCGCGGTTGCGAATAATGTTTACGATGGTCTACTTGAGAGAGATGTCAACCTAGAACTTAAGCCGGCACTGGCAACCTCATGGGAGGTTCTAGACGACAACAAACGAATTCGCTTTCATCTAAGAGAAGGGGTGACTTTTCACAACGGAGAGAAATTCAATGCGGATGCGGTTAAGTTCACGTTCGACCGTTTGCTAGGTGAAGAAGGTAAAGCTGGACCACAACGCTCTAACTATACTTCTATTGGCTCGATCGAGGTGATTGATGAGTATACGGTCGATTTCCATATGGCGACGGCCGATCCTGTGATTCTGACTAAACTGGCTGGGTATGGCGCTATGATAGTACCTCCTAAATACCTAGCCGAGGTTGGCACAGACTACTTTAATCGTCATCCTGTGGGAACGGGTCCATTTAAAATGACCGACTACAAGCCAAAAACCTCTGTTACCTTAGAGCGCTATGATAACTTTTGGGGTGATGTGGCTAAGGTTGATAGCGTGAGATTTCGCTTTATTCGAGAAGCTGCTACGCGCGTAGCTGAACTCGAAGCTGGCCGAGTAGACGTGATCGACAACGTGCCAACCGCGCTTGTGCCCCAATTGCAAGAATCAAGTAAGAGTCAATTGGTAGCGGTTTCTGGCCCGACAACTTATGCATTTCGTTTTAATACTCAAGCAGGTTTGACCAAGGACGTTCGCGTTCGCAAAGCGCTAACCATGGCAATCGACCGACAAATGATCATAGACAGCATCTTGATGGGACAAGGGAGATGATCTCTAGCTTCCAAAGCTCTATGTCGTTTGGTTATGACGATAGTATGGAGATCGTGCGCTATGACCCAGCGGAGGCCAAACGTCTACTTAAAGAGGCAGGGATCAAACCGGGTGCCAGCATAGAGATAAACTATCGCTCGGAGAACTCTACCTTTGGTGAGGTTTCACAAGCCATTGCCGGCTACCTGAGTATGGTAGGCATCAATGCTACGGTTAAGCCTTACGAAACAGGTATCTACCTGTCAGAAGTGATGCCTAAAGGTAAAACTGGTGAAATGTACCAAAACTCCTGGGGTGGTTGGACCCTCGACTATGACAATACCGCGTATCTGATGTATCACACGGGCGAACGATGGAACCCATACGATAGCTACGCAGAGCTAGACCAGTGGCTCGAGGAACAACGTAACCACTTTGCACCGGAAAAGCGTCTGCCTATCTTGCAGAAAGTTGCTAAGTTCGTTCAAGACGAGTATATCGAGATCCCGCTATACAGCATGAAGACTCTTTACGGGGTAAACAACCGCGTTGAAAACTTCCAAGGCCCTTCGGACAACCGTTTCCGCTTTAACCAAGTCACGGTGAACTAAAGCAAAACTAGGTTATTCAGCCTTGTCTATTTGGTTGCATCTTGATTGTTGTTTCAAGGTGCAACCTTTCACTCTAAATTGCTACTACCGTGAATATCCGATATGAGTCAGTTTTTAGCTAAACGCCTGTTTCAGGCGATGTTTGTTGTGCTCGCCGTAACCTTAATAGTGTTTTGGGCGATACGTTTATCTGGTGATCCCACCGCGATGTTGCTCGGGGATGGGGCAGGAAGTATTTCAGCAGAAGAACTGGCTGATCTTCAAGCACGCTTAGGCGTTGACCAGCCTTTTTGGTTACAGTTTCAACAATATATCTTTGGGTTATTTCAAGGGGATCTTGGAACTAGCTTCTATACCAAGATGCCGGTAACCGAAATGGTAATGGAATCACTACCAGACACGCTTTTACTGGCGGTTCTTTCCTTGCTTCTATCTGTTGTGATTTCCCTCCCAGCGGCATCTATGCTGCTGTTCACAAAGGGCGTTGGCCAGATCAGTTACTGAGAGTTGTCTCCTTGATTGGCTTGTCCTTTCCGAACTTTTGGCTTGGTTTGATCTTCGTTTTGATCTTCTCGGTAACACTAGGTTGGTTGCCCGCAAGTGGTAACGATGGATTAGCTAGCTTGATACTGCCCGTATTCACCTTGGGGATTATATTGGCAACCACCAATATTCGTTTGGTAAGAACCACCATGCTAGATACCCTTGGCTCACAATATATTACGGTGGCGAGGGGTAAGGGCGTTAGCGAGCGAATAGTGCTGTATAAGCATGCTCTAAGAAATTGCGCCATTCCTTTGGTGACCTACCTAGGCCTTCAATTTGGCAATTTAATGGGGGGCGTTGTCATCATTGAACAGGTCTTTGCTCGTCCTGGTATGGGAAGCTTGGCATTTGATGCTATTGCACAGCGTGATTTCCCAGTGCTTCAGGGGAGTGTGATTACTCTGGCTCTGATCGTCATTTTAGTTAACCTCACTGTAGATATTCTTTACGGTGTATTAGATCCACGTATTCGTGAGGAGTAACGACTATGGAAAGTGTTACTTGTGAACAGCCAAAGGTGAAAAAGAGCCTTAAAATCTCAGGAAAAGATATTGAGTTGTATATTGGGCTTGGTCTTTGCTTTGTTATAGTCGGAGCGGTATTACTCTCTGGTTTTTATTCCCTGATGGTGGCATGCAGATCGATCTTAGAAATCGCTTGCTACCTCCATTTGCCGATTGGCTCATCCTTTAGGCACTGACCCACTCGGGCGTGACGTGTTGGCTCGTATTGTAGTAGGTGGCAAGGTAAGTTTGATGGTAGGTGTACTGTCAGTACTTGGCGCTATGATATTGGGAGTTTTGATAGGCCTGATAGCTGGTTATTACCGTGGTTTTTGGGATGTCATCTTGATGCGCTGTGGTGATGTTCAGTTGGCTTTGCCATTCATTCTTATTGCGATCGTATTTACCGCGACTCTAGGTGCTAGCGTTCAAAATATCATCATTTTTATGATCTTATCGCAATGGGTTGGCTTTGCTCGTGTTGTACGTAGTTCGGTGCTCTCATTGCGTGAGCGAGAGTTCGTGCAATCGGCGCAGGCTTTCGGAGTTAGCAGTTTTACCATTATGTTCAGACACATACTGCCAAACAGTATGAATGCAGTGTTAATCCTAATGGTTCTGAGTATAGGTAATAACATTTTGCTAGAGAGCAGCTTGACCTTTCTTGGCTTGGGATCAGACCCTAGTGTGCCAAGTTGGGGTGGAATGCTTGCCGATGGACGAAGCTATATGCAGTCAGCTTGGTGGGTATGTGTGTTCCCTGGCCTTGCTATCATGTTTACCGTTTTAGGCACCAATCTCGTTGGCGACTGGCTACGTGATAAAACTGATCCTACTTCAGCTTAAGGATGACATCTGTGACGATTCTTTTTGATAAAAAACTTACTGACCCATACAAAGAGTTATTCAATATCGGACAAAATTTCGAGGCGTGGATATTTGCCGACCGAAGCACAAGGCAGGTATTAGAGGGCCGCCTTTCTAGCTTAGGCATTCAAGCCAAGATTTATAGTTCCTATAAACCTCTGGTACATTTTTTATCGAATCTGATGTGGACTGGTCTTCACTGGCAGTTATCAAGGTAGGGTCCCCGAGCATCCTCTGGACCCTTCGTCACGACGTTTTCTACTAGAAACCTATCCATTAAAAGGTTTATACCCAAACATAGAGTTCTACTCTACTAATAAAAATGACGCTACTTACGTGGTGAGTTGGGAAGAGAGCGAGAGTAAGCAGATTAGGCGACAGGTTTTTGCACCAAACCATATCCACAAAGACCTTATCGACCAAGAGCACTGCTCAGCGACCGGTTGGATAAAAACTGAAGATGGCAAGCTGGATAAGCGTTTTGAAACCCCTTATGAAAGCTTATTTTGGCAATCAATGCTAGCGATTGTTGACCATGAATTTGTGCCTCAAGAGCCTCTATTTGAGCGGTTAAATATTGAAGTTGAGCTGCCGTTCAAGGACATACACCTTGCGTTTGGTAATGAAATTATAAGTTTGCGAGAGGCACTGCACGAAGAGTACTACTTTAGCTTACTCGAGTGGGTTCAAGTGATAAGTGGAAAACCTTCTGGTAGCCGTGATATACGTCCTGGTCAGATTGTGCCAAATATTCGGTACGGCGAGAATTATAAGGTGAGGGTCATGTTAGAGAACTACTCACATTCTTATAGCTCCTCTTTCGATGAATATTCGCTAAAAGACCTGGACAAGTGCTCTAAGCCTCTTGAGCTATCTCAAGTGAATAGTGCTTTGAAGGGCTTAATGTCGCTCTATCAAGGAGAGAAGTTTGAGGGGCGGAGTATCTTGGGTGAAACCATCCTAGGCGCGCTGTTTAATGATGAGAATCCTTCCGTTTCGAAACGCGGCGCACTGATCACTGGTGCTCAGCATGCGAACGAAACCACAGGAGTGGTGGGCTTATTAAGGGCGAGTAGTGAATACCTGTCTCAAACTGAGCGACATCCTCTGGCAATAATTCCTGTTCACAATGTTGATGGCTACAAGCTTTATCATGAACTGCTGGAAGATAATACTTACCATATGCATCATGCCGCGAGATATTCTGCTCATGGCAATGATGTTGAATACCAACAACCACAAGAGGGATTTGAGAGAGCGGCTCGCGATAAAGGTTTAGAGCTTGCTGATGCCGTTTTACACTTAAATCTACATGGCTATCCAGCACATGAGTGGACACGGCCTTTAACAGGGTACATACCAAAGAACTTTGATCTTTGGTCTATCCCTAAGGGTTTTTTTCTGATCATGCGCCACTGGCCTGATTATCAGTCCCAAGCCAAGCAGTTGATAGATCATGTGACCTCAGAGTTAAACTCTGTTAATGGATTGCTCGAGTACAATCAAACTCAGTTAGCCATTTATGAGGCGCACAATGGGGAGATTTCTTTTGATATCATTAATGGCCTGCCGGTGTTGTTTCAGGAAAACAGTGAGCTTATGTGTCCACTGACCTTGATAACAGAGTTTCCCGATGAAAGTGTTCAGGGAGACCAATATACCTTAGGCCATGAGGCTCAAAAGCAGACGATACTGGCGGCTTTATCTCAATTAGGTGAACTTCAAGGCCCTCAATAGTTAATAGAGTATTGCAGTGTTATATCGCTTAGATATAGATTCGTGTTAGACATGACTTTGCTTAAGACCTAAATTATTTTATAGTATTTGGTACTGATTATTGTGTGGAATACAAGATGACAATAATAAAAGGTCTGCTGATTTGTCTGCTGGGACTTGGAGCAATGTTGTTTGGTGCTAAGTCTGCGGTATATAACTCTACTTTGATGGCGTTTGGTCACCAAACCTTAGGCAAGATCGTTTCTTTCGATGAACTCCATTCGGAGGGAAAGCGACTATATAGCGCCGAGGCTGAGTTTGAGGTTGCGGGTAAGACCTTTAAAACCACACCCGAAAACTACGTGTTGAAACGTGGTTTTCGCACCCACGATTATGTTCTGGTGACCTATCTGCCACATGATCCTAACTATTCAAAGATCAGCAGTGATATTAGAATTGGCCATGTCGCTTATCTTCCGATGGGAGTGGGCGCTTTAGCTATGCTATTTGGAGCAGGGCTGGCGACAGGACGTGTTAAGAGAGTGGATGAGTAGATAATTCGTACACAGAAAAACGGCGCCATAATGGCGCCGTTTTTCTATGATTGGTAGTAAAAGCTTGGGTTAGTAGTAGAAACTTGGGTCATCGACAGTGATCAGCTTTTGCAATGGTTCACTGCCATCGAAGAACCACACCTCGGCTAAGAGAACCTGATTCTGGGATGGGAAAGTAAGCTCCATGCTTGCTTTGCCGTCTGCTAGTGGCGTACCAGAAACGCGGTGACGGTAATCGGGTTTGAAATCACCTCCTTGCTCATCAAACTCCGAATAAATCGACAGATACGCTTTGTCAGAGGTTAGACCGCTTATGTCTACATCGACAGTGAGCTTATCTGTTGGGTCGTAGTTAAAGTCATCCGGTACAACCAGTTCAGATGTCTTGCGGGTTTCTGAGTTTTCTTGCGTAGCGTAGTTACCTCAGCGGTTTCAGTTACTGTAGGGGTAGATGAAGAGCTACCATCGTCTGAACTGCTAGAGCCACCAGAGCCACCGCCACATGCTGTTAGTACGCCAAGAGAGATAAATGATAGTGCGATATGTGATTTCATAACTAAATTCCTTTTCAATTATTGATAGATTTTTGAAGCGTTGCCGCGACTAAATTTGTGCCAAGTTTTCTTGCGCTCACCACCTGATTCAGCGAATTCAGCAAACTCTGGATAGGTTTGAACTAGATCCTCACGCTCTACTGGCCATTTCCACTCTTCAACAATCAATAGTGCCCAAGGTAGGTTGTTTGAGGTCTTGAAATAGCGTCCCTGAGATGGGTCACTGGTATCTACGCCCAGTTGCCATAGCGCTTCTTGATTAAATTTCTCTGTTGGTGCTGTATCTGCTAGATGCACTTCCCACTGACGGCCTGGATGGAAAGGGAGTCCTTCGCCATGGTAGTAGCCTGGCGTTGCGAAGATGAATGGGTCGTACGGCGCAGCCATAGTGCTGTTTACTTCTGTGGTTTGAGCAAACGAGACATGTAGATCAAAGGCAAAGTTTTCGTCTTCTTTGCAATCCATACGTGTGCGATAGAAACGGCACTCACTTTCATGTTTATCTAGCAGATCATTAGCGACAACAAAGATGGCTTCGCTAGCATCTGGCTCCAGTCCCGATGCTGCTTGCAGCTCTCCGTTGTGGTACTGGCGAGTAAGGGTAGTATCTATGTCAGCGCTCAAGATGCCCGGTAGGCGAACAGCAAAACCGTTGTGATAATCGGCGCCAACAGCGGCTAGTCGTCCTTCAATTCGCGACTTAACTACCTCGCCATCACGCAATATCTCTGTAATGCGGTAGTGCATGACCACATCATTCATGTCGTAGTCCGCGGTATACGGCCAATTGTCCTCGTAGGCCAGGGTTGCGTAGCCTTGTTCACTCGGGAAGTAACGGACACTGATACCCTCACCGGTTACATTGATACTGTAATCTTCTACCTCACCTGAAGTAGCACCACCAAAATAATCCAGTCCAGTTTGCTGACTAAAGCGGAATCGAGCCCAAGTATTGCCGATGGTGGCATTAACTGGGGCGGTAAAATAGAGGGGGTTGTTACCTTGATCTAGCTCCGCGTCTTGAAACACATGTTCGCCTTCATCGTCAAAGTCACCGTCTTGGTTCCAGTCAAACCATGCTGATAGATAACCCGACGTCGACGCTTGCAGGTTAACAAGGGAATCTAGACCTGGTTCAATAGCAGTAACAAAGCCAACGCCATCTTCATCATTTAGACCAGTAGAGTTATCGCTAAGGGGAGTAACTAGACCGTCTTGCTCTCCATCAGGGCGGTACCTAGGTAGGTAAGGCCATCGATAGCGTGACGAGGGCCGTTGCTTGCAAGGGTGGTTGAGTAGCTATCTGGTGCATCACCAAAGTCGATATTCGAGTCTTCATCGATAATTGGTGCGTTGGCGCAACGAGCACCATCGTTCTGGGAAGAAGAAGGACCATCGGCGAACTTAACCGCAGGCACGTCTCCTTCAGCGATTTTTAGGGGATCCGAAAGGTCGATACGATAGATAATTCCGTCTTGATTCCGCGCTACATAGTAATAGCCGTTCACATCGAAGTAGCCCGCACCAAATGTGCCGGTTTCCCCCGTATCGCCAATGGCTGTTTCAGTGCCAGTGTCCGGGTCAAATTCATACAGAATGCCAGAGTTGTTATCTACACCATATAGCTTTTCTGTATCAGGGTGAAAAGCGAAGTCTGTTAGGTGAATGTTTGCTGTGCTAGAGATTTTGACCACAGGTAGCACCGCCGTTGGATCATTGTCTAGTGGCGTTAGATCAATCTTGAACAGCCTTTTCCTTTGCGATACAAGTAGTAATGGCTATTGAACACATCACCAACGTAAAAGGTGTGGTCTGTTGGTAGGTTAGAGGTGTTAATCACCTCGGCTTGGAAGTTTTGGCCCAAGCGTACAATTTGTTTGTTGGTGGTGTCGTAGCCGTAGATATAGCGACCATCGAAATCGAAGCCTACGCCGTTGATGTTTGCATCAATCCCGGTGTCACTTTGCAGAAGCTGTGTTTGCCCGGTTACGAGATTAACCCCATACACCTGCACCGGATTTGCTTGAAAAAGGTATGCCTTGCTCGGGCAAGTATCAAAAGGCGCAGCCTGGGCGTGGGGCAAGAAAGAGGCTGCTCCTAACACCAATATTCCTTGGCAAGCTTTTGAGATTAAGGTTTTGTTCATGTCGATGTCCCTATCGTGGTTGTGTTTGTAGTTATGGATAGGGTTTCAATATGCGTGCCAAGTATTTACGTTGATTTTGCCGAGTTCAGTATCAAATTGAGAAAGGCGCTCTCAAATTAAGAATGTGTTTGATTATTCGACAAAAAAAGCCCACCGAAGTGGGCAAAGGGACAAGGAGAGAGTGATGTCGTTAACGGCCACGACCGTCCACCATTATAATCAGAGTTTTAAAGGCGATTGATAGATCTGTTATCAACCAAGTGGTTAGGTTTGTGTGCGAGAGCGCGTAGCTGTGGTCATACCCTACCTTAGAGCGAACGTCTTCAATACTGGTATCGTAACCTTGGTTTACCTGTGCAAGACCTGTAATGCCAGGCAGTACGCCATAGGTTCGGTCAGCGAAGAATGGAATTTCTGTCTCTAGGGTTTGGTAGAAGCTTGGGCGCTCAGGACGAGGGCCAATCAAAGACATCTCACCTTTTAGTACGTTCATTAGCTGAGGAAGTTCATCAAGGCGTGTCTTTCTTAAAAAGCGTCCTACGGCTGTGATGCGAGGATCATTTTCGGTTGCCCATACGGCCCCGATCTTGCCTCTGCATCTTGATACATGGTTCTAAATTTGATGATCTCAAAAAGCTGCATCTGTTCGGGTGTAGAGCGGCCTACTCGCAACTGTTTATAGAAGATGGGGCCTCGCGAGTTGATAGCTATAGCCAGAGCGATGAATGGAAACAGTGGCAGCGTAAGGAGTAGTAATAGGCTGCGCCTGCAAGGTCAAACACACGCTTGGCGGTGCCTACATTTTTATTGCAATTAGTTAAAGCGTACATAAGAAAATCCTTTTCTAGTGTTTACGGGCTAGATAGCTAAGGCCACCGATCAGGTTAGCGGTATGACCGGATAGCAAATAATGAATCAGTTGTAGGGGTTTAAACTTTAGAACCACAGGCGCTGCCACACCTAAGATACCGGTGAGATATACAGAGACCTGACCCCAGAACAGCCATTGAAAAAGGGTTACTTCATACAATGCAAGGCTCGTGCCTAGACATATCAACATCAGGTAAGGGGTGAGTAGGCGAAGTCCTTTCCCAGAGAAAAAAGCGAAGGCGATAGCGCGAAACTTTGGATGGAACAGTTTAAGTAGCACCAAGGCTTGCTGCATGTTACCGGCTGAGATACGAAGGCGGCGCTTGAAGTCTTGGGTAAGGTCCGTTGGTTCAAGCTCAGTTGCAACTACATTGGTTTCATAGTGCGCCTCATAGCCTTTACTTACAATCTGCATTGGCAGAATGAAGTCATCATTGATGGTGTTGTCGTCTAGAGTCTCAAACAGTTTGCTTCTAAATGAGTAGAAAGCGCCGTGTGAGCCAATGCTTGTAGCAAGGTCTGCTTCCGCACATTTGATCAAGCCCTGATAGCGCCAGTATTGCTCTTCGCCCTCACTGCCAGCTTGCAATAGAGTGTAGGTTCCGTTCACCACGCCTACATTCTCGTCTTGGAAGTGTTTAGCGCAGACTAAAAGGGCGTCAACCGATACCAGTGCTGAGACATCGCTCAATACGGTTACGTCACTAGTCACCATGCGCATCGCTTGGTTGATTCGTGCGACTTTACCTCGGTTGACTCCATCATCGAAGATTTCAAATAGTGTATCCGAGCAGATGGCTTCTTGTATGGTCATACGCGCAATGCTTGCTGTGTCGTCGCTGCAACCGTCGCACAGAATAATCACCCTTAGCTTGTCCCTCGGATAATCAAGGCAAGCAATGTTGCGGATTTTCTCTGCAATCCACTCTTGCTCGTTGTAAGCAGGCACCACGAAACTTACTGAAGGTAGATCTTTATCGTCGTGCTGAGTTTTGTAATTTCTATCAGAAGTAATGGACTTAGGTTTAGTGCGACTAACCAAGAACTTAAGCAGCAGGGGATAACCGACATGGTGGTAGATAATTAAGAGACTCGCTACAGTGAACAGAGCGGCTAAACCTATTTGCAAACTGGTCATTATGCATACTCCTTCTTAACCGCAAGTTTGGCGTATTTTTGCGTCATGATTTGGATAGAATGATGAGTTTGAACATACTCTCGCAGATAATGAGAATTACCCTGTAACCCTGCTTTGAGCGCTTGTGATAAGCCAATGACGCCTCTATGCTTCACCAGCAGTGAGCCTTGTGGCGCCAAGGTTTCAGAGGTGGCACCAACATCGGTTGCCACGGTGCGACAACCACATGATTGAGCCTCTAGCGTGGCAAGAGGGAAGCCTTCGCATTGTGATGGCTGACAAAATAGGTCTAGGGCACTGTAAAAATGGTCGACGTGCTCAATTTGCCCTAAAAAATAGACGCGGTTTTCTAGACCAAGTGAGCTAACCAAGTCTTTAAGTTGCTCTTTTTGGCTGCCAGAACCTGCAATCGCTAGGGCGATATCTTGAGGAAGAAAGCGCATTGCTTTGATAAGCAGCGCATGGCCTTTCACGGTCTCTAGTCGACCGGCACAACCCACTAGTGTTTTACCTTGGGGTAAGCCAAACAGCTGTCGTGAAAGGGCTTGAGATCGTGGCTTAAATTTATTGCAGTCTATACCGTTGGTAATGGTATTGATTTTAACGGTAGGGAAGTGACGTTGTAGCTTTTTAGCAACCAAATCAGCATCGGCTACCAGCCTTGGCTTGGCAATCTTTAGCAGCAGCTTTTCAAGCATCTGGTGCTTAGGATTATCTAGGTGCCAAGCATCGTGTTCGGTGTGGATATGGGTGAGGTTCAGTCCTTTTAATGCTAGGCCTGCATAGATAAGAGGCCCGATATGATGAGAGTGCACCACATCCACATCTAAGCTGGAAACAACGCTTCTGATTCTGGCGCTGAGAGTGAAAGAAAAGCCTGAGTCTTTGTTCATAAAGATGAGCTTGTCAGAAAAGGCTTCCAGTCTTGGCCAAGCTTCTACAGCTTCTTGCTTGTTTCCTTCAAGGCTTAGGATATAGGTGTCCTCTGAGCCTGTTCTTAGCATCTCTAGTGCCAAACTCTCTATACCGCCAGGGCGTAGATGTTGAACTATGTGTAGGCTTCGTCCTTGATTTAGTCGCTTCATGATAAGCTCCTCACTTTTCCTTTGCTTTAGGTATTGCAGGAGCTGTGCCAACTAAATGATTGGATTTTGGCTGATTTTTTCTCATTTTGAATTTGAAAACGACAAATTGAGAATCAATAGAGACAAAACTCCCAGCGCTTGGCTGGGAGTTTTGTATTGGCTGGGTGTTTTAACTTTAGTAAGTTTGAGTGAGGACCAGCACCTTTGGCGGTGCTTCAATATCTCTTGGATTGCGTACGGTGGAATCAAATAGCTCCATTAATATAGCCAGCCCAATTCCAAGTCCAATTCCCGCAAATACTCCAGCAATAACGAATATTATCGAAGGGAGGTTTGATGGTCTGCTTGGCGTGTAGGGTCTGTCGATTATTTTGACGCGCTTAGATTCTTCAAATTCACCCAGCGACCCTGTCAGTTGCGCCATCTCATAACGCTGTACTAGCTCTTCATATAGTTGCTGTTTAAGCTCAACATCACGCTTTAATCTATGGATCTGTTTAACCTTATCACCAAATCCTTCTGCTACCTTCTCTTGCTTTTCTATCATAGTTCGGAGGGTTGCGGTCTCTTCTTTCAAAGACTCATAGCGACCGCGAACTTCTTGCAGGCTCTGCAATTGAGACATAAGAAGGGGCTGCACCGAGCCAGAAATCTGCAGCTTTTGACTGCTGGCCATATCCCACAATTGATCGCTGTTTAGGGTAGGCGTGTCGGAACTCAAAAGCAGGGTGCGCTCTTCCTCTAATCGATCTAGTTCTCGCTGCTTAGCCTGCACCGCACTGTGATTGTCAGTGTATTTGGCGCGAAGCAGAGTAAGTTCACTGCGGTTTTCTATGATCTTCTCTTCTATGCGGCCAATCACAGGATTGGTCTTAGACAGTTGTTGATCTAAGCTACCTAAACTTTTGCTCACACCCACAAGTTCGGCTTCTTTTTCAGCAAGGGTTTGTTTTAAAGAAGCGATACGCGAGTAGGTTTGCGATTGAAGCTCAGGGGTAAGCGCTGAGTGCTGATTGGTGTAGTCGGCCAGAGCTTGCTCTGATTGCTGAAGTTGGGCAAATCGTTGGTCAATATGCTTTTTTAGAAACTGACTTGAATCACGGATAGAAGAGCGCTCTGGAGCTAGAAGCTGTTCGATAAAATGGGTGGTAATGGACTCAAGCATCTCCTTCATTCCCTCAGGATTGGATGAGGTGTATTGGATCTTTAGAAGATCCTTACCCATCTGATTGACCTAAGGTGCGCGGCAATATTTTGGATGACTCGCTCTTTTTCCGCTTCCGTCGTGTTTTCGTTGATTAACCCTTGTTCCAAGGCAACTTTTTGCAGGATGTGGCGGCTTTTTAATAGAGTCTGCACCGCATTTAGACGCTCATTAAGCATCGCGGATACCGCAATATCTTGCAGAAACGGATTCATCTTGGCGGTTTCTTGGATAAGCATACTGGTGTGGGCGGTGTAAGAGAGCGGTGCTAACTTAGAGACGCCAAGAGCGACAAACGGCAGTACCAAAATAGGCACAACAATCACCCATCTGCGACGCCAAGCAGCCAAGAAGATAAGCAAGAATCTTTGCTTTAATTCACTCATAGTGCCTCCAACAAGGTGTCTAGGTAATGAGATTTGTTCTCCCAACTGTGCGCTCTGGCAATCTCCGGGTTTGGTGCAGTTAGTTGGCTAGGACTTTGTAGCCACTGGATGATTTGGTCTGCGCTCTGGTAGATGTTTAGCTCATTACTGTATATATCAACAGCTGGATAGCTTGAAGTGATTATCGGCGTGCCTGCAGTTATATACTCCAATAATTTCAGTGGGTTACAGGCTTGTATCTGCTCGTTATTTTTAAAGGGAAGCCAACTTGCTTTCCAGTTTTGTACATAGCTAGGTAATTCATGGTGAGGTTTTGGGCCAAGCAGGTGAATATTATCCAGCGCTTTGAAAGGATTCTCTGATAACTCATTCTTACCAATAAAGACGAAATCCCAATTGGGTAAAGACTTGGCGACTGTGTTGATAAGCTCGTAATCAAGCCACTCAGACAAACTTCCGTAAAATCCAACCACAGGTTTAGTGCTAGGAAGATCAGCAGCAGGTTTTACCTTGGTGTTAAACAACTCAAAAGAGACGCCGTGCTTTAATAGCTGGGTTTTTTCTTTGGTGAATCGAGTGCGTAGTACTTCGCTGGCGGTGAGTACTAGATCGGCTTTCTGGGCTAACTTTTGTTCATGCTTCGCCACCGTTTTGTGGTCTACACCTGCAAGGCTGAGAAGTCATCGCCACAGTAGTAAACGTTGGCTGATTCATTTAACTCACCACACAGGTCCGCAGTGGTTGGTAGTGATGACCAAAGGATTGGGTTTTTAAGCTGGTGGCGCTCAATAAGACTATGAAGTTGCTGCTTCATTAACCATTTAGCTAGAACACGCTCTGCACTACCACTTGGCGCAGGTATGGTCTTGATGTTGACCACCTTGATGTGGCTAGGTACACGACTCGTTATTCCTGAAGGGCTGAAGGAAGAAGTTTGTTCAAAGCACGGCGCACATCTTTTAGCGTCAGTTTTGGTTTGCGCAGTCCGATAGAGTTAACCCATAGGATTTTTCGCTCACTGTTGAGGTGAGTAATCAGGTGCTGAGTGCTTGAAGGAAGACCGCCGAAGTCTTCACCAAATACGATAAGATCACGCATCTTGAGCCTCCTTTTGTTCACCTGAGATATCTTTGATGACCTTAGCTGGGTTACCCGCTGCGATAACGTAATCCGGGATATCCTTGGTGACTACACTGCCTGCGGCAACAATTGCGCCTTTGCCTATAGTCACACCGGATTTGACTATGACGTTACTTCCAAGCCAAGCATCTTTCTTTAGATGGATCTCTCCGGTTTGGTTTAGGGTGTCAGGCATACCACGAGCGCGCTCGGTTGCATCGATGGGATGGCCAGAGTACCCAAACAGGTTACAGCCGCCGGCAATACGCACGTTATCTTCGATAATGACACGATTGCTGACAGCTATGGTTACCTGCCAACCGATGCTACATTGTTGCCGATGAAAAGCATTGGCTCTGGGTAATGACTGCTGGCAGAAAAGGTGGTTTGTCCGGATATACGGCAGTTGTGCCCAATCTCAATATTTAATGGGCCGGAAACAAAGGGTGTTCCGGTATAAAGAAGGAATTGTTTGCCTACGCGGTTGCAACGACCTTTGAATGCTGGCGTGTAGATCAGTGCTTGTGTGAAGAAGGCGATTGCTGAGCTCAGGGTTTGATACCCAAGGCGCACTGCTTTGCAGTAGACCTAGGAAGAGGCAGGTTAGCGGTTCTAAGTGATTTAACCAGATTAAACAGACGGCGCTTTAGGGACTATCGCCTTGTTTTAGCCAAGTCTTAAGCTGATGTTGGTTGAAAAGAGTCATGCGTCGTCCTTGATATTCTTATTTCCTATCAAGGGTGTTACACAAAGCGTGCCAGCTTTTATTAAGCCGTTTGAGCGCTTACCCCATTTTGTTTCTCATTCTGAGAATCGATTTGTACAATCCGAGAGATAGCAATGATGAGTGCGGCCAAGATGTAGATAGGCCATACGAAGCCTTGGGTAAGGAAGGTGCCTGAAACCACAGTACCTATCATGCCTGCGTAGACAGCGCCAGAGGCACTGTACAGATAAGGTGATTCGCAGTTTGATATTTGTTGTAGGCTATTGTGAGCGGTGCGTATCAAACTGATGATCAAAATGATAAATACAAGAAGGCCAAGAAAACCTGTCTCCGCGAGCACTCCGAACCAGGTGCTGTGCACTGCATGGTTCAGGCCATCCCAGTGTGAGTGTAGAAGAAGTAATTTACATAAAAGTTGTTCAGACCCACGCCAGTAAAAGGGTTATCGACCGCCATTTTGGTTGCTGCCTCCCATGCATATAGGCGTCCCATTGCCGATGCATCTATACCGGCTTCGGCTGCGCCCCTGATGCTCGAGAGCCAATCCCCGCAACCACATACAAAACTAGTGCACCTGCAGCGCCTAGGGAGAAGAACAGAACTTTAGAGCGGATCATACGGTAGCCAAACACAGCGCATACGCTGAGCATTCCTAGCAACCCACCTCGGCTCTGTGTGGCTATGATGGCGGTAAATAGGCACAACACCACCACGATTGAAATGAAACGAGCAAAGCCCGTGAGCTTAGTATTCAAGGAAATAGATAGGGAAAAGGCAAACGGGAACAGTAGTACCAGCGCTAGGTCGTTAGGATCACCAAGCATAGAACCGATCTGACGGCCTATGGTCACGCGACTTCCTTCAACTAATCCAATGCCCATTGCCGCGTTATAGTTGGCAACCATCGCCACGAGTCCACCTGCGAGTATGATGGCCCAGCACGCCTTTGTGAGTTGCTCCTTATCGTTGACCACCCACAGAATGGCCAGTGTCATCACCATTATCTTCCAATAGATACCAGAGAAGTTACTCCAGGCCATATTACGGTTTGAGGCGAAGATGATGCCTAAAGTCACCAGCACCCAGAACAGGACCAGCCAGTTGAGACTATGATGCCAGTAGAGCTTAAGCTTTCTGCTTATCACTAGGTGCCATCCAATGGAAGCAAGAGCACCGAGAGAGAGCAGTAGTGGCAACTTAAACGGCATTAGGCTGGTACTACCTCATGGATTCTGAAAAAGCTGAATATGACAAATAGCAGGATGAGCCAGAACAGGTTTCTTACCACGCCCAATATCGCAATAGGTAGAAGCGCCAAGGCCACTCCTACGGCCGGATGTGGGATAAGAACCCAGCTCCGGTTATGACTGCGATATAGATCAGGCTAGATAAGGCATTATGCCGACACTCCTTGTCTTTGCACTAGGGTTCTCCCAAGAGTGAGTTGCAAAGCAAGCGCCAGCAAGATCAACCAAGGGGTAATACCTTGATAAGCAAGAAGCAGTCCAACTATCGGAAGGACCATTGCAGTAGAGAGTCTCGACAGGCTAAAGGGTAGTGAGTAAGCACGCTGAGAAATGAAGAAAATGATTAAGGCGCGGCCCAATTGAGCCAGACCTAGAGTAAGCATAATTGTCCAGATGGACAGCTCTTGATGCATAAACAGGGAGCTTAGCGCTAGGATAACAACGCCAAGGTTGATCCAAAATAGCGGTAAGGTGCGCCCTTTAACTAGGCTGCCAAGGTTTAAAAGCTCCCCCCATTCTTTACCAAGGGCCATGAGAAGGGTACCTACAAGCAGTAGTGCACTAGGGTTATAAACCTCTGGTAAAGCGTATTGGATAAACAGCTGCCCGAAGCACAGTACACACATCGCAAGCATCCCAACTAGGGTGATACCCATTTGTGTATAACTCGCCGCCTGTTCAGGGCGTTCTTTTGCAAGCTTGATGCGCTTTGGCATCCACCACATGCCAAAGGGCTGAATAAGAAAGCACATGGCCAGCGCAAACTTAGCCGCGATGGCATATTGCCCTAGTACCTCAAGGGAGGTGTTGCTGGCAATGATCCAGCGCTCGGAACCATTAAGCCCAAAAGCGACCAAGCCAGAGAGCATAAGGGTAGGCAGTACTTTAGTGAAACCTTAACTAACCGTTTGCTTGGGCGGGTAATCTTTAACTTTGAGCTGTGTAGCGAGCACAGAAGCTGAACCAAATGTGCCATAAACGCCGATAGCAACACACCTTGAACGCCATAGCCAAGGTTAAGCGCCAGTAGCACACATAGCGCCTGAACCAGAGCGATGCCTAAGCTTATTTTGATAAAGGTAAGGGTCTTATCTTGCATGCGAAGCCACACCATGCAGATAGCAAGTGGGCTCTCGATAGACAGCGAAATAGCCAAAATATAGAGGCTAGATTGCGAGATAAGTCGACCTTCTCCGACACCTGCAACCAAAGCAAGAGCAACAATCGAGCAAATAAGGGATAGGGCAAAGGTTAGGGTGAAGATTTGGTCTGCACGCGTTAAGCCGTTCTTGGTGGCGAATCGATAAAGCGCCTCATGCAGTGCAAACGAAATAAGGATGCCAAGCACTGCCATAGTGGTAGCAACTAGCTCAAGCTCACCCATTTCAGCTGGGGTTAAAAACCGGGTGAAGATTGGCAGCATGATAAGAGACAAGCCCTTGCTAAGAGCAATGGAGAGTGCAAACGCCGCCATTTGAAACTTGGGGTTCTCTTTCATGGATTTAATCCTGTTTTGCAAGACTAGCAATGGGTTGTGATGCCAATAGAGATTGAGCTATCTCTTGATAGGCTTTTTCCGCTGTATATTGCCTAGAAATGGCCTGTCCACTCATGCCTAAATGCCAGAAACACTCTTTACGATGCAGAACCATTCTCAAAACGGAATGTAGGCTTTGGGCGTTGTTCGGCTCGTATTTCAAACAATGCTGACCCTCGACCAATATTCGATCCCAATAGGCACCATCTCGTGGGATCACCACGATAAGACCGCAGGCTAGGGCTTCTAGGGTTGATAGACCAAAGGCTCATTGACGCTGGTGGAGACATATACATGGCTAGTGGCACGGATCTGGTCCAGATCTTGTGGGTTTTCATACCAATGCATATGTTTGATGTCGCGATCGATCTGGCTTTGCTCTGCCTTGGTTTGCTGAGGTTTGATATAGCAGACGTTGGCGTGTAAACAGTGGTTCAGGTCTTCTGTTTGCATCGCCTCTGTAAGAAGGTCCAGACCTTTCCACTTTAAAAGGGATGCGGCCCAGAACACGCTTATTGGTAGACTGTTTTCTATCTGAGCTTTAGGCCATTTCGATAGACCATTGATGAAAGGAACAAAGTTTTGTTCAAGCACTTCAGCATCGAGGCAGACTGAATACTGGCTTTAGAAGAGGGCAAGTAGAAAGTGGTATGTCCTGATTTAGGCACCAATGACTAGATCTGGATTTAGCTATTGGACCGTGGATCATCTGGATGAGCTTAATATTAAACAGGTGCGCCATTAGGTAGGCAGCTAGATCCACACCAGGGCCGCTTGCGACCACGATTTGACTCGGAATAGACGCGCGAACCAACAGTAATCTAAACATCAGCCAGCTAATGGCCATGCAGAAATAAAACTGTTTAAACCAATATCCTAGCCCTTGAGTCTGGGCAAGCAGGATCTCTGGAGTTCTTAGCGTTGCTAAGTCTTGGCAATTGAGGTCTTGCCAGCTTTTTAGATGGCAAGAAAGAACCTCAATAGGCAGTTGGTTAGAGACAAGATTTAGCGCCGCCGTGGTCGCAACCTTTGAGCACCGTGAAAGGGGATCGGGTCGAATAGTAAAACGTATCTAGCGAGCTTCATAACTGCCTCCTTTTAGGACTCGAGTGCAAACTAAGGTTTTCAGGGGTGACATTAGCGACAGCCAAGAGGGTTTAGATTGGCTGCGCATGATGGTGTGGTATTGCTCTTCTAAAGCCTTCGTGTTGGCTTTAATGGAGAAGCGCTGCTCAGCACTTTGGTATCCATGCTTGGCAAGTTCTTGATACAGCGTTTGGTTGCTTAAGACTCGATTGACACATTCAATCAACTCTTGCTCGTTCTCAAACAAGAGCCCGCTGACATTGTGCTCGACGACTTCTGGAATACCTCCCACATTCGAGGCTATTACCGGAAGGTGTTGCCAAAAGGCTTCAACCAGAACCAGACCAAAGGCTTCACTTCGTGCGCCGCTAATAAAGAGATCGGCTTCTGCGAGATAGTCGCTCACATTGTTCACCTCTCCAACGAAGTGAACCTGCTGAGCAATTCCAAGACGGACAGTTAGGCCCTTGAGTTTGGCTCGCTCTGGTCCTTCGCCAATGATGACTAGATGACAGTTGTGCTCAAATTTAGAAAGCTCCTCGATAATGCGGTCAAAGCCTTTGCGGTGTATCAGAGAACCGACGCTGATAAGCACTTTTGCATCGCTTGGGATCCCAGAATCTGTTTTAGATTGAGCTTGGAGGCGGTCGTTTCGGGCACGCCGTTATAGATAACGTTCAGATTCTCTTTTGGGTAACCATCTTGGTTTAAGCCAATGGATACAGCCTTACTTACGGTGACGAGATTAGGTACAAGATTGAGGCCTAGAGAGAGTCGGTCGTGCAGGTTATAGTGACAATGTAACTGGCAGAGGTGAGGAATGCCCTTGATCATTGCTGCTAGGGTTACCCATTGGCAAGGCGCGGCGCTGTTGATGTGGATGCAGTCGATTTGCTTTTCATCAATGAGGGTTAATGCGTGCTGAAGTTGTTCGTACCAATTGAGAGGTTTAAACTGTCTCTCCTGCCAGCTGAAGGCAATAGAGAAAGAGTAAAAGCGAGCTGGGATGTTTAGGTGATTACACTCGCTGTATAGAGCTGCATTATTGGTCCAGATGAATGGATTAAACTCGCTACTGAGACTCGTTACTAAATTGAGAAGACAGACCTCGCTTCCTCGGATCCAGTTGTCTCCATAATGTACGAACAGAATATTTTTCATGGCACACTCCTTTGCTGAAGTCATAACTGCAAGGGGAGTGCCAAAGTTGGAAAAGCCTTGTAATACGGGCGCTACGAGCGATTATACAAGGTTACGGAAGGGTGCTAGTTAGATTGATTCTCATATTGAGAATCGAGTTTTAGGTGGTAGTATTCAAGAAGTTCAGGGATAACTGCAGTTACCGAGTATTCTTTCTCAATAGTATCTCGAGCTGCCGTCTGTATCTTTTGCTTTTCGCTATCTGAGAGAGAGTCCCAGTTTGAGAGACAGTTTGCGAGCGCTTCTATATCAGAGACGACAAAGCCATTTTGGTTGTGCTCCACTAATTTACTGATATCCCCTACATCAAGACTTGCAACCGGGACGCCTCGCGCCATTGCCTCGAGTGCTGTCATAGGTAGACCCTCATAGCGTGAGGTGATAAGTAAGAGTTCAAGTCTTGGATAGACGCTGCTCATATCCGTTTGAAAGCCCTCGAAAACAACATTTTTTGGAGCAGCTTGCTCGAGTTCATCTCGCAAAGGGCCATCGCCGTAGAGATGAAAGGTATATTGCGGACACTGGACTGCGAGCTCGATAAATTTATCAGGACCTTTCTCAGGGCTTAGTCTACCAACAAAGCCGAAGTGTTTGTCAGCTTTGTGATTCGTAGGTTCAGGCATCTGAATAAAATTTTTGATAACTTCTGATTTAAAAGGAAGCTTAGCTTGAATCTTGTCGCTGACGCACAGGTTGGTGTTGGCCAGAAAGGCGGTGTACCTGTCCAGAAAATCGTAGAATCTAACCCTTCCTGTAGGTGTCTCTCCGGCATGAAAGGTGCTTACCAGCCTGACGCCTGAAAACGGTAAACTTAGCTTTGCTAGTATATTCGCTTTATAGCCATGGCTATGAACTACTGTCGGAGAGTGGGTTTTAACGGCGTCTCTCAGGCTCGAGCCTAGCTCTTCTAGGTAGTGGTATTCGATACTGTTGCACTCAAGGCGGGTAATGATTTCCGCTGGCGATGAATAGCGTTTAACAAGCACGACCTGCACAGGGACGTCAAAACTGTTTAGACCTTGCGCCAGTTCAACAATATGGGTTTCTATGCCGCCAAAGGTGAGGCTATCAACCAACAGCCATACTGACTTACTCATTGCTCTTTAGCCTGAGCTTCCCACTGCTGCTTTTTGCGATAGATGGTAGCTGGGCTCAGATCCAAAAGTACTGCAGCGTTTAGCACGTTGCCATCGCAGTGCTTGATAGCCTGCTGTATGGTTTCTCGCTCGACAAGCCACATAGGCTTAATCTCTATCTCTTCTGGTTCAGTAGCAATAGACTCTGGTGCTGTTTCAACAGTGGCAGGAACGTCTTGCTCTACCGGCACCGGAGCAACTGCAGGCTCAATATTAATAGTCGCTTCGGTCGGTGCAGCGGAGGTCTCAGGTGATCCTTTGTTAATTAACTTATTTAGCGGTGATGGCAGGTACTCTAGCTTCACCTCGGTATCATCATTAAGCACGACGATATTGCGCATCACATTTTGTAGCTGCCTAACATTGCCTGGCCATTCATAGCCTTGAAATAGGCGCTCAACCTCGGTACTCAGTTTGGTAAAGCGTTTTCCATCCTGCCTTGAATACTGACGTAGGAAGTGGCTGGCCAGTATGGTGATGTCTTTACCGCGCTCGCGCAGGGCGGGCATGTCGATTGGAATCACGTGCACGCGGTAGTAGAGGTCTTCACGAAATCTTCCCTCGGCCACCTCTTGTAGTGGGTCACGGTTGGTCGCGCAGATGATACGCACGTCCACTTTAGACTCTTTTGAACCGCCCAAGGGAGTAAAGGTACCAAGCTGCAAGAATCTCAAAAGTTTCTTTTGCATCTCGAGATCCATTTCGCACAGCTCATCCAAAAAGAGGGTACCGCCATGGGCTTGCGCCGCTGCGCCTTTCCTGTCGCTGGTGGCTCCAGTGTAGGCGCCTTTAACGTGGCCAAAGATCTCGCTTTCCATCAGATCTTTAGGGATTGCGCCACAGTTGATGGCGACAAAAGGCTTATCAGCGCGTTTACTCTGCTTGTGTATGGCCTCAGCGCATACTTCTTTACCTGTACCACTCTCACCAAGGACAAACACGCTCGCAGTTGTTGGGGCAACGGAGTCTATGGTTTTGTAGACCGCCTGCATGGGCAAGCTAGATCCAATAAAACCGTGGAATTTAGGGCGGTCGAACTCGGTTTCGAGTTTATCGACGAGTTTTTCTAGCTTGGCTTTTTGCAGGTGAAGTCGAACTGAGGTCTTTAGACGTTCTGCCTGAATCGGTTTTTCAAGAAAGTCTTCAGCGCCTTTTTGCAGCAGTGTAACCGCAGTATTCACCGAGCCGTGGGCTGTGGCAATGATGACTGAGGTTTGGAATTGGCGCTCCATGATCCAATCAAGGATCTCTTCACCTGTGGTATCCGGAAGTTTTAGGTCAAGAATAACCAACTGCGGTTTGTAGTTATTGATGAACTCTTTAGCGTCTTTACCCGTTTCAACGTGGAATAGATCGTATGGCTCATCTTTCACATATTGCTTGTAGAGGATAGCCAGAGAGGTGGAATCTTCTACCAGTAAAACTCTTGGGCTCATAAAATATCCTTATCTTATTCGCGAATTTGGTTCTGATCAGAGTGAGTTTTTGTGTTCTTCGAGTGCGTCTCTGGTTTGAATAAGCAGCGGTGGCAGATTTGCCCCTTTGCTAAAGGCTTGTTCTAATTGGCCATTAATGCAATGTGCTTCTACCTCACGTGAAAGATTGCCAAGACTGCGGCTCCCATGGCAAGGGCGGTGCTACCTAGGGTATGAGATTCGAATTCGAGCAGTTTTACATCTTGAGAGGTTAGAGCCGTCTCGATTTCTGTCATGCGCGTAGCGGACTCTTCTAGGAAGGCATCGATAAGCATGGGCAACACTTCGGCACTGGTGTCTGCCACCATCTGATCTAGGACTTGGGTATCGATTAAAGAATCCGACATATGAGCACGCTCCTTGTTACTCTCTGAAGATGAGTCTTTTGGCGGCTCATCTTGCTGTATCATATTCATTAATCTATGTTTTATCATTTTTTTAACCTCGCGGAAACGTTTTAACTCACGCAAATACGACAAAAGAAAATTAAACCGACTCAGCAGAAAAACTGAGTGAGGAAATGCGAGCCTCTAATTTGCGCTTAATACTTTTGGGTAGGAACTTGAAAATTGAGATGACCTTTAGCCATTGGCTCCCAATTAATGACTCTTGATGTTGATTGAGTATGATGGAGAGCAAGTTAGCGTTAGCATTGGTGAGGGTCTCGACAGCCTGATTTAGCTCCTCTTTGGTATCTTCACCGCCATTGGTCATTAAAACCGTATTGCAGCACAGACTGCTCAGCATAGATGTTGAGGTGTGGCCATTATCTATCGCGCCGGCATCGATCACTACGCGGTCATACTCATCCAGCCAATAGGCCAGTGATTGTTTGAAGGTTTTTGGATCTTGCAGCATCAACTTATCGGCGCGACTGCTCGGTGCTGGCATGCCTGAGAACAGGCGATGGCTTTCTTTATGGCTGATGAGTAGTTTTCCTCCTTGATTATTAAAATGGACGGAGTCAAAGGCGGGGTTATCAAGGTTTAGGTCCACTAAAAGGGTGCGAAACCCGGCCAGCATGTAGCGCTCGGTGAGTGCCATCGCCATCTCAGTAACGCCAGAGTGCGTGGAGACTGAGCTTAGACACACACAGCGACTGCTGTTTATCTCTAGCTGGATAAAGATTTGTTCTGAACGTGTCATGGTTACAGGGCTCCGATTAGTACGATAGTGGTGGCAATCTTTAATACATCATCTAAGCCGTCACGGGCTTTTTGCATAAAGCTTTCACGCTGATGGGGAATATAGATGGTGTCGCCGGCGCGGATGATAGGTAGCTTTCTAAAGTTTGCGGTCTTGCTAAATTCAATCAGGTCAAAGGTGCGTGCCTGGCTTTGGCTGGTTGATAGATTCACCACACTGATTTTCTCTAGGAATGCTTGGTCGCTTGGGCCGCCAGCCTCCGCTAGCAAATCAAGAATGGTCATGTTGTCATCGAATACATAGCGGCCTGGGCTGTTCACCGCGCCTAACACGCGCACTGTGGTCTCTTTGGGACGGTCAAGCCAGTTCTTGTCTTTCTCTGGGATATAGATGGTATCGCCTGTAGTTACCTGAGGCAGTAGTGATTCGTCACCGGTTTCAAAGTAAAGCGCAAGATTTAGCTTGCTCACCATAGAGTAAGTCTTGTCTCTATGAGTAATGCGGATATTGTGAATATCTGCGTCTTTTGTTGGGCCGTCCGCTGCTGACAAGATATCTAGGAAGTGCATCTCTTTGGTGAATCGATAGCGACCTGGAGCGTTTACCTGCCCGAATACATAGATTGAAGCGTCAGAGCTTTGGCGAACCCACTGAGATTTATTATCTGATGGGTCTTGTGGTAGGTCGTGTACACGTACGATAGCGCCAGCGGTGATCTGTGGCAGTTCTGATTTGCGTGCGCCATTTTTGATAAAGGAGTCAAGGTCGAAGACCTCTCTTGTGCCTGCGCCGTCAACCACTTCAATGGTGGTGGTGTCTGCACGAAGGGTTGGACCGCCAACGTGCGCTAGAAGATCCATCAGGTCCATTTCGTCAGACCACTCGATGCGACCTGGGCGAACCACCTCACCGATAACGCTTACCGCTCTGTCAGGAGAAACCTTAAGCCATGATTTTTCGTTCATGTCGGTTTTTCTGGTACGAAGATAGCGTCACCCGCTTGGATTAGGGGAGGGCGTTTACTGTTGATACCTTCGGTGTAGGCAGTAAGGTCGAATTTAAACACACGGCCGCTCGCTTTGATGATGCGGATTTGGCGCGACTCAGCAAAACGGGTTGGGCCACCTGCGTTAGCAAGGATATCCATAAAAGTCGCGCCTTTCTTACCCTCGAACGCGCCAGGAGAGGCAACTTCGCCCATCACATACACTATGTTAGAGCCGGCTTTGATTTCTTCTTCCATCTTAGGAACAAAGATAGTGGCGCCCGGTTGCAGTTAGGTAGTAGGCTGGAATCCCCTGAGTCTAGGTAGCGTTTAAGGTTAAAAAGAGTCGGTTGGTTATTTGAGATAACGCGAATTTGCTCCACACTGGCGTAGCGAGTCACGCCGCCTGAGCGCATTAGGATATCTACAAGGTCAGTGTCAGGTTTGTAGCTAAATGAACCCGGTGCGTTAACTTCACCAAACACCTTAATGGCTTTGCGCGCATCTGCACTGTCACCCGCGTTTGCCAATTTTGAGGCATCAAACTCTTGCTCGATGTTACCCACAAGCGGTGATGCAGGAACAAAAAGAGAGTCCAGAGATTCAAGTTTAGGAAGGTTGTCGTCGTTGCCTGAGTCTAGAAATGCTTTGTAGTTAAACTCTTGGCTCATACCGTTGCGGCGCAGCTTAAGTTTATTTAACTGGGCGCCAGGGCGAAGACCACCTGCGGCATACAGGGCCATCTGCACGGTCGCAGTTTGAGGCAATGTGTACTCGCCTGGTGAGCGCACATAGCCTTGGATTGAAACTAGGATCTGTTTTTGAGCGATAAAATACGCACATTAGATAGGTCGCGGTAAGCGGTGTTTAGAGCATCTTTTACCACTTTTTCTAGTTGGTCTTCTTCAAAGCCTGCCACATACACAGGGCCTACTTCAGGTAGTGATATGCGACCGGTCTTATCAACCTGAAAACCTTTGTTTAGAGATGCTTCACCAGGTAGGTTTACCTGAACCAAATCGCCGATCTGTACTGCTTTTGCAAGCGCCAAGTGGGAGGTCGTTAGCAGGATAACTAGCATCACGGCCTTGATGATGTGTTTAACGGTTAACATGCTGACCTCCTGTCGAAATCACTTCTATGCTCACGCGGCGGTTGGTAAGTTTGGTAGCCTCTGAGTCGCTTGATACAGTGGAAGGCTTTCCCCAACGGCTTGGGTTTGGATGCGGTTTGCGATAGGCCAAAAATAGTAAGGTAACGCTCAACCTGTTTAGCACGGCCCATAGCGAGATCTTGGTTGTATTCCACCGACCGTCCTTGTCGGCGTGGCCAGTAACACTTAGGTTCAAACTCTTGTGCTGCTTCAAAAGGTTGGCCGCCTCTGCAAGGTGCCCCATGTATTTAGGTTGATCTCAATAGAGGCCTTAGCGAACTGGTTATCAATATTCAGTAGGTTGTAGATCTTCTCGATCATCGCCATTTGATGTTGATAATCGGCATCATTTAGTGGTGGCTCGCAACGGGTTTCGGCTGTTACATAGTCAAGCTGTCGCTCTAGTTTACTAAGCTGCTTACGCTGAATGACGATGTCGTTTGCGGCGTCTAATAGCAAACCTGCTTCAAGCTCGCGGGCGATGCGCTTCTCTTTAGTTTGAGCCTGTACGACAGCGGCTGGAAAACACCATTCCGCGCCTTGGGTGATCAGGGCGTCAAGCTGGAGCTTCGCAAGATGAAAATCAAAACGAAGTCCGTGCTCGGGTCCTAGTGGCTCATCTGGCATAACAGGAGAGAAGTCATTGAGCACCGTGTATTCTCCCAAACCGCCATTTCCCTCTGGCGGGTAACTGCTACAACCTACGGCTGTAATGGCTAGTAGCAGTGCTGAGCTTGATTTAAGTGAAAACATAATGCGTCGTCCTTGAGCGTTAGGGTATTGCTTAGTGTGCGTATTCGTACTGAGCTTCTTTGTTTACCGGTATTGCTTGACCGATACGAAGAAGTTCCATCATTTTCAATGGCTGGCCGTGTGCGTTTTGAATGCACATGTCACGATTGCTCTCTACTAGGCGTTTGTACAGATACACGATTGCACCTATGCCCGAGGTATCTAGGAACTCTACCTGGTTTAGATCCATCTCGATTTGAGGGTGGTTATCATTCGCCAGTAGATCATCGATGCACTGTTGCATTGTTTTGCTGTTTGACGCATCAAAGTCACCGATTACTGAAAGGGTTAGACAGTTGTGGCTAGTTTCAAATTTGCGAAGTTCCATAATCTTGCTCCATGCGGTTTGATAAAACTCACGGAGACCGTTGCAGTATGCGTGCCAACTTTTAAAACTGTTTTATATCAAATGCTTAAGTGATGATTCTCAAAATGAGAGAGGGATTCTGTGTGCGGGAAATAGAAAGAAGGGTGATTCTCAATCTGAGAATAACGGGTCTTTAGAAATGAGAAAGCCAGCGTCTGCTGGCTTTTATGGGGAATCAGTCTTTCGCTACCTTAACTCGAATTTTGCTCTTAGCGACCTTAGATTCATGAAGGGCTTTTATCGCCTGCTGAGCTTCTTCTGGATTTGGCATCTCTACAAAAGCGAAGCCTTTAGACTGTCCAGTTTCTTGGTCGAGAACCAGATTACAAGCCTTAACAGTGCCATGCTCAGTAAATAGAACACGTACTTCGTGCTCAGTGGTAGTGCGCGCAAGATTGCGAACCAGTAATTTCATAGTAATTGCCTTGTATTTTATTGCGCGCTGATTGTGGCAGTGTTGGCGATATAAAACAACACATGCTTAAGGATGGCACCACTTGGTCAGTAGATGGAGAAGATCCGCGGCGCGGTAGGGTTTGGTAAGCACATCATCCATACCACTATCGAAACATAATGCACGTTCTGTCTTAGTGGTGCTGGCGGTAAGCGCGATTATGGGCTTTTTAAACGCTCTTTCGCGTAGTTTGGTGGTCGCCTCAAAGCCGTCCATTTCTGGCATGCGGCAGTCCATTAAAATAATGTCGTACTCTTTTGACTTGGCCGCTTCTAGGGCTTCAATACCGTTATTAGTGATGTCTGGCTTGATGGAGAGCTTAGACAGCATCTCTTTTATGATGATTTGATTCATCTTGATATCATCTACAACCAAAACGCTCAGATGCGCGAACTCCTGGGCTTGATTAGTGTTATTAGGCAAAAGCTCAGGTGCATCTTCTGCTTTGACGTCAGGAAGAGGGATAAAACCACCAAAGGTGGTGCCTTTACCTGGTTCGCTCTCCAACTTGATATCGCCCCCCATCAAAGACACTAGTTGCTGACAGATAGCGAGACCAAGGCCTGTTCCCTCATGGTTTCGTTCGCTAGAATCATGAGCTTGAATAAAGGGCTGGAATAGCTTTTCTTGGGCCTCGTCACTGATACCGATGCCGGTATCCTCAACCTGGAAGGCGAGTTTCTGTGCTTGCCATTTTAGGGTTAGGGTGACACTGCCTTGATCGGTAAACTTAATCGCGTTACCAATCAGGTTTACAAAGATCTGGGTAATACGCTCAAGGTCTCCCTCAACGCTAGCAGGAAAATCAGCCTCGGTTTTTATCTCAAACTGGAGGGACTTCTCCTGGGCGCGAGTCTCAAAGATACCCTTGAGGGTAGTGATCAGCGCCTCGAGCTTAAATTTACGTGGTAGTAGCGTAAACATATTGGCGGAGATCTTACTGAAATCCAGAAGGTCATTGATGATAACCCGCAAGAATTCGCCCGATTGACTCAGGTTACTCACCAACTCTTGTTGGTGATTGTTAAGCTGTGTCATCTGAAGGAGCTCTGAGCTTCCCAATAAACCGTTGAGAGGCGTTCTTAGCTCATGGTTTATCATGGCCAGAAAGTCTCTGGTGGCTCGTTCTGATTCTTCAGCACGCTTACGAGATTCGATGTTTCGTAAAATGATATGCTGACGATTTACCGCACCACAAAGCAAATCAGCTATGAGTTGCAAAGGCTTCTCAATGAACTCTAAGTCTTGTTCTATGGGCTCTATATCTGCGCTCAACACCCCGATACGCTTACGATTAACCACTAGTGGAATGGAATAGGTGTTCTCGTTCCATGATGGCTTGGTCGCTTCATTGGTATTGGTACGCTCGCAACCAAACTTGTTCTTTTTTAAGCCTAAGTTTAAATCCGAGAGCAGCGTCAGGGAGCAGTGTGCTATGACAGCACACTCTTTGATGCGGCCAACGTATTTAGCAAGCAGTACATCATCGAGTTGTTGGTTTAGGAAGGTTTTACCAAAGTAGATCAGAAGAGCATCCACCTGCTGCTGAAACTCTAATTTTATTAGGTTCTGCGCAGATGACTCTTCTAGCTGAGCAACAACTAGCTCAAGCTTCTGGCTTGATTCATACAGTTCTAAACTCTTTTGCTCGAGAAGTATCTCGGCCTGCTTTCTAGAGGCCGTTTCTCGAGCTAGTTTACGTTGTAGGGCACGTATTTCGGCAGCTGTGGGTTCTTGGTTCATTGAGTGACCCTGTCACTATTTATGCTACAAGATTAAGCTTAAATCTTACTTCGCTGCCGCTGTCATTCAATGGGCTCATCTCAATCAATACTTCTTGATTGAAGTGTTTAGAGCAACCCTTGATCAGTCCAAAGCATACGTGGGACATACAGCGGGCACTGCGATAATCCATCACCATCTCTGTTTCTGACTCAGAGATAAAGTCAAAGGTAGGCGGTACCGCGTCAGGGTAAAGTTTCTTTACTTCGACATGGATGTACTCTTCTACATGTCGGATAAATTCGAAACAGGTATTGCTGTTGTTTAGGCTAGCAGCAGGCGGTAGCGAGCGAAGCAGTTGCACAAACACCACCTCACCAAAGGTTTCTTGGAGCTTGTCAGCAGGGATCTCGGTCACCTTGCTTAGGTTAACGATAAGCTTAACCAAATCTTTGTGGTCATAGCTGCCCACGCTGGTGTAGATGCCTGATCGTTTGATAGTTCAAGCACCTTATCTAAGACCTCAAGGCCAAAGTTATCTTCGACGATCTCTAAAACTCGGTGAAAATGATCCCTTTCATAATGCCGTCCTTAGCTAGGTTATGAAATAACTCTATCTTATAAAACAATTATTTAACAACTAAAAAATGCCCCAGAAGGGGCATTGATGTGATGCAGTTAAATTAAAGCTTTATCGCAAAGGACTCATAAGGCTTGAGCTCTAGGTGAGTATCAAGGGCGCTGACTGCTTCGTAGTTTGCTACTAAGGATTCACCAGATATGCCTGCAGCTGTTCTGGAAGAGGCAGCTTTTGCTCCTGGTCACTGAAGTTGTTGATGACCAGAATCTTGTGATCCTTATCTTGACGGATATAAGCAAAGATGGTGTCGCTTTCTTCAAACACTGGGATGAAATCACCATACACAATGACAGGATATTGCTTACGTAGCGCAATCAATCGCTGATAGTGATAGAAGATGGAACCTTTGTCATCTAGCGCGTTTTTAACGTTGATCTCTGGGTAGTTGGATTGACCTTGATCCAAGGCTCTCCTCCTGTAAAGCCTGCTTGATTGTCCGCTGACCACTGCATAGGTGTGCGAGAGTTATCGCGGCTATTGGTGTGTATGGCATCCATCATGTGCTCGTGACTCACGCCCGCGCTGGTCTTTACGTCATAGAAGTTAAGGGTTTCGATATCGCGGTAGTCATCGAGGGAGTCAAACTTGACGTTAGTCATGCCGATCTCTTCACCTTGATAGATATACGGTGTGCCTTTAAGGAAATGCATGGTAGTCGCCAACATCTTAGCAGACTGAACCCTGTGCTCACCTTCACAGCCGTATTTAGAAACCACACGCGGCAAGTCATGGTTGTTCCAGAATAGGGAGTTCCAGCCTCATCAGCCAGCTCAACCTGCCACTTAGTTAACACTTGCTTGAACTTCTTGAGGTCGAGGTCGGTTGGGTTCCATTTATCACCATGTTTCCAAGTGAGTGTGATGTGCTCAAACTGGAAGATCATAGAGAACTCGTTGCGCTCCGGATTGCTGTACAGCTTTGCAATCTCTGGGGTTGCATCCCAGGTCTCCCCAACGGTCAGAAGGTCGTGCTTACCAAAGGTTTCTTGGTTCATCTGTTGGATAAGCGGGTGCAGGCGAGGGCCGTTTCCAGAGATGCCTTTATCGATCTCCTTACCGATAAGGTCGATAACATCCAGACGGAAGCCTCCAATACCCTGGTCAATCCACCAGTTCATCATCTTATGAACTTCTTCCTGAACCTTAGGGTTTTCCCAGTTCAGATCAGGCTGCTTTTTCGAGAACAGGTGGAAGTAGTATTGACCTGCTTTTTCATCCAGTGCCAGGCAGGACCACCGAATACAGATTCGAAGTAGTTGTGGTCGCCTTTTTGCGGGATCTCATCTTTCCAGATGTAGAAATCACGATACGGGTTATCTTTTGATTTCTTCGCTTCAATAAACCAAGGATGTTCATCCGAGGTGTGGTTGACCACCAGATCCATTACCAGCTTGATATTGCGCTGTTTCGCCTCTGCAATAAGCGCCTGCATATCTTCTAGGTGACCAAACTCGGGAGCAATATCTTGGTAGTTAGAGATGTCATAACCGTTATCGTCCATCGGAGATTGATAGACAGGAGATAGCCACAGCACATCAACACCCAGCTCTTTTAGATAATCTAGCTTTGAGCGAATACCGTTTAGATCACCGATGCCATCGTTGTTTGAGTCACAGAAGCTGCGAGGTAGATTTGATAGACGACCGCGTCATGCCACCACTGTTTTTTCATTTTTACCTGCCTTAGGGAATAGGTTAACTGACATGAACTATATCCCTTGAACGGCGCAGAAGATAATTGAAAATTTGGAGCTGGATATAAAATTAATTTATATCTAGGCGATAATAAAACGCCACCTAAACTTAGACTAGGTGGCGCTTGTTATTCACGGTTTATCGAGCGGGTTTAAACTGAGCTTTGCGTAAGCGGTTTATTGTAGCCAGAGCGTCTAGCTTTCTTGGTTTTGCAAGGTCGCCGTTGTTTGGCATGCTCTGATGCCATTTCGTATCTTTGAAGATGGACTCGATTTCTTGGCCGAGATCCTTACTCCATCCTGGCAGTTGCGATACTTGGAATAGGCTCCAACCTATGGCGTTGATCTCGTTTGCTGTTTGTAGCTGTTCAAGGGCTGTGATATCAATAAATTCTTTACCAAGTCGTAGCGAGTCAGTGCCTTTTGCTGTGACGCGATACTTACCTTCAGCCAAAATAGTTTGTACACAGGCTCGATTGAATGAGCGCGGTGCGATATGAGTAACGGTTTTTCTCCTTCACTCTTACGCTCGGTAGGGTGTTGGGCCACTACTTGCTTTGTTTTTTCGGTCACATCCAGAGCTTGATAGTCGTGCATCTGGATAACGTGATCGGCGTGATCAAAATAGTCGCCTGAACCGCCCATGACTATGATGCTGCTCACTCCGGCTGAGGTTTTTAGCTCTGAGATGCGATCCACTAGCGGCGTAATAGGCTCATCAGATTTATTTACCAGCGCCTGCATGCGTTCATCACGAATCATAAAGTTGGTTGCTGAGGTATCTTCATCAATCAATAACGCTGATGCCCCTGCTTCCAGCGACTCTTGCAGCCATGCGGCTTGGGAGGTTGAGCCTGAGGCGTCTTGTGTAGAGAAATCTGTAGTAGAGCGTCCCATCGGCAAGTGCGAAATGAAGTTGTCGATATTCAGGCTATGGATACAGCGGCCATCTTCGGCGCGGATCTTCATGCTCATAGGATCAGTGACGCAGTACTCACGACCGTCACCCGGGATATGGTCGTAGATAGCAAGCTCCACTGCATTTAGCAGGGTCGATTTGCCGTGAAAGCCACCACCGACTATTAAGGTAATGCCTTTCTTGATACCTAGACCTGACACGTCACCTCGGTTTGGTGTGTTTAGGGTAACCGTCATTGACTCAGGCGCTTCAAAAGGCACAGCATCTTTCATCGGAAGCTCACTGTTACCCGCAAGTCGAGGCAGGATAGCGCCGTTGGCAACAAAGCTGATAAGACCGTTTTGTTCAAGCTGAGAGCGCAGCGCATCTTGGTCTTCGATTACCTCACAATGCTCGGTGAAATCCTGTTGTGGCAGTTCGCGCCATAGGGTGGCTTTGCGGATGGATTTTGGCAGATAGAAGGTAAGCATGTTGATTGCCTTTTTGCCCAGCACAGAGCGACCTTCTGCTGGTAGGTTTACACGAAATCTAAGCTCGATGCCTTCTTCAGTAAATAGCACTGCGGTGTTGTCCAGCACGATCTGACCCGTTGTGGCGATAGAAACGTCGTTATCTTGCTTAGTAAACTGAGCCAAGCTGCGAGCAATGAAATCGCGCGCGGCAATCTGGTAGGGTGCTGATTTTTCTTTAAGAAAATCCAATCCAGTCACAGACCAAGGACGAACCACTCTCAGTCTTGATGGTGATGCATATGGGTCGCCTTGAACCTGATCGATATGGAGGGTGAAATCTTTAAAATCGTACTGGCCTTTGATTTGTTGATAGGCGCGGTAGTTTTGTTTTTCGATTTTCTTGAGTTTAGAAATCAGCAGATCCATACGAGACTCTTATGCGATTGAATGAAAAGATAAAAACCCAGCATTGGCTGGGTTGTTTAGTCATTAGACCCTAATAATACTGTTTTTTCAGCGAATTGCTGAATAAGTTTGTATGGAGAGGGCTTGCCTGCTCAGAGCTTGTTCAAATTCTTTGCTATCAATCGGTGATTGGTACTTTTCACCCTCGGCAAACGGAGTATTGAACTGCATTAACCACTGTTCCTGCTCCTGAGTTTCTATACCAGTTAAGACAGGATCCAGCTTTAATTTTTCGATGATCTGCATTAGTGAGTATAGAAAGGCTCTATCTTCAGAGCTGTGTTGAAGGTTGTAGGTAAAGCTCTTGTCTATCTTGATACGCTTGAACGGACTGTGTTTTAGATAACTGAAAGAGGCGTGGCCGTGGCCAAAATCAATCATGGTTAGAGTGATCCCCATCTTAGAAAGATCATCCAATGCAGAACTTAGCGCTGCCTCGTTGGCCACTAGGTTCTTTTCTGATATCTCTAGTTCTATTGCGTCTGTTGGAAGCTTGAACTGGCTGAGATTGGTTTGCAGTATCTCAGGAAGCAGTTTAGAGGCAAATTGACTGGCACTTAACTTGATTGCAATGCGGAAATCAGGATTGTGCTTGCGCCACTTCACTGCGGTTTCCATCGCCTTATGCACTAAAAACTGACACATGGCATCGGCAAGATCGGGCTGATCGCACATTTGATTGATAGAGAGCTCTGAGACTGAGCCAGAATAGGGTGGTCCCAATGTACGCTGGTGGTTGCGCTCTCCCAAATTCCACTGTGCACAGATACCTGTGGCTGAAAATGCAGACTTAAGGTCTGGTCTCGCAACGACTCCATAAAGTAGCTTTCCATACGATTAAAGCGAGTTCCACTGTCGATGCTCGCTTCATCGAAGAACAAGATTCGTTTGCCTGACTCTTGCGCACTTTGCATTGCCTGTCTTGCTTGCACCGTCACGCCTAGATTACGCTGCCCCGCGTGGGGTTCGGTGACAGACACCCCAATATAGGCTTGAAGCCTAAGGCTGTTTTCGCCACTTGGAACTCTTGTGAGGTGGTGTCTAACACCCTTTGAATGGTGGAATCATACTGGCTGTTAGAGATGGGGTTTACTAGTGTATAGGCGATATCTGAACTGTGGGGACGGGCGACGATCTGTTTGAAATGACCGAGACGCCCTAGCTTCTCTTTGAGCTGTTTGATGACATTATCTAGCGCCTCCGCGCCGAGCTCTGTTTGTATCCTCGCACCATTGCTTATGCCTACATAGAAGACCGCTATCTCTTGGTTGTATAGGTCGGTTTGGTTGATCAACCGGTTACTCTCAAGCTCCCAAGCTTTGGCGTTTAACAGACCACTGCCGATATCGTGGTATTGTTGATAATGCACCTCTCGTTCAAGCTGTTTTCTTCTAGAGGCCTCTTGGTCTAACTGATAGCTAAGGCTTGCAAGCTCGACGGTGCGATTGTGGATACGAGACATCAGCGCCTCGTTGTTGCGTTGTAACTTTTGGTTCTGGTAGATAACAGTAAGCTGTGCTTCGACAGAGTCTTTGAATACCGATAGCAACTCTAATACCTGTGGCTTGAACTGGTTGGGCTTTACATCATGGATTGATAGGGTGCCAAAAGGACTGCCATTAGGCCAATGAATAGGGATGCCGAGGTAAGCGCGAATACCGAGTTTAACACTGGGCTTTTCTTGTGCCAATCCGAAGATTCCAGGGCATTCTTGATGCGGAAGACTTTGTCGTTCTTTAATACGGTTTCACAAAACTGTTCGCCGTTTAGTGGAAGCGCTGTACCGACACGATAGGGGTTGTTGGGGTTGTGGTTAACGCAATACACCTCTAGCTGATTGGCCGACAATCGGTTAATAGACGCGATGGGTACTCGAGCAAATTGAGCCAAGATCTCAAGCATATCCTGCCAAGAGCGGTAGGTCTTGTTCGGTATCTGCAGCTTTTGTGTATCAACCTAGGCATATAATCATCCTGTCCTTGAATGCTTACACACACGTATCGCCTTTTTAGTCCGAGTGCTTACCTAGACGATACGTATTGTCCATCTACTAAGGATAGTCGCCATGTGTTGAGGGGTACAAATTATGGGGTAAGTTTAGCCAGATCTTCGAGTGTAAACTCTTGCTCGTAATCCACACCATCAAGCTCGAACCCGTTCAATTGCATGAACTCTTGTTTAAATCCTTGATAGTCTCCTAACTGCATAAAATTATCTGCAGTGAGGTTTGGCATGATCTCGCTGACGCGGGCTTGAACTTGCTCGCTAAGCTCAAAGTCGTCCACACGAATCAAACGCTCCCCATCAACAATTGCTTCAGGATATAGCTTGTCTTGATAGAGACGGATCATCTGTTCAATGGGCGTTTCATGAACGCCTAGCTCCTTCATGGCGCGATACAGAGAAATCACATAAGGGGCAAAGGTTGGAATAAATACGCTCGCTTTGGTAACCAGCGCTTTACATACCGCCGCGTAGGCACTGCCACCAAAGGGAGCAAGCTTCAGATTAACCGCGTGGCTAGCTTGGTGCAGGTCAACCTTGGCGCGTCCTAGCGTACCTTGATGATAGATTGCGTGTGTAGACTCAGGGCCAATGTAGGAAAAGGCGATGCTTCTTGCATTGGATCCTATAGCATCGGCGTTGATTAAGGTATCGATCCACTCTTGCCAATCTTCGCCGCCCATGACTCTTCTTGTTGACTCTATCTCATCGCTACTGGCAGGCTCAAGGGTGTGTTCTACAAGTGTCTGTCTCAAACTCGATACTTGCGCCTTTTAATGACTCGCCGATTGGTTTTATGGCAGAACGCCAGAGGTCGCCATTGGGCTTAGGCCTTACGCCTGTGGCCAGGCTGTAGATAATGAGGTCCACCTTGCCATCAAATTGCTCTTTAATGGCTTGCAGAACCTTAGCTCTGATCTCAGGAGAGAAGGCATCTCCAACAATATTGGTTGCGATGCGACCTTGTTGCTCCGCTAATTCCTTAAAGTATATGTTGTTGTACCAACCTGCTGTACCTACGCCTTTATCGCTCGGGCCGCGCTCGAAGCTGACACTGATTGTGTCTGCCTCTGCGTCCCCGAAGCTAAGGGCAATGCGACTGGCAAGGCCAAATCCTGATGAACCGCCTAAGATTAATACTCGTTTTGGCAACTCGCTGTTAGTCGTGCCGCTACTAGCAGTTTTAACCGCTTCAATCTGATTGAGGATGGCTTGCTTGCATCCGGCAGGGTGTGCGGAGCGAGCGACAACGCCTTTAATGCTTGGGCGGATTTTCATGGCTTAGTCCTTGATAATTGGCGCAATATTCTCAGCGACAAATTCTGCAATCCATGGCTGAGCGTCTGGTTTAGGGTGCAGTCCATCTTGCATCATTAAGCTATCGTCTGTGATGATCTGTGCTAGAAAAAATGGGATAAGTGGCACAGATTTCTCTTCGCTTAGGGTAGGATAGAGTTGTTCAAATGATTGCGTATAGCGACGACCATAATTAGGCGGGACCTGGATCTGCATCAAGATAACCTCAGCTCCGTTGTCGCGAGACAAATTAATCAGCTGAGTAAGGTTTTGCTTGATCAGATTTGGTGGGAATCCTCGTAAACCATCGTTAGCGCCCAGTTCTATCAAACATAGTCTGGCTGATGTTGATCAAGAAGCTGAGGGAGCCTAGCAAGTCCGTTGCCGGTGGTGTCTCCAGAGACGCTACCGTTGACCGTTTCTACCTCGACACCTTGGTGTTTGAGTTCATCAGAAAGAAAGGTAGGCCAAGCCTGATTTTGCGCCATTTGATAGCCGGCACTTAAGCTGTCGCCCAGCACGAGCAGAGTCGCACTTTGAGCCGTGAAGGAAAGAGTTAATAACAGTAAGGAAAACACACGTAACATGACCACATCCGTAATTCGAGCTGAATCGCTAACCAAAGTAGTTTCTACGAAACAAGAGCAATTAACAATCTTGCAGGACGTAAATTTAGACATAGTATCGGGCGAGAGCGTTGCAATTGTCGGTGCTTCGGGGGCAGGCAAATCGACCTTGATGACGCTACTGGCTGGATTAGATACCGGAAGCAGTGGTGAAGTGGAGCTGTTGGGTAACCCTTTATCTCATCTGAGTGATGAGGCGAGAGCCGAGTTAAGATCAGAATATATCGGTTTTGTATTTCAAAGCTTTCTACTCATTCCGAGTCTTAGTGCGCTGGAGAACGTGACCTTGCCATGTTTGCTGCGAGGCGAACCGGAAGATAAAGAGCGGGCTATTGAACTCTTAAGCTCAGTTGGTCTAGAAAAGCGCCTCGACCACGTACCATCTCAGCTCTCTGGAGGAGAACAGCAACGTGTGGCGCTGGCTCGCGCCTTTATGCTGAGACCAAAGATCCTGTTTGCCGATGAACCTACGGGGAACCTCGATCAGCATACGGCGCAGAACATCATTGAGCAGTTGTTTTCTTTGAACAAGCAGCACGGCACTACGCTGGTAATGGTCACCCACGATAACGCTCTTGCCGCGCGATGTGACCGAGTTTTCACTATGCAAGCGGGTGAGATCACCTCTGAAACGCACTCAAAAAGCGCTCAGGAGGCTTGATGCAACAGGTAGAAACTACGTCTCCTCCCACTCAGAGCCTGAATCTTAACAGGCGTCTGTTGGCATGGAGCTTTAAGGAGATACGCTTTGGCCAGTTGTGGCCGATATCTGTGGCACTAACCCTGATTATTGCATGTGTATTTGCCCTTTCGGCTTTGGCGGAGCGAATGGAGCAGGTCATCGTTAAGCAAGGAAAAGATGCGCTAACTGCGGACCTTGTTTATCGTTCTTCTAACCCTGTCCCTGAAAGTTTGATTGCTAAAGCCGAGTCAAGTGATGCTGAAATGGCGAGCATGGTGTCCTACGCCACTATGGCGTTTAGCGACCAGGACATGATGCTAGTGTCGGTCAAGGCAGTCGATGATGCTTATCCTTTGCGCGGCGAGCTGATATTAAACGATGGTAGTCAGAACCAATCGCATGTGGCGCCTGGGGAGTTGTGGCTTGATGAGCGAGTTATCTCGGCTCTAAAGGTCAATGAGGGTGACATTGTCACTATTGGTGATGCTGATTTGACAGTCTCGGGACGCATCAGCCAAGAGCCAGGACTGACCTTTAATCCTTTTCAACAGATGCCGAGCGCTATGATTCATGCTAGTGACGTCGAGCGCACTGGTGCATTGCAGATGGGCTCTAGGGTGCGTTATCAGCAATTCTTTGTTGGTGAAGATGCCGTATTGCAAAATCTAAAGGAAGGCATAGAGCTTTCACCGAGCGACAGATGGCGAGACCATAATTCTCGCAGTCGCACAGGTGATATGTTTACTCGTACCACACAGTATCTGTCTCTGACGGTTGCCATCGTGGTGATTATGGCGGCAACGACCTTGGTTCTTACCTGCCAGCACTACGTTAGTGGCAGGCGTACCACGGTGGCAATGCTCAAGAGTATCGGAGCTAGCACTAAATGGATTGGGCGCTGGCTGCTTATCCAAGTGTTACTGCTTATCTCAATTGGGATCGTGTTTGGTACAGGTATCGGCTATTTACTGGAGGTATTATTGAGGGTACCGCTAGGTGGGCTACTGCCTGATCCTTTACCAAGTTATGGCATGTTACCGGCAATCATCTCCATCTCGACCTGTGTCCTGATTGGTATTCCTGCGCTCGGCATTCCTATGCTGAATCTTTTAAAGACCCCCGCGACTAATGTTCTTCAGCCTTCTGAGCCAGACTACGGCAAAAGCTGGTGGCTAGTGTTGGTTCCTCTTGTGCCGATGGCTATTGTCTACGCCAATAACACCTTGGTATGGATAGTCCTTGCAGGCATGGTATTGCTGTTTGTGCTTTTGGCCGTAATGGCAGTGTTAGTATCTCGCTTGATAGGACGAGCCAAGTTAAAGCCAGCTATGGCGCTTGCAGTGAGTCGTCTTAACCGCTCTTGGATGGCCAGTGGTCTACAATTTGGCGCGCTTGGCTTTCTCTAATGCTTCTTGCCATAGTTTGGTTGGTAAGAACCGATCTTTTGCAAGATTGGCAAAGCACGCTACCTCCGGATGCGCCAAACGCCTTTGCCATCAATATTGCGCCGTATGAGGTGGAAAATTATCTTAGCCAGATAGATGAGCAGGGGATCAATCGCTCCGAGGCCTATCCGATCATGCGTGGACGCCTAAGTGAAATAAATGGCGAGAATGCTCGTGAGCGTGAAACCAATGGCGATACCGATGCCACCAGAAGGGAGCTTAATCTGACTTGGGCACAAGGGTTGCCAGTTCACAATGAAGTGCTTTCTGGTGACTGGGGCAGGCCTGATGGTGTGTCGGTAGAATCTGAAGTTGCAGAGGCATTGAACCTAAAGCTTGGCGACACACTTGTGTTTGTTATCAATAGCCAACGAATCGAAGCTGTGGTCAACTCCATCCGTAAGGTAGAGTGGCGTGAGATGAAGCCAAACTTCTATTTTATCTTTGCCCCCGAGTTGGTAGCTGAAATTCCAGGTGCTTACATGGTTTCATACCGACTCGAAGATAAAGATGACGCCTTTATTCAGCAGCTGTCGGCCAGTTTCCCAACTGTTAGCTTCTTGATATCAGGAAGATGGGTGTAAAGATCCAGCAACTGTTAGAGCAAATCGTCTGGTCTATCACGGTACTGGCCGTGCTTGGCGTGATTGCTGGGCTACTTTTGATCTTTACCCTTTTGAGACTCAGCATTGCGCAGAGACAGATGGAGATCCGTTTGTATCGCACGCTTGGGGCCAGTAAAAAGCGTATCTCGACCACGCTATGGTGTGAGTATGGTTTGATGGCACTAATTGCGGGGATTATCGCCAGTATCGGAGCAGATGCCAGTGTTGCAGGGCTACTTCATTTTGGGTTTGATCTTTCACCAAGAATTCATCCACAGCTTTGGTTTGTTCTACCGATCTTGACCTTTGTAGTATTGGCGCTAGTTGTGAATAGCTTGATCAGGCAACTTCTGATCCCAGTCAAAAATGGTGCACTATAGCCCCGTCATGAAAGGGCTGAGGGATGTTTCATGAAACCTAGTGTTAACTGATAGAAGTGACAGCTGTTAACATTTGGGGATAAAGTGAACTGTGCGATATTATCCACACCAATTGTGGATAAGTGTCGGGATAACTATGGATAAAGGGCAGACCTATCTAGGTTTGCCCTTTATTTTGGGCTTTAACGGCACTTCGTTATGCACAAACACAGAAATGTTAAATTTGCAGGAAATCGGTCAAGCACTTTTTTTAAATTTTAATGAAAAAGAAGTTGTTATAAAAAGTGACATTAATCGTACGCTGAGTCGAAAAATTTCAGCCATGAAACATACTCTTGGCCACTTGCATTGCCCTTAACTGGTACAAATCTTATCTGTTGGCCCGGTCTGGCTTGAGCGAGTTTAGAGATATCCATACGCGCCACCTGACCCAGCTTATGGTAGCCACCTATGGTTTGGCGCTCACACAACATGATAATAGGTTCACCACTTGGTGGGATCTGAATAGCGCCCAGAGCAATGGCTCAGAGATTAGATCCGCTTTGGGTATCTTTATCGGCTCCCCCTTAAGCTGATAGCCCATTTTGCTGGCAGCAGCTTATGACAAAGCTTTGCTGGAATAGCTTGTCATACTCACTCTCATCAAAAAGTGGGGCTTGAGAACCGGCAATGACCCTTAGTACCACCTCTTGGGTGTACTCAGGAATAAAGGCAGGGCTTACCGAGGTCTCTTTTGTAGTGCTGATATTTTCGCCAGAGGATAAAAGGTCACCAACCATCAAAGGACTGCCATTTTTATTTAGGCCGCCTAACTTATCTTTTGGCACTGTGGCGCAACTGCCTAGGGTTAGAGGTACGTCAAAACCTCCACCTACAGCGAGATAGTTTCGCAGCCCCTCTCGAGATGGCAATAGCTTGATTATGTCATTGGCCTTTACGCGATAAGATCGCCAACCGTGACTGGCTTGCCATTGATCAAGACATTATTCTTAGCGCCGGTGATGGCAATGGTGTTTGCCTCTAATACCTTTGCTTCAAAACCACCTAGCGTTATCTCGATTGCTGGGCTGTTGTATGGATTGGCTAAAAGTTTATTTGCCCAATTAAAAGCATATTCGTCTGCCGCGCCACCTTGGGTAATGCCGTAGTGGGCGAGCTTGGCTCTGCCTAAATCTTGCAGGCTGGTTCCAGCATGGGACTTGAGTACTTGAAGGCAAGGGTTCACAACTGGCCCCCAAGCGTTAGGTATTCAGAGCGATTGATGGGAACGAACCTAACTCTGTCTCCCACCTGAATACGGCTTATCTGTTTGCTTTGTGGGGTATACAGCTCTAACGGGGTTCTGCCAATAATGTTCCATCCTCCGGGTGAGGTCTCTGGATAAACCGCCGTTTGTTTACCTGCGATCGCAACACTGCCTTTCGGTACCGACGCTCTTGGTGCGTCTTGGCGAGGAAGTTGCAGCGCTTCTGGCACTTCAGCATAAAAGCAAACCCTGGAGCAAAGCCCAAAGCGTAGACTTGATAAAGCTCAGAGCTATGAAGAGATGCTATCTCTTGTATAGATAGGCTTAGGTATAAGGCGATATCAAGGCAGGTTTCCGGTCCGTAATAGGTAGGGATTTCAATAACCCGTGCTTCTGAGCTAGATGTGGTTACTGTGCCTGCTAAGGTCAAGATCTGACTAATCTCGGTGATGGTGTTATTCGCATTAAAGCTAACAGGGGTAAACTCTAGAAGCAGCGTAGTATAGCTTGGAACCGCTTGCACCAGCTGTGCTTTATAGTGCTGTAACAGATGCTCACGAGCCTGATTGATAAGCGGCGGTAAGCTAGGGTCTATGACATCAGAAAATCGGATCAGCAAGCAAAATTCACCGACTGGATCTATGGATCTAACTCCATCGATAAGGCTCTTACCTTGGTGGTTATTTCAACGGCAATTGGATTGTCTCCGTGAACGCATAGGGTATCGGCTTGTAATTTAATCTCATCACCCTCAATCGATTTAAAAGATCTATCGTGCAGCATGGCTTCCACCTGATGTTTTATCTCGTCCCACTCATGCATCACAGAGTCTGCCATAGTGCGAGGTGAGAGCAACCCACTACTCAGGTAGCGTCGGTCGATAAAGGCCTCTTTTATAAGAGTGACGCCGTGTTCTTTGGCAAGGTGGTCATAATCTTGATTTTGGGTGGCCAAGATCATGAGTGGCAGTCGGAGAGTTTTAGCTGCGACCAACAAAGATTCATATATGGATTGGTTTCTCATCATATCGTTGTAGAGCGCCCCGTGGGCTTTATATACTCCACCTGAGTTTGATGAGCCTTACAGATGGCATCCAGTGCGCCCGTTTGATAGAGGACTGCATTGGTTATCTCTTGCGGTGTATAGGTAATTGAGCGCCTGCCAAATCCTTGCAGGTCGTGATAGCTGGGGTGTGCCCCGATGGACACCTGATGTTGCTCGGCGAGAGAAACCGTATGTTGCATTATGTTTGGATCGGAGGCATGAAACCCGCAAGCAATGTTTGCCATGTCCACCAAAGGCATTACCTTATCGTCGTTTCCCATGTTCCAGGCGCCGAAACTTTCACCCATATCGCAATTTAGTTTCATTTTTCTCTGTAAGTTGTTGTTTCTATGAGCACAAGTATAAAACGAACTTTGCGAAAGGTGATGCCATTCCTTAATATAGTCAGCAGAACGAATACAAAAGAGTTGGTAATGGAATGAAAGTACTAGTGACAGGCGGTATGGGCTATATCGGTAGCCATACCTGCATTCAACTTATCGAGGCGGGAATGACGCCAATCATCTTCGATAACCTTTATAACAGTAAAGCGAGTGTGATTGGTCGTTTAAAAGAGGTTACCGGTCAGGATATCGAGTTTGTTCAAGGTGATATCCGCGATCGTGAGCTGATGGTAAAAACCCTATCAAAATTTGAGATTGACGCTGTGATTCACTTCGCGGGTCTTAAAGCGGTGGGCGAATCGGTAGAAAAGCCTCTTGAGTATTACGATAACAATGTAAACGGAACGCTAGTCTTGGTCGACGCAATGCGTGAAGTTGGCGTTAAGCGACTGGTATTTAGCTCTTCGGCTACGGTTTATGGCGACCCTCATACGGTGCCTATTACTGAGGACTTCCCAACTAGTGCGACAAATCCTTATGGCCGAAGCAAGTTGATGGTTGAAGAGTGTTTGACCGACTTCCAAAAAGCCAACCCTGATTGGAGTATTACGCTTCTTAGATACTTTAACCCGGTAGGTTCACACCCAAGCGGTAAGCTAGGTGAGGATCCTCAGGCATTCCTAACAACCTAATGCCGTTTGTGGCTCAAGTTGCGGTGGGGCGTCGTGAGTTCCTATCTGTGTTTGGTGATGACTATCCAACTCCTGACGGCACAGGCGTTCGTGACTACATTCACGTTATGGATCTATCTGACGGACACATCGCGGCACTGCAGAAAGTGGGTAACCGTGATGGTCTTCACGTATTTAACCTTGGAACCGGTAATGGCTCTAGCGTTCTAGACATGGTTAAAGCTTTTGAAAAGGCGAGTGGCAAAACCATTGCTTATAAGATTGCACCGCGAAGAGCAGGGGATATTGCTGAATGTTGGGCCGATCCTGCTAAAGCTGAGCAGGAACTTGCTTGGAAAGCGACCCGTAGTCTGGAAGAGATGACCCAAGACACCTGGCGCTGGCAATCGGAAAATCCGAATGGTTACCCTGAATAATTCCGAATAAACGATGAATTAAATTCCCCACTGATTGATACAATATCCCCGAAGTTTAGTTTCGGCAAAGCCGAAGTAGTTAGTATATTGAATCAGGTGGGGAAATAATGGAATTAGCGCTAATTGTTACGTTTATCGTTTCATGTGTATTGATGGTCACAAAAGAAATCAAAGCAAACCGATAAACATTTGATAGCTGTATCTTTTTAATTACAATTTTTAGCTACAAAGTTATCCGAATAGTAAGCCAACTCTGTGAGTTGGCTTTTTAGTTTCTGGGGTTGAGTCAATAATCTCAGCATAAGCGATAAATAAGGAAGTTAATGAGCAGTCCCATCACTTTAGAAGCTATGCATATTCTCGATGCCATTGAGCGTCGAGGCAGTTTCTCTTCTGCCGCCGAAGAGCTTAGGCGCGCTCCTTCGTCACTGAGCTATCAGATCCAAAAGCTTGAGCAAGAGTTGGATATCATCATCTTCGACCGCTCTGGTCATAAGGCGGAGCTAACGCCTGCAGGTAGGCTGCTGCTCGAGAAAGGTAGACTTATCCTTGCGGCTACCGACGAGATGGTGAGAGAGGCGAATAGCATCGCTAACGGTTGGGAGCTTGATCTGACCATCGCCTTTGATGGTGTGATCCCTATTAATCACTTTTTTCCGCTGGTGGATAAACTCGCTGACAAGAGTAAAACAAGGCTCAAACTGCAAGAAGAGATCTTGGCGGGTAGTTGGGAAGCGTTAAGTGACGACAGAGCCGACATACTTATTGCGCCGCAAACAGGTTGGGTGCTTCCTGAGGCAAAAACCGAGGTGTAGGTAGCATAGGGTTTACTTGGGTTGCCGCGCCTGACCACTTTGTACACAAGCGGGCCGGAGAGTTTGATATAGAGGCGCAGACCCGATATCGCGTCATTGCTATTGCCGATTCAGCGCGAAGTAAACCGGCGCGCAGTATAAATGTTCTCGAGAAGCAAGATAGACTGACTGTGACTAACTTTGCGGCCAAACTAGAAGCCCTCGAACAAGGTCTTGGTATAGGCACATTGCCAACACACGTTGCTAGACAAAAGATTGCCGAAGGCACGCTTGTGAAGATCGATGGCAGTGAAGAGCTCACGGCTCCTGTGATTATGGCGTGGAAGCGCAACCAAATGGGCAAGGCAAAGTCATGGGTAATAAGAAACCTATCTAAGATTTGTCATTTCGAATTTAGTTAAAACAATGCCGGCAGTCGCCGGCATTGTTCTGTTTAAGCTTTACTTGGAACAAGCTTATCGATGAGCTTCTTACCAAATACATTGAACATGGCGCCAAGCACTATCAGACTGCCACCAAGGTAGGTCCAGAGTGATGGAGTCTCGTTGAATATCCAACCCCAAGGGCTGCAGAGAAGATGATTTGCACATACGAGTACGCAGAGGCTTGTCCTGCTGATTGGGTTTGCATCGCTTTGGTGAGACCAAGTTGACCAATCTGAGTGAAAATACCCACCAGTATCAGCATCAACACAATATCAAAGCTTGGTACCACAAAATCGTTCCAGGTCAGTAGCAGTGATGCAGGTAAAGCCACAAGCGGGAAGTAGAAGATAATAACTGAGCTATCTTCTGTTCGGCTCAGTCTTCTCACTATCACGTAAGCGATAGAACTACCCATGGCACCAAGCAAAGCGATAAGGATACTGAATGTCGGTAGACTCTCGGTGCTGCCAGCTTGCATATTGGGCTGCACGATCACGAAAAGGCCAAGCAGACACAGCAATATGCATACTACAGTCGGTAATTTAATTGCTTCTTTTAGAAATACAAATCCAAGAATGGCGGTAAATACCGGGTGTACATATTGAAGTATGGTCGCTTCCGCTAATGGCAGGGTGGTAACGGAATAGTACACGCACATCAGCGCCATGGTGCCGACAATACCGCGAAGGGCGAGTAGCTTCTTGTTATTTCCCCAAATAGATATGCCTTTTCGTTTTACATCAAGATAGCTGATGATGAGAGAGACAAGGGCGCGGGCGGCAACGATCTCGAAAACAGGAATGCCATGGTTTGAGACGTATTTTACGCACGCAGACATCAGCGCAAACCCGAGAGCGGATAAGAGCATAAAGCGCACGCCAGAAGGAGCATGGTATCAAGGTTCATAGTGGTTATTGTCTGGGGGTGACAAAAAAAGACGCGTTGTAAAACGCGTCTAACGATAGGGTGTTTAGAACGCTTTAGGTGCGTAACCTGTCATTGCTTTAAGTTGCAGGGCTTTACCTAGCTTAGTCATTGGGTGAACCACGATAAGGCCTTTAACACGGCGCTTTAGTTTACCCATATCCGCTTGTTCTTCCTTAGTGATCTCGCGAGAAAACGCCATCGCTTTAATAGCCTTGCTCTCTTTGTTCAGATCGTAGCTTTGTTTGTGTTTTAGAGAGTTTGCTTTCTTGGTTAGCTTTTCAATCTCGTCAGTGAACTTGCTAATCATTTCATGATCTTGACGTGATTTAGCCGCATCAAGTTTACGATTACATCTGTCGATGCGATTGTGAAGGTTTTGCAGCTCTTGCTTAGTAGACATCTCTATATTCTCGGTTGATCAGGGAAAGGGCGCAGAGTGTAGCACAGCGCCCACTTATTATCAGGCAAATTAATCAGTTATCACCTTAATGGTAGCCTCATTTCGGCCATACCTTCTTCAAAATCCACCTCAACGCTAAACCCAAGGGCTTTAGCTAGGCCTATCATGCCGCGGTTGGTCGGCATGGTAACGCCTCTAGACGCTTGAGCCCCTTATTTTTGCTGTGGGTGATGGCTGCTTGCATGAGTATTTTACCTAAACCTATGCCTTTTTTATCAGAGCGGATCAGCACCGCAAACTCAGCGGTATTGGTGCGTATATCTGAGATTATCCGAGAGACGCCGATGATTTCATCCTCCACTACCGCAACTAACGCCATCTCTCGGTCGTAATCGATTTGGGTTAGGTTGGCTACTGCCATATGGTCAAACTCTCCCACATCACTAAAAAAGCGCTTGTAGAGGTCTTCTTTACTCACCTTAGAGATAAACTCTGCATGAGAAGGCTCATCTTCGGGTTTAATAGGTCGAATCAAAGCAAGACTTTGGTCCTTGAGCTGGATCTCTTGCTCCAGTTCGATTGGGTAGGGTCTGATTGAGAGTCTAGAGTCGGTTTCAGAGGTCTCAATCCAACCATCCACAAAACTAAGCTCGCCTGTAGGGCTAAAGGTCCCAGCGAGGCTGACCCTGTCTAGCTTTGGAATATCTACTACTAGCTGTGAGAATGAGACTAGATTTCGGGTGAGCTCGTTGAACATCTCTTCTCTAAGCGGTGAAAGCTTATGTTCGCGCAGCCCGTTCTTTATAAGTGTCTGAGCCAGTTTCTGGTTTAATGGCGGCAATCCGATAGTAAGATTCTCATCGCTGATTTCATCACTTTTTCCGATGGCTATTACGGCGCCAAAGGTAGGGTCGTTGTACATGATAAGGTTGATATGGATTGGTGCCATTAAGGTGGTGAGTGTGATGTCATAATCACCCAGTATCTGTTCGGTTGTTTCTCGAGACAGGGTTCGCGCCTCGGAGCCGATAAGCTCAATAGTGCGTTTGATCTGATGCGCTGGCTTGGTAATAGAGAGTGGGGTCTCCATTAGCTGCACCTGAGTGGCTCGGTAACGCACTAAGTGCATAAATGCCATTATGCTGCTCTCTGGGGTGCGATAGGTCGGTATGCCTGCCTTGGCGAAGTGCTTTCTAGCCTCGGCTGCACTGCTTTCACCAAGCCAGTTGGTGAGGAGATTCACTCTGCGCCTATGTGGGTGAATCTTGTACTTCTCGATAAGGCTCGTAGCAACGTCCACTGGATCCGCCAGTGCTGATGGGCTGTACATGACCAAGATGACATCAACGCTTTGATCCTCCATTAGAATATCAAACGCTTTCTCTATTTTGTTTGTCTGTCCGTCACCAGATATATCGACTGGGTTTTGTTGCCAGCCAACTTGGCCGGTTAGCGATTTTAGAGACTCTTGGGTTTTCTCAGACAGCTCAGCGAGTTTTCCTCCGAGTTGGTCTAGGGTATCTGTCGCAATCACTCCAGGGCCAGAACCGTTGGTGATGATAGCCAGACGTTTGCCTTTAAGTGGCACTGAGTGGGTTAGGGTTTCGGCGGCTGCAAATAGCTCGTGTGTGGACTTTACCCGAAGCAAACCACAACGCTCGAAGGCAGAATCGTAAACCAGATTTAGAGACTTATCTCCGCCATGATGCTGCATTGAGAGGGCTTTTGCTGTGTCGTTACGTGCGCCTTTGAGCACCAAGATACGTTTATTGCGGGCACACGAGCGAGCAGCCGAGATAAAGCGCCTAGCATCTTTAATGTGCTCGACGTAGAGTAAGATTGCCTCGGTTTTGCTGTGCATCGCCAGATAATCAATGACCTCTGATACGCTTACATCGGCCATGCTACCTATGGAGATATAGGCTGAGAATCCTATGTTTTTCTCTTTTGCCCAGTCTAGTACGGTACTGCCAATAGCAGCAGATTGTGAGACAAAAGCGATCTTTCCGGGTGAAACGGAACAAGGGGAGAGCGAAGCATTGAGGTTTGCCCAAGGAAGAACCAAGCCGAGACTGTTTGGACCAAGGACTCTCACTTTAAACTCTCTAGAAAGTTCCCGCAGGGCTTTAGACTCTTGTTTGTTGTAAACGCTATTGGCGATCACTACCGCGACTTTTACGCCGGCGTTTTGCAGGTCTTGAAACAGGTCCTCACTGATAAAATCTTCAATACAGATAATGGCGAGTTCGGTATTAACAGGCAGACTTTGTATATCAGGGTAACAAAGGATACCTGCAACGGAAGCGTGCTTAGGGTTGACCGGCAATATGGTTCCGGTGAAATCACCGCCCAAGAGATTCTTGATAATGACGTTACCCGGTGAGAAAGGTCGATTTGAGGCACCAATGACGGCGACACTTCGAGGATTGAAGAGAGAGTCCATAGATAAAGAGTCCGTAGGCGATGACGTGATTCTTCAATATTAAGGCAATTCCCATGGGGTTTGAGGCGTATTTGTTAATACTGGGTAAAATGTGCGCTTTTGATCACATGCATTTGCATAATCCTTGGGTTATCCCCTTGATTCTCAAACAGAAGATGGCATGATTTTGGTTAACGTCATGTATCGAGTATTCCAAAAATGAAAAAACAGCCATCATCTCTTTAGCGCTTCTACTGGCAGCATGTAGTTCAAGCGATGAATATCAAACTGAAGTTCAATCTGAAAGCTATCAAGAACAGTATCAAACTGAGCAGGTAGCAGAGGAATCTAGCGAAGCAATTGAAGAACAAGATGCAACTGCAGAGGCTAGCGAAGCACCGGTTATTGAAGAGCAAGACGTTATCGTAGAAGAGGAAGTGGCACAAACTGAGCCAAAAGCAGAAGAAACAACTGAAGAAGTTGCAGTTTCTAGCGCACCTAGCCAGGGTTTTGCGATACAATTAGCCACACTTTCTGATCATGATAAAGCGGTGAAGCTTGCGCAAAGCTTTAAAGCCGAATTGCCAATGTGGCTTCAATCAAAATTGGTGGGTGAGAAGCAGGTTTACTCTGTACTAATGGGTGATTTTGGTGATTATGATCAAACCAAATCGACAATCGCTTCTCTTCCTCAAGAGCTACAAATGCTGAAGCCATTTGTGAAAAACTTTACAGATAAAGAGCTTGCGGACGTCGAGAAGTTTGAAGCGATCCAATAAGCCCTAGGTTACAAATACAATGACAAAAATAAACGTTCTACTGCTGTGCGGTGGTGGCTCATCTGAGCACGAGGTTTCACTTGTATCGGCAGATTACGTACAGCAACAGCTAGGTTTAACTTCAGAATTACATGTGACGCGAGTTGAACTGCTCGAAAACACTTGGGTTACTCAAGACAAGCAAGAGTGCTATCTAGACATCCACAGTGCAGAATTGGTGGTGGGTGAAACGCGTTCTAAAGTGGACTACATAGTGCCGTGTATTCACGCTATCCGGGTGAGACGGGAGATATTCAATCTCTGCTAGAGCTTTCTGGTATTCCGTATTTTGGTTGTGGTCCTGAAGCAAGCTCTAACAGCTTCAATAAGATCACGTCTAAACTGTGGTATGACGCCATAGATGTACCTAACACCCCATATCTGTTCCTAACTCAAAATAACGCACAAAGTGTTGAAAAGGCAGAAAAAGCCTTTGATGAGTGGGGAAGCCTATTTGTAAAGGCGGCCCGTCAGGGCTCATCGGTAGGTTGTTACAAGGTAACGGAAAAGCAAGGCGTTCAGCAAGCGATTGAAGATGCGTTTGGCTATTCGGAGCAGGTGCTGGTTGAAAAAGCGGTAGTCACTAGAGAGCTAGAGGTTGCAGCCTATGAGTTTGAAGGTGAGCTTGTGATCACGCCCCCGGGTGAGGTTATGGCGCCGTCAGATACTTTCTACTCTTATGAAGAGAAGTACAGTAGCGACAGCATTCTACTACTGAGGTAGAGGCTAAGGGTTTGAGTGATGAGCAGCTTAGCCAAATTGCTGAATATTCTCGTCGTGTATTTGTACAGATGGGCTTAAAAGACCTGTCCCGTATCGACTTCTTCTTAACGGACAATAACGAGATCTACCTAAACGAGGTGAATACCTTCCCGGGTATGACCCCGATCTCTATGTTCCCTAAGATGCTTATCAACAACGGTCACGATTTCGCTGCCTTCTTGGCACAAGCGATCAAACGTGGCGTTAGTCCCAAGGCTTAATCACCTTAAACTTAAGCCTTTCTTGGTCTGCCAGTACCTGTTTGCCTAGGTACTGTGCAGGCATTGCAGGGCTGACCCAGCGTCCAAAGTCCGTAATATCTGAAATATGATAGCCTTGCTTTGCAAGTTCTTTAGCTGCACCTACACGCGCAGACTGTCCGGTAAATTGCACATCCACGTTTAACTGATCCTCAACCGCTCTAAAGACTCGATAGATGGATGACGCGTCTAGCGCATATCACCAATGTTGCTGTGGCGATCGATTCTGCGAAATACCGGGCCTAGGTGTTCAGGTACCATAAAGGTCCAGCTTCGCAAGATGTCACTGCTAGCCGGTGAGAGCTGATAGGTCTTATCACCAAAGTGTATTTGATAGCTTTCGCTCTCTTGTAGTTGTTCAAAGGATAGGGCTCTTAGTTCGCTCCGTTTGAGTGCACATTCAAACATCACTGACAGAAGGGCCACATCCCTGAGCTGTTTTAATGTGCTATCACTACTCAGTTGTTGTTGAAGTTCTTTAAGGTGATTGGCATTAAACGCACTGGCTTGTTTGGCATCACCTTTCTTATCTAATCTAGTTTGCGCCATGATCATTTTGATTGAGCATGATTGCACGGGTCAGGGTACTCGTGGAAGCGGTGCACTAGACCTATAGTGATGGCCATACGTTTTATGGTGGCGTATTTACGAGTCTGGGTTTGCTTCTCTAGAAATAGGCGCACAGCTGTAGTTGAAGCCGGTAGGGCACTGACTTTCTTTAGTTGGCAAAACTCCACCAAGTGATTCCAATCATTCATCATGGAAAGCAGAGAATTTCGGCTGTACTGATTAGCGGTAAGTTTATCGAAATCTTCTACCGCTACCCTACCATTGAATAGGCGGGAGCTTATCTTCTTAGCATCCGGGTCAGTAATTGGGATACACTTCTTTCTCATAATGCACTATAACTAATTACGTTTGGTCTATTGAATATATACCAGAACGTATGTATTAACAAAGACTTATCTCGATTTTTAGGTCTATCAAGGAGAGAAGTTTGCTACGATTTTGGTTCTACATGTTCTTGCGTGTACTTATTTGTGGATTAACTAAGCAATCCGAATTGAAAATAATAAGCAGACGCTGAGGTTTATCATAAAGGGTGTTAAAATTGCTCTAATAGACAAGCAATAAGGTATGAGTATGAGTCTCGTATATTCAACAGAAGTGGGCCGTATTAAGCCTGAAGAAGAGAAAGTAGAACGTCCAAAGGGTGATGGCATTGTTCGTATTCAGCGCCAAACAAAGGGTCGTAAAGGTAAAGGTGTTTGCCTAGTAACAGGTTTAGATCTCGATGATGTCGGCCTAAAGCTGATGGCAGCTGAGCTTAAGAAAGTATGTGGGTGCGGTGGCGCGGTAAAAGATGGTGTTATCGAGATTCAAGGTGACAATCGAGAGAAAATTAAAGCACACCTTGAGAAGAAAGGCTTAAAGGTTAAGTTAGCCGGCGGTTAATCGGAGCCTAGAATGAAGAAAGCCCCTGATATTAGTCAGGGGCTTTTTGTTTTTGCTAGTTCGCTATTACATCAGCACTAGATAAGCGATGAAGATAGCAGACAGGCCGTAGATGATTGGGTGAACCTCTTTACCACGACCAGCAACAATCATAGAAAAGCTGTAGCTGATAAAGCCCATAGCCATACCGTTTGCTGGAGAGAAACTAAGGATGGTGAACATAATGGTAAAGAAGGCTGCAATGCGAGACTCTTTTTGTTCCCACTGAATGTTACCCAAGCGTCCTACCATATAGATACCAACAACAACCATAGCTGGCGCTACGATAGCGGTAGAGAAAATAGAGAACAGTGGGTATAGGAATAGAGATAGCAAGAACAGACCTGATACCACTACTGCAGCCAGACCAGTCTTCGCGCCTTGAGAAGAGGCGATACCCGACTCAGAGAATGCAGTGATAGAGGTAGTACCAAGCACAGTACCGATCACTGTACCGCCTGCATCCGCTACAAGTGCAGACTTAGCGTTAGGCACTTTACCGTCTTTATCGATAATACCTGCATCGCGGCCTACACCTACGATAGTGCTTAGGCCGTCGAAGAAGTCGACGATAAAGAAGATGATGACGATAAACAGCAGGTCAAACAGTTTATCTGCAGTGAAGGCTGAGAAGTCAAAGATAGCGCCAAAGCTTGGCGCTAGGCTTGGTGGTGCAGATACTAGTGAATCTGGGATAGGTGCGTTAGCAGTGCCTAGCATCATATCAGCAACAATCGTTAGTACGATGGAAGATACGAAAGAGATAAAGGTCGCTAGTTTGATGTCACGAATCATACATCCAAGAGCGATAAAGATACTGATATAGGCAATCAGCACCTGAGGGTCTTTGATGTTACCCATGCTTACAAGGATGATAGGGTTAGAAACGATGATACCAGCGTTCTTTAACCCTAGAAAAGCAATGAACAGACCAAGTGAAACTGTGATCGCGAGTTTCAAATCCTCTGGAATCGACTCAATCATGGTCTTGCGAACCTTGGTCATAGAGAAGGCTAGGTAGATGATACCTGACAGGAAGATGCCAAATAGGGCTTCGTTCCATAGTAGCGCTACAGAACCACTAAACAGCATGCCTTTGAAGAAGCCGTTCATGCTCATACCAGGAGCAAGCATTACTGGGTAGTTACCAAATACGCCCATGATTAGAGTAGCAACGGCCGCTGCAATTGCTGTTGCGGTGAAGATAGCACCACGGTCCATTCCTGGGATGTCGCCTAGAATTGCCGGGTTAACGGCTAGGATGTAGCTCATTGCCAAAAAAGTGATAAATCCAGCATACAATTCAGTACCGATTGTGGATTTTCTTTGTGCAACTTTAAATTGGCGTTCAATCAGTGATTGTTCACTGTTTGGTGCTTGAAGGACCGTTTCTTGACTCACGATGTGACCTTTTTACTTAGATAAAAATACACCGAAGCCATAACGTGCAGACTGGATAAAACTGTAGTCTCAGAGTTAGGCTCCGAGGTAGAAACGAGAGGTCCAAATCACCTCACATATACAGCTTCGATATGTAAATTGGCGCGTATAGTAAACGTTTGCGTGAGTATTTCAAGCTAATTTTTGAACAGTTCAAAATCTCATTGATTTAGAAACAACTAAGGTGCAAATTTTTCAAACTAAGAATAACAAAATCGCTTGCTCTGGCTTATGTGATACTAATGGACTGTAGATAACAAACAGCGTGCTGTATTAGGCAAAAAGTGATTAAAACAGGGATTTATTAATGGAAACGACGCAAGGTCGCAAAAAACTATTTTTACAGGGTGTAGTAGCAATGATCCCGCTAAGCGTAGCGGTAATACCTTGGGGGCTTTTAGCCGGTTCCTATGCTATTGACTCGGGGTTATCCCCGATCGAGAGTCAAGCCTTGTCTGCTATTTTATTTGCAGGTTCAGCTCAGCTAGTGGTAACTGGAATGATGAAAGCAGGTGCAGGGCTAGCGACTATGCTGTTGACCACCTTATTTATTACCTCGCGTCACTTTTTATACAGTGTTTCGATGCGTGAGAAAATCAGCCCACTTCCTTTAAAGTGGCGCTTAACCCTCGGATTTCTGCTGACCGATGAGCTCTTCGCTGTGTGTGGCAATCAAGACTCTAAGCGCTTTACTACTTGGTATGCCTTGGTGCTGGCTTGAGTTTCTATTTGTGTTGGAATCTTGCCACCTTGGTTGGGATCGTGGCGGGCAGCTATATTCCGGCCATGGGAGACCTTGGTTTGGAGTTTGCCGTAGGGGCAACCTTTATCGCCTTGGTTGTGCCATCCGTTAAAAACTCACCGACGCTGGCTGCGGTATTGGTTTCCTTGGTTCTTTCCATAGTGTTGAATCTCGTCCAGGTTGAAGGCGCGCTAATGATAGCGAGCTAGGAGGAATGCTAACAGGCTTTGCAGTGGAAACCCTCAAAGGAGATAAAGCATGAATCTAGCGATTATCTTCATTCTTGCAGGCTTAGTGTTCTTTAGCCGCTACGTGTTTCTTGAACCTAAACTTCCTCTTAGATTGGCGCCTTCCGTGCAAAGAGTGCTTAGCTACTCAAGTCCAGCTGTATTAACCGCTATTTTGGCTCCTATCGTGTTTGCGCCGCACGGAGAGTTATGGATAGCTCCGAAGAACCCGTATCTGCTGTGTGCCATCTTGGCGACTCTTGTTATTTATAAGACTAAGAATGTATTGCTTACGACAGTGCTTAGCATGATAGTGTTTTTGATCCTAAATAACCTAGTATTCGCCCACTAGGTGATCACATAGTCACAGTACGCCGTAGTTTGTGAAGGTACGGGTGTGAGGCTAGGGTGATGAAAAAGATACTTTTAATGATGCCGTTGTTAGTGAGCTGTATGGCTACTGGGGCTTCTGGTCTTGAGGATATTGCGGAGTTAAGGTGGGAGAACAGAGTCTTTGTGATCCATTCAAACTCACCGCAGCAAGTAGTAGAAGCGCTAAATCAAAAAAGTTATGAGATCGATGATAGACACATCACTTGGTTTGTAATCTCAAAAGGAGAGCTAAACACCAATTATCAAGGTGAGGTGTCCAGCTCATTTAGTAGAACAACCCTAGATACCTATTTTGACTCAGAATATGGTGTGGTTTGATTGGTAAAGACGGCGGCATTAAGCACAGACAAAATGAGTTGGAGCTTAGTACCTTGTTTAACAAGATAGATGCTATGCCAATGCGCCGTTCTGAAATGCGGAGTAGGGAAATCTAGTTACCTTGGTCTTGCAAACGCTTGAGTCCAGTAAATACCATATCGAGTGTCGCTGTTCTCAACAAAGCTTGCACCATCTGTGTGACGTTGGCACTCATTATATTCTTGCAGTGCCCCTCACTTGCCATCCATGAATTCATTACCGCATCTATTCCAAATTGCCCAGCAGCAACATTTTCTGCCCAAGCCGACCATGTATAACCTTGCGCTGAGATACGGTCGCTAGGAGAGCTTCCATCTGAGCCTGTATGAGACAGAAAGTCTCCATTGGCATATCACTTGAGTGTGCAAACGCGGCAGCCTCGAGGCTGTGATCCCAAGTTAGTGCTTGAACGGCCGGCATTTCTGTAGAGCCACAGATTTGCGTGGTTGCGCGTTTTGCGTTTACCGCCTGAAGCATCTGATCAGCAAAGTTAGCATCGGGCTGTGGAACAGGCTCGCTATCTTCGGCTGGAGGCGAGGGCACTATGGGTGTCTCACTACTTCCGCTATCTGGAATGGTTGTGTCTGTTGGGTTGGAATTGCTCGTGCTAGATTCGTTTGAACTTGAGCCGCAGCCCCACAAAAATACGCTGATTAAGGCAGAATTAGTAGTCGCATACTGTGTACCTCATATGCTTTGTCCATGTATCGGCGGTTTAAGACCGCTCTGAACCAAGAACTATAAGTCTTGTGAATGTGAGGTTGCAATGCAAGGTGGTGGATCTTTACTCAGCTTTGACAAAGCGAAAAGCTAAGGTATTGAAAACTAAACAAACAGTAAAAACGAAAAAAGCCCCGTTTAAAAAACGGGGCTCTTCAAAGCTATTTAGCTAATCTCGAATTACTTCTTTAGGTTAGTGAAGTAGTCGAAGATTACTGGTACGTCGTTGTTACCCATGCCTGCGTCAACAGCAGCTTGTAGGCTAGTAGAAGTACCTTGAGCGATTAGAGACTCAGTGCCTAGCTCTTCACATAGAGCAAGGAAGTAGCCAAGGTCTTTGTTTGCGTTAGCAACAGAGAAGCCTAGTTTCTCTTCGCCGTCTACAGCGTAGAACTTACAGAACTGCATGAACGGAGAGTTAGATGGACCAGCTGACATGATGTCGAATAGTTGCTGACCGTCAACGCCTGCTAGCTTAGCTACTGCGAACGCTTGAGACATAGTTGCAACAGTAGTCATGCCCATGAAGTTGTTAACTAGCTTAGTAACGTGACCTGAACCTAGAGCGCCTAGGTGGAATACGTTTTCGCCTTGCTCGTCAAGAACTGGCTTAACTTTGTTGAAAGTTTCGATGTCGCCAGCAGCCATGATGTTTAGAAGACCATCTTTAGCGTGAGCTGGAGTACGACCTAGAGGTGCGTCGATCATGCCAGCGCCGATAGCAGCTAGGTCAGCACCAATCTTCTTAGTAGAAGCAGGGATAGAAGTACCGAAGTCGATTAGAGTCTTGCCTTCAGACATACCCGCTAGGATACCTGTGTCGCCGTAAACTACCTTCTCAACAACTTCAGAAGTTGTTAGACATAGCATAACGATGTCACTTTTCTCAGCTAGTTCTTTACCGTTAGCTGCTTCAGATGCGTTGCCACGAGCTAGAACAGCTGCAACTGCATCTTTGTTAAGATCCATTACGTTTACTTCGTAGCCACGGTTTTGAAGATTTTCAACCATGTTGCCGCCCATAAGGCCAAGGCCGATGAAACCAATTACTGGTTTAGTCATGTCTAACTCCTAAATACATATACTATTGTATGACTATTTGCCGATAGGATAACTGTATGAGTAGATTTAAGCAATGACAGAACTACCAAAAATGATACATAGATCCGATTTATTTATTGCGAACACCTACAAAACTTGTAACTAATTCTTTATTTTACCAAGTAAAACCCTGTATTTACGTAGGGTCGTATGAAAATCACACAAACGAGTGTGTAGTCAATTTCAATCTACCGAGGCGTCATGAAATACGTTTAGATGATAGCGGATAATCGGACAAATAGAGTAAAATCTGAGGGTGCAATTAAGTTAAATTGTAATACTAAAAGGTAGGGGTTGATACGGATTTATATGCGCGTAGGGAATAAGGCGCAGAGGAACGGCTACTATAAAGACAAAAAAGAGCCCAGTTAATACTGAGCTCTTTTCTATATTGAATGCTAATTACTAAACAAGCTCTGCAAGTGCGCCTTCACGTGCCTTGTTTGCTTGCTCATCACCCATGTTCAGGCCTTCAGCATAAACGAACTCAACGTTAGTGATACCAAAGAAGGCAAGGATAGATGTTAGGTAAGGCGTAACTGTGTCAGTTGTTTGGTCTTTATGAATACCGCCACGAGTTGTCACTATGACTACTTTGCGATCACCAATCAAACCTTGAGGGCCGTTTTCTGTGTATTGGAAGGTAACTCCCGCACGCGCCATGATATCGAAATAGTTTTTCAGTTGAGTTGGCACACTAAAGTTATACATAGGGGCGCCAATGATGACGGTATCCGCCGCTTTAAGCTCGGAAATGAGTTCATCAGAAAGCTTTTGAATCTGTTGCAGTTCAGTGGTTAGAGACTCGATAGGCGAGTTAATCGCTGTCATTACATCGAGATCGAGTTGAGGTACTGGATTAGCGGCTAGGTCGCGAACCACGACTTCTTTACCCTTGATTGCTTGCTCGATTAGTTGATTAGACTGAGAGTTGTCGCCAAGTAGGCTTGATTTTAGTACTAGGGTGTTAGACATAAGACTTTCCTTCAATTTCTTTGTATTCGTTGTTTGCTCTTGGAGCTTGTAAACAAGTCTAACCAAGGAAACTGAATTCAAAAATCGGAAAATATTGACAAAATCATTCAATATTTTTGAATGGTTACAATTCTCCCTGCTACACCCTTATAGTTAGGCCTTCAGCATCGTCTGAAGGTCGCTTAAAGACGCTACCGTATAGCTAGGAAGAACTTTTTCATCCATTGCCGCGTCTTGTGTATTGAGCCAGCAGGTCTCAATGCCAGAGTTGTTCCCACCTAAGATATCGGAAAAGAGGTTGTCCCCAACCATGAGCACGCGGCTCTTACAAGGATTTCCGATCTTCTGTAGGGCATAATCAAAAATAGCCTTGTCCGGTTTTGCCACTCCCACTTGTTCAGATATGACCACATGCTCAAAGAACTGAGTCATGCCAGTTCTTTCTAGCGCACGGCCTGAAGTTCAGTGAATCCATTGGTGATGATGCCCATCTTTACTTTGCCTTGAAGGGATTCCACCAACTCTTTTGCGCCGGGTAAGAGGGTACAGATGTCGGCCATGGCTTTGAGAAATGCACTGTTTAGGTGCTCGGTGGTGGTATTCAATTTCTCCGCCCAATGGGTGAAACGACGATCTTTGAGTTGCTGAGCTGTGATATCACCGTTTTGGTAGTCGACCCAAAGCGGCTTGTTGGTTTCTTGATACTCGGCAAAATGTGTTTCAGTAAAGTCGAAGCCCAAGCGGGAAAACATCAGCTTCATTCCTTTAAAGGCATCAAAGTGGAAAAGGGTTTCGTCTGCGTCGAACAAGATCCAGTCGTACTTCATTATTTAATCATCGCTCTCATCTATGTTGGATTCGTAGTTTAGATTGTTAATCTAAAGATGATAATCCCTTTGCTTGGAAAAAGATTGTATAGTTTAACTCAACTATAGATTTGGAAATTAGTATGAATGTGATTACGTCGCTACCAGTATTTGTCGCGGTTGTAGAGTGTGGCAGTTTTTCTCTTGCCGCAAAGCAGCTCGGGTTGACCAAATCTGCAGTCAGTAAAAGAATTACTCTTCTAGAAGAGAGTCTTGGTATCCGACTTCTGAATCGTACTACTCGCAAGCTAAGCCTTACAGAAGCAGGTGCACGCTATTTTGAATACGCGTCTCAAGCTGTTGAATTGGCTCAAAAGGGTGTGGATGCAGTTACTGAATTGCAAGGCACGCCTCAGGGAAGATTGAAGATCACTCTGCCTATGTCTTTCGGGATTCTTCATATCTCGCCTCTTATTAAGGAGTTTCTGGAACTGTATCCCAAGATAGAAATAGACCTGCAACTGGAAGATGCCATGGTGGATTTGGTAGAGCAGGGCTTTGATCTTGGAATTCGTATTGGTGATTTGCCCGTATCGAACCTTGTGGCTAGACGACTGGCTCCCTGTAAAAGCGTTCTGTGCGCCGCTCCCCAGTATCTAGACATGCGAGGAAGCCCTAAAACACCGGGCGATCTTGTTCGGTATAACTGCCTGCGCTATTCGTATTTTCGCGGCGGATCAGATTGGCGTTTTTCACACGGTGGAGAAGTATTTAAGGTAGTTCCTAAAGGTAACTTTGAGGTCAACAACAGTGAGGCCATAAGGCAGGTTGTACTGAGAGGGTTAGGCATTGCTCAACTTCCGACCTTTATAGCTGGTAAAGATCTAGCCTCAGGGAATTTAGTCCACCTTCTCGAAGAATACGCACTTCCAGAACATTCCATCTATGCTGTCTTTCCTGAACGAAAGCATATGCCATTGAAGGTTCGTGTATTTATAGACTTCATATGTGAAAAGCTGGGTACAGAAACCCCTTATTGGGATCGCTATTAACTCAACTCCCAATCAACACTGCACAGGTGCTCAACAAACCATTGGAACGCTTTTCCGTCTTGGTCTTTGTGCCAGGCTATGTAGGCATCTTGTATAGGGCGAGGGATTGCGCACTCTTTTTCCACCAGCAAACCTTCATTTGTGTACGGCTTGGCTAGATGTTTCGGTACAAATCCAACGCCCAAGCCTGCTACCTGTGCCGCGATTTTGGATTCCATAGAGTTTACCCTGACAATCTGTCTGCTTTGAAACAGACCGCTGTCCCTAACGGGCAATACCTGTGAGGTGTCCGCGACTACAATAGAGGGGTAACGATTAAGTTGTTCGTTGTCTATTAGCTTGGTGCTTTGCTAGGGGATGATCAGGGCTAATAACAAAGATAAACGCGATCTCACCGATCTTGTGTGTAGTAAACAGTCCCTTGGGCAATTCACCGCTAGCACCTATCACGATATCGGCCCTGCGGCTATGCAGCGCATCCCAACCTCCGCCCAATACTTCCACACCAAGGTTTACATCAACCGATTGCTCTAGCTGATTGAATCTATGAATTACAGGAAAGATCTTACTCTCGGGAATAATGGTGTCTCTGGCGATCCTTATTTGGCTTTCCCATCCCGATTCTAGTTGTTGTACTGAGTCATACAGTCGATTACTGGCAAGTAAAATCTCGCGACCATGTTCCAAAACCAACTTGCCTGCTTTCGTGAGGGTGGCTCTCTGACCGGAGCGGTCAAACAGAGGAGTGCCTATCTCGTTTTCCAATTTTTTGATGGTATAGGTGAGAGCAGAAGGGACTTTGTATAGGGATTCAGCCGCCGCTGCGAAGCTACCTTTTCTCTCTATTGCATCCAAGGCTCTTAACGCATCCATTGAGATGTTGTTATACATATTCGTTCCTATTCAAAAATTTTGAATGTAACTGTCAGATCTTTCCGATTTTTTAATAAAGCTAGCACACCTAAACTTAATCTCAACAGCCAAATACAGAGGCTTTCTAGCGAAACGCTAGGTTTAAATAATTTGAGGTGAACTATGAACGTATCAATTAAAAACATCCTTTCAAGCAACGCAGGCTTTTCAGCATTAGCTCTAAGAGTTCCAGTAGGTATCATCTTTATGGCCCATGGCGCACAAAAGTTATTTGGCTGGTTTGGCGGTTACGGGTTAGAGGGGACAGGTCAATGGATGGAGTCTATCGGTCTGGCACCTGGATACTGGATGGCCATGTTAGCGGGTAGCGGTGAATTCTTTGGTGGTTTAGCAATTGTGATTGGTCTTCTGACTCGTCCAGCTGCGTTTGCCCTAGCAATCACCATGTTGGTAGCAATATTTGCAGTGCACTTTGAAAACGGACTCTTTATGGCTAATAACGGCTACGAATTTGGTCTCGCGCTACTAGCAGCAAGTGTTTCTCTAGTGTTTTCCGGAGCGGGTAGTGCTTCAGTAGATAACTTTATCGCTCATAAACAAGCTTAATTTCTGGAGGTAGATACCATGATTACAGTACGTAAATCTGAACAAAGAGGTCATGCAAACCACGGCTGGCTGAAGAGTAAACATACCTTTTCATTTGCAAGCTACTACGATCCAGAAGAGATGGGATTCTCAGCACTACGCGTGATCAATGATGATTTTGTCGCTCCAGAAGCGGGTTTTGATACCCATGGTCATAGAGACATGGAGATCATCAGCTATGTGCTTGAAGGTAGCATAGCGCACAAGGACAGTGAGGGTAACGTTCAAACTCTACCAGCTGGAGAGTTCCAACTGATGTCAGCAGGCAAGGGGATTTATCACAGTGAGTTTAATCCGTCCTCTAATGAGGCTCTAAAGTTCCTACAGATTTGGATCGAGCCTAACACCTTTGGTGGTAAACCAGGCTATCAACAAAAGCAGTTTGGGAAGAACTCAGGTATTACTGCGATAGCGACGCCAGATGGAAGAGAAGGCTCGCTAACAATCAAGCAAGATGCGAGCCTGCATCAGCTTATCTTAGAGCCAGCAAGCGAGATTGATTTTGATGTTCAAGGTGGCAGACAGGTTTATGTTCACCAGATCTCTGGAGAGTTAAGTGTTAATAACACTGAGCTGAAACCAGGTGATGGCGCTAAGGTATCTAACGAATCAAAACTGAGCTTGAAGAATAGTGGTAGTGACAAGGTAACGGCGTTAATCTTCGATTTGCCATAACAAGAAAGGCCTAGCAAAAAGCTAGGCCTTGTCGATCATGAGAGGCAATCAAGCAGTTCGGCTTCTAATGTCTCTCTGACTTCTTTTGCTATTACCTCGATGCGACTTTCAGAGCAGTCATCCAGTTCAAGTTCGGTCATAGCATCTTGGGTAATGTTAAAGCCAAAGATACCGTCATAGGTGATAAAGACAGCTTTGATGCGCTCTGCATCAATGGTGCCAAGAAGCGCCTTGATCTTGGAGTGACTAAACACCTTGTCAGGAGCAAACCTCCAGCCTTCACTTTGGAATCCTTCGCCTTGGTTATTGGCCTTGATAAAGCCTGACTCTGGGATAGGCAACTCGCAGGCAAGAGGTTTGGACTTGTGGTGATGATGGTGATGAGCAGGTGCGCCCAACCATCGACTTTTCCCTTCAAGTTCAGTGAACTCAATTTTACCTTGCTCGGTCGCTAGCACTGGCGTCTCCGGTTGACCGTGCTGAACGACAAAAGAGGTCAGGCTTTTTAGTTCTCCGTCACTATAAAGGTCCACTTTGTTCCCAACCACAGTATCTGCGATAGCGACTTGCTGAATAAAGGTGTCGTGCTCAGCATATTCCGAATCCGCTAGTTTGCGTGCATCAACTAGCGTGATGGTTTTCTGAAGATTCAGGATTTCACGGTAGTAGTCGGTGGTTAAAACCTGTAGTACTTCTTTAGGGTGTCCAAGGCCGGTAGGCTCTATAAGCAATCGGTCCGGCCTTGCTTCACTCAACAGTTGATTAAGAGCTATTTGCATTGGAAGTCCAGCAGTGCAGCACATACAACCGCCTGGTACTTCACGGATAAAAACGCCTTGTTTATTGGTGTGCTGGCCTTCAAACAGACTGCCGTCTACACCAATTTCACCAAACTCGTTCACTAGTACAGCCCAACGTTCATTATTAGGCTTGTTCTTTAAAAGATTCAGGATAGCCGAGGTTTTACCCACGCCCAAAAAGCCAGTAATGATATTGGTTGGAACCGCCAAAATTGGCTGTTTATCAGAACTCATTTGCAATCCTTTTATAGCCTTGCACTAACTCTTGGTTTGCAGATACCACAGACTCAGAAAAGGCAGAATACTCGGGTGGTACTTCTGAGATAGAGTTTAGGTCAAAGTCTGGGCCAATATTGGTCATAGGTGGCACATGGAATCGCTCTGGAAGATCCAGACCATCGATTACGCAGTTATGTCGCACTACACAGCCATCCAAAATATGGGTACGAAACACCACTGTATTGAAACCGATGAATACATCATTGCCAATTTCGCACGGTCCATGAATGATCGAACGGTGAGCAATGGAACTGCGTTCACCGATAGTTACTGCAGCGCCAGATTTAGAATGAATCACCACACCATCTTGAATGTTGGTATCTCGCTTGATGATAATCGGCTCCATGTCTCCTGACTCGTCGGTTTCGTCAGCACGGATAACAGCGTAAGGGCCAATAAATACGTTGTCTTCAACGATAATTTTGCCACATAAGATAGCGGTTGGGTCAACAAAGGCTTTTTCAGATACTTGCGGTAGGTGTCCGGTTGGATTTCTTCTGATCATCTTAATTATCTGCTCGGTTGAAATTGAAGAGACATAGCTTGATTTGGTTGGTGGGCAACACTGTTGCCGTCAAAGGCCATAAAGCCGTTAACCCAGGTTGCGGTTATGCTTGCTGAGAAAGTTTGACCATCGAACGGTGTCCATGCGCATTTATACAGACTGTTTTGGTCAGTAATGGTTTGCGGTTTGTCTAGGTCAGCCAAAACTAAGTCAGCGAAGTAGCCTTCACGGATAAAACCACGCTCTTTAATGCCATAACGAATTGCAGGGTTGTGGGCACTCTTTTGTACAACTTGGGCAAGAGTCAGTCTCTTTTGTTTCGTGTGCTCTAGCAGGCTGGAAAGGGCGTGTTGTACCAGAGGCATTCCGGCAGGCGCGTTAGGGTAAGCTTGATTCTTTTCTTCAAAGGTATGCGGCGCGTGATCCGTTGCAATGATATCGATGCGATCGTTCTTTACGGCATCTAACAGAGCATCTCGGTCTTGCACAGACTTAATCGCAGGGTTGCATTTAATTCGGTTGCCAAGCCATGGATAGTCTTGCTCACTGAACCACAGGTGATGCACACAAGCCTCTGCGGTGATGTGTTTGTTCTCGATTGGACCTGCTTCAAACAACGAAAGCTCCTTTTCAGTGGTGATATGAAGCACATGCAGTTGGCTTTGATATTTCTTTGCAAGCTCAACCGCATAGGAAGAAGAGGCAAAGCAGGCTTCAGCATCACGAATAATAGGGTGATCTTCAATCTCAAGCTCTGATTTGGTTTCCAATAGACGCTTTTGGTTCTCAGCGATTAGAGGGCTGCTTTCACAGTGGGTGACAATCAGAGTCGGGGATTGGTCGAAGATTTTATCTAGAGCTTCAGGGTGTTCTACTAAAAGATCGCCGGTAGAGGCGCCCATGAATACCTTAACGCCACAGTGCCTTGTTGGGTCAAGTTGCTTGATTTCATCTAGGTTATCTTCGGTAGCGCCTAGGTAAAAAGAGTAGTTAGCAAACGAGTTTTGCTTGGCAAGCCCGAACTTGTGCTCAAGAGCTTCGATTGTCGTGGTGGAAGGGCTTACGTTTGGCATCTCCATAAAACTGGTGATCCCGCCAGCAACCGCCGCGCGTGACTCACTAAAGATGTTTCCTTTGTGGGTCAAGCCTGGCTCTCTGAAGTGAACCTGGTCATCAATCATTCCAGGTAGCAGATAGAGGCCTCTGGCATCAACAATGTGGTCAGTAGGATTTGCTTTGATAGAGCGGGCGATTTTTTCGATTCTTTGTCCTTTAATAAGAACATCAGATTCGGTTACCTTGCCCTCGTTTACGATTCGAGCGTTTTTGATCAGAGTGTTTTGCATTTTCTTTTTACACTAATTGAACGGATGCGAAGCTTTACTTAAAAAGCATAATTGCTGATATGTTATAACATATCATTTGCACTTAACAACCGAACATTACAGGTATGCAAACGGTAAAAAGCCAGTGCAGAAGCACTGGCTTTGGAAGTTAAGGAATAAGTAGCATCTTGCCTTTCACTTGACCACTTTCGATTAGGTCATGAGCTTTAAATGCTTGCTCTAGCGGCAACGTAGAGTAGATAGGCTTAATTTTTTCTTCATCCAGTAGTTTATACAGTGCCTTCATTGACTTCTCTACCAATGGGTAGTTATTGAAGTAGGTAGCATAGATTTCTGAATAAGAGACCGTTGGTGATTTAGTGAAGTGCTTGATGGCTTCTGCCTGTAGATTGGTTTCGCCCATGCCGCCAAGCAGGCCAAAGATAACTACATGACCAAGTGGAGCCAGCATCTCAAAGTCTTCCACGATAGTGTCACCAGCAATTGGGTTGAAGATGTAGTTTACACCGCGGCCACCTGTTGCTTGTTTTACTTCATCGATCCAATCACCCTGAGAGGCAAAGGCGAAGTCAGCGCCTAACTCCAGTGCGTTAGCCAGTTTCTCTTGCTTACGTTCAATAGCGATAACCTTGACGCCTGCAATCTTAGCCAGTTGGATAAGTGCTGTACCCACACCACCTGATGCTGCATAAACAAGAGCAAATTTGTCTTCTTCTACTCGCGCTACATTGTGAAGCATGTGATAAGCGGTGAAATAGTTCACTGGCAGTACTGCCGCCTCATTAAGGTCTGTGCTTTCTGACAACACAATCAATTTATCGGCATCTACGGCAGCAAAGTCTGCGTAGGTTGATGCGCCAATAGGGCCAAGGAATGCAACCTTAGTACCTTCCTTAAGCCAGTACCGTTGGCGTCTGCAACTATACCGCTCGCTTCTACACCAGAGATGTAAGGCAGTTCTGGCATCATGCCTGGAGGCATATTTCCTTCACGAATAATGGTGTCGATAAAGTTAACTGGTGCGGCTTTGATTTCTACCAAAACCTGACCTTCTCGCAGGCTTGGAGTTGGAGTCTCTTGATATACCAATTTATCGCTACCACCAGTTTGAGTAAGTAGAACTGCTTTCATGATTGCATCTCCAGTAGAGTCATTCGTTTCGTTGAGAAAGATAATAGGTGACTATGAAACAAGAAAAAATTGCCAAGATTGCACTTCATAATCTCATAAATGGGATAATATAAATTATGAATAAAAAGTAGAGACCGATTCATGAAGAGAGTATTGGATGATCTAAGTGTGTTTTGCGCCGTGGTCGAGAAAGGAACCCTAAAAGGAGCCTCGGAAGCGTTAGCGATTCCTCATAGTACTGTTAGCCGAAGAATCGAGTCGTTAGAAAAGAGCTTAGGTTTGACGCTTCTGCACCGAACGACAAGAGAAGTCCGAGTCTCTCAAAGAGGACAACAGCTCTATGACGATTGCTCGCCAATGCTTGAATCTATTCAAGGCTCTATCGATCTTGCAGTAGAAGAAGAGGTTGAATTTAGAGGAAAGCTCAAGGTGTCTATGCCTTTGAGGGCGGGTATTGATTTTCTGGGCTCTTGGCTTATTGATTTTGCTTCAACGCACCCAGAGCTCGATCTTGAAGTGTCCTTATCCAATACCAATAAAAACCTGGTGCAAGATGAGATCGACCTTGCGTTTAGAGTCGGACCTTTAATGGATTCTTCTGCTATTGCGTTGCATTTATGGGATATTCCATATCAGGTGGTTGCACATAGGAATTATCTCGTTGAGCATGAAATCACCGGTGACTGTATAAATAAACAGTGTCTCGAGAAAATGCCATCAGTGGTAACCAAACCGGCTTTGAGTTGGTCGTTTTTAGACCATGAAAAACAAGAGGTCAGGCTAACCCCAAATGCAGGATTAACCTTAGATGACCTAGGACTAGCCCTTCATGCGGTGAAAAGCGGTAAGTATATGGCGATGCTTCCCAAATCCATGATAGATAGTGATGACTTGGTTGATGTGACAGTAGAGGGGCTGGTGCCTAGAACTCGAATCATGTATGCCTATTATCTTGGAAGAAGGCACGCACAGAGTCAGATCAGCACATCATAGATTACATTAAGGCTCGCAATGCAAGTTTAAGTCACACTGTCACTTAAATTTATAGTGGCAGTACAGCCGTTATCGTTCTCAGAAAGATTGAAAGTCCATTGATATCTCTGACAAAGGTCTTCTACTATCATCAATCCCAAACCGTGGCCTTCAGAGTTACCTTTTGATAGACCTGAACCATTGTCTCTAATCTCGATCTGATTTGAATGAACACTCACATTCACTTGCCCGTCTTGTGTCGCGGCGTAAGCGTTTCGTAGTAGGTTACCAATGAGCATATTCATTACCGCGGGCGTTGCTCGCACCTGTGGCTCGCTGATGAATTCCAAACAAACACGGTTATTCTTAGATATCGCGTGTTGCGAGTTCAGCGCGAGGATATCCATCATCTCGTCTTTATCAAAACTTCGCAGTGGCGCTGAGTCGACACTTTTTTCGTAGCGAACGATCGAGAGCAGAGCATCAACCATGGTAATCATCTGATTGGTCGCATCACCGATACGTACCAGTTGCCTAGACTGAAAATCGGTGACTTCTTGCTTCGATAGCAGCTTCGTCGCTCCGGTCACTATGGTGAGTGGTGTTCTGAGCTCGTGACTCGCATAACGGGCAAAAGCCTGTTCTCGCTTCAGGGTCTTGTCTAGATCACTACGGTAGGTATTTAGATATTTAGTGAGAAGCTGAAATTCTTGAGCCGCCTGTTCGTTAATGGTGAACGAGCTCTTAACGTCCCCAGACTTATTCTCTAATTGATAGCTAAGTTCATTTAAGGGTTGGATAAGGTGCTTTGAAAGGCGGTGAAGTAGGGTGCCAAAGGTGACCATTAGTAAGCAGACCAGACCTAAGATCAGGAAACCTGCCCAAAACAGTTCGTAGGCGCCAAATTCAACCGCATCTATCAGGGTCAAAAGAACAATAGGCTTCTTTACTCCGCGATCGATATACGAGCCCTTGTAGACCATGTGTGATAAGGCTCAAGATAATCGCCAACCTCACCAACAAAGTTCTCTTTATCATGCAGAAACTCCTGATAGGGCACCGGAACTTTTGATAGGTCGTTATAGGCAACGGTTAACTTATCGACTTGGATCGCCCCTTGCTCGCCATCCAGAAAACGCTCAATTGCTGCGTCTCTATCGATAGAGATACGTCGTTCACCAACACGATCTTCCGACCAGCGAAGAACGCCGATTACCAAAGCGAAGATAATAGCGCCAATAACCACTGAAATGGCCGTGAAAAATAGTGCAAGCCTACTGGTAAGTGTCTTGCTGTTGACGGCTTGTACCATGTTTTAGACTTCCTCGAGTTTAAAGCCAACCTTAGGAACAGTGATCAGCATGGCCGTTGGAAAGGGTTTATCTAGTTGATTACGAAGTTGATAGATATGGCTTCTAAGGGCATCGGTGTTGATTTCTTCACCGTCCCAAATCTTTTCAGCGATTTCCTGCTTTGTAACCACATTGGGAGCTGCTTTACACAACAGCTCGAGAATTGAATATGTGGTCGGGTTTAAAGCAAGTTTGCGTGAGTCGCGATAGGCTAATCGCTGTTTTTGGTCTACCTCTAAGCTGCCATATTTAAGGCGATGGCTTGCTACTTTTCCTTGAAAACGTTTGATCAGGGCTTGAACCCTGACATGCAAGATATCTAGGTCGAATGGCTTGGTAAGGTAATCGTCTGCACCTTGTTCAAAGCCGGTAAGTTGGTCGTCTTTGCTGTCCATAGCAGTCAGCATGAGTATCGGTGTCGATACGCCAGCCTCACGAAGACGGCGACACACCTCTAGACCGTCCATTCTGGGAAGCATAAGGTCAAGAAGTATAAGGTCAAAATTGCCTTCTAACCCCAATTTTAAACCTAATTCGCCATTATCGGCATAATCGAGCTCTAGCCCCTCTGACTCAAAGTAATCAAAAAGGATTCCAGCAACGTCGCGATTGTCTTCTACTAATAATATCTTCGTCATTACGTGTTTTATTGGTTATTTCGTATGGAATTTTGGCAGTAAAACCGTGAAAAAAACGTGAACAACATCATTTTCACACACCTGTTGCTACTGTGCGCTCAGTTATTCAATTACTTGGTGAACAAAATGGGCATCGTATCCGCAGTAAGTCTTAGTGATCACGAATCAATTACCCTTAGCATAGTTGTTCCTTACTACAACGAAGAAGAAGTTTTACAAGAGTTCCACACCCGAGTGACTCGAGTATTGAGAGCACTGCCTGAGTCCTGTGAAATCGTTTATGTAAACGATGGCAGTAAGGACAGAAGTCTCGAAAACGTTAACGCTTTTGCGCCTATGGGCTGTCACGTGGTGAGCGTTGACCTTAGCCGAAATTTCGGTAAAGAGTCTGCCATGAGCGCAGGGCTTGAACATTGCAGAGGCGAGGCGGTGATATTGCTAGATGCGGATCTGCAAGACCCGCCGGAACTGATCCCTGACATGCTGAGAAAGTGGCGCCAAGGTTATGATGTGGTAAACATGAAACGTCGTGAGCGTCTTGGTGAGTCTTGGTTAAAACGCTTTTCTGCAGCGAGTTTTTACAAGCTGTTAAATCTTTTAGTTAAATCTGAGATTCCTGAGAATGTAGGGGATTTTCGTCTTCTTAGCCGCGAAGTTGTGAATCATATCAATAGCTTACCTGAGCGTAACCGCTACATGAAAGGCATCTTTTCTTGGCCAGGTTTTGAGCAAGCAACGTTGGAGTTTGATCGTGACCCAAGGTTTAGCGGTGAGACCAAGTGGAACTACTTCAAACTGATTGGCCTTGCGGTTGACGGTATTACTTCTTTTTCCATCAGACCTCTTCGTCTTGCGACCATTGCAGGCGCCTTGATTGCATCTAGTGCATTCATTTACGGAATGATTGTGTTGGTAAAAACCGCTTTATTCGGTGACCCTGTCACCGGATATCCGTCGATGATGATAGTACAACTAGCTCTAGGCGGTATACAACTCCTTAGTATTGGACTACTTGGCGAGTACATAGGGCGGATCTTTATCGAAACCAAGCAGCGTCCCCTTTATCTGATCAAATCTGTAGAGCGTAGAGCTGAGCTTAAGAAACTGCCAACAGCGGAGAAAATCGCATGAAGTCGCTAAGAATGAATCTTTGGGTCATCTTAGCGATGGCTCTGCTTATCCGTCTGCTGAGCTAGGTACTTATCCACTTATGGATACAACCGAAGCACGTTATGGCGAGATGGCTCGTTTAATGATTGAGACAAACAACTGGATAACGCCTCAGTTCGACTATGGCGTTCCATTTTGGGGTAAACCGCCTTTGTTTACTTGGATGAGCGCGGTTGGTATTGAAACCTTTGGGGTAAACGAGTTTGCGGTTCGCGTTCCTCACTGGATAGCGGGCATATTAACCATCATGGCTATGGCTCTGTTTGCTCGTCGTTTTAATTTTAGCGGTATGATCACGGCCTTGGTGCTGGCAACCTGCGGGATCTTTGCGGTTTCTTCAGGAGCTGTAATGACGGATATGGCGCTTACTCTTGGTATGACACTCGCCATGACCGGCTTTTATCTCGCTTGGAAAGGGAACAAAGCTTTTGGCTACTTAGGTTTCTTTGGACTTGCTATAGGTTTATTGGCAAAGGGACCTTTAGTTATTGTATTGCTGGGGTTAGCGGTAGGCCCTTGGCTTATTCTTCAACATGGCTTTAAGAATGCGTTTGTAGTGCTTTGGCAGCGTTTTCCAATAATTGGCGGAACTTTGATGATGCTGGCGATAGCGCTACCTTGGTACTTTTTAGCTGAGCAAGCGACACCGGGTTTCATCGATTACTTTATTGTAGGTGAGCACTTCAAACGCTTCTTGGTCAGTGGCTGGGAAGGGGATCTTTATGGTAGCGCTCATGATGAGGTGAGAGGAACCATCTGGTTATTCTGGGTATCTTCAGCGGCTCCTTGGTCCTTAGTACTGCCTGTTCTTATGTGGCTTAAACGTGGGTCTTTAAAAGCTACCGCAACAGATGGTCTGTTTACCTTCCTTCTATTTTGGTTGGTATCGCCTATGGTTCTGTTCACTTTTGCAGGAAATATCTTGCCTGCTTACGTGCTGCCCGGAATACCGGCCCTGGCATTACTCATTACCATGCTGGTTTCTGAAGAAGACACAGATAAAAAGTGGTTCCAAATTACCGCTGCGATTATTCCTTTTGCACTAGTGGTTACCGCAGTCGTCCTTAATCTGGGTGTTGGCGACAAGCGTAGCGAAAAATCGCTGTTGGCTAAGGTGAATCCTAAAATCGAAACCTTCTACGTAGGTAAACGTCCATTCTCAGGTCAGTTCTATAGTGCAGGGCAAGCGAAACTGTTTGGAGAAACAACAGACCTTGATCAGTACAAGACGGTGCAATTGGTTGGTCGTAAAGATGCTGTAGATGAGGTGATTTCCGATAGAAGAATGAACTGTGTGATTGAATACACGGCTAAAAGCAAAAGGTCTCTATACAAGTGCGACAACTCATCTTAGAAAACAGGCTAGTTAGGTTCGCTATAGTGGGAATGGGAGGGTTCGTAGTTGATTCGATAGTATTTTCACTGCTGTTTATCTACTACCAACTCCCACTAGTACCGGCAAGAGTTTTTGCCTTCGTTGTGGCCGCAACTGCAACCTTCTTAGGAAATCGACTGTTTACGTTCCAAGACAAGAGCGAGGATAGGCTGGCTCAGTTTATAAAGTACTTTGCTGTAGCGAGTTTTTCAGCTATCCCGAATCTACTGGTTTTTAAATTAGTAATCATATTTTTCTGGCAAAATAACATGGGGGTAGCCATCGCTTTTGTCAGCGGCATACTGATTGGAATGTTATCCAATTTTGTTCTTAAGTAGAAGCTTAGTTTTTAAAGTCGCATAATTTCTGCAAACCTGTAATCTAGAGTATGTTATTCAAGGGGTTACAGGTTTGAATTCATTACATACCAAAGCAATCAATTCGATTAAAAGTCGCGACAAAACTAGAGAAAGCAGCGCCTCTGGCGATTTAACCATTAACTTTCATCCTGACAGGCTTACCAAAGATGGAAGACCTTTATTATTAGCCATTGCTCGTGATGGTATACTCAAATCCCAATTTGAAACCGGAACCAGCAATGGTGGCTTAACCGCTTTTATAGGCGGTGACCGATATGACTGGGAACAAAGAGTGTTCGACGGTATATATGACGATTCTCTTGCGCATCAAAGACCCAAATACGGCGGATTTAACTATTTAAATCAAGAATTTGGTGCATCTCCCAGGTTCGGTTCGTCGTATTTTCTATTGAAAGCAGAGGTTTGTGAAAGAACGACTTATTGTTACCCAGATAGCTTCTTTCTACCTGAAGATTTTGCGTCTCACCAAGGCCTAAAGCATCTAATCGAACTAGCGAAAAGTGATTCTAAAGATCTATTGGATAACTACATAGAAGCGCAGTTTCATGGAGAACTAAGCATTCAAAATGATGTTGAGGCTTTGGTCCTCGACCCAATTTATAAAGATACCGATATAGAGAAGCAAGCAAACATCCTTGGTGTTGATGTTCGTTTTCATTCGGGCTTTCGCCTGCAGGTATCGGCCTAGATCAACATCATGATTACAGAGGGGAAGAGTTTGTGAAGTTGGCGCATAAAATTTCCGAAGATGGGGTTATTCATCCACTTCTTTTAAGTAAGGCCATTTATGAAGATGGTTATGATGAGCAAGACGTTAAAAAGGTATGGCATTACCTAGCTAGATTTGGATACCAAGGGTGAATACTGTGCGTTTAGAGACTGAAAACTTAGTAATGGTGCAGGTGATAGAAGACGACTTTGACCTTTTTCATAATCTGAGTACCGATGAAGAAGTAATTGAGTATTGCTTTGATAAGCCAAGCCTAAAAGAAGTTAAGCAAAAATTTGAATCCAGGCTTCCTAAATGGCGCAAGGATTCGGAACACTGGCTTTGTTTGTCGATTTTGGATAAGCGAGTCAACCAAAAAGTCGGCGTCACTGGATTTGTGTTGAATGAAGACGGCGCTGAAGTCGGCTTTTTACTTAGCCCAAAATTTAAAGGCCGAAACATCGCAACGGAATCACTTAGAGAAGTTTTGCGCTGGGCGCGTGATGTACATGACATTCAAAACTTTAATGCGGTAGTAACAGAAGGAAACGTTGCCTCAGAGCGCGTACTGCAAAAGTGCGGGTTCAACTTAGAGCAAAGAATTGCAGACGCCTATGAGATTCGAGGAAAGCTTTATGCAGACCTTATCTATAAGTCGTAGGATATCTTAGAGCAGGGAGATAAGGGGAACACAAGTGATAGAATAGTTCGCACAATAGTGCGTTTACTAATTGTAATTTAACATAACATTGATTATGCGTACTTATTTACATTGTTTATGAACCGCTTACTTCGCGGGTTTGCGGCGTCATCTCGCGGTTTACAAAGCATAAACACAATCAAAATAGTCGTCGCGTACGTGAAATCTTCAAGGCTTAGCTGAGTTATGCCTCTACATTTTAAAATTCGAGCGTACAGATAGATAGCTCGTTTAGTTTAATAACCTCATCACGTTCATTTATGTAGCTATCAACACGCAGCCTGTCTTATAAATGTAATGTCCCAGACAAAACCAACTTTGCATGGCCCGTAAGCAAAACTCTGTCACCAAGCAACTCTGTCTTTAAATAACCGCCGCGTCTAGATGCTTGAAACGCCTTAAACTGTTTTTGGTCTAAAGCTCCACTCCAATACTTGGTCAGCGCGCAGTGAGTTGAGCCCGTCACTGGATCCTCGTTCACACCAACCCAAGGTGCAAAGTAACGAGAAACATAATCCAGTTCACTTTGATCAGAAGTTGCAGTTATGGCAACACCGCGCCCTGGCATTTGTTTGAGCAAATCAAAGTTTGGTTTTACAGATAACACGTCACTCTCTGTAGATAGAACGATAAGTTGCTTAGTATCGAACTCCGCAAACTCCTCTATTGCACTCGAGTCTATACCTAGAGCTTGAATCAACTCTAAACTTGGCTTAGCTTTAAAATCTATAATCGGCGCCGGAAAATCTAGAGTGATTTCATCGCCGCATACCCTAGCTTCTAACACTCCAGACAAGGTGTGGAAAAACACTGCTTCTCCATCACTAACGATTCCCTTTGATCTCAGAACCTCTACTGTTGCTAGAGTACCGTGTCCACACAGTGCGACTTCAATCTCAGGTGTAAACCATTTTAAGTTCATATCAGATAGCGATAAAAATGCTGTCTCAGACACAGCCATTTCCGCCGCTATGTTTAGCATCAGATCTAAACTAAGTGGCTCTTCAGTTATACACGCAGCAGCCGGATTTCCTGCAAATGCTTGATTGGTAAAAGCATCCACCTGATAAGTCTCGATATTCATGGTCTAGTTCCAAAACTTCTTTAATAAATAACAAGTTACACCATCACAGCGCTTGTTAGAAACGCGTATTTTTTAACTTATGTCACGTTTGCCTATCGTGTAGTGAATTATTCTGTGCCGTTTCTTTACCCGTAACCAACTTACATTATTTTAAAAACGCACAGCCTCCAAGCTAATCATAAGTCTATGAATATAAACAACTATTTTGAAAAACGCACTCAATTAGGTTACTACAGAATCAGGGGTATTATCGCACGAAGTGGTTGTTGGTTTAACTTAACAAACTCAAATTTTTAGTTATAGTGCGCTAATCGAGTATAAAAAAGCCTTATTCAGGCTTCTTGTTATATTCGGCTCTAATTCGTTCAGCTACAACCTTAATAGCTTGTGCTGTACTCATTCCTTCAGACATCAGCTTCTGGATTTCCTCTACCGCCTTCTGCTGCTCTTCGTGACTGAGCGGTGGTAAATCATCTAACATTACTTTTCCTCTCTACCCTACTCTTCTGTAAGGTCAATGGTTTTACTAATCGTGTTCTGCTCTTGAATAATGATAGGCCCCTGCCAACGTGAGTTGACCATAGAGACACTTACCAGATAGCGATTCGGTTCAACAGAATTTTTAGGTAGCTGCTTTGGATAGCGAGACTCATAGCTCTTTTGCCAAACGCGACTGTACTTACCTTCCGAGTATTCTAATACCTCGACAGTCTGCCTTGGAAGTGGACAAGAAGGGTTAAGTAGTTTTTTCTTATCAACTGCCCAACTATCACGCGACTCCCACCTCACCTCTTGAGCAGGCGTTATAGAATCGAGAATAACCCAACTCTTCCAACTCTCACCGTTCACATCGCTAATGATGATTTGATAAAGGCCGCTTTTGAGGTCACTACTTAAGCTGTAGTTTTTACTGGTGTAATGAAGTTGTCTTTCGTTATCTGTATCAATATCCACCTTTTGCGAGATCTGTTTTTCGCTCGAGATATGTGAATCAGGCCAACGTAAAAGACTTACATCCTTAATCGTTGATTCACTTTCGATATTAATACGAACCTTGTAAGAGGTACGTCCTGGTCTCTGAATGGTGTTTTTGTTGATGACAACATTGTCTAACCAAGCTGGGAAACCCTCGGTCATCAAGCTTTTACCACAGTCTTTCTCGACCGCTTGTTCTAACAAAGCATCAAGATGAGGACGTAGATAATCCTCAGACTCTTGTTGCCAAACCTGCACCATTAGGTCGAACATGCCATTTAGGTCATCATTCAACAGGCTCTCGTGCATCTGGATACCGTATTACTCTCTTCAAACCACTTAGCTTGAACGGAACAATACGGTAGAGCTAACGCTGCGCAGGCTAGAATCAGCTTGGCTGGTTTCATTCGGCCTTCATCTTGTAACCAACACCGCGCAAGGTTTCAATCTCAATACCTGGTAGCTTCTGACGAAGCTGAAGCACGTGAGTATCAACCGTACGTGTCGTCGGGAAATGGTTGTAACCCCAAACGTGATCAAGTAGTTCGTCACGGGTAAACACTCGACCTAGGTTGCTCGCAAGGAACATAAGAAGGTCAAACTCGGTACGCGTAAGAGTCACATCCTCACCACGATAGGCCACCTCACGAGTTGCCTTATCGATAACTAGGCTCTGAGTGATAACCTTAGAATCGTCTTGTGCCTCTTCACCACTGCTAATAGTACGAAGGTTTGCGCGGATACGAGCAAACAATTCAGCTTCTGCAAAGGGCTTAGTCAGATAATCGTTAGCACCCATGTCTAGCCCAGTTACCTTGTCTTTTACGGTAACTAGCGCAGTCAGTAGGATGATTGGCACATCTTTAATGCCTTTCCACTCACCGATGTGAGAGACAGAATCACCATCAGGCAATTGGCGATCAAGGATAACGAGATCAGCGTGTTGCCACAGCGCTTTCGTTTCGGCGATGGTTTCGGCATGCAGGCACTTGTATCCTGCTTGCTCTAGGCTAACCAAAAGACCATCAGCCAGGTTTTTATCGTCTTCAACGAGAAGAAGTGTCTGTTCCACTTGGGATCTCCATTATAAATTTTGTAGGTGGGCCCTCTAATCTCATCTTGCCCCCATTCGATAAACCATAGACTCGACAATCGTCAAACCTAGGCCAAGTCCGGCTTCACTCACAAACGGTTTACGAAGTTGTTTCCAATCTTTAGAGCTCAATTGCCCTTGGTCTTCAACGGTTATGAGTAAGTTCTGTTTTTTAGTCACTACGGAAAGCTTAACAGGCGCTTCACCGTACTTAATTGCATTGTTAACCAGGTTGTCGATGCAGTTACCTAGCCAATAAATATTTACGTTTGCTTCCAAATCTTCCGGCATCTCTAACACTACTGGAGCGGAATACTCTTCGAGCTTGTACATCAACCATTCCTGCATCGACGGAAGATGTTCTGTTGCCAGCATCTGATTATCAGATTGAAGATAATCTTTGCTCGCTTCGGCTAATTGTCTAAGTCGTCTTGAGTCTTCGCACAGACGGCGGAACTCATCATAAACCGACTCAGGCAAGTGCTCAAATTCACGTCTAAACCCTTCCACTGTCATTGAAAGCGACGCAATCGGCGTTCTCAACTCATGGGTTAAGATCTGCAGAACCAACATGCGACTACGAAGCTCTTGTCTCTTGCTGTTCCAACGATAAATGGCCCAACCGGTAATCAGGAAGAAGTTCAGGATCACCAAAAATAGAGCGCTTGCTTTATCAGTCTTGGTCGCTCTTCTGACTCCAACAGATGTTTCCTCGCTCAAAGAAACACTCGTTTACCTGATTGCTAAGAGTGAAACTGAGCTCTGCCGTGTCAGCATTTGTCTCTAGGGTTTTATAGTCAAAAATGAAATAGCTATCGCCCTTACGCAGCCAAAATTCCTCACCCTGCAAAAACATTGGTGCACCCGCTATCAAGGCTGTGACCGAATCGCGGTTCATGAGTTGCAGACGGCCTAAAAGTGTATCTGGCTCTGCAAGGTTACGCTCGCTGATGTGCATGTACTGCTGCAGATCTTCAAACATCTCAGGATGAACCGACACATAACGAGCTGCATAGGTGCCACCGCCTGGATGAATATGGTCTGAACGTGAGAACCATTTTACTGGCAGTTTAGTTCCGCGGCACATAGCTCGGGTAAACACTAATGGCTCTGTAACCAAAGGACTCAGGGGTAATTTCCCTTTGCACTTTTGCTCTAGTTGATACAGAAGTTGGATATCCTTAAGAGGATATTTACTTGTCTGCGGCAACATGGAGTCGGGACTTATTAGCGCAGTCGGAAAATTTACCTGTATCTCTTGCATGTCGTACATCTGTTTTGCGTCGTCAAACGAAAACAGGCTCGTTAGCACGTCCAGTTTTTGCGGCAAGGTCTTGGCCTGCAGCACTGGCGATACAAACATGAGTACTAAAACAAGTAACGAAAAACGCAAAGAGAACAACATTTTATAAATTTTGATGAAGCTAACTATACCCATAAACAGTGCAGCATACCAAGTTTGGCTGTGTTTCTGACGGAATAATGACAAGAAAAAAGGGAGCCGAAGCTCCCTTTAACAGAATCATAACAGATTACAGATGTTCGATGATCTTGAGGCAGGAATCCTTCGCATCGCCAAACAGCATCGAAGAGTTCTCTTTGAAGAACAGTGGGTTTTGAACGCCAGCGTAACCGGTGTTCATTGAACGCTTGAACACAACCACGTTTTGCGCATTCCACACTTCAAGAACCGGCATACCAGCGATTGGGCTGTTTGGATCTTCAAGGGCAGCTGGGTTAACTGTATCGTTAGCACCGATAACAAGAACCGTATCTGTTTCTGGAAAATCGTCATTGATTTCATCCATTTCAAGTACGATGTCATACGGCACTTTCGCTTCAGCAAGAAGTACGTTCATGTGACCAGGAAGACGCCCGGCTACTGGGTGAATACCAAAGCGCACTTCGATACCTTGAGCACGTAGCTTTTCAGTGATCTCATGAACTGGGTACTGAGCCTGAGCTACCGCCATGCCGTATCCTGGAGTGATGATGACTGATTTAGAGTTTTTCAGCATTTCTGCTACTTCTTCAGCGCTCGATTCACGGTGCTCACCGTACTCTTCACCTGTACCTTCGGTCGATACTTCCTGACCAAAACCACCTGCAATAACACTGATGAATGAGCGGTTCATGGCCTTACACATGATGTAAGACAGTATGGCGCCCGAAGAACCTACTAGCGCACCAGTTACGATCAACAGATCATTTGCTAGCATGAAACCTGCCGCTGCTGCTGCCCAACCTGAGTATGAGTTCAGCATTGAAACCACAACTGGCATATCTGCACCACCGATAGATGCTACTAGGTGGTAACCAAAGGCAAATGCGATTAGGGTCATGATAAATAGTGGGAACAGGCTGCCGTCACCATTTAGGTAGATGTTCATCAGCCATGCCGATACCACAACAGCTGCAAGGTTTAGCTTGTGCTTATGTGGAAGGTTAAGTGGTGATGAAGAGATGACGCCTCGTAGTTTACCGAAGGCAACCACAGAACCTGTGAAGGTAACCGCACCGATGAATACGCCTAGGTACACCTCTACAAGGTGAATAACGTGCTCCGCGTGGGTTGCCGCCTCAGGTGCATCTAATAGGCTGTTATAACCTACTAGTACCGCTGCCATACCAACGAAGCTGTGAAGAATTGCCACAAGCTCTGGCATTTCTGTCATTTCAACTTTCTTGGCGTAGTGGATACCGATACCACCACCGATAACCATAGCAATAACGATCCAAACGATACCCTCTGAGTGAGGACCAAAGATGGTTGCGATAAGCGCGATTGCCATACCGATAATGCCGTAGTAGTTACCACTACGCGCACTTTCTTGCTTAGAAAGCCCGGCTAGACTCAAAATAAAGAAAACAGCAGCAACAATATAAGCTGCTTGTACTAATCCTGCAGACATTTGCTACTCCCTTATCTTTACGGAACATTTCTAACATGCGCTTGGTCACCGTAAAGCCACCAAAGATGTTAATACTTGCGATAAGCACTGCGATGAATGCCAAGAAACTGACAAAACCGTGGCCTTGCCCTATCTGCAGAAGAGCACCAACGATGATGATACCTGAGATAGCATTAGTCACCGACATAAGCGGTGTGTGCAGTGCGTGCGTAACGTTCCAAACCACGTAATAGCCAACGATACAAGCGAGTACGAATACGGTGAAGTGCGCCAAGAATGCAGCAGGCGCAACCGAGGCAACCCAACCAAAGGCTGCAACACCAGCTGCTACACCAATGATCTTCTTAACTGGAGAAGTCGGCTCTTCTGGCTTCTTCTCTTCAACCTTAGCTTCTTGTTTAGGAGCCGCAGGCTGTGCTGAAACCTGGATTGGTGGCGCTGGCCAAGTAACCTCGCCCTCTTTAACCACAGTTACACCGCGAATAACCACATCTTCAAAATCGATGTCGATATTGCCGTCTTTCTCTTTACACAGAAGCTTAAGAAGGTTGACCAAGTTAGTTGCGTATAGCTGAGACGATTGAGTTGGAAGACGGCCCACCATGTCGGTATAACCGACAATCTTAACGCCGTTGTCTGTAGTAATTACCTTGTCAGCCACTGTGTACTCACAGTTACCACCGTTTGCTGCAGCAAGGTCTACAACCACACTGCCCGGCTTCATTGAATCTACCATTTCCTTGGTGATCAATTTTGGTGCTGGACGACCTGGGATCAATGCCGTAGTAATGATGATGTCAACGTCTTTCGCTTGTTCTGCGTAAAGCTCTTCCGCTTTCTTGTTGAATTCATCGGACATCTCTTTTGCGTAGCCATCGCCACTGCCACTTTGTTCTTGGAAATCTATCTCCAAAAACTCAGCACCCATCGACTCAACTTGCTCTTTTACTTCAGGGCGAACGTCGAACGAGCGAACAATAGCACCAAGGCTACCTGCAGCACCGATTGCTGCTAGACCTGCAACACCTGCACCTGCAACCAGCACTTTCGCTGGCGGCACCTTACCTGCCGCGGTGATTTGGCCTGTGAAGAAACGACCAAACTCGTGAGCCGCTTCCACGACCGCACGATAGCCAGCTATGTTAGCCATTGAGCTAAGTGCATCTAGAGCCTGAGCACGAGAGATACGAGGAACCGCATCCATTGCCATTACATTGATATTTTTAGTGGTTAGCTTTTCCATCAGCTCTGGGTTTTGAGCCGGCCAGATAAAGCTAACTAGTGTAGCTCCCTCTTTGATAGCTTCAATCTCGCTATCAGTAGGCGCATTGACCTTCAAAATAAGGTCTGATTGCCAAATCTCATCCGCTGCAACTAGCATTGCGCCAGCAGCTTCAAAGGCGGCATCATCAAAACTGGCAAGTGCGCCAGCGCTATTTTCTACCTTGATGTCAAAACCCAGTTTGATCAGTTGCTCCACCGACTTGGGTGAAGCAGCGACTCTGGTTTCTCCATCGAGTACTTCTCTCGGTACACCGATAATCATTAGTGCATACTCCTTGTATACAAATCACAAAATTCCTGTGGACTGATCTATCGCTACCCCTAAACAGCAGGCATCAAAACAAACGTGTGATAAATCAATCACTTTACAGTCGATTTTGCACCTCGACTGTATAAAAACTATGAATTGTCTCCCCTTAAAAGGTCTAACCAGCGTTAGTTGAACAGAGACTCGCCCATTTGGTCGATAAGCATTTGCGCTTTTTTAAGCATCAACTCTTTAGCGTCGGCTTCGCTGATCAAAAGATCGGAACGAATAAAACGGTGTGTTTCATCTCTTCACCCTCACCGAGGGTAATTCGACCAGCAATGCGATACTGACCATTTTCCGCTATAGGTTCAGCATAAATGAGGTAGCCTTTATACTCTTCCGGCTCTACCTCGACCGCCTTCTGCTCTTTATTGCCACCAAATAAACGGCTCAACCAACCCATAATTTTTCCTTCAATAAAATAAATCTCTATTCAACTAAATCTAAGGGATAGCGAAGACAATGGCGAGATTTAACTGCAAATGTTTGATCAACATATACAAATTTTTGATGACAGATTGTGACTGGCGCAAAAAAGCATCGAATAGTATTTGGATTAAAGGGTATTTGAAGAAAAAACGTACAGGACAACAAGTAAGAAAGTTAATTAAACACGCTTTTATGAATTACTAATAATGGGATTTAGAACGTTAGTTTTGTGTTGGAAAAGTTAACTTAAATTGTTACCGTGCGTCATTCTTTCCAATAGATAGAGCCACTATGAAAATTAAGAAAGGTTTTACGCTGATCGAGTTCGTTATTGCATTAGTGATTCTGGCTATACTTTCTGCAATCGCAGCACCGCGGTTTATCAAACTTAAGCACGATGCGCGCAGTAACACCATGCAAAGTGTTGGCGCTACCCTGTCCTCTCTTAATCATATGTTGATAGGTCTTGCTGCAGTGGATGGTTTGGAGCGCGAACAAACCACTACTCTTCTGATAGAAGGTAGAGACATACAGCTTCAGTACGGAAATCTTGGGGTGGCTAAAACAAGTGATATTACCGCACAAGACATTTCCCATGTGACTTTTTTAGAAACTGAATCGCTGAAAAGAGTTAGCGAAAAGGCTGGAAACGAGTTCGGTATAGTGGTGTTTCCAAAACAGCAGTTTTTTGTCACCCATCCCGGCATGTCAGTATTAGATGATTGCTTTGTAGAGTACTTCCCCGCAACTAGCCCGACTCTATCTGCAGAATTAAATGTAGTGGTTTCAGGTTGCTAATTAGTCCTGGTTGAACAACAAAATGATCGTTCCACCACTGAGTGAACTGCCATAGTTGAGGTTTATTCCGATCCCGATGTTGTCCACATAATCTCTAAGAAATGGCGGTGATACCAGCCAACCGATACTCGCTTCCCAGTACTCATGGTATTTAACGACTCTTTCAGGTCGCCATTGATATTAATATGTCGAACGCTCGAAAACAGGGTTTGACCATAACCACCCCAATGGGTGATGTCATAGAAACCTTTTATGCCATTTATCCAATACAAACCTTCAGGGTTACCAATGTCACCATCATTGCCCTGACCGCCTCCGTAGCCATAAAAGTAGTTGAGGTCTGAGAATGCTTCCCAGCGCCCCCAACTTTGAGGATGCTTATAATGAAGATTTAAGTTTGGCTGAAAAGTCTGGGCCCAAGCCGAAGTATTGAAGATATTTCCTTCTACTATATCTCTGGTCTGCTCCGAAAACTGCGTTCTGTAAGTAAAGTCATTCTCCAGATACATCACGTTGGTACCTATACCAGCACCGATACTCCAGTTGTCTGTCCAGGGACGAGTTACTGAGTAATGAGCTGCCAATGTATAGATCTGTTCTTTTAACGTGTCAGAAACAGGCTCATTATTGAAATTAACGTTTTGTTTTTGTCTCAAATAAGAAAAGAGTACCTTTACACGCTGTTCTAGTACTGAGTTGTCTTCAAACGTAATGGTGGGGAGTTCAAAGGTATAAGGGAGAGTTGTTACACCCAGATCTTTCTTTAGATCAAGCGAGGCTTGATTACCAAAATCATCGCCGATATTAGCAATCTGGTTAGGATCGAAATTCTGGAAGCCCAGTGAAATAGCGTTACTGTCACTGTAGAGAACTGCCGCTGCGAAGTTTGCTTCGAATCCTTTTCGAAAAACATCAATAGCAAATGATGAATAAGAAACCACACTCAGACAGAGTGCTAAACTACCTTGTTTCGCACGTTATTTAATCCCTTATACAACTCTTCATTTAATTATTGTCCAGTTATCACTGATTAGTGTGCTAATTGTTGACTTTAAATCAGGGTTTCATACGATGTCCTTGTAACATCACATAGGTAAAAATCATGTCAGAAACCCAAGATATCCAAACAATCGACCTCGCTGAAGTATCTAAAGAATTGCGTCAGGTAATCGAGTTTGACGAAGTACCAGAGCAAATGTATCAGATGGTGGTTTCTATCCATGAAACTGCGGAGGAAGAAGTCCGCAAAGCTTGGGATGAACTACCAGCAAGTGCACAAAATGTTGTAGATAGCTTCGAGCAATTCCATGCTCTAACCTCTGTAAGCCAAGCGTTTGCAGGTGTAGGCCTTCTAGAGGAGTTCCCTAACCTAGATCTTCCTGCCGATATGAGCGAAGAAGATACCAACGCATATAAGGCTCAGCTGCTTGATAAAGTACTGTTCAACTGCATCAAAGATATGGTTAAACAGGTTAAAAAAGCACGTCGTGACCCTATCCTAAAGCGCGACTTCAACAGCGTATTCGAGCGCTAATCAATCGCGAGCCTCTCACCCTAGTGGGAGGCTAATTTTTGTTGAGTAAAGCTCACGCCCTTGATTTGAGCGTAAACCAACTTACCCACCTCTAACTCCAAGTCTGTCGCGGCCCAAACCGTTATCGAAGACTTAATTCTTACATCTGCACTAAGTTCCAACTCTAAAAGGTAAGCGTGTTCGTTCGTGCGATGCATAGCAGATACAGTAACCGGTAAGATATTCCGTATTGAGCTTTGCTCGTTACGTGACAGGGTAACCGACACATCACTGGCATTGACTCTAAGGCGCATGTGCTTACCCTGCAGATCGTCAAAGTCTGTATCAGGTACCCATAGCGAGTGCGTATCTACACTGAGTCTGCGCATTGCGTACTGTGAATGTCGTTCACACACCTCGACGTTAATGAGGGAGCTTTGCATCTCATTGCCCTTCCACAAGGATAAAGAATCGCTGTTCCATACTTCTTCAACCGTGCCGAACTGAACCAACTTACCCTGATCCAGCAGCAACAAGTTATCCGCTAGGTTCATCACCTCTTCTAGGCTGTGGGTTACATAAACCACTGGGATATCGATGTTCTGAGCCAGTTTTTGAAGATACTTAAGCACCTCTCTCTTCCGAGGGAGATCAAGGCTTGCGAGAGGCTCGTCCATTAACAAGAGCTTAGGCCGTGTTAACAATGCACGTGCTATGCCTACCCTTTGTTTTTCACCACCACTGAGTTGATGTGGTCGAGACTGAATTAGGTGCTGGATATCGAGTAGTTTGAGCAGTTCTTGGTATTCAGAATTGCTCACCTCTGGCGGCAGACCGTAATTAAGGTTCTGCTTTACCGTCATATGTGGGAACAAGCGAGAATCTTGGAACACCACAGCGCATTCTCGCTCCCAAGTAGGGACGTTTACTCTGCTTTTGCTATCAAACAGCTTTTGCTCAAACAGGGTTATTTCACCTAATTCAGGAGTAAGCAGACCGGCAATCACATTAAGCAATGTGGTTTTACCGCTACCTGAGCGACCAAACACGGCAGTGACACCCTTAGCTGGGATATCGACTTGAACATCAAATTCTTGAGTATCGAAACTATGGGAGAAATTAACTTTGAGCATTAGCTAAACCCCAAATTTTTCTGCGCACGTCTCGCCAACCACTCACTGATAAAGAGTGAACTTAGGGCAATCACTATGGCTATGATACAAAGGCGCATAGCTTCAAACTCCGCCCCCGGCGTTTCAAGAAAGCTAAACATAGCCAGCGGAATGGTTTGAGTCTCTCCGGGGATATTGGAGACAAAAGTAATGGTCGCCCCAAACTCTCCAAGGCTGCGCGCAAAGGCGAGCAAAAAGCCAGAGATGAGACCAGGTATGGTCAGTGGTAAGGTGATAGTTGTAAACACCTTCCAAGGTCTTGCGCCTAATGTCATAGCCGCTTGCTCAAGTTTAGGTCGATACCCATGATACTGAGTCGAATGGCTCTTACCATCAACGGGAGTGAAACCACAGCCGAGGCTAAAGCTGCGCCATGCCAATTAAAGGCAAAACTGATCCCGAAAGTGCTATCCAAGAATGCACCGATCGGACCTTGTGTGCCGAATAACACAAGTAATAGGTAACCGATCACCACAGGAGGGAGCACCAAAGGAAGGTGCACAAAGCCATCGAGGATGGATTTACCCACGAACTCCTTCTTCGCTAACAGCCAACCCAGTCCGATACCAACAGGCAATAAACCCAAGGATGCCACCAGTGCAACCCTAAGACTCAGTAATAGTGCTGTTAGTTCGTATTCAGTTAGCACAGGTTCTCCAGTTAGTTCGCGGAAGAAAAACCTAGCTCTAGGATCTTCGCGTGCAATTCATCACTTAAAAAATAATTATATACATCAATGACTTCTGCGTCTTGAGATAGTTGGACAATTGGATAAGTAATAGGCTCATGCAGGTCATTAGGAAGCTCAGTGAGAACCTTTACCTTGTCAGATTGAACTGCATCGGTTTTATAGACAATGCCGGCTGGCACTTGACCACGTTCTACCATAGCTAATGTAGCGCGGGTGTTCTTCATAGGCGCATACTTAAGTTCGCTATAAACGTTAAGTTTCGTTAGTGCCTCTTTAGCATAGATGCCAACGGGTACCGTCTTTGGCTCGCCAATGGCTAAGCGCCCTTTCCCTATTAATTCTTGCCAAGTTTCGAGCTTAGCGATATCACTGACTTTAGCATCAGAAGCGGTTGGAGAAACCAACACCAAGCTATTGGAGGCTAATGTTTGAGATTCTTGTTTTAGTTCTAGATTCTTTTCTACGTAGTCCATCCACAAACTATTGGCAGAGATGTAGATATCTGCCGGAGCTTTATGGGTAACTTGGCGGGCAAGAGAGGCAGAACTGCCAAACACCCCCTTTATCTCGATGTCGGTGCCCTTAAAGTGCTGCTGAGCTTGTTGTACCACTTCCGTCATCGACGATGCAGCATAGACATAAACAACCTGTTTTGCGCTCGCAAAAGCGCTAAACAGAACCGAAAATAAAACGAAAAATCTAGACATAAAACTTCAAATTGCAGAAACGAAAAAGGCGCTGACTAGCAGCGCCTATCTATTATAAATCAATTATTTAGTAACTTTTGGTTGAACATATTTGCGACCAACATCTACGATAGCAACGTCGCGAACAAAACTGCGACCTAGTAGCACTGGATAGCTAAGGTGCGAGCGATCCACCAGCGTGAATTCTGTCTTAGCTTTTAGGTCACCAACCTGAATCCACACAGAAACGACCGCACGACGATCGGCTTTATCTGTACTCGATTGCTTGATCTTAGCCCAACGGTCCACTGGAAGGCTGATCTCTTTACCTACCTTACCGTTAAAAGCAGGCTTGAATTTAACCCACTCTTTGCCATCGCGTTCAAATTGCTTGACCTCAACAGCAGATAAAGATGAAGTTGTTGCACCGGAATCGATTCTTGCGCGAACACTAGATTTAGATTTCGGGAAATACACCCATTCCTTTTCACCTAGGATCAGCATGCCATCTTTAGTTTTTGTTGGTAAAGGTGCAGGCTTAGCCTCAGGTGCTTCCTCCTTCACCTCAGGCTCTTCCACCTCTACCACTTCCTCAACACCCTCTTCTGTCTCTTGCTCAAAAGTAGGAGGCGTTGTTACTCCAGTGTTTTCGTCCGGCTTTGGTGCACTGGTACATGCACTAAGAGAGATTGCCGCGATAGCGATTGCCAAATATTTCCAATGTTTCATCCAATCCACCTGGTTGTTTATTTTACGTCGACGATAGCTTGCGCTACATAAGGAAGATCTTGCTCACGAAGGCCTGCAATGTTGATACGACCATCGTTAACACCGTAAACAGCAAACTGCTCACGAAGTTTGATCATCTGCTCAGCACTGTAACCCAGCACACTGAACATACCCTTATGTTGTTTGATAAATTCGAATTCATTGCTTCCGGAGCGTTCGGCGAGCTCACGACAAAGACCTTCACGAAGAGAAAGTAGACGAAGACGCATATCTTCTAGTTCACTCACCCAATCTGCTCTTAAGTCATTGTCTAGCAATATAGTTTTAACTATAGACGCTCCATGCGCAGGAGGCATAGTATATGTTGAACGAGCCATTTGTAGCAGCTTGCCACGAGCATTTGTTGCATGAGTAGCGTTCTGACCAATCACAATCGCACTGCCGGTACGTTCGCGATATAGACCAAAGTTTTTAGAGCACGAACTAGTCACCAAAAGCTCAGGAAGATTCGCCGCCATATGTGAAACGCCGAACGCATCTTGGACAAGCCCATCACCAAAACCTTGGTAAGCAATATCGATAAATGGGGTAAAACCGTTTTTCTGAGCAAGCTCTGTCACCGCTTTCCAACCCTCAACTGGCAAATCAGCACCGGTTGGGTTGTGACAGCAGCCGTGAAGCAGTACCACATCCTTGCTACTCGCCTGAGAAAGATCACCCAGCATGGCTGACACATCAACCTGCTTAGTATTTACATCAAAATAGCGATAGTGCTTAACCTTAAGGCCAGCTGCTTCCATTACAGGTTGGTGGTTTACATAGCTTGGATTGCTCAGCCACACTGTTGCTCCGGGTTCGGAGAATGCGATAAGTTCAGCCAACATGCGCAGACCGCCACTGGCGCCTGGCGTTTGAACCGAAGTAGAACGCTCGATGATACTTTGATCGGTAACCAGAAGCTTCAACGCTTCGGCATTGAACTCTTCGTCCCCTGCCATGCCGACATAGGCTTTCGTAGTCTGCTCATCCAGCATCTTTTGCTGAGCATTAAGAACAGCGCGCATAACTGGCGTGACACCGTCACTGTTCTTATATACACCGATACCAAGATCAACCTTGTCTTGGCGTGGGTCTTGGCGATAGGCCAATGAAAGAGAAAGGATCGGGTCCTGTTGAGGAGACGGTAGATTAGCAAACATGAAAAAACTGCCCTAAGAATTCCATTTAGATGTCATCACGTTATCACTTGCGAAACAAAATCTAAATAGGAAAGTCAGTTCAATCAGTCCATTAGCTCATTTTTTGAAAAGTAATGTATGACTTGGTTTGCACTGCCACGCCATTCAAGACGGGCATCGGCTTGGTCTTTTTCAAACTTGCCGTCGATAAGCGTATCCACATACTTAACCACTTCCTGCTGCTCTGGTGTTAGCTCAGCAAGCAGGTAACCAGTCCACATCCAGATGTCTTTATCTGGACACTCACGTTTTACACGCTGAACCAGTTTTAAGATATGCGGCACGTTCGATGGAAGCAGAGGATCGCCGCCTGACAGAGACAACCCCCTTTTCTTGATACGGGTATCTTTAAGGTCATTGATGATCTGGTCTTCCATATCTTGTGTGAACAGATGACCAGAGCTAGGTGACCAAGTAGATTGGTTATAGCAACCACGGCACTGATGAATACACCCCGACACGAACAAGGTACAGCGCGTACCTGGCCCATTTACAACATCGACAGGATAGTAATTGTGATAATTCATCAGTGCTCTACTTTATTTCTATTAAAGATGCTTAACGCGACGCTTAACTTCTTCTTGTTTACCGAAGTTAAATGGACGTGCATCAGGCTACCTAGATAACCACACACGCGACGGGTTACTGAAACCTTGGTTGAGTCATGGTTGCCACAGTTCGGGCAGGTAAAACCTTTACTGGTGCAATCAAATTCGCCGTTGTAACCGCACTCGTAACACTCATCGATTGGTGTGTTCGTGCCGTAGTAAGGAACGCGAGTGTATGAGTAGTCCCATACGTTTTCTAGCGCTTCGATGTTTCTTTGCATATTCGGGAATTCACCGTAACAGATGAAGCCACCGCTAGAGATGTGCGGATACGGCATCTCGAAGTCGATCTTGTCGTACGGGTTCACCTTCTTCTCAACATCTAAGTGGAAGCTGTTGGTGTAATAACCTTTATCCGTTACTCCCTCAACCACGCCAAACTCTTTGGTATCGATGCGAGCAAAACGAGAACATAGGTTCTCACTCGGAGTGCCGTATAGGCTAAAGCCATAGCCAGTTTCTTCAGTCCACTGATTCACCTTAGATTTCAGGTAATCAATCATCTCAAGTGCTTTTTCACGAAGCTCAGGTGCATCGTAAAGGTGTTCTTGCGTGCCAAATAGCGCATTGATAGTTTCGTGAATACCAATGTAGCCAAGCGAGATCGAAGCACGACCGTTTTTGAAGATATCTGCAATCGAGTCGTCTGGGTTTAGACGTACGCCACATGCACCTTCCATATATAGAATTGGTGCAACGCGTGCTTTCACGTTTTCTAGACGCTCAATACGAGTTTCAAGTGCACGACGTGCCGTAACCAAACGCTCGTCAAGAAGTTCATAGAAGCGTGTTACATCGCCACCCGCTTGTAGAGCAATACGTGGAAGGTTAAGGCTAACCACACCAAGGTTGTTACGACCTTCGTGGATCATCTCGCCGTTTTCTTCATACACGTTTAGGAAGCTACGACAACCCATAGGCGTCTTAAACGAACCCGTCACCTCAACCACTTTGTCGTAGTTCAAGATATCTGGGTACATGCGCTTAGACGCACACTCAAGAGCTAGCTGCTTGATGTCGTAGTTAGGATCGTTTGGTTTATGGTTCAAACCATCTTTGATAGCGAATACCAGTTTAGGGAATACCGCTGTCTTTTTGTTCTTACCCAAGCCTGCAATGCGATTACGCAAAATAGATTGTTGGATAAGCTTAGAGCCCCAAGACGAACCTAGACCAAAACCAAAGGTCACAAATGGAGTTTGGCCGTTAGCCGTGTGCAGTGTGTTTACTTCATACTCAAGAGATTGGAATGCGTCATAGCACTCTTTTTCAGTGCGAGCACGGGCGAACGCTTCTGGATCATGGATATCCACTCACGTGCCACTTCAAGATGCTTCTCGTAACTGCACATAACATAAGGCTCAAGAACCTCATCAATACGGTTAATCGTAGTGCCGCCATAGATGTGGCTCGCTACCTGCGCAATGATCTGCGCAGTCACTGCGGTTGCAGTTGAGATAGACTTAGGTGTATCAATCTCAGCGTTACCCATCTTAAAGCCATGCGTCAACATACCCTTAAGGTCGATCAGCATGCAGTTAAACATTGGGAAGAACGGAGCGTAATCTAGGTCGTGATAGTGAATATCACCCTGCTCGTGTGCTTGAACGATATCGCGAGGCAAGATATGCGTTTTTGCATAGTGCTTAGCTACAATACCCGCTAGTAGGTCACGCTGAGTTGGGATCACCTTACCATCTTTGTTAGCATTCTCATTTAGAAGGTCCGCATTCGACTGCTCAATCAAGCCTTGGATCTCTTGGTTAAGCGCAGACTTCTTCTCACGAGCGATATCACGGTCGTGACGATACTCGATATATGAACGCGCTAGGCCTTTAAACTCGCCCTGCATCAGTTCATTCTCAACAAGCGTTTGGATTTGCTGGATGTCGACTTCTTTACACCCTTCCAGCTGACTCTCAACCGACGCTGCTACATTTTGAGCGTATTCAGACGCCTCTAGGTCGATTTGAGTCGCGGCGCTTTCCACTGCTGCCACAATGCGGTCCCGAGTAAACGGGGCAAGAGAGCCATCTCTTTTTAGCACAACTGGATTCACATATTCTCCTTACCCACAGCATATACACAGATACACTATATAGGGTATTTAACTGACGATTACACACTACATATTGTGGGCGTATTTAACGAAAACCACCAAGCCAGAGAGTTGATCTGGATCAATAAAGGGTCAGAGTGGTGCCTAATGTAACCGATCTTTTTTGCATAACTTGAGCTGTATTCGAAACGAAAAAAATGGCAAAATTTTTTCTAAATGGGTTGCTTTTTTCGAAGCCCTTTTTCGATGGGCAACAGAGAGGAAATTGAAAATTTGAACACCAAAACCGTAAAAAATGCCTTGCATTTACGTCTATATTGCTGTCCCCGTTAACCTTTACTCAGGTTGCATATGCGAGCAGTCTGCAGGTTTCGAGTTGGAACATCGCTTGGTTGTCTGAAACGGGTTATCCACAGTTTTCAGAGAGCATTCGTAATCAAGACGACTGGCAAAGGCTCTCCTATTACTCCAATAAACTCAACTCAGATGTTCTCGCATTTCAAGAAGTAAACAGTGCCGAGGCTATTTCTAGAGTAGTCGGCGATAATTTTAATATCTATCTGTCACAGCGAAGCGTTTGGCGGTATAGAGGTCATCAGTTCAATGACATCAACCAATACACGGGCTTTGCAGTTAACAAGAGCTTGGAAGTAAAAGAGCACAAAGACCTAAACCTAAATACCGAACGAAACGGCAAGTTAAGGTTTGCGACCTATATAGAAGTAAAACGACCTAACGCTCCGGCTATCCATGCCCTATCTGTGCACCTCAAAGCGGGTTGCCAAGCTAAAGAAAGAAACAACCGCTCCTGTCAGATCCTTCGTACTCAAGGGGAAATGCTTAATAGTTGGATAAAAGAGAGAGAAGCAAATGGCGACGCCTATCTGATCATGGGAGATTTTAACCACAACCTGGCTTATCGAGGTGACTGGTTAATGGCAGTACTAAGCAAAGGCAATCAAGCATCCCTTGCAACATCAAGCACTAAAGCAAGTTGTGAGGTTCGCTCGAATCGTAACCCTAAACAGACCCATAGATACCGAAATCTCATCGACCACATTATCGTGAGCAGCGAGTTAACAGCAAGCCAAGTAAGCCAGCTTAACTATAGCAAGAATCACGTATTGAATTATCAACTCAGTGACCACTGCCCACTGCAAGGCAAAATCCAGTAAAAAAGGAGGGGCAACCCTCCTTTACGCTTTCTGAGCTTTGTTCGCTGCCAGCATACCCAAGAGCATAGCGACTAAGAACAGCCATGCCTGACCATTCCCTACGCCTAGAGATGACACCACTGGCCCAGGACAAATACCTGCTAAACCCCAACCTAAGCCAAAGAACCCAGCACCGGTTAATAGCTTGCGATCTATATGCTTGTTTACCGAAAGCGAAAACTTTTCTCCTGCGATAGGTGCAGTGCGCTTTTTGATCAGAAATTGGTAGCCAGGGATAAACACCATTAGCGCCCCTCCCATGACAAACGCCAAACTTGGATCCCAATTACCCGCCACATCCAAGAATGCAATCACCTTGTGCGGATCAACCATTTCCGATACGGCCATACCTAAACCAAATAACAGACCAGAAAAAAGTGAAATAAACTTAGTCATCACCTACACCAAATGCAGTCGAACGAAAACAGTAATACCCGCTACTAGCATAAACACACAGGTAGCTACGATAGACCGTGTTGAGAAGCGCCCGATACCACAAATACCATGGCCTGAAGTACAGCCATTTCCTATCTTGGTACCAAAGCCAACAAAAAAGCCGGCAAGCAGCAATACCCAAAGACTGGAGTCATAGACGGTTGGGATGTCCGCGGAGAAGGCAACTCCGCCAAGGATGCCACCCAGCACCATACCAATGATAAAGAGCCAGCGCCACACGCGATCACCCGCCTGATTTTCAGAGCGCCTGAGACAATACCGCTGATACCAGCAATCTTGCCGCTAAATAAAAGAAGCAATAGAGCTGATACACCTAAAAGCATACCGCCAAACAATGAATCCCAAGGGATAGTAAAAGTCACGCTAGGACTCCTCTACACAATAGATGTTATACAAAGACTCGATCAGCTGAGTGATTCGAGGATCGTTCAAAGAATAAAATACCATTTGCGACTCTTTACGCACCGCGACCAGGTTGTTGTCCCTTAATACCTTTAGGTGTTGTGACAATGCAGACTGGTTTAGCGGAGAACGTTCTTGCAGTTCAGCTACCCCTTTCTCACCTTCAATCAACTGACAAAGAACCAATAAACGCTCGTGATGAGACAGCACCTTTAGCGTTGCTGAGACTAGCTTGGCCTTTTCGGTCATATCTGACAGTTGCTGCTGCATCTGAATGTCGAGTGACTTTTGCGCGTTCAATTGAATCACCTTTGATTAAGAGTTCTCTAATAAACTATGCCAGATATTTAATTTAGTCAATTCTTAATTAGTAAATTCAAAAAAGATAAATAAAAATTAGCAATTGCTAATTTATGTGTTATCGTTAAGCCAATTCAGTAGTTCAAGGGGCAAGAAATGACCAAGATAGTTATCGTTGGCGGCGTAGCCGGTGGCGCATCAGCGGCAGCACGAGCACGCCGTTTAAGCGAAGATGCACAGATTATAATGTTTGAACGTGGCGAATTTGTATCCTTCGCAAACTGTGGCCTTCCATACCACATCGGTGGAGATATTGAGGAGCGAGATAAGCTGCTTCTTCAGACCCCACAGAGCTTTCTTGCCCGTTTTAACGTGGATGTCCGCACCTTTAACGAGGTGACCAATATCGACAAAGAATCAAAACTAGTCTCAGTAAAAACCTGATGACGGGTGAAGAGTACCAAGAGAGTTATGACTTTCTACTGCTGAGCCCAGGGGCGGCGCCTCTTCTCCCGCCTATTTCAGGTATAGATAACCCGCTAACGCACTCTCTACGAAACATCCCAGATATGGATCGCATCATTAATTCAATCAAAACTAACAAGCCAAAGCATGCCACGGTCGTCGGGGGTGGTTTTATCGGTCTTGAGATGATGGAAGCGTTTCATCAATTAGGTATAGAAACCACCCTACTAGAGCTAGCACCTCAGGTAATGACACCGGTCGACCCCGAAATGGCGGGCTTCGCACATCAAACTATTCGTGACCACGGTATCGACCTGCGTCTTGGTGATCCGCTAGAAGCCGTCGACTACCAAGACAGTAGCCTGAACCTTACCCTGACCAGTGGCGAGACTCTCAAAACCGACCTTCTGATCATGGCCGTAGGCGTTCGACCGGAAACTTCGCTGGCTAAGAAGGCAGGCCTAGCACTTGGTGAACTTGGCGGTATCTGGACCGACAGCACTATGAGAACAAGTGACCCTTACATCTACGCTGTTGGTGACGCGGTAGAAGAAGAAGACTTTGTTACCGGCAGTCCAAGCTTGGTTCCACTGGCGGGCCCTGCGAACCGTCAAGGCCGCATGGCTGCAAACAATATGCTTGGCAGAAACGAGCATTATCAAGGTACACAAGGCACCGCTATCGTTAAGATCTTCGATCTAGCTGTTGCTTCAACAGGTAAGAACGAGAAGCAACTTAAGCGCGACCAAGTTTCCTATGAGAAGGTCTACGTGCACACAGCAAGCCACGCAAGCTACTATCCTGGCTCTGAGATAGTCTCCTTTAAGCTCTTGTTTGAGCCAGTAACAGGCAAGATCTTAGGTGCACAAGCTGTTGGTAAAGATGGCGTAGACAAACGCATTGATATCATTGCGGTAGCGCAGCGTGCAGGTATGACGGTAGAGCAACTGCAACATCTAGAACTTACCTACGCACCTCCATTTGGCAGTGCCAAGGATGTGATTAACCAAGCGGCATTTGTAGCAAACAACATCATTAAAGGTGACGCAACACCGATCCACTTTGATGAAGTAGATAACCTGGACTCTGAGCAGCTTCTACTGGATGTGCGTAATCCTACTGAGCTAGAAAACGTCGGCTTTATAGAAGGCGCAATTAACATTCCGGTTGATCAGCTAAGGCAGCGCATGCATGAGCTGCCAAAAGACAAAGAGATAGTAATCTATTGTCAAGTTGGGTTACGCGGTAACGTAGCTTATCGACAATTAGTCAACAATGGCTTTAAAGCACGAAACCTAATTGGCGGTTATCGAACCTATAAGTTCGCTAAAGCCTAAAAACGTTAAAGGAGCTGATATCAGCTCCTTTTTGTTATTCCAGTTTACACAGCTTGCACTTAGAACTGCCGGTCAGCAGCCTAGAGATAGAATAGCGATTGCGGGCAAAGAAGAGATAGAACCTATCGGCTAAGGTTTAATCAATCTCCAACGGGTAGGCGCGTACAACCAACCTTTACCAACCCTAGACCAAGCCTGATGGGTCACATCTAAACCTAACAACAGCTTACCGTCTTCATCCAAGCATGCAGCATTGCCGAAGCCTCTTTGCCATCGATATAGGGATAATCTAAAAACTGCTGCTCATGTATATCCACCAGCAGCAATTGTCTGTCTTCATCCTGCTTGCGAAGTGCGGTCATCTCTTTTACACACAGCGGGCAGGTTCCGTCATAGAAAATGGTAAATTGGCCATAACACTCTCCTTTTACCTTGCTACGACGAAATCCTGTATCAAGATTAAACCGGCTTGTTTTTACAGTGTTCGATCGCCTTTTCTAATAGCTCAAGCGCACTCTCTTTACATTCCGGCAAGCTAGCATCGGACTCTTTGATTGGCGTAGTGCGCTCACCCCATTTGATGCGACCTGCACCCCAGGTTAGTCCAGCACCAAAGGCCGCAGTAAGGATCTCAGCACCCGGCTTAACGCGCCCTTGCTCTACCGCTTCACACAAGGCAATTGGTACGGTCGCAGCCGAAGTGTTACCGTAATTCTGGATGTTTACAAAGGCTTTATCTTGTTCAATACCCGCTACATCGCAGAGAGTTTGAATGATACGCACGTTTGCTTGGTGCGGCACCACTAGGTCAATATCATCTTTACCCAGTTTTGCTTCAGTAAGCACATGATGAGCAGCGGCGCCCATACCTTTAACCGCGCGTTTGAATATCTCGCGACCCACAAAGTTAAACTCAAAATAACCATTGTCGACAGCAAATCTGTCCATAGAAGTACCAAAGGCTGGTACGGCTAGGATATTACGCCCTTCCGAATCACAACCTAGCTTACTCTCCAGTAAGCCAACTTTTTGATCCGTTGCCGAAAGCACAACAGCGCCTGCGCCATCGCCGAAAAGAACGGCCGTGTCGCGCTGCGTCCAGTCGATAAAGAAGCTAAGGTGTTCTGCACCGATAACCAAAGCATGCTTGTAAGAGCCAGCTTGGATCATACGAGTAGCCGTCTCTAGACCATACACAAAACCTGTACACGCCGCGTTTAGATCGAAGGCCGCAGATTTCAAGGCACCAAGGTTGTTTTGAACCTTAGACGCGATATTAGGGATCAGGGTATCCGGAGAGCAGGTTGCGACTATGATAAGGTCTAGGTCACTCGCCTCAATACCAGCACACGCCATGGCTTGCTGTGCCGCTACGGTTGCCAAATCAGATGTCTCAACATGGCTGATTCGACGCGCAGCAATACCCGTTCTTGGTCTAATCCATTCATCTGAGGTATCCAGGAAGGTGCTAAGGTCATCGTTTGAGAGACTCGCTGGTGGAAGGCACTTACCCCAGCCTGTGATTTCTGCGTATTGGAGAGACATAGTATAAAAAACCTCGAAAACTTCTTTAATAACAGCGAGTTATCTAATAATTCGCTCAATTTAACAGCGAATATCATACATCCATGAGCCCTTGCTATACAAGGGCTTGCAAAAAGTTTTGGGGAAAGCTTTTTCCTAGTTTACAGCCGTGTGCCGTATGTTATTCTGCCTCCAACTCAGGACGTTACAGGGTGACACACTTGAAGGCTAGAATGAATAAATTCTCAACTGAACAACTTAAATCCGCGCTTATTGAACTATCAAAATCCGACAACCTACAGGCTTATCAGCTTGCCTTTGATGAACTAGAAAGTCGACTTAATGAAGTTACTTTTGATGCTTTTCTCGATGAGGCAGGACTGTAATGAACTACAAAAAGGAATTCGAAAAGCTATTCAAGCAAACTGCGCCCTACCACCACCGCTACAAGGTATGGGACGACTTTGTGACATGCTATGCACTAGCACTTCACAATAGTGTCAACTTCGATCAGGAGCTTGAAGATAAGTATTTGAAGATCATCAACCAGTATGAAAAAGAAGATCGATTCAATCTACAGAGACTCGGTGGATTGCTTGTCGAGATATACGAGCAGGAGGGATTCTGTGATGTTCTAGGTGAGCTATATATGAGCCTAGAATTGAGCTCAAAGTCGCTAGGTCAGTTCTTTACTCCCTATCAACTATCTAAACTCATGGCAAAAATGACGTTCAATGCTGACGCTCTTGAGAGCCAAGAATTTATAACCATTAGTGAGCCGGCCTGCGGTTCTGGTGGGATGATGATTGCACTTGCAGAAGAAATCAAAGAGCAAGGTTACAACCCTCAAACTCAGTCTCTTTTCTATTGTGTTGACGTAGACCAAACAGCCGCAATGATGTGCTATATCCAGTTGTCGCTATTCGGGCTTCCTGCAAAGGTCACGATAGGCAACACGCTCACAATGCAGTTTTCACGAACTATGTGCACGCCTATGTACCATTTAAGAGGTTGGGCTGCGATTGAAATTATCGGCCCTAGAGTCTTTGAGGTTGATCCAAGCTAGATTTGATTAATGGCGCCACAACTATTGTGAAGCATGGTTCTCAAAATGAAACCGAAGAAATTCGAGTTGAATTGGTGGGCCTACTTAAAGCTACGACTCAATACAATCGAGAGGTGATTGTCGAGGGTGTATCTCGGTTCATACTGAATGATGAAACCTACGATTTGATATCTGAGGCGAGTTAGTAATGGACCCCGAGTGCTGAGCGAAAGAACTCGGGGTCCGAGAAACAACAACAGAATAGGTGTCGTTACTCACGTAAAATTATCAAATGCTCACTCTGCCCAATTTGCACTTAGTGATAAAAATTGTTTTTCAATGCCTACGGTCTTGCATTTAATGCTGATTAATATCTCATTTTTTAAGATGTAAAAAATGGCATGAATATAAAAGCACTAACAAATAAAGAATTAAACATGATGATCGCAAAAGGTCTAGGGTATCAGACCGTCCACAGGGAGGACTTGGGAGGAAATAGGTCAAAAGAAGGTTGGTTTGTTCGCACCAAGCACAAACGTACGTTGTCCTCCACATGGTGCTCACCAATGCCCCGAGATAAAACACTGAAAACAACAAGTGCTAGAGAATGGTATCTCTATGATTGGTGCGTCAACGAAGAAGATGCGTTCAAGCTTATGGTATCAAACGATATTAGTTTAATTCGCAACCCTCTGGGAAGTGAATTTAAATGGACTGCACAAAAACGTTTTCTCAATGGGCGTGGTCTCTATAAACAAATACTCGAACGACCAAAACTAGACAGTTACTGCCAAATCACAAGAGGAGTGTTAAATGTATCATTGCATGGAAATGATGCTTGTAGAGCTATCGGTGAGTGCTTCGCGGTTTTATTAGGTCTAAATGATCCGACACTCCCACCAAGAAACCTTGGGGTCACAAACCGCAACAGGACTAATGTTGTTGATTCAACGAAAATCTAGCAAATCTGCGCATTCACCAATAGGCGATGTCCGCTTGAGTTTTTTTTGAAATGCCTACCACACATGAGGAATGCCAGCAATATTGTGCCGTTGGATAGCCAGTATCCCTTACCGCACTGCCTATCTCCATCATCAAAGGGGGAGCCGCCACTCCCCCTTTATCTCTGCCAATTTAGTTATCACTGCCCTCTCTGTGCTTAATATCTCGCGTTGGTACGGCTTCTTTAAGCCAAAATTCAACAGTATCACCAGATGAAAATGATCCATTAAGCGCACCGGTAGCGTCGGCAGTGTTTTCGTACCTGCTCTGTGAGTCGTTCCACGGCCACACATCAGGACTTTCGTACTCAGTGCCTTCGGTTAAGTTAACGAACTTTCCGTGTATCGCATCGAATCCTCGCCACTTCAAGCGACTCACACGACTAAAATCGCAGCTGATGCTAGAACCGGCGTCCCTGTAGGCTTTTTCTACAACTCCATCAATACCGCCGTCAGTCTGCCATTCGGCGGTGGTGCCTGGCGCTAGCTCCCCAACTACATCCTTCCTGTAGCCGTATACTGTCCCCGCACCCGCGATAAAGGTGATTGCTTTTCCTACTCTGGCTCACTTTTAACGGTAACCGTAACCAAATCACTAACACTTCCACTCTCGGCAGACGTGGCCGTGATTGTTGCCGTTCCTGAGGTTAGTGCCTCATAGGCGCCAAAATTATCAATGGATACAGCGGTCTCATTATCACTAACCCACGACACAATAGAGGGCGTGTCTGCGCTATTTTCGGTAATTGCATCGCTATAAGTTACCGTGGCAGTTAGTGTGCCTGTATCGCCCTCATTCAGTAAACTTAGCTCCTGATCAATACTTACACCTGTCACTGTTACAACGGCGCTAACAGTCATTTCGACAGAATCAAAAAATTCATCATCTTCGGTAGAGGTGGTTGTGATGGTTGCCGCTCCCTCACTTAACGCAGAAAATTCTCCACTTTCACCCACCGTCATTACAGCATCATTACTGCTCGACCAATCGACAATTTCAGGGCGTTCAGTGCTCACCTTCTCACTGCCGTCACTGTATCCAACCGTTGCGATAAACTCGCCTGAATCCCCTACACTCACATCTGTTGAAGAAACGGAAATCGAAATACTTGCAACTGTGGCAGGTGTGCTTTCGACGCTAACGTCTATTGAATCTGATATAGAATTATTTTCACTAGATGTAGCGGTTAGGCTTGCAGAACCGACAGATAGAGCCTCTAGAGAGCCGTTAGAATCGATAGCTATTACAGCACCATCAGTGCTAGACCAACTTATAATGCTAGGCATGTCGCCTGAGTCACTGGTTGCACCGTTGCTATAAGTTACCGTTGTCGTTAAAGCGGCAGTATCACCAACAGTTAGGCTTCCTAGGATTTCATTTATAGCCACCGCAGTTACAGTCACTGGTGGCGGAGTAATACCGCCGCCTTTTGCTTTAAGCCGCATACCTCGCTGACCCATCTCATGCAGATACAAACCACTCATGCTACAGTCACTCGAATATAAGCACTATTGACCACTGGGTGAACCTCATATTGAGCTCGATGAAATAGTTTTTCTCCACCTGCGACTGGAAATGTCATCCAATCTCGAACTAGCATCCCCTCCTCATCTGCACTAGGTTGACTAGTGCCCACATAAACAAAAACCCCCATTTGGGGGCTTGATTGATTCTGAACTAGGCACTCACTTACACCACTTGGTAAGGGGTACTCTGTGAATTCTGAGTATTTTGACTCTTGTTTTAACAGGGTGCTCATAACATAAACTCCAATCAAGTACATATCAATTAACAACTAATAATCATTTCTATCGCCAAGCAATTAACACAAGGGACTGGCAAACTGAACTTGCCTGTTTAACGATAATTGGGTATTTCAAATCTGACGTTGTGGATTTCGGGGGCTTAGCTAGCCCCTTTTTTTAAGAAAAAACATCAAGACTCAAAGTATTCAAGGGAAATCGATTTGGTCTGACTAACGTTATTGACAAAGAAGTCTGTCAGTTCTTGCTATCTTCAAATGAGAAACTAGTCGCGCCATCGAAGTCATAGAATAGATATGAAGCCCTATACACATTACCACTTGGGAGAGTGATCGTTGCATAGGATGTGTTTGACAAATTACCACTGAGAAATAAACTGCAAGACGTAGAACCACCTATATCTGTCTCTTTCGCGCTGAGTCTTAGCACTTTCAGACCTGAAACGTTGCCCGGATTTAACGTACCAAAAACAAGATCATCATGATCCGCGTAACCCCAGTGACGATAAGGTCCCTCCATAGCTGTTTCAATGATAATTGAGTGCGTAAAGCTTTTTTCTACAACAACACTTACAGTTTCAGAACTCTTAGAGCCCATTCCATTACTCACATCGACTGTGTATTGATATGTACCCTCTGGACTTGTTGGGTGTGTATATGTGTTACTTGTCGCTCCGGCAATCGCCCCATCAGCATTAGACCATTGATAATATAAATCCCCCCCAAAGAATCAGCTAGCACCGACATTTCTAGAGTTTGCGTGTCGTCTACCTCCCCCCTATGGGGTGGATAACTATCGTTGGTGGAGCTAAAACAAGTTCCCCACCAATAAATACTTTATTGAACTTCTTCCCACCTGAGAAAAATGAATACATAGGTGCATCAGAAACCTTAAAGCTCATTAATCAAACTCCATATGAAATTCATTGTCATTAGTAATGTAATATCTAAAGCCACCACTGCCACTATTTGCAGTGTTTGAGTTGGGGGCGAAAGGAATATCTTGATTACTCAATTCGATTTTTTTAAGTACCTGTGTCAAATACCCTCTTTTTGTGCCTGTTATGTGTTCCAGCACTAATTGAGGATTTTCGTCCAATTCAATCTCTGATATTTCAGGCAAGTCTTCAATCTTATCTTCACCCTCAACACGCTCCCCTGTCACTCTTTCAATGTGTTGCTCCAACAAGTTGATTTTTTTTGCAGGCTAAAGACAAGTGAGCGAAGTTCACCAATTTCTCTAGATTCACTCATGTTAATCTCCAAAGTTTATTTCTAAGAATGTACCACTAGGATTTGCCAATAAGCGGAGCACAACACTAAGTTGGTTCGCCGTGAAATCGCTCACACTTCTGGTTGTGAGAATCCCTCGATTTGATTTGGTTGTTAGCCAAGCGCCACTCGAGGTTAGAAGTTTTGATGTAATTGACTGAACACTCTCCACGCCAATTACTAGATGCCGCGGCCTTGGAGAGTCAAACTCGATAACCGCACCACTTCCCAAAACCTGTTTAATCAAGAAGATATAAGAATCATAGATACCTGCCATAGCCATAGCCTCTAAAATCACCAGATAGTTTTCGGCAAAAAACTCCCTATCTATATTGGTGATCACGGGGAATGTGCCATTGTCGTAAAGAACATAGCCAAATGACTTTGAGCCAATAATTTCTTCGTTCATTTGAATGAGGTCATTAAGATGCTCGATTCGATGCTTGAAGCAAAAGACATTGCTCTAAATACTCACAAGCAAAAAAGCAGTCGAGTAAAAATGCTTTCTGAGCGCCTAGGTGATATTCGGATCAAGAAAGTTACAGTTAAGGAAATTGCCCTAATACTGCAGGAGTCGATAGATCAGGGAAAAATCAGCCAAGCGGTTTCTTTGCGTACTGAGTGGAGTCAGGTTTTTGATTGGGCACAACATCACGGTGAAGTAGAACCTGGCTTTAATCCAGCATCAGCGACTAAAACTCCAAGATTAAAGCAGAAGCGCTCAAGGCTGAGTTTGGAGAATGCGGAACGCTTACTTGAGTATGTAGAGTCGAACAGCAAGCCACATGTACGAAACGCTATTCACCTCGCTCTAGCAACGGCTCAGCGCGTAGGTGACATTTCAATGATGGAATTTGGCCACATCAAGGATGGACACCTTTTTATTGAGCAACAAAAGTCACAGGGAAAAACTAAGATTGCTATACCGCTAACTTTGAAAAATCCACTGCTTAATAAAAACCTCGGTGAAATCATTCAGTCGTGCCGTGACAACGTAGTATCCAAATACATAATCCACTACTCCAAGCGAACACCAAGAGCGCGTGTAGGCGGTCAGGTGAGCGCCAGAATTATCTCTCAAGAGTTTACTCAGGTAATCAAAGATATGGCTATAGAGTACTCTAACGAGAACCCACCCACTTTCCATGAATTGTGCTCGGTTGCTGAAAGGTCATACCGAGAGGCAGGCATAGATACGCAAGCACTGCTTGGGCATAAGTCTGCGAAAATGACTGACAAATATCACGACAACAGAGGGGAGGAATTTATCTATATAGGTCAGGGGAAATAAAGTTTTGGGGATTAATTTTGGGGAAGTTTTGGAGAGGAAAAATATTTCTTTAATTTTCAACACGTTAAAGATTAGAGTAAATTAGAGAGACATATTTCCTCTTGCTACAAATTTGTTACCATACTCATCTGACCATAGCATAAAACGCTTTTTAGGAACGCTAACTCTAGCCTCTACAAGGAAATTTCATGTCAAATTTTGTGAGCCGATGCCCTCATTGTTCAGCCCTTAACCGAATCCCACTTGAGAAAGTGGCTCAAAGCCCTACTTGCGGTAAGTGTAAATCCCCTATTCTAGATAACGCTGCTATCGAGGGTACCTCTGATAACTTCGATGCACTGATCAATAGCGAGATCCCTGTAGTGTAGATTTCTGGGCAAGTTGGTGTGGGCCTTGTATGAGCTTCGCGCCTATATTCAAAGAGGCGGCACAAACTTGGAGCGCGCCTCTTCGCTTCGTAAAACTCGATACCGAGCACAAAGCCAACTTGCGGCGCGCTTTGCCATTCGCAGCATCCCTACCATGAAGATCTTTAAACAAGGTAAAGAGATCGCCTCTATTAGTGGCGCCCTTCCCAAACAGCAATTTCAGCAGTGGCTGACGCAGAACCTATAACGACATAGCCCCTCATCTGAGGGGCTATTCATTTATGCTAGGCTAACTTGCCGGGGACGGTTCTCTGGTTGCTTCAAACCGACCATAGTAAGGAGTTCCCTGAGATCATTGATCTGCGGAACCTCTTCAAAATAAACCTCAGGTGAAAGTTCATTGGGTTTGAAGTGAACCGTTCGAATATGTGCATTCACACCTGCTTGCACCCCTTTACTGGTGTCATCGATATACAGGCATTCATCGGCCATAAAGCCATACTCATTGCCGCATACTGAATCAAGTCAGGGTCGGGCTTCCAACTGTTGGCATCAAAGGCAGAGAACATACGACTGGTAAAATACTCTTCTAGACCGGCTAAGCAGAGCTTATTTTGAATTCTAGAGGTGGTTGCATTGGATAACACGCATACTTCAATGCCGTTCTGTTTTAGAGTCTCAAGGACCTCTTTGGCATGTTCCATTGGACGGAGTTGGTCCTGATAAAGCACTCTAACCTTCTCACGATACAGGGGTTCGAGCTCGTCCACATCCACTTTCAGCCCAAGGCGGTCTCGGGTCTGCAGCAAGATTTCAGACATCTTGCCACCATCGAAATGGTTGAGCGCTTCGCTCATACTCAACTTCGCGCCATAGCCATTAAATACACTCACCAAGGCCTGACAACACAATTTTTCGCTATCTACCAGCGTTCCTTCGCAATCGAAAATTACGCACTTTACAGCTTGATGATTCATAAGATTCTCCTCGTCTCACTCCAATTTATAGCGAAACAAGTTGTTACTTAGTATTACATGAACCCCATTCTGTTAACTGCTCGACATTCGGTGTACAAAAATCGAGGCAGATCACGACTCATCGGGAATTTATCCGCAAGCTTGAATAAAGACCTGTTTTTCTCAGGATTTATCTGAGAGACCAAAGCATCGATAGCAGAATCTGGGGTATAGAGTTTGTGAAAGTCAGAAATCAATAACTCGTTGTCAGATTCGGTAACTATGGCTGTAGTAACTGTCTCTCCTTTGTCGAAGGCAAGGTAGAGAGAAGGATTATCATCCAGAGTAATCTGAGCCATGAACTCTAACAGCACTGTCTGACTTTCTTCCGTAACTGCTGCGTTATTGGCAAAGAAGTGGGCAAACATCACCGTCATCTTGTGAAAGTCGACCTTAATCCACTCAATGCTAGAATTAGCATCGCCTTTGCTGTAGGGCATAACTGATGCGCTATCCATCAGGTCTAGATATACGGCTTTGCCTAAAATGCTCTCACGTGTCGGGTAATCCACTTCTACATGCGACAGCATCCAATTAATTTTCTTTTGTAAAATTTCAGTACTCATTTCAACCAGTTAACTCTTGGGAGAACCATGCTGTGTTAGACTATATACGTTTCATACCAAAGCGCATAGATTTAACAAGGAAACTCAATGAAGAAGTTAGCGACTTTAGGAACCTGTCTTATCGCCCTGACCCTAGTGGGTTGCGACAAGAACGAGGTTGGCGATGTCTCTCTTGGCCTGTTCACCACTAAGGATATCAAGATAAATACCCTGGTCGATCCAGAGGTTACTGGCGTTACCTGCCACGTAGCAAGTATTGAGGCAGACCTTGACCTTGCAGACCCATCTGATTCGGCTATCTCTTGTCGTCAAACCGGCGAGATCACTCCTGAGATGTTAGCAATGTAGACCGCTCTAAGTCTGGCGAAATCGTATTCAAGAAATCGAAGAGTATCTTGTTCAAGACTATGAAAATCCGCCGTATCTACGACGAGAAATCTAAAACCTTGATGTACGTGTCCTACTCGACCAAAGAGACCTCAGGAAGTTATAAACACAGCCTTTCGACCGTGCCACTGTGGGGCACGAAAGCGTATGCTGCCCTTGTCGCCAACGAGACGCTTCCTGAAGTGACTGAATCAAGCACTTCACAACCAAGCATGACTACTGAAGACGAGAGCGAAAAAAGCAGCGACCCTATCTTTTAGTCGCTCAACCGCTCATAAATCAAGCGTCATAAACGAGTTGCAGAGTAAGCCCTATGGTATACTCTGCCCATTACCCCAAGTACGAGCCTCCAATGAAATTTCCTGGCCAGAGAAAATCTAAACACTATTTCCCAACCGAACTGCGTGATCCACTTGCAAATCAGATCCGTCAAACGCCAAGGTTAGCAAGACCAACAATCGTCGGCGTAGGTCAAACCATTGTTGATATCGAGGCTCGCGTTGATCTCGCATTCCTAGATAAGTACAACCTGAGTAAGGGACACTCGCTAGTTGTTAAGCAGGAAGTGGCCGATGAGCTTTATAAAGAGCTTATCGAGCGTGATTTGATCACCCATGAGCATCCTGGAGATACCATAGGCAATACGCTTCACAACTACTCTGTGCTAGCGGACAGCAAATCGGTTCTACTTGGCGTTATGTCTAAGAACATCGAGGTTGGCTCTTACGCGTATCGCTATCTTTGTAAGAACTCATCTCGTGTAAACCTAAATCACCTGCAAACCGTGGATGGCCCAATCGGTCGCTGCTACACCCTGATCACAGATGATGGTGAACGCACCTTTGCTATTAACGAAGGCCATATGAACCAGCTGCTTCCTGAAAGCATCCCTGAGCATGTCTTTGAAAAGGCGTCAGCATTGGTGATCTCTTCTTACCTAATGCGCGGTCAACCTGAAGACCCTATGCCACAAGCAGTGCAACGTGCTGTGCAGCTGGCAAAAGAAAATGACGTGCCGGTAATCCTTACCCTTGGTACCAAATATGTTATCGAAGGCAATGCCGATTGGTGGCAAAACTTCCTTAAAGCTAATGTCACTGTAGTGGCAATGAACGAGGAAGAAGCTGAAGCACTGACTGGTGAGAAAGATCCTCTGCTTGCTGCAGATGCGGCGCTTAACTGGGTAGACCTAGTGCTTTGTACCGCAGGTCCTGTAGGCCTTTACATGGCGGGATACGTTGATAACCGCAATAAGCGAGAGACTGATTTTACTTTTGTTACCAGGTAACATTCCTGAGTTTAATAAGTATGAATTCAGCCGCGCGATGCGCTACAAAGAGTGCCAAGACCCAGTGCGCGTATATTCTCATATCGCACCGTATCTAGGTGGCCCACTTGAGATCAAGAACACTAATGGCGCTGGCGATGGTGCACTGTCTGCTGTACTTCACGATATCGCAGCCAACGCCTATCACAAGCAGAATGTTCCAACCTCTCAAAAACATACCGCGAACTTCTTGACCTACTCTTCTCTTTCACAGATCTGTAAGTACGCAAACCGTGTTAGCTATGAGTTGCTAACCCAACACTCAGCGCGTCTTTCTCGATCTCTGCCTGAACGTGAAGACAGCCTAGAAGAAGTGTACTGGGACAGATAATAATTTAATCATCAGGCTCAATAGAGCCTCCTACTTAAGCAAAAGACTATGAAATCAATAACAAAAACCTTTGCCCTACTCATCTGCTCGCTTTTCTTCATCACCGCTTGCAGTGAGAACTCAACGCCAGAATTAAACAAGCAATACACTCAACTGCCAAATGATCTCAGCGATATGCTAGACAAGCCAGTTGTTGAGGTTTTCTCTCTAACCTGTGGTCACTGCCTGCAGATGGAGAAATTCCTGCCTGAGATTGAAACACGCATCGAACAGCCTATTGGCAAGGTTCATGTAACCTTTAACGAGAGTGCTCAAATGGCGGCCATGTTCTATTATGCCGCTGAGATGCAGTCACAAGACGGCAAGGTAGCATCTGAAATGATGCATGATCTGTTCAACATCTACCATGCAGATCAAGACAAGAGCCAGATGAGCGCAAAGCATTACTTGTACAAGCGTACACAGAGCGCGGTATGGTTTCTCCATATGACCTTTCGAAGGAACAACAAGAAGAGTTGTTTGCACGCGTTGGCGACGCCATCAAGATTTCTGAAAAAGGCATGATTAATTCTGTGCCTACATTCATTGTTAATGGCAAATACATGGTTCTGACCTCAGCTCATAACGATGTAGACGCTATTGCTAACACCATCAACTATCTATTGACCCAAGGATAAACTCACTAATGTCAAAGTTCTTATTCCCAGCGATCGTATTGGTACTTGCCCTATTCATGGCATACCGAGTTTGGAATAACCACAAGTTAGGACAGGAAAACTTCAAAACAGGTCAAGCCTTCCTACAACAAAATGGTCAACGCTCTGAGGTAACCACTACCGAGAGCGGTCTGCAATATGAAGTGCTAGTTAAAGGCGAAGGTGATGTACACCCTGGCCCTAAGAGCACGGTTAAGGTTCACTACCACGGCACTCTAATTGATGGCACTGTATTTGATAGCTCAGTTGACCGCGGCGAGCCAATCGAATTTCCTCTAAACAAGGTTATTCACGGTTGGCAAGAAGGCCTACAACTGATGACTAAGGGCGACAAGTTCCGTCTGTTTATCCCTAGCACACTTGGTTATGGTAAAGGTGGTACGGTCCTATCCCGCCAAACGCAACGCTTATCTTCGATGTTGAATTGCTAGACATCAAATAACTTTAAAAGGGCCACTTGGCCCTTTTTTAATGCTTGTTACACTAGAGGTCTCTTAGCTTTCTCGCTGGGTTACCCGCGTAAATTCCTTTCTCTAATATTTGCTTTGTTACTACGCTGCCTGCACCAATAACTGCCCCGCTACAGATGCTTGCCATCACAGTGGCGTTCGAACCTATGGTGACCTTATCGCCAAGGGTTATTCGTTGCCAAGAGTCTGAATCTGCGTCGGGAGTGCCAGACTTAAATAGATCGTTGGCAAACATCACACCATGACCAATAAAACAGTCCGTGCCTATATCTACATACTCACAGATAAAGCTATGCGACTGCACCTTAGTACGGCTTCCAATTCGGGTATTTTTTTGCACTTCTACGAAGGGACCGATAAAGACATCATCGTCTAAATGGCATCCATAGACATTGGCAGGCTCGATGATGGTGACACGTTCGCCACATTGAATATCGACAACCTTAGCAGAGAGTAATCTTGGGTTGAACATATGCAACTCGTTTACTTAATCCATTAATAATCAACAAGATATCTAAGATTCCATTATTCGTCACTGATTAAAAAGTAACAAAGCCCCATTGCAACAAGGCTTTATGGGAATGTTCCACATAAGACGAATCTAACGTTGCACTTTTTCACTACTGACCTGAAATTGACTACCAAGTAACCTCAAAGGTGATTTATTCAACACTTCATTCATCAACAAACGAGGACACTAATGAAGGTTCTAATTAAGTACACACAAACGGGTAAGTATAAGGATCAGGCTTGGGATCCACTTAAGATTAAATTCAAGGGCGATATCAGTGCCGTAACCCCATCTTACGCGGCTCAACTTATTGAAAAAGAAAAGGCAACACTGGTTACTAGCGAGGAACAACACATCTTTATTGAGGCATAAAAAGGGAAAAGGATCGCTTTAACACGATCCTTCCTTTTCTTTATTCTGTGTAGGCCGACTCTAGAACTGGCCTAAACTCAAATCCTTTTTCCGTTACAAGGTAACAATCCATCCCTGCCGCATGTGCCGCTTGAAGTCCTAGAAGCGTGTCTTCAAATACAACACAGTCTTTTGGCTGAATATTCATCTGCTCAGCCGCAAGTAAGAAGGTATCAGGGAAAGGCTTATGGTTCTCTACCTCTGTCGCTGTCACAACAGTATCAAAGTGGTCTATAACCCTTTAGATTCCAAAAGTGGTTCAGCATTCATGCGCTGTGAGCCAGTGCCAATCGCCACTTTCTTTTGTTCCATATTGTCTAGCAGCACCTTGTGCGTGATCGCAATCAGGTCGCCCTTCTCTTCTGCCTCAGCAAAGCGAGACATCTTAAAATCAGACACTTGCATAGGGTCTAACTCGAGGTTAAAGCGACGGTTGATCTCTAGAACAATCTTAGGGCTCGGCATTCCACCCAAGCTATGTAGCCAACTTGCATCAAAATCAAAGCCAAACTCTTCAGCGGTTTGCTCCCAAGCGGAAACATGTGTTGGCATAGTATCGATAAGCGTGCCATCCATATCGAAGATAATGGCTTGATATTGTTCTAGTTTTGGTTCCATAGATAAAGCTCTTTAGTTTGAATCGCTTATCTGATTCTAAACTGAATTGCTCGCAATAAGAATGGATTCACAAAACTATAATGGTCTAGTTGCGATCTAGATACCCTGCTACTGTCTGAACCGGTTGGAATTCCCCTCTTTTAGTTAACCAAACAGCAACCGCATCGGCATCTTTGATGTCACTCGGCATGAAAGACCACTCTCCTTTACCAAGCTTCTGCTGCTCTTCTAGCACGACAAAGTCATGGTTTAGAGTTCGTCCACGGTTTTCACCGCGTTTCACTTCTGTAGTTTCATCTAAGGCAAGCCAGACTATAGTGGCAACATATTCACTTTTGTCACTAAAACGAAGTCTATAGTCCATGTCTTGATTCACCAGCGTCAATGTCTTGGCATCGGGCGCAGAAGATAATGGAAGTTTTCTCTGGCTGCGGTAAAAGAACCCCATCCACTCTTGGCCATCAACCACAAATCCGGGCGTATAGACACTGCCCAGCACTCCATATGAACGATACAACCTTTGCTTTTGACTGAACGCAGGGTTAGCGAACCTGTCTTTCCAGCCGATGTAGTCCCAATAATCAACATGATATGCCGCGGGTATTACGTCCTTCCAAAGCCCGCTGTGGTTCTTGAACTTAGAAAGGTATCTATCCGCCGGTGGACAACTAGAGCACCCTTCAGAGGTGAAGAGTTGTACTAATTGAGCAGGTTGCCCTGAATGGCTCCAAGTTTGTGCAAACATACTAAACGGCGCTAGGGCAAGCAACAAGGTAAGAGTGCGCATAATCTTCCTCCAATGAAGGCTCTCCCTTGTTTAGACCTTGAACTGGCGCATTTCCTTTCGCACAATGTCTAAAGAGCATTGATAACGAGAAAGGAGTGCAATGTGTGTGGCAGAATGAACATTACTGATGACCCGCTCGCGCTGTGGATCAGCGAAAACTTAGGCATTAATTTTCGCTCCCAAGCCAATCATGATTTCAGACCTACTCAATCGACGAGACTTATCAGCGAAAATTTAAACGTTTGCGACTCTAACTGGGGTATTCACCCAAACTGGTCCGATAAAATCATCATTAATGCACGTAGTGAGACCTTGCTCAGCAAGCCCTTGTTCGCCAACCATTTTAAACGTCGAGTTTAGTGCCCTGTAGTGATGGTACGAGTGGTGTAATACACCATCGGGAAAACAGAAAACCCTATTCTCACCCAATGATGATTCGCAGTTTTTAATGGCAGGTTTGGAGATAGAGCCCCAACGGTTTGTCACCCTGACGCGCAGGCCTACGACCGAGTATCAAGCCTATCATCACAGAATGCCTATGCTCGTCCACATTGACCAAGCGAAGGCATGGTTAAGTAATGATGAGCTGGCGAGAGAGAGCCTTGAAAGGCCTTGATTATTCCTTTACCAGTGAAGTTGAGTCCATTGCTCCCCAGAAAAACTATTCGCTATTCTAGCTATTAAGGTTCGTTTGCTCTGCCGCGATGGCTTTTAGGTTTTCGACTATCTCTTCGAATCTCTGTTTATCCGCTTCAGAATAAAACAACAACTGCCCGTCTTTTATCGTCCAGGCTTCTCGATCCGCATCTAGCATAGTGATGATGCTCTTTACTTCTTTTAATGCCGCTAACTCCGACTTCCAGATCTCTTTTTGCAGTTGTGACTGAACGATCAGATCGTTGATATATTCAGTCTCAACCTTTGCGCTTGCCTCAGAGTCATACAGTTGCTGTTCTAACTCGTGAACTCTCTGCTGAGTTTGCAGTAGGTGCTGCAAAATGGCTTGGCGAGTTTCTTCAATAATAAAATAACTCTCAACAAGGTCAGTGTCCTGCTGAAGGCGAGATATATCCAAAATGGTGTACCAACCTGCTTCTAATACCGCTTGCTGATAGCTTTGATTAAGGTCTGAAACCTCAAGCAAACTGCCACTATTGCCCTGGTCGACAATCACTCTTTGACTCATACCCGACGAGAAAATCGGTTCTATATATTGGGTTTGATTCGATTGCGTAGAAAAGAAACGACCAACACCAAGTGCAAGTATGATCACTACCAAAGCCCAAGCGGCCCTGATGGTACGTCTCGCACTGGTAAAGAAGATAAGAAGTAGACCCCAAGAAAATAGGATCGAGGCTATCCATTGCCCGCTATTGCTGACAAAGGACGCAGATTCTAGTTTTGCCACATAACCTTGGTAAAACGAGAGTGATGTGACAATCAGCAATCCCACTAGAAAGTAGGACAGGCTTGAGAGGGTTGCGACACCCCGCAATCGTCGTTTCATATAGCATTCCTTGCTAATTTGGCTTACGCCATTTTTAAAGCATTACTGGCCTCTTCCTGACGCCTTTACACTTTTATACCCGAGTCGATTAGGTTGATTCCATTAACACTAAAGGGCTCGGGCATACTCAATAACAATAGATGAGTTAAATCTAGTTGTCGAACCAGTTTAACTCTTTATGAAGACTTGTCACACTGCCCACTACGATAAGTGACGGACTGATCGCCTGAGTAGCCAGGTCAGCAAGACCATCTAGTGTTCCGGTTAACACGCGCTGTCTTGGCGTAGTGCCGCGCTCTATGATAGCAACCGATGTCTCGCCGCTTAAACCGTGATTCATTAATTTAGCTTGAATGTTTGGACTCTCTTTCAGCCCCATGTAAAACACAAGGGTGGTATTGCCCTTAGCTAGACCATTCCAATCTACGTCCATGCCCTCTTTCTTAAGATGCCCAGTGATGAAATGAACACTTTGTGCATGATCTCTATGAGTTAAAGGGATACCTGCATACGCGGTACAACCAGCAGCGGCAGTAATACCTGGAACCACCTCGTAAGGGATTGACTCAAGGGCAAGCTTTTCTAGCTCTTCACCACCACGGCCGAAGATAAACGGGTCACCGCCTTTAAGGCGCACTACGTGCTTGTTCTCTTGAGCTTTATCCACCAACACCTGGTTGATTTGGTCTTGAGGAACGCAGTGGTGGTCAAGTTTCTTACCAACATAGATAAGCTCAGCGTCTTGGTTCACCATGCTCATGATCTCATCAGAAACCAGGCGATCGTAAACCACAACCTCTGCCTTTTGGATCAAGCGTAGCGCTTTCACCGTCAGTAGATCCGGGTCACCTGGGCCAGCTCCGACCAAAGAGACAAATCCACCTTGATTTGCAGTAGTTGTAGTCATTGTCATAGTGATAACTCGCTATATCTGGGCAGAACGGGTCTGCACTTAAATTATTTATAACGAGTAACCCGTCATTTTCGGGCTACTGGTTATAAACAATTGCCCCACCCTGAGGTGAGGCAACCATTAGAATTAGCGTTGTTCAGCTAGCTTTACTTCAACTTGTTCTTCCGCATCGATTGCTGGAGCAGTCTTAGCGTGAGTCAGGTAAAGTGGGATACAAGTGAACAGTAGACCACCTACTAGGTTACCTAGGATAGTTGGGATTAGGTTGAAGTTTAGGTAAGTCGCCATACCAAAATCAGCACCTAGCATCATACCTAGTGGGAATAGGAACATGTTTACTACTGTGTGTTCGAATACTAGTGCGAAGAAGATGAAGATTGGTAGCCACATTGCTGCAATCTTACCTGCAACGGTACGAGCAGTCATGTTACCCACAACACCTAGACAAACCATAAGGTTACAGAAGATGCCGCGAACAAAACATGTGATCCAGCCATCAGCACCTAGGTTTTCAAAACCAACGGTACGTGCTGTAGAAACTGCGATGAACTTCTGAGCTACCGCGTTAGGTCGATAGAGAAATTAGCCGTTAGAGATACTGCAATTAGGTATGCAACGATAAGAGAACCGATAAGGTTACCAAGACCAACAAGACCCCAGCAGCGAAGGACACGACCCCAAGTAACGCCTGGACGGTTTTCAAATTTAGCTAGAGGAGCAAGACCAAATACACCCGTTACTAGGTCATAACCCATAAGGCTAAGAATACAGAAGCCTACTGGGAACACGAGTGCGCCCACGATGCCGATACCGGTTTGAGTGATAGTAGTGATAGCTACTACTACCGCAAGAGACAGGATAATACCCGCCATAGTACCGCGAAGGATCAGGTCACGAGTGCTGGTTTTTACTTTCGCTTCACCAACATCGATCATGGTTTGAACAAATTCTGCAGGTTTTAGATCGTTCATTTTCTTTCCTAAAAATGTAAAAGTTAAAAGTTAAAATTGAATAGGTAAGCGTTCCCGAGGTCGGATGCGCACCAAAGCCCCCACTTGTGCGCACCCTAGTGTCGAAAACGCTTCGACTATTAAATTTCTTATGCAGAAACTTCTACTTGGCCCTTAGTCACGCGCGCTTTGTATGCTTTCACACTAAAGCTCTCGTCTTCCATGCAGGCACCTGTCGCCAGGTTGAAGCGCTGCTTCTTAAGTGGACTAGCCACCCACAGCTGCTCATCGTGCTCAACGATAAGGCCGCGAGAAAGTACGTTCGACTTGTAGAACGGGTCCATGTTGTTGATTGCAAACACTTCTTCAGTCGCACGTGGACGGAAGATTGCAACCTGTTCACCGTTCAGCAGAGCAACTACGCCCGTGCCAGATGATGTCTTCGATTTTACAAACTTTTGTAAATGCCATAATGTCGTCTCCCCTTACACCAATTCAACGTGAAGGATGTCGCCCTTCGCTTCTGGGTGTTTTTCAGTGAACGTTGCTGGACGGTGTTGATCACGCTCAGAAACAAATACCACGTTGTCGTCACGCTCGTCAGAGTTAACGAAGTGAGCAAAACGCTTAAGTTGAGTTTCATCGTTGATAGTGTCAGTCCACTCACAGCGGAACTCTTCTACTAGTTTCGCGATATCCGCTTCTAGTTGATCGTTGATGCCAAGCTTGTCTTCGATAACCACTTCACGTAGGTAATCGATACCACCTTCAAGGTTCTCGAACCAAGTAGAGGTGCGCTGTAGTGGCGCTGCTGTACGGATGTAGAACATCATGAAGCGGTCGATGTACTTGATCAGGGTCTCTTGGTCTAGGTCGCCTGCAAGTAGTGTTGCGTGACGAGCTTCATACCGCCGTTACCACACACATACATGTTCCAGCCTGCATCTGTTGCGATGATGCCAAGGTCTTTACCTTGCGCTTCCGCACACTCACGAGTACAGCCAGATACACCGAACTTCATCTTATGAGGGGTGCGGATACCTTTGTAACGGTTCTCGATCATTACGCCCAGACCTACAGAGTCTTGAACGCCGTAACGACACCAGGTAGAACCCACACAGGTCTTAGCCATACGCAGTGCTTTCGCATACGCTTGACCAGTTTCGTAGCCCGCAGCGATTAGCTTCTTCCAGATTGCTGGAAGGTCATCTTTTTGCGCGCCAAATAGACCGATACGCTGTGCACCAGTGATCTTGGTGTAAAGGTTGTACTCAGCCGCAACCTCAGCAAGTACTGCTAGAGCTTGTGGAGTTACCTCACCACCCGCCATACGAGGGATCACAGAGTAAGTACCGTCTTTTTGCATGTTACCTAGGAAGTTATCGTTGGTATCGTGCAGCTTAACTAGAGACGGCTTAAGGATGTGGTCACCCCAAACTGACGCTAGGATAGAACCAGCTAGAGGCTTACAGACCTCACAGCCATAGCCCGTACCGTGCTTCTCAAGTAGCTCTTCGAACGACTTGATTTCACCGATGCGTACTAGGTGGAATAGTTCTTGACGAGAATAAGCAAAGTGCTCACATACGTCGGCTTTAACCTCAACACCCGCTTTTTCAAGCTCAGCATTAAGAACAGAAGTCACTAGTGGGATACAACCGCCACAGCCAGTGCCTGCGCCTGTTACCGCTTTGATATCACCGATAGTGTGGTGACCTTGAGCTACCGCTTCAGCAATCTTGCCCTTAGTTACGTCAAAGCAAGAACAGATAACTGCTGACTCAGGAAGTGCATCTGCACCCAGAGTCGGTTTCTCTGCGCCAGCGTGCGCTGGAAGGATTAGCGTGTCTGGGTGCTCTGGAAGGTCGATTTCGTTCAGCATTAGCTGAAGAAGATCGCCGTAGTCAGAGGTATCACCAACCATTACCGCGCCAAGAAGTTTCTTGTTGTCTTCAGAAACGATAAGACGCTTATACACTTCAAGCTCTTCGTTTTGGTAAACGTAGCTCTTACAACCAGGAGTACGACCGTTCGCATCGCCGATAGAGCCAACTTTTACGCCCAGAAGCTTAAGCTTCGCAGACATGTCAGCGCCTTCAAATTTGCTGTCGTTACCTACTAGGTGATCAACCGCAACGGTAGCCATCTTGTAGCCAGGAGCTACCAGACCGTAGAACATCTCATTCCAAGATGCGCACTCACCGATAGCGTAGATACTTTCATCAGAGGTCTGACAGTTATCGTTGATAGCGATACCACCGCGAGGAGCGATGTCTAGGTTCATTTCACGCGCTAGCTTGTCTTGAGGACGGATACCTGCAGAGAATACGATGAAGTCAGTCTCTAGCTCAGTGCCGTCAGCAAAGCGCATTACGTTACGTGCATTTGTACCCTCAGGAGCGATCTCTAGAGTGTTCTTACTGGTGTGAACCTGCACGCCCATGCTTTCGATCTTCTGACGAAGCTGATTACCACCAGCTTGGTCAAGTTGCTCGGCCATTAGCTTAGGAGCAAACTCAACAACGTGAGTCTCAACACCTAGAGCTTTTAGTGCACCTGCAGCTTCAAGACCTAGTAGACCACCACCGATTACCACACCAACCTTGCTCTTCTTAGCGCATGCTTCGATAGCTTTTAGGTCTTCAATAGTACGGTAAACAAAGCAGTCTTTGCTTTCACGGCCTTTGATAGGTGGAACGAATGGGAATGAGCCTGTTGCCATGATGAGCTTGTCATACTGGACTTCACGGCCGGTGCTTGAATAGACGATGTTCTTTTCACGGTTAACGTTGATAGCACGCTCACCGATTAGCATGTTGATACCATGCTTCTCGTAAAAACCTTCTTTTACAAGAGACAATTCGTCCGCAGTGTGATGGGAGAAATAAGAGGAAAGGTGAACACGATCATAAGCCTTTCTTGGCTCTTCACAGAACACGGTGATATCCATGTTTGTGACATCTGTTTTTTCAACCAGATCTTCAATATAACGGTGTCCCACCATGCCGTTACCGATGATAACTAGCTTCATCTTGCTCATAGCGGTTCCTTAATTTTATATAACTAAACTGCGTGCGATTTTAGGTATGCACTGATATGCAGAATTGATCTAAATCAATTTACAAAAAAATACCCCCTTTTGGGTATTTGTCATACAAGACTACAAATAACTTATTGATTTTATTAAGTGTAAATTTATGAATAACTTAGACAATTTGTATCACTGACCTCAAATTGTTAGAATTATTCGGTACAAAATCATTGACAAAAAGCTCATCAAATGAATTATTTCGAACTTCAAAAAATTGATCTTCACTGCCATCTAGACGGTAGTGTTCGCCCCTCCACCATCATCGACTTGGCTCAAATACAAAAAACAGAAATTCCCAGCCAAGATGAGGCGATAATTGGCGAATGATGATCGCTCCCGAAACCTGCAACGACCTGCAAGAATACCTAACCCGTTTTGACCTTCCGCTTAAGGTAATGCAAACCTTCGAAGCATTAGAGCGTATAACTTACGAGCTTTATCAAGATGCGGCCGAAGAAAACGTGAAGTATATGGAAGTGCGCTTTGCCCCACTGCTGCATACCAACCAAGGCCTCTCCGTTACCCAGATCATCGAAGCTGTGGTTAAAGGTTGAAGCGTGCCGAGCAGGGATTTGATATTCACGGAAATATCATTGTCTGCGCCCTGCGTACCATGCCCACTGAAACCATTAAACCAATGCTCGATGAGTGCAAGCCATTCTTAAACAAGGGTGTATGTGCATTCGACCTAGCAGGAGCAGAATTCCCTGGTTTTTGCCATGACTTCGTGGAGCATGCTGAGTATGCACGCAAACTAGGCTTTAACATCACCATTCATGCAGGTGAGCAAGGTGAAGGGCAAAACGTAGAAGATGCCATTAAGCTACTACACGCACAGCGCGTCGGTCACGGCATTCATATCAAGAACCACGCGGGTGGCTACAAGGCGGTAGAAGATGGCAACATCGGACTTGAGACCTGCCCTAGCAGTAACGTGCAAACCAAGGCAGTAGCAAACCTTAGTGAACATCCAGCAGCAGACTTCTACCATAAGGGGTTGCCAGTAACCATCAACACAGATAACCGCACAGTATCGAATACCACTATGACCAAAGAGGTTCAGAAGGTAATCGAGAACTTCAAACTGACTGAAGAAGACTACAAAGCCATCTATCTACAATCTGTAGAACAGAGCTTTGCAAGCCTTGAAGTGAAACAAAGCCTGATTGCTAAGCTAGGCTAATCCTTCACAAATCGCTGCCGGAACATTTTAGGGGTCAAACCTATGATTTTCTGAAACAGGTTCCGGCACGCTCCCACATCCTCGTATCCCACTTGATGTGCAATTGCATCAAACTCAAGTTGCTCGACTCCAGTAAGTTACACGCCATCTGAATTCGATATCTTTGTAGGTATTGCAACGGTTTATATCCGGTCGCCTTGCCAAACCGCCTTAATAAAGTGCGAGTGGTGAGATGACACTCATCGGCTAGTTCACTTATGACAACTGAGTTGGAATAGTTGGAGTGGATATAGAGCTGCGCTTTCACCACCTGAGCATCACCGTGATTCATTGCAGGAGAAAATTGGGCATAGTAACGCTGCTCCCTTCCTCCGGTATCCACAACCAAAAGCTTTCCCACCTGACGCATGACCGCAGGCGATGCAAAGCGAGAAACCATCTCCAACCCCAGATCCAGCCATGCCATTACACCCGCCGAAGTGACAACGTCACCGTGACTAATCAAGATCTGCTCCGAGTCCACCTTGATACTTGGGTACTTTTTCTCAAATAGGCTTGCCAAAGCCCAATGGGTAGTAACGCGGCGTTCCTCTATGACTCCGGACGCGGCTAACACAAAAGCACCCGCACACGCTGATGCCAATACCGTTCCTTTACTGTGTGATTTTTTAAGCCAGTCGGTTATCCAGATATCAGGGTTTAAGTAATGTCTATCAGGGCTTATGCTGGGTGGGATCAAGATAAGCTCGCAAAAAATGTCTCTGATTCGCCCTGAACAATTCGGGTTTCAAACTTGATCTCGACCCCTTGCTCTTCGGCAGCCAAATTCGCCACTTCAAACAACTCAGCCAAACCATATAAGGCCGAGCGCGAAACATCCGGATACGCGAGCAGTGCTATCGAGAAAACTTGTTTTGTTCACTTTTACCACTATTTATGTCATTTATGACTACTGTGGTGTGATTATAGAACCGACATAATGGCTCCATCAAATCGAACAGGGCGCATAGCCAAAATATCGGAGCATAAAGATGTCAAAGAAAGCACTAGTAATTATCGACCTACAAAACGACTATTTCCCAGAAGGAAAATACCCTCTATGGAATACCGAACAAACGCTAGAGAACATTGAAGCTGCTATAGAGTTAGCAAAAAAGGATGACGCGCTGATCGTTCACGTTCAGCACATAGCTGACCCAGCTATGGGATTAGCGCCATTCTTTAATGAGGCTCTGAGGGTGCTGAAATTCATCCGCGCATCATGCAGCGGCGCCAGAAGGTGAAGTGGTTGTAAAAGCCTATGCAGATAGCTTCCATCAAACCAACCTTGAACAGGTTCTACAGCAAAACGGCGTAACAGACTTAGTACTATGCGGCATGATGACGCAAAACTGCGTCACCCACACCGCACTATCAAAAGCAGCTGAGAAATATGAAGTATCTGTGCTGGTGGATGCCACAACAACAGTTGATGAAATGCTACATAACATCGCACTGCACGCACTCTCTTCACGTGTGCCTTTAGTGACCAAAGAGCAAGCATTTAGCTAAGTTAGAGACCCTAAACAGTGAACTAAACTTCTTTATAAGTTCATGTTTTATCGCCCTTTCTATGACTAGTATTCCTATTCATCACTCACGGAATAACAACTCATGGAGAGGGTTTCGATTATTAGGCTCAAACGAAAATGGTGGGAGCGATTTCTATACAGGGAAGTGTACTGGGATAGAAAGCTGGGATGTAAACGAAAACTACGTTAATCCTGAGCTTTTAGCCCTTCTCTAGCTATGGGCTTAGTCTTTTAGCGGGATCGAATTAACCAAGCAGCAGCCAGACTGCGACCATCATCATCAGACTACCCGCAATACGATTCATCAGTTTCACGTTATCGCTATTAGCTAAGAGTGCGCGTAATCCTTTCCCACCGGTGGCGTAGATAGACATACACACAAACTCTGAGATCATTATGATACCCACCAGCACCAGAAGTTGAGGCGCCAAGGCATAGTTTTGCGAAATAAAGGCGGTAACAGACTTATCATGAAAGCCCATCCTTTAGGATTGGCGATAGCTGTTATAAAGCCTTGCGCCATCAAGGCGTAGTTCGACGCATCGGACGATTCTAATCTGTCTTCAGAAATGGCCATCTTACCTTTCGATCGCCACATCTGGATGCCAAGATAAGCGAGATAACTGGCACCTATCACCTTAAATAACAGAAACAGTGTCGGCATTTTGATCATCACCGCAGCGATACCAAGAACGGCGCTGATGGCCACTACTGCAACCCCTACTACCTCACCCAGCATCATCCATAGGGTTCGTCTAAACCCGATACTCATTCCCAGACCAAGAGCAAGGGTCATACACATCCCTGGAGTGATAGAGACAAACAAAAATGTGGGATAAACACCCACAATACAGCCGTATCCATTGGCTTCCTTATTATTCACAAGATCAATCTTTGCAAACTATCCCAATTAGAATAATCATGCAACTGAGGAGAGTTTAGATTACTCGTCTTTGTAGTTGAGCCTTGCTTCAGCCATATCCAACGCCAATACCTGCGAGCGAACCAACATCAGATGCATCAAATAGATTGAATCTGCATCAGGAAGATCATTGGCGTGAGCCAGTTATCTAATCCAAGTTGTAAGCCCGTTCTATCCAATTCATGAACATCGATAGTCTCAGGCATGTAGCCAAGTTTTATCAGATTCTTCTGCAGTTCTATGAGCTGAAACTCAGGTAAATGGATTGGCTTCATGTCATCAGAGGTCAGCGCTTTAAGCACTGTATTGTTTGACTCCACCTTCTTAAAACAACTGGCAACCACCTTATACCTGTCATCACAGACAGGATTATTAGGTGTCTTTTGACAGACATTGAATAGTTTTGCAAAGTCGGTATACGCGGTTGAAAGCAATGCGTATGAGTCATTAATGAGAGGCTCTACCTTCTCTTTTGGCAGAACGGACTCAACGTTTTCGTGAGGATCACCGTCAATAGTATACGGATGTGCCCAGGCTGCACTGGATACCAATGCGAGTAGATACAGAATTTTATTCATAAAGTGCCAACTTTAAGTTCTTGAAAAGGGTGGCATTTCTACCACCCAGATTTTTAGCTCGTGTTAATTATTTGTATTGAGCACGTTGCCAAATTTGCATCTTTTCAACGATTTGGTCAATAGACCAAGTGCCAGGAACTTGACGTGGCGGGAATTCTTGGAAAGATTGTAACCATTCAAAGGTAGTTGCTGAGCCTAAATACATGAAAGGTAGATGTTCAACCATCCATTGATCGTACTCTCCTGCCTCAAACGGAGCCGTCTCATACGGGTCTTGTCTTAGGTTGAATATATATGGCATGCGTGCCTTTGTTAGAGGGCATCTCCAGGCATCGATACCGTGACACTCTTGGTAGGTGTAGAGTATCTTCCAATCCCCTACACGCACACCGGCTATATCTCCATCATCGGTTCCATAAATAAACGACTTACGTGGCCAGTCCGCATTATCATGCGCAGTAGTAGACTTAGCCTCTATGAGTTTGGGTAGCAAGTTATAGCCATCTAGGTGTACCTTATATTCCTTTCCATCGAGGGTCGTGCCTTGCTTTAGTCTCTCAACTATCTTGTCTTCGCCCGCTGCTGCTAGGAACGTCGGTCCCCAGTCATTGTGAGCCGCAATCTCATTTACTACCTGACCTGCTGGGATCTTCGCAGGATAACGGATCATGGCCGGAACCCTAAATCCCCCTTCCCAAGTCGTATTTTTTCTCCCTTAAATCGAGAGGCACCGCCATCTGGCCAAGACCATTTTTCAGCCCCGTTATCTGTGGTGTAGATAACTATGGTGTTCTCAGCAATCTTAAGATCATCCAACTTATCTAGCAGTTCACCAACCATGTTGTCGTGTTCCACTAGGCCATCGCCATACAAACCACCACGCAAAGAGACGCCTTTAGATTCCTCTTTTAGGTGCGTCCACACATGCATACGAGTGGCATTAAACCAGAGGAAAAAAGGCTTATTCTCTTTATGTGCTTTGTCGATAAATGCCAAAGAAGCTTCTAGAAACTCTTCGTCTACGGTTTCCATGCGTTTAATGGTTAGTGCACCAGTGTCTTCGATACGTCCATCAGCATAAGAGTGGATAACGCCGCGTGGGCCAAAGCGCTTTTTAAACTCCTCACCGTTTGGGTAATCTGGATGCTCAGGCTCTTCTTCAGCGTTCAGGTGATACAGGTTACCAAAGAACTCATCAAAACCGTGCTGAGTTGGAAGTTGTTCATCTCGATCGCCCAAATGGTTTTTACCAAACTGTCCTGTCATATAGCCTTTGTCTTTCAACATGGTGGCGATAGTTGGATCTTCCGGACGCATTCCTTGAGTAGAACCCGGCATACCTACCTTAGTAAGTCCGGTTCGAATTGGGTGTTGGCCAGTAATGAACGCGCCACGACCAGCAGTACAAGACTGCTCTCCGTAAAAGTCGGTAAAAATAGCGCCTTCGTTTGCAATACGGTCAATGTTCGGTGTCCAATGCCCCGCTTGCCCTCTGGTGTAAGCACTGATGTTATCAATGCCTATGTCATCACCCCAGATAGCGAGAATATTTGGACGATTGGTGTCTGTAGTAGCGAAACTTGAACTAGCCGAAAGCGTTAGTACAGCCCCAACGGCAAGCTTTGTTATTGATTGTTTGTGCAACATATATACCTCTGCGGGAAAAGAATCAGAGGAGATGTTCGCTTATATGCTTACTTTGGTATGCAGTAGAAATACTAAGAAACGCCTAAATAAAAATGCAGTAATTTTACTGTATGGACTATGTAGCAGGTTTGATTAAATCACACAGATAATGTTTTTAGTAAAAACCTATGCACTCATATAATAACGACTTCGAAAATCTGCTGTTCCGCCAATCAAGAGCGCTCAACCATTGTGAGCCTCAAGATTTCAAAGCGACATGGAGAGCTTGCCTAAAAGAGGCATTGCTTTGGTTTCAGATCGACAGACTTACCCTATTTCCAAACTCTTTAGTATTGTTTGAAGAAGGACGTACTGTCTCTGTTTCGAGGTCACATATACCTCCTGTTGAAAAACAAGATTTCCTGCACTGCACCCATATTGACTACCTAAAACTACTGAGAACTACTCAGCCTCATATATCGTTTAGTGCAGTGCAGATGAAGCAATCTCAGAACTCGGTTATCAATACCTTGTATCTTGAAGGTGGTCGTCATCACACCATATTACCACTTCAGATGTTTGGACAAAGATGGGGAGCACTCGCCTTCACTATTTTCGGCAACACAGCTAAAGGCTTAGTGAACAAAACCTATCTCGCCTTAAACTGCTTTGCGAAATCTGGCTCAGCCACTGGCAACACCTAATGTTGGCAAGAAACCTACGGCAAGACGCCAACTCCATGCACAGTGATAGCGACAAGCTATTACTGTTATCTAAAAGACAAGTCTCTGTGCTACGACTGCTGTGCCAAGGACTCAGCGCTAAAGAATGCGCCGAGCAGCTTCATCTAAGCCACAGAACCATAGAGTCACACAAGTATCGTATGCTGGATAAACTAAACCTAGAAAGCCACAACGAACTTATTCAATTTGCTCTAAGAAACGGTCTTGGCCTTCAAGAGATACCTGTATAGAAAAAGCGACCAAGAAGTCGCTTTCTACAATCTATTGAAGCAAGGTTGCTAATCGGTTCTCAACCACAGGAGCAATGCTAAAACTAAACATGAAATCTGGCCTATGCTGCGCCTTTTCCACATAGTAGTTCACTTCCATTCCTAACTTCCATGGGCGCTGCCCCATGATTACTGTCTTACTCAGCATCAGGTTTAAAGGGATTTCTGCTTGGTCGTTGTTCCAGTCATAGCTCAACTGAGGTGCGGAACCATAAGTCCAACCGCCACCAGCAATTTCCACCCACATGAGTTGCATCGCAGTTCGGTTCGTTTGTTCAACGCCTTTATCAGCATTGAATCCCCATTGGTGACTGGTCAAAGCACCAAATACACGTTTACCTGAAAGTTTACCCACGAAGAACTCAGGTCCCATGGCATATTGGTTTCCAGATATACCTGCCGATCCAGTAGGAAGTGTGGTTAACACACCTAATCCAACCAGGTTAGTTGGGTCTGACAAGGTTGGGGAATACATTAGATCAAACGAAATATCACTAAACCCATGGCTATCGACATTCACGTCATCACCAAAACTATAATCGTTATCGATATAGGTTATTGCAGGTCTAAAAAAGACTTTATCCCCATTAGCCAAAGGCATCGGCATTGAAGGTTGGAACACGGTCGCCAAACTACTGCCGTTCCCTTCATAACCAGAACTGTACTGAAACTTAAAGGTCATAGTTGCATATACAGTATTTGGATTTGCTAGCTCTTTTGCAGCTTTTTCAGCCGCGGTTTTCTTGTCTAGCTTCGCAACCGCTTGTTTAATCTCTTTGATCTTAGGCTCAGGTTTTTCGTCAGCGTACGAGTTTGTACTCACTGCAGCCAAGAGACTTATAGAGGTGATTAAGAGTATCTTCTTCATAACCTTAAGCCTCTGCTGTTTGCATGGCTGGCTTTGGCGAACCCTTAATAAACAAGCACCCAATTGGATAACAAGCGGCAACGGCAAGAATAAACAGTGTTGCACTTGATTCTGTCGCTGGCACAGATGCCAGAGCCGCATACGCTTTTAGAATGAAGGTGGCAATCAGATCTGACAGTACCCAGAACATCATAAAGGTGATACCTACCTTTTTAGGTGTCGAGTTTGGCTGCGAAACCCTAGCGTTACATAAGACGGCAAAGAAAACATCATGACAAAGCCAAGCGCGCCTGCGATCCAAGGAGATAGCTCAGAACCTAGCGTGAACATAAAGCTAACGGCTAATACCACAGACACAAAGGATGCCAATCTTGCCACGACAATATGAGGCAAAGCTTTAGCGCCCGCGATACCAGCAAAGTTACCCACAATGCCTGCATACATTAGGTACTTAACAGTAGCACCATCAAGGAAGGTAAAGGCTACATAATAGAAAGACATGATCCCAGTAAATGTCAGAGCAAACAGCCAATTGAAGCCGCTCTTCAGCCCATCTGTGATGCCAAACTGCTCTTGGTTATTGTCTAGCTCTTGTGTTGTAGACCTAGCGATTTGTAGACGAGACTTCATGCTAGTTACAGAGCTTCGGTTAGCAATAAAGAACAAAAGTGCAACGGCGACCGCTAAGATAGCGACTATGTTTGTCACTAAGCTAGGCTCACTAGCCATAACACCGGCTAAGGTGAGCATTAATGCTATACCTACGTTAAAGGCTGAAGAGTTGAGGCCATTTACAACTGGGAGTTCATTTTCTGGAAAGATGCTTGCTACTAGCGGGTTCATGGTAAATAAAATCAGCGCACCACCAAAGCCAAGAACCGCTCGGCATACCGCGATATAGTAGAAGCTCTCTCCCATTGGCAGCGCAAACATGGATGCACCAACACTAAGGCAGCCGAGCATGAAGAGTTGGGAGTTGTTAAGGAAGGTTTTTTCTGCGATGAATTTGGCGGTGAATACACCAATCAAGAAGTTAACCGCCACCTTAACTATGTTAAGCACAGCGATTAACGAGCTTAAGTCGTTATCATCATAACCGACATTTGAGATAAAGAGATCGCCCGCTTTCCAGCTTAAAGCGAACAAAGGTGTAACCAACAAAAAGGGAAATACCGATAAGGTATCGGTTTAACTTGTTTACGTTCATGAGATCCTCGAATCACGTTGAGTTATCAGGTGAACTCGACTCTCATGTCATGTGTGCTTCCCTAGCTACTCACCTATTTCTCAGGCAAGTTTAAGAAGCTTAATAAAAACCTTGTAACCAATTGATGCCAACAAATATTCGGCTCTATAAATTCGATATACCTCACAGTATCAATCAGTTAGCTACCACTCTATATTTGTCTCGAAACTGTTTAGGCGTAAGCTCGAATTTCTTCTTAAAGGCTCGAATCATATGTGAGCCATGGGAGTACCCAAGACGATAAGAGAGATCCGAGATGCTTTCATCGCTATTGATCAAGGCATCACATGTCATCTCATCGACCAGTTCAAAGATAACATCAGAGTAAGAAAAACCTTCCCCTGAAAGCCTTCTTTGTAAGGTACGAACGCTCATGTTGGCGTACTGAGCCGCTTGCGCTACTGTCGGAGTAGCACCTGAGATATAGGGTTCTAACAGTTTCTTCAGTGAATACTTAAAGGTATGCAAATCATAGTAATCGGTATAAATCGCATTGGTAACAGGCTCTGAAATCTGACTATCCAACAGCCTATCGGGTACATATAGTCCGGAGTACTTATGGTCTTTCTTGTACTCAATATGTCTGTAATTAATGGCCATATCGACTTTACTAGATACATTTCCGCGAAGGGTGATGACCTCGGGTAACCAATTTAGGCCAGTGAGCAACTGGACGAGATTCAAGATCATTAAAACTCCGATAATATCGTCACCAACAACCGCCTTACCCTCTCGCTTAAAGTAGAACCAGCAATAGCCCGGCTTTTGCTCTAATACGATCTTGGTATCTGTTGAATCGATAGAGATCTGCTCCCCAAGTTGAGCTAACGCACTGCGAATTGTTCCCTCTAGACGCTTCCCCTTAGTCATTTTAACGGCGTTAATTTTGCAACACGCAACTATCATGCGAACAAAGGCTTCCTTGGTGAGACTATTGGCCAATCTATCTACCATGGTCTTGACCACCTCACGCCCGACATAACCATGCTGTACATGCTTATCTAACTCAAAGGCAGATCAGTATCACTAAGAGACTTGTATGCCTGCTTCTCATAATTAGACACATAGTCTACATAGGTTGCGACTTGGTCGGCTTTAATTAGCGGGATAAAGGGCGTCTTTTTCGGCATCTAATTAGATCTCTACTAACTCTCTGAAACACATACTCTTTTCAGTCTATTTTAAATTCTTCATCCACACAGAAAATTTACTCAAAACAGTGAATTACCCCAAAGTAACATTCGCAAGCTGAATGATTATTATATTTGGCATGAATTGGTTCTAATCATCTTGTGTAAAGGGGGTAGTCTGAATTAAACCTAATGCATTGGAGCCTTATGAAACTTCTTCTCGTCATCATTTCTCTACTGTTTTCGACTAGTGCATTGTCGGCTAACCCTATCACTTGGCATGACCTCATACCCAAGGTACAAACGCCTACCGAAACACTCCCACAACTTAGTGCAAGTGAGCTAACCCTTTTTCAAGAAGTGCTTGCATACAAATTAGCTTCTGAAAGACGGGAATTGACCAAGGATGAAACCCTGGGTTATCAACAAAGGCTACAGCGTGCTAAAAAAGAGAACCTAGATATAGACCATCTGCTTGATATTCGAAATCGGTATCTAGAGGCGCAAAAACAGGCAATAAACACAACAGTCAAGGACTTACCTTCTGACGAAGTCACTATTCAAGGATTCCTTGTACCACTTGAAATGGATGGGATGAAAACAACAAGGTTCTTACTTGTACCCACTGCTGGTGCATGCGTGCATACCCCGCCGCCACCAATTAATCAGATTATAGTGGTCGACTTTGAGCAAGGATTCGAATTGCAAAGCCTAGAAACGCCGGTTTCAGTTTCAGGCTTCATAAACGCAAAGAAAAATAATCTCAATGTAAATTTCTCAGATGGCAATCAAGATATTAAGACTGGCTATAGACTCGTTGCTTCAGATATTAAAACCATTTAATTAAAGTTAAACTCCACACCTAAATTGACGTTCATATCCTTGGACGTCTCTTTCTTTACTGTATACACATAAGGCTTAATGGTTTTCGTACATTGATAACTCGCATACGCTTCATACTCATTATAATTCCCAACTAAGTCCTGCATTATTCCTTTAGTTTGAATTCGCGTGGCCTGAAGCATTAGCTCACTTTTATAGGTGGGTTTCCATAGTGCAGACACCGCGACAAACCTGTGCTCTAGCATAGAGTAATCGTCTATGCTTTCTGTTTCAGCAAAGTCCAAAGACAGCACTAGGTCGTTTCTTGGTACATAGGAAAGCATAGCCCCTACGTAGCCAATGCTCTCATCTTCTACCACGTCAAAGTAACCTATGTCAGCACTCAGAAAGAGCTCACTAGACAACTTACACGCCCGAGCATACTCAAAATAGTAGTTACCACCCGCCGTGGTTTGGTATGCAGCAGAAAGCTTATCAACCGGCGTTAGCTTAATCGACCCAGACACTTCTTGGTTTTCACTAACTACATCTACATGACTGCGTAGCGTAGCGGAATGGAACCAACCAAAGTCATTGATGCTAAATGCGTAGATCGAGTTTGCGACAAACAACAGCGAAAGGAGAACAAAGCGAAACATATAAATCCAACAAATGTATTAGGGTGAACCGCTATCACCCGGTGAATCTGTAACTAAATATTTCACTACTTTTACTGTTAAAGCATGACCATTTCATGCCAAAAATAAATACTAGATAATACTTTGATATTGCGCAGATAAATAATGACAGTTGTTATGCATTTGAAAACAACTGGAAGATTTACCTTTAAAAACCATAAGCACCAATTATTAATCCAGCCAAAACAACAGCTATTATCATTAAATTAAATCTATAATGATTAAAACTATTTTAATTGGCACTATATGGTTATATTGGATTTTAATTTCATTCAAATTTATTTGGGGTAAGGTCAGAAATCAACCATAACCCTACCCCAAAACAAGCTAAAAGTTTTTACGACTTAAGCCTGTTTGCTCCAAGATTCTGGTGGAAATTTCCTCGACTGACATAGACGAAGTATTCAAAAAAGGAATGGCTTCACGCCTGAACAGTTTCTCAACCGTCTTTAATTCGGACTCACATTGCTCATTGCTAGCATACTCACTGCCCTCCAATCGCGTATTTCGTATCTGAGACAATCGCTCTGAGTCTATGGTAAGCCCGAAAAGCTTATGACGGTTCATCTCGAACTCAGGTAACAACCTCAGTTGTTTCATGTCTTCGGCTATAAACGGATAGTTCGCAACTCTTAAACCAAACTGCATTGCAATATACAGACTGGTTGGCGTTTTACCACTTCGAGAGACACCAAGCAGGATAAGATCCGCCTCATCCAACCCCTTTAAGGTGACACCATCATCGTGTGCCAATGTGTATTCGATAGCCGCAATTCGATCGAAATAACCCTCAGTGTTTTTCTCTACACTGTGTGAGCGCTGAAGCTTTGGTTTAGGTTCTAAGCCAACATCTCGGCTGATTTTAGACACCATGCTATCTAAAACATCATAAAAATGAGCATTCGCGTCTAAAAGTTTTTCTCTAAGCTCAGGCACCACCATAGAAAAGAAAACGAGAGGCTTCTCACCGCTTTGAGCAAAAGATCGCTCAATTTCTGTCACTAACGGCAACAACTTATCTATCTTGTCAATGAAGGGAAAGGTTTTCTCCACTGGCGTGAATGAAAATTGTCCTAAAACTGAATGTCCCAATGTTTCACAAGTGATGGCTGTTGCATCAGAAACGTAGAAAACATCTCTTTTTTAATTTTTGACTGCATATTATGTTGAAACTTTAAAATAAATTTGAGTAAACTGGGTTCATTATAAGAAAAACAAACAGCAACGATACCCTCACCATATTCCCCTATGGTGACATTTTGGGCAATCGATTGCTAATACTCTACTTGCGTGAAACTCAGGAGAAAGTGATGCAAGATCTAACCCTATGGTTCAATACCTTATCCATGAACGATGTCGACAAGGTGGGTGGTAAGAACGCCTCCCTTGGAGAGATGGTCTCTAACCTCGCTAATGCGGGAGTGAGTGTCCCTAACGGATTCGCCACTACCTCCTATGCCTTTCAACAATTTCTGAAGCATGACGGACTAAACGACCGCATCTACGAGTTGCTGAATAAACTTAATGTAGAAGACATTGACGCTCTGCGCGAGACAGGTGCGACCCTGCGCCAATGGATTCTTGATGCTCCCTTCCCCGCTGAACTTGAAGAAAATATCCGTCGTGACTACGCAGAACTGATCGACAACAATGAAGAGTTGTCTGTTGCGGTGCGCTCTTCAGCAACGGCTGAAGACTTGCCAGACGCTTCTTTCGCCGGTCAGCAAGAGACCTTCCTAAATGTAAAAGGTATCGATTCGGTACTAGAAGCCACCAAACACGTATTCGCTTCTCTGTTTAATGACCGTGCTATCTCTTATCGTGTGCACCAAGGCTTTGACCACGAAGGTATTGCACTTTCTGCAGGTATTCAGCGTATGGTGCGTTCGGACATGGCCGCTTCGGGCGTAATGTTCACTTTGGATACCGAATCAGGCTTTGATCAGGTAGTGTTCGTCACCTCTTCTTTTGGTCTAGGTGAGATGGTGGTTCAGGGTGCAGTAAACCCAGATGAATTCTACGTACACAAGCCGCTACTTGAACAAGGCCAACCGGCTATCGTTAAGAAAACCTTCGGCTCTAAACTGACCAAGATGATCTACGCCAATTCTTCTGAAATGGGTAAGCAGGTGGAGATCATCGATACCACCAATGAAGAACAGAACCAGTTCTCTTTAACCAGCAATGAAATCACAGAGCTGGCAAAACAAGCCGTCATTATTGAAAAGCACTACGGTCGTCCAATGGACATCGAATGGGCAAAAGATGGCTTGGACGGCAAGCTTTATATCGTCCAGGCTCGTCCTGAGACTGTGTGCTCACAAGCCGAAAGCAATGTCATCGAGCGCTTCCAACTGCAAGATAAAGCAAATGTGCTTATAGAGGGTCGCGCTATCGGTCAGAAGATCGGTATCGGTAAAGTGCGCCTAGTGTCTTCTCTCGATGAGATGAATATCGTTGAAGAAGGCGATGTGCTGGTTACTGACATGACAGACCCTGATTGGGAGCCTGTAATGAAAAAGGCTTCTGCAATCGTCACCAACCGAGGCGGCCGTACCTGTCACGCTGCCATTATTGCCCGTGAACTGGGTATCCCTGCCATTGTTGGCTGTGGCACTGCGACCAGCACATTAACCGATAGTGAACTAGTGACGGTATCTTGCTCTGAGGGTGAGACAGGTTATGTGTATCAGGGTGAGCTTAAGTATGAAATCAAACGCTCTGCGGTAGATGCCCTACCTATGCTAGATACCAAGGTGATGATGAACGTGGGTAACCCAGATCGAGCCTTTGGTTTTGCACAGATCCCAAATGAAGGTGTGGGACTTGCTCGCCTTGAGTTCATCATCAACAAGATGATAGGTATCCACCCGAAAGCACTGCTGAATTTCGATGCTCAATCTGAAGAACTTAAAGCCGAGATCCGCGAGCGCATCAAGGGCTACTCAGATCCAGTAGACTTCTATGTGAGCAAACTAACCGAAGGTGTAGCGACTATTGCCGCTGCCTTCTGGCCTAAACGCGTTATCGTACGTATGTCTGACTTTAAATCGAATGAGTACAGCAACCTTGTAGGTGGCAAAGAGTTTGAACCACACGAAGAGAACCCAATGCTGGGCTTCCGTGGTGCCTCTCGATACATCTCTCCAGTATTTGAAGACTGTTTTGAGTTAGAAACCCAAGCCATTAAACGCGTTCGTAACGAGATGGGCTTAAAGAACGTTGAGATCATGATCCCGTTTGTTCGTACACCGGCTGAAGCGGCTTCGGTTATTGACCTACTCGCAAAGTTTAATCTTCGCCGTGGTCAAGATGGTCTGCGTGTCATCATGATGTGCGAACTGCCATCTAATGCAGTTCTGGCTGACGAGTTCCTCAAATACTTTGATGGTTTCTCAATCGGTTCTAACGACATGACTCAGCTAACTCTGGGTCTAGACCGAGACTCAGGAGATATCGCTCACCTGTTTGATGAGCGAAACCCTGCAGTTAAGGCCATGCTGAAGATGGCCATCGATGCGGCCAATGAAGCAGGTAAATACGTAGGTATCTGTGGCCAAGGTCCATCGGATCACGACGATCTTGCCAAGTGGTTGATGGAGCAAGGCATCAGTTCAGTATCTTTAAACCCTGATACTGTGGTTGATACCTGGTTAAAGATGGCTGAGTAAAGTCGATTAGGAAAGCCCTACCTCAACGGTGGGGCTTTTATTGTCTGCTATATACCACCATTTTCAGTACACACAGATTTCACCCCTACCTCGTTCTCAGTGAGATGCTTAACATATACACTAAAAACAGTTCCCGTTAAGAGATTGAAGTATGCAATCACAGCTAGATAAATCGATAAAGATCCTAAGCGCATGGGGCGCAAATGCTTCACAAGTCGAGGCTATTCTGACCTCAGAGTTTATTCAAAGCGAGCTTGAAGCTAGAACCAAACACATCATTGCTATTCAAGAATGTTTGGAGCTGCTCTTTTCTGAACAAAAACGTCGAGTTGAGTTTATGGCGAAGAAAAATAAAAGTGCCCTATTTCCAACGAAAAAGCCATTGGAAATCATGAGTTCAGGCAGCTTGCACGACCTAGAAGAGGTACACGCGAAAGTGCGCAGTATGGTGTGCATCTAAACTTTCTTCACCATATCGGAAACCGCTTTAGACATCGCATCATCAAGCTTTGCCAATCCGCGCACGACGCCGTCTTGGTTCTCAGCGGACTGGTTTTGGCTAAGCTTCCATTTGCCCTCAATATTGGATACCGCTATCTCTATTCCAACAATCGCAGTCAGCATCTTTTCTATAAACGGTTCAGGAGCGTCGGAAATTGACCAAGGCTTAGCTGACTTCTGTTCATGCTGATCGGTCAGCTTTTCGACTACCTCATACAAGAAGCTACTATCGTGTCTAAAGGACATAAAGCCTGTCACGTGTACCACAGCATAGTTCCAGGTTGGGACCACCCTATGATCAACAGACTTTGACGGATAATGATTCGGAGAGATATAGCAATGAGGACCATTGAAAATGACCTTTACCTCAATTCCCTCCTCCGCCCTTTTCCAAAAAGGATTTGCCTTAGCGATATGCCCCTTGAGCAATAAACGTCCTTTTTGCTCCTCTAAAAGCATAGGGAGATGATTCACTTCAACACCATCAGAAGTATTCACCACTAACGTAGCGAATGGATAATTCTCAATAAGCTCAACCTGCTGTTCGATGTTCTCTTGTTTAAATTTTCTCGGGGTATACATGTGCTTCCTTTAGTCGTTTAGCTATCGCAACAACTCGGTTAACTCTTCAATCAGAATCTCTTGCATCCATTGATGCGCAGCACTATTCGCACTACGCTGGTGATGGATAAGATAAGCAGGAACAGAAAAAGCATCCTGTTCGTCGAGCTCTTTAGACGGAAGTTGTACAAACTTCTCACCATAGCTTCGCAGTGCTCTAACACTGTTTGTTCCAAACAAAATCGCGTCAGATTCGGCCATCACATCCACCAGCACTTGGGTTTGCGAACTCCTTAAAATAGGACGATTTTCTAACATCATATCTTTGTAGATCTGCAATATTGGCGCACTAAATGAGCGGTATTGATCTTCTTCAACCACTATCCCTATCATCGGATAATCAACGGTATCTTTTAGCAACACATCCTTTTTTGTACTTAATGGGTGCCCGACCCTTGCGAACATTTGTGGTCTCAAAGAACTTAAGTGCTTTGACACATATTTAGGGCTTGGCTCCTCTGTAAAATGGAATGCGAAATCAATATAGCCTTGGTCGATAGCCGGGAAAGGGTTAGCCTTAGCAGAGTGATCGGATATCCTCACGTTAGGGCTATCTGTTTCAACCGCCCCATAAGTTTGGTATCAGTGCACTAGATAAGAATGCCGGCAGTGAGATAGCGAAATCATTATCCGCCTCAAGTGGGTTAAACACTTCCGCGCCAAACACTTCTTGTAATTGAGGCAGCAAATCAAGCAACTGCTTCTCTAAAACAAGCGCCTTTTCGGTTGGAACAAGCCCAGTTGATACACGAGTAAACAAAGGATCATCAAACGTATCTCTAAGTCTGGCAAGTGCTCTACTCACCGCGGATTGCGAAACAAACAGCACTTCGGCAGCTCTGGATACATTTCTCTCTTTGAGAAGCACGTCCATAGTCACCAAAAGATTTAGGTCAACTTTTGCCAAGGTTCGATTCATAATCCACCACACATTATTCACTTAGGTCATATTTATTTATAAGAATAAGTCGTTAGACGCAAATAATGCAACTGCTTATTATCTCCCCATACACAAAACGCTCTTAGGAAATAACTTTTAGCAGTTAACCGAAGAGACTCTATGGAAATCCAGTTCGATAGCTCATGGAAACCGAGCAACTTAAAACACGTTGAACAATGAAATTCGGAGATAACATGAAACATCTAATCAAGCTATCAACTCTTAGCCTTGCGATTGCTGCAGCGCCACAGGTCTTTGCCGCTAACAACACTATTCCTGTTGATGAAACCAACTACAACCAACCGCTGCGGCCAAATACATGAACAACTGGGACAAGCGCGGTGCGGACAAACAAATAGTACACCTGCCTATCCTAGTGCCAGCTGGTGATAAAGCGCCAGTAGTGCGAATGAACCAAGACTCGCTCTATTCATCAGCCATTGCCCATGCGGACAAAGATGGCTATATCCATGTAACTATCGACGAGTTTGAAAATGAACCAGGCACAGAAGACGTTTATACCTCGGTACATGTACTGGATGAAAACTCAGCGTCGCCTATGTACAAAGTTGGCCCAGGTAAATACTCAGTAAAAATCGACACTGACTTTGCCTTCATCATCTTCCGTGCCGGTGTAGAAGATAAAACCGACCTAACTAACGCCCTAGCCGCGCAGTCGCGTTTTCATGTAGATTATTCGGCAAGCAAGAAGTACGCACCACAAGGTTACATCGCTCCAAACTATGATGTTGCTCAGCGTGAGGCTATGACTAAGAAGCTAAAACAAGACTTCCTAGAAGCAGGTGAAGATTTCTTCTACGTAGCAAGCTCAGACAGTGCAGATGCAAACAATGGTCGCCAGATGCGTTCAAACGCTCAAGGCTGGGGCGGTATGCCAATCGAAGTGGGTGTTTCAAACATCTACCGAAACACCAAGCAGTTTGATGGTTCTCAGTGTCAGCAAACCACATTCGACGAGCCGGACAACAAGTATTTCACTTCGATCACGCTATACGATGCAGCGGGCTATATGCTTGATACAGAAAGGTTCTCTATCAACTCTTATGAGTGGGATAAAAACCGCGACGGCACAGTCACCATCAGCTTTGGTTGTGGTAAAAATGCACCGAACAACCTGAAAACAAACGGTGAAGACTTTAACTACACGGTTCGTAACTACGGTGCTTCACAAGATGTTCAATACGATGTGTACGGTGGACGAGAGCTAAAATACCTAGCAGGTGGTTCTATCAACCCTGACTACAAGTAATCACCTTAAAGCCAGCTGATGCTGCTTTTTATTCGCCCTATCTTAGTGGCTTTAGTATCCTAAAATCAGTGAGTTAAGATACTAGAGCTATGGTTAAAAAGAATTTCAACACGCTTGTCCTAATAAGCCCGCTTATCCTCCGGCCCGTTGTAGAGCAAGCCGAGAAGTCTGGGTTAGAGATAACCGAGTTATTTCCCAAGGGAGAATGGCAAGAATATCAATGCCAGTTGCATGACAAACACACGCAGGCGCTTCCAGCATTTCCCCTTCGCGCTATCTTTGATTTGGCACACAAGCGAGGTCTTAAAAATTTTGGGTTAGAAGCCGCTTTGTTGACCAGTAAAGAGTATCTAGCACCCTCATTTGCACAACTGTTTCACTCATCTCCGACTCTATATGACTTTTTATTTAACCTGTCTAACGAGATCAACCGTCACCTTTCGCTATTTAACTTTTTCGAACTTGAGCCGACTACAGATGGACTGTTTTACAGGCGCAATCCCAATGCCAGATTTGAGCTAGGGGAACAGCTTGCCGAAATCTACACTCAGCTGGTATTGATTGAGCTTGTCTCACACTATCTCGGGCGAGATTGGCGACCAAGCATAGTTTGGTTTAATAACGCTGAGATACCAGTTAAAACTCAAGACTATTTTGGTGAAACGAGTCGACTGTTTTTCTCAAAGCCCGCCAGCAAGTTCTTTGTAGATCAAAGGGTGTTAAATGAAAGAGGCGCTGAATTTACTGGCACCAGAGTTCACAATATTAAAGCACTTGCCACACAAAGCCTTTCCAGCTCGATAGAGTTGCTACTCGAGCCGTATGCAATGGACACCCTCCCAACTATAGAGCAAGTCGCCACACTCTTGGGTATGCACCCCAAAAAGATCCAGCTTGATCTCAAAGGTGAACATACTAGTTTTCGTGACCTTATTCTTAACTACCGAGCATCCCGTGCAGAAAACTTGCTGCGTCATACAGACTTTGATCTAAGCCGCATAGCCGTCGAGGTAGGTTATAAGAACACTACCCACTTTGTTAGAGCGATGAAAAAGGTTTGGGGAATAACGCCTCGAGCCTATGCAAAGCAGCTCAGCCTTAGTTAAAGATAATTTAGATGGGTATCTGCAGGCAAAATGGAAGCCTGCCTCTTAGTAGCAAACTGAGCCGCCTTGCAAGGTGATTATTTTATTTCACCAAGCGGTAAACCATATTGGTCATATCCACTGCATCGAAAACTGGCAGCCCTGTTTCTCTGCGGATAGCTTCAGAAAACGGAGGCATCTCGGTACACTCCAATACGATTTGTCCAATATCAGGATGGTTGTAAATTAGCTCTTTGGCTGCGTTCACTATTGCGCTCTCTACCCTAGATTTATCGTAGTTGAGTTCATTGAACTGAACGCCCCAATCCTGCGCCCACTTAGATTGATCCATACCTTTGATGACAATGCGCTCTTTTTCGATACTACACTCACTGAAAAGAGCCCCATTGTTCATATTAAGACTGTTTTCATTAACCGTAAGCACGCCAATTTGCTTATCTTTCTTCAGTGTGCTTAGCAGGAATGGAACATAGAGCATGGTCGATGTATACACCGGAATATCAACGGCTTGAGTTAACTGTGATTGCATCATAGCGGTGAGTCCGCAACCTCCTACCAACGCTTTACACCCATCCTCTTCAAGTTGACGAGCACACTCGACCCACTTTTCTAGATTCCAACAGTCAGAAGCACCATGATTCACAATGTTGTCCAGATCAAAGGGCTCATCCACATAACCAATGCGGACGGGAAAGTCATACGCTTGGCTATTAGCAAAATGCTTTGGGTCACTGATACAAGGATACCAAGCACGGAATACCATCAGGCCCACCTTATCGCCAAAATTGAACAAAGCTTTGTCATCAGTCATCTGTTGGAATTTTGGCAGCCCGTTGCTGTCAGTGGTAAGTTGAGTTCTAGGTTTACAGTTCATTTTAGTCTCAAGGGTTTGGAAAAAGTGACCTAAATGTATCCATTACACATCTTCCTTACTTTCCTTTTCACGAAACCAATTTGTCTTTTTACGAAAAATAACTAGCCTGTAATAAGTTCCCAAACCTTCAAGCTCACAATGACCCCACTAATAAACACACAAATAGTAAAAGCTGCGCTCACTCTTTATCTAGAATATGGTGGCAAACAAACTGATCTCGACGCATTCGGTTTAGCCACGCAGCAGATAGGCACGAACAGTGCCTATTTTCCCTCGAAGCCATTTCTGCTGTTCATGAACTATGTTGTGCTGCGTCTTACTCCCAAAGACGTTTACCACTTTCTTGCAAAACTAGTAAATAAGGTCTCCATTCCAGATACGTTAGAGTATTTGGATCCGCCACCAGCAACGGTCGAGGAAGGAATAAATCAGATGATTGCCGTGAGTCGTAAGATAATGCCTCACTCCTCAATTCGACTTGAAAAAGGTATAGGCAATGCCTCTATTAAAAGAGAAAAACAGATACACAACGTAAAGGATGAGACAGCCGCAGAACTGTACACCTTGGTTTTTGTCCTAAACCTCATTGGCACCCTAAGCGGTAAGAAGGAGTTCATTCCAAATAGCATTGGGTTAATCAGCCTAAGTCGGCTCGTCTGGAACAAATATTTAGCCGTTGGACGAATTGCCAAGTCCGCTACCAATCCGGCTCTACTTCTATCTGCTTTTTAAGCGATGAACTCAAATTACCTGTAGCCTGTCATTCAAGTTTGTTTGGGCGAAAAAAGGAAGAGGCGATAGCTACTCCTTCGTCGACTCAATCAAGTTCTCAATGGACTCGTATATAGGCAAGCCAACTACAACATAGATACTATTGCCGACAACCATGGAGTGAGCGCTCGTACCCTACAAAACCAGCTAAACCATTATGGGATAAGCTACCAAGAGCTTAAAGATCAGGTATTGCTAGACAATGTTGAGCATCTGTTTAAGCAAAAAGACCTCAACCTCACCTACATAGCTCATACACTTGGATATGCTTCCCTAAGTCAGTTCTCACGTAGCATTAAGCGCCTTACCGGACTCTCTCCAAGTGCCTATCGCAAAACGCTTTCTACATAAAAAAACGCCACTCTTAAGAGCGGCGTCATTGTATTTTTCGATTAGCCCCAGTTGGCTTCGTACACTCGTAATAGGTTCTCACCCAACAAGCCTCGAATCTCATCTTCATTCCAGTTGTAGTCGTCTTCAAGGACTCGAACCAAACCCCAAATATCTTGTGGTAGTCCCATTTCTGTCTCCTGTGCAAACCCTGAGCTAGGAGGGAACTTTTGTGGATTGCGGATAACCCAGTGCAGAGCTTCCTTGTAGTTGTGAACATAATCCACACCCACAGCTACATGGTCTTTACCAACCAAATCACCAATATAAACAACATGTTTAGCAATCGCTTCAGGACTCGCATCCCCTTCCTTGTTTAGAAAGCCACCTAGGAAGTTAACTCCAACCACACCGCCAGTGTTCGCAATAGCGATAATCGCCTCATCACTGATGTTTCTGTCAATTGGCATCAAGGTTCTTGCATTCGAGTGTGACGCAATCACCGGCTTGTTAGAGTACTTAGCAATATCGATGCAGGTCTGATCGGAATCGTGTGAACAGTCCACTACTATGCCCGCATCATTCATTGCTTTAACCGCCTTAACACCTAATGGCGTTAATCCCTTGGGTCCTGACTTTAGGGAGTTGGTATCGCCAGAGCCGGTATATTGGTTGGAGATGTTGTACGAGAAAGACATCACCTTTACCCCGTCCTCTGCAAAACGTGGGATGTGGCTTAGGTCCTCACCAAGATGGTCGAGCGCTTGGAAGTTTTGCACAAAAGAAATCTTACCTAGCGCCTTGTTTTTCCTGACGTCTTTAACCGTCATTACCTGACGATAATCGTAAGTTTCCTCGAGATAGTCTGGCATAAACTCGGAACGTGCATACACCTCTTCAACGGACTTATCTGTACCATTAGATATGGTAGTGGAAAAGAGGTCGAAACCCGCGTCTTTAGTGTCTGTCATCAGTTCATCAAACTGTTCTATCGTGAATCCAGCCGGAAAACCTTTTAGTGAACGGTCCATACCTCCAACCACCAAAGAGTCCACAACTATCGCATCCGCGTATCTAGCTTTCACTTCAAGATCCGCAAGTCTCTCTTCAGGTGTTCGAGGGTCAGACATTTTTACAAGATAATTAACGCGCTTTTCAATTTGCTCGGCACTTTTGCTTCAACATTCCAGTAGCTGGTATCAGCAGCATTGGTATTTGCAGACAGCAGGGCCGCAGTAAGCAGGGCGATTCTAGATGACTTCATAAAGGGTACTCCAGTAGAAAAGGAAACTTGGACACGTGATATCTTAGAGATCTGGCGTCTGTACAACTTTCCCTTTTACGAAACGGATTTACCTTTTTACGAAACAGCCACTTTGTCTTTATATAACTGCTATTGTTGTTCTAATCTCTCTAATTTTCTTTCCTCGATAGAAGCAATGATTCAAAAAAACTCCAAGTACCACTGTTTAGTACCCAAGTCATTAGGGATTCATTGATACTTTTTGAGTCGATGAAAGGACAACAGTTAGACACAAACCTGTTTGGCTTGAGCTCAGAGCAAATACACTCCCAAATGCACTACCTACCCGCTCGTTCTCTTAACACCTTCCTCAACTATGTGATAGAAACTCAAACTGATACATTCCTCATCAGCTACTTTGATTCATTGCTAGCCAAATCCGTAATTCCTCAGTTTATTTCTACATTAGTAGGCACACCGAAAACACTTGATGAAGCTTTGCCATTGATGATTGCTGCAACGAAGATCCAAACTCCGTTGTCCGAAATAGACTTCAACATCGACTCTAAGCATATCTGTCTCTCTCGAGCTCGAGTGTTCCATCTCTACAGCAATCAAAACGGCGCCGACCTATTTACGCTTTTCTTTTTCAAGCATTTCATCAAAAACATGTGTGGGATTGAGATACCTATACAAGGGGTGAGTTTGACGAGTTCTGCATCCCAAAAGCTTATATCTTTACTTAATGCACTTGGCATTACTCACTATAAGTTTTCCCAGGAAACCCAGCCTTTATCAGATAGATAACACCTACGCCAAAACACCTGTATCAATTAGACAGTCAAGCTCAACAGAAATTAAGCCAGCCCCTGTTTCCTACTTAGATAGAATACGAGCCATCATTGATAGCAACTTAAGCGACCCTAGATTCTCTATACAAGATCTCGCGAATCAGCTAGGAATCAGTGTTCGTACTTTGCAAAATACGCTTCAAACCCAAAGGTTCTTCATTTAAAACGCTTAAAGATGAGCGAGTGCTGGAACACACAATTTGGCTAATGCTTGAAGACAGGTTAAGCATTACCGAGGTCGCCCTAGAACTTGGTTATCAAAACCTTCCACAATTTTCTAGAAGTATCAAACGAATGACTGGGCTTGCCCCTCGAGCACTAAAATCACGCTTGATCAAATAGATAGATATTTGGGTTTTGCACTAAATGCTAAGTTATTAAACATCAGACTGGTTAAATTTACTCCAAACCACCGTACAGTTTTGAGGAAATCCATGAACTCACCTAAAAAGACCTTTCTGGCCACACTACTTAGCATTACATCCACCGCTACAATGGCGTGCACTGGGTTTGCGATAGAAGCTCCAGACGGCACCAACGTGTTCGCTTTTAACTCAGAAAACGATGTTCCCTTTACACCTCAATTGGTAACCATAGAAGCTGGTACGTCCTTCACATCAGATTACCAAAACCCAGACAATGCTCTTAAATTTACGACTAAATACGACATCGTGGGTATCGGTCCGTTTGGCGATCTTGGCACAGCGATGAACTCCCAGGGTATGGCGGGTTCGGTATTTAACCTATGGGGCACTGAATACAATGAAGTGAACAAAGAAGATAAAAACGCTCTCTATATCATGGATGTTCACAAGTACGTTCTTGGAAATGCAAAGACCATAGATGAAGCCGAAGCTATTCTTAGAAAAGTAAAAGTTGGCAAAAGTGTGTGGGTTTCAGTCAAGAAGCATATGCAGGTTGAACTGTCTCCTGAGTTTCAAGTTGCCTATCAAGACAAGAATGGCGACAAAGCAGTATTTTATTGGGTCGATGGCGAGCTGGTAATAACCCGTGATGCCGATGGCACCGTAGCCAATACAATCCAAACTGACCTCATTAAAATGCAAGATTCTCTCGCGTTTGATCACAGTTACAAAGACAATCTCGAAGGTTAAACGGTGCTATAGACAGCGGATCTAGATATGCGAAAGCCTATGTGTACTCTAAACAGGCTCAAAATTTTACCCAAAACGGAAGTGATGCTGTGCGTCAAGCAATGAAGGTTTCTGACTCTCTAACCCTGCCAAAAGGCATTCAAACCGGTTATGCAGGGCATCCAAAGTCTACCTACTACCACACTGTCTTTAACCTTGATGATGGTGTGATGTACTACAAAACCAAAGACCAATTTAACTGGACTGAGATTAAGTTTAGCAATGTCCGCTTTGACGGTATGAAAACATTTGTTACTCAATAATTTAGAAAAACTAGAGCGCCTGATCGGCGCTCTTTACGTTTTAGGCTTTCCAGTTTGCTTTCTAAACACGCATCAAGTTCTCTCCAAGAAAACCTTTGATTTCTTCTTCATTCCAGCCGTGCTTGTCTTCTAAGATAGCCACGACATCCCAGATATTTTCAGCGGCGATGTTACTAATTGGCGAGCCAAAACCTAGCTCGGGCGGATACACATCGGTATTCCCAATATCACGAATGTAGTAATCCTGGATGTTGTGCACATAGTCGGTTGAGAAACAGACCTTATCTTTGCCAATCAGATCTGCAATGTACACCACGTGCTCAACATAGCGCTCTGGCGCAGCATCAAGTTCTTCATTCAGAAACATACCTACGCCGGTTGGACAGACTGCACCATCTGTTTCGCCCACGGCCTTTAGCGCCTCATCTGACATGTTGCGCGATACATTGTGAAGAGTTTGTGCATTAGAGTGAGACGCGAGAATTGGCTTAGTCGCAACCTTTGCTGCCTCAATCGCAGTTTGATTCGACGAATGCGAGACATCCACCACGAGGTGGTTCTTTTGCGCATCCACGACCCACTGAACACCCAGTTCTGTCAGCCCCATATCCTGTTTTGAGCCGCCACCAGCCAGAGCGTTATTGTTGTTGTAGGTAAAGTTCATGGTACGAATACCTGACTCATGTGATTGCTTAGCATGCTTTGCCGTATCCTCGGCCACATAATCAGCGCCTTGCGTATTAAACATCACCGCCATCTTTCCCTGCTTTTTAGCCAGGAGAATATCTAAGGTCGTATCAACCTTTATCATCTCTTGTTCAGTCACGACCTTAGTTGAATTTTCAACAACCTGATAAGCACTTAGCTCACCAGTTGAGCCTGGGAAGGCATATACGGTTGCAGATACGAGTGTCATTCCTGCGTCACGATTTCGGTTAACAGCTTTGGTAAAGATCTCTTCGGTGTTACCGATAATGCCCACTGAGGAAGGTAGAATAGAGTTGATCGCAATCGCTTTTGAGTATTTCTCACGAGCTTTACTTGCTCTAGCTTGCTGTTCCGGCGTGCGCTCAAGATCATATTTTTCAGCTAGGAAGATAGCACGCTTTATGATTTCCTCTTGCGACTTGCCGCGAGGGTTCCATAGCTCAGCTTCAATATCGACATCGGATACGAAACCGGCTTTGGTATTCCATCCGCCTTCAACGTGTTCGTGTTCATGGCCGATATCGTGGGCGAAAGAGGTTGATGACAGTGCTAATGCAGTGAATAAGGAAAGGGTTTTAAGCTTCATTCTAGTTACTCTGTGGTTAAGGAACGAAGCCAGTTTAATCATCACATTTATAGAAAATGACCCGATTAGGAATTTTGGTCATACAATCGATGTTTTGGCATCAACTGGTTATGCAAATTTTGGGCGTAAAAAAGGCGGTGAGGTCATCACCGCCAAGGGCCCAAAAGTAAAAGAGATTAATGCAAACCAAGATCCACTTTTACTGCGCATGCTGAAGGGCAAGCTGCACAACCACCACGGCCGGTACAAAGCATGTCATCGCCAAGCTGTGCACCTACCTTAGCCGAAACATCCAGGGCTTCATGGAAAGGGATCAGCGTAGTCATGTTGGTCAAAGCTAGCTGGGTGTACATAAATGGTGTAGTAATCACCGCCATACCGCGCGACGTGCAGGGTTCGCCCTCGCCGCCCATGATAGGGTCACAAGGCCAACCTACCGCGAGTTGCATTGCCTGTGACGCCGCAGAATCAACCTGTCTCGGGGTACCACCAAGGATGTAAGTCAGTGCTGCCGCAGAAAATGCACCTGAAAGCCCCATCTCTCCGGCACAGCCAATAGTCTCACCCGTTGGATCCGTGCGTGTATACGCGATAGCACCATAAGCAGCGGCAACTAACAGGCCTTGCACCATCTTCTCATCTGAGAAGCCATAGTGATTTTGCGCCGCTCTCAGGCAAGACATAACTACACCGCCACCAGCGCCATGTGGGAAACCTACGTGAAGGGTTTCTGGTGCCATTGACAGTACTGAGAAATAATAACGAACCGCATCATACATAGGTTGAGGAAGGTGCTGCTTTGCGACAACCTTGTCGAAGTTATTAGTGCTAAAACCATAGGCATGTTTGTAATCTAGGTCGAAATCACGGTTTTCCATGCGCTCCACCAGATAGACCATGTGACCACGTAACTCTTCAACCTGAGACACCACCTGCTCGCGAGTCATACCCGTGGCGGCCACTTGATAATCGATAGCCACTTCGTGCATCGGTTTCTCTTCTGACAATCTAATGAAGTCTTGAGAGTTATCAAACAGCTGAGGCTTGCGGTCTGGCCTGGTTGGCGTAGGAAGAACACACTCCAGCCAATAGATTTCACTTTCTGGTGCAATTGCCTCAAGCATCTCGATGCTAGGAGTTTCAGTAGCGGTTATGAAGTAAGCCGTATCACCCTCAAGAGTTTGCTCTTTGATTGTCATAAACCATCAAGGGCATCTTTAATACCTTCGATGTTATCTTCAACACCGTTGCGCTTAATGACAAGGATAAGATTGGTATCGCCTTTGTAGATATAGTCGAATCCCATGATCTTTTTGGTTTGTACCATGCCGCCGCCAATAGAGTCACCGACCAAGGTGTATTCTTTACCTAGGTATCAGTAATGATGAACTTCATGCCATTGAGGTGATCCGTTTCTTTCATCGGCGCCTTAGTAAACAAAACGTCAATACCCTGCTCTTTCGCCATCTCTAGACAGCTGTTGCGCACGGGTGAATCAACAGCAAGGCCAATCGCACCAGAACACATTCCAATGTCTTCTGACATCAAACCAAAGGTGCCAGCAAACGAGCCGTCCGTGTCCATCACAACTTCAATCTTTGAAATGGTTTCACCACGGGTTAGGAAATTAGTTAACAGACCAAGGCGTTGCGGTGCAACAAGGTGAGAGCTTGAACCCGCAAGCATTACAGGGCCCATTACATCATTAAAAAAGCTAGGGTACAGTTCTACAGACATAGTATTTTTCTCCGGGAATGGAATTTATAAGCGCATTTGCACTTTCGTCTAATCTGAATCCACTTTATACAAGTTCATGAAAACTCGATTACCATTCGATGCCAAAATGAAACCGCAAACGAGATTTCGTAAAAAGGTAAGTTCTAAAGCCGTTCACCGCTTCTGAAAACACAAAAGCCCCTTTACGCTCTCACGCAAAGGGGCTTTGTCTACAGGAATGATTTTATTCAGCTGCGATGATAGTCAGCTCAACAAGGCAAGCTTCTGAGAACATTTTTGCCTCGACACAGGTGCGCACTGGCGCATCGTCACCTGCAATCCACGCATCGTATTCTTCATTAAAAGAGGCGTAGTGATTATCGATATCGTTAAGGTGCACTAGAATGCTCACAATCTTGCTCTTATCAGTGCCACACTCAGCCAACAGTGTATCCACCTGATCAAAGGTGTTTTTTGATTGGCCCTTAACATCAAGAGTAAGGTCGGTTGAGAATTGACCACAAAGATATACGTTGCCGTTAACGATTTTTGCTTTGCTGTAGCGACCCATAGGGGCGATAGTTTTGATCATTGTTTATTTCCTAAAGGTATTGGGGGCTAGGTAAAAACCTGAGCTGTGGAGTCGGCGCTAGTGTATTGAGTTGACGGCCAACCTAGCTAACCAATCCATGCCAATTTAGAAAATGAGTTATTTTACTAGTCGAGGAACGCTCTGATACTCAGGACTCACAAAACTGGTCTCTGGCTTATCGGTGATGTGATAAAGCATGGGCTTTAAGATACCCGCTTCAATCAGATTGTTGATGACATACATGGCATTACCAATAGCAAAGCCAACAACGCCTCCCACCTGCATAGGAAAGAATATCTCTGCATTGCGATCAGGATAGATCCCCAAACGAACTACCCACTCTTTGTCATCGTTAATATAAGTGGCGTAGACATCGTACAGACCGAGCTCTAACGTGGTGTATGCGGTCATCGGCGTTCGATGCAGATACCGTTTCGCTTCGCCCCTATGATTTTCAAGCTTATCCAGAAAACTTGGTTGGCTGATTAGTTCTTCTCGTATCTCCGCCATGATGTTTTCGGTCAGTGCATCGCTTTGTACTACAGAGTTAGCCAATATCTTTACTGGCAACCAGAACAAGTAGACAGAACTGATAGTTACAAAGATAAACAAACCAAGAAGAGACTTCTTAAGCATGGCGCATCCAAATAGAGGAAAGAAAAAACGGCGTTATTCTACCGACTTTTACCCGTAAAAAACCGCCCAACTAGACGGTTTATGTAATTATTTCCGAAACAAGCTCTACTGGGTTTGATATCCAGAATTTTGACTATCCGTTATACATTCACGACCTTCTCATCACCGTCGGCCTGATACCGTGCCCAAAGCTCTGGTAGAGTTTCTTTGTCTAGCTGGATACCCTTTTCCTTTAAAAATTCTAGGTTGTAGAGTTTCGAATAAGAGCGCTCAGCTAGATCACAGCTAAAGGTAACTATGGTATTGCCTTTGCCCATTCTGGCCGCTGCGTAGAGCGCACCGGCCACATTTAACGATGAACTGCTTCCGAGCAAAATACCGTCTTTTTCAGCAACCAACCTCGAGATGGTTACAAGATCTTGATCAGGCAAATTGATGGCGTGATTAATCTTGGCCTGTCTGAAATTTTCCACCTCACGCATGATACCAATGCCTTCGGTGAACGAGCTTCCTGATGATTTGTACTCACCATTTTTTAGATAGGAATAAATCCCAGATCCATCTGGTCGATCGCCCAAGTTTTAAGATTGGAATTTTTTTCAGACAGATAGTGTGAGTTGCCTGCTATGCTGCCACCAGTACCTACTACAGAGACCAAGGCATCGATCTTGCCTTGGGTTTGCTTCCAGATCTCAGGCCCAGTGTTTAGATAGTGCGCTCGATAGTTGCTTAGATTTTCGAACTGATCGGCCCACCAGTAATCCTCGTTCTCCGCACCAATGCGCTTGGCGGTATGATAGAAATGTTCAGGGTTAGAAAAAGGACAAGGATCAACGAGCAGAAGGTCAGCACCATGAAGCGCAATCATACGCTCTTTCTCTTGCGCCTGTCCTTTCGGCATAACCACCAACATCTTATAACCTAAAGCTTTAGCCACCAGTGCTAGCCCAATACCTGTATTGCCTGCAGTACCTTCTACTATGGTCATTCCCGGCTTGAGCTTACCCGATTCTATTGCGTCGGTAACAAGTTGCAGTGCCGCCCTATCCTTTATTGAACCACCAGGATTTTGATGCTCACACTTTAGAAGGATCTCACACCCTGATATTTCGGAAAGGCTATTGATTCTGACAATGTCAGTATCACCGATGAGTTCACTGACACTATTAGCAACTAAGGTATTCGACATAAAGGCTCCGTAATCCATGGAAAAATGAGGTCTACTACTTCTATTAAGTTATTGATAATCCTAGCCACCGGCGATTCTTAGTCAAGCCAACTAAAGGCGCTACATGATCTCAACAATGAAATAGCCATTATAATTAGACGTGATCGTTTCGATTGAGGGTAAGAAAATGTTTTTAAAAGAGAGAAAGAGCGGCGACCTAGTGGACGTTGTGGATATGACCAATCTGAGCAATTTATTTCATGACAGTGTAGAGGGACGATTCCAAGCAGGAGAAGAGCAGCAAGACCCGCAGTTGTTCAAGAAATCCGATTTAGTCTTTATGTCGGGTGAAGAACTCCCCCGCTGTTGGACAGACCCAGATTATCGCTCCAAAAATAAATAGCCTGCGCCACCCACTCATCAATCACGAGACAAAACGAAAAAAGCGAGCACTGGGCTCGCTTTTCACAATCAAGTATTGCTATGAATTACAGTAGTTCAACAGACTGCTTAGCAATTACAAACTCTTCGTTTGTTGGGATAACTAGAGCTTTAGCGCCTAGTAGCTCAGATTCAGCGATTTGACCTGCTGCACCAAAGCGTGCTGCTTCGTTACCTGCTGCATCTTCAACAAAACCTAGAACTTTTAGGTTGTTTAAGATTTCGCGACGGATGTCTAGTGCGTTCTCACCGATACCACCAGTGAACACGATAGCGTCTAGAGAGTTTAGCGGTACTAGGTAAGAAGCGATGTACTTAGCAACACGGTATGTGAATACTTCAAACGCCAGCTTAGCACCTTCATGACCGTCTTCCATTGCTTCTAGGATGCCACGAGCATCAGAAGTCACACCGGATACACCTAGGAAACCAGACTTCTTGTTCAGAGTTTCAAATACTTGCTCTGGAGTCCAGCCTTTCTTCATTAGGAACTCGATGATACCTGGGTCAAGGTCACCAGAACGAGTACCCATCATTAGGCCTGCTAGCGGAGTAAAGCCCATAGAAGTATCAACAGACTCACCATTAGAGATAGCACATACAGATGCGCCGTTACCTAGGTGAACAGTGATGAAGTTTGACTCTTCCACTTTCTTGCCAATCATCTTCGCAGCTTCACGGCTTACAAAGTAGTGGCTTGTGCCGTGGAAACCGTAACGACGGATGCCGTACTCTTTGTACAGTTCGTGAGAAATCGCACCAGTGAATGCTTTTTGAGGCATAGTTTGGTGGAAAGCCGTATCGAACACAGCGAACTGAGGTAGAGATGGATATGCTTCCATCGCAGCTCGGATACCTTTAGCGCCTGCTGGGTTGTGGAGCGGAGCAAGATCAGAAAGGTTTTCGATTTCAGTTAGAACAGCGTCGTCGATGCGAACAGTGCTTGTGAACTTCTCACCGCCGTGAACGATACGGTGACCTACAGCAACGATGCTGTCGCTGAAGCCTAGCTCTTCCATTAGAGCAACGATGCGGTTAATAGCTTGAGCGTGGTGGTTGTCAGGAGCAGTGATTGCTTCCTCAGTCTTCTCACCATTGTACTTCCAGCCAACTACCGCTTCCGGCAAACCAAAACACTCTCCTAAGCCGCTGATTAGCGCTTCGCCTGACTCAGAGTCGATAACAGCGAACTTCAGAGAAGAACTGCCTGAGTTGATAACAAGTACGTTTCTGTTTGCCATGTTTAAAAATCCTAATATGAGCGGGGCGCATGTTGTTCATGCGTTTTGTGCATCCGATTATCAAATATTTTTAATCGATTTCAAATTTATTTAAGTCCATTAGTATTACAAATCGCAAAAACCTTGAGATGGATCATGTTTCTAATTTATTTTAGCTCTGAAATTAGTAAGTGATTTTCCATATTCAAAAAAATTGAATATGAAACCGCTACACACTCAAAAATTTTGACATAAAAAACGGCGCCTATTGGCGCCGCTCTTTGATTTTTATTCCGCGTCTCTGCGGTTGTGACCACGTTCACCACGGTAGTTACCACGGTTATCGCCACCACGGTTGCGATCAAAACGACGCTCACCGTCACGACGACCACCATCACGGTTGCCATCGCGATTGCCACGGTAACCACCGGCATCACGACGACCGCCTTCACGGTTACCATCGCGGTTACCACGATGACCTTCACGACGACCACCTTCACGGTTGCCACGGTAACCGCCACCATCACGACGACCACCATCACGGCGACCACCACGAGACTCACGGAAGTCATCGAAGTCACATACTACAGCGCCAGTTTCTTTTTGGCGGATACGTAGCTTCTTAAGTTTACCTGCAGTTTCAGAGCTCATCGCTTTAGGCAGCTGAACAAAAGTGTGCTCTGGTGCTAGTTTGATTGCACCGATAGAACCTTTAGTTAGGCCAAGCTCGTTTGCAAGTGCACCAACGATGTCTTTAACCTGAACACCTTGCTCACGACCAACTTGTAGTTGGTAAGTATCCCACTCTTTGTTGTCCTGACCGAAGCCACGACCGCCATCACGACCACCTTCACGGCGGTTGTCACGACGCTCTGCACGACGCTTCTTATCACGCTCGATAGCAGCGATCATCGGATCTTCACCGATGTAGAATAGAGGGCGTTTACCCTGCTGACGACGAAGAAGGATTGCAGCTAGAGTAGCAGCATCGATTTCTAGGCTAGTTTGTAGCGTGTCTACAAGCTCAACGAACTTGTCTAGAGATGCATTCTCTTTGTCCGCTTCAAGCTCAAGACCAAGCTTGTTTACACGAGCTTCAGCTACTTTGTCACGTAGAGGAAGCTGGATCTCTTCCATTGAAGACTTAGTAACACGCTCGATAGTGCGAAGCATGCGGATTTGGTTAGTACGAACCAATAGGATCGCTTTACCCTTACGACCAGCACGACCAGTACGACCGATACGGTGGATGTAAGACTCAACATCGAATGGGATGTCGTAGTTAAACACGTGAGTAATACGAGGCACATCAAGACCACGTGCAACAACGTCGGTCGCGACTAGGATGTCGATAACACCGCGCTTGATGTTGTCTACAGTACGCTCACGTTGTGACTGAGGAATGTCACCGTGAAGTGCAGCTACTTTGAAGCCACGTGCAGATAGGTAATCTGCTAGACGCTCGGTGTCCTGACGAGTACGTACGAATACGATAGAAGCATCAGTTTCTTCAGTTTCAAGAAGACGAGTCATAGCTTCATCTTTCTCTACGCCCTTCACTACCCAGAACTGCTGCTCTACTTTATCAACGGTGTGGTTTTTACCAGCAACGTCAACGTAAGCAGGATCACGTAGGAAACGCTCAACAATGGTCTTAAGCATTGGAGGCATGGTTGCAGAGAACAGTACGCGCTGTGCAGTTTCTGGAGCATGCTCAAGAATTGCAGTTACGTCGTCAACAAAGCCCATGTTCAACATTTCATCTGCTTCATCCAGTACGAAGGTGTTAACTTCGTCTAGGTGCAGACGGTCACGGTTGATAAGTCTTGTACACGACCAGGTGTACCAACAACGATGTGTGCGCCGTTCTTTAGAGCACGCATCTGATCAACGATAGAAGTACCACCGTAGATTTCTAGAACTTTAAGACCGTTGATATTGCTACCAAGGTTTTTGATTTCTGCCGCAACTTGGATAGCAAGTTCACGGGTAGGCGCAAGGATGATCGCCTGTGGTTTACGCTGTTTCAGCTCTAACTTATTTAGCAAAGGAAGAGAAAAAGCCGCGGTTTTACCTGTACCTGTTTGAGCTTTACCTAAAGCGTCTTTGCCTTCTAGAAGAAGAGGAATAGAGGCTGCTTGGATAGGAGTTGGAGAAACAAAGCCCATTCCTTCTAGAGAAGAAAGGATTTCAGGCTTCAGGTCTAAATCGCTGAACTTAATTTCAGATTCTTGCATTGGGATCCCAGTTTACTAATCATTAAAAACGGTCCCATGAGCTTTCTAATTCTCATACACAAATCCAGCATATGCATCAATCCATTGTGGTTACGGATAAGCATATAAAACGCATCAACCGCTAGGGACAAAATAAGGACGCGAATTCTGCCTTAATTTCAGGATAATTACCAGAAAAAATTGAAACAGATCACAAAATAGCCCCAAATCGCTTCATTAATGCGATGCATTTTGTGGGGTAACACTGTGACTTCGTTACCCCAGTTTTGGCTTATCTGTAACTTCCATGCCCACCATAAGAACGTCCAGCCATACTAGAATGAGTGGTTTTCTGTAGCTCTTGACGCTCGGCCATGCTCATACTGCTTTTGTCATTGTTATGTGCACAGCCCATCAAGAATAGTGCACAAAGTGTTGCAAGCAAGATCTTCATCGCTTTTCTCCTTGTTCAATTGCGACATGCCCTACTCTTTACGCTCACAAGGACAAAAAGATCCATATTCTTCTGCATGTGGCGGATTGAAACAAAACTTTAAACCCGCTCAGTTATACATTTACACGGTTTGTGGGTAATATAGCCGCCAATAACCGCAGCCACCTACACCCAAGTGTAAAAGCTTGCCGTACCGAATCAGCCACTATTTAAGAAAATCAATTTATAGATGTTTGCAGATAATCCGTTGCTTGCACAACTAAAACAGCAGATCAAAGAAACCCTTCCTACTAAAGAAGGTACCATCAAGGGTACTGACAAGAAATTTGGCTTCCTAGAAGTCGATAGCAAAACCAGTTTCTTTATCCCACCACCGTACATGAAGAAAGTAATGCACGGTGACAAAGTGGTTGCTGTTATTCGCACTGAAAATGACAAAGAGTTGGCTGAACCAGACACACTCATTGAGCAGTCTGTTACGCGCTTTATCGGTCGCGTTAAACTGTTCAAAGGCCGCCTAAATGTTGTTCCTGATCATCCGCAGCTGCGTAAGCTTTCTCTTAAAGCAAAGACCGCGCGTGGTCTTAAACGTGATGAGTTCGAAGAAGGCGATTGGGTAGTTGCGAACCTTATCCAGCACCCTCTTAAAGGGGCAGACAACTTCCTTGTGGAAATTACAGAGAAGATCACTGACGCAAATGACAAGATTGCTCCTTGGTGGGTAACCCTTGCTGAGAACGACCTTCCAAACTCTGAACCTGCGGGCATCGACGAGTGGACCATGCACGACGATGCAGATCTTATTCGTGAAGACCTAACCTCAGTGCCTTTCGTTACTATCGATGGTGAATCTACTAAAGATATGGACGATGCTCTGTTTGCTAAAGCGAATGAAGATGGCAGCTTTGAGCTTACCATTGCGATTGCCGATCCAACGTCTTACATCACTCCAGACAGTGATATGGATAAGGTAGCGCGCGAGCGTGGCTTCACCATCTATCTACCTGGTCGCAACATTCCAATGCTTCCACGTGATCTTGCAGACAACCTTTGTTCACTTATTGAAAATGAAGAGCGCCCTGCGCTTTGCTGTACGACTAAAATCTTGGCTGACGGCACTATTTCTGACGAGATTCGTTTCTTTGCAGCAAACATCAAATCTCACGCACGTCTTGCTTACGATAACGTGTCTGACTTCCTGGAGAATGGCTCTTCAGAAAAATGGCAACCAAGCGAAGAGATTGCCAAAGTGGTTACCGATCTAGCGTCAGTAGCGAAAGCACGTGGCCAGTGGCGCGAGAAGAACGCAGTTCTATTCCCAGATCGTCCAGACTACCGCTTTGAACTGAGCGAAGACAACGATGTAATCGCAATCCACGCAGACATGCGTCGCTCTGCAAACAAGTTGGTTGAAGAATGCATGATCAGCGCAAACATTTGTGCAGGTCGCGTTCTGTCTGAAAAGCTAGGCTTTGGTGTATTCAACACTCACAGCGGTATTAAAGAAGACAAGCTAGAGGGCGTACTTGAGCTACTTGCTAAACATGGCGCAGAAGGGTTTGACGCTGAAGCTGTATCTTCAATCGAAGGTTTCAGTGCACTCCGCCGTTGGTTGAACGAGCAAGAGACTCAGTACCTAGACAACCGTATTCGTAAGCATCAAACCTACAGCGAGATCAGCAACAAACCTGCTCCGCACTTTGCAATGGGCTTGGATCTATACGCGACTTGGACTTCTCCAATCCGTAAATACGGCGATATGATCAACCATCGTCTTCTTAAGGCCGTGATCCTTAATAAAAAACCTGTGCAAACTCCAGACGATGCCGTGGGTGAAGAAATGGCTCTACACCGCAAGCACCACAAGATTGCTGAACGTAAGGTAAGTGACTGGCTATACGCGCGTACCCTACAGAAAGATGTAGAAGCTAAGACCAAGTTCACCGCTGAGATCTTTGATATCAGTCGCGGCGGTATGCGTGTTCGCTTCCTTGAAAACGGCGCATCAGCGTTTATCCCATCTCCACTGATCATGGATAACAAAGAACGCGTTCAAGCCAGCAACGATGAAGGCACCTTCTCTATCGACAATGAGGTAGTGTACAAACTAGCTGACGTTCTTGAGGTTAACCTAGTAGAGGTTGACGTTGAAAAACGTAACCTTGTTGCTAAGCCTGTAGAGGTATTCGCAGACTTGGTTAAACCAGAAAAAGAAGAAACTGCATAATTTTCAAAAGGCTACCACTAGGTAGCCTTTTTTCTAGCTATACCTCTTTTTTAAAAAGTCATCGCCACTTTTATCAACTCTACGTGCTAACATAGTTTCATCAAAATAGATCGGAGACGTTTGTGTCTTCAGTTAACTGCGTCAGCCTCTCTTCTAAGCAAAATACCGCTACCTATGATCTACCAGCTAAAACCGCAGGCATCTTATGGGTAACCTCGGGAAGCATGTTGTTTCGTCACAGTAGCGAACTTGGAGAGATACTAGAAAATCAGTTCTGCTTTTTTAAGTCCACATCGCTGTTTCTTAAAGAGAGCCTAGAGTCAGGTCTTGAATTTGAGTGTCGACTGTTTTTCTTTGATTCTGAGTTACTCACACAATTCCTCAAGCAAATTCCTAGCGCCGTAAGCACACAAGAAGGTTACCCTGTAACGAGCACCAATAGCTTCGATATCCATATCCTAGAGATGCTTTATCGTAGTCAGGATAACGATGAGTGCGCGACACATACTCAGGTTCTCCTAGCTAATGCCCTGCTCTCCCAAGCCAATATGGCTAATCCGATGGTGTCTAACCTCATTAAAGAGTCGCTAGAGATTGGCTTTCTTGACCGCGTTATAAACTTTATCGAGTCCAAGTTGGAAAGCGAGATTTCACTTCCTATGCTTTCTCAATACTTAGGTGTGTCTGAATCCACAGTCAAACGAAAACTGGCATCAGAAAAGCATACTTTCAGTGAACTTGTGAGAGATAAACGCGTATTCAGAGGAGCGACGTTACTGCGAGCAGGCAGAACCCCGATCACCCAGATTGCAGACGCATGCGGATACAAAACAGCAGCACATTTTAGTGCAGCCTTTAAATCCGTGTACGGTTGCACACCCAAAACATTCCGTCGCGAAAGACGACAACCATAAAAGAAGCAAACAGGGAAAATAGTCATGCAATTTAGTTATGTAAACCCTACACAAATCCACTTCGGTCAAGACCAAATCAGCGCTGTCAGCTCTGCTATCCCTTCCACCAGCAAGGTACTAGTGATCTATGGCGGTGGGTCAATCAAGAAAAACGGCATCTATGACCAGGTGAGTAAAGCCTTGAGGGTCACCAATGGCAAGAGTTCTCTGGCGTTGAACCTAACCCAACAGCAGAGACTCTCGATAAAGCAGTCGCCATCGTTAAAGAGCAAGGTATCGACTACATCCTTGCTGTAGGTGGCGGCTCAGTGATAGACGGCTCTAAATATGTAGCTGCAGCAGCGAAATACGATGGGGACGGCTGGGATATTCTGATTGGCAAACATACAGTTTCTGATGCAGTCCCACTAGGGGCAATTCTTACCCTGCCTGCGACTGGGTCGGAGTCTAACCAAGGCGCAGTAATTACAAAGAAAGCAACCCAAGACAAACTGGCTTTCTTGTCTCCGTTCGTTCAGCCAAAATTTGCTGTGCTTGACCCTGATGCGATGAAAACACTACCAGAGCGACAGTTGATCAATGGTATCGTTGATGCTTGGGTACACGTATGTGAGCAATACATTACATTGCCTGCTGGCGCTATGGTGCAAGACGGCTATGCTGAGACCCTGCTTAAGAACTTAAAAGCACTGGTAATAGCTTTGATAACCGTGACTCTAATGAGTGGCGTTCGAATCTAATGTGGAGCGCAAACCAAGCACTTAACGGTCTAATTGGTACTGGTGTACCCCAAGACTGGGCAACGCACATGATTGGCCACGAACTAACAGCGCTATGGGGCGTAGATCATGCTCGCTCTCTGGCTATCATCCAGCCGTCTCTACTTCGCAACCAAATCGAGTCCAAGCGCGCTAAGCTTGAGCAAATGGGTAAAAACGTATTTGGTCTTGAGCAAAGTGACGACCTTGCAGAGCGCACTATCAACGAGATTGAAAGTTTCTACCACAGCCTAGAAGTAGCGACCCAACTGACAGAGCACGGTGAAGACAAGCCTGGCGCTATTGCTTCTGTATTAGAGCAGCTTAAGTCTCATGGCCTAGTAGCTCTTGGCGAAGGCCAAGCGATCACACTAGAAGAATCTGAAAAGATCCTAGAATCGGCGATTAAGTAATTGCACTGACTTCACAAAGACCCTCTTCTGAGGGTCTTTTTTTGTATCTTGGCTTTTTCAATTTGCATGAAATGTAATATTGATAAAAACAAGACCAAAATAAAATCATACAAATAGCCATTTTTATTTTATGCTGAATAATTGAAGTTTTATTCACTAGTGGTTTTGTAGCTTTAGAATCAGAAAAGTCCACATTCTGAAGGCCTCCTACTGAAACCACTTCTTTTTCGTTATTCATTCTAACATTTAATAACCTCATATATTCAATAACTTAGATTGAAGACTGCTACGAATCACCTATTTTCGTTTGCTGTTCTTTTTTAAGCATTCCGTTCCTTAAAGCACGAGTTCATTTATGAATCAACACTCACATTACTGTATGAATTAAACCTATCATTACCACGCCAATCCAAAGTTAGATTCCATTTTTGTGTTATTGCGGTACTCATTTAAAGGCATAGACTCTGCCCACTAAAACGTTTGCGTATCACTGTTTCTGTAAGGGGGAATTTATGAATATGCTTAAACTAGTGCCTATTGCACTTCTATCAATCGGTCTAACAGCTTGTGGCGGCGAGTCTGGTACACCAGAGCAAGTTATTAAAGAAGTAAAAGTACCTGCTGAATTGAAAGATAATGACTGGGCCTTAATTGCTTCAAGTAGCGAGCAAAAATTAGAAGGTACTCCTGAATTATTGGTCCACAGGTTCGATCCAGAAAAACCATTTACAGTAGACAATACTACTGGACTAGATATTCAAAAAACGTTTGCTTATAAATGGCGTAACGTTGCTTACAACACATTCAAAGACGGCTATGAGCCACAGGTGACAAGAAAGTTACTAAAGTTAGTTTTCCAGATATGCTCAACGCAAATGAGCACTTTAAAAACGTACTAGCTGAGATTTCTCACACTAGCTGGAAAGGACACACTAATCCATCTTCAGAGCTCGAATTGAAACGTGCAGTTTATGCACAATTGGTTTTACCAATGGCGCTTATACAAGACGGTTCAGATTCTCTACCTACTATGCCGAGCTATACAAGCCTAACTACAGAAAAACTAAGCTCTGGCCAAACGTTGTGTAACTATATTGCAGACCAAGATGATATGGATCGAACTGATTTCAGCCTCAGTTGTAAAATACCTGCAGCCAACAATGCATTTGGCACTGACATCGAAGTAGAGTTAGATCAAACAGGACGCAAGGTATACTTTGATACAACTATCGGAAACGACACTTACGAAGCTTATGAATTCGACCAGTTTGTTCTCTTTGATGACGGCTCTGAATCGTACAAAGCAACCGTACTTATACATCCCGGAATCGGTATCATTTCAATATTCCCGCATAGTGTTGGTGGAGTAAAAGAAAACAATGTGAACATTGATCAAACACAATGGGTATGGAGAAGTAAATTCAACGATATTCTTGATAAAGGATAATATAAACAAAGGGCAGCCAATCGGCTGCCCTCTCTATGTCTAATCAACTCAATCAAAAGAAATCGATAGACTTACGACCTGATTTTGCATCGCGAGGTTGTTCTTTCTGCTTCGCCTCTTTTTTAGGCTTGCTTTCCTTTTTAGGTTGAAGAGCTACCTCTTCAATCTCAGGAAGTTCAAATTCAGCTGGCTGTGCGTCTGGATTTAGAATAACCAAGTAGAACTCCTCGTTAAACTGAACCAAATCACCGTCTACTAGCTTACGACGCTTGCGCATCTCTAGCTCGCCGTTTACCGCAACATAGCCCTGGCTGATAGCTTGCTTAGCTTCACCGCCACCGCCAACTGCGTTAGCGATCTTAAGAACCTTATACAGCTCGATAGGCTCGTTGGTTACCTCAACGCCAATCGCTTCAATCTCAATTTCTTCTTCCGAGTCAAACTCGTTTTCATCGTACGACAATGTTCTTCGCCTTAAACCGTTCAATTGCCGCTAAGTGTAACCGCAAAATACAACCAGAGCATAGCAATACGAGTTATTCACGCAAAACCATTAAATGAAAAGAAGCATGGATTGATTGACCCAATCACAAACCGGCAAACACATGCTCACAACAAGAGCATATGAACAACTTAAATAGGCGCAGTAAAAATACTCAAACCACTAAATACGTGGCACACCTCAATTATATTGATTAATTAGGCGAAATAATCGTGATTGCATTCACATGAAGAATAATATGCAAGATACATATGTTCACTATAATGAACATATGTAATATTGTTAAAAAACAGTTAACTAAAGGTTCTTAGTTCAAATGACGCGCAAAGGCATTCTCGACAAATTTCTTAGTACCGGACAAGATCAGGATCTCCCTATCATAGATGCACATATGCACTACTGGGACCTCGAGGAGAACTATCATCCATGGTTATGTGAAAAGCCTCTGATCCCATTTAGATATGGAGACTATACGGCTATCTGCACGAGTTTTATGCCAAATGATTACAAGCAACTGTTAGACAATCATTTGGTGTTAGACACCGTGTATATGGAAGCGGAATGGCACCCTAGTCAAGGGCTCGACGAAGTAAAATGGATTCACTCTTTACATCAGGCATCGGGTCAACCGGTCGGCATGATAGCGCAAGCTTGGCTTAACGAGGAAGATATAGAGGACTACTTAAGTTCAATCGCAACCTACCCGTTGGTGAGAGGCATTCGCCATAAGCCAGCATGGTGTGAACTTAATAATTACCGCAAAGAGCACGCCTTACCTGGGTCCATGAACTGCCCCCATTGGGAAAAAGGATATGCCCTTCTAGCCAAACATAATCTTCTTTTTGAACTGCAAACTCCTTGGTGGCACTTACCAGATTTAATTCATCTCCTTGAAAAATATCCAGACACCACTGTCGTTATTAATCATGCTGGTGTTCCCGGGGATAGAGAACCCGAAACACTAAATGGTTGGTACGACAACCTGAGAGTGATATCGGAATATCCCAACGTGTTTATCAAGGTGTCAGGAATTGGTGAGCAAAACCACCCTTGGACACTTGAGCGAAATGGTCAGCTTATCAGAAGCATTATTCTGCTTTTCGGTACAAGTAGAGTGATGTTCGCAAGTAACTTTCCTGTTGATAGCCTTTGCGTAGATTATAAAACCCTATTTGATTGCTTTAAAACAATCACATCTGACTTCTCAGAAAAAGAGAAGCTGAACATGTTCTATCTGAACGCCACAAATATATACAAAACCAATAAACAACCTACAAAACGTGAAAAGGAAACACAATGAAACTGTTAACGTCAACCCTGGCTCTATCGGCCTATTATTCAGTGCTGCTTCTCTATCTGCAATTACAGCTCGCATGGGCACCAGTTTGCCAGAAACTCACCCGCAAACACTTGGAGCAAAAAAGTTCGCTGAATTGGTTGAAGAAAAAACCAACGGCGAAATTAAAGTCAAAGTATTCGGGAATGCCATGTTAGGCAATGATGTTAATATGACGTCTATGTTGCAAGCGGGCACGCTAGATTTTACTGCTCCATCTACAGCTACGCTTGCTAGTCTGAACCAAGATTTTAGTATTATCAGCCTACCTTTCCTGTTCAAGTCCAATGAACAAGCTGACAAAGTACTCGACAGCAAAGCAGGCCAAGACCTTCTTGATACTCTAAATGATAAAAATCTAGTGGGCTTACAATACTGGGAAAATGGCTTCCGCCATATTACGAACTCTAAAAGACCTATTAACGCCTTAGAGGATATGGACGGACTAAAAATTCGAGTAATGCAAAATAATCTCTACATTGACCTGTTTAATGGCCTTCATGCAACGCAGTTCCAATGCCAGTAAATGAATTATTTACTGCACTTGAAACTAGAACCGTTGATGGACAGGAAAACCCATTTACCGTAATCAATGCTCAACACTTTTATGAAGTCCAAAAATATCTATCTTTGACCGGGCATGCTTACGATGCACAAGTATTACTTGGTTCCCAGAAATTCTTTAATAAGATTTCTGACGAGCAGAAACAACAAGTTCTCGATGCTGCCCGTGAAGCGACTATCTATCAAAGAAACATTGCGCGCTCTATGAACCAAGAACTTCTTCAGCAACTTGAAACCAAAACTAAGGTAAACAAGTTATCAAGCGAAGAAATAATCAAAATGGAAGATGCGCTTCAGCCAGTTATTAAAAAATATGAAGCAATTATCTCTCCAAGTGTGATCAGCGACTTTGATCAAGAATTAAAAGGCTAACCAAACGTGGCAGGCTCTATGCCTGTCCTTTTAATTGAGCGTGAACATGGACAGAACCTCTAACATCCCAACTAGTCAATCAGAATCACTCTATACCAAGTTTGAAAATATGGTTTTTAAAACATTGAATGCTCTTAATGTTTTGATGTTGCTGTTTATGATTGTATTAGTTTTTACTAACGTTGTTCTAAGGTACGGTTTTAACAGCGGTATATCTGTATCCGTTGAACTATCTCGATTCCTATTTGTTTGGCTTTGCTTCCTTGGTGCCGTGAATGCCCTAATTAAGAACGAACATCTATCGGTTAGAACACTAGTGGATAAACTGCCGGCTAAACTTCGCTTTCTAGTAGATAAAGCGACATTAATCTTAATGAGTTATCTCTGTTATTTATTCATAGATGGAAGTTATAAGCAGGCGGTAATTAACTGGACCAATATCTCTCCTATAAGCAAAGTGCCAAACGGTGTGTTTTATGTCGCAGGAGTAATATCCGGAACATTAATGTTGATAATAATCCTTCACCGACTTTTTTTCAAAAAACTATTAAGTAAAAGCGCATGACAATTACTATTTTTCTAGGGTCGCTCTTGGGAGGGATCTCTTTGGGCCTGCCTATCGCTTTTGCATTACTTGCTAGTGCATTAGCGCTAATGATTTTCTTGGGCTTTTTCGATAGTCAAATACTCGCCCAGAATCTTATCAACGGTGCAGATAGCTTCACCTTACTTGCTATTCCTTTCTTCTTAGTCGCTGGTGAAGTGATGTCCGCAGGGGGACTATCTAAGCGGATCATTAACTTTGCAATGGCTATGGTTGGGCACAAAAAAGGAGGACTAGGCTACGTTGCTATTTTTGCCTCTATGGTTCTAGCAAGTTTGTCTGGATCTGCTGTAGCTGATACCGCCGCTTTAGCCTGCATTCTATTACCAATGATGAAGCAAGCGGGATACCCTGCTGGTCGTTCAGCAGGTCTTATTGCATCAGGAGGAATTATCGCACCTATTATTCCTCCGTCCATACCTTTGATATTACTTGGCGTTGCTGGTGGAATTTCGATTACAAAGCTCTTCATGGCCGGGATTGTCCCCGGAATTATCATGGGGATCACCCTAGTTGTCGTATGGAAGCTCATAACAAACAAAGAAGATATCAAACCCAGTCGAAAAGCTACTAGGGAAGAAAAATGGCATGCTTTCAAGGAGAGTATTTGGGCACTTTTACTTCCCGTAATCATTATCGGTGGGATAAAAACCGGCATATTCACCCCAACTGAAGCGGCTGTAGTCGCTGCGGTCTACTCAATTATGATCTCAGTTGTTGTCTACAAAGAGTTGTCTTACAGCGAGCTTTATAACTCCTTATCAAACGCAGGAATTGCGACGGCTACGGTTATGTTCTTGGTTGCTTCCGCTATGGTGGTTTCTTGGCTTATCAGTATCGCTCAGTTACCAATGTTAGTTGCGGACTTACTTACACCTTTGGTGGAAAGCCCGAGAATATTGATGCTGGTTATCATGGGTATAGTACTGCTGGTAGGAATGGTAATGGACCTAACCGCAACTATTTTGATTCTTACCCCTATTTTGATACCAATAGTGAAGATGTCCGGTATCGATACAGCCTACTTTGGAATCATGTTCGTTCTTAACTGTGCAATAGGCCTGATTACACCACCTGTTGGAAGTGTCTTGAACGTAATTACTAGCGTAGGAAAAATGAAGTTTGAGGATTCTGTCGCTGGGGTACTACCGTTTCTGTTCGCTTATTTACTGGTGTTGGGTATGTTCATTGCGTTTCCACAAATAATAACGCTACCACTGGAATTTTTAACCTCTTAAACGCATCAAATAAAAGGGGCTCAGTTGAGCCCCTAAAAGTGTCTTCTATTGAAACTCAGGCATAGCCGCGAGTTTCCCATGCCAAGCTGCAATGTTTGGATACTCGGTTTCTACTTCGACTTTAAGTGCCATTTTCATTACATTGATGAACAAGAAGCCGGTGATATCAACAATAGTTAATCTCGAACCAACAACAAATTCACTTTCGCCTAAACGGTTTTCCAGTTTAGTTAAAAAAGCTATCGCACGAGACTTAGCTTCCTCACCCCACTCACTCACACAGTTTTCTCTATCTGCATAAAACCCTGAGATATTGCGAAACCCTTGGAATGCCATCAACAGACCTTGCAACTCAACTACACGATGCCACATCTCTACTTGAGCCTGCTCAAGAGCACCCGCACCAAACAAAGCCTTATCATTCTCAACCGTAGCATCAAGATAGCGACAAACAGCAACCGACTCACTAATGCAGGTGCCATCGTCCAGCTCTAGCATTGGCACTGTCCCACTAGGATTCCTCTTCTGAAAATCTTCGGCTAGGTTGTCACCGCCTTTAAGGTCGAGCTGAACGCGCTCTACATCGCTACCGATCAACTTTAAGAAAATACCCACACGACGGCTACTTGGGGTTGGTGCCGCTTCGTATAGTTTCATGACTCACTCCTTGATGATTAACTAACAGTTCAACTGTATCAGTAAGTTAGGTTAATACCACTCTCAAAATCACAAGTTAAGAGCTAGCGCACTTATATCACTTTGATTACAAATTCGACCTTTGAGTGATAACAATAAAAAATATTTTGTAACAACTTGCATTATTTTACCGAACGCTTAGACTACCCAACTGCAAATGATAATTACACGCATTTACAAATTAACCAACTCAAGGAAGAAATAATGCAACGTCTACCCCTTGTTATTGCGATGTCACTCGCATCAGCATCCGCACTTGCACAAACAAATGTTACCCAAGATCAAGTCGTAGAACACTACGCTGATATCGCACATGCGGTTTACCAAGACTCACGCATCACAGCGGAAGAACTCCAGAAAAAATCGATGCACTAGTTGCTGCTCCATCTGAGCAAACGCTAAACGATGCCAAACAGGCTTGGCTGCATGCTCGTGTTTTCTACCAACAATCTGAAGTTTTTCGATTTGGTAACCTGTAGTTGATGACTGGGAAGGACAGCTCAATGCATGGCCACTAGACGAGGGACTTATTGACTATGTAGCCGCTGATTATCAACATGAGCTTGGTAACGAAGGTGCTGTGGCAAACATCGTTGCGAACACCGAAATTCAAGTGGGTAACCAAAAAGTAGATACAAGTAAGATCACCCCAGAGCTGATTGCTGGTCTTAACGAAATTGGTGGTTCAGAGGCGAATGTGGGAACGGGTTACCACGCCATAGAGTTCCTACTTTGGGGCCAAGACTTGAATGGCACAAATGCCGGTGCCGGTCAGCGTCCGTACACGGATTTCGTTGTTGGTGAATCATGCACAAATAATAACTGTGACCGTCGTGTTCAATACATACAAGCGGCTGCTCAGTTATTAGTAAACGACCTAGAGTGGATGGAAAAACAGTGGTCTTCGGACGCATCAAATAACTATCGCCAAACCTTCTTAGCGGATTCAAGCACAAATGGCATGCGTAAAATGCTGTTTGGTATGGGCTCTCTTTCTCTAGGTGAACTGGCTGGCGAGCGTATGAAGGTTGCTCTTGAGGCAGGCTCAACAGAAGATGAACACGATTGTTTCTCTGATAACACCCACAACTCGCACTATTATAACGAGCAAGGTATCTACAACGTGTATACCGGCCTATATAAGCGTGAGGATGGCACCCTACTTCAAGGCCCAAGCCTGCACGATTTGGTTGCGCAATCAGACAAAGATTCTGCTCTCGAAATCCAAAAGCAATTTGATGTTACTCGCTACGAAGTACGCCAACTCGTTTACTCTGCTGAAAAACAAGGCGTTTACTTTGACCAGTTGATTGCAACCGGCAACACAGAAGGCAACGAGCTAGTAAACAGCTCTATCGATGCGTTGGTAGCTCAGACTGGTGCTATTGAACGTACCGCGAGTATCGTAGGTATCGATTCACTAAACCTGATACAGCCGACCACGAATTCTAATTTGTCTCTATCTATTAAGGCTCCCAGCGAGCCCTTTTGTCGTTTGAATGGAACTCAGCATGAAACTAGCTCGCCACACCTTACTTTGCGCAACCCTAGGCGCAACCTTCTTTGCGCATGCCTACGATACTCGCTCCGGCGGTGCCACCACGGTAAAACAGCAAGGGGCCAATGCCTACTCTCTTCCCGCAGCTAACCTGCCTATAACCAGTCGCTTAGACTTTAGTGTCGGTAATAGTTTCTTCAGAAACCCTTGGGTAGAAGCCCCTGCTAGTACAGATGCAAGAGATGGTTTGGGTCCGCTCTTCAACACTAACGGCTGTCAAAACTGCCACATCAAGGATGGTCGTGGCCACCCGCCTGAGCTAAATGACCGCAACGCTGTTTCAATGCTAGTAAGACTCTCTGTTCCAGCCAAAACAGAAGACGAAAAAGCTCGACTGATCACAGATGGCAATATTCCTGACCCAACGTATGGCGGGCAACTACAAGACTTCTCAACCACAGGTGCCAAACCTGAAGGTCAAATTAAGATCACCTATACCACCCATGTAGAAACATTCTCTGATGGGCATACCGTAGAGTTAAGAAAACCTAAGCTTGAGATTGTCGACCTAGCCTACGGTCCAATGGCCAAAGACATACAAATGTCAGCCCGAGTGGCACCGCCAATGATCGGATTAGGATTGTTAGAGGCTATTCCAGAAGAAACAATCCTCGCTTGGGCTAAACAACAAGCTTCTATCGATGCTGGAGTCTCAGGTCGTGCTAATCAGGTTTGGAGTGTAGAAACACAACAAACAACTGTTGGACGCTTTGGCTGGAAAGCGGGACAACCAACACTGAACCAACAAAATGCCGCGGCCTTTAATGGGGATGTTGGTTTGACAACCTCACTATTTACCGCAGAAAACTGCAGCCAAAACCAAAGCATCTGTAGCGAGCTTCCTAATGGTGGTGAGCCAGAGGTTAGCGACAAGATCCTTGGGTTCGTGGAGTTCTACACACAGCACCTAGCTGTCCCCCAAAGGCGTAATGTTGACGATCCTCAAGTCGTCAAAGGTCAACAACTCTTTGCAAATTCTGGTTGTGAATCATGCCATAAAGTAGACGTCACCACGGCTAAAGTTGACGATAAACCTGCACTTTCCGAACAGATAATTCACCCTTACACGGATTTACTCTTGCATGATATGGGAGAAGGTCTTGCTGACAATCGCGGTGAATTTATTGCCAATGGACAAGAGTGGCGCACTCCTCCTCTATGGGGCATAGGTTACACCGAGGAAGTAAATGGACATACCTACTTCCTGCATGATGGCCGTGCTCGAAACCTAATGGAAGCTGTGCTGTGGCACGGCGGCGAAGCAGAAAACAGCAAACAAACCGTTCTTAAATTCAACAAACAAGAGCGTGATGCACTGATTGCTTTCTTGCAGTCGCTATAGGGATAAAAAGACATGAATAAAAGCCTCATCGCTATGTTTACCATAGCGGTCTTAAGTGGGTGCTCTAGCCCACAGACTGAACAAGCTGACCGAACAACACCAGCTACTGCCGAGAAAACACAGCATCCTAGCCAAGGTGTCTATGAGCTCTACTTTGCCAACGCAACTAAGTTCGAAAACAGTGCACAACAGCTCAATCAACAAATTACAAATAAATGCCTTTCAGCCCCCTAGCAGCAAAAACTCAATGGTCTAAGACGATGCAAACCTGGATGTACCTGCAGGGCGGAAACATTAATGTCCCGCAAGCAGACGCCCTATCTTGGAAGGTGCAATTTTGGCCGGACAAGAAAGACACCACAGGTCGACAGTTAAAGTCTGTACTCAGAACTAATCCAAATATCGACCTTGCGGACTTAAAGAGTCAAAGCGCCACCCTACAGGGTTTAACTGCGCTCGAATGGCTTCTGTATGAACCACAACTAGACCAAGACCGTTGCTCGCTAGCAACCACAGTTTCCGCCAGTTTGGTCGACACCTCTGCTAGTTATAAACAAAGCTTGATTACTAACCCGTGGAAAGGCTAAGCCAAGCACAGTGGGAAAAACAATACCTGAGTCTGGTTAGCGATAAACTCGATAGAATGAGTAAGAAGCTCTCACTGCCACTGGCAAATTTGGGCAACCCAAGGCCTTACTTTGCAGAATCTTGGCGCTCACAGGTCTCCTATCAAAACCTTTACTCCAACCTAGTTGCGTTAGATGAGTTGCTACACGCTGAAAACGGCCTAATGACTCTCCTAGAACCCAAAGATCCAAGGTTATCGACTTTGATCGCATCGACCTTGTCAGACACGATTGCCACATGGCCAAAAGAGGACTCCCTGTTTGAAAGCATACAAACCAAACAAGGTATAAATTAGCTCTATCCCAGCTAAATAAGATTGATCAGTTAAAGTACCTCATCAATGAACAGGCGGCACAAGAGCTCGGTATAATAGTAGGGTTTAATTCCACAGATGGCGACTAACCTACACAGTAGACGTGAGTTCCTAAAACTGAGTGCTTCAACCGGTATCGCCCTTGTTACCGGTTGTACTTCATCGGGTCCAAAACCTACCACCAGCTCGAAACTTGTAGGCTGCGCCACTGACGGCAAGGGTAACTATATGCTCGCCGCGTCCAACATCAATGGCGAGCTTCTTTACACCCACCCACTCGCCTCACGCGGACATTCAGTAGCGCATGGCCAGAAAACAAATCACCTTGGCGTCTTTGCTCGAAGACCCGGTTACTATCTCGATATCCTCGACGCTGATTCAGGTGCACAACTACAAAGTTTGGAACCTCCGAAAGACCGCTTTTTCTATGGTCATGGTGTGTATGACAACGCTAGCCCACTTCTTTACACAACCGAGGGAGTGATTGGAACATGTGAAGGAGTAATCGGTATCTATGATGCTTCAAACAAGTATCGACGTATTGGTGAGTGGACAGGCTTTGGTATTGGCCTCATCAAATAGCTCAGTTATCTACAGGGGTGCTGGTAATCGCGGTTGGCGGAATCCAGACTCATGGACGAGACAAAATAAATCTCAGTTCGATGAAACCACAACTAGCCTACCTAGATCCTCAATCAGGGAAGGTTTTACAGACCGTGTCACTCTCAGATCACCAGTTATCTATTCGTCATTTGGCTGTAGATGATAAAGACGAGGTGTTCTTTGCTCAGCAATTGCAAAGAGAAGACAACAATACCTCAACTGAACTGATCATGAGGCACACGTTAGGTGAGTCACATGCTACTGCTATCTCAATTACTCAATCTAACCAGGAAGCTATCGATTACATTGGTAGCATTGCTGTATCAACGCAGGAGTTAATAGCCAGTGCACCACGTGCCGGTGAGCTATTGATCTTTGATAAAAATACTGGGGCACAGACAAATAGTCTTTCTATGAAGGAAGCATGTGGGCTTGCAACCAATGGCGAGCAGGTATTTTCTAATAACTATCTGGGCCAGATAGTATCGATTGAGAAAAGCAGAGTATCAGTAAGTTCAGGGCCAAACCTACTATGGGATAATCATTGGTCGTTAATCTAGTATTTGCCAAAATAGAACTTAAACGCCTCTGCAAACCAATAGTGGATATGATGTCCCGACTTCCATCGAATGCAGACGATAAACACAGTAAAAATAAGACTACAAATCACCAAATCTAACATAGTTGGTACTCAATTTATTCGCACCCATTTAATGATAATGATTATCAATAGCATTACAAGAGAATAGTTACTATTCGTTCAGTAATTCTCTGTATTTCTATCTAGATCGCAAATTAACAGAACAACAAACCATATAAACACCATCCCGTAACAAAATGTTAGTAAAAGTCCTCCATTACTATTAGTGTTAGTTAGAAGACGAAATTGTAAACAAGGAGTGTTTATGCGATTTCTACCCTCACGCTCGCTTACGAGTTATAAAAACAATCCGGATTGATTGTTGTTTTTGCCACCCTAGCTATGTTCGTGTTTTTAGCGATCGCTGGCCTAGTTCTAGATACCGGCTTTGCCTATTACAAAAAAAGACAGCTGCAAACAGCAGCCGATGCTGCCGCCTTAAACGGCGCCTATACACTAATGGCAGGTGGAGAAAACAACGATATAAGAAAGAAGGCCAGAGCCTCAACTAAGTCCCATGGATTTAGAAATGGGGATGATGATGTAGATGTCGACATGAACTGGCCGCCTATATACGGCCACTACATAGACAACACTTCAGCAGTTCAAGTTGAGGTTGAATATACACACGATACCTTTTTCCTAGGTATTGTTGGCATGGACACTCTTACTTACTCTGCGAATGCAACTGCGCTAGTTGGCGGTGAAGCAAATGAAAACTGTGTTTATGTATTGGGCGAAGATAAATGTAGAAAAAATGTTCTACCTAAGCAGTAGTCCATCAAGCCTAATAGCCACATGTGGCATCGTTGCCAATCTAAAAGGCTCAAGTGGACTCTACATGGACAGTGATACGCACCTAGAGGCTACCACCATAGAAACCATGTCCAACAAACACAACCAAATTGAAGGGAAAGTAAAGTGTACCGGCACAGATAACTGTCTTGCTCAAATGTCCGCACCGGCCTCAGATCCCCTAGAAGGCTTAGAGCTACCCATGTCCACAGGTTCATGTTCTAGCACTAAAAAAATTACAGGTGGTTCAAAAGACAACCCTAAAAAGGTAACTGCTGGAGACTATTGTAAAGGACTGGAACTAGATAGCGGATACTTCGAAATGGACCCTGGCACCTACGTAATGGAGAAAGGAGACTTTATTGTATCCAACGGAGCAAATGTTACTGGTGACGGCGTAACTATCGTTTCACACTGTAGTAGTGATTGCCAGAATCCAATTGGCGTACAGTCAGGGTCAACACTTGACCTGAGTGCACCTAAATGCAGTTCTGGCGGATGTGTGGGCACAGAAGGTATCTTGTTTTGGTCTGCGGGGGATAAAGAGACTAAACTCAACGACGACGAAAAACCAATAGTCACCTTCGAGAGTGGCAGTAATGTAACTCTAGATGGGGTGGTCTATGCTCCAAAACATAATATGGAATTTTCCAGCGGCTCAGTTGGCGGTTTGGATAGCAACGTTATCTTAATTAGTAAATACCTCACCCTATCCAGTGGTTCTCAAGTGACATTAAACCGTCCAGCTGATGACATGAATCCCCTAAAAGGGAACTCCGGCGTAGCCTTGGTGGAGTAGCTTATGAGAAACAGAATTAATCAAACAGGCTTTGCTGCGGTAGAAACGGTTATCGTAACCCCTATCCTTATCCTACTGTTCGTAATCATCGTAGATTTCGGCAGGGTTATGTACTACTCCATCTCAACTGCTTCAGCTGCAAGAAATGCAGCTGCAATGGGATCACGTGGTGCAACTTATGCCACAGATACAACACTTCTCACTAACCTGGCACAAGAAGATGACTTTATTACCGACGCGACAGTCCAATCTCGGTAACTGCAAATTCAGTCTGTGTTTGTACCTCACCAGACAGCTCTGATTATGACTGCGCTTTAAAAAGCTCATGCAGTGATGGGTTTGAAATGTATGTTGATGTTACTGTCACTAGGCAGTTCAGCACTATTATTGATTACCCAACAATCCCGTCCCCGCTTACCTTATCTGAAACGGCCACTTTGAGAGTGGAGTAGTCGCCACAAACACAAGCACCAAGAGCTCTTTGTGAACTAGCAAAGAGTTCCTAATGCGCTACTTCTGCAATAGTGATGTAGTAAGTGTTATTGTTCGATTAACTATGTAGGTCTATCAATGATATCGGTTGAGGTCTAGCTCACAAACAGTCCTGTCATTGCGAACCATATACATCTGACAGCCTTTGCGCTTGGTACCTTCATAAAGGCTAATAGACATGAACCAGTTGCTTGCATCATCCCTACTACGACAGAATTACCCTCTAGCTGGGCGTAGGTGATCATAAGTTCGATACCGAAGAGGTGCTTGGTGATTTGCATGGCAGTTTCGGATACCTGCCAATCAATTTGGTGCTCGTCTGACACTTGTTCTTCCTTAACAAGATCATGAAGGAACACCATTTTTCAAATAGGCTTCCCATAGCGATGAACCATCCTTGTTCAGTGCGTAGGTAAGTATATGCGCTAGTACGCATAATTATCCATAAACCACATGAATATTTCATACGAATGCCAAACTGACACTTGCTTCATGTTAATTACACGCGCTTACATTATGACCTTTATCAATTCTTTAACCCCAAAGCTGAGATACTATCTCGGGTAAAACTACAAATACCATTCTCTTTTGGAAGCACAGAAATGCCTGAATTAACCACACACCAACTGCTCTCGGCAGTAAGCAAAGTGGAAAAGGTAAACCACATTAAGCTCGACAAGCTGACACAAATTATCTCTGATAATCCTCAGCAAGCGCTCGATACATTCACCGCACTTGTCGGTCTGGAGTCGATGGACGATAGATTCAAATACATCGTCAACTCTCAACCTCACTTACAAAGTGAAATGCCTCATCTACTTGAGACATCTGTACTCCTTGGCTAATAAAAAGTCCGCTAAATTAAGCGGACTTTCTCGTTTCAAATTGCTTACAGATTGTATATCAATCATCAAATAACAGATTCACCGCAATCCCCAGCATTACGAGGCCTGCAATCGGCGCTATCACACCAAATGGCGAACGCTCGATATAAGCTAAGTTTTCTGAGATCAGCAGACCCCACTCTGGCTCTGGCGCTTAACGCCAAGTCCAATAAAGCTCAGTGAAGTCAAACTCAAGGTAATAACCGGCAGTTTTAGCAACGCATGACGTAGAAGCGGTGGTAAGACGTAAGGTAACAAATAATAGCGATACATATTCCACGACTTCACACCCCAAGTTGGAGCCAAATGCGTATACGGCTGTGCCCTCGCCTCCAAAAGCAGACTTGCACAGTGAGCGGCTAGTGGAGCCCAAGAAGTCAGCACGATTGCAATCAAGGCACTGTTCGGATTCATACCTGTCAGGCCCGCGACCAAAAGACCAGCAATGATATAAGGCACACCCTTGGTGATCTCGATAAGCCCCTGACTGTAACGAGTACAGAAACCTAAAATAACCCCTACTACCAGACTCAAGAAGGTAGCCATAATGCCGCCCTTAAGCGTGGTCAGCATACCCGCGCCCACACGAGCAAAGAGATCTCTACCAATAGCATCTGAGCCCAGTGGCGCTTCTAAGCTCGGAGCAATCAAGCGTCCAAATTGGGTGGTATACGGATCGCGGAGCATCGCCCAGACAGTAAAGATGATAAGAAAAGCAAAGATGCCAATGGCGCTGTACAGTTTCGCTTTGCTTTTGGTAAAGCTGAACGACGAGTGACTACTGATGAGCTTTCCGCTACTTAGCATCTGACCGAGCATCAACTTTTGAACAAGGATACTGGTGCTACTGATCATAATAGAGAACACCAACAATACCAGCAGGCCACCTTGTAGGATTGGTAGGTCTTGAGACTTAGCCGCACCCAGAATCATGCGCCCGATCCCTGGGATAGAGAAGATCAGTCTACCGCAACCGCGCCACCGGTTAAGCCGATCATGATCATGGCGACTTGAGGGATGAGGTTACTGATAGCGCGCTTAAAGGCAAAACGAGTGATTTGGAAGTAAGAGACATTCGCACTGAGCCAAGTAACAACCCAAGGCTCATTTAGAACGCGGCGCAAGCTATCATTTAGCAATCGGCTAAGCAAACCGGTAGCTGGGATCGCAAGGGCGATACTAGGTAACCAAATATCACGCCACCCCGTCCATCCGTATGGCGGTAACCATTCTAGCCAGATAGCAAATACCAGTATCAAGATGGAAGCTATCACATACTCAGGCAATGCAACCAACACAGAGCTCAGGCTATTGTGCTGCATTGAAAGACGGCCTCTCTTCCAGTTCCATACCGTGTAGTAGAAACTTACCGTGGTAAACAGAACTGTTAGCACAATTGCACTGGTCATCAACAGCAAGGATGTAGATGCAGTAGCACGAATGCCCTCTGCTACTGAGGTTCCATCAACCCAAGATGTGCCAAGGTCACCCTGCATTGCCGACGCTAACCAATCCCACAGTCTCTCCCCTGTCGAACGGTCTAGTTGCAGTTCGTCTCGCACAGCTTGCAAAGCTTCTGCCGTCATCAACTGTTGTTGACCAGAGCGAGCGCGCAATATGGTTTGTGTTGGATCAATACCCGCAAGATCGGGCATTAGGCCAACTAATACAGCCACCACAAACAGGAAGAATATGCGCGAGATCCAAGGCATGAGCGAATCAAAACTCATACGCGAATTTGCAGCAGACATATAGAGTAATTAACCTCGGCTTCGAGAAATAAAGTCAAATGAATCAGAAGTTTATAAACAAAATGCCAGATCAGCTAACGCCTCTCTGGCAGATAATCATATCAAGCTTAACAAGATGAGCTAGGAAGCCTCCTCCTAACTCGTACATTTGTTTTACTTAACCGCTGTTTGCTGGTCTACAAGACGACGCTCGCGAGGGTCACGCTGTGCATTTTCGACACGTAGGCTCTCACCTTGTATTACACGCTCGTGCAGAAGTGGAATTGCCGCGTAGTCATCAAGGATAGCCTTTTCAGCTTCGATGATTGCTTTCTGACGTGGCTCACCGAGTTGCTGAAGATCAGCATGCTCTAATGCTTTGTCTACAGACTCAGAGCAAAACTGGCCTAGGTTAAATGAACCCTTACAGCTAAAGTCACTTTGCATGTAAGCAACTGGGTCACCTGAATCTAGTACAGTTGCACGAGACAGAATGAATGCATCGAACTTACCCGCTAGTGCATCGTTTTCGATTTGAGCATATTCACGGATGTCTAGCTCAACCTTAAAGCCAGCCGCTTCTAGCTGCTGTTTAAGAAGAGCGGCTACTTCAGGAAGTTCTGCACGGTCAGTAAAGGTACCAATAGTAATGCTCTCACCGTTCGCTTTTAGACTTGGATCCACTGGCGCAGCTTCACCACGGATAGGCGCAGCCCATGCTAGAGCTGGGCCAAGCAGGCCTTGTGCTTTATCCGCGTGGCCTTCATAAACCATCTCAATGATCTGATCACGATCAACCGCACTTGCCGCTACTTTACGAAGCTCAATGTTCTTAAATACCGGTGATTCACTGTTTAGATAAATAGTGTTAGTACGAGGCATAGCGACTTCATGAAGAAGCTCAGAATCAATGTTGGCTAGCTGAGAAACTGGCACTGCTTCAACGATGTCTGCTTTACCCGTGCGAAGCGCGGCTGCACGTGCAAAACCGTCTGGCACATATTCAGCGACTACTTTTTCGATCTTAGCCTTCTCACCCCAGTAATCATCAAAACGCTCAAGGTTTGCGCTAGTTGTGCCATTGATTTGAGTAAGAACAAATGGACCTGTACCACGGCGAGTAGGAACTACACGACCATTATCTTGATAAGCCTCTGGAGAAAGAATCGCTAGTTGCGGGCTAGACAGGCGGCTTGGTAGCAATGGATCGTTAAAGGTTGTCTTGATTTGAACCTTGTTACCATCAACTTTGCTTACTTCCCAAGTAATGCCATCTAGGATGCGAGGCTTAGGCGCAGCTTTCAGAGCGTGCTCTAGAGAGTTCACCACAGAATCAGCTGTTAGGGTTTCACCATCGTGGAATTTAACGCCTTCACGAATAACGAACTGCCACGTTAGGTCATCAACCTGCTCCCAACTAGTTGCAAGCATAGGCTCAGCTACCGATTGATTGCTAAGGTTAACTAGAGTCTCAGCTGTGCTCCAACGAGATAGCTTAAACGCATCATCAGAAAGCGGAGATAGGCCAGTACGTGGTGGTTGCATCATAGCAACATGGATTTCAGTCGTTTGTGCTTCAGTAGCCGCTGCAGTCTCTTTTTCAGAGCCAGAATCGAAACAACCAGAAAGTGGAAGGATCAAAGCGATGGTTGCTGCGACTTTACTCATGTTAAAACGCATAGGAATTCTCTTTTAAGTGTTTGAATGTGTTGAATTTGAAAGTTGTTGTGCCTCAATCAGAGATTGAGTAGTAGCGTGCTGAGGGTTGCCCAATACCTTATCAAAGGTGCCATACTCGGCTAGGCGTCCCTTATCTAGCACTAGGACGTGGTCGCATAAGGTTTGCGCCGCGTCTAAATCGTGCGTAACCAAGATCAAACGCATACTGCGCTTGTCTTGAAGTTCTTCAAGTAGGTTTAGAACCTGCTTTCTGCTAATGGGATCAAGGCTACTGGTTGGCTCATCAGCAACAAGTACGCAAGGCTCAACCACTAACGCACGTGCAATCGCAACGCGCTGTGCTTGACCGGTAGAAAGTTGTTTTGGCTTGTAATCAAGTAGCTTAAGGTCCAGACCTACAGCCTCTAAAGCTTCAGAGATACGTTTATCTTGATCCTCGTTTATACCCAAATTATTCATAGGCTCAACCAAGATCTGACGAACGGTGTAATAAGGATTCAGACTAGTATGTGGTTCTTGAGGAATAAGCTGAATATGCTTACACAGCTCCATCCTGTCTTTCACAGAAGAAGTAGACAGCGCCATTCCGCAGATATACACCTCTCCCAATGTTGGCTTTCTCAAGCCAAACAGAAGTTCAATCAAGGTAGATTTACCCGCACCTGATGGCCCTACAACTGCGAGATTTTCGGTGCCAATAGCTAGGTCTAAACCATGAAGTGCACGGAATGTTTCGCGCTTAGACCATCGCGATGCTGAGTAATGAACGCAAACACCCTCGAAGCGGATGTCGGCTGATAAGTCGTGTTGATGTGCCATGTTTTCTCTACCCGATCAGTTCACGAACTTGAGCGCAGAATCTATGCTCGCTCTCATGGATAGCTTGATGCGGCGTACCATAGGCAATCATCTCACCATCATCAATCACGACGAGCTTATCGCACGCCAGTGCCGCAGGCAGATCGTGCGTGATAAGTAGGCCACCAAGATTGCGCTCTTTAACACTGCTTCTAAACAAACGGAGAATCTCATTCTCTGTTACTGGGTCGAGAGCACTTGTGGGTTCATCGGCAATGATAAGCTGTGCGGTTCCAAGCAGAGCGATAGCAATACAGATACGCTGTCTTTGACCACCAGAAAGCTGGCTTGGATAACAAGCGAGAGTTTTTTCTGGCTTGTCAAAACCAAGTTTCAATAGAAGCTGGATCAAAGTTTCTAGCTCAGCATCTTTAAGACGAGTTCGGCTAGAGCTAAAAGCTAGACTGAGCTGCGCTTCAATAGTGGCTAACGGTTGAGAGCCTGAAGAGCATCTTGAAAGATAACTGCTGGACGCTGCGCGGATTTTCTCTGTAAAAGAGATAGGTCAGCAACCTCTACACCGCCAAACTTGATACTTCCTGAAACGAAAACATCAGCAGGGACAAAACCCGCAATCGCTTTAGACAGCATAGATTTACCTATGCCTGAAGGCCCCATAATAGCTAAGGTTTCACCCTTCTCTAAGGTAAAGCTGATGTTCTGGAAGATAGTCTTACTGTCATCACCAATCTTTAGGTTGGAGACTTCAAGCAAAGGAGCGTTTGGTTTCATTTCTAACTATGCAGTGCAGTGGGGTGAATACCCGAGATATTGCACTGAATGATATAACATATCAGCCAAACACCTATCCTTAATTTGTCCGATATAAGGGTACAAGAATACGAATCGACCAATATAGAACAAGGTAAAGGCGAGCCACAAACCGTGATTACCCCATAGCCCTACAGCAACAAACTGAACCACAAGGAAAACCATTAGCGTTATAAAGCTTGAGTTGCGAACCGGTCGTGTCGTTCCCGTCCCAGTAAAAATGCCATAGAAGGTTAAGCCATAGCCTGCCACCAATGGGAACACTATCAGCCAGATAGACATATCTAGGTAGATTTCGAGAAGGGCTGGAATGTCGGTAAACAACAGTACGATCTGCTCTTTAAACACGAAGGTAAGCAGAGTGAGCACTACCACAAAGCCGGTCGTCCATTGTGTGTTTCGCTTAATTACATCTTCTAGGAGTGTGGCATCTTTCTTACCGACCGCTTTACCTGCAAACACACTAGAAGCATTAGCAACACCATCAAACATATAGCTAACGATAAAGGTCACTTGCATCATGATAGCGTTTGCTGCCAAAACATCTGAACCTAGGCTAGAACCCACGCGCGCCATCATGTTGAAAAAGACCAAAATGCATACTGTGCGAAGCAATAAGTCCATGTTTGAACTCATGATCACACCCAAGTCAGCGCGTGACATCTTAACCAGAGAGATATGCTCTCGCAGTGAGAACTTGGAGGTGTTTATCACTAGGTAGGTACCAATGGCAAAAGTGGTCACCTGAGCTATTAAGCTAGCGTAAGCAACACCCGCAACACCTAGGTCGAAGTAATAAACAAAAACGATATCTAGCACTATATTAAGGACGTTACCAAACACCTGAGTAAACAAGGTCGCTTTAGCTTTAGCCTGCCCCATTAACCAGCCGATCAACACATAGTTAAGAAGCACGAACGGTGCACCAAAGATCATGATACCGAAATAGGTATTAGCGTGAACCGCAACACTCTCTTCTGGAGAGATAATCAACATGGCGCCTTGCCAGATAAGTGGTTGCATCAAAATGAAAAATAAGCCAACTATCAAGGCAAGCATGAACGGGCGCAGCAGACTGCTCGCCTGTTCTTGTACATCATTCTTGCCCAGAGCTATCGCACTTTGACCTGTGGTGCTGACTCTGAAGAAACCGAACAACCAATACAGTGTATTCATGATAACCGTACCAATCGCCACACCACCAATAAGCTCAGCCACACCCAGTTGCCCTACTACGGCTGTATCCACGGCGCCAAGAAGAGGTTGAGTTACTGTAGAAACGATGAATGGAAAGGCAATCTTCAAATAGTCGTTATGAGAGAGTCTCATTTTGCGGGTAAATCCTAAATCTTGTGGCTCATCAGAACCTAAAAAAACACCCTCAGGTGTTTGATAATAATTTCTATTTAGCTTAACGAAATTCAACGAAGTGAATATGATCGAGCGCATTATCGAGTCAGTATTGTCAAAATTTAGCATCTCTAATCACAGGGGGGATTAAAGCTTACTCTTTTGAAGGTTTTTCACTACTCAATACAGTGATATTATCGAGAATGATTATCATTAACACGAATTAAGGGCGTATTATGGACCAGAGCAACAATAGAGTGCAAGTGGAATTGTGCTCAGAGAAACTAGAACAACTGATACAAGAAGGACACATCTGCGCCTCTCAAATAAGATGCTTAAACAGTGAGAGTAAACAAACGGTGTGGCAGATGTGCTTGAAGATCTGCGGTAAGAAAATGTGCCAAGCTCAATGTATTGCAGTAAAGCGTAAACAGCTCAAGGACAGGCTACTTTAAACAGCACCCATACCCCATCAGTTGCTTAGTATTGATAAAACCTTAACTTCAAAAAATGGCTATTTCTTAACATCTACAGACCACTGATAATGCAAACAAATATCATTTACATAAGGATTTAGATATGTTTGCAAGTCTCGCTATAGTATTCCGCGAGGGATTTGAAATGGTACTGGTAATTACCATACTGTTGGCCGCTACCCGTCAGGTCGCTTCAGCTAAAAAATGGATACTCTCAGGCGGTACACTTGGTGTCCTGCTATCAATAATGCTCGCATTCGCAGCTCTCAGTAGTGACGCTATTCACTCTCTTTTGAAGGCTAAACTAACCGGTGCTTTCATACTCATTTTTGCCAGCCTACTTATCGCATGGACCGTGATCTGGATGAAATCTGAAGGTAAAAAACTCAGCCAGAAACTCTCTAGTATCGATTTAGAAAGCGCCAAGTCTCCCCTATTGTCGCTAGCAGTTGTAGCAACCCTAACTGTGGTGCGCGAAGGCAGTGAGGTAGTATTGTTTCTACTCGGATTAGTCAGCCAAAATGACACCAGCACTCAGGATATACTCGTAGGTAGTACTCTTGGAGCATTAGGCGCTTTGGTCACTGGCGTACTTATGTATCTAGGTCTAATTCGGGTGAATATCGCTAAGGTATTCGATGTATTTGCGGTGTTCATGACCTTCCTTTCAGCAGGAATGGCGATCAATGCGGTTTCTAAACTCACTGCAATAGATATGATTCCGGCAATAATTCCACAAGTTTGGGATACTACGCCCTATTTTGATCATCACAGTAATTGGCTTGCCCTAGTGATGCATGTCCTACTTGGATACACGGAGAAGCCAAGTCTGATGCAAATCATCGTGTACGTGGCAGTGCTAGTGACCATCTTCACTATGACTAAATCCGTTAATCGAAAGCTAACTAAGGCTTGATCCTTTTGGGTGCCACTTAGTTGGCACCCTCTTCCCAATAAGGTTTATCTCCAAACACCTTCACAAAATAATCGATAAAAGCCCGCACCTTAGGCGCGACTTGTTGATTGCTCGGATACACTACCCAAATTGCGGCGTTGTCGTGCAGAGTATAATCCTCTAATACTTCGACCAACTCGCCACTTTTAAGCTGTTTGTACACAAGCCAGACGGCGCACATCGCAATACCCATTCCTGCTACGGCCGCTTCTCTCACGGCTTCTCCATCGTCTAGCCTAATCGCTCCCTTCTTTTTGATATTGACCAACTCACCTCCTTTTTTTAGGCTCCACCCCTCTAGTCCAGTTTGATTAATGCATTGATGATTTAAGATATCGTTGGCACTTTCAGGCATGCCAAACTGACTCAGGTACTCTTTAGACGCGCATAAAATACGTTTGTCATTAGCGAGTTTTCGCGCCACCAGATTAGACGAGGGCAAGGTTGCATTGCGTATCGCAATATCAAACCCTCCTTCAACCAAATCCACTTGGGTATCCGAAAGATGGATATCTACAGAAAGTTCGGGGTAGCTATCGCAGAACCCCTTTAGGTTTGGCACCACGTGCATGCGTCCAAAGGAAGCCGGAGTGGTTACTCTAAGCACGCCTTGGGGTTTATCACTGTTAACACCAACGGATGCTTTGGCGAGCTCTACTTGCTCTACTATGCTTTTTGCGTGAACAAGAAACGTCTCTCCTTCCGAGGTCAGCGACACCTTTCTCGTAGTTCTGTGCACCAACCGAGTGCCCAAGCTCTCCTCAAGCTTAATGATATGGTTGCTGGCTACGGGCGCAGTAATACCCAGCTCCGCTCCAGCTTTACTTATGTTGTGTACCGCCGCTACTCGAATAAATAGTCTTAGGTGTTCGATGTTCATCTGTATAAGCGTCTTAGTTTGGTTTTTTAAGATGCACAAAACGGCCGGTGCACCATATCAATATCGTTAATTCTATTTCGTATTTTAGTTAATTGTTTCAAGGTACAGGTGGTCATAATCTAAACAGCAGTTATCGAGGAATTGGTAACCCTTCGTTTTTTGCTATCGAGGAATTGATTATGGCTTACGAAAACTACACCACCTTCACTGCTGAGCAGCGCGATGCAATCCTATACGTTACCTTTGACTTCGGTACGGTGAATGTCCAAGGACAAGAGATGCTGGCTGACCTCAACGGCCTTGCTTTAAGACTAGAGCGCGATCGAAGCGTTAAAGTCGTGGTCTTCCAATCCGCAAATCCTGAAATCTGGGTGTGTCACTATGACACAAACCTGCTTAAAGAGATGTCTACCGAAGCGGTATCCCGAGACGAAGCTAAAGTGCTCGACCTACAAGCTGTTCTAGAACGAATCAGCAAGGTGCCACAGGCAACTATCGCCAAACTGGAAGGCTTTGCTCGAGGTGGCGGTCATGAGTTTGCTCTGGCCTGTGATATGCGCTTCGCAGCGAGGGGCAAGTTCAAATTCATGCAGATGGAAGTAGGTATGGGCATTCTACTGTGGTGGTGGCGCGTCTCGTATGGCTCGTCAGGTTGGTCTAGGTCGAGCATTAGAATCATCCTTAGTGCTCGTGACTTTACTGCAGATGAAGCCGAGGCCTATGGCACCATCAACAAAGCGCTGGAGCCTGACGAGATTGGCCCCTATGTTGACGCCCTTGCCCAGCGAATCTCAAAATTCCCAGCAGAATCCATCAACGTATGCAAACAGATGGTTTATGAATCTATCGACAAACCAATCGATGAAGCGTTGAAAGCTGAAGCCTATTGGCTGTATCAAGCCACCAGTAAGACCCCTGCAGTAAAGCGATTCCAGATTGCAGATGAACAAGGCCTAGAGCATGACATCGAAAACCAACGCAACTGGGAACAACTGGTTATGAATGTACAAGACATAAACTAGTGTTCTCGCCTCTCCCCTCGATACTCGATTGAGGGGAGATGTAATCGCCTCAAATAGCCCCTATAATCCTCGCAAGATAAACAAACTGAACACCTGAAAAATGATTATATTCCACACCACCCACGGTGATATCGAGATCGAACTCAACCTAGATAAAGCACCAGTTACCTCAAAGAACTTTAAGAAATACTGCGAAGATGGCTTTTATGAAGGGACTATTTTCCACCGCGTTATCAAAGGGTTCATGATCCAAGGTGGCGGTATGAACGAGCTTATGGATGAAAAACCAACTCGTGCACCTATTGTAAACGAAGCAAATCGTGGTCTGAAGAACACAGTAGGTACTATTGCTATGGCACGTACCGATGCACCTCACTCAGCAACAGCTCAGTTCTTTATCAACCTAGATGACAATGACTTCCTAGATTTTACCGGCAAGAATAATCAGGGCTGGGGCTATGCTGTGTTTGGTAAAGTGACTGCAGGTATGGATGTAGTAAACCGCATCGCTGAAGTTCATACCCTGTCGCGTATGGGACATGATGATGTACCAGCGGAAACCGTTATGATTAATAAGGTAACGGTTAAGTAATGCTTATTAGGCACCATACGTGATGGTGCCTTGTTTTATTGCTTATTAAATTTAAATATCAATAGTAACAACAGGTTACTAACCTATTTCCTTATGAATACAGCTTGATACAGTTTATCGATGCCGTGAATAGCAGGTGCAATACGGCCTTCACATTTACCAAATACTGTAAGAATTCAGATTAGCTTTGTCTCATCATAAGGAAGAACAATGAGAACCCATTTACGTCGCCGCTTGGATAAACGCTCAAACGAAGAGATCGATCGTCTCTTCACACAATTCAATCGCTTGGTAACCTTGGCGCTTTCAGTTCTGGTCTTCCTAGTTGCCTTTTCGGGAGTAATGCTATTTAAAGGCAACCTGGTTCTTAGCATCACCCTCACCTGCATCGCCTGTATTTGGGCTATCGCTTGGACAAGCTACCAAAGCGTGCTCAATCAAGTTCACTTTGATAGACAGAATCGGCGCTCTGACTGGAAGTATCAAAATCTTCGCTAGTCTTTAAGACCAAGTTCAAAACAGCCTCTTGTAATTTTGTATACAGATTGCGGTGTTTTATGCACTGACCAAAATGCGTGCGAGGCGTACATTTATCACATCAACAATACAAACAGAGATAACGTGATGAAAGTACAAAAAGTAGAATTCAAAAGCCTTGGTCTGAACCTAGTTGGAAACCTTTATCTACCAGAAGGTTTTGATGAAAACCAGCAATACAAAACCATAATCGTTACTCCACCAGCGCACCAAATCAAAGAACAAACACCGGCTGTATACGGTCCACTATTCGCGAATCTTGGTTTTGTGTTCTTTGCCTTTGATTACAACAGCAAAGGTGAATCTGAAGGCTACAGCGCTGAATTCAGAAACGACGAAAACAGCTTCCGTAAGCATGAAGACTTACGTAACGCCATCTCATTCCTATGCGCGCAGCCTTATGTTGATACTGACAAGCTTTATGGCGTGGGCATCTGTGGTGGTGGCAACATCATGAGCAGTGTGATCATCTCAGATCTGCGCGTTAAAGCGTTTTCATCAATTAGCGCTATGCTTGCTACCGATGCCATGTTCTTTAGCGATAAGGACGCATACAAAGGCATGATCACCGCCGCTAACGATACTCGCCAGCGTATGTTCGAAACACAAAAAGGCGAGAATTTTGACTTATTCGGCTATGACGACCCGAACTACCTAGAGAACAACCCGCAGCTATCGGGTGCACAGTTAGAAGGTTATGACTTCTATGGCACCAAGCGTGCTGGTAGTCAGACCTACCCTAGATTCTCAAACCAAGTGCTTAGCAACATCTACGAATCAGCGCCAATCAATATCGGTGAACAATATGCCGACCGTATGCTGCAACCATTCTTGGGTGTAGTGGGTGAAAAAGCCGATACTGCAATAGCGACAGAGCTATTCTACGACAAGGTTACCTCACACAAGGAACTGTTTAGAGTACCTGGCGCATCTCATGTAGACTTATATGATGTAGAAGAATATGTGAGCCAGGCGGCTGAGAAAATCGCTTCGTTTTTCGATAGCCAAGCATAAGCACTAACTTAAGTGGTAGGTTCGCCCTGCCACTTGGCACATAGGTTGAAGCATGAAGAAGTATCACTTTAATACCATAGCCGAACAGAACCAAATGTTGGGTATCCGTCCGCCAGAGCACCCTCTTTTAGACGTGATCAAGATGAGCTCTAAAGGCGCCGATAATCCGCTCAGTTGTGAGGGTGGTTTTTCCATTTCTTCCAGCTTTTACTCTATCTCAATGAAGCACATCACCTCTGGTGAGTTGATGTACGGTCGCACCAAATACGATTGTTCTAACGGTACCATGCTGTTTATCGCGCCTGAGCAAGAGCTCTCTGGTGTGGGGATAAAAGTAGATTCAGTGGCGCGTACTATTAGCTTTCATGAAGACTATATCCGCGGTCATGAACTGCAAGAGCAGCTAAAGAAGTATCACTTCTTCAACTACTCGGTTAACGAGGCTCTGCATCTTTCACCGAAAGAAGAGAAGCAGATGGCAACGCTGTTCGATGCCATTGAAAGTGAATACCAAAACAACCTAGATGCCTTTACTAAAGAGCTTATTCTTTCTCAGCTCAGCACCTTGCTAATGTACGCCAACCGCTACTATCACAGACAGTTCTTGATGCGCAAAGACGCGGATACCTCGGTCTACGACAAATTCTCTGTGCTTTTAGATGCACGCATGCAATCCATAGTTGAGGAATCGACCGCGATCCCTGAGGTAGAAGAACTGGCTCAGTCGATGAACATGACCAGCCGCTATCTGAGCGATGCTCTTAAAGCAGAAACGGGAAGAACCACCAAAGATTGGATTCATAAAGCATTAATCGACAGGTCTAAAGATCTGTTGCTTTCGACTAAGGATTCAGTAGCAACCATCGCCTACGCACTTGGCTTTGAATATCCACAATATTTCTCACGTCTGTTCAAGAATAAAGTAGGTCTTACACCTTCTGAATATCGCTCTGAGAATATCAGGCACTAATTCTTATAGCTCTAGTTCCCTATTAACTGGGAGCTAGAGTAATTCCGTATATTCGCTATCCTACTAATCGCCTCCATACGGAGGGTATTTACTTCGGAGCGAACCTCTACCTTGTCTAGCCAAAACACATCAAACAGAAGGTGAAGGTCATTGGCCAAGTGCTCTTCCACTTTGGTTAGATTCTGTGGATGTGCCGATAAAATCCTTGAAATATCCACTACAATCACCCTTTGATTGAGGACTAGATCGCGATTGTTCTCTATATATTCGCTAATACTTGTCACAACTACTACTAAGCACTCTCCCTCCCCAATATCCAAAACCTCATACGCCCTATCGTTCAGATAAATGGTGGTTTGATATTGCTCTTCTTTTAAGAACAAACCCAGATTCATAGTCTCTCTCCAAAATTACAGTATTAACAAACCATATCCTTATAAATAAAAGAGAAGAACGAATAAGAGTTATTCATATCGCGTCAATTTACCGTTCAAAAATGCATAACAGTTAACCGTATTATTTTAAATCTCAAAAACTAATATATGCCCCATCGAGACGGAGCATTATGGCAAAAGGGATTGTTAAACACCTAAAACGAGTTATGAAAATGAACGGTAAAAATCTTCTATCAGTAGCAATTCTTTCCTCACTAGCAGGCAGCGCGTTTGCTTTCGATTCATCACGGATTAGCGGCGAAATCATCTTTGCCACTGGCTATATGTCTAGCAACTCTAACCTAAGCACCGAGAGTGACTCTTTCCTTAAAGACAACACCAAGAAAGGCTCACACAATGACGACTTCATTGTGATGCCACTGGGTAGCATCGCTTACGACCTTGGCGAACAGCGTAACCAACGTGTCTATCTAGGTACCTCTCGCGATGACCTTGCTGTTGGTGACCTAGCATTTGAGATTGGCTATCAATATGACATGCAAAACGGCACCCAAATTGACGTGGCTTACCTACCAACTGTGCTTTCTGGTGAAGCTTGGAAAAACCCATACCTTGAGGGAAACCGTAGTAAAACCGATGTAGATGGTCATGCATTTAGGCTAAAACTGAATAGCATTGCAGGAACAGGTTTCTCTCTAGACATGGCGTATGCATGACTGAAATCGACGACGAGCAAATCACAGACAAATCGTTACACCGTGACGCAGACATCTACTATGCAAAGGCAGGATACCTGACTCACCTAACACCTAACATGGGACTGAAGTCTAGCTTTGGCTACCTACACAATGATGCAGAGGGCAAAGCAGAAACCTATGACCAATACGAGGTTGAACTAAGTTATTTCCTTGTTCACAACGCACATACTATCGCACTAACAGGTAGCTATGCATATCGCGACTACGATGGCCAAAACTCAATCTACGGCAAGACACGTTCGGACAACCGTTCAAAGCTATTCCTAGCTTACGAGTATGCCAACATTGCGGGTCTAGAAAACTGGAATCTGGTTTCTTTCGCTGGCGTGAATTATAACGATTCGAATATCAATTTCTATTCTAATGAAGAGTACCTAGCGTCAGTAGGTGTTAGCTATAAGTTCTAAATAAACAAAGACAGTTTGTTTCCAAATCCCCCCATTTTTAAGCCACTTGGATGAGAAAAATGGGGGATTTTTTGTATCTGCAGATTAGTAAAACGTACCTTCTATAAGAAAAGTCCCCCTCCCCCTGCCTTCCCTAACTCTCTGGTTGGACAATAGAGTTAAAAAAGCTTTGAACCGCTTGGTGCAAACACTGGTTTAGCGGGTAACCTCGCCTCGATTGTAAATAGCCTCCGGTAATACTGATAGTAGTCAGGTGCTTAGGGAAGGTTGGCAACGCATAGCAGGCCAATTCAGGATTGTGCTTTAGAATATAGCTACTACTAAAGGCCATAGCATCAGAGCTAACTAACTTGTCTATCAAGACTGGTACGCTATGACTTTGTAAGGCCACATTAGGCTCATACCCTCTAGCCAAGAACTGCTCATCATAAGTGTCATATTTACCCACACTTGAATCCGAGGCATATTTCACCAAAGGAATATTATGAATATCTTCCCAAGCAGAGGTTTTGCTTAAGATTGGGTGATCCTTTCTCGCCACTAAGGTGACGTTAATATCCGACAAGTGATGGGTATAAACATCCTGAGGTAACTGATACAAGGTGTAATGAAGCATGTAATCAATGCGTCTGTCCAACAAGGCTTGCAACGATCCTTGTTGCCAATACACCAGCTTAAAGCGTGCCTTAGGCAACGCATTGGATAAAGACTCAAACAGACCTCGACCAAATACATCTAAAAGCGACAACTCAACTCCGACGACTATGTCCCCAGTATACTCTTGAGGGTCAAAGTCCTGATAAGCGTCAAGAACCTGGGTAAATGGCGTCAGCATATTCTCAGCCGCCTCAGCCAGCTTTTCTGCCAATTCTGACGGTTCAACGCCATGCGCTTTGCGAATAAACAGCTGATCGCCAAAAGTATCTCTTAACTTTGCCATACCACGGCTCACACTGGTTTGTGAAATACCGAGCACCTCAGCAGTCACCGAGGTATTACGCGTCTCCACCACTACCTTCAATAGTCGCAACAAATTCAGATCTAGGCTGTCGAGATTCTTTTGCATATTTGAGCAAACCCTTTTTTAAATACTTAAATAAAAATAACACATAGCTAAGGTTCACTATGTATTAACGCTCGTTTGTGAGAGATGAAAATAAAAAAACCGCCAAATTGACGGTTTGAGTTTAGATTAGAAATACCACTGCAAATAAAGTGAGTTGTAATCACTGCCACCCTTTATTCGTCCAAACGCTGATGACGTAGTGAAAATTCCTGACCTATGATGCAAGCTATAGCCGAGCCACAGGTTATCCAGCTTTGTATTACTAAAGATATCCCCCACATTCACATCCAGGCTAAAGTCCAAATAGTTCATTAGTTTGCTCGGTTGGTAGCCCTTTTCTTCCATATTCTTGGCTTCAATATGGCTTATTTTAGTGCTGTAAGAGATGCCTTCTGCAAAACCGAGTCTGGTTCTCACAGACCAATCAAAAGTGTAATAAGCCTTAATGGCTAGAACGTACTCATCAAATGAACCTTGAACGTCCGAGCTATGGTGATACACATAACCAGGGGTTAAATAAAAGTCCAAAGGCCAACCGAACACACTGCCCGCCAATGGGTGGCCATAGAATACAGAAGTGAGCTGGTTTCTATCCGGATCTGTGTCGTTTTTTAGCCTGATGATTTCGGTCGGTCCTGACTGAGTTGCTATACCACTAGCCAATCGGAAATATGAGCCTTCTGGCAATTGAGGTGCGCTATTTGCTGGCGAACGGCCGAACATAGCAAATCCAAGATAACCCTCAAATTGCGCGTGAGAATCAATCGCTTGGCTTGAGTAGGTATCATGATCAAATACCGTTGCACCTAGATGCCCAACTGCGTATAGATTTCGATAGATTTGTGTGCGGCCTTTCACTCCAAACTGTGTATCTATAGCTGAGCCGATATCTTCCATCTGCAATCCATAGTAAGTGTCATTAAATCGTGCAGATTTTGCCCTCAGCGTGGCGTAGAGAGAGACATCCCAGCCTTCACCATCAATTCGGTAATCGGTAGTCAGGTTTGAATAGATTCTGCCCTCATTGTCACTCATTACATCTAGACTGATATCCAGCTTTGGAGAATAATGCCAAGTGACTCTACCACCCACATCGATTTGGCTGCCCTGAATGGTATTTTGTGCATATCTTGGGATATCAAAGAAACGCAGTCCCGCTGCAAAGCCAAGGCTAAAGGTATCGCTTTGATAGAAGTGGATACCGCCTGAAGCGCCCTCTAGATAGACGTTGTCACCCTGATAAAACAGTAAAGGCACGACATCATTGACTGTATTTCCGTTGGTTTCAAACGGCATAGAGGCACTTCTGATACCTATACCCACACCCCAATTCTCTTCTTGAATCGGTTCACTTGCCAATACAGCGAACGGCATGCACAAGGAAACTAAATATTTGCACTTCATCTTTGACTCTTATATTTCTATGAGTGCAAAGGTGCACTCCACTGTTCATTCCTCCTTTATTTGATTCACCAATCTAAATTGGCTACACCGCTTCCTTTCAAGGCAAATTGTATTTATTCAAAAGCTTGGTTATATGTTTAACAGCTATTCAATTCTGGAAATTCAGTAGATTTATAGGCATAAAAAAGCCCAGTCTAAACTGGGCTCAATAATTAACTTGAAGGGCGTTTACGCTGTTTTTGGTTTCACTCTAAAGAACAAAGCGTAGTTTAGCGGTATCACAATCAGCGTTAGCGCTGTGGCAAACAGCAGACCAAACATTATGGTTACTGCCATACTTTTGAAGAACGGGTCTACAAGCAGTGGTGCCACACCTAAGATGGTAGTGGTCGCCCCCAGAATTACTGGACGTGCCCTGCTCATCGCAGCTTCAATAATCGCATCATAGGCATGCTTACCATCTTTTATCTCATTCTCTGCTTGATCTACCAATACGATAGCGTTTTTGACCATCATACCCACCAAGCTCAAGAAACCTAGGGTTGCCATAAACTCAAACGGAGTCTGGAATACCACAAGACCAACTGCTACACCCAGTACCGCTAGCGGTACGGTACACCAGATAACTAGCGCCTGACGGATACCGTTAAACATAAACACTACCGCCAGAACCATGGCCGCAAAACCATAAGGTGCAGAGATCTTTAGACCTTCGTCTGCTTCTTTCGCATCTTTGTATTCACCATGCCACTCCAGCGTGTAGCCCACCGGCAACGGCATTTGTTCAATTTTTTCTTTTACCGCTTCAAGTGCTTCAGCAGTTAAGATGCCAGAGCGAGGATCCGCCTGCGCCATGATAGTAGGTACGCGGTTGATACGGCGTAGCATAGAGTCTTGCCAATCTAACTCTACACGCTCGACAAATTGAGCCAGCTGTAAATACCCACCAGCAGTTGCACTAAACACCCTAGTGTTCTCAATGCTTCGGTCATGAGTACGCTCATTTTCAGGAGCACGCACCACGATTGGAATCAGGTCGTTACCCTCGCGATAAACACCGACGTTCTTACCTACCAGAGATTGCTCTAGTGCTTGGTTAAGCTCTTGGGTTGTTAGACCAAATTGCTGCGCTCTTTCTGAAGCATACACAGGCGAACGACAGGCACTTGCTGTCTCCAATCATCCTGGATCGCCATCAGCTCAGGCGTCTCATTCATGATCTGCTTTGCCTGTTCAGAAAGCTGACGCAATACAGTGCTATCAGGACCACTGAACGCAGCTTCTATCTTCTTACCGCCACCTGGTCCAAGCATGAATTTCCATACATTGATTGAAGCCTGCTCGTAACGTTCGCTCAGTTCAACCTGCAGCTCAGCAATAATAGGCTCAATAACATCAAAGTTATCGACATCCACCAGCATCTGACCATAACTGGTGTTCTGTGCCTCAGGAGAATAGGTCAGCATAAAACGCAGACCACCTGAACCGATGAAGCTGGTTGTGTTAGTTACCCCCTGTTTTGCCTGAACGTCTTGCTCGATTTCAAGAAGCACTTTTTCCGTTGTGCGAATGTCCGTACCCTGAGGCATGAATACATCGATAACGAACTGCTCTCTTTGTGACTCTGGCATAAAGCCAGGAGGCACGTATCCGAACATAGTCACACCCAAAAAGAACAGGCCAATGACTACACCAAGGCTTTTCTTCTGGTTTTGTAATACCCACTCTAGAGTCGCTTTATAACGAGTTGATATTTTGCTCGGTGCTCTCTCTTTCTGATCTTGCTTGACCTTCAGGAAGTCATGGCACAGTAGCGGAGTGACCGTAATCGCCAACACCCAACTCAGGAACATAGAGTAAAGGATTACCCAAAACAGCGAGCCCGCATATTCACCCATGTTAGATGGCGATAAGCGATTGCACTAAATGCACAGATACCAACAATAGTACCCCCCAAGAGGGGCCATTTAGTCTCATTTACAATGTCATTGACTATCGTTTGCTTGTCGGCATCTGGATTCTTTTGCAGCCTGGTTAACACACCGTCTGTTACTACGATTGCGTTATCTACTAACATACCTAGAGCAATGATCAGCGCACCTAGCGAGATACGTTGCATCGCGATGTCATCGATGAGCATCACAATCAAGGTACCCGCAACGGTCAGCACCAATACAAAACCAATTACGATGCCGGTTCTAAGTCCCATAAACAGCAATAGAACCACGAATACAATTACAACCGCAGCAATCAAGTTGTTGATGAAGTCTGATACAGAGTCGCGAACCGAGTCAGACTGGATTGAGATCTCATGAAGCTCAATGCCGATAGGTCTTTGGCTCTCAAGCTCAGCGATGCGCGCTTTAACCGCATCACCCATCTCAACCACGTTACCACCTGCAACGTTTGAGATACCCAGACCCACAGCACGCATACCGTTATAACGCATCAATACATTTGCTGGCTCTTCAAAACCGCGGGTAACATTTGCAATGTCTTGCAAGCGAACCACAGTGTTGTTGTCACCCAGAGCAATCTGCAGAGCCTTTAACTGCTCAAAAGAGCTGATATTGGCTGCTGGCATTACCGATACACGCATACCATCGGTATCAAGAGCACCTGCAACGGTCACAACATTTTGCTTCTCTAGTACATCCTCTACTTGCTGAGCCGACATACCGAACTGCGCCAAACGCTCGCTAGAGATCTCAACAAATATGGCTTCGTTCTTTTCGGCAAGAGTCGCTGTTTTCGATACACCAGGAACCAGCACTAACTCTCTTCTAAGGCCATCTACATAATCCTGTAGTTGCTTGTCGCTGTAACCCTCGCCAGTTACCGCATAGAACTGCGCATATACGTCTGCAAAGTCATCGTTAACGATAGAAGGTGCTGCACCTGTAGGAAGAGAGCGTTGGGCATCCTCTATTTTTCTTCTTAGCTTGTCCCAAACCTGTTGTAGCTCAGCTTCATTGTTCGAGAACTCTCGCTTTATCTCAACAGTTACCTCAGAGACGCCCTGCTTTGATACTGAGGTAATCTCGTCCACTTCTTGCAGTGATTGGGCAGCGCCTCGATAACATCTGTAACCTCATCCGCAACTTCTTGAGCTGTCGCCCCAGGGTATGGCGTTACAATAACTGACTGTCGTATTACAAATTCTGGGTCTTCAAATCTGCCTAGCTTCAGATAACTGATGTAACCACCAATCAACATCAGGGCAACCATCACCCAGACACTGGTCCGTTTTGCGATAGTAGTTTGTGCGATATTCATCTTACTGCGCCTCTACCAATTCAGGACGTACCTCGATACCTTGCTTTAGATTCTGTGTACCCGACACGACCACTTTCTCACCTTGCTTCAGATTGGCTTTAATTTGCACACGCTCGCCACTAAGACTGCCTGTCACTACTTCGCGCTTTTGCAAATATTTTGCTCGTCCACAACCCATACATATAGATTACCTAGGTTGTCTGGAGTCACTGCAGTCAGCGGAACTTGAATCGCTTTGTTGCCAGGTCGAGTATCGTCAGAAAAGACATGCACATTCATACCCGGTAGCAGTCGACTCTCCTTAGTTGCGTCTACTGCAAATGTAACTGCATAGGTTCCAGTTACAGGATCTGGCTCTGTTTCATACTTCTTCAATTCAAGCTTAAAGGTTTGATAAGGGGCGATAGTAGACTGCGCCACGATTTTGCTACCGTCGCCGTCCCCTGTCATCAAACTGTCTGGTACGTTGATCACTACTTCTAGGTCATTTAAGTCGTGCATAGCAGCAATGATTTCGTTGCTCTGCACTAATACATGGTTGTCTACAAAAGTACGGCTCACCACACCTGCAAAAGGAGCTTTAAGATTGGTATCTTCAAGGCGGCGAGACGCTTCAGCAAACTTGTTTTGCGCTAGGTTGAAGCGCAATGTGAACTCTTCAAACTCACTCTTAGACATCATCTTGCGTTGCTCAAACATCACCTTGGCACGCTGAAACTCAGAGCGAGCGTTGTTCAGCTCATTCCGTGCAGAAGTAAGCGCAATCTCCGCATCTTTAGCGTCAAGCTTTGCGATCAATTGGCCTTTTTCTACCGAATCACCCTCTTGAACTAACATCTCAATAATGCGACCGCTTGCTCGGAACGAGAGATCAGCGCGACTGGCCGATTGGATAACACCATTAAATGAGAGATCCGCAACCGCTTTATCGGAAACAACTTCAACCAGAACAGGACGAATAACAGGTTCTGATACTGAAGTTTGGATATCGGATTCACAGCCAGTAAGCAAAAGAGAAACAACCAATGCCATTGTGGTGATTCGCGGTTTCTGCTTCGCTAAGTTTGAGTTTTTCACAACCATCTCCTAAAGAATTCATTGTTTAATTGCGTTGTCATCACGCTATTCGTCCCTTGATGTCTTCCTTCTGCTGCGCAGTTTAAGGATTTGATGCACAAAGACGACGGTTAACAGATATTCATATTTGGAGTGAATAAATTCCCTATGCCTGCCAATTTTGGAGACATACCAGAGAAGAGGTTTGGCTAATTACCCTTTTTGGTTATAGAGGATTGAAGTAGATTAACTCGGCGGGAATGCCAAGCGATTTGCTGCTCAAGTAGTCGCGTTTGATGTCGCTTAGGTGCGGTAATAAAGTGATAGAGCGCGATAGAATTAAGCACTATAGAAATGAATCCAACCACCGCAACCATTGAGCTTCCAGAATCAAGACTCACGAGTATCAAAGCGCTTGAAACGAGTAACAGTAATGCTGAAATCAATATAGAAATTGGACTCAGTAAAAAATTATTCTGAGTTGAGACAGCTCCAATTCCAACTTTGCATCAGCTAGCCTTTCTAAGTTTCTTGCTAGCTCTGCTTCGAACATACCTCTACTCATGATCAGCTTCCACTTGCGAGGTGATACATTCATCAAAACCCAATGTTCGTGAAGGACTCTTCAGTAGTTCACACAATATAAAATGGGCTTGAGACTCCAACTTATCTCGCTGTGTGGTTAATGCCAAGATAGTGTGCTCATAATCACCGCCCGCATCAGAGAGCAGTCTTAACCCACGATTAAGGTCTGCTATCTGACTTACGTTTACTTTCAATGCCTTTTTCAAGTTGCAGTGCTTGCCCGTGGGCCTAGAAATAAAGCTCATGACTCTCTCATTTTGTTCAGCATCTTAGGGCTATTTATTGCTGTCTTCAGACACAAACTGAAGATAACTTGGGCAGGAATGGTCCGATAGCAGGTCATTACTGGTGCTGTAGAAGTTCATTGAAACAAGTACGGAAATGAGTTGTTTTAGATAATGCATAAGCTTCTCCTTCAAAGTAAACACTCTCGGAAGAAACATTAAAGGAAGCATCTGAAATTCTCTAAGGGTTACAGATATTCATTTTTGGTTTCGCTGTATACGCGCAAATGAATAACTCTTATTCATACCTATTGATTCCCCTCTGCTACACAATTCGCGCAACTGAAATAAACGAGAGCAATTATGAAGGGTTATATTCCTGCAATTCTTATATTTTCTGCCTATCTAACATTCTTTTATGTCTTAGTTAGAAGTCTTATTTAGCTTAATTGGTAATTTAAAAATGCAAATTATAGAAATCGATGGCTTTATTTCTTTTACGCTAGCCATTGTATTGTTATTTATCGGTAAGTTCGCCACACAAAGATACAAGGTATTGCAGAAATACAGCATTCCAGAGCCTGTGATTGGTGGTTTTCTGTGCGCCATAGTCGTTGCCCTGCTGTATGCTTTTTTTGACCTTACCCTTGAGTTTGATCTTGGTATTAGAGATACCCTTTTACTCTATTTCTTTGCAGGTATAGGTCTAAGTGCTAACTTTAAGACCCTTATATCGGGCGGCAAACCACTATTGGTTCTTACTGCTCTCGCAGTGACTTACATCGTTCTACAAAACATCGTCGGTGTTAGCATTGCGTCCATACTCGGACTCGAGCCACTACTTGGCTTGATGGCAGGCTCTATCTCTCTGATTGGTGGCGTTGGAACCACCATGGCCTGGTCACCGACTTTTACAGAAATGGGAATGGAGAGTGCCGCTGAGGTTGGCTTAGCCGCAAACACACTCGGCTTGATTTCTGCCTGTTTGGTCGGCGGTCCCATTTCTAACTATCTGATCAAGAAACACCGACTAACCCCAAACTCTGATCATGACCTAGATATAGGTGTTTGCCACAATGAGACTACCAAGCTAGACCATTTCGGATATTTGTATGCTTGGCTAATGCTGAACCTAAGTCTTATCTTTGGCTACTTTATCAATATTGGTTTTGAGACTATTGGCCTGCAACTTCCTATGTTTGTAGCCTGCTTAATTGCCGGTATTTTAATTGGTAATGGAAAATCGCTATTGCTAAAGAAAAATAAAAGCGAAAACGCCAAACTTGGCCATGCACTTATTTCAGACATCTGCTTAGGTATGTTTTTAACCATGGCTTTAATGGGATTACAACTGTGGCAACTGCAAAGCACAATCGCATTTTTGACCCTAGTGATGTTCTTCCAAGTGCTACTTTCGATACTCTTCACCGTCTGGATCGTGTTTAGGTTTATGGGTAGAGACTATGAGGCAGCGGTGATCAGCTCAGGATTCGGTGGCATTACGCTAGGCTCTACCGCAACCGCGATAGTAAACATGACCGCGGTTACCCAGCAGCACGGTGCAGCCCACAAGGCGTTCATTATCGTGCCCCTAGTGTGTGGCTTCTTTATCGATATCGCTAACGCACTCATTATCAATACATTTATTACTTTCTAAACATCCAACACGCGCTGCAGATCTCATACTGTGGCGCTATTGTTCACATTTTGTTCACGCTCCAATCGGTATAACTAGGTCAAAAGTCGATTGGAGCCCATTATGAAAACCATCTCATTATATCTACTGCTTGGTGTTGTACTTGTAACCGGCGGATTCGTTGGTGTTAAAGCCTACATGGATAATCGCTATGGAGAGGCGGACCTAGCAAATGGCAAAACTCAATTTACCAATAACTGTATGGTGTGCCACGGCAATAAAGGGCACGGAGATGGCTTGGTCGCACAAAGCTAGAAGTCAAACCTGACAACATACACGCTGAACTGACCAACCCGTTTGGTATGAAGTTTGAGCTTATCGACTCTGTGCTTCAGGGTGATAATGGCCAGAACGGCGTTATGCCTGCGTTTAAGGATACGCTAACAGAAAAAGACGTGAACGATATCTTCGAATACATAAAGAGCATCAACCAATAAACAACTGCTAATCTAACGTTATTTTCACGCCACGAAAGCTGTATAAACCTTGGTATTGTCAGATACACTGAGGGAATCAAAAAGGTACTTTGAATAAAGCGCGTTCAAGACTCGTACTAAGGTCATTAGTAACGCGCTTCCCTGAACTATGAACAGAACTGCCTTATTTCTACCTGCCATTATTGCTTCGCTGACCGCCTGCGGTACCAGTAGCGATGAGCCCTATCACTACCAGCACGCGAAATCCCTAAGCCCTTATCAGCAATCTAGCTTTGAGCAATATGTGCTCGAAACTCAGGACTGGTTGAAGCTAGAGCGAAACTTCATCACCGAAGACATCAACCGCGAGATTGAGCTTAACTCTCCAACAGAGTACCAACCTAAAGTTCCCAATGGTGAAGCCATCCTGTTGGTGCATGGTTTAGGAGACTCTCCCTACTCCTTCTCAGATATCGCAAAGCGTCTCAGTGACAAGGGGTATCTGGTCAGGACGATTCTACTACCTGGCATGGCTCGAAGGTGGGAGACTTAAAGTTAGTCTCAGCAGATATGTGGCAAGAAAGCGTTGAGCACCAAATAAAGCTACTGCAAAGCGAGTACAGTAATGTTTGGCTTGGGGGGTACTCTACTGGGGCAAATCTAGTAACCAGCTATGCGCTAACCGATGACTCCATCAAGGGTTTGATCCTCTACTCTCCCGCGTTTAACGGCAGTCAGATCTTCTTCCCATGGCAAAGTACGCTCAGTACGTTATCGAATGGGCTGATCAAGACCCAGAGACTAACTATCTTCGCTATGACTCTCTGCCAATGGCCGCAGCTGCCAGCTACTACGAGACCACACAGCGGGTGCAGAAAGCTCTGAACACAACGCCTAAATACAGCAAGCCAGTGTTTATGCTGATAAGCGAAGGCGATACCGTGGTGGACAAGTACTATGCAGTAGACAAGTTCGCAACCCACTTTGACAACCCTAATTCTCAATTAGTTTGGCTAGGAAGCAATCCACCAATTAAAAAGCGCACCACTGCTTATAACATGCAATTGCCCGAATTGCGCATTAGCGAAGGTTCACATATGGGAGGTCTTTTCTCGCCAGACAATCCGGAATATGGTGTCGATGGTAAGAACCGCCTTTGTAACAACGGCCAGGGTCCAGAACTGGAAGCTAAATGCTTAGCCGGTGATGAGGTTTGGTATTCCTCTTATGGTTTTACGGAAGAAGGAAAGATCCACGCTCGCCTGACCTACAATCCTTATTTTGACGAGAGCTTAGAACGAATGGAACAGGTACTAGAAAGCAAATAGCCCAAGGCATTCACCTTGGGCTTGGTAGTTTTACTTCCAGAATTGCCACCAAGAAGCTGGCTCTTGCTTATTCCAGTTGGCCGCGTAAACACGCATCAGGTTTTCACCCAAGAAGCCATTTATCTCGTCTACATTCCAGCCGTACTTGTCTTCAAGAACTGCTACCACATCCCATACATGCTTGGCGTGGAGGTTTTGAATAGGCGCTGCTAGGCCTTTCTCTGGCGGATAGGTATCTGTCATACCCATAGCCATCTGATAAAAGTCAGAAACGTTGTGAACGGCATCGGTCGAATAACACACTTTGTCTTTACCAATTAGATCCGCGACATGAACAAGGTGCTCGGCGAATATCTCTGGAGTTGCAGAGCCATCCTCAGAAAGGAAGCCACCTGTTCCTGTTGGGCATACTGCACCGCCGTTCTCACCAATAGCTATGATGGCTTCATCAGATAGGTTACGGAAATGGTTATAAACCGCTTTTGCGTTAGAGTGCGAAGCCACCATCGGGTACTTCGAAGCCTTAGCCGTATCAATACACGCTTGGTCCGAAGCGTGCGAGCAGTCCAATACTATGCCTTGTTCATTAGCGTATTTAACAAAGCGAAGACCTTCTTCAGTCAAACCATTATTCTCAGGATTGGCACCGCCACCACCAAGCAAGGTATCGTTATTGTAAGAGGTGTTCATAATACGAATACCGCTAACCTGGGCAAATTTAACATCTTCTTCCATAGTCTCTGGCGTTACAAAGTCTCCGCCTTGAGTGTTGTAGACCACGCCCATTTCACCTTTGGCTTTAAGGTTACGGATATCTGCAATTGTTCCCGCTTTCTGAACACCCTCTTTTGCCAGCAATTTGTCAGTATCTTTAATGACCTGAGGCAAAGTATCCTTGAAGATCGCGGTAGTGTTGAATAGTGATGGGCTCACTATGGTCATACCCGCTTCACGGTTCTCATCCAAACCTTTCTTCAGATGCTTCTCACTCATGCCTAGAACAGGTGCAATCGATGCAGGCATTACTGAGTTGATGACTACGCTATCACCGTATTTAGCTTTAGCTTTTGCCGCTCTCGCTTCTTGTTCAGGTGTACGAGTCGGAACATAGGCTTCTGTTAGGAAGGCAACGCGCTTGGCGAGTTCTTCTTTAGATTTGCCACGCGGGTTCCACAAGTGGGCAGTAACATCCGTATCAGAGACTGTAAGTCCATTTTCAGTGACCGTATAAGTACCATCTTTATTATCAGTATGCTCGAAAGGCGTGTTGATTGCTGCGTTTGCACCAAACGTGGTTACTGAAAATATAGAGATGGCTAGAGTCGAAAATTTCATATCTTGTCCTGCAAAAAGAAATAACAATTTATGTAGTGAGAGACGTAATACCCTTGCACCTCTCAATCAGTGAAGAGGAGTTTAACCAACCCCGAACCCAATTAATTAACAATTCACGCCACCAATGTATAAATGACGCACATAAATTAATTTATTCGGCAAGGAAACAATGACTGCCTAGACCTTGTTTAAAGCCCTAGATCACGCTTAACATCACAAGCGGATGGGCAAGCGGCACAACCACCACGACCAGTACAAAGCAGTTCCTCACCGTAGTTACTTGCTACACGCTCTGCGGCTTCAACAACCTCATCAAACGGTAGGATTGTGGTTTGTCCGGCAAGTGAAAGCTCTGAATACATGAACGGCATGGTCGCGGCAGCAATACCTCGTGGAGTGCAAGGACCGCCAGTTGCATCACCCATCATAGGGTCACATGGCCAACCTACTGACAATTGCAATGCTAGAGAAGCTGCACTGTCTACTTGCTTTGGAGTGCCACCACGAAGATAAGTCAATGCCGCTGAGCCAAATGCGCCGCTTAGACCGTGCTCACCCGCACAACCTATGGTTTCACCTGATGGGTCGGTGTGGGTGTACGCCATGATTCCATAAGATGCAGCCACAAGTAGTGCATTGTTCACTTCCTCATCCGAATGATTGTGGAACACTTGAGCTGCGCGCAGAGTTGCCATTACAACGCCGCCACCAGCGCCATGTGGAAATGCAACATTAGGTACCTGCGGAGTCATACTGAACACCCCATAGTAATATTTCAAAGCGAGTGCTTGAGGAGAGTCGCCTAGGCCACCTTTTGCCAATTGATCATTCACACGCTTGTATGACTGGATGTCGTAGTCGTACACGTGCTTATATTCGCTACCGTCCCAGTTTTCTTGAGACTCAACCTGATTTACCATCAAAGTACGCAAATAATCGATGCGATTGATGATAGCTTCGCGTGACATACCCGTTGCCGCCATCTGATATTCAATTGCCACCTCGTGCATCGGCTTGTCTTTAGAAAGCTCAATAAACTCTTTACTGGTGCTGAATAACTGAGGTTTTACCTTTGGATTGAACGGTGAGTCCATTACGAGATCGAGAACGAAGACCTCACAGTCTGGAAGCAGTGCGGCAAGTTCATCACGATTAGGCAATTCTGTTGAACGGAAGAAATACGCGACTTTGTCGACATTGCGAGATACTGAGGTTTGATATAGGCCTTGAATCTTCTTCTCTACAACCTCAACCAACTCTTCAAATTCAATACTGCTAACAACCATGGTCACACAGGTATCAGCACGATAAACAAAATCGAAATTGTTAACCTTCTGGGTCTCGATAACACCGCCACCGATAGAGTCACCCACAACTGAAACTTGCTTACCTTCAGAGGTAGTAATGATGAACTTCATCGCATTGATATGTGATGACTCTTTCATCTCGCCTTTAGTGAAAACGACCTCAATACCACGCTCTTTCGCGATATCAAAACACTTGTTACGAAGCGGCGAGTCGACCGCAAGGCCTATACCGCCCGCACACATACCCTCGTCTTCAGACATCAAACCGAACGTTCCAGCAAAAGAGCCATCTTTATCCATGATAACTTCAACTTTTTTGACATCACCATTTGCCAACATATTGGTCAATAGACCAATACGCTGAGGGGCAGCAAGGTGACTTGAAGAACCAGCAAGCATTACAGGAGCCATTACTTCATTGAAAAACGAAGGGTATTTTTTATTCGCCATGGATTGAGACCTTTTATTGAGTATTCAAAAACAAATGGGTATCTACTGATGGCGAGAAGAATAGTCTCCTTTAACTCTAAAAACTTAACAATGTGCGCCAATACTGCCTGTTATTCACTAACTTTTTTTAGCTGAAATTGTTTAGGGGTCACCCCAGTTTTTTGCTTGAAGAAACGAATAAAGCTGGGAGGCGAAGAGTAGCCAAGCTGATAGCAGATATCGGTCACCTTGGTATCTGGAAAGGCAAGTCTGCGCTTAGCCTCTGAGACAATAAGGTCTTCATAAAAGGATTGGAAGTTGGAATCAGAACCCTGAAGTCGCCTTTGGATAGTGCGTGTGCTCAAATCTGTGGCCGCGCTAATCTGTTTGAGAGTTACCACCTGGTCACCAAGGAGCGATAGCACCACATATTGCAGCGCAAGCTCAAAGTCATTGCCGATATGATCAGACATCGATGGAGTGCTGGTAAACCTTCTGTGTTTTACCGGTAGCTTTAGTATCTCGGGCTCTACTCGAATACCAAAAACTCACGTTGCAAATAGATGGTTGGACTCGCAACAAAGCCGGTTTTATCGATATGATCTCTGTTGCTACTGGCTAAGCTGAGCTTATTCGCCCTCCATTGCATACCGCTCAGTTGAGCAACGAGTTCAGTGAAAAATACAAGCCCATAGGCCTCAGAAAACTGATAACTTGGACGTGCCAAAAAAGGGCGAAATGACTTTAGCCAAGACTCCCCCACAAAATCTTCTAAAGACAGCTTTGAGTCGGTCATGATCTGCGATACATGCTTACAGTAGACATTTAGCGCTTCATAAACCGTTTTACACTCAGCTATGTCCGTCATATCCAAGGCATCAGATACGTTCTGCTTTGCCGCTATCTTACACATTAGATGAAACTGCTTCTGGGTCAGCCTTGGCACCAAAAGATCCATAAAGGTGAGCAACACTGGAACGGTTATGGGTTGCTTTGGGTCTTCGATAGCATGATCAAGCAGTGAGGCTTGAAGTTCTTGTTCAAACTTCACCCTATATGGGTTAACGCATCTCTTATCGTTAGCCACTGCTGATTCACTACAAAGGACGGAAAACGCTTGCTCATGCCTACTCGCAGATACTATTTCACACAACAGTTAGCATAACCGAGAAAGTCTCATCTGGCGTATATCGTTAAGTTATTTACATGACTAAGTTAAAAAAGAAGTTTTATCTGAACTCAAACAGTTCCCGATGAAACGCGTTTACTTTTTTCTCATTAAACGCCTTTTCTAGTTCAGTTCCCAATTTGCTCGGACCACAAAACCAGACACTGCATCGCGATGGCTCAATCACACTCTCGAGCATCTCTTGCTGGCTAAACCTACCTTCTATTGACGTATCTCTTAGATAGAGCCTAACGCCTGACTCGATTACCCTACTATTTAGCTCCTCAAGCAATTCTGGATCTATTTCTCGATAGCTATAAAACAGCGTTACTTGTTTATTTTTACCCAAGCTTTCAATTGGCACTAAGAAATGGCGCGATACCTATACCCGCAGCAATCCATATCTGCTGCTTGCAGTTGTCATCAAAGTTAAAGCATCCATAAGGTCCCTCGATTGTTGCTTCTTGCCCAACCTTAAGTTTGTTCTTAAGGGTTTGGGTGTAATCTCCGCTAGATTTGATCAAGAGACGAACTTCACCATTTTGTTGATGCGGGGAGGCGATGCTAAACGGGTGTGGCTTTTCTTCATCATTAAAACCGACAAAGGCAAACTGACCAGCTTGATATGAGAATTCATCCGATTTTAGGCTAATGTCCAGCCCGTTGGATGTTGGTTTAATCTCCTGAACAACCGCTTTGTGGCGCTTAGTTTTACCGTTATTACCAAAGATAGTGATAAGACAGCCGATAGTTGCCAGCGCACTCACGATCGCAAGGATCACCCCAACTACCGAGAGCCACATACTCGCTTCGAAGAACATCAGCATATGCAGAACAAGTGCTAGATAAAGATAGGGAAACAGCTTGTGAGTAAGCTGAAAGACGTTGTACTTGAACTTCTTAATCCAGGCTATCAACACAAAGCCTGCTGATAGATAAAACCCGTACTCTCCTATCAACTGCGCAGGATCGCCCAATGCATCAATCAACTTCCAAAAAGGAAAGGTCTCATCTTTCGGTGCTACAAAGCCCATATCCATTGCAAAGTCGTCACTCAAAAAGGCAAGCCAATGAAAAAGAGCCGTGAAAACCGCCGATATACCAAGGTATTTGTGTAATCGGTACTGCTGATCTAGCCCTTTGAGATACTTCTCCAATGGCCAATGCTTCACCGAAAGAATCACACACAAAGACATGAGTATCATGGAGGCAATGCCTGAATAGTTCACCAAGTACGTGCGTACCTGCCAGAACATAGGCCATTCAATAGTAGGCAGATTAACCTGCAATATGGTTAACGGAATCAATAAGGTAACAATGACTAAGCTCAGGCAGAGCTTCAGGTTTCTGTTCATAGTCGTCTCACAACAAACGGCTGGTTAGTTGCAAGACAAGGTATCAACAGAAATGTGAAAAAAGCGTGTGTATAGAGGCTTGCGAAGATTAAAGATTTTTAATGATTGAATACGAATCAAAATAAACCTTTGGTTTTATACTTCAGATTATATGCACCATGGTTGAGCATCAAGAGATCTAGCTCTACCCAACATGGTGCATAATCTACAACCAATGCCAACGATCTTGAATAGGCTCAGGATAAACCAAGTGAGTTTTAAGGATCTAGCATCCATATTTAATAAAGAAGCTTGTGAAAAATTGATGCTCTATTGTTCAAAAACCTTCATAGAAACAGCTTGTTACACTCCATCCACTTCAAAATTACTATACTGGAACGCTCCTTGCTCTGTTGTATATACAACATAAAGGAGGATTATAATGTTGAAGAAAAAACTACTCACTATCGCTATGTGTTCATTGGCTCCTGCTGCTTACGCTCTAAACTCATCCGAGATCGAAGATCAAAGACTACCCGCTATCATCAGTGCCGTCGAGGTACAAAACAAGTCGTTCTCAGAACAGAATCCCAACCTATTGGCACCAACGAGCAAAATTTCAAATGAGGTTGGAGAGATGATTAACGTAGCCTTGGTAACAGGCCATGATTCGCGTCTACTTTCTAACTGTTCACTAAACGCCACTGGCTTATTGACCCGACAGACAACCGCATCAGTTTCGGATGAAGCAGAAAAGCTATTAGCAAGCACCAGCGATCATTTTTGGGGACAGCACAGTCCTACAGTCGAGCAACAACTAGTTGGAATTTCAAACTACCTGTCTGTTAAATCACAAGAGATGCCGTTCGAATTATCTACTCCCTCGGGTAGCGAATGGCGAGACCTTGATCAAACTAATGTAAGAGCTTCTAAAGCTTGGCAAGAAATGAGTGCTTATCCAAATGGTACTCGTTTTGTAGTAGCTATAGGATTAGAAGAGGAACTCATTCGTGATAACAGCCACTATATCTACGCTGAAAAGCTAGAAAACGACATCGTGTTTATTGATGGTCAAACTAACCTAGCCAAGGATATTCCGCCGACTTACCTTTACGATACATTTGATTTCGCACACCTCAACATTCCAAGTGTCACCACAATGATGTACTGGGCGCTCACTCCAAGTGAAGCCTAAATAGTACAAAGCCAGCCCTCGTAGGCTGGCTACTAAAAATCTGAGGTAAACGCTTGAGTTACGTTTACCCTTCCTAGCACTATTTAGCTTTCGACTCAGTATGTTGCTTTGAGATGAACTCTACGACCTCATCATTTAGGCAGGTCTTACTAATATATTGACGATGCTTGCCTATATGGAAGATAAACCCCAAATCGCTCTGCTCTACTTGGTCAATTTGAGTCCAAGTAATGATGTTGGTGTTCTTGCGGTTTTTATAGCTCACACCGGTTGAATCGATTTGCAGCTCAACCTTACTACCTGCACTAGCCCCAATGGACTGACGCCATATCCACCAAGGTCTTTTGTAATAAACACTCAAAGCCTCAACGAAACTCAAGACAATAAAGAACCAACCTACGTAGCCACTTGGTAAAAGCTCAAATTTCACCAGAGCCGAACCAAAAACAAGAAAAAGTACGGCCTTTAGATAGTCGTGGGGAAACCTTGCAGGACGGCTGGTTTGGTCATAGCACTCAGCAAAAAAGGTTTTATCTAATGTGTATTCGGTGTTGAAGACAAAGTCTTTGGACATAGTTAGCTACTTTGGAATTTTCTGTGAATGAGTAGGTTGAACGGCAGTATTGTATAGCTTATAGAAGCTTTTATTCAGCTATTTTCATTCCCATTTCAACTTACGTCTACTTTTCGCTAAAGCCAATTAGTATCAAAGGATGAACAAGCTACAGAGACTTAAAATGACAAAGGGACAGTCATCCCATCTGCACATCAGTGCAAATAGGACGTCCTGCCCCTTTAACGGCTAGCTTTTCTTACGATTTAAATTCGATAGAAGAGCCCACCATGTCTTCTGTTAGTACCGTTAGGTTAGTTGCACCAACAGTACCTACTGCCTTGATAAGGCCTTGCTCATCACGCTCCATTGCTGGTTTTTCAGTTGAGATACCTTGCGGTAGTGGCTCATCTAGACCTTCGATCTGGCCATAGAAGATGTTGTTTTTAAACTCAGAACCAACCATCTTGAATTTCTCGCCATCGAACTGACGGAATGCATTGGTGTTAGCTTCAGCCGCGATAGATAGGTTGTTTTCAAACAGAGTATCTACAGCAGGGAAGATAGTCTCTGCACGGGTATCGTCGGTTAGGCTCACGCGGTGAACGGCGTTACTACCAAAGATACCTTGAGTGTTGTTTACTAGGGTATTGTTCTTAACGATGACATCCTTAGGGGTCCACTGCTTCTGTAATGTTTTACCTTCAGTAGAGTCTTTGTTTAGCTCTTCACCGTTTGCTACATCAATGATACCAGTATTAAGAACTAGGCCACCACGATAGGTGCCTTTACCTAGCGTACCCTCGATGTAATTGTTTTCGATGCGATGATTTTCATCATAGATACGGATGCCACCTGAGTTAGCGGTATTGCCTGGCAGGATAACGTTGTTAGTAACCGTGTTGTTATGACCATGACGCAGTGAAATCATCGAAGTACTGTTGCGGATGGTGTTTCCGTCGAAGGTTACATCACTCGCTTTTACAGAGATCAGCTCGATTTCACCTGAACCATTCTTACCTACATAACCACTGATGTTGTCAAAATAGTTGTTCTTCACAACACTCTGAGATTCAAACAATGAGTTGTGGCTATCACCGATGCGGATAGCTTGACGGTCGTTACGGTTAGTACGAACCATCTTAGGATCAGAGTTTTCGATTAGCTCAATATCAAGAGCCGTCAGGTCTTTAAAGATGTTGCCTTCGATAAGCGTCTTTTCTAGCTTGTCAGAGGTCGCAACTACTAGCATAGCGCCACGCTTATATTTACCTTCAAAGGTGTTGTTAGTGATCTTGTTGTTTTCGCCACCAACGGTTACCCAGCGGATGTTAGGGTATTTGCCCTTCGCATCTGGCTCATAGTCATAGTCATTGAACTTGTAGATCACAGAGTTGTTTAGCGTGTTGTTCTTACCGAAGATACCGAATACACCCATGATGTTTGCATCATGACTAACAGTGCTTAGTGTTGGACCACCATCGGTAAATACAAGGCTTTCGATTAGGTTGTTATCACCCTTAACGATGAACTGAGTAGAGCCATTGAAGATAACGGTTCCTGGCTGTTCTGCTTAATGGTTACGTTATTAGCAGTTAGGGTAACGCTACCTAGGTCGCGGTAGTGACCTGCTTTAATGCTGATCACATCACCGTCTTGAGCGTTTAAGATGCTCTCTCTTAGCTCTAGAACTTGTTGCATCGAAGCGATACTAACGTCTTGATCTACCATCACTAATGTTGGTTTCTTTACCAGTTCAGTGCTGCCTTGATTCGACATACAACCAGTTAGTAGTAAAGAACCTGCGATTAATAAAATGGGTGCCTTTTTCATGACTCTCTCTTTTTTGTAGGGGGAATATGTTGAAAGGCACACTAGCAACAAGAGACATATCTGGGCAATTGTATGATTTAAAAATCGTTAGCGATCACGTCTCTTTTTCGTAAATCTGTTATCCAGATCAAGTAATTTAATAATACAAGAAAACTTTATGAACTTAGGTTCATTTGATCAATCGAGTGTAATTCATAAGCAATGCTGAGGTGCGAAAATCGAGCTAGACTATTTTCTGTTCAGCGCTCGACGAAGCAAAACAAATCTATTAGTCAAAAATTACTTTTTCATCGCTGCACGAATGGCAAAAACGCATATCCCCATCAAAACGAATGGAATCGTCGCGGATAATGGTTCGACAACGTCATATTCAACAAAGGATTTGAATAAAATAACGTGACCCAAGATTAATAGTAATGCACAGATTATTGCTACCCCAATGAGTCGAGTTTCATGTCTGATACGATTGTCCATTGTCTTCCTCCTGACTATTTTTAGTCATTTAATCATGAGGATAGTGAACTGTATGCGTACAGTTTGGCAGTCAATTTACCGAACAGTTTCCGACATCTTTGCTATCACCTTTGATAGATAAAGTAGTGCATTCTTACGTTCATTTGTCAGACTATAAGAAAAGTTTAGCCGCAATCCGTGCAATGCTTCTTCACTAGATAGTTCCTGGCGAGGCACAAACAGCTCCGTTACCGCTAACGGCCATTCGTATTCTGACATTTGCTGTTTAAGCTCAGCCATATCCAGTGACTTTGGTAGATACATCCAAATGAAGTATCCTCCTTCTGGGTCACTCAGCACTGTATTACTGGGTAAAACATTCAACAAATAATCTCGAAACGCAATATAGCGAAGACGCAATTCCTTACGCAGTTTTCGCAGATGATTATCGTAGCTTTCATAAGTAAGGTAATGGGCTAACCCTGCTTGAATAGGAGCACTGGTAGAGAGCGTCGATAGTAACTGGATCTTTTGAATCTCATCGTTGAAGCGTCCATTTATCAGCCACCCCAACCGATAACCTGGACACAAACTCTTAGAGAAAGAGCTGCAAGACAGCACCCTATCCTCTGAATCAAACGCTTTTATGGATTTGGGAGCACTACTATCAGCAAATTGCAATTCTCCATAAGCATCATCTTCGACAATGTAGAAGTCATGCTGATTGGCAAGTTCCATTATGGCACTCTTTTTATCATCAGATAAACTCAGCCCAGTGGGGTTATTGAATGAAGACATCAGCCAGCATGCTTTTATGTCGTGCTCGGTTAGCACTCTTTCCATCTGCTCTATATCTAGGCCTTGGTGTTTATCGATAAACACCTCAACAGGAACTAGCCCTAACCTTTCAATGATCTGCAGTGCGCCGTAAAAAACAGGGGTTTCAACCATCACCTTATCACCTGGCTGAGTAACCGCTTGCAGACACAAATTCAGAGACTCCATAGCTCCAGATGTAATGACAATATCTTGATGTCCAATATGAACGCCACGCCTTGTATAGCGCTGAGCAATTTGCCTGCGAAGTTCCGGGTTACCAGGTGGCATGTGTAGTCTGTTTTGAGAGGAATTTAATTTCTTGGCGGCGTTGCTTAGACTCTTAGCAAGATCAGTCATGGGAAACAGAGTAGGATCTGGGAAAGCTGAGCTAAAAGGCAAAGCAGTTTCAGAATTACTCGCTTTAAGAAACTGAAGCAGTTTGTCCTTAAACGATACACTATTCTGGGAAGTATTGAATTCACCTGCGGATAAGGAAGATTGGCGAGAAATATAGTAGCCAGATTGTGCTTCGCCGTTATCCATCCTTGAGACTCGAGTATCTGATAGGCTTTTAAAACCGTACTATTACTTGCACTAAAGTTTTGGCAACTCGCTCTCACCGAAGGAATTTTATCTCCGACTCGCCACACCCCATTCTCTATTTGTTCGACAATCTGTTGCGCGATTTGTTGGTAGCGAGTCATAAGTTGGGTGTCTTAAAGAAAGTGCCTAAATGTGATTATAAAGTAAGTCCTCTTCCCTCTTACAGTAGAGAATCTGCACTTATCTCACCTTTTTAAACTAACTTACGTCGCCTAATGGTGTTTCTCCAGCACTCAATACCTCATAAAGGACAGCACCATGGTGCTGTATCACCGCGACATCTTCGACACTATATGGCTCGCTTTTCTAAGGTTGTGCTAGCTACCGTGAATGCGTGTTACTGTGCTTGTTGCTGTCTCGTTTTTAGAAGGTTGGGAAGCACTGGATTGGAAGGCAACGTTCTTCTCCAATTTCTCCACCAGCACCGCTTTCCTAAATGGCTTAGGAAGATAATCATTCATACCCGAATCGAAACAACGCTGAATGTCATCGTCTAAAATGGAGGCAGTCAACGCAATAATATAAGTTTCCTCGATTGACTCCATTTTTCGAATGCTCGAATGGTAGACGTGGCCTCGAATCCGTCCATAACCGGCATCATACAATCCATTAAAATCAGGGCAATTTTCTCGTAGTACTCTTTGTATAGCGAAACGGCTTCAGCACCATTGTTGGCAATCTTGTAGTCGATGCCCAGTTTCTTTAGGTTCACCGCGACTACCTGCTGGTTTACCTTATTGTCTTCAACCACCAAAATCATGCCCTCACTAGTACGGCTCGTTTTGGGGGCATCGGCAACCTGCTTCTGAGTCGGTTGTATGGTTTTTAGTAGGTGATCTAAACGGTGACCAAGCAAAGGCAAGGTTATATAGCCTGCAATGGAGTCACCAAAGTCGACCTTCTCCTCACTGTTATCTCGCACCACAATTACTATGTTGTCTGAATATTTTTCTGTGCAGTACGAAATATCAATAGTGTTATCAAGGATGATAATCGCCTTGGCAGAAATATGCGGGAGGATCTCTTCTATGGTATGCACCACCTCCAGCGGGTAGTGGTAGAAGTTCAGCTCTTGAGTCAGTATCTTAGACGGCTTTTCACTGCAGTAGATCACCTGAGGAAGGTTATAAGATAAAGACTTGCTACCCTGCTGCTCCTGCTCTAATTCCAACTCTAGAGTAAAGTAGAGTTCACATCCGAGTCCTTTAGCTGAGGTCAGCTCTATCTTACTCCCCATCATCTCAATCATCTTGGTAGAGATGGCAAGCCCTAGTCCAGTACCGCCAAATTCATTGGATGTCTGGCTGCTCTCTTGCTTGAACTCCTCAAACACTTGAGCGTGCTTACTCTCATCAATGCCAATACCGGTATCTTTAACCGCAAAATAGAGTGAAACTTTGTCGCTGCTTCGATTTGCGACCCTGAGCTTAAAGGTCACAGCACCCGCTTCTGTAAATTTGATGGCGTTGGACGCTAGGTTCATCGCTACTTGCCTTAGTTTCTGCTCATCCGCCCGAACATAGCCTGGAATATCCTCATCCATCTCTATCTTAATCTTAACGTTCTTTTGTTGGGCTTTAGGCGCAATCAAAGCAGCGGTATCAAAGATAACCTCTTTGATAGCACAGGTGTGGGGACAGACCTCAAGATTGCCGGACTCAATCTTAGAGAGGTCTAAGATATCGTTTATCAGCATCAAAAGAGTCTGAGATGACGAGTTGATCGTGGTGAGATAGTCTTTCTGCACCGGTGATAATCGAGACTCATTGAGTATATCGGTCATGCCGATGATCCGTTAAGTGGTGTGCGGATCTCATGTGACATATTCGCGAGGAAAGAGCTTTTCGCTTTGTTCGCATCTCGCTCTCGCTTTTGAGAAGTAACTAAGCCCGTTTCTAGCTTAGTGATAGAGCGTATTACAAGTGCAATTACCCCAACAATAGACAGGCAAAGCAAGGCAGCAATGGCGTAGTAATAGAGACGAAACATCTCTAGTTTGGAGATAATAAGCTTAGGCACATTCACATATAGCGCTTCAAGCTGATGCTCAACCCCGTGAATGGTTTCTCGCATGGCGCCCAATTGGCCAGAGTTATGGTCATAACCAAAAGACTCTATCTCATTGTGCAATGCCAAAAAGGCATCATCAAACTGTGCGTACTCTTCTTCTAACACTAGGCTATCAGGAACTTCCAGAATCAGCTGTTTAAGTTTTTGCAAATCACTATCGACCTGCTGTTTGTTCTCTGAACTCAAATCTCGGAACAGGTTAAACATGCTCTCTTGTATCACTAGCATTTGCTGATTGAGTGCTGAGTTGCTCTCTCTTAGGATTAGCCTTTGAAAGCGAATGGACTCTTTTTGCAGGTCATCAACCAGCCCATCCGTTTTATCCTGACCATAGATGCGCATTAAGGTGTCAGCAATATCATCGAAGCTCTCAAGATAGTTATTAACTGCATTAAGTGAATCTAAGCTACTAAAAGCAGACTCCACACCCACTTCTTTTATCATCATCTCGATATCAATAAGACGCTGTTTCAATAGCTCGGCTTCGGTGTGAAGTTTAGTGCGGTATTTTGAATCCAAACGAGCAATGTAGTCCTTTTCGTGACGTCGTAACATCAACATTTGATTAGACGACTGAGAAATAGAAACCTGGAGCTGATTGAGCCTATCTTGCTGCTGATTGAGCAGCATGTTTGTTATTAAAAAGGCAAAAATGAGGAAAACAATCCCTGCCCCTCCTAATAGCAATAACCCCTTCATCGTCCACTGTTTCGAATCGCTCATACACTGCTCCTATTGTTTAGAGGCAAGATAGGAGTTCATGATTCATCTTCAAATTTTTCTGGGAATTTCTGATGAGAATCTGTGTGTTATAGAGGTTTTGGAATGAACCGTTAGGGCATTAAAGGCAGAGTACACCTCTTGCCTTTAATATTATGATTAATCTAATAGAGATAGCTCTTTTCGAACCAGTTCAGCACCGGCTCTTAACGCATTCAACTTAGCCGTTGAAACCTCCCTTGCAAGAGGCGCCATACCGCAGTTTGTGCATGGATACAGCTTATCTGCGTCCACATACTTAAGTGCGTTTCGAAGAGTTTCGGCTACTTCTTCAGGAGTTTCGACCTCATTAGTAGCGACATCTATGGCACCGACCATTACCTTCTTGCCGCGGATAAGCTCTAGAAGCTCGATAGGCACGCGAGAGTTGTGACATTCCAGAGAAATGATATCGATATTCGACTGTTGCAGCTTAGGGAATACCTCTTCATATTGACGCCATTCGGTACCTAGGGTTTTCTTCCAATCGGTATTAGCTTTAATGCCATACCCGTAGCAAATATGGACTGCGGTCTCGCACTTAAGGCCCTCGATGGCTCTTTCTAAACAGACGATCCCCCACTCGTTTACGTCTTCAAAGAAAACGTTAAACGCTGGTTCATCAAATTGAATAATATCAACGCCTGCGGCCTCTAGCTCTTTAGCTTCTTGGTTGAGGATCTTGGCAAATTCCCAAGCCAATTTTTCTCGGCTACCATAGTGGTCATCGTAAAGGGTATCGATCATCGTCATCGGCCTGGTAAGGCCCACTTAATTGGTTTGTTGGTTTGCTTTCGCAGGAACTTAGCATCTTCGACAAAAACGGGTTGTAGTCGACTCACTGGCCCCACTACGGTTGGGACACTCGCATCATAGCGGTTGCGTATCGTGACGGTCTTGCGGTTTTCGAAATCCACACCGACTAGGTTTTCTATGAATGTGGTGACAAAGTGCTGACGCGTTTGTTCTCCGTCACTAACAATATCAACCCCAGCCAGTTCTTGCTCATGCAATGAAAGGCGCAAAGCGTCACGTTTCCCGCTCTCAAGTTCTTCATTCTCTAACTTCCATGGTGACCAAAGTGTTTCCGGCTGCGCTAGCCATGACGGCTTTGGTAGACTGCCAGCAGTTGAGGTTGGTAATAGTGTTTTCATTGTGATTCCTTTCATCTTGTTTACGCGTAGTTAGCTGACCACTGCTCAAGCACTGCATGGTAAGGTTTTATAAAGGTTTCCTCAGCAAACTTGCCCTGCTCTTTCGCGAGTTGGCTACGCTCCTCTCGGTCATACACAATCTGGGTCAGAGAGTGATCCGAATTATTTAAATTTGGTTGATAGCGCTTACCCGCCGCTGCATTAGCGTTATAGATCTCTGGGCGGTAGATCTTTTGAAAGGTCTCCATTGTGCTGATAGTGCTGATCAGCTCAAGATTGGTGTAGTCGTTAAGTAGGTCACCAAAGAAATAGAAAGCTAACGGCGCAACACTATTTGGCGGCATGAAGTAGCGAACCTGCAACCCCATCTTCTGGAAGTACTGTTCGGTCAAAGAAGACTCGTTAGGCAGATATTCATAGCCCAATACAGGATGATGATTCTCACTGCGTTGATAGATCTTATTGTCCGAAACACTCAGGCAAATGACTGGGCGCTTTTTAAAGTGCTGTTTGTAAGAGTCTGACTGGATAAAGTGCTTAAACAACTTGCCATGCAAATCGCCAAAATTGTCTGGAACACTGAACCGAGTCTGGTTCTTATTGTGTTCAAGAAGCACAACACTGAAGTCGTAATCACGGACATAAGAAGAAAAGTTATTTCCAACAATACCTTCGATACGCTCGTTAGTTTTACGATCCAGAATATTGGTTTTCAGCACCTCTATTGATGGGAAGGCTTCTCCACTACCTTTGATATCTAGGTCAACCGAAATGATCTCCAACTCTACAGAATAACGATCTCCTTGCGGATTATCCCAGTTAGCAAGAGCGTTAAAGCGATTATCTATCATTCGAAGTGCATTGCGTAGGTTCTGTTCTCGGCTATCACCACGCGCAAGATTGGCAAAGTTGGTGGTAATACGGGTGTTGTCCGATGGTTGGTAGTTCTCATCAAAGGTGATGCTGTTGATAGCAAAGGTTAAATCGTTCTTCATCGTGATGTCCTATTTCCTTGAATTCATAATCTTGCTCGGGTCGCCTTTCACGACGAATAGACAGAACTAAAAACCGCTGTACCTAACACCAGAGCAGTCTTTTTTATACTGGTTTAACTTATTGATTAATATTGAATTCGTTTCACATCGAACATGAGCAAATTTCATAATCAAAATTTAGACTCAAGTTTTCTCATGAAAAGTGGTTGCCATAGACGCAAAAAAGCCAGCGAACAAAGTCCGCTGGCTTTCGAGAAATAGGGTTAAGAATTAAGCGCTGGCGTAGATAACACTGCCGCCTTTGATCATATCAATAACGTCTTTATTGATCTCAGGAGAAAGTGCCGGGCAGCCCCAACTGCGTCCAAGATAACCATGCTTATTGATAAAATCTTGCGTCGCGTACTCTGCAGCATGGATCACGATAGCACGCTCGCGAGCTTTGTCGTTCATACCTTTGCTAAGGCCGTCTAGACGCAAAGAGTAGCCGTGTTTGCCATAGTAGGTTTCATTAGTGAGAAACACACCCAGAGAAGTTTGGCGTGAGCTTACTGTGTTAGAAAACTCGGTTGCTGTCTTGCCTCCGCTGTTTACACCATGAGCTACGTGCGTTTTAAATGCCAGTTTCTCCTTTTCAAGGTCGATAACGAAGAAGCGGTCTTCAGTTGACGGGCGGTTGTAATCAATGATGGTCAATACTGGTTTCTTCGCGCCATCCGTCGCTTTGTACGCTTGGTAGGCATCTTTGAAAAGCTCAAAGTCCATTACCTTTTCAAGGCCAATGGTATGATATTTAGCTTCAATTTTGTTTTCTTGGGCTGTGTTTTCGATTGTGTTTGCACTTACTGCGGTCGACAAAACTAGCGTCGACAAAAGAATAAATAACGATTTCACTTTCAATGATACAACTCGGCAAAAGAGGTTGAAGGTCGCTTAACCAGGCGCTTTTGATTATTCATTTTCGTCATAAGCATGGCTAAGATGTCGGTCAAAATTGTATATATTTTGATCAACTATTCAAGTCAGAAATGTGTAAATAATCGTATCCTATGCTGAAAACTATGCTTGCACCCCATTTTGAACAGTTATCGGTGCTTATTTAGGCGCTTAAGTAACAGTACGTTGCAATCATCATCGTCCTAGTTAATATGGGATTGTCTCATTTCGAGACTGCATAGTTTAGGATTTACTATGTCAGTTCCAAAGGATTGTCTTTTTACATTAGGACATCTCAATGATATTCAAGATCACTACTCCAATTCTGGAGCCTACTGAAGGGTCGCCACACAAGGCCTCAAAGCCTCGATTGCCTTTAACTCCCCTTTCAAAACCTCAAGCTTTTTCGCTACCTCCACCACGCGATATTCATTTTCTCGATTTTATTTTTCGTATTGATCCTCCCCCTTCAATACACCTGCGCGCACGCGCAAATTTCGAAATTTAATAATTTAACGGTTTTAATAGAAAATGAATACGAAACTTCTAGGCAGCGCCCTAATTATCTCCGGTACCGCTCTTGGCGCTGGCATGCTCGCAATACCAATGGTTCTAGCTCAATTTGGTCTGTTCTACGGAACACTTCTGATGGCTTTCATCTGGTTTGGCACCACCTACTCAGCACTACTTCTACTCGAAGCAACCATAAAATCAGGTGGTGGACTGGGTCTGAATACCATCGCTCGTAAAACGCTTGGCAAAGGCGGACAACTTGTCTCAAATGCTCTGCTGTATGCCCTTCTTATCTGCCTGTTAATGGCCTACATCTTGGGCGCGGCCGATCTATTAACTAAAGGGGCTTCTTCTCTCGGTTTAACCCTGAGTTTCACCCAAAGCCAGATACTGTTTACCTTAGTAGCAGGCGCGATTGTAGCCTGTGGCACAGGTGTTATTGATAAGCTAAACCGCCTGCTATTCTTGGTAATGATTGCTAGCCTAATCATTACTCTATTTGTGTTGCTTCCACATTTCTCGACGCAAAACCTGACTCAAGTAAGCAACCATGACCACCTAGGTCTGATTCAAACCAGTGCAGTACTATTTACTAGTTTTGGTTTTATGGTAGTGATCCCAAGCCTTGTTTCATACAACAACGATGCCTCCCATAAACAGCTAAGAAACATGGTTATCCTAGGCTCAGTAATCCCGCTTTTCTGCTACTTGTGTTGGCTGTTCGCAGTTGTTGGCAACCTACCACCAGCACAACTAAAAGAGTTCTCTAGCGTTTCTCAACTGATGGCAGGCTTCGAGCACGAAGCGCCTTGGATTGGTTCAGTGCTTTCTCTATTTACCGGCCTTGCCCTACTCACATCATTCTTTGGTGTGGCGATGTCACTGTTCGATCAAAACAGCGACACCTTCAAGCAAAACCGCGTCGTGACCTATGTTCTTACCTTTATACTGCCTCTAGTTGGCGCAATCATGGCTGCAGACCAATTCCTTTCGGTTCTTGCCTACGCCGGGATCATACTGGTATTCCTAGCCGTATTTGTTCCCCTAGCTATGGTTTACAAGCTAAGAGCTACAGATACATTAAGCGAAAGCTATGCCGCTGAAGGTGGCAATATGATGATGCTGTTTGGGCTTGCTTTTGGCGGGTTCTTGCTAGTATCGCAGATGGTTTGAATTACCAGCTGATAAAGAAATAGGCGCTAATTAGCGCCTCTCCTATTTTTGAAAGCATTTTAAATCTAGTTAGACAGTAATTTTTTCTTCTGACTCATCTACAGTGAACTTTGAAGTTATTCCTAAAACTTGTAACCAGCAGTAATCAGTAAGGTATCTGAGTCCTCAGAATCAGCACGATCCAACGTATAAGAAGTGTTGATAACAAACTGTTTGTTCAGTTCCAACTCAACTCCAACACCATATTGCAGACCGAAATCACCACTTGAGCCCGAATAAAACTACCGTCGTTAAAGTTCGCATCCGAGTTTATGCTTTGGTAAAAGCCCCGACTAGAGCATATGGACGCACAGATACATCTTCATTTGCTCTCAACGTTGTACCAATAAGCAAGTCACCACCACCTCGAATCAGAGTAGCTTTTAATTTACCTTGGCTAGCATAAAGGTAAGAGTAGTTGTAAGCATCTTCGCTCAAAGTTGAGTACTGAAAGGTACTCTTTAGAGCAAGATAATCGTTAATTTGGTTTTTAACGTTTATAGCTACACCCTTTGTAGAGCCATCAAACCCTGCATCTTTAAGAGCATCAAACTGAGTACTGACATAACCAATATTAATACTCGTGTTATGGTGATTGTTATTACTAATGTTATCGTCGGCAACCGCACCAAGTGAAACCGATGAGACTGCTAAAGCAACGAGTGCTCTTTTCATTTTGAATATTTCCTGAGCTTATTGCTTGGGAAGCAAAGACATCTACGCCCTCATTCCCAAACAGAAAATTAGCTCGTGAGGATAATTCTAAATTGAGTATCAATAGATACAGGCAATCTAATGTTGCACGCAAAATGACTTATAAAAGTTTTTATTATCAGAAACATAAAACACAAGTTGCACATAATTGGGAACAAAAAAACACCCAATAACGACCACATATGAAAAAGCCCTAATAGGCACTCTTTCTTAGTTCTATGAAGGCATTTATTGGATTCTAATTTATTCGATAGGAACGAGCTCTACCTTAAGGCTCCGAGGTCATCACTCAATAACCACATCTGCTCGGCGATTCAACGCTCGACCTTCGCTATCATTATTTGATGCAACGGGATCAGTCTCTCCTAGGCTTTTTATAGTGAGATTTTGACTAGGTACTCCCTCCTGTTTGAGTACTTTCGCCGTTTGATCGGCTCTTCTAAACCTAAGCCTTGGTTATACTCTTCCGTACCGATGGCGTCGGTATGGCCTTCAACTATCATTTTCTGCTCTGCGTCTGTGAGTTCAGAACTAAATTGCTCTAAGGCACGTTGAGCCATTGGGGTAATTTCATCACTATCGAATGCGAAGTTCACGCGCATTACGACAGACGATGAATCACTTGTCATAGACGGTGACGTGATGAAACTATCACAATCGCCCAAATGGCGATTTTGCATAGCCCTGTCCAGTAGTGCTTGTTGTACGTGATTTCCTTCAGGACGAGCCTCAACGGCCAAGTAGCCTTGCCGGTGTGTACCAATTCCAGTGACAGCACCTATATCCATTGCGTGTTCAAACTCAACCACGCCTGTATCGCAGTAATAGTGTTGGGGTTCTGATTGTGCCGAAAATGCAGTGAGCACCAACATGGTTGCAAGGCTCAATGTAGAATTCCTGTTCATAAGCACTCCTAATAAAGTTGGGTCACACCGTTGCTTATTGTGCCTCGATGAATAAGCTCATTAATGCTTTCTTTTAACTCTTCAAGGTTGGTTACATCAATTATGTCTTTGGGATCAAGAACACAGGTTTGGTAGCCGCTCTGTTGAGAGGCTTGGAAATCGATTCCAATAACACCAATAAACAAACCTGGGATTAATTCTCTGGCTTTGTCACACATGCCATTACTAACTAAATTACTGAGAATGCCGTTATTAGGCTTTCTTGCCCGTCTGTTAAGACAAATAACATTTTTAGTTTATTGTTATAAGCCTCGATCTCATCCGGGTCACTAGTCTCTGGTTTACCAGCCGCAAGCAACTGGAATCCACGTAGCATTCCTTGAAATGCTGCAGTACTTCCGTTAGACCACATATCGAAAACACCATAGGCACTATCTGTATTTCCATTTAGATCCTCCCCCAACAAGGTAACTAAATTATTAGTTAGATCTATATTTCGAAACTGGGCGTTATTTTTGTCTCCGTATCCCGAATATAGCTGTGTACTTTGAACACGGTAATAAGTTTTATCGCTCAGAGCCTTATCCTCTAAAAGAGTATTTACAGTTTCTACATAGTCGACATAGTTAGGATTATCCGGGTACCAATTATTCGAAGAGGTCAAAATATGGTAGAGGCGCTTGATATTTTCTATCGGCTCATAATCAAACACTTTTTACCTTTTTATTTTTCTGTTTTTCCCAGTGCCATCCCACCTCTATTCGATGTTCCGAATAACAATTACTTGAGTTATTCACACAATTTCTAATATAGTTGCGACTGTATACCCTCCAGTCATCCCAATCTATGTCATAATAATCATCATCCGAAACATCTGGCTCGAATTCGTCTCGGTAAACAAGCTGTGATGTTGCGATAGCCTGAGTGGAACCATCAATACTATGCAACTCGCGCGTTCTGATGTTAAAAGGCACAATGCCTATACGGTTATTCCATTCATTATCATCTTCATCTAACAGACAAACCGAATTATCATCTGACTCAACAACCTTATTGCACAACACTGTTTCAGCAAGCGATCGAATCGCATTTTTCAAATCTCGGATTTTACAGCTAGTCTCGGTACAGTTCTTTTTACTTCCCCAACGCCAGTTCATCGACCCAGAAAAGTCAGAAACCAGCATTAAATCGATATTATTGTCACCGAGAAATACAGGATACTTTTTAGCTAGTGACTGACCAGTAATAGCTTGAGTTTCATCAAACGAAGGGATGAATTGACTTGCAAACCAAGAGTCATGGTTTGTCGTGCCAGTTACGCGGTATTGAATGTGTTCTGGTGTGTTTTCATCAACCCACTCTTGATGCTCCCATACTGACTGTATAACGATATCTCCTTCGGTAACTCCTCTGACGTAAGCATTAACATACCGCGTTGCGAGTTCATCAGTCCTCAATTGACCTGAACCAGTTTTAGCTTCCCGAAAGTCTGCAACCGTAACCGCAATGGCTGCAGCCTCTAACGAATCATGTAATCGAGCTGATGTCTGTATGTATCGCGTCCCTTCTACTGACAAAAAGGTGAATCCCATGACAGGGACTAGGGTTAGTGCAAGCCATATGGCTGCTACTCCCTGTTGTTTCTTTCTAAGTCTTACTTTCATCATTACCTCCCCGGCATCACCGATGTCGAAGATAGTGTTAAGGTTTCAGATGAGTTGGTGAATGCACCAAACCAGGACGGATAGGTCTCACATACGGTGACGCTATAAAGAGGAAAAACGAAGCCATCTTCAGTTGGGACCAAATCTTTAAACTCATCACTTTCAATATCTGGCACATTACAGTTTACTGACTGAAGAGCTTCGCTCTTAACACCACGTTTAAGCTCTTTGTTGACTAAAGACTGGATGTTAATCATCACCGAACTGGCTTCCTGATCCAGCAATCGACTGGCGAGCGACTGCATCTCTACCAACTGGCCATCATCTACATTGAGGTTTATGTTGTTCTGAACATCACCTTGATAGTAACGAGTTCGCTCCTTTAGGATATTCACCAAAGCAAACGAAGTGCGGTCTAGTGCAGATTGCATAAGTAACTTGTGGCTTAGATCTGTTGAAAACAAATAGATCAAACACAGTACAATCAGCACCAAAGCAAGCTCTACAGTAAAGGAGCCTTGTTGAAAAACGCTCTTATTCGTTCTCATCTGGCCACTCCTCATGTTCGAGGTTCAACACCATGGTTCTTGAGATTGCCGTATTGGACGAAGTGAACAAATGAGTCATTGGAGATAACTCATAAGTTAATGTAATTTCAGCAAGGCTATAGGTGAAACCGAGTGGATTGGTTTCATCATTTGGATTGATATCGAAAGAGCATGGGTCTTTGTTCACTCTATCTTCTGTTGGGTCGTAGTTTACAAAGTCCTTGTAATCGAGAAAGTAAACACCGGTCATGGTGTAACTGCCGGGATTAACGAAATGACTCCATAGCTGATTACTTTGATTAATTAGGTTATTGAATGTTTGTTCATAAGCTCTGTGTATTTCACAGGCAGATTTGTCATCCTTCTCTTGCAGGACTACCTTAGTGTTCCGAATGGTTTCCCGCAGAGAGTAATCAACCAAATTGGTCACGTAGATAGATAGCTACTCTCAAAAATAATCAGAGTAGAGAGAATTAAAACCACGGCTCCCAAAGCAAACTCTACTGCCGTGACACCGGTTTGGCGCGTGCGAGGATTCACGTTCATAGGTCACTCCTCACCTCTTACTTGGTGAAGAATGTGGTGAATATCCTCGTCACTGTATTCCCCCTCCAAAAGCGCACGTGCATCCTCATAACGACCGAGTTTAGATAGTGCTAACGCTAGGTTTGCATTGATGGTTTTGTTATTTGGATACTGTTTACTCACCGGAGCTAATATCGATACAACAGAGCGGTAATCAGATTTAGCTAAATAAACAACAGCGAGGTTATTCTTGATAGTCGCTTCATCGTAGCCTTGAATCCTTGCTTGATTGAAGGCCATTGTTGCTGGTTCAAAGTTCTCTAAGCGTGAGTAAGAAATACCAATCAAGTTGTGGACTTGAGCACTGTTATTTCCCAGCGCTAATGAATCAAAATAGTGAGATAACGCCTTCTCATCATTGCCCGTATCAGCTGCTACTTGCCCCATTAGAAGTGCGATCCTCTGATTGGAATAGTCATGTTCGCAAAGATAGTGTGTATAGAAACTCGCAGACTCAACATCACCAACTTGATAATAGGCATGAGCAATGCCTTCCATTGCTTCATAGTCATCGGGTTCTATTTCCAACCGTTGACGATAATGTGCAATCACACCGTGGAAATTACCTATTCTCAACATGCTTTGAAGCGAGAGTTCTTCTTCCTCAGGTACTGACTGACAGCCAACAAGAGAAGCGAATGCTAAAGGGATAGCCATTAAGCGGAATAATCGGTTCATTGTTGACCTCCCATTACACTCATAACTTGGATAATGCCTGGTGCTAAGATCAGAGCCACAATCGGCATCAAAATTAACAAAATCAGAGGGACACTCATTTTTGAAGACAATTTCCCTACTTTCTCTTCAATCGTAAGCACTTGCATCTTACGCATGTCCTCTGCCAAATCCCCCAGTACTTGTGCAATCGATGTACCGTAATTTAGATTTTGCAGTATGGTTAGAACAAAGCTCTGCACGATATGAGTCGGCACCCTTTCAGAAAAGTCATTCAGCGCTCGCTCAAGACCAATCAATTTCGCAGAGTCAGATGTGCGTTTGATTTGGTAACAGAGGTCTTTGTCGAATGCCTCCAACTCACGGCCTAGGTAATCCAGTGAGGCTTCGATAGTCATCCCTGTCTGCACACACACTGCCATCATATCCAGCAGATAAGGTAACTTTCCTGAAATCCGTCTTATCAATAGGGCTTTACGCATATTGAGCAACATATCCGGCACAATAATGGTTAAAAGCAACACCATAGGTGCAGCCATCATTCGCACCTGAAGGGATAGATCGACAATAAACAGCAATGCAATCACAACTAGAGTAACTGCCACTTTCAGTGGAAAGTAATATTTGGCGTAGTCTCGATGATAAAGCCTGCCTCTATCAGTTTGACCTCGATTTCACTGTGATAGTGTTGTCCAAAGTTGACGAAGTAATCGCTAAAAATGGAACTGAAGGTACGACGGGAACCTTGCACATATTTTCCAATTCGCTCTCTGCGTCGCTGTTGAAAATAAAGTTCAAAGATCCCCCACAGTATTGCTCCGAGAAAAAGAGTTATTGCAATGGTGCCATTCATAAGCTGACTCCTTTCACGAGTAGCCAAACAATAAACAACCCTAGTAACTCACTACCAATTACATAAATAATCACCCAGTTACCGATTGGATCTTCCATCAATATCTCTAGGTTGTGCGGGGCGATTTGGCTAAGCAGTATGGTGAAACCAAGGGGAATTGCCGCGACGATCTTTGCAGAAACTCGAGCCTCAGAAGTCATCGACATTTTTTCTTTTCTAAGGTTCGCGAGTCAACCAACACTCTGATCAAACGAGCAAGCACACTCTTAAGTTGCCCGCCTCGAGCTAGGTTCGCTTTAAGTGTGAGTGTGAAGAACACAAACTCTGGGTATGGATAGTGGCGACAAGCACGAACCAACACAACCTCTGGGGCTTCGCCCATTTTTAGGCGCTCGCTCATCAGTTTGAATTCATGGCCGATTGCAGTATCGATTTTCTCCCCAACGTACCCAATCGCATGCATTAGACTGTCACCAGCAGTAACCGCACTCATTAGCATGTTAAGCACATCCGGGAAACTATTGGTGAATAACTTACGTCGACGATTAACCAGGTAGCGATAGCCAATAAATAGCAACGCCATCCACATCACAACGAACATCCAAAGTGAGCCAAGTCGTGCTATCTCCGTCATGACATACCACAACATGAATGCAGTGCCGAAGGCGTAAAAGGTGATATAAAGCACTGACCTTGGCCCTAACACATCGGCAACTAAAGTCACATCTGACATCAACCTCTGCCAACGCTTTCTATTCGTAAGTTCGTTAACATTGATGGCATGCAAGTTCACCAAGTCACCACTATCATCCAAATCAAAGTACTGGTTGATTTTCTGTTTCTTATCTCCTCTCATCATCAAAATAGCGATGGAGCCTAGTATCAATGCAATCCAAAGCATGGCTACCTCTCCCCTTTGAATGACTGCATTAACTCATCATACAAACCATAGAAATGCGCTTTCTTCACCAACTCGGAACGTTGCATAATCCCGCTAGTGACAAAACTGCCGGTCACGGTATCGCCGTATTCACTATCATTGAAATCAAATCGATAAATCTCTTCTAATACGACGTTATCTCCCTCTAATCCGACGACCTCAGAGATGCTGGTAATCTTTCTCGAACCATCTCTTAGTCGGTTTATCTGGATGATAAGTTGAACGGCGCTGACAATTGAGCGGCGAATCGCATCAAGGGGTTGATTAAGGTTTGCCATCATCACCATAGATTCAACACGCGCAATTGCATCACGGGGTGAGTTAGCATGAAGTGTCGACATAGAGCCGTCATGCCCGGTGTTCATTGCCTGAAGCATCTCAAATGCTTCACCGCCACGACACTCACCTAAGATGATCCGATCAGGTCGCATACGCAAAGCATTGATAACTAAGTCTCGCTGGGTCACAGCCCCAGTTCGTTCAATGCTCTCAGTGCGCGTTTCCATACGCACTAAATTCAATTGATGAATCTTAGCTCAGCTGCGTCCTCGATGGTCACTATACGTTCATCATCGGCGACATAATGAGACATAGCATTCAACAAAGTCGTTTTACCCGAACCTGTACCACCGGATATCAGCACATTGATTCGGCACCGCGCCGCTATCATTAACACGCGCGCCATATCCGATGACATACTCCCGTAATTCACCAGATCCTCAAAGCCAATATTCTGCTCTCGAAACTTACGAATAGAGATGGATGTGCCATCGAGCACTATCGGAGGAATAACAATATTCACACGGCTGCCATCTTCGAGACGCGCATCTACAGTAGGTGATAATTCATCAACTCGACGACCCACACGAGAGGCAATACGCTTGGCGATAGCAAGAACCTGCTCTTCATTAACGAACTAATTTCCGACTTTTGGATTCGTCCATTACGTTCATAAAAATTCGTTCAGGACCATTAACCATGATGTCGGTGATCGATTGATCCTCAACTAGCGGTTGCAATGGACCAAGTCCAAAAATTTCATCTATTAAACTCTTCACCAAGCCCGTTTTCATCAAACCTGTGATTGGCTGCCCATAGTTTGAAGCCAGCATTTCCACCGCATTGCGAAACTGGCTTTCAAGCTCAACCTGGCTCATCTGCTGAGCCGCCTCCACATCCATGGCTTCGAAGATTTGGCTACGAAATGCGAGGTATAACTCTTTATTTGAACTCATTTACGTGCCTTTTTGGTTAACCAGTGGGAGAACAGGCCATGCTCGACAGGTTGCCCTTTGATTAAACTAGCAAGGCGTAGGATGGAGTCTCTGATATGGCGGTCATGCTTATGCGCATTTTTACCATCAACAATTAAGTGTGAGAGGTTGCTACAGTAGTCGAATTTCAGGTCAACAGGCGCACCTAAATAGTTCTCAAGATCTTTAGATTGCAGTACAAACGCTTTATGGGGACGATGATGATTCACTATCGTGATCAAACGAGTTTTGCGAGATTGAGCAATGCGTGCATTCTGCAGCTTCTCTAGTAAGGCTCTGGCGTTGCGTACAGATGATACAGAAGCATCGCTAACCACAACCACCACATCGTAGTTATCGATTAGCTCTTGAGGAACAACCTCAAAGTCGACACTTCCAGAAAAATCTTCGATGACGAAATTGGTAGAGCGAGAGAGCAGTTCGTACAAGGTATTGGTATATTGCAGAACATCTTCCGGCTTCTTCTCACTATCTAGCGCCAGCAAACGTAAATTCTGACGAACCCGGATGAGATAACTCAATGCTCCCTCTTCATCAAGCTCATGAATTGGGGCGGTATACTCATCAATGTTTTGCCGGGTGAAGTCATCTAGGGAGAGCAATACATCCATGTTGCTGTGATTACCATGGTGATCAACGACAATGGTGTCACTGCTGCGAGTCGACAGATACGATGCCAACTCACAACAAATGAAAGAAACACCTAAACCACCTTTTGCACCAACGACTGCAACACGTTTCGCTTTGCGGTGTTCACTCACCCCTGAAAAGGATTTTAAGTTCTTCTCTACATGCATTATAAAGTCGGCCAAATCAGACTTACTAAAAGGCCAAAACATGTAGTAAAAGCCAAAATTCCCTCAAAGCACGAATAGTCACGATGGAATCTTCTTTGCCTATAACGATAATACCTTTACCGGTGGGTAGCTTGCTGGCAAACGTTTTGCATCCTTAACGACATCATCAGATTCACTCAGCTCCACAAGAATTATCTCATCCTCCTGTTCAAGTTTTACCTTGGCTAAATTAAGACGCACTAGCTTTGGTTCGTCCCACCCTTCGAAGCGAAATACTTCCTGAACAAGGTCCAAACACTCCTGAGTTTGGTATATAAAAGTGCAATGGATACCATCATTATCGGGTTTTGCTTTCAGATTCGCAGTTTGTGACTTGCTATTTAAGGTCTTCGATAGATCAAACATTATTGACCTCCTACTAAGCGCTGTTTATTCGCGACTTGCTTAACGCGTGCAGATTCCACAAAACAATTTATCTGTCCCGTTTCTTTAAATATTCGTACTGCCTGACATGTTTCCGTATAAGTAGCTAAAACCTTCGCTCTAATAGTGAGATCAGCAATATTGTCTGGCGAATAAATATAGTTAACTCGCTCGTTCACTTTCGAAAGCTCAATAAATTCTTTCGAAGCAGATAGAACACTTGCTTGTTTTTATTGCTTTTATATAACACCGTGTATTGAGCGTATGGATCTTGCTGCTGGATCTGCTCAATCAATCGCTCAATCACCTGTTGCTGGTCTGGGTGTCCACGCAAGTCAATATCAAACGAATGCCACTCTTCGTATACCAAAGCTTCTGCACCGTTTCCGGTAAAGTAACGCTCAGCAGAGCAACCGCTTAGGCAAACCAATACAAGCATCAAACTGCATACTAGATCGTTTCTCATTGAATGAACCCTCCTTCAGACAGCAATCGAAGTGTCGCATCAGACTGTGGAGCCTCTTGATCATCCAATTCAATATTCAGCCAACGTGTCAGTGTGTTGGTCTTGTGGATATAAGGCATTTGGATTTCAGTGGAACGAATCGGCTTAACTAGGTTAACCGTGGCAACAATGATGAGCTCTGTTTTACGTCTTTCTGTAATGGCCTTACGAAATGCAGCTCCAAGGATTGGAATATCACCCAATAGAGGTGTTTTTTGCATCTCTTCGTAGTCAGCGCTACTCATCAAACCACCTAAGATGAAGCTATCGCCATCCGCCAGTTCAACCGTAGTCATAGCTCGCCTTGAAGCTATTTGAGGGACTTCAATACCTGCGGCCGTTACATAACCATCGATTTCACTCACTTCCGGGAAGAGTTGCATGCGTATACGATCGTCACTCTCTACTTTTGCCGTTAAATCAAGACGAATACCGAATTCTTTGAAGCTGATGTTGACGTTACTATTGGTTGAAACAACAACTGGGACTTCGCCACCAACGAGAAAACTCGCCGACTCTCCAGACATAACACTAAGATTTGGCTCTGCCAAAACTTGGGCAACCGAATCATTCCCGATGGCCGAAATAACGGTGACTAGGTCTTCTGCCTCAAACTGAGTGAAGACAAATTCTCCCACACTGGAACCAACCGAGCTCCAATCCACACCTATGGTTTCACCAAATGATTCAGTGACCTGAGCAATAGAAACTTTCACGTTTACCTGTCGAGCGCCTGCCACTTCTATCCGCTCGATGATGCCTTCCCAGGTCATATTACGTGCGAAGATCATGCTCTCTGGTTCTGACATGGATAAAGTATCTGACTCAAACTCTAATGTTTGTATCTCGTTCCAACGCTCTACTTTTTTGCGTTCCAACAGCGTTGCCACAACACGATAGATGTCATCACGCTGCTCTTCGGACTGCACTACACCGCTGACAGCCACCTGAGAGCCAACAGACTCCAATTTAATTTCCAGCTCGGATAGTAAAAATCAATTTGGCGACGTACTTGAGTCAAATTCAAATCCACCACGATTCGATCAGACAATAAAACCTTCTCTGACACGCCATACACAAGTAGTCGAGCCTGACCGATGCTATTGGCGAACACCACTACGGTGTTGTCGTTCATAACCTTGTAGTCAGCTACGTCTGGGTTGCTAATAAATACCTTACCAATCGGTTCACTTAACTGAATATGCTTGGCATCGTTGAGGGTTATATAACGATCTCCGCTCCAAGCACCGACGCTAAACAACAGAAGCAGAAGTGCCAATATGGAAAAGCTTGCTCTTGAGGTTATTCTGTTCTCCATAACTAGAATCCTTCTGTACTCGCCGTCTTATTCATCCCACGATACTCTTCAATACCGGTGTAATTGGTAATCACATTGCGCACCTCCGCATACATAGGCTTTTTATAGATTTGGCTGCGGTACACTTCCATGTGCATAGTTCGTTGCGCTAGTGCGATATTTGCCAACTGTTCGGGATGAATCTCTATCACCACAGTGCTATAACCTGGCTTCGCTTCTTGGCTCGGCTTAATCACCTTAGCGGTCGCGTTTTCACTTTCTGGACCGGTGTAGTTGATTGCTAACACTTTTACGTGTTTTAGAAATAGCGACGCCTTGACCCCATGAAATTCATTCGGGTGCTCGGCGTTATCAGCTAAGTTTGTCGACGGGGAACTCACGGTAAGAACATCCACAAACACGCCGGGACGAATGTAGTCATCAACCAAATTAGTTGCGCTCACTTGAAGTGGATATATAGTCATGTCTTCAGAGATCAGTAGGTCGATGTAACCTGCGCCCCTTGAGGGGTTTGATATTCAGGAAGGATGATCTCGCCTTTGCTCAGATCACGATTGAGTAACGTCGAAGGTGAGAAATCAATTACAGTATCTTGCTTGATGCCATACGCTAGCGCATCTTGTAGGGCTAATTGCTGTTTGGTGACATCCGAAGTTGAAATCGGCTGACCACGAAATAAGGAACGATTGAGAGACCAAACAGCAACAAACTGTTCGGTGACAGGTGCCGATTGCTCAGCAATGACAGGAGACGCTTGCCGATTCTGGGTAAGCATATCAATTAAGCCATAACAGCCGAACCCAAAGGCAAGTAGCGCAATAAACAGGACAATACGCGATCTCATAAGTCGCCTCCATTCAACTTAATATTATTGGCGGGTAATAACTAACTCATAAATAGTGACTAAATATCATTAGGTAAAACCCAACACTGATAGCCACACCATAAGGGATACCAGTGTTATATTGGGCCTTATCTACTCCTCCATACATTTTGGTCTTTATCTGTCGAGCGACGTTAAGCATCAAATAAAAGCTTGCTAGCACGCCTCCGGTTAGCATTGTTAACAACAGAGCGATTGGTAGTAAATCCACTGGTAAGCTTAGTGAGAGGACGATAGCGTACTTTACATCTCCTGCACCAATTACCTTTCTTGAATAAAATACAACTCCAAGCATCAGTAACAATAAAGCTGATAAAATATCAACACTTCCAGATAAAATTAAAAATAAACCCTGTATCAACAAAAGAATCAATAAAGAACCATTAAATATAAGCCTACATTTCAAATCTACTACTGAAATGTAAATACAAACTGAGAATAAGCTTAACAAATAGGTATTTATTGAATAATCCAACTTTTACTTGGTCACAGTGCTATTTGCAGTTAGAGTAGTTCCAATATCCTTGAAAACCGCATACAGTTCGTTTAAAAAACCTGTATCACTATAAAAAGCTACTGACAGCAAAGCAGCCATAGCAGCAGCTATCAAACCATACTCAATCGCTGTCACGCCGCGCTCATCGTTTTTAAAAGAAGTCACTAAAGTGCTTAGTTTGCAATATAGTTTAGTCAACATAATATGGTCTCCCTTTGGTTGTTAACTTTTTATCAAATCCTTTACTAGTCAATTTGAGTTTAACAGGGACACATATTCAGACATTTTCACAGTGATAGAATCGATCTATCAACCACTCATCAAATAATATATTGGCCATCTTTAGCAACTAGCTTTTTCAGCCATCAAAAATTTACACTTGATCTCAATCAATATAATCCAAGAAAAGAACCAAGTCATAATTAGACCTCGATCACATAATTTTATTTATGCAGAATAAACCTATTTTTAATTAAACATAAATATTCAACCTTTTATCCCCCTAAAGGGTGAAGACAAATATGCATTTTTATCGCTAGGCTAGAGAAATGGATGAAAAGAAGGATCTTTTCATTTATTGATATAAGGACATATTATGCATCCCAGCTTTGAGCAATTGCTGGCGTTCGTGACTGTGGTTAATCGGGGATCATTTCGCGCAGCTGCTCGCAAGTTACATAAAACACAACCAACCATAAGCGCGGCGATACAAAATCTTGAACTAGAAATAGGGTTTGCACTGTTCAAAAGGACACATGGAAAAGCAACTTTGACCGATAAAGGCGCAAGGCTTCATGAAGTAGCGAGTGCTCTGTTGAATCAATACCAAGCCTTTTTGAATGTGGCCAATGTGATAAGAGAATCTGAGCAAGAAGTTTACCGTGTAGGTATTGACCCCCTGCTCTCCAACCATGAAGTGCGACGAAGTGTACACGAGTTCTCTGTAGATTTTCCGGATACCAATCTCAAGCTAATTACAAAGCCGAGCTCAATACTCGGTGAGATGCTTGCCCATGGTGAGCTAGACCTTGCCATTGGTAACCCTTACCACAAGAGCGTCCATGAGTTTAGAGTGATAGAACTGTTCAAGGTTAACTTTTGGTGGGTAGCTCACAAGGCACTCATTTGCGACCAGGAAGCAAGGCTATTGCTCCTTGAAGGGTGTAAAGACTTAAACAATGAGTCGATGTTACAACTCCACCACGTCTGGCACTGTGGCGATCTAAATACGATTATCGACCTCTGCTGCCAACAGTCTGGTATCGCGCTTCTCCCCGACTTCATCATTGAAGCATTAAACAGTAACGATCTCATTAAGATAAATGATCACCCTTACTTATTTGGTCGCAAGATGACAGCAGCGATATTCTGTAACGCCAACGAAAGCCAGAAACGTTATCAACAATGGTTTTGTGAACAATTAGCACCAGATAAAGACATCGCAATGGCCTAGCTCATCAGTGCCAGTAATAACATCAACGCGTGATTATATTGAGGCAATATGCACAGGTTAAATACAAAACAAATTTTTGCACTAGATAGTATCTTAAGCTGTCTTATGGGACTTACAGAAGACGAAGCGTTGCTGACTCTAATACTAGCGCTTGACCTTGTATCTGAGTACACTTTGACCTTGAGCATGAACCAGATGGCAATACCATCTACACCGTTGAAAATAAAAGTACTCGGGTGGACATAGTTAAAAATAGAGTTTTTCCCGAGTAATTTATCGACTCAACAAGCCAAGTGCTCTATCAATCTTATATCGCAAGTCTCTATTTCATAAATAAAAAAGGAGCTCACTGGTGAACTCCTTTTTACTAAACAATATCAAAGCACGATGCCCTGACCTGCTAGAGCAATTATTCTATTAGCTCTCTTGGCTCAGATACTTGATCCAGCTAATAGTCGCTTGATCAGACTTTATCTGATTAGCCTTTTGAGCATGCTCTAACGCTTTCTTTTTATCGCCTAAACGATAGTAAGCTTGAACACTGGTTAGCTCTTTACGAGCACTCGAGTTTAGCTTGTCTAGCTGAGTTAGAGCCGTCTTATACTGCTTGTTTTGCATCAGTAGATTGATGTAAGACCAACGATATTGACTGTCTTTGCTTGTAGCTCTCGCCCAAGCTTTCAAAGACTGATCCCACTCTCTCGCCTGTTGCCAGTATTGTGCTTCTACAGCTAAATCTTTAGCTTCAACATCCGATGCTTTATTCAACTCATGGAAGATCTGAGCCGATTTTTCAGGCACGCCTTGTTTAGAATAAAGCTGAGCCATCATGCGCGTTTGAGTATTACTTAACTCAAAGCCAGCACGCTGATACTGCTTCAATGTCGCCAAGGCTTGTGAATAGTTTCCAACTCGAAGATACAGGTTGATGGTTTGTGTCCACCAGCTCTCTCTATCAGGCTCAAAGCCACGCAACGCCAGCGTAGTTTTAAGTGCATTGTTCCACTGCTTAAGAGACAGTTCTGCACCTAAACGCAGATTAAGCACAGGTACCGTTGTTTTACCGCCTGCAGAATAATAGCTGCTTACCGCACCAAGAACCGGTTTCCAGTTCTCCATCTGATAGTTGGCTTGCCCGATACGGAGCCAGATCTGCTGCACGGTGTCGGCCTTCAGAACATTCAAGGTTTTGTTCTGCGCCATCACCTCGTTGTAATTGGCCAGAGCCTGCTTGGTCTTGCCATTGGACAACAGGATATCCGCGTACATGCGCTGGGTTTCGATGTGCTGTTCAGGCTCCAGGCCCTTGGTTTGAACACTTCGACCCAACGCCGCTTCTGCTTTATCCATTTGGTCTTCTTGCCAATACAAGATACCCAACATGCGCTGTACATAAGAGGTATCGAATGCTCGGCTCGAATCTACTTTTTCAAGTGTCTCAATGGCCTCGGCATTCTTGTCATTACTCTGCAGCTCAAAAGCTTGATGCACACGACCAGCAACCGAGCGACTTAACTCTTCAGCAGTAACTGTACCGGTAAATAGACTAGCGATTAGGGCTAAAGTTATAACTGATTTGTTCATTTTTGCAGTTTAAACTCCAACTTAACGGTTTGCCCTTCACGGGTTTGTGCCTTGCCGTTGACTACCATCGGCTGATATTTCCAGCGTTGAAGCGCTCGGATAGCTTCACGGTCAAACACGCGTGCAGGCTCGGCCTCTACTACCTTAATATCTACAGGTGTGCCCACATCGTTGATGCTAAAACTCATTACAACGTAACCTTCAATCTTACGATTCAAAGCACGTGGCGGATACCTTGGCTCCATGCGGTGCAGCGGCATCACCTGTTGGTTCTGCGCAATCTTCATCGGACCTGGATTAGAAATCGCCAAGCCTGAAACCCCTGTGTCTAGAGCAACCTGAGGCAGATCCAAGCTATCCATTGAGATTGAATTCTCAGACACATTAGTAGGGTCACTCACCTGTGTTTCAGGTGGCTGTTGTGGTTTCTCTGGTGGATCCGGCAATTGACGTTGACGGCGCTGGGTAGCGCTATCCTGCTCTACTTGGAGGATATCAAAGCTCACTGGCGGCTTTTGATCCGGCAGTGGCGTTTTACCCAGATTGACCAACCAAGTCATAAACCCAAACACAAAGAAGGTCATCAACAAGGCAAGAGGCAGTGCTATAAATAGTCTTTTCATTTACTGCCTCTATTTGGCGGCTGTAGCCAGAGCGATCTTCTCGATCCCTGCACCTTTCGCCCCATCCATTACCTCAACAACCGTACCGTTAAAGGCAAACTTGTCTGCCTGAATCACTACAGATGCATCAGGTTTGTCGATTACCATGCTCTCAAGTGTTGCTTGAACTCGCTCTACATCCACCAAACGTTTATCGATATAAACCTGGTTGTTGTCTGTAATGGCGATAAAGATCCCAGCATCTTTCTGACTAGTAGCATTTGCCGCCTGAGGACGGTTCACCTCTACACCAGATTCGCGCACGAAAGAGCTAGTAACGATAAAGAAGATCAGCATGATAAATACGATATCAAGCATTGAGGTCATATCTACCTGTGCTTCTTCATTACGCTCGCGACGTCGTCCTAATCTCATTGTAAAAACCTCTAATTATGGATTCGCAGCATACGCTCTAAGTGCAATTGCTTGCGCTCTGCCAATCCATACAATCTCGAATAAACAAACATACCCACAAGGCTGCTACCATGCCGGCCATTGTTGGAATAGTGGCCATAGAGATACCTGCTGCCATTAAGCGCGGTTCACTGTTTCCTTGGGCTGCCATCACATCGAATACCGAGATCATCCCGGTAACGGTTCCGAGCAAACCTAGCATCGGAAACAGTGCGACAAGCACCTTCATTAAGGACAGTGAACGCTTCAGGCTCGACTCCGAAGCTGATAACCAAGCGGTGCGCTGTGAGAGCGCATACCAAGAATGGCGGTCAGAGCGTTGTTGCCACTGAAGAACCCATTGGTGCTGGTACTTTGGAAATAACCAAAAGAAGTACAAGACTCTATCTAGGACCAAAATCCAAAAGACCAGCATCACAGCGGCGAGCCACCACAGAACCGGACCACCTCGAACCATCAGCTCATCGATAGAGCCGACTAGGGGTACGTCTGTGAGCATCGCCCAAAAGGATGCGAAGTCAGTCATTATGCAGTAGCCTCTTGTTTGCGCTCTGCGCTTTCAGCTACTAGGCCAACACCTTGTTTTTCAACGACATTACGGATGCCCTCAGACAGGCTAGATAGCATGTTGTGAACAAGTAGTAGAGGCATAGCCGCCACTAGACCAAGAACGGTAGTGATAAGTGCCATAGAGATACCGCCTGCATGATGCGAGGATCTGCATTACCGAACTGAGTAATGGTTTGGAAGGTATCAATCATACCGGTTACTGTACCCAGTAGACCCAGCATAGGTGCTAGTGCTGCCAGAAGCTTGATGGTCGAGATGCCCTGCTCTAGGCTCTCTTGCTCATCCATTACCGCTTCAAGAAGACGAAGTTCAAGGGCCTCAATCGTTGGGCTCTGATCTTCTTTATGAACCAGCATTACACGACCAAGTGGGTTGTTGTCGGTTGGGTTGGATACGTCTTTCAACTGCTTATAGATCTTAGACTTGATAGACATAAGAACGAACGCACGATAAAGACCGATCAGAAGACCCACAAGTAGTAGGCCAATAATGATCTTACCTACTACACCGCCCTGCTCGATACGCTGAGAAAGGGTTGGGTTGTTTGCTAGTTGCTCAAGCAGTGCACCGCGAGTTGCGTCTAGCGCTACTACAGGTAAATCACTAGTTAGATCAGTTGACGATGTCAGTGTTAGTTTAGGTTGTACCGTGTATGGCGTTGCAATCTGCTTAGATGCATTCCAAGCTAGATAACCATTATCATCCGCCAGTGCGAATGAGCCCATACGAACAACTGTTTTCTTTTGCAATTCACCTGAGCCATCGACAAAAGGAACCATGATCTTGCTGGCTTTAGAGCTTGCGTCAATCTGGTGCTGGTACGAGTGCCATAGACCGTACAGTTGGTCTTTAGATGGGATAGATTTAGCTTCGATGATCTCATCGATAACCGCAACATCATCATCCAAGCCGATGGTAGCAACCGAACGCTCTTGCTCTAGTTGAACATCTTTCGCTGCTTGGCGTACAACACCGAAGATCTCACCCAAGCTTCCTGTAGCCAGAGTCAGTTCTTTCTCTTTGTCTGCTAGCAGTTCTTCATTAGATTGGAACTTAGCGCTCAGAGAATCGATAGATTTATTCAGGTTTGTACGCTGCTTAATAAGCGCATCGTACTCAGCCTGAAGTTTCTGTTCTTGGGAAGCAAACTCCCCTTCGCGCGCTTTGTTATGCTGAGTATCAGCCGCTTTTGCTTTATTGGTATCGTTTAATAGCTCTTGGCTGGCATGTGCTGGAATTACACACAGGACTGTGGCTAGAGCTAAGCTAACCTTTGCTAGGTGACGTTTCATTAATTACTTCTCCTCACCTTGAGTTAGCGAAACGGGTAGATCAAGCAGGCTTGGAGAAGCTTGCTTGGCGGCAACATCAAATGCTTTGTCGATTGAATGACCTACGCTGCGGTCTTGCTCGATCCATGCATTTTGATTGTCGTTCCACGCCCAGTAGCGTTGACGGTCATTTGAGCGCGCAACTAGAGATACACGGCCTAGGTAAAGTTGCTCAGCAATGATAGGCTTACCGTCGAATTCGATAGTGCCAGAGTACGCACCCATCTTAGTGCCGTAATCCATTTCGATCTGATATGCCTCGAGAATACGGCGGTATTTTTCAGCATCACTGATGTCTGCTTGAGTCATCATTTCGTTCAGGGACTCAAGTCGCTTTGAACGAGCATCGACGCGAATCGGACGATCTTCGGCATTAAGCTTTTTCAGACCGTCTAACATTTCATACATCAAAGGAACGATTGCCTGACGAGTGTCGTCGATTTGAGAAAGTTGTGAGTTAAAACCCACTAGTTCCTTTTCCTGGCTTTCAATTAAACCTCAAGGTGTGTGTTATAACCGTTAGGTTGTTAACCTCTTGCTTCAGCGCAGCAATATCCGCTTCTAGTTGCATCGCTTTATCACTGCTTGCAGAAATCTTCTTTTGGCTGTTTGCGGCATTGTTGGTGATTTGAGTTTCAACATTTTGAGACTTCTGCAGTGTCGCCTGCTGATTAGCAACGGCTGATGCACTAGTCATTGTTAAGCCTGCTAGTAATAGGTAGCCTGCTTTATTTTTAATATTCATAGACTTTCATTAACTCTCTGAATTTATGTATCTTTTTCTTAGACTGTATTGACCATATCATCAATCAATATCAGTTTCTTTCATAAGGTAACCAAATGTTTTTTGGCGCCTTAAAAACGCATGAAAGCCGAGCTAGGCTCGGCTTGTTTTAAATCTTTTCGATTAGTACTTCACTTCATAATTCAAGTAGAAGCGACGACCTGGTGCATTGTAGTAGCGAGAAGCATTCTGCTCTGACTGAGCATATGGCGTCATATACTCTTCATTGAACAGGTTCTCGATAGCAAAGCTCACTGTACCAACAGGCAAGTCGTAATCCATACCAGCATTAGCTAGGAAGAAGCTATCAACTGCGTATTTTGCACCTTGAGTAATCTCGTCTTCTTTATCACGTGAACCAGAGTAGATGAAGTTGATGTTATAGCGACCAAACTCATGTGCATCATAGATAAACATAGAGGTTACTTTCAGAGGCGCGATACGCGTGCCATCTAGAGGTTCCCAATCGCTGTTTTCATCTAGCTTACGCTCACCTTCTTGCCACGACACTGTGTTGTCGTTGCGAAGGTTAGCAAGGATATTGAAACCAAGAGTTGCTTCAGCACCCCATACGCGTTCTGGTGCTCGGGTACTTTCAAGGTTACCAGTTACGTCGTTCAAGCTTAAGGTCGCTCCTGAATCTGACTCACTGTAAAAAGCCGCAAGTGTATAGTCAGCTTGTGCAATCAGACCTCGAACGCCAATCTCATAGTTGTCTGTTTTAATAGGGTTAATCGCACCATCAACGCTAGTTAACGGATTAGAAGCTGTACCACCTGAGCGGATATCACGAAGCGCTTCGTTGGTAGACATGCCCTGTGCAAATGACGCAAACACTTGATGGTTTGGAGTTAGATAGTGCGTAATACCTACGTTGAAAAGGAACTCATCAAAACTTGGGTTACCACCTTCTACACTGTTACCCGCAGTACCGTTAAAGGTATTACCTACAATGAAGTCATCTACGCTTAAGCGAACGTATTCATAGCGAACACCATAAGAAACGGTTGTGTCTAGAGTGATGTCACTTGAGAATTGTGCAAACGGAGCGATAGCGAACTGTTCAACGTCTGGTGTGTTGTTTACAAAACCTACGCTATTAGGTTGCTTGAAGGTTTGGTTTTCTAGGTCAAGACCCCAAGTTACCGCAGCCCAGCTTGTGTCACTTGAGATATTGATCTTCGCACCGTAGCGGTCAAAGTCAGTCTCGTTGTGACCATAAAGGGTTTGGCCGAATGTTGGAGAGTTAGGGTTGTAATCGGTCATCTTCAAAGTGAAGGTCTCAGTATCCTGAGTCATCCAATAACCGGTCACATCAAGCATACCAAGCGCAAACGCATAATCTTGATAACGAACTTGATAGTTAGCGAAGGTACGGCTTACGTCGTTTGGCTCAGCACCAGGCTGACCTGCTACACCATTGTTGTATCCCGGACCACAGTGTTCTGCTTGCGCTGGGATACCGTTTTCTGGGTCCGCGCCTGTTGCACACCAACCATCATTATCTGTGATGTTACGAACACCAAAGCTAAAGGTAAGTGAACGATCCGCATCAATGTTGTGATTCCACACACCATTAACGTTGATATTGTCCATATCGTCTTCGTTGTTTACCGAAGGAAGACGATCACCGTTTGCATCAAAGCTGCCACCGCGTTGCTCATAGCCTAGACCGATACGCCATTGGTTTTTGTCATCACCACCTTGCGCTTCTTGATATACATCCCAACTAAACGAATCGCTACCAAACTCTTGGAAGTTCGTACCAACCTTGGTGCGGTATTGGGTTTCACCCGCTACCGGCATCTTAGTGATAACGTTGATGATACCGCCCTGTGCACCTAGGCCATATACCGCAGAACCGCCACGGATAACCTCGATACGCTCTACGTTTTCTGGGTCGATAGAAGACAGCTCCTGGCCGAAATCTAGGAAGCTGTTGTTTTGCGCTACACCATCAATAAGTAGCAGCACACGACGACCACGGATGTTGTTTTGCCCCTTACTACTTAGGTTACCGTGGATAGAGGTACCCATGCCTGGAACCAACATTGAAAGCACATCGTTAATACTACGACTTTGCTTCATAGCATCAGAGATTTGCTCTTGATTGATTACAGTTACTGAACGAGGAACCTCGTTTAGAGTTTGCTGACTACGGCTCGCAGAAACTACGATAGTTTCCATTTGTTCCGTTTGAGACGTTTCTTCAGCTTGAGCGCTGAAATTTGTCAAAGTTAATGCGCCCATAATGGCTACATTCAGCTTAGTAAGTTTCATTTTTCCATTTCCGTTTACGACAACGCCTCGCCTTGGCATAAAGGCTAAAAAAGGGTTTTAGTGCTGTTGAGAGGCATTTAATTGCGTGGTAGTCTAGCACTCCTTTTAATGAAGTAAACAATAATTGTTATCATTTGTGTTTTTATGAAGCATTTTCGACCAATTTGCCGTTCAGCCACGATTCTGCTTAGCCTTGTCTTTGTTCTAGATCAAGCTTATGCAAATGAGCACACAGATGATTTAGGCATAACCTTGCCTACAATTAAGATAAACACCTTTCCAAGGGTCGCCAGTATTTCGACATTTGGCGGAGAGGTTTCGCTTGCCTTAGGTGAGGTTCCAGTCGCTGTTTCAAACTACCCCGGCGGTTTTCCCTCTTACCTAAATGAGCTAAAACAGGCCTCTGAACTTGGTCCTAGGTCGAGAACCAGTTTTGAAGCACTTTATACGGCGAAACCAGACCTAATCGTGGGACTAGGCCGTATGATCGAGCCTTACTATCAGCGTTATTCAGATATCGCCCCAGCGCTTGGTTTTGACTTAATAACTGTGGATGACAGTAATAAAGCCATCGCTCAAACCAGTAAGGTATTAGGCAAAGAGGCGGAAGGAATACGCATCAACCAATGTTTCGAGCAAACACTTGAGAAGATGCACAGTAAAATAGGCGACCAAAAACTCAGTGGTCTGTTTCTTACTAGTGCTGGGGTTACGCCAAGAGCCTACTATTCGCACTTTATGACCGTGAGTTTAATGGAGCGCTTGAATATTGAGAGCGCTAACGGCCCATCGCCTTACTCAGCAAAAACACCTTACTCAGGACAAGTAGGTTTAGAGTGGCTGATTAAGCTAAATCCAGACATCATCTTTATGTATCAAGGTTCTAAGCCACAATTTGTCGACTCAAAAATCTGGCAAAACCTGTCTGCGGTGAAAAACAATCGCGTCTATGAAGTCAGCATGGCGTGGCGCGAACCGGAAGGACCATACTCTCGATTGTGGGTAAGCATGGATATAGCGCACAAAGCGTATCCTGAGCTATTCGATGCTCCTTCAAAAGAGAAAGTTGAGGAGGCGTTGTGTCGCTGAACAGTAAAAACCTGACACTGATACTGTTTTCCTCTGTCACCTTAGTAGTTGTTATCTATCTGTCTCTTAGCGTCGGTATCTATCCGTTTTCGTTGTCGGACATACGTTCGTTTTTGCTAAACGACCAACAGACTAGCCAGTATCTTGTCTTCTGGGAATTAAGGCTACCAAGAACCCTGATTGCGCTATTTGGTGGTGCTGCCCTCGCTACAGCGGGTCATATCATGCAGAGCGTTCTTAAGAACCCACTGGCCTCCCCTAACCTAACCGGGGTAATGTCTGGTGCGGCCTTTGCGGTGCTGACAGCAACTATGTTTGTACTGCCTCTCTCTTCTCTGTTTTGGGGTATCGCTGGCGGGTTTATCGGCGGTGTGATAACTCTGTCAATTAGTTGGAAGAACGGTATTACTCCGAGCCGTCTTGCACTTGCTGGCGTATCTGTAAGTGCATTTTGTCAGGCTGCCATTACCTACATTCTTCTCTCTGACCGAGTAGACAGCGAAGCGCTGTTCTTCTGGCTAACCGGAAGTAACGCTGGAGCTAACTGGGATGCATTTTGGCCTTTACTGTTTACCACATTACCTATGTTTGCCTTGTTAATCGTGAGCTATCGTCAGCGCTCCTATCTTGAGCTTGACGATGAAGTGGCTAGAGGCTTGGGCATCCCAATAAACAGCTACCGCCTGCTGTTCGGTTTTATCTCAGTAATATTGACTGCCGCTTCTGTTGGCGCTTTCGGTCCTGTTGGCTTTATCGGATTGGTCGCTCCTCACTTAGCACGCATGCTAGGTCTTGGCCTTATCGGCTCAGCGGCGATCGGGGCAAGCCTAGTAATTACCGCAGACCTTCTCGCGCGCACGCTACTTATGCCTCTAGAGCTACCTATCGGAGTCCTAACCGCTATGATTGGCGCCCCTTGGTTTCTGTATCTTATCCTTGGAAAATTAAGGATGGCCCGCTAATGGTTCGTAGCTCTCCTTTCTATCTGGTCTGCAGCTTAGCGCTCTTTGCTCCATTGGCTTACATCGGAACCTCACAAGAGCTGATGAGCTCAGGCCTCGCATTTTTCGAGCGAGGAACCTATCACCCGTTTTGGTCTTTGAGCTTACCAAGAATCATCCTCGCCTTGCTGGCAGGTTTTATGTTGGCGGCGTCGGGTTATCTGTTGCAAACCACATTGAAAAACCCGCTTGCGGACAGCGGTATCTTGGGTGTTAATGCAGGTGCTTCATTGGGCGCGGTTTGCGCGCTACTGCTACCTAGTTGGTTTGGCTGGTCTATTTCAGCGGAGAACGCGCTCATCGCCTTTTCGATGGCCGGCGGCTTACTCAGCTCAGTTCCAATTCTGATCGTAAGCAGATTATCGAGCTCGTCCTTAACCCTGCTTACCGGTGTTGCCGTTACCGCTATTTTGAGCGCCTGTAGCTCCGCGCTAATTTTCACTATTGGCCAAGGTCGCACCGATCTTGCTCTACAATGGATGGCCGGTGGCTTGTATGGCCGAGGCTGGGAGCAAGTGCTGTATCTGCTACCTTGGGCTATCTTCGCCCTTGGTTTTATTGCTCTAATGTTTATCCCGTTAAAGTGGGTTCGATATGATGATTCAACCCTCAGAGGTGGGCATCAAAGGGCCTCAGCTCAGGGTTATTATTTTGATCGGCACAGCGCTGATCACTGCCCCTGCAGTTTCCGCCATAGGTCCAATAGGCTTTATTGGCTGGTAATTCCACATATGGCAAGGCTCATCTGCAAGAATAGTCCTGGTCAATCTCTGGTTCTCACTCTGGTACTAGGCAGTTTGTTTCTTGCCGTATCGGATCTATTAGCAAGAACTCTGCTCTATCCAACAGAGATACCTGCTGGTGTGATTACAGCGTTGTGCGGCGTACCTTTCTTCCTATTTCTACTAAGGAAAAACTCCTGATGAATTCAAATACATTGCAGGGCCGAGGCTAGTATCTGGCTATCAGGACACCATTATTTTAAACGGTGTCGATATCAAGATTCAGGAGGGCAAGGTTACCGCATTCGTAGGTCCAAATGGGTGTGGTAAATCGACCTTGATGAAGACCCTTACCGGAGCAATCAAAGCACGCTCGGGAAACGTCAGCTTCAAAGGAAAACCCTTTAGTGATTGGAAACTCAAAGAACTGGCCAAACACATCGCTATCTTGCCTCAGCATCCAACTGCGCCGGAAGGGGTTACCGTTGAACAGCTCGTTGCGTTAGGGCGCGTTGCTCACAAAAAGTGGTATCAAGGTAACAGCTCACGAGATATTGAAGTGATCAAAGAGTCGCTTTCGAGTGTTGGATTAGCCGGATATGAAGACCGCGTTGTGAGCACCCTTTCAGGTGGTGAACGCCAACGTGTTTGGCTTGCGATGTGTTTAGCACAAGAAGCACAGTGGCTACTTTTAGATGAGCCGACCAGTTATCTCGACCTTGGCCACCAGTTAGAGCTTCTAGAGGTGCTGCAACAGCTAAACAAGAGTCGCAATCTGACCATAGTGTATGTCTTACATGAACTCAGCCAAGCAGCACAGTTCTGTGATGAACTGGTACTGATGAAAAAGGGTAAGATCCTTAAACAAGGTTCGCCACTTGAGGTCCTTACCGAAGAGACCCTTGAGAGTGTATTTAAAGTTAAAGCAAAATGGCCAATATCGATGCTTCACCTATTGTTTGCCACAATCCTATGTGCGAGAGGAGGCATAGTGGAACAGCTTCAACAACAGTTACTGCAATGGCTTGATCTTCCTGCGGATTCCTCAGCCCTCACGCTGGCTCAGCAACAGATGCTTCTGAACAAGCATGAGCCTTTCTTTCGTCTCGATATCAGCGATAAGGTCGCTGGAATTGATGCTGAAACTTGGTTTAAAAGCTGTGCTGAAGAAACTTTGCAAGCCTACGCAGATTCCTTGGATACCAAAACCGCCTTTTCCGCACCTATCTGGCAAAAGGTATATAACGCTATTCTCTTTACCTCGCTAGTAGGTCATCGTTTGGTGTTCAATCGAGTGCCAAAGCTCTCACTTAGAGACGTTAGGTTAACGATTGGAGACGACCACAGGGTTTCGAATCTATTTATCTCAAGCGATACCCCATTCTTTTCGCTCGATGACACAGGAATAAAGGTTGGTTCACAGCAGGAACTAGACCAAAAGCTTGTCGAAGTAATTTTAGAACTGTCTACGCCCTTAACTCAGTTCTACAAGAGCCAAAGAGTAAACCCGCGAGTCTATTGGGGTAACATCCTATATGCCTGCAACCTTGCATTTTCAAAGCTTACTCATGAGCCTATCGCAGAAGATAACAGCCTAGATACTTCCCTTCTGCAAGAGTGGCAAAGTGCTGTATTTGAGCAAGCACTGCCTAAAGGTGGCCAACTCAATAAGATCAAGGAAGTGAGCTTCAACGGCTTTAAGAAGATCTATGTAAGGCGTGAAACCTGCTGTCTAAAGTACAAAATAGAAGGTAAAGCTAAGTGCACAACCTGTAATCTGCATTCTGAGGAAGAGCAAACTGAGTTGGTGATAAATAAGCTGAAGAAATTGCTTCAAACTGCTTAAGACTGGCCTCTTACAGCGGGGGTTTATTGTACATCTATACAGAACAAACATTCCCTCACATCGCTCCGTCATTCCGGAATGTCGAAGACATATCCGGGATCTTTAAGAACCTCTGAAGGTTGAAGATCCCGGATATTCGCGAAGCGAATTACGGGATGACGTCTGCTTTTGAAATCTAAATGATTTCAAACACCAGACATCACTTCACAAACAACTTGCGAATCATCTTCAACGTCAACTTTCTCGCCTTCAACATATAAGTCGCACGTGGAAGCCAAGTTGGGGTCTTAAATACCGTTCTCGCATGACTAAAGGTTAAGAAGCCTTCTTTACCGTGATAGTGACCAAGCCCAGATTCCCCTATTCCACCGAACGGCGCATCTTCCGCGCCTACATGCAAAATAGTGTCGTTAACTGCCACGCCGCCGGAGTGGGTGCGTTTTAGGATGAACTCGGTGCTAGAGTCATCTTCTGACATGATATACAACGCTAAAGGTCTCTCGCGCTGATTGATAAATTCAACCGCATCTTCAAGCTTTTGATAACCGACAATAGGCAGAACAGGCCGAAGATCTCTTCAGTCATAACCTTGAGTTCAAGGGATGGTTGATGATTAAATGTGGCAAGATACGTCGATTAGAGTCACTTAAGCCATAATCACTCACCGACACCACTCGAGTGCTCTGGTCTTTTTCTGCTTCTTCGATTGCGGCTTTTAATCTCTGATATTGGCCATCGTTGATGATATGGGTGAAATCATTTGGATTCTCACCGTAGAGAGTAATAAAGCGCTTAACAAACAGCTCTGCAAAAGCATCAATCTTGTCTTGCTCTATCAGTACATAATCAGGTGCGACGCAAATCTGACCGGCATTCACACACTTACCAAAGACGATTTGGTCTATCACCTTATCTAAATTAGACGATGGCGTGACGACCACCGGCGATTTACCCCCCAACTCGAGAGTGACTGGGACTAGGTTTTTGGCTGCGCTCTGAGCGACCAAACGCCCCACTTGAGTAGAACCGGTAAACAGCAAATGGTCGAATCGAAGACCGGAGAAGATCGAGGCGACACTAGCATCACCTTCAACAAGATAGATGTGCTCCTTCAAAGGCTCGATGATCTTTCCAACCACTTCGTTGGTATGCGGCGTGTACTCGCTCAGCTTCAGCATCACCTTGTTGCCCGCTGCAAACGCTGTTGCAACCGGCGCTAAACTTAAAATAATTGGAAAATTCCAAGGAGAGATAATACCGACGACACCCACAGGCTGATATTGCACTTCAACCTTGGACGGTGCCATCAATAGTCCAGATGAACGCTTTGAAGACTTCATCCATGACTTAAGGTGCTTAAGGGTGTAATTGATATGAGCTACGGTCGGCATGATGTCGGTCATAGCAGAATCGAACTCACTACGAAGCTCAAAGTCATCACTAAGCGCTTTGACTAGTGCATCTTGATGTTCAAGCAAGGAGTCTTTCAGTGACAGCAGTAATGCTTTTCGCTCTTCGAGGCTTGGATACTGATTTTTATCGTAGCTTGCACGCAACTCTTGCAGCGCTTGATGCAGTCGCTGCTCTTCTTGTTCAAGGTCTTTAGTGATGAGATTAAGTTGCGTCATATTCGATTCCGTTCTTTGAGGCTCACTGTTAGCTTACGAAATTTTAGAGTAACCATGCTAACTCTGCGTCACAACTCACTGAAAGTCTTTGTTGTTTGGCTAAGCTTTAAGCACTAAATACAAAAAATAAGGCTAAAACATGCAATACGTCGACGGCTTTCTAGCGGCAGTACCCACTGACAAAAACAGGAATACATTGAGCATGCTTCTATGGCAGCTGAAGTATTCCGAGACTATGGCGCCATTCGCCTAGTTGAAAATTGGGGTGATGATGTTCCAGACGGAGAAGTAACCTCAATGCCGATGGCAGTCCAATGTAAACCTGGTGAAACCGTGGTGATGTCTTGGATTATATGGCCGTCCAAAGAAGCTAGAGATGCGGGCATAGAAGGCGCGATGAAAGATCCAAGATTAGATCCTACAAAGAACCCTATGCCCTTTGACGGAAAACGTCTCATCTATGGTGGCTTCGAAACCGTGGTTGACGTTTAGCTCAAGCTCTCCAGTAGCCATTGTTTAAACTGATTTACCTGATACAGGTTCTCACGGTTTTTATTCACGATTAGATAGTGATGACTGTGGCTACTAAAGCTGTTTTTATGGGCGATCACCAGATCGCCCGCCTTTATCGAATCCTCAACCAAAATCCTTTTTGCCAACAACATACCGAGTCCCTGACAGGCGGCCTCCATCGACAGTTGGGTACTATCAAACTCCAGTACCGGTAGCGTATAAGGCATTCCACTGGAATGTACGTTGAACCAATCCCGCCACCCCTCGCTATAGCCCATGGTTGCTATCTTTGGATAGCTAGAAATAGTTTCTATAGCCTGAGAAAAATCATAGCGTTTTATAAAGCAGGGGCTTGCTACAACCACCCACTCTTCGCTTTTAGTAAGTTGCAACGCATCCTTATTGTGCCAGTTTCCATATCCGTTAATTATCTCGATGTCACACGTCTGCTCGTTGGACGGATACAGGTTTACCGTTGAATAGAACTTAATATTTAGGTTTGGATTCTGTCTTTGGAAATCAGCCAATCTGGTCAACAGCCATGCACAACAAAAGGATTGGGAAATACGTACTGTCAGTGTCTGCTGAACATTCTGCCCAAACAACCCTTGGGTGCCCATTTGCAAATTATCGAACATAGCTGTTAGCAAAGTCAGAAAATGGATTGCCGGGTCGGTCAGATTAAGCTGTGAGCCTTGCCTTAAAAATAGAGGCTCATTTAGATGGCGCTCCAACAGTTTTATCTGTTGGCTTATGGCGCCCCTGCTGACATTAAGCTCACTCGCCGCCTTAGACAGGCTAAGATGGCGAGCGGCGGCTTCAAAGGCTCGTAATGAGTTTAACGGTGGTAAGGAACGATTTACCACCTTATCACTGCGATACATATTCACTATAGGGCCTCAACTCAAACAACTGGTAGAGGAACAGATCGTGGAGCTAAGCCGCTAGGCGAAAAGTCCGAAATCTTCACAACTTTGTGACTGACCTGCTCCACTAGCTTCAGATCATGACTAATAAGCACCAGAGCACAGCCAATGCGCGCGGTTTGTTCCAGCAGTAGCTTCATGGTGGCGTTAGCAACAACCGGATCCAGCCTTGAGGTCGGCTCGTCCGCAACTAGAACCTTAGGCTTCATTAGCAGCACCCTAAGAATCGCGAACCTTTGTAATTCCCCACCTGAGATAGCATCTGGTTTTCTCTCTAGCAACTCAGGGCTCAAACCAAGATCTATCATTAACTGAGGTATGGATGTGTCATCGAGATTATGCAGCTTACATAGATCCGCAAGATTTTGACTGAGCGTAATGCTTCGACAAAAAGAAGCAGGTGGGTCTTGGTAAAGTTTCAGCATCGCCGGCTGGCTCAGGTCTTGGTGATGAGTGATACTGCCTTTGTCAGCTTTTACTAACCCTAGGAGTATGTCTGCAAGGGTCGACTTACCTGCCCCGCTATCTCCTACGATTCCTAGCACCTGCCTTGATTGAGCTTAAGGTCTAACCCGGAAAATAGAGTGACTCCTCCGCGGGATTTTTCAATCTTGTTTAACTCTAACAATGGCCGTGCATTTACACTGCACTCTTCGTTCTGATACTCCAAGTGACTTGCTGAAATGAGAGCCTTAGCATAGTCAGACCTAGGTGTACGCAATACAGAATCACAATCGCCACGCTCAAGGATTTGGCCCTTCTTCATCACTAAAACTTGTCCACCAAGCTCTTTTGCCACCGACACATCGTGGGTGATGGTTAAGAGTGCCCCATACGACTGTGATCTTTCAATAACCGAATAAGCTGATGCTTGCGACTCGCGTCCAAGCCCTTGGTCGGTTCATCGGCGATAAGAACTTTTCCACCTGCGGCTGTTGCACAGAGGTAGGCCAGCCTTTGCGCCATACCACCGGATAATTGACTCGGTACTTTTTGCTCTGAACCCTCTAAACCAAACGATTTTAATGAATCCCGTGCGATAGACTCAGATTTTGGTTTTCCAAACAGTCCCACCAAACGCTTCACCAGAGAAACCTGTTTTTGAGAAGGCATGATCGGGTCTAAAGAGAGCCATGGTTCCTGTGGCAGCATGGCTAGCTCTTTACCCCAGAGCGCTTCAACCTCGCTCTGTGAATTCACTACTTTGCCAAAGATAGAGATCTCTCCTTGGGTAGAAAGACCTTTAGGCAAGGCCCCATAATGGCTTGTGCTAGCAGGCTTTTCCCTGAGCCGGTCTCGCCTAGAATTGTGATTGGAACTCCCCACTCCAACTCCAAGCTTAACTCTTCAACGATAGAGGCCTGCTCAGACCAAATAGACAAATTGCGAATTTCAATGACCTTATTCACTCTTGCCTCCCGCAATCAGATGAAAACCCAATACCATAATCACGACCGCAATCAGAGGCTGCAACAATACCCAAGGAGCGTCGCTGTAATAAGGAAATAACTCCACCATCATGAGGCCTAATTCTGCATGAGGCGGCCTCAAGCTACATAGACAAAGCCCACCGACGCCAACGCCAGAACCGAGGTGCCCGCACCAAAGCAGGCCAAGGTGAATACATCATTTTTAAATGATGGCCACAAGGAACGCTTAAAGATATGCCAAGGCTCAAACCCAAATAGTTGCGCCGCTTCAACCTCGGGTTGGCGAATCAAGTAGAGGGTCTTGGCTCGAATCACTCGAAAATACTCAACCCACAACACCATGGAGATTGCCACGTAAAGGATGAAGAAAGACCCTGGCACCAGTGCACCGAATAGCAAGATCAAGATAAGTCCAGGTAGCGCTAAGATCACGTTCACCAGAGATGATAGAGCCCTATCAAACCAACCTTGCTTCCAACCCGCCAATACGCCTAGCACTACCCCAAGTAGGGCTGAGGTAAATACGCAAGCCAGTACCATGAAAAGAGATGTCTGTAATGCACTGGATAGCCTAGCTAGGTTACTTCGACCAAACTGGTCTGTTCCCAGTGGGTCTGCAAGGCTAGGCAGGGCAAAGATGTTGTCGAGGTTTTGCAGTGCGGGATCATGCCCCCAAAGCACGCTTTCCAATCCAACGATAGCAATCAGCATCGCCAGTAGTGTTGCACCCAGTTTTTGAGTAACGGTTAGCTGATTCATGCGTACGCCTCCTCTCTTTGCCTTGGGTCTAAGAGGTAAGCCATGCAATCGACTATGGTATTTATCATTACGAATAACAGCCCCATCACTAAGGCAGCACCTTGGATCATAGGTACATCCCTTCCAAAAATTGCGTGCGCCAATGCATGCCCAATACCCGGCCAAGAAAACAGGGATTCAATCATGACAATGCCTTCAATCAAAGCGACCGACTGAATGCCGATAAAGGCGATGACTGGCAGTGCGATATTTGGCTGCGCGTGGTGTTCAAAGGCCTGTTTTGCTGTCAGGCCTTTGAATCTTGCGAACCGGTAATAGGACGAACTCAAAACATCTTGAGTAGAGTTTCGAATAATTCGACTGGACATAGCCGCCATAGAAAGCGCTAAAGCGAGCGCAGGAAGAATTAAATATTCACTGCTTCCAAAGCCAGCTACCGGCAATAACTTAAGGTTTAATGCGAACACCAATACCAAGATAAGACCAATAACGAACACGGGTTGCGACCTCAATAGTACCGAGAAGAACATTGATATTTGGTCACCGGCTTTACCCGCTTTTTTACCCGCATAGATGCCAACAGGTATGGCAATCAGGAGCGAGATAAAGGTAGCAAATATAGCCAATTTCAAGGAATGACCCAGTTGATGATACAGCTCTTCGGTCACCGGATTACCACTCACCAAAGAATTACCGAGGTTAAACTGAACCAGATTAACCAGCCAATCCCAGTATTGGACTAATGCAGGCCTGTCTAGACCTAGCTCAAGTCGCACCGAATCCGCTGCAGCTTGAGTTACATAGTCATAGCCATATCTTCCTGCGGCGATTCGATAGGCGAAATCACCGGGTAATAGCCGCATCAATATAAAAGTGAGCGTGCCGACGGCCCAGGCAACAAAACCTGCCTGCGCCACTCTCTTGTATAGGATCTTACTGAGCAAGGTACATCTCCGATACGCGATAGTTGTTTTCAAAAGGGTCAAATTGGAAGTTCTGAACACGCTCGTTTACCGAAACCTGTTGGGTATAGAACACCACTGGGATCACCGGCATCTCATTGGCTAAGATAGTTGACGCCTTTTGAGCCAGTTCGCGATAAGACGCGTCATCGTTTCGCATCATTTCACCAAGAGCTTGATTCAATTCTTGGGATGACCAGTTCATATGCCCCCAATCACTGCCTTTGTGCGTCTTTGCATCATCGGCCAGTATCGCCAGAGGGTCAGATATGGTGCCAAAGCTCCTTGCTACTAATGCGAGCTCGAGGGTCTGGTCATGATGCTTAGACGGTATCGCACTTGAATTGTCGATACTGACCTCTATCACTATTCCCACCTCTCTTAACTGCGCTTGAATTGCTGTGGCAATAACAGTCAACTCTGGTCTGTCGGCATAGGTCACCAGAGTCAGTTCAAACACTTCACCGTCTCTTTGCAAAAGGTTTTCTGAATTTAATACCCACCCCTGAGACTTCAATAGCGCACTGGCTTTGTCTAGGTTTCTGTCATTAGTATTCAAATCTTCTATGTGCCAATCAGACAAGGCTGGCGGAAACAGTTGATAGGCCTCCGAGTTTTCCACGCGAACTATGTGCTCTGAAATACCGGTTCGGTCTAGTGCAAGACTGATTGCCTGTCGTGTTTGATCTGAATCTAGGAATCTATGCTCATTATTGAGCTTAAGCAGCACGGTGCGTGGAATCGACTCACTATGCACCCTAAGGTTTTCCGCTCTATTTAGAAGGTCGATACTGGCGGGGTCTAGGGTATAGATAAGATCCGCTTGTCCGCTTTGGGCCTGCAGTGCACGGCTCTCCGCTCTATGTCCTGTGAGGTAATGAACCTCTTCGATCATTGGTGCCTCGCCCCAATAATCCACAAACTTGCGAACGTTTAGCTTGTGTGGTGGAGCGATAACCGAGGCTTTATAAGGGCCCGTTCCTTGGATGTCGACAACCTGCCCCTCTGCATCAAACGAATCTGGCGCGAGTATGGCTGCGGTAAAATGAGACAATACCGCAATCAAAGGTCTAAACGGCTCAGATAGCTCAAAAACCACTATTTCATCTTCTGCATACAATTTTTTGAGCGAGATCTGATTTAATACACCCGGCTTTTGAAGAGCGTAGTTAAGGGACGTGATAACGCTACTTGCATCCAACAACTGACCATTATGAAAACGAACACCATCGCGAACCCTGAATCGCCATATCAACCATCACTACTCACTTCAAAAGACTTTGCCAGCTTAGGCATTAGCGACCCATCTGGCTCTACTTCAAACAGAGACTCAGCAACCTGAAGTCGGGTATAGATATACCCGTCCTTAGATAGATCCTGACTAGTAAATTCAAACGGTCCTCCAATGACTAGGGTGTTATCCTTATCGGTTGCCTGATAACCAAGAAATAGCCAAGCCAAAAGGCCCACAGATATCGCAAAAAATACGTTCTTCATCACAACCAACCTACTGACAATCCTATAACGCCGACACTTATGTAACCCAGTCCACTTAATCTCATTGCTTTATGAAACCGAGAATAATTTTTCGGCACCATTCCCAGCATGACGCCAATTACGTGAATCAGGACTGAACCCATGAAGAAACCTTTTCTGAAGCCTTCAGGGTTTATTAATCCGCTAATCTCAATACCGTGTGCATACCCATGAAACAGCCCAAATATCAAAGCAGTGCCCCCCATTAACAACAGGTTTGGTGTCGAATTTCTGAGTAGTAATGCCCCAAACAGCAAAAGTGACAGCGCAATACCCGTTTGATAGTAAGCAAGGCTTGAACCGCTCTCACCTAGATAAAGGCCAATCAAAAGTGCAGAGATAAAGAGTGCTGGGATCTGCCAGGTAGTCGCGCCGCCAAAACGACTGCTCAAGATACCGACTGCGACCATGGCCAGAAGGTGCTCCAAACCACTCATTGGGTGTATTACACCCTGAAGAAATCCTGCTGTTGACTCTGCGCTATGTGCGAAAGCACCAGTAGGGAAAAATAGTGTAAATAATATGACAAGCTTCATTATCACGCCCTGAAATTAACTCAGGGCTAAGATAAAGGAGGAATATTATAATTTCATTTCAATCTGGACTAGACCTAAATTAAATATAATCTTACATGTAGACACACTTTGAAACCCAAGACAATTTATCCCAAGGCCGTTTAGAAAATCTATACGCGCATTAATTTTTCAGTCATAAATATCACCTAGCCTTTCTCTCAGTTATTCAAACACAGAGAAAAGGTCATGAAGCATTCGACATTTACATCTCTAATTAGTTTCACCAAACACCCGTTAATTATTTTCTTTATTATCTCTATCGCTATATTGGCTATAGACAACACCCTTTTTTATGACAGACAGAGTAATAAAGTAGTAGTCAATAAAGATACGCTTAGAAAATTCGTTAATGTCCAGTATGGCATTGACAACGCGGACATGATTAATGGTTATATCAACTCGTTAGATGAAGAGAAGAAAAATACTCTTATTGAAGAGTATCTAACCAATGAAGCTTTATATAACTTCGCAATGAATCGTTCTTTAGATAAAAACGACGAAGAGCTGAAGTCAGTTATTACGGCCAAGTCTAAGAATATCATCGAGATGATGGTCAATGCCGAGCAACCTATTCCAACTATCAAAGAAGCTAAGGCTTTTTTCGAAACCGGTAACCATAGTTACCAGATGCAAGAGACCTATGATCTTGTGTTGATAAATAAGAAGAACCGTGATGCTAGCCTTACCGGCCTTCTAAGAGAGCAGAAACCAACACTACGCCAACTAGTACAGATGTCGGATGTGACACAGTTCGACAAGGTATTAAGGCAGGCAGACAAAAGCGACTTGGAAACACGCTTTGGCGCGAAGCAGGCTGCGCTAATTATCAGTCAACAAGATGATACTTGGCTTGGACCTTATGCTACAGAGCTGGGTTTTCATTGGTTGAAGAAACAAACAAGGCCTGCGGTTAATCCAGACTTCGAATCCATCAAAGACCAAGTCATTGCAGATTTGTATCAATTGAAAATAGAAGAGCGTTATCAACAAATTATTGATGAGCTATCGGTCAATTGAGCGTTAGAAAAGAGGTTTAAGATGCGTTATCTAAAGCAGGTAGCCAGCTTATTCTTGATGGCGATAACCTCTTTGTTTTCGACTCATTCTATGGCCCATGGACTAGAACCTATCTTTATTTCAGTCATTACCATGGAGAACAACCAATACAGAGTTGAACTGAGGTTGCCGGATGAATTCAAGGAAGAGAACAGTCCTTATTTCATATTGCCAGACGACTGCACGACTACTCAGTTTAACTCTCTTATCTCAACGGTTAACTGTCAGGAGCCTTAGTCGGCAAGAAGCTAGATATTCGTTTTGACTATTATGTGCCGCAGATCTCTACCTTGGTTAACTACTATGACCTTGACGGTAAGAATGAGTTGGTTGAGGTGACGGACCAGCAATCTTGGATCATGCCAGGCGAGATAAGCGCTAGCAGCAAAAATCTGCGATACCTCAGCGTTGGCTTTGAGCACATATTAGGTGGATTTGACCATGTTTTATTCATCATTTGCTTGTTGATAATTATTAAGTCCAGAAGGAAATTAATACAAGCCATTACCGGATTTACCATAGCTCACTCTATTACCCTATTTATAGTAAGCATAGGATTAATAAAACCTGCTATTGAGCCGATTGAAATAATTGTGGCCATGAGCGTTCTGTTATTATCTTATGAAATATTAAGCAACAAACAGAGTTTAACATCACAATATCCAGTAATTGTCTCTTTCTTTTGTGGATTATTACATGGTGTCGGCTTCTCTTCTGTTCTATCCGAAGTCAATACCGCGAATATTATAGAGTTATCTAGCATTTTATTTTTCAATATCGGCGTGGAAATCGGGCAATTACTCATCGTATTTACCTGGCTATTAATAAGCACAATTACACAAAAATTTAATTTTGACCAAAAAGAACTTTACAAGGCCAGAGTGCTTTCTATCTATCTTACTGGTGGCCTTGCAATGTATTGGGTACTTGACCGCTTCATTTTATGGTTCGAAGCGCGAAGCATTCATTTATTCGTTTAAACCAAACTATAGGAAATAACATGAAAAAGTCGCTTTTATACAGCGCAATGATTGCACTGCCTCTGCTTGCTGGTTGTAACTCTTCTAGTAGCGACAATAAACCAACCTCCCCTAATCCAGGTGACCCAGTTCATCCTATCGAGGGTAATCCGGTACATCCGATAGAAGGAGTTTATGACCGTTCAGGGCCGGTTGCAGATTTTCTTGCTACTCCATATCTTCAGCATCCTGCAACGGATGGCATGACGGTGATGTTTGAGCCAGAGTCTCTAACGTCAACAGATTCAGTTGTGTACTACCGTGAACAGGGAAATGAAGGACCATACCAGTCATTGGTAAGCCACAGCACAGATTACGACGAGCTTGGTTTGGTTCAGCGCGTTCGTATCGATGGCCTGAAAAGTGATACCAAGTATGATTACTTTGTGCGCACCGAACAGGGTGATTCTAAGGTCTACAACTTCCGCACTTGGCCTACCGCTGCTGACATCGATAACCACAGCGAGTACACCTTCGTGGCCATGTCTGACACACACGCTAGCGACCGTGATCGCTGGGGTGAGGGTCTGACGGGTCTGCGTGATATCTATGACAACGGTATTATCCGTCACGAGTGTTTCGGTGATGTAGAGAATTGTAATGACCATATCTCAGGCATCATGGTAGCGGGTGACTTGGTTTATGCGACCAACGTGCGCAAGGCTTATCGCGATTTCTTCAATTCTTCTCAAGAGCTTGCCGCTTACGTCCCTATCCTGCCGACTCCGGGTAACCACGAGCATGACGGTGGCAACATCGAAGGCTACGATATTTATATCGACTGGCCAGCTCAAATGGGCTGGGAAAAGGCTCGCTACACCTATTCTCTTGATTTCCTGAACACTCGTATGTTCTTCTTCGATAGCTTCGTTAAGACAGATGGCGGTCAAGAATATCAATACGATTGGACTCAACAAGAACTGGAAAACACCGTCCATGATGGCAACATCGACTATGTACTGGGTATCACCCATGCGCCATGTAAGTCTTCTATGTGGCTGTCCGGTGAATCATGGAAAGCGTGTGAGTTTGTTGACCTGTTGCAAGAGTACTCTGCAAATTCAGGCAAGCTTTCAGGCATATGTTCGGTCACACCCATTCTTATACCCGTGGTAACGACAAGAACACACCACACGTAGCACTAAACGTGGCTACCTCTGTGGGTCGTCTCGACCACTTCGCTGAATTTGCGCAGTATGATTACGACACCGTTGCCCTTTCTAACGATGAAAACGGCTACAACATCTTCACCATGACAGCTGAAGGTGACAAGCAGATCACTATGACGCGTCGCAATGGCGGTAGCTTCTATCGTGGCTTCCAACACGACTTCCCTGTGTATGAAACTCAGGTTTATCGCGTTCACAATGGTCCAAGCCAACCTGTAATTCAAGAGATGGGCTTTACTGACCCTGGCGTACTTGCAATGAATGCTTCTTCATTCGATGGTCAACCAAAAACCGAACACTATGAGACGCATTGGCAGCTGTCTAGCACCTCTGATTTCAGCGAAGACGTGAATGATATCTGGGGTAACACCACTCGTGCTTACAACTGGTGGTATAACGAGGAGGACTTCTTAGATGAAGACGGTAACCGTGTGGTGACCGAATGTAATCCTTATGCTGACAAGGACGAAGAGTGCGAGTCAGACCGCAAACACACCTTCCCTGTAGATACTCAAAAAGGCGTTGATATCACCGCTTACGAAACCGTATCCACTGCAGTACCAGGTAGCACTATTTACGCCCGAGTTCGTTATCGTGACAACAACCTAAACTGGTCTGAATGGTCACCTGTTGAAGAGCTTGACTACGCAGGTGTTGCAACCGATAACCTAGTTATCAATGGTGATGCAGAAGCGGGTAATGAAGATGGCTGGGTTCACTATCCAAAATCGGTAGATCCAACCTGGAACGCACTGAAATCTCTAGAGCTTGGAGCTTGTGGCATTCCAGCAGCAAACGGTAACCGAGTCTTCCAGTTGGGTAACCTGGGTGATGAGAGTTGTAACGGGTATGGCGAGGGTTTCGGTGGTGTTGCTAGTCAAACGGTCAACGCTATTCAAAGCCTTGAAGGCTACACAGGCGTTGAGCCACTGTACGCAACCTACTCTGCTTACATGATGAACTGGGGCAGCGCCAACGATGATCCTATTTGGATGTATGTTGAATTCCTAGATGAAGACGGTGAAGTCATCGGCAGAACTAACGATATCAAAGCGAACTCTTCTAAGAAGCTGACCAAGTACATGGCACTGCCCTAGCACCAACTGGCACCCATCACGTGCGTATTGTGATGGAGTCAGAGCACCAGTCTGGTACAGATACAGACGCTCAATTTGACGACGTTGAGCTAATCCTGTCTATGCCTGAGTAATTGAATCATTGTTTTTAAACGACAAAGCCCGGCTAGATTAGCCGGGCTTATTGTTATTCAATTAAAGAGTGTTCTTGTACACTTCACCATCTTTCATGATGACTTTCTTGGCGTCATCACTCATCACCACATCCACACCTTCAAGTGGATTACCGTCGATGATTAGCAGGTCAGCATAAGCACCTTCAACGATTTGGCCTAGCTTACCTTCTTGGTAAGGGTGTTGGTAAGTAGACATCTCGAACAGGCGACCACAGTTTGACGTAGCCATGCGAAGTGCTGTGATGGTATCGAAAGTCTTCTCGATTGCGCCTAGCTCTTGCATCTGAGTCTCATGCACGTTAGACGTACCTACACAGTCGGTACCAAATGCGATGTTTTCAATTTCGTACTTCTTAATTAGATCAGCAGACTTAAACATCGCCTTACCCACTCGTTCAGTCTTTCGGTATGTCTCCTCGTTTGGAAGCGGGATCTTACGCTCAGCAATCAGTGATGATGTGAAGTACGAAGGTACAACCCAGATACCCTTATCTTTGATGGTTTGAGCAATCTCTTCATCCATAATGGTCGCGTGTTCGAAACACATTACGCCCGCTTCTGCTGCGCGTTTCATCGCAGGTGCCGTATGGATGTGCGCTGCAACATAAGTACCGTAGTCAGAGGCTGCTTCTACCGCTGCTTTCATTTCATCTAGTGTGTATTGCAGAGTATCTAACGGGTCGAAAGTCGATGACGCGCCGCCACCAGCCATGATCTTGATTTGTGAAGCGCCCATGAATAGCTGCTCACGTACCGCTTTCAATACCTCAGAGCGACCATCGGCTACCTTAAAGGTGCCAGTTTTCATGATAGGTGAATCTTCGTGACCATTTGCAAGACGTTGCTGTGCTTGGTTTTGACGATAGTCTGAGTGACCAGAGGTCTGTGAAATCGCAGCTTGTGATGGGAAGATACGAGGACCATTCGCATAGCCGGTATCGATAGCGTTCTTAAGACCTAACGTGTTACCGCCTACATCACGACAAGAAGTAAAACCACGCATTAGCATCTCTTCAGAGATTCGAGCTGAGCGGATTGCCATCTCGTTGGTTGTCATTGCATCTAGTTCACTGAATCCTGCTGAAAGTGTGATATGAACGTGTGCATCGATAAGACCCGGCATTACTGTGCCGCCTTTCGCATCAATAACTTCGTCTACTTGGCTTGGATCGATATCTGCATCGATTTTAGTGATTAGGTTATCTTCGATAAGAACCGACACGTTCTCGATTAGTTTGTCATCAGTACCGTTGAAACGTTCGCGTTAATAATTAGCTTTTTCATAATCTCTTTCCTCGTATTCTTTACCATGATTGGTTGACGAGATAGATATTACGCCTAGCGACTCATAGATAATTGCCATTTGATGACACTACAAACATAAACCTGATAAATAATACAGGTTCTTCGCGGATTATCGGGGACCACAAAACTCCTTCTGAACCAGTCACCACCTCCGAGAGATTGATTCACAAGGTCGCGGTGAACCCATCCGTGGGCGCTTGGTGCTCGCTTCCCTGCGAGCGACACCTTGCTCCATCAATCCCTCTCTGGCAGTAGCATCAGTGCGAACCTAGCTTAGCGGGGCTCAAAGTCATAGTTGATATCCCAGAGATGTGAGTGGCAGGCTGTGGTGCAGGCCAAGTGTTTGAGGCAAGGATGCCGAAACCAAGCCTACAGGGAGGTATTTACGGCGGCTTGGCTTGCATCACTGCCAGAGCGAGCACACGAACCTGTAATAGTAATTGTTCCACTAATCCGCGAAGAAACTAAAAAAAAGAGGCCTAAGTCTTTCGACTTAGACCCCGAAAAGGTCATAAACACATTTTTGGGTCAATAAACCCTAGATAAAGGTACTACGCGAACTGATTCATGGTGTTGTTCTCGCCAGAGGCTTTTAGTGCCTGCTCACCAGAGAAGTACTGCTTGTGGTCATCACCAATGTTAGAGCCTGCCATATCTTGGTGTTTAACCGATGCCAACTCCTGACGGATCTCTTTACGCTGAACGCCTTTCACATAAGCCAGCATTCCCATCTCACCAAAGTAATCTTTCGCTAGGTTATCCGTAGACAGAGCCGCAGTATGATAGGTCGGTAGCGTGATTAGGTGGTGGAAGATACCGGCCTCTTTCGCTGCATCCCTCTGGAAGTTTTGGATCTTGGTGTCCGCTTCGCGAGCTAGCTCGGTTTCGTCATAGATGCTGCTCATTAGCTTGTCACGCTCATAGGCTGTCACGTCGATGCCTGCTCTGCCCAAGCATCAAACACCTGCTGGCGGAAGCTAAGCGTCCAGTTAAACGATGGGCTGTTGTTGTAAACCAGTTTCGCGTTTGGCACTACCTCGCGAATGCGGTTTACCATGCTTGCAATCTGCTGAACATGCGGTTTCTCTGTTTCAATCCAAAGTAGGTCTGCACCGTGTTGAAGGGAAGTAATACAATCTAGAACTACGCGATCCTCACCCGTATTTGGTTTGAACTTAACAAGCCCATTAGGTAGGCGGGTTGGCTTGATATAGCGCTCACCCTGTTTCAGTACCATATCACCACTGGTTAGCTCTTCTAGTGAGGTGATTTCTTCGCCATCGATAAAGGCATTGTACTGCTCTGCTAAATCACCTGGTGTTTGGGATACCGGGATCTTCTGAGTTAGACCCGCGCCCAATGAATCGGTACGCGCCACAATTACACCATCATCAACACCTAGCTCTAGGAAGGCGTAACGAACCGCGTTGATCTTAGCTAGGAAGTCCTCATGAGGTACGGTTACCTTACCATCTTGGTGACCACACTGCTTGGCATCTGATACTTGGTTTTCAATTTGGATACAACAAGCACCTGCCTCAATCATCTTCTTCGCTAGCAGGTAAGTTGCTTCTTCATTACCAAAGCCCGCATCGATATCAGCAACAATCGGCACGATATGGGTTTCAAAGGTATCTATCTGTTTCTGTACCGCTTGGGCTGTGATTTCGTCGCCCTCTTTACGTGCGTTGTCTAGATCTTTGTAAAGGTGGTTCAACTCGCGGGCATCCGCTTGTTTCAAAAAGGTATATAGCTCTTCAATCAGTTTTGGTACCGCTGTTTTCTCATGCATTGATTGATCAGGAAGTGGACCTAGCTCTGAGCGCATCGCTGCTACCATCCAACCAGAAAGGTACAGGTATCGGCTCTGTGTAGTGCCAAAGTGTTTCTTAATAGAGATCATCTTCTGCTGACCTACAAAGCCGTGCCAGCAGCCTAGTGATTGGGTGTAGTTCTCACTGCTCTCATCATAAGCCTGCATATCACGACGCATGATTTTTGCTGTGTATTTCGCAATATCTAGACCGGTTCTAAAGCGGTTTTGCAGTTGCATTCGAGCAACGAATTCAGGATTAATGGCTTTCCAGGTTTCACCTTGAGCTGATGTAGTGCTTGTCGCCGTTTCCAACATAGTTCTGTAGTTATTCATAACAATTCCCTCTCCTAGAATTAGTGCTGTTTTGCGTTGATGCGATATTGGTGTAGTAGTGGTTCGGTGTAACCATTTGGCTGTTCCGTCCCTTCAAAAATCAGTGCCCTTGCGGCTTGAAATGCTGTGCTTGAATCTGTATCCGGCGTCATATCTTTGTAACCAGCGTGGAGCTGTTTTGCTGGTCTACAATCTCGGCCATCTCGGTTAAGCAAGACTCTACCTGCTCTTGGCTACACACGCCGTGCATAAGCCAGTTGGCGATGTGTTGGTGGATATCCTTAGTGTTGCCCTGTCCTCCATCAAACCTACTTGGTTAATATCAGGCACTTTTGAACAACCTATGCCCATCTCAACCCAGCGAGACACGTAGCCTAAGATCCCCTGAACGTTATTTCTGATCTCGTTTTCGATTTCTTCTTCAGTAAGCTCTCGCTCTTGGGAAAGCAGTGGAATGGTCAACATACCTTTGCGATAGTTGCCGCTTTCTATATGCTGTTGCTGTTCAAACACGTTTAGCTTTAGATAGTGAAGCGCGTGCAGTGTGGCTGCGGTTGGAGATGGTACCCAGGCTGTAGTAGCACCGGCTTCCAGATGAGCCATTTTTTGTTCCATCATAGCGGCCATCTCATCCGGCATTGCCCACATTCCTTTACCGATTTGAGCCTTGCCAGAAAGGCCACAATTTAGGCCAACACTTACGTTGTTTTTCTCATAGGCATCAATCCAGCGCTGATGCTTAAGCTCAGGTTTTGGCATAAAGGCACCCGCTTGCATGCTGGTGTGGATCTCATCGCCAGTGCGGTCAAGAAAACCCGTATTGATAAAGAACACACGCTGTTTAGCCTGACGAATACACTCTTTTAGGTTAAGAGAAGTACGACGCTCCTCATCCATGATGCCGATCTTGATGGTGTTTTGTTCAAGACCCAGCATCTGCTCAACTCGGGTAAACACATCACAGGCAAAGGCAACTTCTTCAGGACCATGCATCTTAGGTTTAACGATGTAGATTGAACCTTCTCTAGAGTTGCGAGTGCGGCAAGCACTTGGGTTCTTAAACTCGATAGAGGCGATCAGGCTGTAATCACTGCATCGATCAGACCCTCGGGCGCCATCTCGCCATTGGCCATGGTTACAAGGTCGCTGTTCATCAGATGGCCCACGTTGCGGATAAGAAGTAGAGAGCGACCGTGCAAGTTATAGTCTTCACCCCGGCGACCATCGTAGGTGCGATCCCCTTCTAAGCGGCGGATATGGTGAACACCGCCCTTTTCAAATTTTGCACTTAGTGACCCTGTCACTAGACCTAGCCAGTTTCGATAAGCGTCTACCTTGTCGTCGGCATCAACAGCAGCAATAGAGTCTTCCAAATCCATGATGGTTGAAGCGGCTGACTCAACTTGAATATCATCGATATGTGATAGGTCTGTTTTACCTATCTTGCCTTGACGATTGATGATGAGCTCTACATGCAATCCATTGTGTTTAAGCACAATCGAGGTTGGCTCACGCTCAGGATCGCTACAAGCAACGTATTGGCATGGGTTCTTAAGACCAGTCGATGAACCGTCCGGGAAATAAGCTAAAAGGTTTTCAAAATAAACGGTGTAGCTTTCCACATCGTGGTGAGAACCTCATCTAGTGGGAATACCTCATCTAACATGGTTTTTGCGAATTCAATTACACGCTTACCTCGAGCAGGATTGTATTTCTTACCCGCCTGCATGCCGTGTGTGCTTGGGATTACATCACTTCCATAAAGAACATCGTAAAGACTTCCCCATCTTGCGTTAGCAGCGTTTAGCGCAAAACGTGCATTCTTGATTGGTACAACTAATTGAGGCGCAGCCATCGAGGTTATCTCTTGGTCTAGGTTCTGCGTCTCTATAGTGAAATCTTCACCTTCAGGAAGTAGATAACCGATATCGGTCAGAAACTCTTGGTACTGCTGAGTGGTAAATGAACGATGGGTTTTGTGGAACTCGTCGATCTGGCTCTGTAGGTAATCACGCTTTGACAAAAGCTCCTGATTACGCGGGGCAAACTCTGCAAGCAAGTCTGTGAAATCGCGCCAAAAGGCGTCGACATCAAGATTGACCAGAGGGAGCACTTCGGTATTTAGGAACTGGGACAAGTGTTGGTGAATTTGGCATTCTTTTGTTAGCGGTAAATTCATAGCCTGTTTCCTCTGGTTGATATAAGTGCCGAGATGGTCACTTCACAAATCTGGTTAATTCCTGATTGGTACAATTTCACTTTAACGAATTATTTACTAAAATTTCACAAATAAAATTTCACAATGTAAATTTTACAAATATGAAGAGTAAAACCAGCCTATTTAGACAGTCTCATTTTCTTGGTACCAAGGTGCGTAATCTACGCAAGCGAAACCACCTGACCTTGGAAGATTTATCCGCTCGCTGCATCAAGCTAAACCCAGAGTCCGCGCCGTCTGTGTCGTACCTTTCGATGATTGAAAGAGGCAAGCGCGTACCCAGTGAAGACATGCTCGAGGTGATAGCTGATGTGTTCCAAAAACCCCTGAATTGGTTCTTAGATGACACTAACGATCAGAGTGAAATTGTTCCTGAGAAATCAGGCAAAGGTGGTGTAAAAGGGATGGCTCTGGAACCTAGCTTTCTCTTTTCTAACGATATTTTGCAGATTGCGATTCCAGAAATGCTGGCACAAACCGGCACCACAGGGCGCCAGTTCGCACACCTTTTAATTCGTGCTCACCAAGAGCACAATCAGAACCATTTCCCAGATCTCGAGCGCGCGGCAGAAGAAGTAGGCAATAAACGCATGCCGCTCTCTGTTGATGACCTGCTAGAAATCTGTAAGGAGCTTGGGCTCAAAGTAAAGTGGTTTACTGAAAAGCCCGAAGATGTAGATGGTGACTTTGGGGAGGCTCGACACAGAGTAGTTCGTTCCTATTTTGAAGCCCCTAACCTGATACATGTCAATCGCATCCTCAAAGGCGATAACGTGCGACTCAAATATGATCTGGCGGTCAATATTGGACACCTGGTACTGCATCAAGGAGACGGCGAAAAAAGCAAGCTGATTGCAGACAGTAAGCCAAGCTATGGTCTCAGAGATGAAGCCCAAACTAATAACTCTGTTGAACTGGATTCAACCAAGATCCTACATGCATGGCGCGACTTTGAGTGTTCCTTTTTCGCCGGTGCCTTACTCTGCCCTAAAGTGCCATTTCGACAGCTTCTCGACCGACATGGTTATGACATCTCAGTATGTAAGCTGGCCGGAGTTTCAGAGTCCATTGCCATGCGTCGCATGACGGCAGTTTCTCCCTACCCACACTGGCACTATTTTGACGCCTATCACCCAGGCATACTCAAGGCGGTATATCGAGGTAACGGCATTCCGCTGCCTTGGGGCAACATGAAGATGGTGGAAGACCCTTGTCAGCACTGGCTGTATTTAGAATGGCTAACAAGGACAAAGACTTTAATGAGAGCGTGGCGCAGATATCAATCCTGATGCAAAACGATGTCCCGCATATCTACTGCTGTGAATCAGTGAAAGTAAAGGACTTTGCCGGAAACGCTCATGTTCTATGTAGCGGTCTCGACCTTAACCCTGCCATACAGGCGCAAGGCTTCGATGCCGTTGAGATAGCCAATCAACTTAAACAATCGTGTATTGAAAATGGCGGAACTGGCCTATCCCAAAAGACATTAAAAATCTTCTTTTGACAGTGGGGCGAATTCTGAATATCAACTGGATAGAGAGAGGAATGGAAAACCGAGCTAGGCTGATCTGCTCACGAGGCTCTGTTTGTCCAAGACAACCGCAGTGCGAGCGAGTTAAGAAAGAGAAGGTAATAAAAGTAGCGGAGCTATAGGGTTACCTATAGCTCCGCACTAATTATTTTTCTTTGTCTCTGCACTCTTCGCAGAGACAGTTTACTTCTAGCTGATCGCTGGCAAATACAAAGCCTGCATCAGTTACATTGCGTTTTAGCTCCTTGACCAAATCAGCGTTAATGCTGACCTCTTTCACCTTAAAACAGCTAGAACAAATCAGAAACTGAGCCGTATCGTGACTGTGAGAGCAAGTAATGTGCATGCAAGAGATGTACTTGTTTGCAATCTGCAGCCTGTGCACTAAACCTTGCTCTTGCAAGAAGTCTAAGATTCGATATACCGACATCGCCGACATGTTCTCACCATACTGCTCCTTATACAGGTCTGCGACCTCATAAGCGGAAAGCGCCTTGTCTGAACTTGTCATGCACAAAAGGATCTTCTTGCGCTTGTCAGTCAGTTGGCCACCGTTTTGTTTCACCTTTGCAGTAGCATGCTCAAGGATAGTTTCTGGCGTAGTTTGCGGTTCTTGCATAGTGGTTTCGAATCAACTTCTTTTACAAAAATACGGTGGCTAGTGTACTAGAAATCCTAGGGTTTTTCCTGTTCTTTCATGCTACACATCAAGTTACTGATTAATTAACTTCTTTTATATTCAAAAGGCTACTTATCTTTGGTCGGAACATAGACTAATCGTCCGTCATCCAGCATATAGGTTTGTCCCGCGATGCGTCCTGTCCCCTCACCGATTTCATCCGAGGTTTCATAACGGGTCATGGTTTCACCATCTTTTACCGTGATACGCATGTTCTCTTTGCCTGGGTTTTCAATCAGTACCGAGTCCTCAGGATCTGTTTACCCGTGACGTTCAGTATCATCAAAAAGGCCATTACGACTGCAAACAGATCCACTAGGCTCACCACAGAAAGGATAGGATCATCCAGTTCATCAGACTCTAAGAATCTCATCAACCCTTCTCCTTTACTTCAATAGCGCACAGGTCTTCTAGCATCCAGCGGCGACGAACCGTCATGATACTAAAGGTAATGCTCGCCGCAATCAGTGCCAAGATAGAGGCGGAAAACGCTACTATCATTTCTTGTGCCACCTTGTCGATCTCTCCTTCGCCCATAGCCACCAGTGCAGGGCCGATAGCGATCATAGTAGTAACCAAACCTAGCATAGGGCCAGAACGGCTAATAAGTCTCAGCGGCTCTAATTGCTTAATGATCCAAAGCTCTAACTGATCGCTCTCATAGACATTTCGACGCTCGGCATAACGATGCAGTACAGGTACATGACTCTCTGTTTGTCTCTGCACAAACTCCATAATGAAGCGGCCTAGGGCATACAGGGAGTAAACGACTAAGATAACCACCAGCACCATAATAGGTTGCATAAACAGGGTGGCAAATTGATAAACTAGGGTTTCTATCTGGTTCATATTTCTATACTTTTCGGTAAATTAGGTGCTGCTTTAATGCACCAAAACTAATAGTGAGTAATACAAAGGCAATAAGCATAAACATCTGCTTATCCTGCAAAGATGGTGGTTCGAAAGCGGGTATCTCTTTCATTACCTGACCTGAAATCATAGGTGAGCTCGAAGCCTGTCCGGCATTTCCACTTAGGCCAAATCCAATCGCAGCTTGGTCTATGAACGCTTGAGTTACCGCATGGGTTTGGTGGTATGCCACCATGGCCTCTAATTCTTGATGACGCTCGATAAGAGACTTCATCCTTTCTTCATCGGCTTCCCAATGTCCCTTTCTCACAGCCTCTAACATTCGTTCTATGATCTGCATCTGCGCGGCCGGCTGATGCTTTTCAAACCATTCATTGATGTTGAGATTGTGCTTATCATCGATATACACCTCACTGAGGCTTTCCCATTGATGATCGCTAACCGTTTCTGGTGCGGTTACCTGCCAACCAAACAGGTTATTGGTGATATCCAACATATTAAGCGCTCCAGCATATCCCTCACCTTGCATCGCTTTGATCCAAGTAGGATTGAGGTATCTAGAATTGAGCTCTTCAGAGATAAACTTGCCTGCGGTTACGGTGCGTCCTTCACTCTGCCTAAGGTCATTCACATAAAGAGACGGGTCCTTACCACTGGCATTGCGAACCGCTGAAGCCAATCCACCAAGATATTCAAACGGATGGTCGGTAGAAAGCAGGCCATGTAGACGGCTGGTTCTGGTCATTACAGCTGCGTCCACTTTACTCAGTTGAGACTCAAACAGATTGGTATCGCCCAGCTTTTCACCCCAAACTTGGGTGCCATAAGCGTACTGAAGCCTATTAGTAAACTGCTCACCTAGGGCATCATCTCCCTCCCAATCTTGAGATTGTATGGCTAGGTCATTAACACCACTTCCGTAATCACCAGGTTCGTTACTGAAGATTCGCAGCGCGGATAGCATGGAGGCTTGTTCATTGTTATAACCGAGCTCCCTGAGTTGCTCACTCAGCGCCTTGCTATTTTCAGCGATAGTATTGCCATCATCGAGCATCGCCAGCTCTTCAATAGCGGTACTTAGTTTCAACATAAAGCCGTCAAACTGATCGCGATACACAGAGGTAGCTTGAATGACAACATCGATCCTAGGTCTGCCAAGCTCACTTTGGGGAATGATGTTAAGCCCTACTAGATTTCCACCTCGGTCCCAAACCGGCTCAAGGCCAAGGGCTCGCAGGACTTGTGCTTCCAGCATGCCAAAGTGTCTCTGCGTCTCTCCCGCCCACAATGAAAATGCTATCTTTTCTGGGTAATGCCCATTCTCTTTTAGATGCGCATGAAGCAGGTTTTGCAGTTCTTTCTCAGCCGCTGTATAGGCTTGCTTGCTCGGCACCTTGGCGGGATCAAAACCGAATAGGTTTGTGCCGCTAGTCGTAGACGGATTTCTAAGAGGATCACCGCCACTGCCCGCTTCGATAAAGCCACCGTTTAGTCCAGAGATCAGCGCTTGCATCTCTCCACTGTTTGCTAGCTTTTGATATGCCGCTAAAGATTGTTCGGCAAAAGGCATCAATTCTGGATTGGTTTCCTTGTTACCCTGAATCACACCCTCTAGCCACTGCATTGGGGCAGTGTGCTCTAGAAGCTCAAAGTCGCCTTCAAAGCGCTTCCAATATGCTTTTGGATCGCTCTCAAACTTCGCTATCAGTCGTCACCTTGCTGTTGCAATACGGTATAAAGAAGCTCACTGTGAGTTTTTGGCTGACCAAATACGTGCAAACCCAAAGGCACAGACGAAGAGGCCAAACGATCGATATGCTCTTCAAGCTCCACCACAACAGAATCAAAGTGGTTGTCTAGATCATCCATAGACAAACCAAGGTCTTGGATAACATTTAGCTCATTCATCTTCTGGATAAGCGAAGCCTTGAGTTCATCACGTACTGAACCCGGAAGTGCATTTTGGTAGTCACCGAGCAGACCATTGAGTTCAACGTACTCACCATAGAGCCCAGCAGGGCCAAAAGTAGGTGTTTGATGACTAATAATGGTCGCTCGCCCGCGACGTTTAGCCTGTATCGCCTCGGCAATATTGTCTTGAATATAAGGATAAAGAACCGGCATATCGCTAGGGTCAGAAACGGAAAGTCATCCTTAGATAAGCCCCTGGCTTTGCCGGGCGTCCATTCTTGAGAGCCGTGTGTGCCAGATGCACCAAAGCATCTAGCTCACCCTTGTTATGCTCTCTTTGTAACCAAAGATAAGCGGCTAAATAAAGATGACTAGGTGGCTCTACAGTAGAATGTATCGCATGCCCGACCTTGCCAGAGCGTGGAGGTTGTGGAAGTAACCACAAATTACCGCGCTTAAGTAGAGGGAACACAAACGCTGGTTGACCATCGATATCCACCAAACCATCGTATTTCATCGGATGGCCCCACCAATCATCAATAAACTGACGAGTCTCGTGAGGCAGGTTTCGATACCAAATGAAGTAGCTTCGTAAAGGAAGTGCGACCGCATAGCCCTCTTCATAAAGCGCCTTTAATTGCTCTGGCTGGTAGTAACCCGAGAGTAACTTTTTAGCATCAGCAATCATCTGCTCTTCGGAAAAATCAGAAACCGAATACCCATGCTCGGATAAGCCCTGACCAATGCTTTGCAGGCTAAGCGGAATATTCAGATTTGACGCTGAGATGTTCTCCGCTCCTGCCGGCGCGTTCCAGAACATTACCGCTACCGATTTGTCCGCGTTGTCTTTGGTTTGAAGCTGGTGGTAGGCATGAGCGCGACCAAACAGCAGATCCAACTGCTCAGGTATAAAGACCTTCTCACCCTTAAGCTCGGCAGAAATAACCAACGGGTCGGTCAGACCCCAAGTCTCAGTGGTAGACAAAAGAACGGAAGCACTGCGCTGATCAATCCCCACCTCACTCGCTCGCCAGTCATCTATCGAGCCATCGCGATAATGTATGGTTTGAATAACAGGTCGGTTGAGGCGCTCCATTTCAGCTTTGCGCTTTTCCCCTTGCTGAAGGTGAGTCATGTTAGCGATGACGGCAGGAGCTTCTTCTTTCCACGGCCATTCAAGTCCATGCTGATCATCGATGTAATAAATCACTGGAGCTACGCCGCTGGCAACGGCTTGGTCAGTAAGATCATTCAACATCTCAAATTCTTGGTTGATGATCTGGTTGCGACTGATAACAAAACCGATCTTAGGAAGCGATGCCAACGCTTGATTCTGTTCTAGATAGGCATCTAGAGAACTTACTGTCTTCTCATTGGCATAAATTCCAAATGTTGGGATCCGCTCTGCAGCAGGGAAACCCGCGATACTCTCAGACTTAGCATGCGCATCGATAAGCCTAAAAAACTGACGGTAATTATTGGTGGTTCCGTTTAGGTAGTACCCCATTAACATACCATTGAGGCGCGGATTTACCTGTTTAGATGTCCTTGGTGGACCGCCTCCTAGCATTACCCACTCAAGCTCTTCAGGCAGCGAAGCAACGATCTCTTCGAGCCTTTGTCTATCGGGCATACGAGGGGTATCCGCCACTAAAAAGTCCACCCCGTCCAGCCATTGAAGGTGAGAAGCTTCTAGAGTTCAGCCCAACCAGTTCGACTGATTCATCTTCTGCATACTGTTTTAATCTCTCTATCTTTGAGTGAGAAACAAAATCGGTATGAAGAATAGCAACCTTAGTGGTTGGTTTTTCTGTCTCAGCGAAAACGGCAGCACTCAAGAACAAAAAGCAGCTAACTAGGCTAGCTGCTTTGATTATTAGCGTACGCATCAATTAGAACCTGTAGGTACCATTTAGATAAACCTGACGTGGCTGAATAGCGTAGCTAAAGAACTCAGACTCATCCGCCAGATAGGTATCGAAGATGTTCTCTACCCCTACAGAAAGGTCTAGACTGCTTAGCTTGTAGTTTGCGGCAAAGTCATACACTTGATATGAAGGTAAGTCGTTGTCTTCATAAGTCTGTTCACCGGTGTGGCGCATGCTTACCTGCGTAGTTAGACGATCGGTCGCTTTCCAGTTCAATGCCACATACGCTTGTGATTCAGGCTTGCTCTCTAGCTTGTCACCCGTTTGCTTGTCTACAGCATCTAGCAAGGTTAGGTTCATGTTCACAAACCAGGCTGAGGTAATGTCGAAATGACCTGACCACTCAAGACCCTTGATCTCAGCTTCGGCAACGTTGAAATATTCGTAGATGGTTGTGCCTGGTTGCGGACGGCCAGAACAGCCCTCAACACACTCGATATCAATCAAGTTTTCAACATCATTGTTAAACAGAGTCAGCGTTGTGCCCCAACGGTCACCACGATAGTCAGCCGATACCTCATACGAGCGGTTGATCTCTGGGTCTAGGTTTTCATTACCGCGGATATCGAAAGGACGACCTGTACCTGTGCTGTAATAATCTGGAGACAGCTGCTTAATGGTTGGCGCTTTAAAGCCTTCGCCGTAGCCACCCTTCAAGGTCCAACGCTCTGTTGGAGAATACACAAGATAAGCACGTGGTGAGAAATGACCGCCAAAGTCAGAATGGTCATCATAGCGACCACCAAGAAGCAGCGACAGTTCTTCGGTGATCGCGATATCATCTTGAACAAATACCGCACCTTGCTGAGCTTCATCACCACCACTAGTTAGGTCTTCGCTCGACAGGCGCTGCTCGCTCCACTCACCACCTACAGTGATATGGTGGGCGTCAAAGGCATAGAACTGTACATATCCATCCACCACTCTTCATCAACATCATTTGCCGTATTTGGTGTACCGATATTCTTTTCATTGGTTTGAGATACACGGGTTCCGTATACACGAAGTTGTGTATCACCAAATCCCCAGAAGCCTGAGTGAGTGACACCGTAGTCTAGGGTTTCAAACATATTGGTACTGCGTGTTACCTGACCTGCGCCATCGCCGCTTGTCGGAACGTAGTCATACCAAGTTTCACTGTCACCGTAACGCGCATAGAAGTCTAGTTCTTGCTGGTCGGAGATAATACTCTTAATTTCTGCGCTAACAAAAGTATTACGGTTACCTGCGATATCCGTTTCGTTTTCAAAGTTACGACTCTCGACCAAACCTTGATATTGCTGGCCTGCTGTCACCTTCATAAGAAGCTTATCGTCTATGATGGCGCCAGATGCACTGGCCTCAATGTTGGCAGTGTTTCCGTCTTCATCGATTAGAGTCGAACCACCAGCACGAACGCTACCATTCCACTCATTAGAAGCACGCTTGGTAATTACGTTGACTACACCACCAAGAGCATCAGAACCGTAAAGGGCAGACATTGGGCCTTTGATAATTTCAATACGCTCAATGTCGGAAACAGGGATGTTCTGTAGTTCAATGTTGGTATGCCCCATTTGAGCAGACGCACGAGTTGCGCGGCGACCATCAATAAGGATCAGGCTTTGCGATACGTCCATTCCACGAATCTCTATGCCTTTACGACCTTGACCAAGGTCAGCAATGTTAACCCCTGCGGTGGTCTTTAGTGCATCCGCCAAATTGTTGTATGGCATTAGCGCTAGATCTTCTTGAGTAATTACCGATACGCTCGCTGGCGCTTTAGAGGCTTGGGTCTGATAAGAGGTTGCGGTTACCACCATAACCTCATCAGGTTTTTCACTATTTGCCGTAGCGGCAACTGAAAAAAGTGTGCTTCCGATCAGAATATATGTATTTGTCTTCATTATTTTATGTGACATCGTTCTAATAATTAGAGAATGCAATGCTACGTTATAACATCACTAAATTTTGAAGCGGCGATACTATCCTAGCCAACTTTTCCTATCCTCACGGCGACATAGGAAACGTGATCAACATCACAAACACAGTTGGAATAATGAAAATTAAAAATAGTGAAAAGTTATTGAAACAATTGAGGTATTCACCCAAATTTTGATTAAGGCGGAGCTTAAGAGAAGGCCTCCAAGGAACTGGAGGCGCAGTAAAATACAATGTAGGACCTGAGGCAGTTTCAGGCTGGGTTAATAGCGAATGTCGTCTAGGATGTGTTGAACTTCCGCCCTGACCATCATCTCTGTATCTGTTAAGAATCGCGGCTCGTGCTTTAACACACTGAGTATATTTACTTCTCTGTGCTTGGGATCCCCGCCGATTTTTTCAAACAGCCTATTTAGTAAAACCATAGAGTTAGACATGAGCTCCTCACTCTCTTCACAACTCAATATCGAAGGCTTACCTAGACCTAATGCATGCAAGATGTCGTTAAAATGCATTCTGTATCCAGCACCGGATACATCGAAGGTTTGTAGTCCTGAGTTTGAAACCCAAAGATACGGAGGGTGCTTTAGGGTGCCAAATCCCACAGCAATCACGTCGTCGTCAAAGTGAAGTTCTAGTCGTCTATCCCAGATATCTCCGGCTTTACCGCCTTCGATAACCAATTCAATAGATGCGCTCTCATGTTGAAGTAGTGCATTAGCATATAGGTGGGTTTCTGTGCCTTCTTCAAACTCAAGCTGTGGATGTTGCACTCTTTCAGCTACCACATCTTTTATCACTAGCTTTGTTTTCAAGAGTCCAGACTGTTGTAGATACCGAACTAAACCTGCAACAGCGTGGATTCCCATATCAAAACCAAAGCCTGCTCCCCCACTCACACTCGGTGATAAGAGCTTTCTTTCGTTTAATGCCTGAATACGATTGGTAAAGCAAAACTCTTCCTGTTCCGGCGCTATCTCAACTGGGTTATCTGTGGCTATTGCGACTATCTTGTGCGGAAGTCCTCTATCTTTCAGTAATTCAGAGCGCAGAAGTGCTTGCATCGAAGGAGTGACTAAAGCGGTATCAATAAAATAAAACCGAGCGCCACGATTTTTCAGGCTAGGCACTACACACCCAAACCCTTCCTCTATTTCATTCAGTGAAAACGAAGGCTTTTCAACCACAAACAGAAGATCGTCTACCGGTATAGTACTTGATAAGTCTCGGATGATGGTGAGGTGACTGCGACTGGAGTAAGAATAAACGCAGCGGATACCTTGGCATCAGTGTGAGCTTCAAAATAGTCCGATAGTGATGAAAAACACTTAACGTAGGGAAAATCGAACTGTTCAACAGCAGTATCCAAGGCTGGATCTATCGCAATAATATCGAAGTGAGCAGACAAGGTATCAAGCAGGCCTTGGTACAATCCAACTACCGACCTACCCGGTTGTCCGAGCCCGCCGAACACTAGCACCTTGTTTCTCATCTGGTTGACCCTTTTTTCATCCTGCCTTATTCCGATACTTTAACTAACAATCTACAAATTACTACTACAATCAATAAGTTGGCTTATTAATTATTCCTAACAAATAGGTAAACCCGATGAATATCACTAAGTGTCGCAAAATGCACATTTAGTAAATCTGGATAGGCAATAATTAACTCATCAAAACAAGAACGGCATTCCACCTGATGTCCGGCGTTCCTAAACAAGAGTGAGTAATCTGTATGAAAAACTTGTCCTAGCTGCAGCAATCTTAGCGTCTACTTCAGCTTTTGCTTCTATCGAAACCAAAGATTGGCATGACCAAGCGACCCCAGAAGCGCAACAGTTTGTTATGGACAACATTGCTATCGATTTTTACGCGTCTCCTTTCCAAACGGGTTGGGATAAAGACTCTGACGTAGCCAAATATATCGACTTGCTCATTCACGCGGTATCACTGGTGCGTCTATTACTCTGGCTGCTCCTCACACTCCAAACTGGTTGGCATTTGAGTCTGAATACCAAAAATGGAACCATGCAGCCAACTCTGCTGACGTAAAAATCCGTATCGTTAAAAAACCAGAAGACTTCGCGCTTGCCCATAAGAACGGCGAATACGCCATCATGTGGAACGCTCAAACCACCATGATGCTAGAGGGTGACACTAGCAAGGTTAAAGCCGCGGCCGATATGGGTATCAAAACCATGCAGCTTGTTTACAACGGTAAAGAAAAAACCGGTGTAGGCGTTATCTCTAGCATGAATGGCGACCAATCAGGCCTTACCGATTACGGTAAAGAGGTGATCGATGAAATGGTAAAACACGGCATCACTGTAGACCTGTCTCATACCTCTAATCAGACTACCAAAGACATCACTGATTACATGAAAAAGAACCACCCTGGAGTGCCAGCGATTTACTCTCACTCCCCTGTTGCTTCTACTTACGGCTGTGAGCCACACGAGACCCTTGAACAAACCAAGGCTCGTATGGAGAAAAAAGGACTAAAACCGGGTGATGCAGATTACCGTCTTGCGCCTTGCTACCGTCTTATCTCAGACGAGCAAGCAAAAACTGTGGCAGAAATGGGTGGCGTAGTCTCTGTAACCGGTACTGAGTTTATGATGGACGGCATCTGGCCAGAAGACATTACTCCGAAACAATATGCAGAGATGATTGATGGCGCGGTAAAAGTAGTCGGTGTTGACCACGTAGGTATCGCTACAGATGACATGATGACAGTTGAAAAGGTAGTTAAGTTTGCCAAGAAGCACGCCGACAAATACGCTGATAACGGCTACATGATCAACGCCTTTAACCAAGGTGCGACAGGCTGCGCTGAACTATCGAAGCACCTAGCAGCTACCGTCGACGAACTATGGAAGATGGGCTATTCAAACGAAGACCTCAAGAAGATCTTTGGTGGTAACCTGACTCGCGTTTACCAACAAACTTGGATTTAATCCTACTCAATATACAGAAACGGCCCTAGTGGCCGTTTTTTGTAGGGTGCAATCCATCATCTGCGATTAATCAACAATCACAATCTCCAGTAATCTTCTGCTCAAACGACAAGATTCTATTTTTCGGAGATTAACTATGAAACTACTTAGCCAGATAAAACCAAGTCATATGGCACTATTTACTGTTGTTCTATTCAGCGCTTCTGTATTTGCAGAAAACGGTGAAGAGTCAACGGATATGGAGCGCGCTGAAAGCCATGTCCATGAGCAACTGAGCCAACAAGAGATGGACGAAATTCGAGCCCAGAGACAAGAGCTACTTAAAAACCTGGAATTGACCGGCAACACAGATCAAAACACCCATCTTCATACTAATGCTAATCCGGGCCACCTAATGGTGAAATCAAACGTATGCCAAAACACGGCTATCCCTCTGGGCGCTAAAACAACCTTTGGCTGCATCTAAGAGCAATTTCCTGCAAAACGCAGAGCAAGAATCTTCAATCTCTCCTTCAGCATTTCGACTAATCTAGTACCAAGTCAGAACGAACACTAGATATCAACTGCTAAGGAGAGACACCATGTCTAACAGCAACTTTTCAGCAATCAAACAAATGGGTTACGGCGCTATGGGCTTGAAGGCTACTATGGCGAAAGCGATGACAGTGCTGCGGTTGATACCCTAGTGCACTCTATCGAGCATGGCATGATGATAGATACCGCGGATGCTTATGGTGCAGGTCACAACGAAGACCTTATCAAACAAGCCATCGCAAAAACCGATGCGAAACCATTTATTGCGACAAAGTTCGGCATAGTGTTCGAAGAGGGTCAAACCGGCAGCCAGTTAGATACTGGCTGGGGTTTCCCCCTTACCATTAACGGCACCAAAGAGTACGTTGCACGGGCTATCGATAACAGCTTGAGCGTTTAGGCGTTGAACAAATCGACCTAATGTACGCTCACTACCTAGATCCAAATACACCTCTGGAAGAAACCGTTCAAGCTATGGCGGATGCAGTAAAAGCAGGCAAGGTAAAAGCCATTGGTCTTTCAAATGTAACTGCAGAGCAGGTGCTAAAAGCAAACGAAATCCACCCAATCGCAGCGGTTCAATACGAGTATTCCCTGTTTAGACGTGAAGCGGAAACTGACATCCTTCCTGCAATTAACAAGATTGGTGCAGCGCTGGTGTGTTGGTCACCGCTAGGGGCAGGCTTTTTGACTGGTAAGGTTCAAAAGTTAGATGAAAACGATTTTCGTAACAACAACCCTAAGATGCAGGGCGACAACTTTGTAAGCAACCTTGAACGCCTAGAAAAGATCAAGGCGATCGCAGCAGAGTACGACATCACTCCAGCTCAACTGGCTTTAGCATGGCTAGTGGCTCAGGGCGATAACATCATCCCAATTCCAGGCAGTCGTAAAATCTCACGCATCGATGAAAACTTGGGTGCTCTGGATGTAACGCTAAGCCAAGAAACGTTGGCTGAGCTCGATGAGATAGCACCAATCGGTGCCTTCAAAGGGGCAACCTTGGTTTAACGTTGAAAGGTCCGATTCTGCGGGCCTTTTTCTATTCAAACGCCTGCATCCAATGGGCTGACAGGTGTTTGTTTCGACACAACCATACGGTTTGTTCACAGGTATAAGGGCACCCACTTACCTCGAGAATTTGCAAACTATGCTCTTTCGCTAGATAGTCTGGAACATAGGCTAGCAAAGGCTGGGACTTAACCAAAGATGTCAACATGGAAGTAGTGTCCACCCTTGCCATGATTCGACGATTAAATTCTTCGTCAAACCAACCATCCAAACTTCGATTCGTTGCCATCTTTCCGTAAATAGGCTTAGACGGAATAACAAATGGGTATTCCAACACTTGGTCTATAGATAAATGCGCGCCGTGCTCAATTAGCATTGGGTGAGTATGAGATGCGACCGTCACAAAATTAATCTCTTGCAAAGCCTGATACTCAACTTGCCTATCCTGAGGGTGCGTTCCCTGCAGGCTGGTTACCAGCGCGAGGTCTACCTCATGCTTTGTCAGCATTGCTAGGTCTTCCGACTGCTTCGTCTCTAGAGTCAGTTGTTGCTGACTCAACTTTGTCATCAGGCTTGGAACAAAATGCGCTAGCAAGGACTCAGAGCCACTTACTCGAAGGTGGGGTCTACGAGGCTCCCCAACTCACGTTCGATCTTGTCGCCGATAGAGAGCATCTCTATCGCTCGATGAAACAGCATTTCTCCGGCCGAGGTCAGAGCCACTGTGAGCCTTTCGCTCAAATAGGGCCTGCTGATAATGGGATTCGATACGCTTTATTACCTTTGAAACCGTCCCAGGTTGCATATTCAAGGTATAAGCCGCCTTTCTTAATCCAGAAGCTCGCGCCACTTCCACAAAAATAGCCAGATCATCCAATCTCATCTTGTTGCCTTATTGGAAACATAAATCGAATTAATGTTTCTTAAATTTAGATGGTGACTAGCTTAAAATAGAACACCTAGTTTGAAAACCTCAGCAACGACTATGAACCGATTCTCAAAAATCCAAGCCGGACAAACCACACTGAAAAATCGTTTAGTGGTGCCTCCTATGGCCTCACAAACCGCCTCCACCGATGGCTTAGCAACCACGACCACCATTGAGCACTACGCCAATCTAGCAAACTCAGGCGCCGGACTGGTAATGGTCGAATACAGCTATGTGATGCCTTCAGGTAAAAGCGAACCCAATCAGTTAGGGGCTCATGATGACAAGTGTATTCCAGGGCTGCAGCAAATCGCGAGAGCTATCCACGAAAAAGGCGCAAAGGCTGGGTTTCAACTGACACATTGCGGTGGTAAAGCTCAATTAGATGTCTGCCCGGACCTTGAAGCCCCTTCTGGTATTACGGTTCCTGCCTACGACCGAGTATTACCCAAGCCACAGGCAATGACCTTAGATGATATGTATGCCTGGCAAGATGCCTTTGTTAAAGGTGCTATTCGGCTGAAAAAGCCGGTTTTGATTTTGTTGAGCTTCATTGCGCTCACGGTTATGGCCTAAATCAAGTGCTATCACCAGTGACCAATAAGCGCACCGACTTCTATGGGGGAAATCTACAAAATCGAGCTCGCCTGATGATTGAGATAGTGCAGACAGTAAAAAAAGAAACGAAACTCAACATTATGGTGCGAGTGCCAGGTCAAGACCTTTATCCTGATGGATTATCTCAAACTGATATGGCTGAGGTATGTCGTCTATTGGTTGAGGCTGGCGTAGGTATCATAGATGTCTCTTCTGGCATAGGAGGATGGAACCGTCCTAAAGATAGGCGCGGTGAAGGCTACCTAGTCTCCGAATCTGCATATCTGAAAAAAGCAAATCTCGGGGTACCTATTATCGGGGTTGGCGGCATAGAAACCCACGGCTACATCGAACAAGCACTGCAAAACCAGTGGTTCGATCTCGCGGCAGTAGGGCGAGCAGTGCTACAAGGTCCGCAGCAATTCCAGCAAAGAGTAATGAAAGAGCCCTACCCGCATAGATCACCAACTTTCACTAAGGCCTGTACATTCAGGCCTTTTTTATACTCCCATCAAATATAATTGACAATATCAACCAATGTAATTATAGTTGCATTTGTCAACTAAGTGCTGGTTAGTTAAAAATTATAGAGGTAGCAAGATGGGCATCATTAATCCAACCAACAAAACCGTTTTAGACCTTAAGGGTCTGCACCTGTATCACACCGGCTTTTCTAACTGCGCAATGCGAGTAAGACTAGCTCTTGAAGAGAAAGGTCTGGGCTGGGAAAGTCACCCAATCAACCTTATGAAGGGTGAGCAACTGACCAAAGAGTACATTGGCATCAACCCAAATGCGGTAGTGCCTACCCTAGTAGATAACGGCGTAGTCATCATAGACTCAGCCGACATCATCGATTACATCGACACCAAGTTCGTACCAAACTCGCTTCGCCCTCAATCCGAAACTGAACAAAAGCGTATGTTTGAGTGGATGTATCTAGCCAGAGATAACCACCTGTCTATCAAAACCTATATGTATTCCAACACAGCAAGTAGCGACAAGATGAAGCGCTCAGAAGAAGTGATGGCGGATTATCGTAAAAACCAAACCTTCGACAAAGCCTTGCTAGAATTTCATGAAAGATTTAACTCAAACGAAGGTTTCTCTGAGCAAGATGTAATTGATGCAACCTCGGTTATCGATGCTTGTTTCAAGAAGATGGATGAACGCCTTAAAGACCACAAATGGCTAGCAGGTGATGATTTTTCATTGGCTGACATCGCTTGGGTACCACAATTAATAGTGCTCAAAGTAGCCAACTATCCATTTGAGAACTACAAGCACCTAGAGGCTTGGAAGAACGAGATCATGAAGAGACCGAGCTTTAAACGAGCCATCCTTGATTGGTTACCAGAGATGGGTAAATAGACCAGAGCACGGCACTGCCCGTGCTCTTTTTCTATGCTCCAACCAAGGTTTATGACACACTAGCGACACCCTTTGCTCACTCGCCATTCGTCCATGACTCGCCTTACTTCTGCACAGATTCAATTGCTGGAAAACCGCATAGGCATTGCCCTTCCTGCTAGAGCGAGCAAAACCAGTATTGAGCAGATCACAAAGGCTATGGTCAACCAAATCCCGTTTGAAAATCTGGACGTGTTAGCTGGGCTACCCATACAGGATGCGTTTGAGGATGTGTTTAACAAAATCGTGATCAATAGGCGTGGTGGGCTTTGCTTTGAGATGAACGCCCTACTTCTGAAGATACTCCAACACCTTGATGTGCCTTGTTACCGTATCGAGGCTCAAATGGTGGTTGAGGGGGAATTAAGGGAGCAGGCGAATCACCTCGGACTTGTTGCTGTGCTGTCTGGTAAGCCTTATCTAGTCGATATAGGTGATGGCCGAGGTATTTGGGGAATACTCCCTTTAGATCGAAGTGCGCACCATCATCAGCTAAATACCGACTACTGGGTAAACGATATTGGAAATAACACCTATCAGCTCCAGTTTAATAATGCAGATGGACTACAAACACGCTACCAATTCACCAATCAATCCATTGCGCGACAGGCATTCACAAGAGCAAAGACGTTTATACAAAGCGACCCGCAATCTGTGTTTCATAAACGTATGATCGTATCTCGCATTGACAATGACGCGCGAATAACACTCTCTGAAAGCGAACTTATCAGAACCACATCGGATAGCAGAGAAGTCCTCGAATATCCCGCAGAACAACGAGCTCAACTTCTTTTGAACCACTTCGGAATTAGGCTTTAAATTCAGGCATTTTCGTTAGGCGGATCTGATCCGTCATCCCAGCCGTAACTATACTTAACACTAGATGTTCATCAGATTATCCAGAGGGGTACTGCATGAAAAGATTTCGTCTATGGTTCACGGCTCTGCTGTTATTTTCAAGCCAACTACTTGCCAATACTGTGTGGGTCGTGCCCGTCAAAGGCCCTATCGGCCTGCCGTTAGTGACTACCTTTCCCGAGAAATCGACGGGGCTGAAGCGCAAGGCGTCTCTATGGTCATCCTTAAAATGGACACACCAGGGGGTCTCGATAGCGCGATGCGCGATATTATCAGCGCCATCACAACCTCGAGCGTACCTGTAGCGACTTGGGTTGGCCCCTCTGGCGCGCGAGCTGCTAGCGCCGGTACCTATATCCTTCTCGCCAGTCATGTTGCGGCCATGGCCGATGCTACTAATCTCGGTTCCGCGACACCTGTTTCTATGGGAGGTCCACCCACACAACCCTCTTCAAGTGATGATGAAGACAAGCCTGAACAAGAACCAAGTAACAGCGAAGAAGTGCCGGCTAAAACCGCCATGGAGAAAAAGGTTATCAATGATGCCAAAGCGTACATCAAAGGACTGGCCAAGCTGCATGGTCGTAATGCAGAGTGGGCAGTAAAAGCGGTAAGTGAAGCCGCCAACATTGAGTCGGAAGAGGCGTTAGAGCTCGGCGTAATCGACTTTATTGCTAATTCCACAGAAGAGCTCACTCAACTGGCGAATGGCCGTGACATCAATCTGAATAACCGAGTCGTTAGCCTTAGCATAGAGAATCCAGTGATTGTTGATAGAGTGCCGGATTGGAGAGCCGAGCTTTTGGCTGTGATCACTAACCCTAATGTGGCCTATATCCTGATGCTAATCGGCATCTACGGTTTGCTGTTGGAGTTTTATAACCCAGGTATTGGCTTACCCGGCGTGCTCGGTGGTATATGCTACTGCTTGCCATGTACTCGCTACAAATGATGCCCGTCAACTATGCAGGCCTTGCATTGCTACTACTCGGTATTGCTTTGATGGTGGCAGAAGCCTTTAACCCCAGTTTTGGTATTTTGGGCCTGGGCGGCGTAGTCGCCTTTATACTTGGCTCAATCTTCCTAATGGATAGCGACCTACCCAACTTCCAGATTGCCATCCCTCTCATCGTGGGCGTTGCCATCTTCTCAGTCGCACTGATCCTAGTCACTGTGGGACTGCTACTGAAAGTGCGTCGACGCGCCGTTACAACAGGTGTTGAAGCCTATTCTGGAAAGGTCGCTGTCGTTATTGACGATTTCGTGGGTGGCACAGGTCGAGTCCAGATGGATGGCGCGCTTTGGAAAGCTCACATATCTGGCACAGAATCACTCAAGAAAGGTGACAAGGTAACGGTCATCCACGTCGATGGATTAACACTTACCGTAATACCCGATTCCGATAACTAGGAGGTACTTATGCCTATCCCTATGTTTTATACAACAGCTGTCGTCCTCGTCTTAGTCATCGCACTTGCGACGCAAATCTTTAAAGTGTTGCGTGAGTATGAGCGTGGCGTGGTCTTCTTTCTTGGCCGATTCCAAGAGGTAAAAGGCCCAGGTCTGATTATCTTGATCCCTATCGTGCAGCAGATGGTTCGTGTGGACCTGCGTACCGTGGTGTTAGATGTGCCAACACAAGACCTTATTACCCGTGATAACGTCTCTGTTCGAGTAAACGCAGTCGTTTATTTCCGAGTAGTTGACCCTCAAATGGCCATCAACAACATCGAAAGTTATAACGATGCCACCAGCCAATTGGCGCAAACCACCTTGCGTTCTGTGCTCGGTCAGCATGAGCTCGATGAGCTACTTTCAGAGCGCGAAAGGCTCAATAAAGATCTGCAAGGTATCCTAGACCAACAAACCGATGACTGGGGCATAAAGATTGCCACTGTGGAAGTGAAGCATGTGGACCTTAATGAAAGTATGGTTCGCGCCCTAGCTCGCCAAGCGGAGGCTGAGCGGAATAGACGTGCGAAAATCATTCACGCGACCGGGGAACTGGAGGCTTCGAGCAAGCTTAAAGAAGCAGCCGAGATGCTTAACGAAGCGCCCAACGCGTTGCAACTTCGCTATATGCAAACACTCACCGAGATAACCTCAGATAAGACCTCCACAATAGTGTTCCCTTTGCCTATCAATCTAGTGGAAGCCGTTTCTGATATCGCAAAGGCGGTCAGAAAGGATGATAAAAAGGAATAAAGGATGGAGCCAAGCTCCAAAACTGTGTTTCATCCTATTTCACTGAAGTGGTTAACTCCTCAAGCGGGTTTTCCTCTTCAGCTCGCTCTAACCGCTCTTGTCTTTGCCTTTCATGCATGGCTTCAATGAGCGCTCTATCCCGAGCAGCGAAGAAGATATCCTCGGCAGCCTTCTCTCGTAAGCGTAGTTTTTCTGTGAAATCCATAATCCCTACCTCCTACTTTATCTGTTATTTAAAGTATAGGTAGCAAGAGCTCTAGCCGTTTTGCCAATTAAGATGGAATTGATCTTGGTCAATTCTTAATCAACCAAAATCTAAGCTAGATCACTACAGCACTCCGCTATGAGCTCGCGCAACCATTGGTGAGCCGAATCTCGCTCAAGCATGGTCGGCCACAACATCCGATAACTTACAGGTTTAAGGTCAAACGGCAGAGGCAAGACTTTCAGGGAATATTTGTTTGCTAACTGGTTAGCAAAGATAGAGGTACAAACCAACATCATGTTCGAGTGTTGTGCAAGAAGTGCCGCGCTGTGAAAATCTGGAACCTTGGCCTTGTCATTTAGCCTATACCCCTGCTCTGACACCACTCTGTCTAACAGCCAAAACTCACTGTCATCCACAAAGATCCTAACCAGATCCGTATCCAAAAAAGCCTTCGCATCCCAGTTGTCAGCATTAATCGCATGAGACTGGCTTACCAAACAGATATGCCTGTCGCGATAGAGCTCAAGGTTAGGTTGATCGCCAATGTCGGAGATATGAAATGATGCCTGAGCTCGTCTATCGGTATCTTTTGCCGTAATTAAGAGATCCAGCTCTCCCTGATTCAAATGACTCAAGCTCTGTTTAGTTTTCGGTACAATACTAAGCTGCATGTTTGGCGCAAGCGAGTTCAGTTTTGGCATTAGACGCGGAACAATAACCGGGAATGCAGTCTCACAGATACTGATGGTAAAACTTCGCTCCTCGGTTGCAGGGTCGAACGACTCTGGCAACAGCATAATGTGTGAGTCTCTTAACCACTGACGCAGTGGTTTCTCTAACTTGGCGGCCCTAGCCGTTGGCGTTAACCCCCTACCGGTTCGGATAAACAAAGGGTCTTCCAACACCTCACCCAGTTGCTCCCTCAAGCGAGTCAGTTGTTTACTCACTGCAGATTGACTGAGATTTAGCCGTGTTGCCGCTCGGCTTACACTGCCATCTTCAAGCAATATCAGCATCAAACGAAGCAAATTAAGATCGATATGGTCTAGCTTCACCAGATATTCCAAAATAGAAATTATGGAATGACAATAATTCAATATTTCTCATAATTCAACGCTGTTACTATCCTTTCCATTAGCAACACCTTGAGAAAAATAATGAGCCGCAAAGCCCCACTTTATCTATTTTTATTGCTTATCGTAGTTAGCCCAATGGGCATCGATATCTATCTGCCAGCACTTCCTCAAATGGCAGAAAACCTAAGCACTCCGATGGCAAATATTCAGATCACCATCACTATATTTCTAGCTGCGCTTGGTTTAGGACAGCTTCTTGCGGGACCTTTAGCAGACCGATACGGACGCAAACCACTTATTCTAAGCGGCCTTGCGCTATACATTGTAGGTTCTGTGGTTGGCTCAATAGCGCTTCAAATTGAAATCCTGTGGTTCGCGCGTGTGCTTCAAGGTCTAGGAACCTGCGCTGTTTCAGTAGGCGTAATGTCTGGAGTGCGCGACAGCTATAGCACGGAAAAAACAGCGTCTATCTATAGCTATATCAATGGTGTGATCTGCGTAATCCCTGCTCTGGCACCGCTTGTGGGTGGCTGGCTGAGCGAAACCTGGAGCTGGCGAGCAACCTTCTATTTTATGGCAGGTTATGCCTATTGGTGACCTTCATTGCCACCCTTAAACTTCCTGAAACGCGACCATCGAATACTATTGCTAGTGACAAGCTTATTAACTGGGAGCAGTACAAGCCGATCTTGCAGAACTCTACATTCCGTTTTAACGCAGGTCTTGTAATGCTGGCTATGGCTATCATCATCGCCTTTGTCAGTGTTGCACCGGTGCGCCTAATGGTAGAGCTTGGCATGAGCAACCGCATTCTCTCTCTGGTTTGGTAGCAACGCCATTATCAATATTCTGGCCTCTTTTGTTGCTCCGATTGTGATCAACCGAATCGGTCAATCAAACTCTTTAAAACTGGCAATCGCAATGTGTACAAGCGCAGCATCCTAATCGTGGCGCTGCAGAGTGTGCATCACCCATTTGCCTTTATGGGTCCTGTGTTTATCGCAAGTACCGGCTTTTGTTTTACCCTAGCTATTTGTAGTAGCTCCGCCCTAGCGCCATTCTCAGAACGCGCAGGTACAGCGGCGTCTCTACTTGGTTTCTTCCAAATGGCGGGGGCATCAACGCTTGTTGGACTTGTGAACCTACTTCCTATGGGCTCGCTACAGGTAATGGCCTTTATTATGGCTCTGCCGTTAGTGTGGTACGGCGCAAGCAAGCTAAAACCTAAACACAAGGTTTGTGAAAACGCGTAAACAAAACGCCAAGTCTAAGACTTGGCATTTTGTTATTCCTTACACACCTCTTGATACCAAGTAACTATGGTTTGTATTACATCCCGTTGCCAAGGCTTTAGCACGGCGGTTGAGGGATATTGCAGCACATAACCGAAGTGGCCCTTTTGCGCTGCAAAATCAACGGCCAATGGAATTAGATTACGCTTTTGCGCATCAACAAGGTGAATAGGCAAAAGCGCAAATCCTTCTCTTTGCAATAGCAGCATCAACAAGTCGACATCACTCACCATACTTAGCTTTGATGAAACTGCGGTTTGCTCACCGATTGCACTTTTACTGAAGTCTTCCAAAGCAAACTGACGATGACGTTGTAGCTGTGCCATCGAAACAGGCTGATCCAATAAGAGCTCTGAGTCATCCGCCACATAAAACTGAAACCCAGGGTAGCCAAGATTTATAAAACTCATTCCAGAATCTGGATGTATCTGCCCTCGGTTCTGTGTAATAGCAAAATCTGCATCCCCCGTTTCAAGAAGATTTAGTGCATCTTCTGTCCCTCGAAGTAGCCAATTGAATCGGCTCATAGGATGAGAAGAGGCAAGCTTTTGATCGAATCTCGCTATAGTGCAACCAGGAATCGAACTGTCATAACATATAGTGATATCCAGCTTATCCCCTTCAGAGAGATCATCTGTGGCACGCTCCAAACTCTGCATTTGATAGATAATAAATCGTGATGGCGCGAGTAGTGCTTTACCATTTTCTGTAAGCACAGGTTTTCGACCGGCGCGATCGAACAATGTGACATTCCAATCTATCTCAAGATCGCTCACCTGATGGTGAAGCGTAGAACGGTCTTTTCTCAATTTTCGCGCCGCCTTACTAAAAGATCCCTCTTCAGCGACAGATACAAAAGCATTGAGTTGCTCTAGTGTAGCTCGTGACATACCTCCTCCTTATGTTGCAAATATTACAACATAACTGAGTTTTAATGATGAACTTTAGCAATTAGATTAAATGAGTACTCTACAGCTACCAAGAGAAATTCTATGAAATCTGTTTTTAGAAAAACCCTACTTGCAGCCGCGACAGCAGCGTCACTGTTTACCCTATCGACGGCTGCCAATGCTTGTTCACGACTGGTTTGGGAGACCGACAATCATGGTGTTTTCGTAAGTCGTACCATGGATTGGATGGAGCTAATCACCCTACTGTCGAAGTTCGCGCTGCAGGTCAAAGCTATAAAGGCCACGATTCCAATAACGGAAAAACTTGGACATCAAAATACGCCTCTATTGGCATGACCTTATATGGAGTTGGAATCGTTGATGGCTTCAACGAAGTGGGTTTTTCTGCTAATGCCTTGTTCTTAGATGAAGAGGTAGCCGGCAACCTCGATAAAGATAAAGACCAAGTACTTAACGCTATTTTGGTAGCTTATCTACTTGATAACTTCGCTACCGTCAAAGAGGCATTAGCAAACCTAGACACATTAGAGGTGCAACAGTTCGAGCATAATGGCATTGCCATGAAAGGACACTACTCTATGCAAGACTCAACAGGCGATTCCGCCATTATCGAGTTTGTAGATGGAAAGTGGCAGGTCTACCATGGCAAAGAATTTGACGTTTTAACCAATAGTCCTACTTTTGATCAGCATTTAAATAATTGGGAACAGGCTAAGCCTAAAGCAGATGATGTAATCGACGGGCATTTTTCAATTCCAGGCAACATCATCTCTTCTCAGAGGTTTGTGTGGAACAAATATATGAAATCTCAGCTGACTGAACCAAGTAGCTATACCAACGGTATCGCTAAGTTAGACAGCACTACATACAAGATCCCACTAGATGCAGCCAACCGTCCAGATGCTGAAGGTAATATGCGCGGCTATGCAACGCTGTATTCTCTTGGCTACAACCTAGACCAAAAAGTGCTGCAGGTTAGATATCAATACCAAGACAGTTACACCCATTTCATGGTGGATTTTAATAAGGTCAATGACGGAAAAAACTACAGTTTAAAGGCTGACAAATCCTCTCTGTTTGGCGATGTGACTCATAAATTGCGACAATCTACAGGTGTCATGAAGCAATACTCCATTTAAACCCTGATAGTAAAAAGCCAAGTCTAAGACTTGGCTTTTTCATTTAGTACTCAGTGAGATAACAAGTCGGGTTACCAGATGGACTTTTAGCGAAAACAATAAGCCACTGCTTATCATCCCAGTCAGTATTACTCACATTACAGGTCGCTACAGATGTTGAGTTTGCCAACTCCAAACTGATATCAGAAATCGGAGACGCGAGCTGAACATCCAATTTATTGGAAAGGTCTATCGGCTCTAAGCCACTTTGAAACAGGGTTTGATCGACGAAGACATTCACAGCTTCTTGCCCTAAGAGATTAATCAGGTATACAGGGACACTAGTCGATGTAGCCACATCGGTTGGTGTATCAAAGGCTTCCAATTCAAAGTCGCTCGAAGATAGAGAGGTATCCCCTACTGCAAATAACAATTGCGACGTATCGTCATCATCAATTGTCTCGAGTTCACGTTCAAGTAAGTCATTACTGTTCGCATCTCTGAGTTCAAAGGTCACAGCAAATTCACCACTACTGTTCTTCAAGGCTTGGACAAGTGTCGTTGTCGTTGCGCCACCATAGACGGCATTGTCGTTGAGAACCCTAGTGACTTCACCCGAAGCCAACTGCTCGTATAACCCATTTACCACAACATCGGATACAGCCCCACCTTGATAAACAAAGTTGTAAGTTTTGATACTAAGATCTGTTCCTTGGTCTGTTTCATTACCACCACCGCCAGATGAGTTTGAGTCTCCACCACAAGCGGTAAGTAATAACGGAAGTAAGCAAGCGCACAGTTTCAATTTCATGAGAAATCTCCTTATCAAACTCGATAGCGGCAATTAAACACAAGTGTCCATACTTTAATAGTAATCGATGTCTTATGAGATATTGGAATCTAAGCTTGTAAAATGGGCTTAAAAATCAATTTATTACCAAACCATCTTAGTTACATGGGTGCTGATTGAATAAATAGAGCTTCAAGAACGAACATCTTACAGACCCAAACAGTGTAACCCTTGAACCTGTTTGCTAGTTATGCAGTTCTGATCAACTGTAATAGCTGCTCTGAAGCCAATTTAGGATCACTCACTGCCGAAATTGCCGATACCAAAGCGATACCATTAACTCCAGTTGCCGCCACTTGTTGAATGTTAGATGTATTGATCCCACCAATTGCCACAAGGGGCTTGTTCGAGGTTTCAACCGCTTTGCGCAGTCCTTCAATACCCCAATGCTTGAGGGTATTGGTTTTAGTTGGAGTGGCAAAGATGGCGCTCACTCCTAGATAATCCACCTCAAAGCTTTGCGCTTCAATGAGCTGCGCTTCACTCTCAACCGAAAGACCCAATATCTTATCTTTTCCTATCAGGCGTCTTGCATCGGCAACTTGCATATCCGACTGACCCAGATGAACTCCACATGCATCGACCGCCAGTGCTACATCTACGCGATCGTTGATGATCAAAGGCACATTACTGCCTTGCATTACCGATTTTACTGCGCGAGCTCGCTCAATAAAGGCGCGAACATCGCCATGCTTTTCGCGAACCTGTACCATGCTTACTCCACCTTCTATGGCTTGTTCAACCACTTTGCAAAGGGCCTTTAGCTCTTGGTGTTCATCGGTAACAAAGTAGAGTTCATAAGGGTTCATATTACGTGCCTCGATTATGCTTTGCTGATCTTAAGACGCTTAGCGATAGTCGCTTCATCCAGTTGATACAGGGTATCTAGAAGATTCATTTGTAGGCTACCTGGGCCTGCTGATTTCTCAGTGGCAATCTCGCCAGCAACGCCAAGGATAGCCGCTGCAGCTGCGCCCGTTAGTTCACCAATAGCTGCAAACGCGCCGGTAATCGCGGTGTGTGAGCAGCCCATGCCAGTAACATAAGGCATCATCTCACTGCCATTTTCTAGCTTCGCTACGCCATCTTTGCTTACTACATAATCCGCCGCACCAGAGATAACCACTGAAGCGCCATACTCATTGACCAAGTATTGAGCTGCAGCTACCGCTGAGTCACTGCTGTCTAAGGCGTCTACGCCCTTAGACTGAGCTTGTTCACCGGCAAGGGCAATCACCTCTGAGGCATTACCTCGAATGATAAGAGTCTCCGCCTGCTCTGCAATCTGGCGAGAAACTTCGGTACGGAGTGTGCTGGCGCCGCAACCTACTGGGTCTAGTACCACAGGCTTACCGTTGATATTCGCCTGCTCAACCGCAAACATCATGCGCGGTACCCATTGGCTATCTAGGGTGCCAATATTGATCACAAGCGCGCCGGCAAAGCTCATCATCTCTGCCATTTCACGAGAAGAGTGCGCCATGATAGGAGATGCGCCCACAGCCAGCAGTGCATTAGCCGTATTATTCATCACCACATAGTTGGTCACGTTAACCACCAGCGGCTTATTCTCACGCAGTTTTTTAGGGATTCGATAATTTGTAAGGTTTCCATTTTTTATCCTTATTTTGCGGCGCTTAGGCCTTGCTCCCAAAACGCAATTTCCATGCGTGTTGCGGTGCGGAATACTTCGATTAGCTCTTTGGCGCGAGCACTGTCTGGTTCGATATCAACAAGAAGGTTGTCTAGGTTCTCTATGCACTTCACCACGCCCTCTTGGAACTCTTCTGAGGCGTACATGGTTAGCCAGCTTTGATATGGATTGCCTTCTTGGACAGTTGAATCTCGCTTGGCAAGGTTAGCACCGATCTCGCCATAGCCGATAGCACAAGGCGCTAAAGCAACGTAGAGATCAACTAAATCACCCTGACTGCCGGTATCTAGTACATAGCGAGTGTAAGCCACAGTACCGAAGTCTTCGGTCTCGGTTTCCATCTCGCTTCACTTACGCCCCACTTTTCACAATATTCAACGTGGTGACCGATCTCTGAGTCGAGCAAATTGTGCAGGCTCGGCAGTGCATTTCGCATCTGCTCTAGGCTCTTCGCTTTATAGATAGCCAGTGCATACGCTCGGGTATAGTGCTTCAAAAACAAGAAGTCTTGTTTTAGATAGTGCAAGAATGCTTCATGTTTTAATGAGCCATCGGCCAGTTGATGAACGAAGCTGTGCTCGATATAGCCTTGCCACTCTTCGCGACACGCTTCGATAAGTTGAGATACTTTCATGATGACTCCGATTTATAGAGAAGGTACGTATTTTTCGCTGTTTGGTACGCTGTTGATGATCTTATTCTTATGCATGAACTCGGCGTAATCGTCGTAGCGTTGGTGATCGACCGCTGCTGGACGAAGTGCAAAACGCGTTAGGGTATCTTCCCATGCGCGACGGTTAAGATCGTTGTTAAGGGTATCTGGGCTATAAGCAACAAACTCTTTCCAAGCCTTGTCTGGGTGGTTAACGATATATTGGGTCGCCAGCTCGATGGCGCGGTTAAACTTCTTGATCTTTTCCGTGTCGTAGCTGTTGGCATTCGCCACAAACACTAGCTCGTCATAAGCGGGCACACCGTGCTCTTCTGGGAAGAAGGCTTTCGCTTTATAGCCCTCGATTGCAAGCTGGTTGGTTTCAAAATTACGCAAACCACCCCAGATGGCATCAACCTTGCCGGACGCTAGAGAAGAAGAAAGAGCCCAGCCAACATTGATGATCTGCACATCTTTAAAGTCCACGCCTTCGCTACCCAACATGGTACCGATAGTAGCCTCTTCGTTGCCCGCAATGGCAATACCGATCTTTTTGCCTTTCAGGTCAGCAAGGGAATTGATCTTACCGTTATCCAGCACCATCAAGGTATTTAGGGGCGTTGAGATAAGCGTGCCGCTACGAATCAGTGGCAGACCTGCCGCAACATCTATGGTTAGAGTTGGCTGATAAGATACAGCCATATCAATCTTGTTTGCCGCTACCAGCTTTGCTGGAACACTCGGGTCAGCTGGCTCTTGGATCTCTACCTCAATACCTTGCTGCTCAAACAGACCTTTCTCCTGAGCGATAACGATAGGACCGTGATTCGGGTTTACAAACCAATCCAGCATCAAGGTAAGCTTGTTGTCTTTAGCGAAAGTCGCTGGACTGATGGCAAGTGCGCAGGTCGCAGCCAAGCCAAGTAGTGTTTTTTCATGATTCTTCCTTTTTACCCTCACTCAAGGGTAAAGCATGCTTTTAGTGAATAAAGTAGATGTCTTTGTTTGGAACGGTTTTGATGATGCCAAGCTCATGCATAAACTTGGCGTAATCATCATAACGTTCCACGTTTTCAGCCGACGGACGCAGTGCAAAACGCGTAAGCGTGTCATTCCAAGCTCTATGGTTGAGCTCGTTATTTAGAGTATCTGGGTTGTAAGCAACAAACTCTTTCCAAGCTGCCTCTGGGTGATTGATGATGTACTGGGTGGCAAGCTCAAGTGCCTTATTGAAGCGAGCTATCGCATCCACATCGTGGTTTTTAGCGTTTGCCACATACATCAGCTCATCATAAGGTGGGATGCCATGCTCTTCAGGAAAGAAGGATTTAGCCTTGAAGCCTTCTAGCTCAAGCTGATGAGATTCAAAGTTACGCATACCACCCCAGATCGCATCAACTCGACCTGATGCTAGTGAGGTAGACAGTGCCCAACCAACGTTCACTATCGTAACGTCGCTAAACTTAATGCCTTCGCTTTGCAGCATCTTACTGATGATCTTCTCATCACTTCCAGAAACGGCTACGCCAACAGTTTTTCCTTTCAGGTCAGCAAGGGTTTCGATCTTGCCGTTATCGAGTACAGATAAGGTGTTAAGTGGCGTTGCGAGCAAAGTGCCAGTCCAAACCAAAGGCAAACCCGCTTCCACATCAATAATAAAGTTAGGCTGATAAGAGATAGCCATATCCACACGCCCAGCTGCTACCAACTTTGACGGCACGCTTGGATCTGCAGGTTCTTGTATCTCTACTTTAAGTCCCTGCTCGGCAAAAAGCCTTTTTCTTGAGCAATGATAATCGGACCATGATTTGGGTTTACAAACCAATCCAACATAAGGGTTAACGTTTTCTCTTGCGCCAGTGCTTGACCACTTAGCATCAGCAAAGCAGTGGCGAGTAGTGATTTGAGTAGTTTCAAAGTGTCTTCCGTGAATATTAAGGACTAATAGCCCTAATCAAATTGCCAAGGGATAAACTTGTTTAATAGCTTATCGGTAATGAAATAAAGGGTGACCGAGATAAGCGCCAGTACAAACAGGGCCGCAAACATCTCATCGATCATCATGCGCGCGTTAGCTTGAAGCATCAGATAACCGAGTCCTGCGCTTGAACCTACCACTCACCTACTACTGCGCCAATTGGAGCCACAACCACAGCTACGCGAATACCGGAGGCAAGCGCTGGCATGGCCGCTGGCAATCTTACTTGCGTCAGCATCTGCCAGCGGGTCGCGCCCATAGTTTTTGCAAGGTCCAAATAGCCGCGAGGTGTATTTCGCAGACCGTCATAACAGCAGGTGGTTACAGGGAAAAAGATGATAAGCGCAGCCATCACCACTTTTGAGGCAATGCCGTAGCCAAACCAGAGCATCAGGATTGGCGCTATCGCAAATACAGGGATCGCTTGTGATGCAATCAGTATCGGCAACAGCCAACGGCGAAGGGGCTCAAACAGTAGCATTTGAAGCGCAAATAAAAGCCCCATCGACAAACCAAGTAATAAGCCAAGCACTATCTCTTGTGAGGTAATAAAGGTGTGATGCCAAAGCACATCCCAACGAGTGTGCAGCCTATCCATTACCGCTAAGGGTTCTGGCAAAATGAAACTAGGCAATTCAAACAGCACCACCACCGCTTGCCACAAACCTAGAACCACAACACAAGAAATGAGAAGTCTCACCACATGCGATGACTGGTTTTTCAGGCGCTTAGACAAGTCTTGCTGAGCCAGATTACTCATGTTCAGCCCCCAACTTCTCAATAATTCTTTGTTGAATCTCAGCCATCTGCGCATCTAGAGCGCGTGGCGTTTTTGATTCTGGTACTGGGATCTGAGTCATTTTCACAGGTGTCGACTCCATTAAGTAAACCGCGTCACTCAGGCGAAGGGCTTCTTGAGGGTCATGGGTGATCAGAACGACGGTTTTATCTTTTAGCATCTCCGCCGCCAGATTCTGCAGTTTATAGCGATTTACCGCATCGAGCGCAGAGAAAGGCTCATCCATCAATACTACTGGCTTGTCTTGCATTAGAGTGCGGGCCAACGCCACACGCTGCTTCATACCGCCGGAAAGTTGTCTCGGGTAGTAAGACTCTTTACCCGCAAGACCGACCTGAGCTAGGAGAGCTTTAGCTTCATGTTCTCTGGTTTCTGTATCGACAGATTTACTATCACCGAAGCGGTCACTAAAACAGACGTTTTGCAGCACAGTCAGCCAAGCATAAGCAGGTCTTGCTGCGCCATATAAGCGATGTTGTCGCTTAATTCACCTTGGCCAAAGTGAATATCACCTTGCCAGTGGGCCGATTCAGACAACAGCCCTGCCATGAGCCTCAGTAAGGTGGTTTTACCACAGCCGCTTTGTCCCAATACAGTGACCCAGGAATTGGCTTGGATATCCAGATTAAGCTGCTCAAAAAGAGGCGTTTCTGCATCGTTAAATTGCAATCGCCCCTTTGAGATAGAGATGCTGGTTGGCATTAGTTGTTCAGCTTATAGAAGTGATGTACAGGGCCATGGCCTTTACCTACATTCAGTCATCGGCATGCGCAATAGCCTGTGAGATGTAGTCTTTACCTTTAGATACCGCCTCTGTCAGAGATTCAGATTGTGTCAGGTAAGAAGCAATTGCCGAAGATAAGGTGCAGCCAGTGCCATGTGTGTTTTGTGTATCCACACGCTTAACCGTAAAGCGCTCGACCGCGTCTTTAGTAATTAGCAGATCAGTGCTGTCAGCTTCAGATTCTAGATGACCACCTTTTAGTAGAACCGCCTTACAGCCAAGTTCTCGAAGGCCATCGATCATAGCATTCATTTCAGTTTCAGTAGTTGGCACTGCACAGCCAAGCAAAGTCGCGGCTTCTGGAAGATTTGGCGTAATCACATCTGCCAAAGGTAGAAGCTCGGTTTTAAGGGTTTGAATGGCGGAAGATTGCAAAAGCAAGTCGCCACTGGTCGCGACCATTACTGGGTCGACAACAAGGAACTTAGGCTGATATTGCTTAAGCTTTTTCACCACAGATTCAATGACTGAGGTTTCAGCCAGCATGCCAACTTTAACCGCTGAAATGTTGATATCTGAGAACACTGCATCAAGCTGCTGCTCGATAAATTCTGGTGAAACAGGATAGATACCGGTAACGCCTTGAGTATTCTGAGCGGTCAGTGCGGTTAACACTGAGCAAGCAAAACTGCCCGTTGCTGAGATAGCTTTGATATCGGCTTGAATACCTGCACCACCACCGCTGTCAGAGCCAGCAATAGTCAGTACATTCGCGATTTGATTTTGAGACACAGGCGCGTTCCTTCTGTTTAATTGGATACCCAATTCAGACAGACGTGCGAAACCAAAGCCTATGTAGCTGGAAGAGATAGATCTATAGCTTGTGTGGCGACTAGTTCCCTACGTCAGTGCTAGCTGAATCAGGTTCAACGGGTTCGCTTACTTAATTCAACGATCTCAGCCCTAAAGGCTCCCCGACTAATACGATTGACCGGATACTAACAAACAAACATTTGTTGTGAAACAATATTTAGGTAAAACTCAGGCGCGACGCAATAAATGGCCAGTTTTCACGTAGATAATGGTCTCTTGTTCCACAAATGGGAAATGTTTGCTCATGTGAGGCTACGTAGCCAAGAGTATTGTGGATACTGCCCGTATTCATCTTGAAACTCACCACTAAGAACCAGTATTTCCTCACCTCCAAAATGAGAATGAGGCTGAAAGCGCTCCCCTTGTGGCCATTTGACCAAGGCAACGTTTTCTTCTTCAAAGCCATGAAGCGGCATCACCTCTAGTCCACCAATGCCCGGTTGCCAAGGAGTGTTAAGCGTGTCCACACGAACTGTAGTCTGGTCCTTTTTATCAAACTGATTGAGTTTTACGAACAAGGTGCAACCCTGCTCACTAAACGGCGAGTGTTTGCTACCAGGAGGGTTACGAATATAAGTGCCTGCTGGATAGTCACCATCTTCATCGGAAAACACCCCTTCAAGAACGAAGATCTCTTCTCCAAGCGGATGGCTGTGCTCCGAGAACCTTGAGCCAGCTTCATACTTCACAATAGACGTCACCAAGCCTGTCTCGCAGCTTCCCTCTCTAGAGGCTTTCGCCACACACCTTTGGCTGGGCTGGCTTGCCAGTCCTCGCTTGCGGTGTGAATAACCAGTTTTTCAGAGACATCCATGTTAATCATTTTCATTTCCTAGGTTTGTTTTTTATAAGTTTAGCCTTTCATTACCATATCGATGGTCATTGCAGGACAAGCTTCACGGCACTGGCCACAGCCACTGCAGGAGTCGGAGATTACCTCAACGCCTCTACTAAGTAGAGAAAGAGCATCATGCGAACACACCTCTACGCACTCTTCGCAGCTTGGCTCATTCGACGTAAACAATTACTCGAAATACTAGCTATAGCTCCGGTACCGATAGAGTGGGCAGAAATAGCCAGTGTTGGGCAAGCGCGCGCACATTCACCGCACTCACTGCAGCTATTGTAATCCAGTGATAGCTCCGGAAATCCGCCAACCATAGAAATAACCTGCTGAGGACAAACCTGCTCGCACTGGTTACAACCCTCACTGCACAGCCTTGCAAAGATAGACTCCTCAGCAGAGCCTGGTGGCCTAGGTACAGAGCGTATCTGAGCCTGGGTCTTAGCTTGCTTGGTGGTGGCGTTTACACCAGAAAACAAACCGCGAAACAGTCCGCGCCGACTGACAGACTTGTGTTCTAACACTGCGCGGTAATAGCGTTCATCTTTTTCGCTGTGAGTCATCTTCTTTCCTATCGAAACAGTGGTCGTGCGACTGGCACAAGCTCAAACGCCTCTTTCAATTCATTCAGATAGATATCCGCTAGCTGTGCAAGCTGACTATAGAAAGAATCGTTTTCAGCAATCAAAAGCTCTAGATACCTAGGAGCCCAAGGAAGCAGGTGCACTTGAAGTAACTCGGCGGCGGCCTCATAAGATTCTAGCTCCATAAGCTGTGCAAAGGTCATCAGCATCAAACCGAATTGATCTTCAGGTTCATTCATGTCCGTGGTCAGTTCAATACCATTGATGGCGAGAAACTGCCTAAAGTCTACGGTCGACTCGCCCATGACTATACCCTCAGAGTCCAAATACACAGAGCCCCAAGGCGGCGCAGTCAGTTCACCCAAACCAACAAACAACTGATTGTAACGCTGTTCAAGCTCGTCTCTATTTTCATTCACGTTTATCTGACTTACCACAGCCGATGCCGCGCCTTGGTTATCTTCATCGAGGGCCTGAGGCAGGCTCGGCAATAGATTTAGCGCTTCGCTATAACCATCTTTAGTTGGCGAATAGTAAAACAGGTAACCTAGTACTCTAGGAATCATAGTAATCATGCTTTTTTCCAAATAAAAAAGAGGGCTCAACGTCCCTCTTTTAATCATCATCCTTGTAGCTGAACCCAGAGGTTACATAGGGATTTGCCACAGATTGTAGAATGCCACGCGACCAACAAGCTCACCAGCAATAACTAATACCGCCGCACCGGCCATCAATGCCTTTGGTGCATCCTGCTTAGTCACGCAGAAGATGCCTGCGACCAAAGCAATCACGATAGCCAGAACTTGGAATGCCCACAGCATATATTGGCCTGATGCCAATGCTGGTGCTTGCTCTACCACAAATCCAACGTAATCAGGCTTAGCCGCTACAGACACCAAAGCGCCCACAATTAGGGTAAAGAGTGCAATTCGTCCAGAGCCAAAGGCTACTGCTAACGCACTACCTGCGACCACAACCGTCATCCACATTTGTAGCGAGGTGTGTACTGTATTCCAAGGCGCTACGGTTTCAAGCTGGTATACCTGAGGGATGGACCAAGCGAATGCCAAGCCGGCCAATACTGTCGCTACGTTTGCAACACGAGCCAGTGCTTCACGTCCAAGATGGGTAAGCACAACCGTTGCACCCGCTAGACCCATAAACAGACCACTTAGAATAATCTCATTACTCATAGGTGAGCGGCCCAAGCCGTAGATTAAGTTAAGCGCTCTTAGAGGTTGTCCCATATGCAGACCACCAATCGCCGAGCCTACAAAGATCAGAACAGCCGCAACTAGGTTTGCTTTTTTCAGCGTATTTGCATCAATCTTGCCAAGCTCTTTAGCAATCAAAGCCAGTGCAAACAGACCAACAGAGGTTTGACCAAATACGGTAAAGAATACCAGTGGTAATTCATGCATGACTTATACCTCCATTGGGTTTAGAACGCTGCCAGTCTCATCGCCTGTTGGACGCCAATCTGAGTGCGGACGAACGACTAGGTTTGGATTGGTGTAGCTTGGATCCGCCAAAGGCGCGACGGCAGACTGAGTGCCATATTTTTCACGTAGGATATGGATCTCATCAAAGTCCAATGCACGCTGCGGACAAGAACCAACACACACTGGCTTCATGCCTTGGGCTACGCGCTCATAGCAACCGTCACACTTCGACATGACTTTCTTTTCTTCGTCAAATTGCGGCGCGCCATAAGGACAGCGCATTTCACAATAACGACAACCTACACAGGTGCTTTGGTCAACAACCACTAGACCATCTTCTTTACGCTTGTGCATAGCGCCAGTTGGACAGCCCTTCACACAGGTTGGATCGCTACAGTGGTTACATGCGATAGATAGGTAGTAGTTGAACACGTCTTGTGTCCAAGTATCGCCATCTTGCTTCCAGATACCGCCACCGTACTCATACACTCGACGGAACTTAGGACCTAGATTGGTATCTTTTTCATCTTTACAACTCACTTGGCAGGTTTTACAACCTGTGCACTTGGCAGAGTCTACGAAAAAACCGTATTGTTTCATTTAATGTCTCCTTAGACTCGCTTGATTTCAACCAAGTTGGTGTGTTGCGGGTTACCCTTAGCCAGAGCTGTTGGACGGATAGTGGTCAAGCGGTTGATACAACCACCGATATCCACACCCTCTTTGTTGATCATTGCCCAACCACCTTCCGGCATTGCCACGGTACCCGGAATGATTCGAGGGGTAACCTTAGCGGCAATACGCAGGCGGCCACGAGCATTGAACACTTCTACTAAATCGCCATTCTTGATGCCACGTTTAGCCGCATCTAATTCGTTCATCCAAATCATATCCGGCGCCGCTTCTTGAAGCTGTGCCACCGAGGTATAGGTTGAGTGAACGTGGCCTTTAACGTGGAAGCCCGTCATCTGTAGCGGGAACTCACCGGTGCGAGAAACCTCAAAGCCTTCAACGCTTGGCACGTATTCAGGGATAGCGCAGATCTTGTCACCTTCCAGAACTGGGCGCTCTTTCGCCAGCTGCGCCAGTGCCTCAGAGTAGATCTCAATCTTGCCTGACGGGGTGCCTAGAGGGTTCGCTTCTGGGTTATCACGGAAGTCTTTCAGTGCAATGTGTTTACTGCTATCGGCCAAACGACGGTCGATGATGCCCATACCGTCCGTTTGTTCAAACGGTGGTAGTGATGGATTGCCTTTACGAGTTTCGTTGTAAGCGTGCTCAATCCACTCTTGGTAGGTGCGACCCTCTGTAAACTGGTCTTTGATACCCATCTTGTCAGCAATCTCAGCTAACACATCATACGTTGGGCGGTTTTCCCACATAGGCTCAATCGCTTTTTGCAGGCGAACGATGTAGTGATAAGCGCCAGACTGATATGAGTTATTGATGAGGTCATCAGACTCAAGGGTTGCTACATCAGGAAGCAGCAGATCCGCATAACGCGCAGACGCCGTCATGTGGTTATCCCATACCAGGTTGAACTCGACCAAAGACTCGTCTTGCATGATCTCATGCACCTTATTCAGGTCTGAGTGCTGGTTGTTGGTCACGTTACTGGCGTAGTTCCACAGCATCTTGATATTCGTTGGTAGACGATCTGTACCCTTAACGAAGTCTGCTTGTGCAGTCATCTCTGTGCCACGAGTAATGGCATCGGTCCACATAAAGCATGGAATTGACGCCTTAATAGGGTTACCGATAGACAGACCCGATACTGGGTAAGGTACGCTACCACCCCAGCTTCCCACGTTAGTACCAGGACGGCCAAACTGACCCGTCATCACTGGAAGCATAAGAATTGAGCGCGCAGCCTGTTCACCCTGTTGGGTGCGCTGCACGCCCCAACCTTGTGAAATCCACGCTGCGTTTGCACCCGCAATCTCACGAGCCAATTGCTTAATACGCACTGCCGGAATGCCGGTTAGCTGGCTTGCCCACTCAGGGGTTTTCTCAACGCTATCTTCACCCAAACCTAGGATGTAAGACTTGTAAGAGCTGTTTTCTGGTGCGCTTTCAGGCAGCGTATTTTCATCCCAACCCACCGCATAGCGGTTGATCATCTCTTCATCGACCAAATCTTCTTTGATCAAGGTATGGCCGATAGCTGCAATAAGCGCTGCGTCAGTGCCTGGACGGATTGGTAGCCATTCCGCATCGAACGCGGTCACGCTGTCAGTACGGCGCGGGTCAATCAAGATAACCTTTGGCTTGCTCTGCTCAATCGCATCATAGATTTCAGCAATCTGACCACCGCCAGACATGCGAGTCTCAGCCAAGTTTTGACCAAACATCACAACCAGATCAGAGTTTTTGATCTCAGAGAATAGCGTCTGCTGCTCAGTGCCATAGATGTTACCCGCTTTACCGAATACATAAGGCTGGATAACGTTCAGCTGGCCTTCAGAATAGGTATTGTGAGCATTGAGATAACCACCTGCTAGGTTTAGCAAGCGGCGACAAGTATTACGGCCTTGCAGGTTTGCGCCCGTTGTACCAGAACCATATTGGTAATAGATAGCCTCATTACCATAGGTATCTATAATGCGACGAAGCTCTTTAGCCACTATGGTGGTCGCTTCATCCCAGCTGATACGCTTGAACTTACCCTCGCCACGCTTACCCACGCGTTTCATTGGGTATTTCAGACGATCAGGGTTGTAGGTACGAAAACGTGCAGCACGACCGCGAAGACACGGACGGATCTGATGCTGACCGAAGATAGCTTCATCCACACCATCTTCAGGTGAGATTTTAACTGCTACCCCATCCTTCACATGTACCTTGAACGGACAGCGACTGCCGCAGTTCACAAGACATGCGCTAAAACTGATGGTTTCATCGCTATTGGTAACTTGAGCTTTTGGACTCGCTTGAACGGGGATGGTAAGTGCGCTGGCTGCAGCAGCACCAGTGATAGCAGCAGAACCCTTAACGAAGTTCCTACGGCTAACAGAATAGGCTTTTACTTTATCGACAATGCTCATTGAGTAGACCTCTTTATTTATGAGCGAACTATCCGATTTTTACCTAATTGTTAACATGATCGAGATCAATACAGATGCGCAGGAAAATTTACGGTGTGGCGTACCCATCGATAAAGCACCGAAATACAAGGCAAATGGCGTGCTACAGATACAACTTGTTACACTTTATATCTACCACTAAAGGATAATGGTTCTCATTAATGCAAGCTATTGATATTCATGGCTTTAGCCGTAGTTAGATAACTCAATATTTGCAGCAAAAATGAGATTAGAATTAGTGGGCTTAGTAGCAATCTAAAAGTGGCAGAAATAGGTGAGATATGAGCGGTATTTGACTCAGTAGAGATGAAGGAGTGCCTAGCCAGAAATTAACTTTTTAGTTACAAAGAAATGCCCAACGTCAGCGTGGGCCATTAACTTAGATTAGCTAGTAACATTCGATTTGCCAGCGAGTACGAACTTCATAGTCTCCGGCTTTCAATTTCATCTTAGGTACTGCGATCCGAGTCTGAATCTCAATTTCTTTATCTCTCGAAAGTTCATCGATAGATAACTCAATGCCACGTCGCCAATAGTTAGCGCTACCTTCATACCTATCAGGCGCATCAACTTGAAAACGAATGGCCTGCAAGCCACGACGCATTGCCACTTCGTTGACCTCTATATCTTCGAGTTTCAACTTTATTCGACGCTTTCTATCGTCTACGTGAAGACGAAACGCATTAGCCGTTTCTTGATAATTGTTGCCAAAAGAGATGATGCCATTGTTTGATAAAACCTCTAAATGACACATTCCAACCGTTGGACGTGGCCTTGGTGGCACCGGCTGAATCTGAGCATCCGCATTAGCATCTTGCAACAACAGGATATTGATAAAAATAAAGATCAGGCGAGACATTAGTTGACCATCACACGAACAATAAAATCAGTTACTGCTTCATCAGTGATCTGAGTGTTAGAGACGGTCTGCTTTTCTTTCATCAATACTTGAAAAGAGGTATTTAGAGCTATTTCTTTATCATCGTAGATATAGTTTATTACCATGTCACAGGTAATTATTTTATCGTGTTCTTCATCAAGAATAGTCTCGGTATAGTTTAGTCTGCTCGATGTATCGACCAAACTAATTTCGTCCCATGCTATATATTCAGAGCTTGAAATAGCATCAAAAACACGACGCTCATGATATTCTGCACCTTGGTGACAAAACTCTTCTAATTGTGCAGCTTGTTCTTTTTCTAAGCCATTCGACTTTACATCATAAATAGATAAAGAAAATGCTATTATCAGTAACCTAACAAACATAATTATTCAAAGGGCGGATTTCACCACCCTTTTTTATAAACCTTAGTTATTACAGACAAATGTTACTGTAGATTTAACGACAATGGAATCTGCTGCATCATATGTGTGCTTTTCGTTTTTAAACGTTGCATAAAGATTGATTGGGCCTCGTGGAACACCACGAATAACGCCATTAGCTGCATCAGTCTCATCATATTGAAAACCTTCCGCATCTACACCAATCTGAACAGTGTTCAGCATTGATTGTGGGCCTTCAACCATTTCTGTAGCAAATTGCAATTCTACTGTTTGAGACATATTGTTCGCTATGTTTGCAGTAGCGGCAGTACCAGTTGTGTAATCTGCTCCGTAACCAACCTCACCAGGAATGGCATTATCGCCAATCCATCCACATTCTGATTCAATCGAACCGTTCCAATAAACTTCTCCTTGAAAAGTATTTGCAGCAGCAATACCCGGAATTAAGGTAGCAAGAGCTACAAGCAAAGTAGTCTTTTTCAATTTAGGTTCCTTACCGTTTCTAAAATTAAATATTTAAAAGTTACAGCACAATCTATTCAGAAAAAGTTGTGCTTTCTTGTTTCATTTTTAATAGGCGGTATTTTTCCGCCTCAATTTGTAAGAGTTTTAGTTCATGCTCAGCCTGAGCAATTTCTTCTTCTCTTGTACGTTGACGAAGCTCATATTCATAGAGCTTTGTACAATCAACTCTGTCTTCCCCACCAAATTGAATCGTTAACGCAGCGTAAATACCTGCTTCATCTTGGTTCTGGTAATAATAATTATTGTAATAGTTGTCACTGTCTTCATTTCCCGTAGCACCATAAGTTCCAACTTGAAATGTTTTACCTGTAGATACAGCCTGTTCACAAGATGCGCCTGATGATGTTCTAATCCTGTCTGTTCCTGAAGGGTTAGAAATGCTTGGTATTGGGTTCGCCAATATAATTGACGGTATAAAATAGGTTAGTAAAAAAATTTGCGCATAATTAATAACGTTTAAAAATTAGACTTGTACAAACCTCATAGTCATTCGTCTGTCCAACGTCTGCTAATGTACAAACCAGTTTCTTGGACTTTATTCCCGCAGGAGTATCAACCATTATATCTAGCTCAAGTTCTTCACCTGGTTGAAGAATCAATTCTCTATCGAATTTTTTATCGTCAATTCGAACATAGTACTTTCCAGGGACCTTAAATTTATTAATCAACTTGAACTTCACGTGAGTTTTATCTGAATAGGTTTGGAATTCGGTCTGCTCCCACTGGTGCACGTTCGCTTCCGCTACCCCGCACATCACTAGCAGCGCTATCACAACCATATTTTTTGCAAAACTAATCATCATTACCCCTGACACAAACCGAACACAGATCACGTTTCATGTAATTTTTGTGATGCGCATCATACACAGACTGTTACAGAAAAAATTACCATTACGCGCCACTTTCAGAAAAAGTGTGATCTTAAGAACGCGCTAATTTAATTAATTCGGCTATTTTGAATAATGAAACTAAGCAATACCTGATATGCCCTTCCCGCATACCCTTATCCGCTCTGACTTGGTACACTGTTTTGATTAGTAAGTTTTTATAAAGTAAAGAAAATGAACCAGCACCACTCTCTCACCGAACTAGTAAACACCCGCCGCTCTGTACGCAAATACGACCAAGAACACGACTTTGATTCCACGGCTGTTGATAAGGCTTTAGAGCTCACTCTGCTCAGTCCTAACAGCAGTAACATGCAGCTTTGGGAATTCCATCGTGTGGTTACTCCTGAGATCCGAGCAGAGCTATCTGAGATTTGTATGGGGCAAAATGCGGCCAAAACGGCAAACGAATTGGTGGTATTCGTTACCACTCCAGACAAGTGGCAAGAGCGTGCTCAGATGAATGCAGCTCAGGTTCGAAAGAACTTTGAAGGTCGCCCTATGGACTCAATTGCCAAGCGTGCGACTAAGTACTACGAAAAGCTTATTCCATTTGTGTACAGTAATGATGGCCTTGGTATTAAAGGGCTAGCTCGAAAAGTAATGATGGCTTCATGGGCATGAAGAAGCCAACCTATCGTGAGGTGATGAAAGAAGACCTTAGAGTTTGCCTTCACAAGAGTACCTCTCTAGCGGCTATGACCTTTATGTTGGCGATTCGCGACCAAGGCTACGACACCTGCCCTATGGAAGGTTTTGATTCTGTTCGTGCCAAGAAGTTGTTGGGGCTCTGCAAAAACGATGAAATCACTATGATTGTTAGTGTGGGTAAACGCACTGAAGAAGGTATCTACGGTGACAGACACAGAGTGCCAAGCGAGTCAGTGATCTTTACTCACTAAAAAGAAAAATAGAAGGGATGCTATTTAGATGACGAAGTCTTTCATACGCTGGTTTAAAGCTTTTACCGCACTTTGGGTCAGCCTAATTATCGTGGGGTGCGCCTCTGCACCCGAACCGCCAGAGAAGGAATATTCGGAGCATCTTTCATTTCAAGCTGATTCCAATCTTGCTAGGTATTTTGAGCAGAATCAGTACGACACCTCTATCAAGACTGGCTTTTATCCACTCGATAAGGCCATGATGCCCTACTCGCTCGAATCTCATTAATTGAAGCAGCCGAGCATAGCTTGGATCTTCAATATTACATCTATCGTAATGACGAAACCGGTAAGTTGATGACATGGCGCTTATTTGAAGCCGCTGAGCGTGGTGTCAGGGTTCGTATCTTGCTGGACGATATGCAAAAACGAAATGACCAAGGACTGGCACTTCTCAATTCGCACCCCAACATTCATATCAGACTGTTTAATCCAAACAACTACAGGACCGCGAGAAACCTCGGTTTTCTGAAGGAGTTTGGACGGCTCAACAGTCGTATGCACAACAAATCCATTACCGCCGACAACGTCTCCTCTATTGTGGGAGGGCGGAATATCGGCAATGAGTATTTCTCCTACGACACCTCCGTAGAATTCGGCGATTTCGATTTATTGCTATATGGGAACACGGTAGAACAGGTTGCTGATCAGTTCGACCAATACTGGAACAGTGACTTTGCTGTTCCAGTAGAGTGGATTTTTGAAACCGATGAAGTAATAACCGCTGAAGATGTTAAGCAAACCGTACTCACAGAGCGCCTAGAAGAGCAGTTCACCACAGGAGCCTATGACATCACCAAGCTGGATCTCCACCGTAAACTGGTTAACAACCAGCTGCCTCTCTATTGGGGAGAAGGAAAACTTCTATACGATCTGCCTGACAAGGTAGGAACTCAAAATAGTCAGCTGATTGATGACCTCACGCTAATACTTGAGGATGTCGAGGACAACGTCGTTATCATCTCTCCTTACTTCGTTCCGACAGAGTTAGGTACACAGCACTTGGTTGAAGCGGTGCAATCGGGCAAGCAGGTAACGATTATCACCAACTCACTGGCTTCCAATGACGTGTTTGCGGTTCACGGTTGGTATGCAAAATATCGAGAGGATTTAATAGAGGGTGGCGTTAAGCTCTGGGAAATCAAATCTACCGCTAAGTTTAAGAGTAAGTGGTCAATGACAGGCAGCGGTCGTTCCAGTTTACATGCCAAGGTGATGTTCTTTGATGACCGCTATCTATTTGTCGGCTCGATGAACTGGGATCCCCGCTCGGCACTCCACAACACCGAGATGGCTGTGATCATAGACCAAGCAGATTTTGTGTTAGAGAACGAAATTGAGCTTTTCAATGAGCTAGACAAATACGCCTATAAACTCAAGATCCGAGATGGTGATTTGGTCTGGGTAGACAACATGACCCAAGAGGTATTTGAAAGTGAGCCTGATGCAAGCATTTGGCTAAGAATGGGAGCTTGGATGGCGGGTATTCTGCCCATTGAAGAGCAGTTATAAAAAGGTTGGCGCGCTGCCAACCCCTTTTGATTCAATCATACGATTAGAAATTAAAGTTCACGCCCACAAAGTGGATACGTCCTTCAAATGTGCCGTTAACGCCAACAAGATTGCCGTTCAATGCACGTTTCTCAGATTCAACTTCACCAAGGTCTGCATACTCATAGAAGAAGTCGACAACAATGTCATCCCAGTTCGTTGATGCGCCCACAGAATAGCGATACTGTTCGCCAACTGGTAGGTCTACCCATTGCTTGCTCGGGTCATCTTGCGGAGAAGTCTCGTAAGAGAAACCGGCTTTTAGTCGCCAGTCGCTGTTTAGGCGATAATCAGCACCCAGTGCAAACTTCCATACATCGTCCCAATCACGCTGAATACTCACGCCATTGCGGTCCGTACCACTTAGGTTAAGTACGGTTTCATCCCACTGACTCCAACGGTGGAATTGAATACTAGCAAGGAGGTTCAGGTCTTCATTAAAGCCATAACGCATACTCATGTCGACGATCTCAGGTACGATCACATCGGTGCCAACAGAGCGGTTAACGCGTTGCAGATCCGCATCAAAACTGTGCTCAGATTTAGAGCGGTAGCTCAAACCAAAATCTAGATTGTCAGTTGGACGATACATTACACCTAGGTTGTAACCATAAGCCAATCACTGTCTTGATCAGTTGCGAATAAGCTGCTCGATTGCTCGAATGCCGCCCAGCTGAACTGAACTCCGCCACCTACAGACCACTGGTCATTAAGTTTGTATGACAGAGACGGATTCAAAACGATCACATTCAAGGTGATTGAATCAAGCCAAGCGCTCCAGCCCATTCGTCACCATAAGAGAGGCTCGAACCACCAGCAGCACCCAGCGCTAAACCAAGATGCATGTTTTCTGATATTTGGTGAGCGTGGAAGATGGAGACAGAAGGAAGATAAGATTGTGCCTCTCCATCATTGCGAATACCGTCGTTCTTATACTTCATCTTGAGATCAAAGCCCATCACATTGATGGTGGTGAGTGACTCACCCATATAAGACATGGTTGCAGGGTTGGTCCACATAGCAGCGGCCGATTCGGTGTATACACCATCACCAGCGCCTGCAACACCTGCATTTGCAGAGACTGCTTCTTGGAGGAAGATACCACTTGCACTGGCGCTGGTTGCCGCCAATGAAGTCGCAAGAATACCGAATGCTTTTACAAGCTTGTTCGGTTTGAATTTATGAGTAACCTGATGCATGTTTTTCGCTATTTCTTCTACTAATTAGGGCGCGCGCTATTGTAGACACGGCTATTTAAACTTATGGTTATAAAGGATATTCTTGGGTTAAGTGGCGCCCTTTCTAACTAAACGGAATATCATTTATCACGGACGTAATTCATTAAACCTCGAGGTGAAAGGCTGAATGCAACTTCTCAATAATCTCCACGTTTTTATCGCATTGATGCAAACCCACTCCACTCAGAGAGCGGCTAAAAAACTGGGGCGCTCTCAGTCTTACGTTTCTAAGGTTCTGGCTCAGCTTCGAGAAGATCTGGATGACCCTTTGTTTGTCCGAAGCGCCGAAGGTCTTTCCCCTACCTCATATGCGGTAAGCATCTATCCCAAATTGCAAACAGCGTTGGAACAAGTAAACCACGCGTTAGAGCCAGAGGATTTTGACCCCAAGAATATTGATAGAGTCTGCATTCACATCCTTGAGCCAATCCTCACCATGCATGGCAAAGAGATAATCCTTAAGATCAGAGAACAAACCGATGCCCTTATTGAAGTGCGCACCTGGAATCACCTCTCTGAAGGAATGATTATCGATGAAGAGGTTGACCTCGGTATTCACGTTCTTAGCGATAAGCCACAAACCTGTGGCAACACCGACTCTTCCGTGGCTCTGGTCAGTTCAACGGCAACCTTGAAGGCTGTTATATTAAGTTCATGTCAACGGGAGTGAATGAGCATTTGAACCGCTTTCAAGAGGTTAGACCGGATGCTGAAGTCGATATCATGGTGGACAATCAAGCCCTGCTCAGTCAGCTTAAAGACATTGGCTATACTATGGATTTCGTACCTTACAGCGAGGAGGCCGACCATCCAGATCTCGATATTGACCTTGCTGTGGTGATGAAGGCAGCTAAACGTAAATCACCAAAGTACCAATGGTTGCTTGGCATCATAGAGTCCATCGCAACATCAATAAAATAATGCCTAAAAAAGCCCTCATTCGAGGGCTTTTCTTTGTCTGCGTTACAGTGCAGATAGGTAGGTCTTGTAAGCTTTAAGCCTAACAGTCGCCGCACCTATGATGTCCATAAAGCCAAGCAGTGGATGAGGCTTATCAGCCGAAACCCAGCCTGAACCGGTAGCACCGATTGGGATGTTATAACCTTCCGGCTCTTCAAACTCGATAACGATAGTACGACCGTGCGAGTTGGTATTGTTACCAACGTGCTGTCTAACATGTTGAGAACCCTGACGTACCGATACCTGAGCTTCACCCGTACCTGTGGTCACACTGTGAACACGACCACGGAAGATTTCGCCCGGATACGCATCAACATAGAATTCAGCGAACTGACCCACTTTGATGCCACGATAGGTTTGGTCTGGAATACGCATCTCAACGAACTTCTTGTTGATATCGTACAGGTGCATGTTACCTAGACGAGTACCCTCAGAGATGTTGGTGATAGAAAGCTGACCATCGAATGGGGCTTTTACTTCACGACGAGAGTTTTCCCACTCTGCAGTCGCAAGTTGCGCTTCAATGCTCTTGATCTGAGCATGCGCAGAGGCCATTTTTGCATCCGCTGATTCGATGCGAGTTCTTGCATCATCTTTCTCAGACTCTTGCGCAAAGTCATCCAATTTAATCAAACGATTAAGTGTGCGCTTGTCGTTAGTCTGCTGAGTCTTAAGAGATAGGATTTCAGCTTCATAAGCCGCTTTCTGAGCATTTAAGCTTTCAACTTGAGAAACAGAATCTTCCGTGCGCAGTGTATAGATAACATCACCCTTTTTAACCATTTGGTTGTGAGTAACGAATACCTGATCAACCTCTTGGCCAATTAGTGGACTCAGCACTGCGTGAGGCGCTTTAACCGTTGTACTGTCAGTCAAATCCGCTGGAGACCAAAAACGGTGAGAGATAAATAGCATGGATGCGATAAACATACCCACACTCACCATTAGTGTGCCACTACGCAGGTTCCACTTAACAATGCCAGTCTTAACCAACAACCAGCAAACCAAGATATAAGGCAGCATAATCTCTTTCATGGGTTACTCCTTATTCTCGATAGCTTTTGGTTTTGACACACCGTTGCGGATAACCTTAGAGATCGAGTCTCCAATCACATCCCAGCGTGCAAAGGCGATGATGATGGCAAGAACCCACCAGGTTTTGCTGATAAACAGGCCACATAGAGAGAGAGCAAAAACTATCTGAGTGTGTGCGCTCGACATTTTTGCAGCTTTATGGACTGCGATTTCATGAAGTTGCCAAAAGAGGTAAAGAACGTAGACAACCACGGCTAGGGTGACAAAGAAGATAAAGCCCATAAAGATTTCAGAATCTAGAAGCTTCAAGATGGTTGGATAGCCGTTTGAGAAATATTCCGCAGGTAGATCCTTTCCGTGAATCTCGCCTAGATGCGAAAGCGCCACTGAAGAGCCAGCGACTACCGCAAAAATGGACACCATTTTCACGATATAAAGTACAAAGTTTAAAATGCTCCTTGCGAATGTACGTCCCTTCCCTTCAGGTGCTGAAGGCAAAGCATTTGCAGACATAATTGTTTCACTGTAGTTGTTAAAATCGTAATGAATTTTACACAGTGAAATATTCTTTTAAGAATTACCGAAATTCCCTTGAGAATTTGGGGGCTATATTTTTATATCTAATATAACTTGCTGTTAATAAAGCCCTTTACTTATATGCACTTATTAAACTTCTCTTCGTAAAACTTCTCAGTTTCCTCATCCAGAACTGAAATTTTTAATACTAGGTCTTCAAGAGATGAATAGGTTAAGCGGTTTTCATCGGCAATGTTTAATTCCAAAACCAGATCTCGCTCATAAATCTTCCAGTGCTCTAGCAGCCCCTCGTCGTGAGACATTCCCGGCCAAGCCGAACTCATGAAGGTTTAAACGCAACCGCACCTCCAGAATGAATCAAAAATCGCCACATGATCTGACCCGGATTGGTGCAAGCGCAGTCACTATTCGTGGCATATCGGAATAGCTTTATTCACTAACTCTTGAATATGAGGACTGAACTCTTCTCCCTCTTGAGCTTCGTTTTCTGGATGATGGATGTAGTCGAGCATGATCTGGCACAGCTGAGGTTTTTTCAGCATGTACGCATGAAGTGGCATAGGTAACGATAGAGTCGCTCGTTGTCCGGAAGTTCAGTATCGATATGGTCTTCTAGCTTCAAAGTGTAGGCGTCTACAAACTCATGAATTTCATCGATGATGGCACGCCAGATCTGAACCTTAGCGCCAAAGTAGTGACGAATCAGGCTATGAGTGACTCCAGCTTGTTCACTGATGTCTCGGATAGAGACTTGGTTATAGCCTTTCTCACAGAATAGAAACGCAGCACTCGCCAGTATCTCCAGCTTAGTTCTTTCTGCCTCTTCTGCGGTTCTTCGCCCTTGTTTTCTTTGCGCCATCGGAATCTCCAAGTTTGTACTTCCTGAATAGTAACATTAAACGCGAAAAATATTTTACTGCACAAGTGTAAAATATATTGATCTTGAATGGGATCAGAAATTATACTGCACACGTGTGCAATATGAGATTCCAATAGTGAAACTACTAACTTTGATCTTTACTGCGTTTATCAGCTTGCTACTTGTTGGGTGTGATGTGTCACATTCCGATGAGATAGCGGAAGAGTTCTCTAAACCAGTAAAAGTGACGCAACTTGAGTTGCAAAATCATGCCCCTATTTACCAATTCTTAGGTGAGGTTGTGCCTGTGCAGAACTCTCCTATCTCTTTTCGAGTAGGTGGCGAGCTTGAATCTATTTCGGTTGAAATGGGTGAGAGAGTTAAGCAGGGACAACTGCTAGCGGAGCTAGACAGCATCGATTTTGAGCTGGCGGTTCAAGCGGCTAAAACTCAATTCGATCTAACCAAAGCTGAATATCAAAGAGCTAAGCGTCTTCAAAGCCAAAAGCTCATCAGTAAAGACAGCTTTGACCAAGCCTTCACTCAATATAAAACCAGTGAAGCGGCGCTTGAACAGGCTCGTACCGACCTTTCTTATACCAAAATTTATGCGCCTTTCTCTGGGGTAGTGTCTCTGCGTCATGTGAATACACATCAGGTCGTAGGCCCGCAGCAGCCGATCGTGAACGTTATCGATAACGGTACCTACAACGTTTCGGTTTCGGTTCCTGTGAACATTGCGCACCGACTAATGGGACGAGACCCAAGACTGGTGTTTATCAGCGATACCCTAAACACCCCATTCCCTGCTCACGTCGCTGAGGTTTCCAGCCAGCCAGATGCAGACACCAACAGTTATCTAGTTACAGTCGCATTTAGCTCGGCTAACCCTCTAATGCCAGGTCACAGTGGTCAGCTACAGGTATTCCTAGATGATGCAATCCAAACCGAACAACCGATTCAAGAGTCCGCTTGGTTAGATTCACGATTAGAACAAAACACACGCTCTGGTCAGGTTTGGGTGTTCGACCCAGATTCTTCTCGAGTGAGCCGTCGTCATATTTCGCTAAACATGGTTTCTGGTTCGGTAAGCGGCGTCTATAACGGTGAGTGGATCGTTGAAAGCGGCGTAAACCAATTAGTTGATAACCAAATCGTTCGCCCATGGGTGAGAGAGCGAGGCATCTAATGAAAAGAATCATCACAATTACTGCCATCGCAAGCCTATTAAGCGGGTGTTTTGGCCAAACGGAGCAACATCAATCTCCGCCTTTAGTTCTTAAAACCTACGAGGTGGATCAAGTCGTTGAGTTAGGAAGCCGCGATTTTATCGGCGTTACTATCCCTGCTGAGCTTACTCCGATCTCATTTCTAGCCGATGGCGAGATTACCAGTTTGTCGATTAAATCGGGTGATCGCGTCTCTAAAGGTGACGTGCTTGCAAGCCTCGACAACACTCGAGTCAAACAACAGCTTAAAGAAGCGAAGATTGAGCTCGATCTTGCAAATAAACAGCTGGACCGAGCCAAACGCCTGCAAAAGCAGAAGATGATCTCAGCCGCTGAGTTCGATGGCATCAATAGCAACTTCAAGCTTGCCAATATTCAATATAAGTCGCTACAGCGCCGCTTGGATCAAACTCAGCTTATTGCCCCTTTTGATGCGCTAGTGGCGACTGTTGAGAAAGAACAAGCTCAAAACGTTGCCACCGCAGAGCCAGTCCTAACCCTGTATCGCACCGACAGAATCCACGTGGATCTTAACGTGACTGAAGAGGTGCTGCTTAGCCTCAACCACAAGTGGGTAAAGAAGTCAGCGTACAGTTTGAAACCTTTGCCGAGCCGGTATCAGGCAAACTCATGCTTTGGTCAGAGGAACCGACGGTAAATCGCAGCAACTACCTAATGCGCTTCGAGATTCAAGAACTGGATAGAAAGGTTCTGCCCGGTACATCGACGCATGTGACTATTCCTCTCGATAATCAGAAGAACGAGTCCGCCTATCTGATCCCAGCCAATATTTTAGTACCAGCTGGAGAGCAAGGAGCATTCAATGTTTGGCTGTATCAAGACAGTAAACCGACTAAGCAATCCGTTGAGGTGTATTCCATCACCAAGCAAGGCGCGGTTATCAGCCAAGGCCTAGAGCAAGGTGATCTGTTGATCACCAATCAACTATCAAAACTGAACTCAAAACCGTGAGTTCAAGATCGCGGGTGAGGCAACTAAATAAATGAATATCGCAGACTACTCAATCAAAACCGCGTCATCAGCTGGATGTTTATTGTCATCTTGGCCATTGGCGGTATCAGTGCCTTTGGTAATCTTGGCCGCCTTGAAGATCCGGCCTTTACCATTAAAGATGCCATGGTCATCGCTACCTATCCTGGGGCGACCACACTTGAGGTTGAAGAAGAGCTTACCTACCCGCTAGAAAAAGCGATTCGTCAGCTTCCATATGTAGATAACATCACCTCGACTACTTCAGCAGGTAAAACCCAGATAATGGTGAGTATGGGCATGCAATATGGTCCTGATGAACTGCCACAAATCTGGGATGAGATGCGCCGTAAGATCAACGATCTTCAACCTAGCCTGCCTCAGGGTGTGCAAGGCATTTCCATAATGGATGACTTTGGTGACGTTTATGGAATGTCATTAGTACTCACCGGCAAGGCCTACACCTACCCCGAGCTTAAGCGCTTTGCAGACTTCTTATCGCGCGAGCTTGAGCTTGTCGATGGCGTTGGTAAGGTGATGATCACAGGCGATCAACAAGAACAAATCTTTGTTGAGATGTCTACCGACCGTCTAACTGCATTGAACCTAGATTCAAACACGGTTGTTGGTCTTATCAATCAGCAAAATGCTGTTCAAGATGCGGGTAAAGTCATGGTCTCGGGTGAGAGTCTGCGCCTGCGCCCTACCGGCAACATGTCTTCTCTAGAAGAGCTTGAGAACCTGATCATCCATGGTCGCGATACTGGCAAACTTATCCGCTTAAAGGATATTGCTGATATCAAGCAAGGCATAGTGGAGGAGCCACAAAACCTAGTTCTGTTTAACGGCGAACCCGCTCTAAATATCGGTATCTCGTTTGCCTCTGGCGTAAACGTGGTAGAGATAGGTAAAGCTATTCACGACAGACTCGTAGAACTGGATAGCGAGATGCCGGTGGGTATGAGCGTAGACGTGTTCTACGACCAATCCCATGAGGTAGCTAACTCGGTTGACGGCTTTATCGTAAGTCTCGCTCAAGCGGTAGGCATCGTAATTATCGTGTTGCTGTTTGCTATGGGTCTGCGAAGCGGTCTTATCATAGGCTTGGTTCTGCTACTAACCGTGTTCGGCACCTTCATCTTGATGGATTACAACAAGATTGAACTGCACCGCATCTCCCTTGGCGCGCTAATCATTGCGCTAGGTATGTTGGTGGATAACGCCATCGTGGTCGTTGAAGGCATATTGGTCGGCATTAAGAAAGGCTTATCTAAGGCAGACGCTGCTATCGCCATCGTCAAACAAACTCAGTGGCCACTGCTTGGTGCAACTGTCATTGCTATCACTGCCTTTGCGCCTATCGGTCTATCTCAAGATGCAACCGGTGAGTTCATGGGTTCTCTATTCTGGGTGCTGTGTTTCTCGCTGTTCCTAAGTTGGGTAACCGCGCTGACCATCACCCGTTCTTGGCCGAGAAGTTCCTGAAGGACGAGACCTCACAGGTAAATGAAGATGATCTATACAAGGGCTTTATCTTCACTCTGTTTAAGAACACCTTGGTATTCGCGCTGCGCTTTAGAAAGCTAGCTATTGCCACGCTAATGGTGCTTTTAGTTACCGCCGTAGTGGGTTTTGGCTCGGTAAAACAGCAGTTCTTCCCGGTATCAAATACACCCATTTTTTATGTAAACGTGTGGCTTCCTGAAGGAACCGATATTCGTGAAACCACTGACATTGCCAAAGAGATCGAGCAATACGTTCGAGCGAAAGAAGATGTTGAGTATGTAGCGACCACCATAGGTCAAGGTTGGCAGCGCTATTCCCTAACCTATCAACCTGAGAAGTCCTACACCTCATATGCGCAGCTTTTGGTTCGTACCAACAGCTTGGATATCATGTTTGATGTAATCGCAGACCTTGATAAGAACCTGCCAACACAATTTCCGAGCGGTGACTTCCGTATGCAGGTAGTAGAGTTTGGCCCGTCTCCAGCTTCTAAGATTGAGGCGCGCGTGGTTGGCCCTGATACTCAAGTACTGCGCAGTATCGCTACTGATATCGAGGCTATAATCGCTAGCGACCCTGGCTCTCGTAACGTTCGTAACAACTGGCGTGAGCAAAATAAGGTACTAGTGCCTGCGTTTAACGAATCTAAGGCGCGTCGCTTAGGCATCTCTAAGCAAGATCTCTCTGCAACGCTTGATATGACATTTGGCGGCTCAGCTATGGGTATGCTTCGTGACGGAACTAAACAGCTGCCGATCATCGCACGCCTACCTGAGATTGAACGCGAAGATATTCAAACATTGAAACTGATGCAGATCTGGAGCCCAGTACTGCAAAGCTATGTTCCAATTGAGCAGGTGGTTGATAACCTTACCCTAGATTGGGAAGAGTCCATCATTATGCGTCGTGACCGTAAGCGTGAAATCTCCGTACTTGCTGACCACGATATTCTAAGCGATGAGACTCCTGCTGTCCTGTTTAGCCGTGTTCGCCCTCTTGTTGAAGCCTATCAACTACCCGAAGGCTACCATTTAGACTGGGGCGGAGAGTATGAATCCGAGAACGATGCGCAGGAAGCGCTGGGCGCGGCTATGCCGCTGGGTTACCTACTCATGTTTATCATCACGGTATTTTTATTTAACTCGTTCAGAAACCTCTGGTTATCTGGTTTACAGTTCCGTTGTCTATCATTGGCGTGAGCTTCGGTCTGTTAGCAACGGGGCTACCGTTTAGCTTTACCGCCCTACTTGGTCTGCTAAGCCTTAGCGGTATGATCTTGAAAAATGGCATCGTACTGATGGATCAGATCAACATGGACCTAGATAGCGGTAAGGCCCCGTATACAGCGGTGATCGACAGCGCTATGAGCCGTGTTAAGCCAGTGAGCATGGCAGCTCTAACAACCATTCTTGGTTTGATACCTCTCGTAGCCGACCCATTCTTTGGTTCAATGGCCGTGACCATAATGGCAGGTCTAGGTTTCGCGACTGTACTAACTCTGGTAGTCGTGCCACTTCTGTTTGCGACCTTCTATAAGGTACATCCGGAAAGCTAATCTATTAAGCTTCAAATACTAAAAAGGTCTAGCAAAGCTAGACCTTTTTCTTTACCAGAGACTTAGTCCCACTCAGGAGCAAAGTCTGGATTCGCTAATCTGTGGTTTCTATCTAGAGTTGCAATTTCATCCAAATCAGATTGTGACAGCGTCACTGTATCAGCTTCTAGATTACTCTCAATGTTCTTCTGTTTAGTTGAAGACGGTATGGTCACAAAGTCATTTTGACGCATCCAAGCCAATACGATTTGAGCAGGTGTCGCTTTATGCGCATCAGCAATACGAATGATGGTTTCATCTTTTAATACATCACCGTAAGCAAACGGCATATAACCGGTCACAATCACATCGTTCGCTTTACACAGCTCCACCACCTTACGGTTTTGCAGGTATGGGTGAACCTCAACTTGGTTGGTATAGATAACGCCCTCACCCAGAATCTCGATAGCTTGCGTAAGCTGAGCGTTCGTGAAGTTAGAAACACCAATCTGCTTCACCAAGCCCTGCTCTTTAGCCGCTTTAAGCTCAGTAAGATATTCCTGCATCGAAACCTCTTCATTTTTAAGAGGCCAGTGGATAAGCAGCAGGTCGACGTAGTCTGTTTTTAGCTTTTCTAGGCTTTCATAAACGCTAGGAAGAAAAGTCTCTTTTGAGAATTTATCCATCCATACCTTAGTGGTTAGAAAGATCTCTTCGCGAGGCACATTTGAGTCAACCATCGCATTGCCCACTTCCGCTTCATTACCGTAGATTTGAGCTGTATCGATATGACGGTAACCGGCCTTAAGCGCCATCATTACTGAATCGTAAGCGGCTTGTTCTTTAAGGCGGAAGGTGCCAGCACCTAGATAAGGCATTGTTTTCATTATTATCTCCGTTGTAGGGCTAAAAAATAGCCGTGAAGCCCTAGACTCCACGGCTTTAGAATCAGGTTATCGTTTATTAGGGTCTGTTGACCTTTTGAGTTCGTTTTTGTAGCGAATTGTTGGGCGTTTATACAAGGCAGGCACTTTTAGGTGTAGTGGTTCT